>NZ_CP174287.1:0-38520 GCF_052466715.1 Microbulbifer mixtoriginis (SeqCode) | reverse complement strand
TGGACTGGGAACAATTCCATTTGGGCCGTTGGTGCTGTCGTTTAGCACACATGCTAGTTGCTGTTGGGTCAGTGGGTTGAGTTGAATTTCGGGCTTGATTTCCTCTTTTTCAAAAGATTTAGGGGTGTACCAATAGGGCGCAATGCCCTTAATTAATTGCAGTGCCATAGGTTTCTCGAATTCAAGTGAAAATTAGGCTCAAGGCGTTATCACCCCCAGCCGCACCAAATCCGATTTCATAAGTTCGGATGCTATCCCGGTCACCTGGTGAGATTTCCTTGTGCCAAACCTCAGGAGCGCTGAAGCTGTACCGGTTACCAGAAGCAGATCCCACAGTTCCGGACTCAAGCGCCTGTTTAGTGCCGCCCTTCCACTCCCCTATCCAATTCTTAACCGAAACCTTGGTTGCCTCTGGATCAAATGAGCCAGTCACATCTCGGTCAGTGATTAAAATCTCACCGTATCCGTTTTCTGCTGAGATATCCGGGGGTGTGGAAATCGTGTAACCCATATCAAAGCTGAGCGCGCTGATAACCGCACTAAAACCACCGATAGAGAACGGCATATTGATTACCGGTGGGGGCACCGTGTCGTTGTAGGTGGCTACCGGTAAATTTTGATCAATCGGGCCGTCAACATGCCCGGTGAAGGTAAAGGCGATCTTTCCAGCCTCCCCTGTGGTTAGAGTGGGTGTCCAAGTACCACGCACACCAGTGAGCTTGTACAAGCTGCCATCTTCATAGAAATACAGGGTCAAGCTTTCGTGGTCTTGGCTGGCCAGGTTGTACTCAACGCTAGTATTTGCCGTGATGGTTTCGGCCATGCCGCAGGCACGCAGTAGAGGGCCTATCTCAGGGGGAGTCCCAGCGCTGCCTGATCCCTTGATCTCTGCACTGAAGGTCACTTCCATCAGGGTTCCCGCAAAGACTCCCTGCAGGGCTCCCAGTGTCGAGGTAACGGGCTTGCGTTCGGCCATGCGGGCACCGGCAAAGCTCCAACCAATTTCCTCAACCAGAATCGCATTCTGAGCGCCACTGGGGTTTGCGTCCGTTCCGTATTGGGTTTCTATCTTGGCCAGGATTAATTCCCGCTTAATTAGCTTTGGCATCAGTCACCTCTGGCTGTGGCTTGGTGCGAGTCCCCCCCTTGCGAGGGATGAACTCCATTTTTCCCGGCTTTTTGGGGATGGGATTTTCTTTGGCTTTTTTGCTCATGGGCTCTCCAGGCTGGTGGTGCTGTGGCGGATGCGATAGCGCCAGGTGCTGGTGGCCACGGCTTTGGCCCTGCCGGCGTTGGCGGTATCCGGTTCGCTCAGGCCCTGGGCGTCGCAATCCAGCACGAAAGACAATCCCAGGGAGAAATCGGCCATTAAGGCGGCGTGGATCTCGCTATCGATCTGCAGCATTTTGTTGTCCAGATCTTCCGCCCGCCCGGCCACATAAAGATCGATATGGATATCCTGCTCGGCATTGCTCACGCTGTTGCTGTGGGTGGAAACCTGGCGGCGCTCACCCAGGCGCACGGACAAAGCGGGCACAGGCTCGCGCGCATAGACGCGGGTCTGCTCCACATTGGTCCCGGTGGTGGCGAGCCCGGTAATGGCTGCGGTGACCGCATCCAATAGCTGTTGGCTAACGTGGGCCATCAGGCGACCTCCAGAATAAAAGTGACGCCGCCACCGTCGCGAGGTTGGGATTCGCGAATGATGTAGGCCACGGCATCAATGGTGATTTCCCGACCGTTCCCCGCCCCGGCTTCCGTAGCAGTGGCGGTATCACAGGTGAAGGTGGGGAAGGTGCCCGCCTGCCCCGCCGCCTGCAGCCAGGCATTGCTAAAAATCCCCGGCAGGGTGCCAGCTGGAGCGCTGGCCAGGCGGTAGCCGGGGAGGTCGGGGTCGATCAGTTCGGCGTACATGGCGGCTTACTTTTTGGCTTTTTTCTCGGCCTCGGCGGCGGCTTTGGCTGCCTTGACCTCATCGATAACACGGGCCTGCTTGCCCGGCAGGGCCTTGCCATTGCGCAGCAGGTAGCGCGCGTCATTAGCACCGATATCGGCTCCAACGGTGAGCAGCGCGCCGCGCTCGACAAATTCGCCTTTGACTTTGGTGCTGCGCTGGATGGTGATCTCGGCGATCTTTTCTTGCTTCTCGGCCATGGGGATTCCTCGACGATAAAAATAAATAGGGGTTAAACAAAAGCCCGCGCAGTGGCGGGCTTTAGCTGGGTTTTAATCTGTTGGGATTAGGTGAACTTCTTACCGTGGGTGAAGCTCTCCGGGTGGCGGCAGGCGGTGTCGCAGGACTGGTGCGCGGTAATGCGAATAGTGCCGGCCTTGTCGCCGCTGTAGGGGTTAACCAACATATCCAGGCCGCCCCACATACCGATAATCAGGTCGGAGAAATTGCCGTGGAACAGCTCGCCCGCCAGTACCTGGTTGGAAACCACGGTGCCGTAGCCATTCACTAGGTTGCCGGCTTCCCAAATGGTTGCACCATTACTGCCAGGGAATTTCTCGGTGGTTTTGAAATAACCACGCATCCCCGGCCCCATGGCATAGCCGGCGTTGGATTCATCGGCATTATCCAGGGCAGTTTCCGTTTCCATCTGCACCACCTCAGCAAAGGTGGGATTTACTGCGGCAAAATCCACCACATTAATGCCAGTCATATTGCTAATACCGCGCGGCTGGCCGTTGGCGGCGGTGCCATACAGGCCGGCTTTATCCAGGCCCAAGGCCATCTCCTTGGCGATATCCATACGCACCAGGTTCTCGACATCCGGGGAGGATTGCAGCAACAACTGGCGCGTGATCTCAGTAAAGGTGGCGCCATTTTTTGGAGTCAGCGCTACCTGGTCGAAAGTCGGTAAACCTTCGGCGGGGATATTGCTGTTCTCCGGGTCTAACCAGTACATGCCGGTGCTGCCGATCTGGCGCGGAATGGCCAGGTTGCCAGACAAGCCGGTCAGAGTCATGGCGCCAAAGCGGGCCAGCACCATACGATTGCGCAGCAGGTCGATAAAGCTGGCGGCGAGGTGCTGAGTACCCACCAGGTTGGAGCCTGTATCAGACAGGGTAGCGGACAGAGCGCGGGTGTCGAAGCCTGCCTGCTGTAGGGCGCCCATGCTCATGTGGCGGCTGGCCACCAGTACATCGTGAGGAATCATCTGACTGCCCTGGCGCTCGCCCTTTTCTTTTTCCGCTGCGGCGACAGAGCACTCCATTTCGAAGGCGGCATCTTTGCGGAAATGGGCAATTTCCGGGTAGGCCATGGCGCGGAACAGTTTTAGGAAGCTAAACTGGCGCACTTCCTTATCACTCATGCCGATTTCCGGCGATTCTGCCTGGGTGCCGCGCTCATCGGCCTGGGCGCTCAAAATGGCTTCCATCAGGTGGTGCTTAGTTTTGCTGGTGTCCCGCAGGTGCGCTTGCACCAGGGCATTGTCGGCGCTGTAGGCTTCGGCGGTGTCGAGGATATCGGCGACGCGCTGGGTTTCATCGGCGCTGCCCTGCTTGCGCGCAGCTTCTTGCGCGGCGCTCTTCTCTTCTTCGGTCATAGTGGCCTCTAGGGGTTTTGGATTGCTTGGGGTTGCGGGCGAATCGCTGACAGTGGGTGCCGCGCTGCGGCCCTCGCCTCCGGCGTCGTCGGATTCTGGGGGGTTAGGTGTCGCTGCCGGGGTGGTCGCGCTGCGACCGACGCCCACGGCGTCATCGGCGGCCAGCGACACGTCGGAAATCTCATAGGGTTGCCAGCGGGTAACGTGGTATAGGTTGGGGCCGTCTTCGCGTTCCTCGACCAGTTTCATTTCGAGAATGCGATAACCCACGCTGATCTTGGTGCGGATACCGTCTATAACGTCCTGAAAGTGTTCGGCGCCCTTACCCACACGGCTGTAACGCAATCGCGCACGGGCTTTGCGATCTGCATCGACACGGGACTCCTCAACCACTCCGATCTGCTCCCAGCGGTCATGCATTACCAGCACTGGGGCATTGTTATTGAGCAGGGAAAGGTCTACCGCTTCCGAGGTGCAGATTAATTTTTCAATGCCGTACCAGCGTTCGACCTCTTCGGTTTCGCTGGCAAAGGCGACTTCAACCGTGCGCGCTTCCTTATCGATGGGGCTGGCACTTTCGTCACCCTCGGCGCGAGTGCCACTGGATGGCGGAGCACAAAAAAGGGCCGCTCGCTGCGACCCTTTATCGTTAATCTGGCGAATCAACTCGCCAATATTTTTAGCTGTCATCGTTGGGGGGCTCCTGCTCCACTTCCTCGGTTTCGGGCTCGTCAGGTTCTTGCGGAACCTTGGCCACAGCCTCTAACGCTTTATCGACGCTTTCAGAGGTGATCTTGCGCTTGCGTATTTCATCCTCTTCGCGTTCGAGCTCGTCGAGAACATCTATAAATTCTCTACCACGATCCGCACATATTTCGGTGCGACTGATAGTGCGCATATCTAGCTGCATAGCGTGCGCGGCACTCTCTTTTTGCGGGTCGGTCCAGGCCCAGCGGCGGCCATTGAAGGTGGCACTGTCGGTGTAGCGCCAGCGGTCGCCGGGATTTAATGGGGTGCCGCTGTTAAAGCGAATAGCGCCCATCAGCAGGGCCTGTGCCATCCAATCCTCAAAGATCGGCTGCAGCACGTTTTCGATCATCCAGTTTTGCAGCGCTTTCCAAACCTCGCGATCCTCCAGGGCGCCGATACGGCCACTGGAAAAGTTCACCCCTTCGAGGTCGTTGGCGAGAGAGAAATAGGACACGCCCAGGGCGGCGGCGATGCCGCGCAGAACCGCTTTTACAAAATCTTTAAAAGCCTGGTTGGGGTGCTGGGGGTCCCAGGTGCTGAGCTTGGCGCCGTTGGGCAGCTGCTGGAACGTGCCGCCCTCGACTTCCATATAAAAGTCTTCGTCGTCTTCCTCGTAGTCGTCGTCGTAGCCTGGTTCGTTTTCACCGTTAAACCCGGTGCCCTCTTCGCTGCGCTCAATAATGCCCATGGTGCTGGCACTGATGGCAGCGCCGGAAAGCTCGGCGTCTTCGTATTGGTCCAGCTTGTAGTGACGCGAGGCGGCGGCGATACCTACGGGGAAGCCGCGCGCCTGGTCGATATATTCATCCAGAAATTCGTGAATAATCCGGTCGGCGGGGATGCGGATATAGCCGCGCCCCTGCAGGGTGTAGTAGTCGTCGTGGGTGGTGTCGGTGCTGTGCAGCCAGTAGGCCACGCGGCGGCCGTCGCTGTCGAACTCGACCCCCAGGGTAATTTTGTGGCCGATTTTGCCGGGTGCGTGGTCGCTATTTAATTGCAGCAGCAGTGGGTCGAGCAGTTGCAGGGCAAAGCCGAACGGCTTGATTTTACGGCTGCGGATCTTGAGCGCGAGCACTTCACCATCGCGCAGCAGGCTGTCCAGCATCAGGTCGCACAGCTTCTTTAAACTGTGGCGGCCGCGATAGTCGAGCACGCCTTTTTTACAGGCGCGTTTCCAGGCCTTTTCGATTGCGAGGCTGGCGCGCTTATCCGGTTTGTCGCCACTGGTTTTTACGTTGGCGGCAAAGCGAAAACCGGCGTGGCCAATCACATTGTTTTTTGCCAGGCCCAGAAAGCGGCGGTAATAGGGATCATTTTTTGCCAGCTGGCGGCTGCGGGCCACCATGGTGTGCAGTTCCTGCTGGAGCTGCTGGTTAATCGGCACCGGGGTGCTGTCCCAGTTTTCCGTCAGGCGGTGCTTTTCTGCGGCTTTAAAGTGTCCCGCTGCACGGATAGCGCCGCGACTATTGCGCGCCTGGCGGCCGACCTGCTCTACTTTGTGCGCGAGCTGGCCCACTTGCTCGGTGAGGCGGCTATTTTCTGCCAATAGAGCACTGCGGCCGGTGAGCCGGTCGATAAATTTCATGGGCGGCCCTTAACGTATGCGCGCGAGTACGCGATTGGATTTGCGGCCAGTTCGTCTTTCGCGCTCGCGGCGGCGTTGCGCTTTGACTTTGCCGGTGTAGTGTTTTTCGGCCTGCACCATTTCGTCCCAGGTGGTGAAGGTCACTGTCTGGCCGTCTACGGTGATGCTTTGTTTACCGCTGCCGGCTTTCTTCTGCAGCAGTTGGCGCAGGGCTTCGAGCATTTTTTCTGCGTGGCTGCGGGGGTCGTAGTCGGCGCTGGCGGGGTTGGGTTTGATGCGCACACGCCAGTTGTCGATGGTGTGGCGGTTGGCCCCATTCTGGACCCATGCCACCAGGCTGTATTCCCCGTCGATCCAGCCGGCAGTATCGGCACCGGTGAGCGCTACTTGATGCGCGCTGCCATTGGCCGTGGTGTTAATGACATAACTCTTGCCAACAGAAACCAGCCGATAGGTTAAGGTCCAGCCGTCTTCCGGCAGATAATCGTGCAGGGTACGGCTCCAGCTGATGCTATCGCCGGCAATAAACGTGCGTGGTTCGGTCATGGATTACCTTTTGATTCCGCCCACCTTGCGGGCGCTGTTGCGCTTGCGGCGCTTCTTCTTGGGCGGTTCGGGCTCGGGGTTGAGCAGCAGCACCTCGCGCTCTTCCTCTTCCGGCTCTGCAGGTTTTAGGCGTGCGGCGAGTGCCGGGAATACAGGGTTCAAAATATCGAGGGCGGCTAGGGCATAGTTGCAACAATCCAGGGTTTCGTTGCGCTTGCGGATTGGGTGATAAACCCGGGTGGCCCGGCCATTGATATATTTAATGCGCAGTTCTTCAGCAGTGAGCTGTTTGAAATAATCTTCATTGGCCGCCATGGGAAAGTGCATATACCCGGGGCCGGGCTCATTGATTTTTAGTCGCCCGTAAATCACATCTTTGCCGGTTGTTACGCCGAGGGTATACAGCAGTACCTTGGCTTTATTGCTGCGACTCGGCCGTCCAACTAGCGGGGCGATTGGATCTTTACCACCTTTTACTGCATAAACCCGCTGGCCTTCGTATTTATTGCAATATTTGTAGACCTGATCTGTTTTATGGCCCGTATCGATACAGGTGGCAGCAATCCGTAAGAGAGCGCCGCTTTCATGTTCAAAGGTGCTGAGTCGCCAGTCAGTGAACTGGTCCCAAAGCTGCCAGCGGCCTGGGTCGCCGACAAATACCCGGTGCTCTATCAACCAGGATTCTGTACCCCGCTGATCGCCACCAAAGGCCCAGACGCTGGCCTCAATGCGATCGTCTTGCACATCCACACCACAGACCAAAACCACAGCGGCCTGGGGTACTTGTGCGGGGTAATGTTCGCGGCGCTGGTAGAGCTGGTCTGAATCGACTCGCTCGCCGGGCTCTTCCCAGGGTTCGCCCTTAGTGGTGTTGACCCAGCCTTTTAATTCGATCGGGTCTTTGCACACCTGCAGGAATTTGTGGGCGATCTTGCCCCAGGTGGTGCGCGTGTTATAAGCGGACCAGATATGCACGGAGACGGTGCGGGGCGGGTCAACCTGTTTTCCGTCGCGGTAAAAAGTGAGGCCGTCGCGCGTGACCATACCGGATTCGCTGCGCATCTCGCCGCGCTGGTCCATGCCTTTCAGCTCGCGTTGCTCGATCACGCAGCCGTTATGCTGACAAACGTAATAGGCATTCAAAACCGTTTCGGGGCTATCCCACTTAATACCCCAGGGCACATCGGGCCCGCCCCATTCCAGGGTTTGATATTCGTCACAGTGAGGGCAAGGCAAATACCGTTTGAATCTTTCATCGGCCTTTTCTGCAGCCTTGGTGAGCTGGCATTCCCCAACGCGCGTGGGCGTGCTGCCGCGAATGGATTTGGGAAAGCTGGAGCCCTCCAGACGCATGTCGCCGAGCTGAGTGGCTGAACCTTCGCCCTCGATGTCTTCATCAAACTTGGACAGTTCGTCATAGATGGCAACGTCTACCGATTTCTCCCGGTAGTTGGCTGCGGCCGTGCCACCGAGCACAAATATCTGGCGGTAGTTGGTAAATTTCTTGTAGTCGAGTTTGTTGTCAGAGTGCTTTTTCCCCAGCCAGGGCGCTAGCTTGCGCACCGGTTTCACGTCGCGAATCATGGGGTTTACATGCTGCTGCATGAAACCTTCGGCCGTGGTGTCTGTTGGTTGCCAGAGGATTTGATTGCGCTGCTTGTGTTCGGCGAAGTAGCCAAGGGCGATGACGATCGCCTTGGTGTATCCAACCCGCGCGGCCTTCTCCCAGTTGAATTCCTCGATGTCGTCATTCCCCATCATATTGAGAATGGGGACTTGATAGGGGTCGCTGGTCCATTTGCCTTCCGAGTAGCTGGACTCGGCTGACATATAAAAATTCTTGTCGGCCCATTCGGCCATCGGTAAAGGTTCAGGCCTAAACAAGCCACGCAGTGCGGCACGCAGGTGGCGTTTAGTCGCCCGTATCTGCGCCGCCGATAAGTTCATCGATAAATTCTTCCAGTCTATCGGGCACACTGGCGGCCAGGTTCTGCAGCTTCACCCGCTCGGCTTTGATGTAGCCGAGTTCGGTCGCTGTCAGTGATGGCACCTGGCGTTTAATGTTGGCCTCCAGGGAATCAAATATCGAAGCCATTTCTGAGCCGACCTTGCCAAAAATCAGGGCGGCCGATTCGGCTGGGATTGTCTCGCCGCGTGCCAGTTCGTTTTTCCGCGCCAACTGATCTGCACGCTCTTTAGAAAGCCGGGCCTGTTCTTGCATCGGATCCAGATCGCCAGCAACTTGAGCGGGTCTTTCCAGCTGCATCTTCCGCACCAGCGCCTCTTCCCGGTTATCCAGAACGCTGCGCAGGGTGTAGTAATTTTTGTTTCCCTGCCGGGAAGTGGGCTCGACCTTCCACTTGTCAAAAGCCGTCGCGGTGATGCGGAGTGAATCACACACCTGCCGCTTGTTGAGCCAGTAATCAGGAACCGGGGTTGGTTGGTCATTGCCGGACTTTTTGCTGGTCTCCGGAGAAGCCGTTTTAATCTGCTTTTTTCGGGGTTTTTTCTTAGTTTCAGCCATGCCTTAAAACCTCAATGACCAACCACCAACCCCCGCCTAAAATGCCTCATAAATAGCGAAACCTCGCGCAGCAGCGGACCCGTATGGCTCAGGGCCCAGGAAGGACCCGCGCAGGTGTGTGGTGCGAGGTGTTCACTTGAGTTTGCGCAGCTGATAGTTGATTGATCGGGTGAGTTCTACGCGGAATCTTGCGCTAGCCTGGCGCTCCATAACCTGCTGCAGGCGCTGGCTAATGAATGCACCGCGAGGGCTTGGGCCGCTGATGCTCTTCAATGGTGTGCGACCCGGGCCTTTGCGTGCAAATACCAGCAGCTGGCCTTGTGGCGCCCTGCCGATAAAGGTGTGCTTATAGGTCTTACTCTCGCCCCAGGCCTTAGCTTTAACGCCTAGCGCTTTATGTGCGCCGCGCTTATTGCGTGCGTTGAAGTGGCCCACCTTACGCTGACTGGGGCGTACAAAGTTGATTAGGTTTTTACCGCGTGACTTCTTAGCATCAATGGCAGCGCTCAGGCGATTACGGCTAGCCAGATAGAGCTGGTGTGCCTGCCTGATTTCTTTCTGCTTGATATTGGTCTCGGCTGAGACCTCTTTGATAGCGGCGCTATTCACTGAGCGCACCGCCTTATTGATTGCCTGGCTTGCGGCTTTCGGTATCAAACCGCGCTCCATCTTGCCCAGTTTCTTCTCCAGCTGGGCCAAGTCATGCTTTATCTGCACTGACCCGCCCCCTGAAAGTGGCTATAGCCTCGCCAATCTTGTTGGGCGCGAAATAGAAAAACATAATCAAGCCCTGCAGAGATGTGATCTCTACCAGCAGACCCCAGGCCGCTGAGGCCGCCGCAGCCAGTGCGTTTCCATCTTGCCCGGCCAATGCTGCCAAAATAGAGAGAGCAGCCACCAGCAAAACTAACAGCAGATAAACTGCCGAAAAGGCTATCGCGATCAGCCTGCGTGCAATGTTCTGCCCACTGGTGGACTTGATCCACTGCAGCAAGAATTCACGTACCTGTGCGTTGCGCTGGTCGCTATCCTGGGCTTTTTCTTCAGCGGTATAAAACAGCGCATCGCCAGTTTTGATCAGGGCATCAGCGCCTTTTTCCAGGGCTTTCTCACTACCCCACAAACGGGACCAAAAGCTCATGCCGCTATCTCCAAAAATAAGGGGCCACCCAGTGCCAGGTGATATGGGGGGGGAGGGAGCACCGGGTGGCGAAAAAGGTTATGGGGTTTTATTTCGGTCTGACTCTTCGCGTTGCTCGCGAATAAATCGGTTGTGCTGGTTGCGGGTAATCACTGCATAAACATTCCAAACAAGACCAAGCACGGCGAGCAGCAGCCCCACCACCTGCAGCCAATTGAATGGAGCTTGCGTAAGCCCCACTCCTGCCGCAGTTACGGTTGTGCTTCCGGCTTCCTGTCCATTCATTCCACGACGACCTCCTTTCTCCAGGCGAAAAAAAACCGGCCTGGGTGGGCCGGTCCAAGGGGTTGAACAATGCGTGGCATCTGACAGAGGCAACAATCGCAAAGTGCCCTATTTATACCCCCCAAACGCAAAAGCACCAAAAGCGCGTCACCCAAAACTGATTGATGATTAGGCCAACCCTTAAGGCCTATTCAAGGCCGCCGATTAGTGGCTTGCTGTTTAGACATAAGACCAGACTGGAAGAGAAATAACTATATGGTTTGCTAAACTGTAGGCAAGAATGGCCTATTAGCCCAGGCAATATAATTTGGATATAAAAGAGTTGCCATAAAATATTAGCTATTCATTTATCTTTAGTGGCAAAAAGTATTGAACTATTTGAAACCGCCACTATACCAAATCACTGATATAGTGACGAAATACATCAACTACTGCTTCATAGACGTGATGTACTGTATTAAACAGCCTGTAGAACCTTCATTAATTCTTACTGTCACTATCTTATTAGCCATTTGCGCAGCCAATAGAGTAGAATAGATAGCGTCAGCACCAGGCTGACTCATATCTAATGTTGAGTAAACCCCTGCGTGAGGGGCACAGTTCAATAAGCTTTCATTACCGTCAGTTCCAACGTAGACCGTACCACTAGTCTGTACATACAGCTTTTCAACATAACCTGCACAGTGTGTTGATGTACACTCAGCAAATGCCATTCCATTGATTAAAGAAAGTCCCATTAAGGATATTAATTTTTTCATTTTGATTCCTTGTTTATCACTTAATACTCATATAAAAAGTTATCTTGCTAAAAGCGCTAAACCTAATCGATAGGCTCTGATATAAGAGGTATACATACCAAAAGTAATAGATAGATATGTTATTCTTGATCTCTAATCATACAGCTCTGAATATGTTTCTGGCCCAGAAGTTACAAGTTAGGGTGTTTCCCACAACTTTTTGGAATTATTATAATGTAAACAAATTGCCCAAACATCCCCTGAAGGGTCTGGACAATTTACATATCCTCGATAATAAATAGTCACATTAAATGTATTCTCTCGGGCATCTTTTGACTGCCACACTTAAAAAGCACCGCCTCATTTCGCCAAGCTCGCTCAGCTAATCTTGCATTCTGGCACTATCCAATGAACTCTGCAGCTTCATTTTTTGTCGCCCTTTCTTCATAAATAACCATACCGGCAATGTAATTAATCGCCCCTAACAATTCCCTCACACGGCGCTCACGGGTTGGCAGGCGGCGGGCTTCTTGAATCTTTTTGACTGCCTGAAAAGCCATGCCGCCATCGGTATCAAAAAGTCGGCTAATGGTTTGCATGGGTTGATCTTCGAAGCGCTGCCCATTAGCGTGCCGCTCCTCTCCCTTCCCCCGCACAGCCTGATCGTATGCCCGCTCTAATACATCGGCTAAGCGCTGATAATTTGGATCATCCAGTTTATAAACCGGACCGCCATCGGAATGCCCTATCATTTCTTCGCCCTCTTCTTTTCGCTGCTTACTTTAATCTGCTGTTTGTTCTGCACCTTTGCCCAGCTGCGCCGGGTTGTGTCGGCGGTGCATGGCGCCACGCGCAGGCACTCACCAGACTGGCCGCGCGGTATCTGCTTAATCTCTCCACCACTGGCCAGAAACGCCGCTATTTTGCTGTCGATATTTGCCTGAGCCTGGCGCAGGGTTTCGGGTTGGGGGCAATGGGTTACTGTCATGCATCACCCCCTAAAACGGCACATCGTCATCAAAGGAATTTTCACCCCCAGGCTGATTGGGGGCCTGTTGGAGGGCGGGCTGACCTATTGCGCCCTGGGGAAAGCCACCCTGCTCCCCCTTGCCGTCTAGCATCTGCATGTCACTGGCGACGATTTCGGTGGTGTAGCGGTCCTGGCCGGTTTGCCTGTCCTGCCATTTGCGCGTGCGCAGTGAGCCCTCCACATAAACCTTGGCGCCCTTGCGCAAATACTCGCCGGCAACCTCCGCTAAGCGGTTAAAGAACACGACCCGGTGCCACTCGGTACGCTCCTGCTGCTGGCCGGTTTGCTTATCCTTCCAGCTCTCACTGGTGGCCAGGCTGATATTGGTTACTGCCCCACCGCTGGGCATGTACTTGGTTTCTGGGTCGTTACCCAGGTTGCCAATTAAAATTACCTTGTTAATTCCCCTAGCCATTCCCTTTGGCCTCCACTCCGCTAACCCGTGAATTCCATTTTTTCGCTAGCAACGGTTTGCAATCATCCGCGCAAGAAACACGGTTTTCAGTAGCAGCACTGCAACCGGTGCATTCAATCCATTGCCAGCCGTCATCGTCAGAATCGAATACCGCTTTGGCGCCACAGAATGGACAACCTTTTAGTTTTATCTCCTCACCCATCACTCGCACTCCTCTTGCTTAAGCTCACCATCGACAATGCGATAGGTGGTTATTTGGTCTGTTACCTTGTCGAAGATTTGCACCCAGCGGGCAAAGCACTCGTCCCTCGCTATCTCCTTTGCCATTTCCTCTGCGGTCTGTTTGGTGGAGAGGGACTCTTTAAAATCTTTGGCCCCGCCCATCATTAGGTTGTAGGCGCCGCTAAATACTGCGAAACGGTTTAGGTACTGCTTTCTCACTAGCTCCTCCCTGAGTTAAAAAAACTGGTGTGTTCGGCGCTGAATCAGCGCGGTGATATTCGATTGCCGGGCCTGGCGGGCTCGGTAGGCTCTGCGATATGCCGCCCGACAGGACTTGCAGCGGCTGGCACGGCCGCAGCGGCTAAAAGGGCTGTTATTGCGTGGGAATTCTTCCGGGGCCTTCCACTGGTAGCAGCCAGCGCAAAAGAACTCGCCGCGTTCGTTGGCTTTACGGCTCATTGGCTCACCCTCTCTGCTGTATTGATGTTTTGCGTTGCGATAGCCGGCCCAAACAGCAAACCAGCGAGAAATAACCGCCCCTTGTGTAGGCGGGATTGGTAGGTGCGCAGACTGATGCGCAGATAGCGGGCGCGTGCCCTTTGTTCGTCCAGGCCTTCGTGCAGCAGTAGCGCGCGGGCCTCCACTTTCAGCACCTCGTAAAGCTTCGGGCTTTCGCGTTTGATCGCTGCCATGGCCCGCTCTACAGGTGCCGCAATTTCGTCGCTAATGCCCAGGCCATTGCTGGGATTGCCCCGGCTGACGGTGGCTAATGCGGTACGCTGTTTTTGTCTGAGCCGTGAAGCACTGCGCGCGGCGTGAACCTCGATGGAACACAACACGCTGCTGCCACTCACCCCACCCAGATCCAGGGCCACCGAGCCCCACAGATACAACTTGTCTTCCAGCGCCTCGATTAGGCGTGGGCTGATACGCTCCCCCATGCGCCAGCCCCCTCAGTAGGTCCACAACCATGGGCGAGGGCGCCCGGGGGCATCTGTGTTGCCGCCGATATGGATAAAACGGCCTTGCTTGCGGCCACGCTGGTGGGGGCAAATAGCCGTGAAGGGCTGCGGTAGGTTGTTCTGAATGTGAAACCAGTTGTAAACGTGCAGAGCTCGCATAAGCGCGTGCGCATCGGAACCCTGCACGCGCACATCCACACCCACGCCGCTGGGGTGGTCGCCCGGAATCCAGGTACCCGCCTGCTCTGCGCGACGGCGTTTAAACGACTCCTCCGGGTGATGCTCACAGCGAAAGCCACTAGCAATCGGCATGGGGCGGCAGTAAACGCGCTCACGCACTCGGTTCAGGTGCGCCATAAAATCCAGGCGCATATTCGAAGCGCATCCCGGTGCGCGCTCCCCCTGACTGCGAGCGTGATTGCAAACAGCGCAACCGCAGCGCATCTCTACGTCCGTGAAATAACCCCGGCTGGCTGGTGTATGGATATCGATCATTGAGCACCCCCAAAGCGGTTTGAAAATTCAGGGCTGTCTTCCAGCACCTCGGCGATAAGCACTTGAGTGAACCCCAAGCCGGGGCGGGCCTTTCCTGGGCGGGCATTCAAGCTCACCACGCAGCGCGGGTTATCGTCGTCAATCAGCCCCAGGCCGTGCGGGTTACGCATGGTGCGCACCACAAACGTATCCAGCAGCGGCTTCAAACCGCCGTAGAGGCCATCCCAGTCCGGCAGCGATGAGGAGCCGCGCACGATATCGATATGGCAGCGCTTGAACGGCTCACTGGGCCTGCGGATCTTCTGCACATACAGAGTGGAAACCACCAGCAGAGCCAACTGCTCAGCGTGGGCCTTGCGCTTGCGCCAGTGCAATCGTTGCCACTGGTTCAGCAGGATCGTTTTTTCTGGCAGGGTGAATTCAATGGTTCGCATAGTCGTCACCCCCAGTTACCAGTTGGTATCGATCAGCATGTCGGTGATGGGGATATCGCGGGAACGGCGGTTGCCGTTTGATCCCCGGTCCTGGGGTGCAGGTTCTCGCTGCAACTGGTTTTCATGGTTGAGCAACCACTCGAACTTGAATCCTCGCCACCCCCGCTCACAGCAAATGGCGAGACAGTAATCAACGCTGTAGCCATGCTGGTTGGCCAGGTGGAGCTGATTGGCAATGTTGTCTACAGCGGTTTGGGTGAGCGTAGCTTTGCGAACTTTTTTCCAGTCCTGCAAAACTTCGTCCTTGGGAGGGTTTGGCCAGGATGAAAAATCTAATCCCCTATTAATATTTTTAGGTTCTTTTAGATTCCTTTTAGATTTGTGGTCCGTTTTTGGGACTGGTCCAGTACCGTTTTTGGTACTGGTTTTGTCCGTTTTTGGGCCTGGTCCGTTTTCGGTACTAGTCCCGTTTTCGGTACTGGTGATTTGGCCAAAATTTAAAGTGAAGTGATTGCTGGACCCAGCCGATTTGACGCGGAAAATCAGGCTAGATTTTTCCAGCTGCTCCATCGCTGAAATAACGGTTTTACGATTTAAGCCTGTTGATCTGGAGATATACGCAATCGATGGATTGCACTGTCCGTTTGCTTCGTTATGGCAGTTGGCAAGGGATAGCAGCACCAACTTGTGCGTGGACTTCACACCCTGCCGCCATGCCCAGAAAGTAGCTTCAGCACTCACTCAACACACCCCCAGGTTTTGCGCAAATCCGTAATCTTGATCAGGTCCCGACCAGAGCGTTTGGTGTAGCTGATCAGGCCAAGTTTCTGCAGCTGGCACAGTAGGCGGTAAGCGGTGTCGGGCTTATCGGTGAGAAGAGGCAAATCCTCAAGGATTTCCGTTTTGGATGTGGAGAGGTATATTTCTCCCTCGGGTAACGCTGCGCACTGAGCCCAGAGATAATCGAATAGAACGGCCTGCTTGACGTTAAGGCCCCATTCCAGCGCGCACGCTTGATTGATGCGGATAGTAAATTGCATGTCTCCCCCCAACAGACTCGGCAAATAAATTCACACGATTAATTTTTTGGGTAAAATTATCACACACCTAATAATTCGCAACCTGTCTAACCTGGCACCTTCCTTTTTTGCGCTGTAATTCCGCGATACCTCTCGTAATTGACCGTCATTGCCTGCGAAGGGAAGTGATATTTATTCTTTTGTGAGAATTTCGAGGGGGTTTTTGTGTTGATTTGACCGGAAATACACCTAATATCTCTTGCTAGTGGTACTAAAAGCGACAAAATGAAAGCTAGTGATACAAATTAAGTCTATTTTGATCGATATGTGGGGCGGGCGTGAGACAACGTAACGAGCGAATCAAAGGCCGGAGCATCAAGGGTTGTAGTGCCCGGCTGCACCAGCTGTTAGACGCTGCAGGCTTTCCCGAAGGTAGGAAACGTGCAACCGCATTCGCCGACGCCTTTGGACTGAGTAAGCCGAATGTCTATCGATGGCTCAACAAAGACAAAATTCCTAGAAATTACCACGAGCTGCGCCGTATCGCTGAGGGTTTAAATGCAGACCCTTTTTGGTGGGCGCTGGGCGACCCAGAACCCAGCGAGGCACAGCAGGAAGCCGCGCCAGAGGTGGATATTCGCCTATACAGCCGCTGTGCTGCCGCACTTATTGGCTGCCTTAAGGAGTTGGTAGACAGGCCACTGCAGCTGAATAGCAGAGCGCTAGCCCGTGGCTATACGGAGCTGTATAAACACGCGCAGGAAAATGGCGACGAGATTGACCCGGACCGGGTATCGGTTGCCGCCGTCAAAGTGCTGGCTGAACACAAAAAACAACAAGACAGCTAGCTATTTCGGGGAAACGGCCGCAGAGCCCGCCCCCAAGCAACAGGCAGAGGATGAAATGAACAAAGCAAGTTCAGGGCTGGTCGCAGCAGGGAGCAGCGCACGCCTAAATCAATTGTTAGATGATATTGGGTTTACCCAAGGCAGGGGCCGTGCCGTCGAGTTCTCCGCACATTTTGGCATCGATCATGTCAGCGCCTGGAGCTGGCTCAACGAAGATATGCTGCCTCGGGAGATTGGCGAGATGGAAGCCATAGCGCGGCAGCTAAACAGCACCGCCGCCTGGTGGGCCTTTGGCACAGAATCCGATCAGCCCGCCCCGGATATCCCCACCCCCAAAACCGCCGAAGATTTTCTGCTGGTGGGTGAGTGCGTCAACGAGATCCTTTGCTATATGGATGATGCCCTCGGTGATCATGTCGATATCGCCATCGACGATGAAATCCTGATGGGCTCCTATGGCGAAGTCTACGCCGACGCCAAAAAGAACAAAGGGAAGTTTAACCGCGACCTGGTAGCCCGCGCCGCTGTTAAGGTATCCATGGAGCTCTACCGCCGCGAGAAAAACCGCTAAGCACTCCGCTTTTTGGGGTGGTTACCGCGGTGACCACCTACCTACCCCCTCTGATCTTGTCACCAAATCCTTAATTCTGGCACTATATCTTGCTCCTATAAGGCCAAGGTTAGGCGTAGAAAATGGATGTTTTTACACGATTTAACAGGAAACACCTTCAGGATCGGCAGATAGATACGCTCATAGGGTTGAGCAAAGGGATAACAGCTGATGGCCAGATAAATCAAAGTGAGGCCGAATTCCT
Source organism: Microbulbifer mixtoriginis (SeqCode) (assembly GCF_052466715.1). NCBI lineage: Bacteria > Pseudomonadati > Pseudomonadota > Gammaproteobacteria > Cellvibrionales > Microbulbiferaceae > Microbulbifer > Microbulbifer mixtoriginis (SeqCode). The sequence continues at coordinate 21,158 of NZ_CP174287.1, read as the reverse complement.
CAAAGGCTGGCTTTACCAAAACAGCGAAACAAAGAACCCAATCATCCTAAACCTTTTGGAGAAGGTTTCCGGGATGTTGGCCGATGGGGTCCTTGATAGCGATGAGTCCGCAGAATTATTCACGACCCTGCAAGCTTTTACCGGTGAAACCTCGGTCGATGGAGAGGTTCCGAAGTCCTCCACCCTGCCAGTTTGTACGCCACCCCCACATATCCAATTCACCGGGAAAACTTTTCTCTTCACCGGTACCTGTGCCTATGGCTCCCGCAAAGAGTGCCAGAAAGTTATTGAGGCCCTTGGTGGTGTCAGCGCCTCCAGAGTAACCAAAAGCTTGGATTACCTGGTACTAGGCACCTATGTCTCCGACTCTTGGATTCACGAAAGCTTTGGCCGAAAAATAGAAAAAGCAATTGAGTATCGTGATTCCGGTCTCCCGCTGACGATAGTCACTGAAGAACACTGGGCGAACGAAGCCAACCTATAGGAGGCAGAGCAAGTGGAAGAGATCAAGCTGTTGGAATCCATGTGGAAGGCCAGAAGCTCCAGACAGACAACCCTAATAGTGCCCCAGGTAAATTACGACCGGCTGAATAGCTCATTGAGCAATGAACACTGGGCATTTCATGTCCCTTACGGATTCCGTGATGCGCTGGATATCCGATACGACCAGAGGGTGAAAGACAAAAAGAAATACATGGTCTGGACCCAGGGGCCTATTTTGAAGTTCAAGGAAGGCGACACTCTGAAATCCAAGGACGGCAAAACATCCGTTCAAGTGAGTTCTGCGAATAGGATGGGCTGGGATACAGAGAAAAATGAAATGTATCGCGGCGTCGTTATCTATAAAAAACACAACATCGTTGATGGCGTATACACAAAGGCCGGCGACTATCTCACCTGCCAAATGGAGTTCTTAAAATTATTGATTTACGGGGAAAATTCATACCGAGATGTAACAGAATAGGAATCTTGGCTTAACCTGGTAACACTATCGATGTGACAACCTCCCTTACCGAGCAAGCGCACAGCTAAAGTCTGGCGCCGTCTTATGTTAGTGAGCGCTGTGCTCTGTTTCTTATTACCCGTCGCGGGCTTGGTGTTTACCGGCAACGCTGTGGCCGATACCACTAGCGGCGCAGAAGCTGCTGGCGCGGCCATTGGTGGCGGACTGGTAAGCGGCTTTATGGGCTTCGTTGGCTTCTTCTTGGGAATTGTTTTCCTGATTATCGGCCTACTCACTGGGCGCGATAAGCAAGTGATTGTAGTGCGTGAAGGTCAGGCTATACCTGAAGCCTAAAAGACCACCCACGCTGGTGTGGTCACCGCGGTGACCACACCAAATCCAGCTCTGAACGCTGAATCATTTTTTGTTTTTAATTTCAGAATACTTAAGGGCTATTTCAGGAATGCGTTTGAACTTCAGAGTTCCGTTGTAGGGCGGTTCTAAATAGCAAGCATAAATAGGCAGATTTTTCGCCATAATGTCGAGTTTATAGCGCGTACCATCCGAATTAGCCGATTCATATCTAGACTTCCACCCAACGTACTGCTTTCCCCCCCACACTAAAACTTGCTCGTAAATTTTAACTTTTACTCTTGAAAGATCAGAAGCGTTATAAAAAGTAGTCGTGACTGGCTTCCTAAACACCCCCTTTTCAGGAAGTACAAACTTCTCCTCCTCTATTAAAAAGCACTTCCACGCTCCTTCGGGCGCCATTTCTTCAGCGAAAGAAAAGCAAGAGATAAACATCAAGACCCATAAGAGATTTTTCATTAGTCGGACTTCAACCTGGTTGTTTTTGTGCGGCGGGACGCTACCCAAGCCGGATCTATTAAGCAAGATTGATAACGTATTCAATGGATGTTTTTACCTAGCATTGGTACCAATTTTCATTTCCAAGTGGCCCCGCCCGAAACCACGCTACACCCTATTTTTCCCTTTCAAAAAAGTTTCCCTAGAAACCATCTTCGCCTGAATTTTGCCTTGCGCTATTTGGTCAACCAGTACCATTTTTTTGGCCATTGATGACAGCTTGTTCTTCCAATAGAAATATCCATAGTGCAAATGTGGTTATAGCGCTTTATAAAAACAAAGGAGCCCGATGCAATGCCCAAACTCGTAAGTGCAGCTGCAAAATCAATGCTTGAAATGGGAGACCAGATTATTGCCTGGGTAAAAGAAGCCGCCCCTTATGGCTCAGGTAATAACCACAACACACATACCGGAGACTGCCATACATCAGGTCTAACCAGTAAAACCTTGGATGGTAGTACTTACATGTGGAAGGAAAAGGGCACTGCTAGTCAGTGGGTTCAAAACGACTGGAATCGACCTCAGCGGAGAGCTGCAGCGGTATTTGCTTATCAAGCGGGTAACTGCCAAGACCTTGCCGCTTTAGCATACTGCTATTGCCGAGACCACTTTTCTGAATCTACTACGGTAAAGTATGTGGTTAATAGGTCGTTTGGGCATGCGTATGTCATTGTAGAATTTGGCAGTGACAAGGTTGTAGTAGATCCTTGGCCTTTATATGCTCAGGCCGTATTGGTAGAAGACCATTTTTGCGGATCAAATTATGATGAGGTGCATAAAAATAGCCCCGGCTTAGTCTCTAACACACCGCCCCACAATCTCAAAAAGCCATCCAGGGTTTCAACGGCATACGAACGATCTTGGACGATCCCGGTTGAATACAATTATTCCTTGGATTGTACAAAACAATATACCCATAGGTATTGCACAAGCAGCCAACACTATATTGATTACTCTACCAGCATTTATTAAGAGCCCACTTCAGCTAAGCCCACCGAACCAAGAAAACCGCCCTTTGTGGCGGTTTTTTGCCAGTTATCCCCCCTCCCCCAACATCTCTAACAGCTGCCGCTGCGCTTTTTCCGCTGCATCCTCTGCACTAATACCGCCGCTTTTCAGCTGGATTTCATAAAGATCTCTAACAAACTCCCCTACCGCCGCCTGGCTCTGTAGGTCCAGGGCGCGCAAGCGCCATAGCAATCGCTGTAAAAGTCTTGCCGTCTTGGCTTCTGACGACAGTGGCTCGCCTAGAAAGCTCACCCCGTACACCAATAGATTGGCGTCCAGGCCGTAGAGCCGCCCTATTCTCTGTAGATCCAACCCGCTTGGCAGGTATTCCCCCCGCTCCCAGCGTTTGTAACTGGACAGGGTGACACCCAACAGGCCGGCGGTTTCCTTCACGCCGCGACCCGAATCCCGGCGCAATGCACGGGCCAGTGCCGCCAACCTCTCCATGTAGTGCCGCTCTTCCCTGCTGGCCTCACGCGCGGGCACTGACCCTACCGGCAGTGAGATTGCGCACCAGGCGCCCCACTGCGGCCACCTCGTCGGCGGTTAATAGGGAAAGCCCCGCCCTAAACTGCGGACTGATCCGGTCGAGCACCGTACACTGGCCCACTAGCCACGCATTTGTGGTTAGATCGTAGCCCGCCATTAGCGGCGCTATTTCTACCGGCGCCAGGCGCCCACCATCGGACTCCAAGCGCTGCAGCCGCTCGGCACTGATGCCGGTTACTCCCGCCATGCGGGTGAGCGTGTACCCCAAACCGCGCCGCCGTCTGGCCAAACGCCGCCCAAGGCTCAACTGGGGCCAGTTATCTGGCAGGTTATCCACCCGCTACCTCCTGCCCGCGAAACCGCTGCGGACCTTTAAAACATAATAAAATCGCACTACTCCGAATTTATTTTAATAAAAGGGTCCAAGCATGACCCGCAAGGGATTTTTGCGACGGGGATCACTGGGTATATTGATCCCCGTTTTAGGAAATGACGACAACGAAGTCGGAGGCAGTCATGGACGCAAAGAGAATAACCCCCCAAAATACCCAGCAAAGAGCACAAGCTCGGGCCGACCAGGCCGCGCGGGTAGCCGCCAAAATTGCCTTAAACCAGGGTGTCAGCCTGTCTGAGGCTCTCGCTATTCAGCACCGCCTGCGCCAGACATTGGCCGGTAACACCCCCAAAGCAGAGGTGAAAACCGCCGCAACGGTCCACTGTATTGCCTTGGCACGCACGGAGAACCGCAGGAATTGCGCGGCCTGCACGGTAAGTCCCCACTCTACCGCCAAAAAGGTTAAAGCAACGCGCAGCAGGGCAAAATAGGGTATTTCACCCCATTTAACGGCAAACACCCTGCGGCAGTTCTTAGTACCACATTAAACCCTAAATAACCTACTGCAAACCGTTAAACCCTATCCCGCTCCACCCCGGAGCGGTACACCCTAAAGCACCGCGTAACACCTTAACGCAAACTAAACCACACCAAACCGCTTTAGAGTGTTGCGCACCGCACTGCACCCTGCTAGATTAGTTCGCGGTGATATGGGACACCCCGGCGCACACTGCGCCAACTCAGAACAAAGCACGCCAGAGCGCGCCACGCTGTACCGGCACATTCCGGCCCGCACTACTACGCACTAGATCAAAGTACAACAGCGCACACTAGACTGTGCCACCGTGCTCCAGTGCGCCCCGTATCCACCCAATCCAGAGCACCCCGAAACAGCGTAGGGGCGAGCAGAATAGGGCAGGGCAAAATATGATAGAGCAGAGCAGTGCAACCCAGGGCGGCGCATGGGTAATTGGCGTCGCCAGCGTAAAGGGCGGTATTTGTAAATCCACCACAAGCATCCACTTGGGCGGCGGCTTTCACCGTTTAAAGCGCAATGTGTTGATCGTGGACACCGACAACAGCACCCGCACCGCACGCAACTGGCAGCAGGAAGCCGCAGACCAGGCCGCCGCCCAGGGCGAGGAATACACCGGCCCCAAAGTGGTGGGCGTAGACAGCCCGAAAACTTTGCGCGATGCCATCCCCAAGCTGCGCGGAAAATTTGACGTAATCATTATCGACGGCGCCGCCATGGGTGACGCCATGCTAGGGGCCATTATCGAGGTGTGCGACCTGCTGATCTCCCCGGCCACCGCCAACAGCAACACCCTGCGCCACGCCCTCAACACCATGGACCTGGCGCGCAGCTATCACCAGACGCACGGCCGCCCGGTACATGGCATCCTGTTTTCCAATATCAAGCCAAACACCCGCCTGTACAAGGATCGCCGCGCAGAAGCGGAAGAGGTGGCGCCAGTATTCGATGGCTTTATCGCCAACAGTACCCGCGTAGACGAGGCCATGGACTGCGGCGGCACCGTGTGGGATTTCCCCAAAGACAGCGCCGCTGTGATCAAGCAATTTAACGAACTCACCCTGCAGTGCGTCGCCGCACTGAACGGCAAGCACGCTATCTGCAGCTGGCAGCCGGAAGAAGCGGCAAGCGACGCAGACGCGGCCCTGATGGCCGAGCTGGAAGATTAAGAAGGAGTTACCAATGACCAAGCGCACCCGCACCCCATTGAAAGCCACCCAGCGCGGCGAAGACCTCTCCGATCTGCTGGAAAGCAGCGACCTGAGCCTACCCAGTGCCGGCGAGCAGCCCCAGGAAGCGGCCCCAGAGCCCGAGCAGGCCGCACCGGCAGAAGAACCCAAGCCAGAGCCACAAAAGCCCGCCAAGGCCCCAGCAGCGCCTAAGAAGAAGCCGCGCGGCATAGATCCCTATAAGGGCTCCACCAAGCTGGACGCCTACGCCGCGCCGCAAGTGGTAGAGGCGATCAAGTGGCTAGCCGCAGAGGATGGGCGCAGCCAGGGATTTATCGTGCGCAAATATCTGGATATCGAAGGCCTGCTGGCGGATGCGCGCGCAGCGGGATTTGAGGAGGAATAACCGTGCGGACCCGCAGCTATCGCCAATTAACGGAAGAAGAGCGCAAGATTGCGGACGCTATCTGGTGGGTGCAGGCGCGCGATCTGGATGACAGGATTTTCTACGGCGAGAATACAGAGCTGCACGCGGTGCAGACAATGACAAGCACAGGCAATAGCATCGGCAGCTGGTGCTTTGCCTGCCGTACCGCCAGCTATAAGCCGGAGCCCTTTGCACCGACACCCGTGTGCTGCGATAGCCAGCACAAAACCAAGCTGTACAGCCAGCAGCAAGCCAAATACCTGCAGAGTACCCAACCTCTGGCTAATCGATTCGCTGAGGAAAATTAAGCTGAGAAAGGCATGAGGGGCCCCTCTGGGTGGCGTCCTCACGCCAGCCCCATTCTCTATGGCCTGTAGTATCGGTGCTTCAAATCACTGGAGGTCATAGGCATGGGAAGTTTAATCGGCTGGATGTTTGGAGTACCCAAGAAGCGAGGCAGCCGTGCATTGCGGCTGTCACTGCAACTCAATCATTCCGGTGGCCAGCTGCATCTGCAGTGGGGGCCACGCAAAAATAATCAGGATCGCAGCCATGAACGGCAACGACAGACAGGAGTTTGAGCGAGCTTTCCCCAACCCCGAGGGCGTGCAGTGGAATGCGGAGTGGGGCGACTATCGCCCCCTTGTACCGGGTAGCGGCCGTCAGGTGATGAGTGCGGTGTTTCAGAATTGTCGCTATCAAGGCTGGCTGGCAGCGCGCCAGGCGAAACGCAAGGGCAGGGCGGTACACGCCGAGCCTGCCTAGCGAATAGCCTTTTTGCTCTTTTTTTATTCTTTATCTTTGTATCCCTGTTTGTTTACTTTGACCTGTTTGTCTTGTTTATCCTGTTTGTAAGGCTTGTAACTTGCTGATTTAAAAGAAGTTTTAGGAAATAGGGGGTACGAATTTCTGGTCTGTGGGGTACAGATTTCTGGCCTATGGGGGGCAAATTTCTGGTTTGTCGGGTACAGATTTCTGGTGTTTAAGGGGACGAATTTCTGGTTATTGGGTACGGATTTCTGGCGCCATCAACAGTTATCCCGCTATTTATCCCCCGTTTCTGTGGGTAACTATCCACCGTTTTGGCGACAGAATTTCGCTTTAAGCGCCACCCTCAGGGCCTCCTCACCACAAAAGGGTACAAATTTCTGGTAGCTGGCGCCCATTGTCCTGCAGGCCCTATGTCTGGCGGCTTGCCCCTCTGGGTTAAGGGGTACGGATTTCTGGCAGGGCGGTTTTGACAGGCTTAAGGGGTACAGATTTCTGGCAACTAGGGCGCGGCACCCTGGAGCGGGGTATTGCGGGGCGCAGTAGGGCAGAGCAAAGGGGTACAGATTTCTGGTGATGCGTCGCAGGGCCACAAAGTAGGGCAGGGCGGCTGCCCTTAAAAGGGTACAGATTTCTGGTTTACTTTCTCGCGCGTTAAGGGGTACAAAGGGGGGCAGATTTATTTGTACCCCATAGCAGTGCGCCCCATAACAACCAGAGAAGGGTGATGGCCAGCAAGCTCCCCAAAACAATCAGCAAACCCCTGGAGGGCACCGGCCCTTTAGAGCATTTGGTGGTCAAGCAGAACAGTCTGCTGGAGGCCAGCAGCCCTCTGTCACTGGATGAGCACCGCCTGATTATCTCTGCCATTGCCAAAGTGGATCCGCGAAAGAAGCTGCCCAGTAAGCAGGTAAATATCACCGCGCTGGAGTATGCCGAGTCCTGGCAGCTGGACCCAAAAACCGCCTACCAGCAACTAAAGCGCGCGGCGGAATCGCTCTACCATCAGTCCATCGTCTTCGACCGCCACAACGCCACCGAGGAATTCCGCTGGATTCAGCGCAAGACCATTTACAAGAAAGGGGCAGGGCAGGTGACTATCACCTTTACCGATGACGTGCTGCCCTATATCACCGAGCTGCACCGCAATTTCACCAGCTACCAACAACGCAACGTGCGGCACCTGCGCAGCGCGCACAGCGTGCGCCTGTACGAACTGCTAGTGCGCTTCTCCGACCAGGGTGTGCGCCGCTTTGCTGAGCTGGATGATTTTCGCTTTAGCATGGATATCGCCGGCAAGTACGCAGACTATAAAAACCTGCGTAAGCGCGTGATCGATCCGGCTGTGGCCGAGCTATGCGCGCACACCGATTTAGAAGTGGCCTATCTGCCGATTAAAAGAGGGCGACGCATTACCGGGCTGGAGTTTTCTATGGTGCGCAAAACCCAGCCGGATTTGTTTGCGGTGGAGGAAGGCTAGCAGTTGCCATTAAAAGAAAAGATCGCCAAAGCCCCAGATAAGCGTGCCGATAATGCCAGTAATAAACTCCACAATAGCGACATTACCTCTTGTTTGCTTCAACTTTCGTGCCTTCTCTATGTATTCGGACTGTGCCTTTTCTAATCCTTGTCGGCCTTCACGGGCCTGCCGATCGGCCTCTGCTTGAAGCTCAGCAACGAGCTCATCAGTGATTTCATTTTCTTTAGCAATACCTGGGGGGATATTCTCTCTTGTAACCTGAAAAGGCTGAACGTATTTGAGTGTCGCCTTTCTCCAAATGCTGTATCTGTTTTCAATCTTTTCGCTCCAATGAGCGATCAGCGCACATGTCAGTGCAAAGCAAACCATTACAGCCCCTGACCTGGGGAAGGCGGAGGACCAGCCAAAAAAACTCAATGCAAACCCTATGGCGGGTATAAAAAAGGCAAATATAGAAAGCAATAGGGGGCGGGTGGAGATCGCGAGAAGAATATCTCTCAGCATTGCCTCTTTTGTTTTTGATGCATTTCTAAAGTGTTCTGCGACATCCATGGCAAATCCTTAGCGGGCCTCTGCAGTTTTAATAGTGATACCGGCAGGAAATAATAGTCAGCTCCCCGTCTTCGAAGGAATATACCAGTCGATTGGCTTTATCGATGCGGCGCGACCAGTAGCCGCTAAGATTACCTACCAGGGGCTCAGGCTTGCCGGTGCCTTTGAAGGGGGAGCGCATCGCTTCGTTGATCAACTTATTGATGCGCTTTAGCGTTTTTTTGTCCTGACCCTGCCAATACAAATAATCTTCCCAGGCGTCATCTGTCCATGCCAGCAAGGTTTACTCCTTAATAAGCTCTCGACGCTGGGCTTTTCCTGCGCGGTGCTGGGCGATAGAGCGCTCCAAGCGGGCGGCATTGGCTGGGCTGCTTAGCAGGTGCACGGTTTCCATTAGGCCGTTGTAGTGGTCTAGCGACATAACCACGGCGTCACCGCCTTTTTGGCGAGTGATCACAGTGATGTCCTGATCCTCTTGCACCTGATCCAGTACACCTTTCAGGCTTGCCCTGGCGTCTGAATAGTTAACGACGTTCATTTTATCACCAAAACTTTCATTTAACCTAGTATTTAGTACAAATTCCTGTACAGCCAATTGTACGTACAGTAGGCGCCGGGCGCAAACTTTGCGCTATTCAAGTTTTACGTGTGGGGCAAACTTTGCATCAGAGGGGGGCCACAGTTATACCTAAAAGGAATATTGCGCACTCCAATATCCGATATTTAGTAATATCGGATATTGGAAAAAGTCAACATGAAATTTGGGAAATAGGTAAAAAATACCTGGGATTAGGTGTGACCTGACCGATTTAAGACACTAAAGAAGAGAGGAGGAAAGGGAATTAGGAAAAAATTCCTTTTAAGTCGGTCGGAGAGAGGGTTGACGCTCTGTTTAGCCTCATATACCTTTATCTGTTCAAAGAACTATACCCCGCTAGCTTTCGCTGGCAGGGTAACGAACTTTGAATGAAGCAATATGCCAAAGGGGGCTTTGCTATCGCGGCTCTTTAACTGTTTGCGGCAGTTAGAGAACCTGATCACAACTCACTAAGGAGGTGTAATCACTTTACTGTGGTTAAAGTAAATATATTATTGACTCTAGACAGTTTGTCAACAACTTACGACTCAAACTTTACAACCGCCTCCTTGCTTTTACAGGGGGGGCATGGAAAAAATAGTCCATATTTTAGACACCTCCCTACTTTTTATCGGAGGTGCCTATAGAGCATATAGCAGCAGTAGCAGGTTCGATTTTTCAGTGGATCGTCATTGGGTTTGTTTCGGTGACGGCCATAGTGTCATTAACTTTTGTAGTCTTGGACGAAAGTAAAGCGAGTTCTTACAAAGATACAATGATAGCTTTCAGTCAGAAGTATCCTGAGGCTGAAGTTAAGTTAACCGCTAAGCCAGATACAGAAGTTGAACAAAAGGAGGGAGCTAGCAAACCACCAATAGAATAATCATAGAGCTGTCGACAGCTAAAACGGTAAAATCCTAGTACGCTAGGTCAAAGCCCCTTTCGGCATACTGCTTCGTTCAAAATACCCCCTACCTCTCGGCGGGCTGCCAACCCGCTTACTGTCCGCCCCATATATCTCTACGACACATAACGCCCACATAAACGGCGGATAATAGTTGGCTAAAATTGTGAACGAAGTGAACGCAGCCAACTGTTAGGCGTCCGACTTGATTGGCTTGTTATGCGTATCTCGCTAGATTCGAACGACACTGTGTGCCCAAAACGTAATTGATCCATTATTAGCTTCAAAATCACCAACATATACACTGATGCCATCAAGCTGATGAGATGAAACATCTTCAATGAACATGCCTCCGGTTGCATAGGGGAACCCTTTCTCAATCTCCAATTCTTGCGGCGACTTGAATCTTAACTTCACTAAGTCCCCATCTCTTTCCAGATGAAGATCTATGTATGAATCTCGAATGTTGGAGGCATCGACCTTATAGGAAAAATAAACAATATCATATAGATGGGGGGACTCGATGATGTTGTGATAGATCCGATCCATATTCTCCCCCTTTACGCATAAACGCCGCAATCAGCTGCGGCCAATTTTGTGCTCTTTTTGCGCAATAATAGGAGCGTAGCGACCGCGCAAAAAGTGCACAAAGTTGTGCCGTCAGCTGCATTGCCTGGTTAAGTGCCCCTAACGTACTCAACTACAAGGAAAATTCCACCAACCATTAAGCTAACCGCCGAGGCTAGCAGGAGCGGTGCAAACGGAACCCCAATGTATACACCAACTACTATTGCCGCAATACCAAGTAATGCTGAATAAACTGATAGTGCATTAATCTTTGGATACCGGATTGATGCAACAATAGCTGTAACCACGCAAAATAAACCAATGAGAGAAAGTAAAGATAAGAAAAACGATCCAAAATCTCTGAACATTCCGTGGAAAAATATAGAGATTCCTAGAAAGCACATACCGGCCCAAAGAAAACCGGATGGAACAATCAGGAGCAATAAAAGTAATTTTTTCAATTTAATGCTCATAATTTCGACAGCACTTAACGCCCGGCTTTGGGGTGGCCATGGAGCCGCGAAGCGGCGGAATGGCCGTCCCAGCGCCAAAGGCGCGACAACAGCCGCTTGTTAGGGCTTTCGTGTACTGGTGGTTAATAAAAACTCAATGTCAGTTTTTGTGCTCTGTGTTACGTCTGCCCTCTCCAGCATAAATTCTAGCTCTTCTAGTGGCGCAAACTCATTGAAATACTCTGCATAGAGAGGTGTCACTTTCGTACACACACCAATACTTGAGCGCCCTAGGAAAATGATGTACAAATCTCCAATACGCCACCCATCATGAAACCCTTGATCCGTTGCTTTAAGCTTCAAGGTGCCGCCACTCTCTCCCTTAAAGCTATGTAAAACTTCAAAAGTTAGATCATGTGTTGGCACATACATTGGTCCGCTGCTAGTCGCGTGCTCCCAACCTTTAAGGTCATATGATCCTTCCGAAATATACCCAAGAAACACTTCTCCTGAATATTCGAAATGAATTTTTGGATCAAATCCGTTCTCCGTTTCAGGACACTCTGTTGCATAAGCGTCGAAGAAAAAGATAACAAGAAAAATAGCGAAAACTCTATTCATAGTCCTAACGCCAAGCTTTGGGGCGGACCACGCAGTGGGCCGTCCTAGCAGCCATAGGCTGTGACAACAGCGCCTTGTTATGCATTTACCACTCCCAATGCGGCAAAACCGTAGCCCATGAAGATAAGGCCGCCAGCGAAAAAACCTAGCCACCAAAATTCGCTTCTTCCGATACCCGATAAAAGCTTTTTTTGTATATAAATATCTTTGCGCACCAGTAGGTAGCAGTACAAAGAGCGACAAAGGATACAAACCCTAACCAGCCACCCAAAGCTCCTATGGCTAATAATGAACTTCCAAGAGAGGCTGCCATCCCTGCGAGCAAACCCTCGAGAAGATAGTCACCGTTCTTTTTACTGTCCTGTCTTCGAAACCAGATCATGAGTCACCAGAAGATGCATAACAGTTTATTAAAGAGCCAGTGGCTCACTATCCATTTGGCCACTATTTCTGGGATGGAGCCTTCAGGCTCCGCAAAAAGCACTTATTTACAACAGGTTATAAACTGCTGCCCAAATAGTGACCAGAGATAGTGAGCCATTGACTCAAGTCGTCTGGTTCAACTTCCCGCTCTTGAACACATTTTACCCATAATTAAATCAATAAGTTAGGGGGGATCTTTCTGTAGATGTAAGCCATGGCTCTATAATTCGGGCCTTCGCACCGGCAACACACTCTCTCCACTACTGAAAACCGAAGCCAGTATCACCCTCTCGGAATCGCCATAGCCGCAATAGAACTATGCACCGCTAGGCGGTTCGCTACCTCAACAATACAGTCCGCTACAAGATCGGCAGCATGGTCGGCAACATTGATGGCCTGCCCCGCATCAGTTTGCAGGGTTTTGGTCGTTACATACACGCTAGTCATTTCGTCACCAGCGCCGTCAATCTGTACTTTGTTTTGGTCATCAATCACCGCGATGGTGCATTTTAAAACGGCGGCTGCTTTGGCCTCAGTGGGTGCCGGTTCGGTAGTTTGCGTTACCGTTGCGCGCACAATAGTGCCGGCGCTGTGGCCGTCGTCGATGGTGAAGGGGAACTGCCAGGCTTCAAGGCCTGGCACGGTTTTCGGGGAAAAGCTGGGCATCTTAATTCCTAAGGCTTTATATCAATGTTATGAGTGATTACCCGATGATCGGGATTTACGCCGGCAGCAAATGAGATTCCACCGACTGAGATTTTGTAAACAGTTCGTAATCCAGCACATTCGACGCTGACAACCTTTTCCCAAGTCATCGGGTCATTGTGATGCATAGTCCCCAACTCAACGCCGACACAGTCCTGGGCCATATAGACCTGTCCTGATCTGTCAGTGACTGGGGTTTCCCGACTGCAGATAACCCTTGCTCCGCTATCCATGGTTAACAGCACGCAAGGCACGTCGTCTTGAGGCTTAACAACCTGAATAGGGGCAAGGTGAGTATTGGAGTCGCCAACATCCCAGCATTCAATCAAGTCTCCTGGCTGGCAGTTGTCCACTAGAAGACCATCACGCAACCAGGTTCCTGCCGCAACGCACCACGGATTGGTCGGGGTGGTAGTGCTTCCACCATTTGAAGGGGTCGTGATAGCGCCAACCGACCTTCTTCCAGCCTCTGCCGAAAGCTTCCAGATTTGAGTAGTGGCGTAATAGGTAACCCCACCACCGGCATATAGTGGATCATCGACGTAAATGTAATACCTCTTTGAGAAAGACAGCCCAGTGATAGAACCGCTGTTATAGGTAACCGTATAACCCCCATATTGAACCGTATGGCTCGCAATGGTGATCTTTGCAGTTGAACCGTTATCGGATGCACTGAGTATTGCACTGCTGGTTGGCAAAGCGGGCATTGATCCAATGTTTTGCGGAAGGCTTCGTTGGTCGGCAATCTGGCCAGCTTCATCCAATCCACTCAGGTATTGGGCAAAGCCAATTAGGGGCCGTGGATTCTGATAAATCCCACCGCTTTCAATATTCTCTGCTTCGTTAAGGTGCAATTCCCCTATGACCAAATAATCATCAGTGGGAGTAAAGCTGATGTGCTTCGAGCCTTCGTCGTAGTAGTGATATTTGAATTTACCTCGTTCGACGCTGACAGACATTGCGCCGTAATTGTCGTCCCAGCGGCCAGTACTCGCTTTTACAACGATATAGAACAAGCCGGTAGCGCCTGGATTAAGGTGAATACTAGGAACAACCAGCATCTCACCATTCCATTGAAACCATCCAGGCAGATTTGCATCAGGGTTTCCGTTGGCATCAAACCCGCAAAGCATCGCTTCCCCGGGAGACTCGTTATCTACAAAATTCACCCCGCTGTTAATCTTTAAGTACAGGCCATTTCCGGTAGGTTCTACTTCATCAATTCGGATGTAATCAAACTGCGTCCGCCCCACTTTGCCGCTGTGGTTAACAACAGCAAGGGGGGAAAAGTATCTAACATCTGCATGGAGTTGAGCCGGCTGAGCAATTGAGTTGTGCCCCGGGGCACTTCTCACCTCTCCTACGCTTTCGGCATTCCCTTTAAAGTAGCCCGTATACTCTTGCCAACCGTCCTGCGCTGCTTGAACACCTGAACAGGCGACATAATGCTGCCCATAGATGAAATCGTTCCCGTTGACGTTACAGCGCGTCCCATCGGCACGAAAACCAGAGACACCGATAAACAAGCCTCTGTCAGTGTCTCCTTCGTTAAAAACAATGGCGCGGGCCCGGAGGCGGTAGAGCTTGTTCTGATCAAAGGGAAAGCGCTCGATATATTCGATCCACGCCTCACCATTGGAGGCGAGAGCACTATCCCCACCAATGCGCAAAACATTGCCACCAGTACGCGCACCGGCGTCTCCGGTTTCCACGTAGTAAATATTGTCTTCACTGTTGCCGCCAACGATTGGCCAGTCTTCTTTGGCCGTGGAATCCACAAAGGCATCAATAAATACGGAGCCCGAGGCCTGCTGAGCCCGAAGTTGGGCACGCCGCACGCTCTGCATCGATCCGATCAGTATGCCGTCGTCAGTAAACTGCCCGGTGGTCTCATCGTACCCGATAATATTGCGGGTGGAATCGAAGGCCTTTTGCCTCGTGGCTTCTATGGTCGCGCTGAGTAATGCGGTTTTTTTGTCGTAGGCATACTGCCAATTGCTATCAAAAATAGTGCGACTGATCGGGGTGTTTTCCTGGCCGTTATCCCAAGCCGGGGTTAATCCCTGTAAGTAACTGGTGAGCGCCGTCAACGCATTAGTAAAGTCAGCACGCTCAGAATCTAATACCGTTCCAACATTGCTGGCCAAAATGTCCAGGTCTGTTTGATCGTTGATCAACTGCTTGTATTCACGCGTCAATTGCAGCTTTTCATTAGCGTGCAACACCCCATCGGCGGCAATGTTGGTCAGGTCTTCCAGCGCTGCATCTGCGTCCGCTTGCGCCTCTGCTGCAGCTTCTAAGGCGGCTTGCACATCGGGATCTAGTGCCGGATCTTTTTGATCTGGATAGGGGATACGGGATTTAGGAACAAACAGAATCCGGATAGCATTTGATCCCAGACAGACCCCACCTTGACCAGCATATCCCGGACTATCGGGGCTCTCTCCATAGCAGGCGATGATTTTGTTATTGGAAAGTACGGGCATGGGGTTATCAGTGCCGTCTATCAGCAGAACCATTCCACCTGGTGCACCACCGCCGCCACTACCTCCCGCTGCTCCGTTCGATTCAACAGTGCCGGCAGTACCATCCTCTCCGGAAGTATCTATTTTCCCAGAAACGCCAAACGCGATCCCCCGGGAAACCACAACAAGGCCAGAACCCCCTTTGCCGCCTTCGCCCTTTTGTCCGTCCTGCTCAAAGAAGTTCTCTTTGCGGTTGTAGTAGTAACCATGTCCACCATCGGCAACGCCACTACCGCGCAAATCGTCAGGAATTCCCTCAAGGTAACCGCCCCGATTTTCAATGTTGAGCGGGGGCAAGACTTCATTTCTACCAGTAACCACTTCACCGCGACTTGCACGATAGACATAACCAGGCTGAGCTACCCTGCCCAATAGCTTGCCGTGGCCGCCACGACACGAACCCAAAAAACCAACCCCGGTGTTATTAGGAATACCAACCAGTGCACCATCAATCTGTAAGACCCCGTGAACACGAAGCTCAACATTATTGAGGACAGAAAGGGTGCGTCCTGCAGGGATAGTAAGATCGCCGAGGTGGTAATAGATCGATCGACTATCAGTATTCCCGGTCAGGGTTCCATCGGCGGTTAGAAAACCATCCTCATCAATGCTAAGGAAGTCTCCCATCGGGGTTCCCTGGCTCTCATACCACTCACTGGGCAATTCAAAGCTCGTGCTTCCGGATTGGTCGGCAATCATGCCTGCGGGCTGATAACTGCCAAACAGATCAACGGATATCGCACCACTCACCTGGTCAACACTAATGCGCTGCACTTCCATGGCGCGATCTAAACTATATTCATCCATGCCCCGAGCGGGCACCAGGCGGATATAGTCCACATCAAAAGACCAATCGGATACCCAGTTGTGCCCAATATCAAGACGCAACGCCGTAATAAGATTATCGGTCCATTCCTCTTCGCCTGAGAGGGCAATTACCATTTCGTACCAGCTATTCACCGGTAACGCGTTTAGTTTTTGGACTTCACTATTAATACTCACGTTGTGGTCAGTGCTAGTCTCATCACGCCATACAAAATTAGAGTACAGCGGAATTGGATCATCGCTAGTACGGCGCAGTCGGATTTTCACATACGGTAAGTCTTCCCCGTTAAAACGCTCCGATTCAGACAAATTTCTATAAATATAGGGATTATCAGCCAATCCTGTCACCGAAAGCACACCACCGGACGCGCTGGTTTTGGTTGTGGCCCCCTCACCAATGCCAAGCCATCCCTCATTCCCGCTGCTGAAATTCCACTGAAGATTGTTATCACCTTGAATAGAGTGATCGCGCAATTGCGGCAGGCTCACTCGTACGATGTCCCCCACTTCCAGATCGTTCTTGCTGGGCAACAACCCCAACCGAAGAGTGAGAGGAGGGCCGGCGAATCGATCGCGCAGAGCATCAAAGGTATTTTTGATCGTGGTATAGGTATGCCGGGAATTGTGTAGCCCTCTGAATTTTAGAGAGTGTTGCTTAACATCCCCATGCACATTCACAGAATCCACATCGACCAAATTATTAGAGCGCAGGAATTTGCCATCAAAGCCCGGTTGTTCAAACCAGCTCCACTGAATCGAGAAGGCATTGCGCACCCCGGCCAAGTCATATTTGAGTTCACCAACCGTGGTGACATCATCGGGGCCTATAGTCGCTACGGTACCGGATTCTGCTAAAACCCCAGCCATGCGCCGAAACCCTAATTGTCCTGCCGCATTAACGGGCATGAAGGCACCGAGCAATAAATTGATTTCGGTCTCGATGAACTTTTTGCCATCGGTCTTTTCCAGGCCATCAAAGCGTAGGATTTTTCCTTTACTGTGGTCGCTGGGCTTGTACCAATCTGCCCCGATGTTTTCGAACTCATCCTGTTTTACAAAGTCCGGATCGATCCCCAAATGCCAGTTAGAGGGCAAAACCGTATTGGTGCCGAGAATCTTCCCGGTTAGCAACGCATAGGCCAGCTGGGGGCCTGGGCCTTCCAGGTAGATAAACTCCTCCACCTCTACGCCGCTCTCATCTCCACTGTCTACGGGCACTTGATGGTCGCGGGCAAAGGTACCGAACA
Organism: Microbulbifer mixtoriginis (SeqCode); assembly: GCF_052466715.1. Lineage (NCBI taxonomy): Bacteria > Pseudomonadati > Pseudomonadota > Gammaproteobacteria > Cellvibrionales > Microbulbiferaceae > Microbulbifer > Microbulbifer mixtoriginis (SeqCode). The sequence goes on along the minus strand of NZ_CP174287.1, from coordinate 3,737 downwards.
ATCCACGCGTACAGTTAATAAAGCGATTACCGGACTTCCCGGTAGCGCGCACAATTTCGAAGCCATCCTGATATTTAATCTTCAGGTAATAGACGGATTGATTGGGGGCATCGCCATAGGCGTTCGTATGCGGGTTTGCTTCAAAGCTGCTGGTATCAAATACCGACAGAGTGGTACTGGGTTTAAGGAAATCGGCCGCCAGGCGTGTGCTGTTGGGTACGAAAATATCCCGGCGCATCTCCCGCTGAATATCCCGGCAGCGCACTCGGTAAACGCCCTCGGCGTAGGCAATAGATTCCTCGGCAATCTGGGTTTGCTCCAGGCGGAAATCCGCCCAATCGAGCCCGGCAAAGCCTTGGTATAAACGCACCGAGCGCCCTTTGATACCGTTGCCTTGTTCCAGCTCATCGCGCAGCACATAAGACAGCTGGCCACCGATATCTACCACCTCAAAGGAAATAGCCCCAATCTCTGCGCGGCCCTGCTCGGGGATTATTCTCTGGCTTGTGGCACTGCATTTTTTAAGAGCACCAAGAACGGCATTGGCAGGAAGACCCGGAATATTGTTATGACTGGTGATATACAGCGGCAGATCAAAACCAATCTCGATGACCAGGCGTAGCTCACGCTGTGCAGCCTGGTTGTAGAGGTCAAAAGTTTCTGAGTTATTGCGCATGATTAAGCGATGACTTGAAGGGTGGTAAAGCTGAATTCGTACAGGCGGCCGGGGTAGCGTTTTTCCTTAAAGGATTTGTGTTTGAGCTCCACCGTCTGTGGATCGTCTGGGTTGGCTTCTGTACCCTCGGCATCGAAAGTGAAAAATTCACCGAATGCGCAACTAGCGCCGAACTCCCGCCACTCAGCCACCTGTGATGGCGTAAGACGCATTGGCACAGTTCTGCAAGTTGTGTGTCGCTCGATACGGTAAACGGTAAATTCCCGCGCCCCACTGAGAGCGATGTGCTCCTTTCCTTGCGGTTGGTCGCTGCTGTCGAATTGCTGGAGCGTGGATTCAAGTTTCCCATCGCCACCGGTAATTCCTCGGCTTGGATTAAAATTAATGTACATTTTTTAACCAGATATAGTTTGGGCTTGGCGAGTGTTGGCTTCGATAAGCTCGTAATCCTGTTCGGTAATCAGGGTTTTGATCTGGTCGGCGATGGTCTGCGCGTTATCGCCTATCAAATCCCCTTGAACAGTGAAATTGAGTACGATTCCAGGCTGTTCTGGCTCTTTGTTCGAGAACTGGTTGATACCATTCAGGCTCGCACCTTGTTGGGGTGTGGAAGCTATAGAGCCACCCCCAGCGCTTGCACTGCCGACACTTGAATTGCCTGAAGAAAAGTTAGTGCTCTTGATCTGGCTGATCTGGGCCAAACCTGCAGCAGCCATGGCGGCAGCTGGTGCAATACCCCACGGGTAACCACCGGCATTTTCGTAGGACTTAATAACCGCAGAAGGTAGGGTGACTATTGCATTGGCCAGGCTGAGCGCTTTCTGAACCTTGAACATCTTTTTGCTGCCATTATCTGAGATAGACAACATGGTATTCATGGCGCCGCTTAAGGACTGCCAGCGGCTTTTATTGGTGGCCTTGTCTAGCTTCTCCCGCTCCTTTGCGTGCTTGGCCTCCAATAGCGTTAGCTTGCGCTCATAGTCCTCATGACTGATTATCTTGTTGGCATAAGCTTGATCGATAATCGCGTATTCCTGATCCTGCTTGACCTGCAGCTGTTCGAGTTCGGTTAGCCAGGACATCTGCAGAGATTCCAACCTGGCGGTCATTTGAGACCGTTCTTGCTCGGTGAGGCCGTCAGTGCTGGGCTCCTCCTCTTGATTCATTCCAGCTATACGCGCTTGCTTCTCTTTCAGGGCTGCCAGCTGAGCTTCAAACCGTGAATCTTCCCGCTCAATGTAACTGGCTTGTAGTGCCTCGATAGAATCGAAGCCCCGCGCCTTTAGCTCCTGTTCTGCTAGGTTCAGGTTGGCGATTTGCTCCAGGCGTTTCTGGTGCGCTATCTCAAGCTTTCCATGTTCATCGGCTAAGTACTGATCCAGGTGAGCCAGTTGCTCTGATGATTTCTCTTGCTGATTACGAAGGAGAGCGGCGGCGCGTTCGGCTTGTGCGGCTTGTGCAACTTCAGCAGCGCGTTGTTCGGCCTCCTGTTCTTTGGCTTGACGCTCTTTCTGCTTCTTGATTTGTGCGTCTTGTAGCTCGGCCATCTGGGCTTTAACCTTGGCGACCATGTGGGACTGAATCTCTACCTGAACCGCGACGCCTTCCTTGGTGGCTTTGGCCAGTAGATGCTGGTGAGAAACCAGTTTTTCATGAAGCTCATTGAACTCTATGCGGGCCAGTTCATCAGGAGTAGCTGCGATACCTCGGCGCAATGCATCGACGGAATCCGTCAGAAAATCAATTCCTTGCCCAGCCTTTTCAGTGGTCCCGTAGGTTTCAGAAACAGCCTCAAGAAACTCAGTCCACGTCTGCCCGAGTGTGTCGACCTTCCCTGTCAAACCCTGCGCTTCAGCTGACCCAGTACCACCCACCTGTTGACCGAGTTTATCGAGAATGAAGTTCTGAGCCTCAGCCACCCGGCCGGCTTCCTGCATCTCCTTAATCATCTCACGTTCGGTTTCGGTGAAACTCACACCCGCACGCTTGAGAGCACTTAATCCCGTCGCTGGATCTTCTAAGGCCTTACCCAACTGAAGGGCTGCCCCTTTGGCGTCAGTACTCATCACTGCCGCAAGGTCATGGGATAGTTCGATCGCTCTATCAAAAACATCAGTCTGGACGGTTTTAAAGGTCAGGAGGACCCCTTGGGCATCCCTCACCCCCTGGATACTGGCCAGTGTGTTCAAAGCCACACTGCGCGCCTGTTCATCCAGTTGCTGGGAAGTTCTGCCCGCACTGCCGCCAGTGGCTTTGAGTAAAGCGTCGATCTTGAGTAGGCCGCGCTCCATCTCTTCACCAGACCGCACGCTCTGCCACATCACCGCCGCATAACCAGCAACAGCCGCCCCAGCAACGCCCCACACAGCCCCGCTTGTGGTTAACAGGCCGTTAAGCGCACTAACACGGCTAGACACACCCCCAAGCGGACCGTCGACAGCAGCGATGCCCTGAGAGGCCCCACGCATGCCCCTTTGCATCACAGCAGAAGCGTTGTTCGTTTCTCGCATGTTCTGCTGCAATCGCTTAAACATCGGGCGAGTTCGATCGTCGCCTTGGATCTCAAAGCGGTACTTATCGGACATTGTTTAGTCTCCGGCTTGAGATTCAACAAAAGCCATGGCTTGGGCGTAAAAGTTGGGCTGGTCTGCAATCCCACCAGCGACATACAAATGGCCGGCGCGATAGTGTTGATGCAGTCTGAGAAGTTCGACAGTTTCTGAAGAAACCATGGGCTTTATGCAGGTGCGGGATTCAATAACCCCAGGGATTACCCATTTTGCTATTGGGGCTGGGTTTGAGTCGTCGCAGTGTCTTCCCCATTCGCAGTTGTCGCAATCAAATCGCTTGGGGTTGCGGCTGACATGGATTGCGATGGCGAGTTTTTTGATTGCTCCTCGCCTAGCATCGCGTCATAAATCAATTGGGTGGCAATGTCGATTTGAACATTCCACGGCAACATTGGGAGCAACGCAGCGGAGAATTGTATCTCTTTGCCATCAGCATCCAGCACGTTGCGCCAATCCTTAACGCCAGTATTCAAAAGGTACTGTCGAGCTTG
>NZ_CP174288.1:4770000-4772461 GCF_052466715.1 Microbulbifer mixtoriginis (SeqCode) | reverse complement strand
GGAGGCTCCGCAAGCACTTTATGTAATAAATCTCCAAAATGCTTTTTGGTTAAAAAAAAGACTGTAAATGCATCCCCTGATGGTGGAAACGGAAAATATAACTATGAATAAAATCCCCACATCACTATCGGGGAATATACGCGTAGTTTTTTAGAAGCACGGCACTATCCACACTATTTGGCAGCCAGATTGAATAACTATTAGGGATACTAGGCTATAGGGGATAAATTTCTGGGAGTATTTAGTAGCTTACTAACTCTGGTAGTTTTGAAGCCATTAAAAATACAAACCTAAAGTTCATGAAAGTAGTTTTAAGTGTGTATCCAGTGGCAAATTTTTGCAGAAGCTCTGAAAAACTTGAAGAAGAAACGTAAAGATCTTTTAGGGGTTTATTTTTTGGAGTGGAAACTGACTAATTTATTTGGAGCTATTTTTGCAAGCTACTGGAAACACTGGGCCCACACTGTATGGCGAACAGCTCTCGTCAGCCTGCGGTGTATGGCTCCGGGGTTGCGAACGATTCACATAGCAGCGCAGGCACGCGAGATAGTGAAAATATTTTACCGTACCCCAAAAAGAAACCCCGGTAGCGCAACCGGTGAGGGACTCTTTTTTTAGAAACCTGACAGCCGGTATCGGTTGAGCCTGCCGAAGGTAGCTCGGAGGGTGTGAACCACAGGCGCGAATCACTGTGGCTTTACCCGCAGCGCGTCTTACTTCTTTCCCTTTCTAAGTTTTTTGGTTTGTTAATTATTTTTTAGCCATAAAAAAAGGGCCACCCTGTTGGGTGGCCCTTTCGGATTAGAAGCCTGACGATGACCTACTCTCACATGGGGAAGCCCCACACTACCATCGGCGATGTTGCGTTTCACTTCTGAGTTCGGCAAGGGATCAGGTGGTTCCACAACTCTATTGTCGTCAGGCAAACTGGCTTGGGTTGGCGTTGGTCTTATAAGCAATTTTGCTTGGCCTGCCGCGTTATCGCTGTTTGCCTCGGTCTGTTGACCGGCGATAACCCCAAATAAGTCGGTAAAACAATCTGTAGTAATACACCGCAAGCGATCATTGTGTGTCTTTCATTCCACAATCCGCTAGCTTAGCTAGTCGTTAGTAACCATCTCTGTTGTATGGTCAAGCCGCACGGGCAATTAGTACTGGTTAGCTCAACGCCTCACAACGCTTCCACACCCAGCCTATCAACGTGGTAGTCTTCCACGGCCCTTTAGGACTCTCAAGGAGTCAGGGAAATCTAATCTTGAAGGAGGCTTCCCGCTTAGATGCTTTCAGCGGTTATCCCGTCCGAACATAGCTACCGGGCAATGCCACTGGCGTGACAACCCGAACACCAGAGGTTCGTTCACTCCGGTCCTCTCGTACTAGGAGCAACTCTTCTCAAATTTCCAACGCCCACGGCAGATAGGGACCGAACTGTCTCACGACGTTCTAAACCCAGCTCGCGTACCACTTTAAATGGCGAACAGCCATACCCTTGGGACCGGCTTCAGCCCCAGGATGTGATGAGCCGACATCGAGGTGCCAAACACCGCCGTCGATGTGAACTCTTGGGCGGTATCAGCCTGTTATCCCCGGAGTACCTTTTATCCGTTGAGCGATGGCCCTTCCATACAGAACCACCGGATCACTATGACCTACTTTCGTACCTGCTCGACATGTCTGTCTCGCAGTCAAGCGCACTTATACCATTATGCTCATTGCATGATTTCCGACCATGCTGAGTGCACCTTCGTACTCCTCCGTTACTCTTTGGGAGGAGACCGCCCCAGTCAAACTACCCACCATACACTGTCCTCGATCCGGATAACGGACCAGAGTTAGAACCTCAAACATACCAGGGTGGTATTTCAAGGACGGCTCCACAATAACTAGCGTTACTGCTTCAAAGCCTCCCACCTATCCTACACAAGTAGGCTCAAAGTTCAGTGCAAAGCTGTAGTAAAGGTTCACGGGGTCTTTCCGTCTAGCCGCGGGTACACTGCATCTTAACAGCGATTTCAATTTCACTGAGTCTCTGGTGGAGACAGCGTGGCCATCGTTACGCCATTCGTGCAGGTCGGAACTTACCCGACAAGGAATTTCGCTACCTTAGGACCGTTATAGTTACGGCCGCCGTTTACCGGGGCTTCGATCAAGAGCTTCGCCGAAGCTAACCCCATCAATTAACCTTCCGGCACCGGGCAGGCGTCACACCCTATACGTCCTCTTACGAGTTTGCAGAGTGCTATGTTTTTAATAAACAGTCGCAGCCACCTGGTCACTTCGACCGGCCTCAGCTTAGGGAGCAAGTCCCATCACCAAAACCGGCGTACCTTCTCCCGAAGTTACGGTACCATTTTGCCTAGTTCCTTCACCAGAGTTCTCTCAAGCGCCTTGGTATTCTCTACCTGACCACCTGTGTCGGTTTAGAGTACGATTCACTATTGCCTGAAGCTTAGAAGTTTTT
>NZ_CP174288.1:3960000-4765000 GCF_052466715.1 Microbulbifer mixtoriginis (SeqCode) | reverse complement strand
GCCGTTTCCTCCAATGGTCCCCATAAGCCACGTCGATTTACTATTGAAAATCCAATCCCCAGCGCAAAGATACTAAATACAAAGAATAACCTGATAGATACATCTGCTAGGTTTCTTTCCAGTACTGTCTTGACTATAAAAAGTGCTAAGACAATCCATGTGATAACCTCGGAAACAATCACAAAACGCATACGCCGCTCCTGGCGACGTACCCACTTCAATATAGCAGTAGGCACTTTTATACTAACCTGCTGCTGCTTCCATAAAGTTTCCAGTTCAGACCACTGTTCTTCACTGCTCGCTTTATTCACTACTCACCTCCTGACAAGCAGATGTTCAGCCGTTCTTTTGCTCGATTCAAGCGCACGGCAATATTGCTTTCACTGATACCAAGCACTTCTGAAATTTCCATATAGCTTAACCCCTCTAAACGCAGGGTCAGGGTTTGACGCAGGCCCAGTGGTAGTTTTTTAACCGCAATTAGCAGCCGCTCTGACTTTCGCTCTTCTGCCAGGCGCTCATCGGGACCCGCTTGATTGTCTGGTAAAGTCATCAATTCCTCCTCACCCGCATGTTGAGGTTTTCTTCTGGCTATTTCGGTTACACAACGATTGTGAGCAATGCGATAGACAAAGGTTTTTAAGCTGGCATCCCCTCGAAAGGAGGGTAACGCTCGCCATAAACCCAACCATATCTCCTGGAGCAGATCCTCATGTTCTGCAGTAGTGCGCACATAGCTGCGCGCTATTCGGGAGATACCCTCGGCATACTCGCTTATCGCCTGCTGAAATAATTGATCCCGTAAATCCACCGGCTACTCCATTTTTTTGTAATGAGTACTGTACCGGCGACGCCAAGAACCTTACAAAAAATTTCGTCTACATCTTCAATCGGTGTCGATATCTTCGTTTGATCCGATAACTCGGATTTACCTCAGGCTTTACATACCGACACAAGCCAAGACAACTACACTTGGTCTGCAAAATTTCTGAGGACACACTTATGAAGGCTCTCTATACGGCAGTCGCCACGGCGACAGGTGGACGTGATGGACAGGCGGCTTCGTCGGATGGCGCCCTAGACGTAAAGCTCAGCATTCCCAAAGAGCTGGGCGGGGATGGCGGAAGTGGTACCAACCCTGAGCAATTATTTGCGGCAGGCTATTCGGCCTGTTTTATCGGCGCAATGAAATTTGTTGCGGACAAGGAAAAGGTCGCTACACCGAACGATACCAGTGTGCGAGCTGAAGTTGGCATAGGACCCAGCGGGAAAGGCTTTGGGCTGGAAGTTGATCTCTATATAGAGCTACCGGGCATGGATCAGGTGGTAGCTGAACGCGTGGCCTTAAAAGCTCACGAGGAAGTTTGCCCCTACTCCAATGCAACCCGCAATAATATTACCGTGAGGCTGCATATTACGGTTTAGAAGCATAAGGCTGCCAACCCCTGGCAGCCTTACAGGCCACTTTACCCTCTTACTCTTGGCGAGTTGAGCGCGCGGCCCCATTGGTTATTTGGAAAACCAACCTTGCTGCAGTACGCGCACCATGATCCTCAATATCGAAATAGGGATTAAACTCGGCCATATCCGCCAAGCAAACCTTGTTTGAGTCCAGAACGGTATCCAATAGCTCTTCGAGTAATTCCAGCGGGACTCCGCGCGCAGAGGGGGCACTGACCGCAGGCATTACTGCTGCTGGTAATACGTCCAGGCATACTGTGAGGTACACAAAGTCCACCTTAACGGTAAAGTCCCGGATCTGCTGTTTTATTTTATCCAGATTCCAGCTGCTAATTTCTCGATCGCGAATGACTTCTGCACTCAGTTCATCGGCACGATTGTAAAGCGCCGGCGTATTAGCATTATCGGCAGCACCGACACAGAGATAATTGAAAGGGCGGCCATTGATCTGGCACTGTTCCGCAATTTGATAGAAAGGTGTACCCGAGGAACCCTTGGGTGAAGGAATGCGCAAATCCAGATGGGCATCAAAATTGATAATACCCAGGGTCTTCTCTCGGTGAAGCTCGCGCATCCATCGCGCTATTCCCTGATAACTACCAAACGCGATTTCATGTCCACCCCCCAAAACCAGGGGAAAGTGTCCGTTAGCCAGCAACTCATTGATACGCGCACCGAGTAGTGCCTGTGCGGATTCCAAATCCTCACGATCGACTCGCACATTGCCGGCATCATAAAGAGGTAAATCAAAGGTGGCGGGCAGATTGGCAGTCGCCAAGCGTAGGATTCGCGGCCCTTTCGCAGCGCCAATACGCCCTTTATTGCGGCGCACACCTTCATCCGAGGCGAAACCGAGGATGGCAATTCCAGGGGGGTTATCCAGCTGCAGCGGCGAAACACGTTGGTGCCAACGCTCCCCGGCGCGACCGTCCTCGCTGTCTGTGCGGCCACTCCACAAGCGCATATCAGCCAGCTGTAACATCTTTACCTCCCAGGAAAATCTGTGCGGGTTTCAGCGCGCCAAATTCATAGGCCAGCTGATCTGGGGTATCCATCGGCCATAACACCATATCTGCGCGCAATCCGGGCCGCAGTACTCCGCGGGAACAGCAGAGCCCCAAGGCGCGCGCGGCTGCGCGAGTCACCCCGGCCAACGCCTCCGCTGGGGTAAGGCCAAATAGGTTGCAGCCCATATTCATCATTAACCGCAGAGAACCGATAGGGCAGCTACCGGGATTCAGATCGGTGGACAGGGCCATACAAACCCCCGCCTCGCGTAGTTTCTCTACCGGTGGCATCTGGGTCTCGCGCAGAGTATAAAAAGCTCCCGGGAGCAATACTGCCACAGTGCCGCTTTCAGCCATGGCCAGCACATCCGCATCGCTAATATATTCAATATGATCTGCGGAGAGGGCGCTGGCTTTGGTTGCCATCTCAGTGGCGCCAGTGCGTGCCAGCTGCTCGGCATGCACTTTAATAGGCATGTCCAACTGCTTGGCGGCATCAATTACCCGCTGACACTGCTCTACCGTAAAGCCGATGGTTTCGCAGAACATATCCACCGCATCGGCCAGTTGCTCGCGCGCAACTGCCGGCAATATCTGCTCGCAAATCAAATCGATATATTCATCGGCACGACCATCGTATTCCGGCGGCAAGGCGTGAGCGGCCAAACAGGTGGTAACGATTTCCACCGAATTGTGCTGCGCCAAACGGCGAGCGGTGCGAAGTTGCTTCAACTCCGTATCCAGATCCAGGCCATAGCCGGATTTGATCTCGACAGTGGTCGCCCCCTCGGACATCAAGGCGCGAAGGCGGGGCTCCGACAAACGGTATAATTCCTCAGCACTGGCGGCACGAGTGGCCCTCACAGTGGAAATAATGCCACCACCAGAACGGGCTACTTCTTCATAGCTCTCCCCGCCCAGGCGGCGGGCAAATTCTCCAGCGCGGTGACCGCCGTAAACCAGATGGGTATGGCAATCGATCAGGCCCGGTGTCAACCACTGCCCCTCACCGTCGATCACCTTATCTGGAGCACAGTCCGGTAACTCGCGACGCGGCCCCAGCCAAACAATCTTGCCGCCGGTTACCGCCACTGCGGCATCCTCTACAGCACCGTAGCCCCCGGCAATCGAAGGGTCCATGGTAGCGGCGTTCACATTCGTAATCAGTAGGTCACAGCGTTCTGTCATAAGCTTCTAGCGGCGCGCTTTTCCTTCTTTAACCATAGATGCCCAGTGCAATACCGAGCGGGATTTGGGCAGTCAGCATACAGACCATCGCCCCGGCTTGACAGTCATCTTTAAGACAACCATAGTAGCTTCTATTATTTCTTGTATATACAACCATATACAAGCCATAAAGGCACTAAATCCGAGTATGAATACTGCAAGCGAACCCCGCTACGCGGCGATCAAGCGCCATATCCGGCAAAACATCGAAAACGGCAGCTGGCCTGTGCATTTCCAGGTGCCCTCAGAAAATCAGCTGGCGCAGGAATTCGGTGTCAGCCGTATGACCGCCAGACGCGCTTTAAGTGAATTGACCGATGAGCGGGTGCTGATGCGCTCCCAGGGACTCGGTACATTTGTGGCCGAACCAGTACCGGCTGGCTCCCTGTTAGAAGTGCGCAATATTGCTGATGAAATTTCAGCACGCGGCCACAGCTACAGCAATCGAATTTTGCTGGCACAACATTGTATGGCTAATGCCGAAGTAGCCCGTGCCCTGGAAGTGCCGGAACAGGCCAAGGTCTTTCACACCATTATTGTGCACTGTGATAACGGCGTTCCCATTCAGTGGGAAGAGCGCTTTACCAATCCGGCCCTGGCTCCCGAATACTTACAACAGGATTTCGCCCACACCACGCCAAACGCCTATCTTTCCAGGGTCGCACCATTGACCGAGGCGGATACCACGGTTGAGGCAATCTCAGCAGAAGCTTCTATTGCCTACGCATTGGAGATCGCCACCGGCGATGCCTGCCTACAGGTGTGGCGGCGTACCAAGAGTAGCGCCGGTACTGTGAGCTTTGCCCGCCTGGTGCACCCGGGTAAACGCTACCGCCTGGGGGCTCAGCTGAGATTCTAATTTCTGCATGTATCTCATACGTCCCAGCAACACTGGATTGCCAATCATAGGGCGCAAGAATTTTTACCAAATAATTTGAGAGGAATGTATGTCCGCTGATAAACGCCACGACCCCAGCCGTAAAATCCGCGCGCCTCGCGGCAGTGAGCTCAATGCCAAAAGCTGGCTCACCGAAGCTCCCCTGCGCATGTTGATGAACAACCTGGACGCCGAGGTAGCTGAACGCCCGGAGGACCTGGTGGTTTACGGTGGTATCGGCCGCGCCGCGCGGAATTGGGAATGCTACGACAAAATTGTCGAGGTACTAAAGCGCCTGGAAGACGACGAAACCCTGCTGGTGCAGTCCGGCAAGCCTGTCGGAGTCTTTAAAACCCACGTCGATGCACCCCGGGTTTTAATTGCCAACTCCAACCTGGTACCCCACTGGGCCAACTGGGAACACTTTAACGAGCTGGATAAAAAAGGCCTGGCCATGTACGGCCAGATGACTGCCGGCTCTTGGATTTATATCGGCTCCCAAGGCATCGTCCAGGGTACCTATGAAACCTTTGCCGCAGTCGCACGCAAACATTTTAAGGGCGAAGCGAAAGGCAAATGGATTCTTACCGGTGGCCTCGGCGGCATGGGTGGCGCTCAGCCACTGGCGGCGACCATGGCCGGTTTCAGCATGATCGCAGTAGAGTGCGACGAAACCCGTATCGATTTCCGTCTGCGCACTGGCTATGTCGACAAAAAAGCCACCAGCCTCGACGAAGCCCTGCAAATGATTGAAGCCGCGATGGAAAAAGGCGAAGCCATTTCCGTTGGCTTGCTGGGCAACGCAGCAGATATTTTCCCGGAAATTGTAAAACGCAATATTCTGCCGGATTCGGTTACCGACCAGACTTCCGCTCACGATCCTTTAAATGGCTACCTGCCTCAGGGCTGGACCATGGAATACGCAGCGGAGATGCGCAAGAAAGATGAAGCCGCAGTAGTAAAGGCTGCCAAACAGTCTATGGCGGTTCAGGTTGAAGCCATGCTGGAGCTGCAAAAGCGCGGAGCCGCGACCCTCGACTACGGCAACAATATTCGTCAGATGGCTCTCGAGGAAGGTGTGGAAAATGCCTTCGATTTCCCCGGCTTTGTACCCGCTTATATTCGCCCTCTGTTCTGCGAAGGTGTCGGTCCTTTCCGCTGGGCCGCCCTGTCCGGCAACCCGGAGGATATCTACAAGACCGATGCCAAGGTTAAGGAACTGATTCCCGACAATCCGCAGCTGCATAACTGGCTCGACATGGCCCGCGAGCGGATTCATTTCCAGGGACTGCCCGCACGTATCTGCTGGGTGGGCCTGAAAGATCGCGCGCGCCTGGCACTGGCATTTAACGAGATGGTAGCCAACGGTGAATTGGAAGCACCGGTAGTGATCGGCCGCGACCACCTCGACAGCGGCTCTGTAGCGAGCCCCAACCGCGAAACTGAAGCCATGATGGATGGTTCCGACGCTGTCTCCGACTGGCCGCTGATGAATGCCCTGCTGAACACTGCCTCCGGCGCTACCTGGGTATCCCTGCATCACGGTGGTGGCGTAGGCATGGGCTTCTCCCAGCACTCTGGGGTGGTCATTGTCTGTGACGGTACCGAAGCTGCGCGCAAACGTATCGAACGGGTTCTCTGGAATGATCCCGCCACCGGCGTAATGCGCCACGCCGATGCCGGTTATGAGATCGCAAAAAAATGCGCAAAAGAGCAGGGCCTAGACCTGCCCATGCTGAACGACTGATTTTTTACCGCAATAAAAATACCGCCGGCGGAAATCTTTTACAGCCCGAATAACTTTGATCGGGCTGCGCCGCCGGCACCTAACTGGGTGTTGAAAAAGCCAACAAGCGACTTTTTCAAGCCATCTTTGCGGCACATGTCCACAAAGATGGGCACTCAAATCAAGCATTTGCAGTGCTTGATTTTGCGGCAGGCGCTTTCGCACCGCCCACGCAGGCTGTTTTTCAACAGCCTGCTAAGCAGTAAATATTTTTTGGTGAATGAGTTTATGTATCAATTGGAAATCGATCCCGGTCAATTGAGCCTTGGGCAACTGCGCCGGGTAGCCCGCGAGTCGGTGCAGCTGTCCCTGGCGAAAAGCGCCTACCCCGCTATTGAAGCCTCTGCCCACACTGTTGCCCAGGTTATTACCGAGGGGCGCACGGTTTACGGAATTAATACCGGTTTTGGTTTATTGGCCAACACCCGCATTGAAAAGCACGACCTGGAAAACCTGCAGCGCGCTATTGTACTGAGCCATGCCGCCGGTACCGGCAACTTTATGAGTGAAGCCACCGTGCGTTTGCTGATGGTGTTGAAAATCAACTCGCTCGCGCGCGGCTTCTCCGGTGTGCGCCCGCAGGTTATCGAAGCTTTAATGCAACTGGTCAATGCCGGTGTATACCCCGCTATTCCTGAGAAAGGTTCTGTCGGCGCTTCTGGCGATTTGGCGCCGCTGGCTCATATGAGCGTGGTACTTCTCGGTGAAGGGGAAGTATTTATCAAGGGTGAGCGCAAGAGTGCTCACGAAGGCCTCAAAGCGGCAGGGCTAGAGCCTATTACCCTGGCTCCCAAAGAGGGCCTCGCCCTGCTAAATGGCACCCAGGCTTCTACCGCCTTTGCCCTGCTCGGCCTGTTCGCCAGTGAAGACTTGTTCGCCGGCGCCCTGGTAACCGGTGCTATTACCCTGGAAGCCGCCAAGGGCTCACGCCGCCCTTTCGATGATCGTATTCACAACGCCCGCGGCCAACAGGCTCAGCGCGACGTAGCGGCAATTTATCGGGACCTGCTCGGTGAAACCAGCCAGATCGGTGATTCCCACCAATTCTGCGAAAAAGTGCAGGACCCCTACTCCCTGCGCTGTCAGCCCCAGGTCATGGGTGCCTGCCTGCAGCAGATGCGCTTCGCTGCAGAAGTATTGTTGGCCGAGGCAAATGGTGTTTCCGATAACCCGCTGGTATTTACCGATGAGGAAAATCCGGATAACTCCGACATTATTTCCGGTGGTAACTTCCACGCAGAGCCTGTTGCTATGGTCGCCGACAACCTGGCGTTGGCATTGGCAGAAATCGGCTCTCTATCCGAGCGTCGCATGGCGCTGCTGATCGACAGTAACCTATCCGGCCTGCCTCCCTTCCTGGTGGAAAATGGCGGGGTGAACTCCGGCTTTATGATCGCCCAGGTCACCTCAGCGGCGCTTGCCAGTGAGAACAAATCCATGGCGCACCCTGCCTGCGTGGACTCACTGCCCACCTCCGCCAACCAGGAAGACCATGTATCCATGGCCACCTTTGCCGGCCGTCGCCTGCGGGATATGGCCGACAATACCTGTGGCATCCTGGCGGTGGAGCTACTCGCTGCCTGCCAGGGACTGGATTTCCGTGCGCCGTTAAAATCTACGGAAAAACTGGAGGCCGCCAAGGTAAAACTGCGCGCGCGAGTACCCTTCTATGACAAGGACCGCTACTTTGCCCCGGATATTGAAGAGGCGAAGCAATTGCTGAGCAGCGGCGCCTACCTGGAATCCATTGATCCAGCCCTGCTCCCAAGTAGTCATTAATTTCCTTTAATTTCTATAAATTAGTTTTTATAGAATATTTCGTTACTAAATACCGGGGCCAAAACCCCGGTATTTTTTTCTCTGTCTTTGGTCCGCCAGCAACAGCGACTCTAAAGTAGCTGTTTGTCCGCGGTCGCAATTTAAAACAAAAAAATCAGTAAAGAGACAAGTTTTTCTTTATCAAGTACCGCTAGAACAATTTTTTTTCTTTGTGAGGAAATTTGCGCCAAAAGTGCTAGGCTGACAATTAGACGTTTTACCCGCCAAAAGGTGTGGAGGTCTAGATGAAACCGCTGTCGCTTCGGCTGCTCCGCCACTCGGGCTACGCGCTGGCTATTGCCACAGGGTTTGCCCTGTCAGCCTGTAACGGAACAGGTTACCCCTGCGGAGGAGGCTATGACTGCTCAGCTAGCTATTACGGATATAGCCCTTATTACAGCAGGTCATATTACAACCTACGGGGCCGCTATGCCCACTGCCACCCCGATGGAACCTGCCACAACATGCAGCATTGCAACTTTTACTGGGATGGGAATTTTTATCGCCTGAGGCCGCCCGCGGTGGTGAACACAAGTTACCAGGTAATTGATCTGCCCGATCCGCCCTACCAGGCCAGGCCCTACTGAGAAAGAAATTCTGTGTGCGTCCATTTGGCACACATAAAGGGGCTTGGCCCCTGCCGGGCCTCTCCGGGGGGAACTTTCGCTTACCGGAGATTGCACTATGAATAGAGCTGTTAAGACGGCTTTTATTGCCGTCACGGTATGCACGGCCCTAACTTTAGGTGCCTGTGCAACCGATAGTTACTATAACGGTGGCTACTACGGCGGTTACTACAGAGGAGGGGGAGTGGCCTACACATCTTCCTTTGTTTACCCTTACGCAACCCCGAACTACTATCCCTCCAGTAATATCTATGTCTCTTACCGCACACCGGTTTACCAGTATTACCGGGCAACCCCGCGCTATGGCTATTATTATCGCGGTGCCTATTCCTATTACCGCGCACCAGGTTATCGCGGCAACCCCCGCTACCGGGCCAGGTACTTTTATCGCGGGCTTCCCTACTACAACCGCTTTAACTCCCCCGGTGCTGCACAAATCCGCTATCGTGCCCAGCACCGTTACTATCGCGGTGGCCACCGAGGATATCGCAGCCACCGCAGCTACAGAGTGCGTGGGCACCATCGCGTCCGCGGTGGATATCACCATAGAAGACGCTAGCGTTTAGCTGCTATTAATCCAGCCTTGAAATAGCTGAAATCCAGATATTTCATTTTGCCCGCAAAATGCCGGTACAGATCAATAACATTACTGGTATTTTGCGGGCTCACCAATCCACAAAACAACATCAATACAAATTTTAAATTGGTCCTCTAGTAACTTTGAATTAATCATTTAGAAATATTTGATTACTTATTTGCGCGCAAAAAAAGAGTGATCAGAAAAATCTCTCTTCGATAATTCACATCCACTCCACAATAGTGACCGGCGAGTTTACTCACTGGGTACCAACGCCTGTTTTATCTTTAGCCATTCAACAGCTCTGTCGCTACTTTTTGCAAATTGGCGTTCTTTTCCTCACTTTGACAGCTATTACCACTACCCTGAGTTAAGAAAGCGAATCCTGTAAACCTTGCGAGGTAAGTGCAGTGCAGAAACTCCTGCCGAAACTGCTTGCTGTGACACTGGTAATAAGCATTACCGGCTGTTCCACAACTAAATCACAGGGCACCCCAAAATCTTTATCACTCAACGGGAAAAAATTTCACTGCGTTGAACAGGAACTGGAAACAAAAACTCTAGTGCGCTGCGCACGTCCCGGCTAAAAAACGAATTTATTAATTGCCAGAAAAATACAGATAAAAAAGTCGGGATTTAGATTTAAAAAATAAAAATTGAATTTTCGCCCAGAGCAGAAAAAATGCTTACTCAACTCTTACGACCCGCAGGGTATCAGTCTGGCCGCCGGCATCTTGTCGATAGCCACGGGAAACCAAGACAAAATCCCCCGATTTTAAAAGACTGCGCTGCTTCAAGTGGTCGATTGCCTTGTGGTCACGGGAGGGACCATCCATACCTGCCACCGCCATTAAAACCGGATCGACGCCGCGATAAAGGGCAACCCGATTACAAACTCTACGGTGCCGACAAAAGGCGTAAATCGGAATGGCTGCGCGAACCCTGGACATCAAAAGGGCTGTGTTGCCCGTTTCTGTCTGGCAGATAATAGCCTTGATATCTCGACAGTGATTGGCAATGGTGATTGCAGCCATGGCGATACAGGCATCCCCTGCAGGGTAATTGCCACGCAAACTATCCGAAGGGCGCTGTGTTGCACGGTGTTTTTCCGCCCCAATAATTACCTCGTCCATATGCCGAACAGTCTCCACCGGGTAGTCCCCGCTGGCGGTTTCCGCCGACAACATTACCGCATCGGTGCCATCCAACACCGCATTGGCGACATCACACACCTCCGCTCTCGTAGGCACAGGGCTGGAGATCATTGACTCCATCATCTGTGTTGCCGTAATTACCGTGCGATTCAGATAGCGGGCAAAACGAATTAAATGTTTTTGCACCCCCATCAATTCCGCATCGCCAATCTCTACTGCCAGATCGCCGCGCGCCACCATGATGACATCGCTCGCCAGAATCAGCTCCTGCAAGTGTTCATCAGAAGAGATCGCCTCGGCCCGTTCAATCTTGGCGACAATCTGGCTGCTACCCCCCGCCTGCTGTAGAAGCTCCCGCGCCCTATGAATATCCCCCGCATCGCGAGGAAAGGACACCGCCAAGTAGTCCAGCTGCAGATCGGCGACAACTTGAATATCGCACAAATCCTTGTCCGTTAATGCGGGCGCGGTGAGGCCACCGCCCCGCTTGTTAATTCCTTTTCGATTGGAGAGCCAGCCCCCATCCTGTACCTCAGTGATAACCGCACTGCCTTCAATTTTCTTGATCTGCAGACTGAGTCGCCCGTCGTCCAGCAGCAGGGTATCTCCTGGGCGGCAGTCCTCGGCCAGCTCGGTGTAATCCACCGAAACCCCGGCGCTGTTGCCCTGCTCCCTTGGCCAAGTAGGGTCCAGAGTAAACTCGGCACCAGTGCTGAGATGCACACCGCCATCGGTGAACTTGCCCACACGAATTTTCGGCCCCTGAAGATCACCCAATATGGCGATATGACACCCTTGGCGAGCGGACTCTGCCCGAACCTGCTCGGCGCGGCGGCGGTGCTCGTCGATTTCACCATGGGAAAAATTCAGGCGCACGATGTTCACCCCGGCGGCGACCAGTTGCCCCAGGGTGTCCCCCTTATCGGTTGAGGGACCCAGTGTTGCGACTATTTTTGTCCGCCGGATCATGCCGCACCTAGCCTCGTTTTACTGCCCGGATAGCACTCGCTTTCACAGGAGAAGCATAGCTTGTCACACCTGTCGTCTCTCAACAGAGGCCAGCGACTAAGCTTTGCATAGAGCGGGTTATAGGCTAAAGCGACAGGCCCGTTCGACATTGTAGGTGCAAGGGTCAGGGAGTAACTCGCCGATGAGCAGGTTGGTGCAACTGTGGCTGCTGGGGGCCCTGCTGGTCATTGGCGGATGCCTGTCGAATAGTGCGGAAGAAGCCCGAGTTGTGCAGAGTGCGGGAACTGCAAGTTCGGTCTGCAATAAGAAGTGGCAGCTGGTACGCCTGCGTATTAACGGCGCTGCGGTACCGATCCAGAAGCCTGCAGATTTTACTTTCGTGTGTAATCTCGATGGCAATGTGATGGGGCGCAGCGGTATTAATACCTACCGTGGCGAGCTGCAGATAACTGAAAACGGCCTGATGTTGTGGGACAGTTCCAGCTTCGCCTCGACCAAGATGAGCGGCCCGGAGATCCTACTGCAGCAGGAAAATGCCTACCTGCGCGCCCTGGCCGGTACTCGCCAGGCATTTACCAAGTCCCGCGGTAAGCGTTTGATCCTTCGCGACGCCTCTGGCGATATTTATATTGAATATGTCAGGGCAGGATCTTGAACACCACCACAGACCACTGATAGCTTTTACGATTAAATGTCGCAAAAACAATGAGAACGACATCATGCCGCGATCTCACTTACGCTTGCAGCTTGTGGTCCCAGCCGTATTGAGCCTGCTTTTTTCCGGGTGTATGTCTTTCAGGGAGCCCTCTCCCCAGCCCCCCAAACAGCCGGCGTGGTCTGCCTGTGAGCACGACTGGATACTCTCAAACCTCCGAGATGGCGAGAACACCTACGAGTACACGCTACTGTGGAAAAAGTTCTGGCGCGAGCGCCCATTCTTTACCTGTGATCGCTTCGGCTACGTACGGGGTAACGGTGGCATCAATCCCTATCTGGGGCGCTTTTCTCTCGAGAGCAGCGGCGAACTTTCCTGGCCCAGGTCGCCGATTATCTCCAGAGTGGGAAACCGCCGCCCCAGTGATGAACTAGAGGCCGACTACCTGAAAGCCCTGCGCAAAACCCGTTTTCTCGAAGTGGTGGGTGACAAGCTGATCTTGAGCAGTAATGACAAATCCACACGGCTAGAATTTAACCGGGTCGATGACATTATGCGTTGAATTCCCGATACCAATGCCTGTAGCGCAGCCATAAAAAAGGCGACCCATAGGGTCGCCAATATTACAATCAAGAAGAATCAAAAAGATGAGTCAGATGCGCAATCGCATTGGAAAGCCTCGGCGCGCATCATAGTTCTCACAGATGACAGAAAAATGACATAACGGACCTCAAAAGCGCCGCTGATGCCTCTCCAGATTCTCCTGACGCTTGCGCTCGCTTTTGCGCAGCAAAAGGTAAGTAGCGCCCATACCACCGTGTTGTTTTTGCGCGCTGTGGAATGCTAGCACCTCATCCAGTTGCGGCAGCCAGTGATAGATACAGCTTTTCAAAAGTGCGGGCTGCTTGCGGCCCTCGCCCTTGCCGTGGGTAATAAGCGCACAGCGCACATCCGCCTCGACACAATCACGCACAAACTCCACAACGGCACTGCGCGCCATTTCCACCGAGTGGCGGTGTAGGTCGAGGCGTGCATCCACCGTGTACTTGCCCAGGCGCAGATTGCGATACACACCGTTCTGCACCCCATCGCGCTTGAATTCAATAGGGTCCCAGGGCGCCACAAGCTCAATATACTCACCGGAAAGGGGGTTCATTTCGCGCTCGGTCAAACGCGTCGCAGCAGCACGGCGCTCGCGCAAGATACGCTCGGATGGCTCGCTCTCCTTGCGCAGGGTGACGCGGCGCTCCTGCACCAGCGGTTTCACGTCTCCCAGCTCACCGAGAGCGTCTTTGAATAGCTTGCTGTCGCCGCTCATGAAATACCCCCGCCAGCGTCAGTCCAAAAATAAATCCTTAGTCAGGTCCCCCGCATTATCGGGGTTGTGGGCATAGTCGGTAAAATCTTTTACCCCGCGTTCCACCAGAAGTTCCTCATCGATCAGCTGACACCCGCTCAAGGCGGCGTCCTTGGTGATCAGTACTTCGTAGGCGGCATCGGCCATAATCGCCGGCCTGCGGCTCTGCTCAAACATCTCGCGGCTACCCACGGCAAACTCAATGGCGGCGGTAGCCACCAGAGTGCGCGGCCACAGAGTATTAACGGCAACCCCCGCCTCGCGCAACTCCTCCGCCAACCCCAGGCTGAGGATAGTCATGCCAAACTTGGACAGTGCGTAGGGCGCAAAAGGCCCCAGCCACTTGGGCTGTAGGTTAAGCGGTGGACACAGGCTGAGGATATGGGCGCTATCCGATTTCTTCAGGTAGGGAATCGCCAGGTGCGCCGTCAGGTACACTGCACGGCTGTTGATGTCTTGCATCAGATCGTAACGCTTGGGCGGGGTGGACTCGACATTGCTCAGGTTGATCGCGCCGGCGTTATTGATCACTGCATCGATACCACCAAACTTGTCGGCTGCCTGCGCCATCGCTTCCTGCACCCGCTGCTCATCGCGCACATCCACCTGCAGGGCCAAGGCCTTACCGCCAGCGCTCTCCACCTCCTGCGCTACTGAGAAGATGGTGCCGGGTAGCTTCGGGTGTGGCTCTGCAGACTTGGCGGCGATCACAATATTAGCGCCATCCGCCGCGCACTTGAGCGCTATGGCACGGCCAATACCGCGGCTAGCGCCAGTGATAAAGATGGTCTTGTCCTTAAGCGCCCCTGTATTTTCTGTCAGGGTTACAAACTCTTCACTCATTTTTTTCAGCCTCCGGGGCAGTCACTGCCGGACTGTAAATTTCCTTGAAGATCGCCGGCATGCGCTTCGGTCTACCACTGGAAAGTTCGATGCATACCAACCGCCACTGGGCCCGCAATACCAATGCTCCATCGGCGGCGCGAAAGACTTGAAAGTGGCGGGTCATATTCAAGCGCCCATCCACCTCGGTGAGCCAGGTGCCGAATACCAGTTCATCCGCCTCTTTCGCCGCCAGTATATAGTCATACTGCCCATGACGAATGGCCATTCCCCGGTCGAGGTCCTGGTAATTTATGACATCAAGACCCAATGCGGCACTATGGGCCCAGGCGGTAGCCTCGCACCAACGCACATACTCGGCATTATTGGCATGGTGCAATCCATCCACATGCTCAGCACTTACCCTGACTCTGTGGATAAATGGATTGGGTAAATCCCATTGCATAGGCAGCCCTCGCTGGATCTCATAAATGACTGGTATTTATTTTTATTTATCACGCTAAGTGGGCAAATAGCAGATATAAAAAAAGGCCCCTGATGGGACCTTTTTTTTGAAAGCTGAACGGATTATGCGTCCGCGTTAGCCTGTGCGCCTTCCGCTTGTTGCTGCGCCTGATTCAGGGCTTGGGCAAACAGGGCGTCGAAGTTAACTGGCGGCAGCATCAGAGCCGGGAAAGAACCCTTAACAACCGCGTTGTCGATCACTTCGCGAGCGTATGGGAACAGGATCTGTGGGCAGGCAGTATTCAGGGCCTGTGCCAGCTGCTGACCTTCCAGTCCCTTGATACCGAACAGACCAGCCTGCTTCACTTCCACCAGGAAAGCGGTGTCTTCTTCCAGCTTCACGGTTATAGTGAGCGTCAGTGCCACTTCGTACAGGTCTTCTTCAACCTTGGCGGTCTTGGTGTTCAGCTCTTGATTTACCTGGGGCTTCCACTGTTTCTTGAAAACCTCAACGCCCATGGGAGTCTCGAAGGAGAGATCCTTCAGGTAGATGCGCTGCATCGCGAATTGTACTTGTGGAGCCTCTGCGTTTGCCGCGCCGTTTAATTCTTCAGCCATGTTACTGCCTGTTTTTATAAAAAGTTTATTGATGCCTTCCGTGAGAAAGACTCCCTGTATGAGCCTTCAGATTGGGGCCTGCAAATACCGTTTCAAGGCCCGGACCGGATTAATAGCAAATATAAAGAGTCGCGTGAGGCACGCGGCGTCAACCTTTATCAGCCAGCGGACTTAAGCAAGCCATTAAGCTTACCATTGCGCTCAAGGGCCATCAGATCATCGCAACCGCCCACATGGAAGTCGCCGACCCAAATCTGCGGCACCGACCGGCGCCCAGCCTTGGCTGCCATCTGTGCGCGCAGCTCAGGTTTATTGTCCACCGCAATCTCGCGATAATTCACACCCTTGCTGTCGAGCAGCTGCTTGGCGCGAATACAGTAGGGACAAAAACGGGTGGTGTAGATGACTACATCCTGCATAATAAAACTCCACCTAAAGCCATCTATAAAACTACTGAGCTAGCCCTTGCCTTTGACCAGGGGCAGATTCTGGTTGCTCCACTCGCTCATACCGCCCTGTAGGCGGCGTACCTGGAAGCCCTTCTGCTTAAGCAGGCGGCCCGCAGGGCCTGCGTGCTGACCCATTTTATCGGCGACGATCACCACTTTATCTTTAAAGGGTTCCAGCTCGGCGAACCGCTCCGCCACTTCCCCGTGGGGGATATGCAGTGCATCGACAATATGCCCGGCAGTAAACTCGCTGCGATCACGCACATCCAACACCTTGGCCCCATCACTGTTGATCAGTCGGGTCACTTCGTGCAGGGAAACCGGTACGCCCGCCTTGTAACGCTCGCTCAGAACCAGCGCATAGAGCAGTGCCACGAGCAAGCCGACCAGCAGCCATTGCTCACTTAAAAAAACGAAAAAATCCACTCCGCCCCCAAAATCCATCGTGGTTATCGTTACGGCGCAGCTGCGCCAAAGCTGGCGGGAGTATACACGATTGTGGCGAATTTCTAACCAGCAAAATCATACTCCAACGGCATGGATATAGACTCAAATGGACTCACCCAACACTATTCGACGTAGTTAAACGATGGCCGAACGGGTTAAAATCCGCGTCCGCAATCCAAACCACCCGATAGAGGAAATCCGTCGCTATGGCCGCTTCGCAAGCCCCGCACAAACGCCCCTTGGTCCTGCTGATTCTGGACGGCTTCGGCCACAGCGACAATGCCGAGTTCAACGCCATTCGCGCCGCGAAGTCCCCAGTGTGGGACAACATCTGGGCGACGCGCCCCAAGACCCTGATCCAGACCTCCGGTATGGCGGTGGGGCTGCCAGAAGGGCAGATGGGTAACTCCGAGGTGGGACACATGACCCTAGGAGCCGGCCGTGTGGTTTACCAAAATTTCACCCGTATCAATAAGGCCATTCAGGACGGCGACTTCTTCCGCAATACCGCCTACACCGCTGCGGTAGATAAGGCCATCGCCAACAACGGCGCGGTACATATTATGGGACTGCTGTCCGAGGGCGGCGTACACAGTCACGAGGACCATATCGTCGCGATGGTGACCCTGGCGGCCCAGCGCGGAGCCCGCGCCATTTACGTACACGCTTTCCTGGATGGCCGGGACACGCCGCCGCGCAGCGCCGAGCCCTCCATCGCGCGCCTGATGCAGGTGTGCGACACCGTCGGCAATGCCCACATGGCCACTTTGGCAGGCCGCTACTTTGCTATGGATCGCGACCAGCGCTGGGAGCGCACCGAATCTGTCTACGACATGCTCACCCTGGGTACCGCAGAACACAAAGCCACTGACGCCCTGGCGGGATTAGCTGCTGCCTATGAGCGCGGTGAAAATGATGAATTCGTTGCGCCGACAGTGATCGGCGAGCCCGCTCCCATCAAAGATGGCGATGCTCTGATCTTTATGAACTTCCGCCCAGATCGCGCACGCCAACTGACCCGCGCCTTTACCGAAGCAGACTTCAGCGGCTTCGAGCGCAAGGCCCAGCCCAAGCTGGCAGACTTTGTCATGACCACTGAATACGCCGCAGACATCCACGCCAGCTGCGCCTTCCCACCGGAAAACCTGGTGAATTCCCTCGGTGAATATCTGTCTGCCCAGGGCAAGACCCAGCTGCGCATTGCCGAAACCGAAAAATACGCCCATGTGACTTTCTTTTTCAGCGGCGGCCGCGAAGCGCCCTACAACGGCGAAACCCGCGAGCTGATCAAGTCTCCGGACGTAGCCACCTACGACCTGCAGCCGGAAATGAACGCGCCGGAAGTAACCGACAAGCTGGTCGCGGCGATTGAGAGCGGCGAGTACGACGCCATTATGTGCAACTATGCCAACGGCGATATGGTCGGCCACACCGGTGTTTTTGAAGCGGCGGTAAAAGCCGTAGAAGCCCTGGACCAATGTGTTGAGCGTGTCGTGAATGCAGCCCTGAGTGCCGGTGGTGAAGTGCTGATCACCGCCGACCACGGCAATGTGGAAGAGATGTTCGACACCAACTCCGGCCAGGTCAGTACCCAGCACTCCACCCTGCCGGTGCCTTTTGTATACATCGGCGAACGCAATGTGCAAATGTGTGACGGAGGCAGTCTGGCGGATGTGGCGCCAACCATGTTAGCGTTGATGGATCTGCCACAGCCGGCGGAAATGACCGGCCACAGTTTGGTAAAAATGGACTGATGAAAACTCTCGTACTCTTCCTGATTGCCCTGCTGTCACTGCCCGCCTGGAGCCAGGCGGAAGCGAACCAGCAGGCACGCCTCGCGGAAATCAAGCAGCGCATCGACTCCCTGCAACAGGAGCTCAACCAGGTGCGCGGCCAGCGCGACCAGTTGCTCAAGGATCTGGAAGAGAACGAGAAAGATATCTCTGGGCTGTACCAGCGCATAGACCAGATCAAGCGGGATATGCGCAGCCGCACGGATAAGCTGCGAGAACTGCAAGAGGAGCAGAAGCAGCTGCAAGAAGCGCGACGAAGTATGCAGCGGCGGGTCGAGCAGGAGATCGCCGCCGCTTACCGACTGGGCCGACAAGAACAGATCAAGCTCCTTCTCAACCAACAAAATCCACAGAATATCGCCCGCCAACTTCGCTACCACGATTACTTCCTCCAAGAACGCAGCCGCGTTATCGACAACTACCTGCAAACCCTCGCCTCGCTGGAAACGGTTTCCGCCTCGATCGAGCGCGAGCGCAATAGCCTGCAGGCGGAACGGGCACAGCTGCAGGAGCGCCAGGACAAATTGCGCAGCGCGCAACAAACACGCAAGCGCACCCTGGAAAAACTCGCGGCGCGGCTCGCCAATGGCGGTGGTGAACTCAAGCAATTGCAAGGGGACCGAAAACGCCTACAGACCCTGATCGATGAAGTCGGGCGCGCGATCGCCACCCTGGTAAATCCGGACCAGCACAAACCCTTCGCAAAGCAGCGGGGAAAATTGCAGTGGCCGGTCAAGGGCCGACGCGCCAATGCTTTCGGACAGCGCCGCGCCAATGGAATCAGCTGGAAGGGGGTGATTATTCGCGCCGCCGAGGGGGCGCCCGTGCAGGCAATCCACCGCGGGCGCGTCGTCTTTTCTGATTACCTGCGCGGCCACGGCATGCTGGTGATTGTCGATCATGGCGATGGCTATATGAGCCTCTATGCACACAACCAATCCCTCAGCCGCAATGTCGGTGAGTGGGTGGAGAGCGGTGACACTATCGCTCGGGTAGGCAACAGTGGCGGCCTCACCCACAGTGGGCTTTATTTTGAAATACGCCATCGCGGCCAGGCCCGCGATCCCACCGGCTGGTGCCGTGGCTGACACTTTGCCGCTCTCTTCTGCGACGATACGCCCATTTTTTCCCCTGACGCCGGACTTGTGCACCAGCGCAAAAGGGAGTTGTAAGGCAGTTGGGCTTTTCACGACTAAGCCTGTGGCACAGTAGAATTTGGCGGCGCATTAGAATCCCTGCCAATCTCTGCGGTCTACACTTTCGCAAAGCAGCGAAGAAATAAGGCAGAGGTCACAACAATATGTTCATCTCCAAGGCGCTCACCACATTTCTCGGAGCCGCCGCCCTCACAGCCCTGCCGTTAATGGGTCTCAGCGAAGGTGGCCAACAACCCAATCTCGCCACCGAGAACAGCGGGCGCCTCCCCCTCGAAGACCTGCGCAGCTTCGCCAAGGTGTTCGAACAAATCCGTCAGGGCTACGTGGAAGAAGTGGATGATCGCACCCTATTGGAGTACGCCATCAAAGGTATGCTGCAAGGACTCGATCCCCACTCCTCCTACCTGGACCGCCGCTCTTTCGACGATCTACAGGCCAACACCACCGGCGAATTTGCCGGCCTGGGGATTGAGGTGGGTATCGAAGATGACCATATCACTGTGATCACCCCCATGGATGACACTCCCGCCTCGCGCGCGGGTCTCAGAGCCGGTGATGTGATACTACGCCTGTCCGGCAAATCCATGAAGGGGGTCGGCCTCGATGAGGCGGTGGAATGGATGCGCGGCCCCAAAGGCAGTAGCGTCACCCTGACTATCGCCCGCAAGGGCCGCAAACAGCCCTTCGACGTCACCCTCAAGCGGGACACCGTGCGCGTGCGCAGTGTGCGCAGCAAGGTGCTCGATGAAGGCTACGGCTATCTGCGCATCAGCCAGTTTCAGTTGGATACTGGCGCCGATGTGGCGGAAGAGCTGATCAAACTTCAAAAGAAAGGGGCGCTCAAAGGCCTGATTATCGACCTGCGCAACAATCCCGGCGGCGTGCTGCAGTCTTCGGTGGAAGTGGCCGACGCCTTCCTTGAGGAAGGGCTGGTGGTCTACACCGAAGGCCGCAATGAGGCTGCCAACCTGAGTTACTCCGCCGAACCCGGCGACCTCACCGAAGGCGCCCCGCTGGTAGTGCTGATCAATGCCGGCTCCGCCTCGGCGGCGGAAATTGTCGCCGGAGCCCTGCAGGACCATCGCCGCGCCGTGGTGATGGGCACCGACAGCTTCGGCAAGGGCTCGGTACAGACCGTGATACCTATCAATAGCGAACGCGCCATCAAACTCACCACCGCGCTCTACTACACCCCTAATGGCCGCTCCATCCAGGCCCAGGGCATCACGCCAGATATTGTTGTGGAAAGGGCCAAGATCACCCGTTTGAAAGATATGCAGCGCCCCACCGAGGCGGACCTGGCCGGCCATTTGAACAATGGCAACGGCGGGGCTGATCGCACCTCGGAAGACCGCGCGCGGGAACGGGAAGAGGGAGAGCGCGACAACTGGATGGATCGCGACAACCAGATCTTCGAAGCACTCAATGTACTTAAAGGGCTGAATCTCTACGCTCACAGGGACCGGGGTCTGCGCGAACGCTTTGCCCGCGCAGATAAACAGTAGTAACTGGCGCGCGGCGGGCTCAAGCCCGCCGCCAGCGCATCCGCCCCAGCAGTGACATCCAGCCTTCGTCAGCCCGCAGGCTAAACTCGCATCTCTATTCCCGCTTCCTGCATAAACGCCTTGGCTTCGGCGATGCTGTATTCTCCAAAGTGGAAGATACTGGCCGCCAGCACCGCATCGGCGCCGCCCTGCAGAACACCTTCGGCCAGGTGCTGGAGATTGCCGACGCCACCGGAGGCAATGACCGGCACTGGCACCGCCTCGCTGACCGCACGGGTCAGGGCCAAATCAAAACCGTTCTTGGTGCCATCTCGGTCCATACTGGTGAGCAGTATTTCCCCAGCACCCAACTCCGCCATCTGCCGAGCCCAGGCCACAGCGTCTATGCCGGTGGGCTGGCGCCCGCCATGGGTGAATATTTCCCAGCGGTTCTCCCCCACCTGTTTGGCGTCAATCGCCACTACGATGCACTGGCTGCCAAAACGCTCTGCGGCCTCACGCACAAACTCGGGATTTTTCACCGCTGCGGAGTTGATCGCGGTCTTGTCTGCGCCGGCATTTAACAGGTTGCGGATATCCTGCAGGGTACGTACACCGCCACCCACGGTAAGTGGAATAAACACCTCGTGGGCCATTTTTTCCACGGTGTGCAGTAGGGTGTCGCGCTGCTCATGAGTAGCGGTGATATCGAGAAAGGTAACTTCATCCGCACCCGCCTCGTTGTAGCGGCGGGCAATCTCCACCGGGTCGCCGGCATCGCGGATATTGACAAAATTAACGCCCTTTACCACGCGCCCGGCATCGACATCGAGGCAGGGAATAATACGTTTCGCCAGTGCCATTACTTGCTCCGTTGATCGCAGAGCTGCTGCGCCGCGCGCAGATCCAGCTTGTCCTCATAAATCGCCCTGCCGGTAATCGCGCCGTAGATCTCACCGGTTTCCAACAGCTGCTCGATATCCTCAATGCTACTGACACCACCGGAGGCGATTATCGGCACCTGTACCGCACGGGCCATTTCCAGAGTGGCCTCGATATTGACGCCCTGCATCATCCCGTCGCGAGCGATATCGGTGTACACAATGGAGCTGACACCACAATCCGCGAAGCGCTTGGCCAGCTCGGTGGCCTTTAGCTCTGACACCTCGGCCCAGCCCTCAGTAGCCACCAGGCCATCTTTGGCGTCAAGCCCGACAATTACGTGGCCCTCGAATTCGCGGCAGGCCTCCTCGACCAGTTTCGGCTGTTTCACCGCGGCGGTGCCGATAATGGCCCAGGTCACACCGGCATCCAGATAGCGCTCGATAGTATGCAAGTCGCGGATGCCACCGCCGATCTGTACCGGCAATGTGGGAAATTGCTTGGCAATGGCAGTTACAGCTTCACCGTTGACTGGATTGCCGGCAAAGGCACCATTCAAGTCGACCAAGTGCAAGCGCTTGGCCCCTTGGTCCACCCAGTGCTGGGCGGTAGCCAGGGGATCATCGGAAAATACGGTGGCGTCGTCCATCTCGCCCTGGCGCAGGCGCACACACTGGCCGTCTTTTAAGTCGATAGCGGGAATTACAATCATGCTCTGTCTTTCGTCGGCGGTAGTTATTGATGTCAGGAAAGGTCTGCTGGGCTTAGGCCCGGCCATTCCAGCTGACAAAGTTCTTTAGTAATTGCAGGCCAGTCTCGGCGCTTTTTTCCGGATGGAACTGGGTGGCGAAGATATTCTCACGCGCCACCGCAGCCGCCAGGGGGACACCATAATCGGTGCGCCCAGCCAGATCCCGATTATCATCAGCCGGCACATAGTAACTGTGCACAAAGTAGAAGCGGCTGCCGTCGGCGATACCGGCCCACAGTGGATGCTCGCGGGTTTGTTGCACCCGGTTCCACCCCATATGTGGAACCTTTAAACGTTCACCTGCGGCAACTCGCGGCAGGTCCTTGCCAAAAAACTTCACCGGTTGCGGGAAGATATCCAGGCAATCGATACCGTTATTCTCCTCGCTGTGGCGCATCATGATTTGCATACCCACGCAGATACCCAATACCGGTGTACCCGCCGCGATAGCGTCTTTGAGCAACGGCGCAAAGCCCGCGTCAACAAATCCTGCCATACAGTCACGAATGGCGCCCACCCCCGGTACCAACAAACGCTCCGCCCCCTGGGCCTGCTGCGGGGTTTGCGCCAGTACCACTTCGGCTTCCGGCGCCACCTTATCCAGAGCACTGGCAACCGAGTGCAGGTTGCCCATACCGTAATCGAGGACCGCGATCTTGCCCATCACAACACCCCCTTGGTAGAGGGCATGGTGCCAGCCATGCGCGGGTCCAGGGTGAGCGCCATGCGCAGGGCGCGGCCGAAGGCCTTGAATACTGTCTCTACCTGATGGTGGGCGTTGTGGCCGCGCAGGCAATCGATATGCACTGTTACCAATGCGTGGTTGACGAAGCCCTGGAAGAATTCATAGAACAACTCGGTATCAAAATTACCGATGCGTTTCTGGGTAAAAGGCACATCCATCACCAGACCGGGGCGGCCGGAAAAATCGATCACCACGCGGGAGAGAGCTTCATCCAGGGGGACATAACTGTGGCCGTAACGGGTCATCCCCTTCTTGTCCCCCAGCGCCTGAGTAATGGCCTTGCCGAGGGTAATGCCGATATCTTCCACCGTATGGTGGTCATCGATATGGATATCCCCATCACAATGAATATCCATGTCGATCATGCCGTGACGGGCAATTTGATCGAGCATATGCTCGAGAAAAGGAACGCCGGTAGCAAACTGGCCGTGCCCCTGGCCGTCCAGATTGACGCTGACTTGAATCTTGGTTTCCAGTGTGTCGCGGGTGACGCTAGCCTTGCGCATCGAAAGCGTTCCTTTTATGAGCAATAAGACAGAGGGCGCAGATTATAAGATGAATGATGCCCTCTGTGGTTCGCTAGTGTCAGATGAAACTTGATTCGTAACCGTAAGTACCTATCATGCGCGGTATGGTTACCTTAAAGCGCCGAAAATCCCATTACTGGGCCAGCCTGTTCCTGCTACTTGCATTAGTAGCAGCTCAGCCGCTGTGGGCGGAGCACTTCCATCTTGGTAACAGCCAGGTGGAACTGTGTGACCTGTGCTGCATGCATTCGCCTGGAGCACTCGGCAGCGAGCCACTGCTCGTTCAGGCTGAGCCCCAAAGTCACTACAACCGGCCCTCTGCGCTAGCAGCGCGCGATCGCCAGCCGGAGCGCCAGAGCGCGCGCGCCCCTCCCCTGTCCCTGTCTCTCAGCTAACCCTAAAAAAACCAACAATTTTTTTTGTGGATGCCCGCGCCTGTGCGCGTACGGCAGCATCCGCCTGTGACAGGACATAAAAAAACAAATGATCAAGATCAATACTCTGGCCCTGGCCATTGCCAGCCTGGCTGCGCCCACTATTTACGCCGCTGAATACAACTCGCCCTTGGAAGAGGTCAACGTTACCGTATCGCCGCTGGATAAACCCGCCGATGCTGTGGCGGCACCAGTTTCTATTCTCTCCGGCGACGCACTGCGCAAATCAGCAGCCGCAACCCTGGGCCAGACTTTGCAAGACCAGCCCGGCGTCGCCAATGCCTCCTTCGGCAGTGGCGTTGGCCTGCCGGTTATCCGCGGCCAAAGCGCCAACCGGGTAAAAATACTCAGTGACAACCTGGATGTGTCTGACGCCTCCAATACCAGCGCCGATCATGCCGCCAGCATCGAACCCCTACTGGCCGAGCGCATTGAGATACTGCGCGGCCCCGCCGCCCTGCGTTACGGCAGCGGCGCCGTGGGCGGTGTGGTGAATATTACCGACGGACGCATTCCCACCGCCGTGCCCGAAAAAGTGGAAGGCGCGGTAGAGCTGCGCCACAACAGCGCCGACAATCAGGATGCCTCGGTATTTCGCTTCACCGGTGGCGCCGGGCAGCTGGCTTGGTATGTGGACGGTGTCTACCGGGAAAATGACAATACCGAAATCCCAGGTCTCGCTATCGTTGAGCACGGTGAACATGAAGAACACCATGATCATGAAGAGCACGCCGGCGAAGAAGGCGAACACGAAGAGGCCTTCAACACCGATGGCTTCGTGGGCAACACCAATGCCCGCGCCCACAGCTATAGCGGTGGCGTTTCCTGGATCACCGACAGCGGCTTTATCGGCTTCTCCGTAAACCGACTGGAAAACAATTACGGCATCCCCCTGGGCACCCATGAGCATCACCATGACGATGAGGACCATGCGGGTGAAGACCACGATGATCACGACCATGATGAACACGAGGAGCACGCCGAGGCCGGTGAGATCGATGCGGTACGTATCCACCTGGTGCAAACCCGCTATGACCTGAAAGGTGAGCACCGCTTCGACGGCGATTACTGGGACAAACTGAGCCTGCGCATCGGCTACAACGATTATGAGCATGTAGAGCTGGATGCCGGTAATCCGGGCACCCGCTTCACCAACGAGGCCTGGGAGAGCCGGGTTGAAATAACCCACGATGCCGGCAACGGCTGGCGCGGTGCCTACGGCCTGCAATTGACCGACAAAGACTTTGCCGCAGTGGGTGACGAAGCCTTTATCCAGCCTTCGCGCACCCGCAGCGCTGGCTTTTTCACCATGAAAGAGCGCGAGTGGGGTAACTGGCACCTGGATCTGGGCGCCCGCCTGGAGCGAGTGGATATAGATCCGGAAACCGCCAGCGACCGCGATTACAACCTGATCGGCGCCAGCGCGACGCTGCAGTACTTCCTCGCCGAGCACCAGCATATCAGCTTCGGCGCTACCCACTCCGAGCGCGCTCCTGTGGCCGAGGAGCTGTTTGCCGACGGAGCGCACCTGGCGGAATCCCGCTACCTCTTGGGCAACAACCAGCTGGATAAAGAGAACGGCGTTAACCTGGAACTGGGTTATCACCACCACAACGAAGCCGCCAACGGCTGGCACGCTGCGCGTATTGAGGCCAGTGTGTTCTACAACCAGATCGGTGACTATATCTACGCGCTAAACACTGGCGGTGAGGAAGAGGAGCTGCCGGTCTATGCCTATGCCAACCGCGATGCAACTTTCTACGGTGCCGAGGCCTCAGTGACCTTCCCCTTACAGGGAGGCCACTATATCACCTTGTTTGGCGATATGGTGCGCGCCAGCTTCGATGATGCCATCGCCGGCGAAAGCTCCGATGTACCACGTATGCCGCCGCTGCGTATGGGCCTGGCCCTGGGGGCCGAGTACGATCAGTGGGGATGGGAGTGGCGCACGGTACAGGCGGCGGACCAGGACCGCGCCGGTGCCTATGAGGAGCCCACCGATGGCTACACCCGCATGGATCTGAGCGCTGAGTACAACCTCAATATCGGCGGCAGCGACGCGGTGCTCTTCGCCAGCGCCCGCAACCTGCTCGACGAAGAAATCCGCAATTCCACCTCTCTGCTGCGCGACTATGCCCCGGCTCCAGGCCGCAGCATCGAAGCCGGCGTGCGGTTTATTTTCTAAGCCACAACTGCTTCAATGGCTCCGCGGCGCACCCAGCTCCGCGGGGCT
This sequence comes from Microbulbifer mixtoriginis (SeqCode), assembly GCF_052466715.1. Lineage (NCBI taxonomy): Bacteria > Pseudomonadati > Pseudomonadota > Gammaproteobacteria > Cellvibrionales > Microbulbiferaceae > Microbulbifer > Microbulbifer mixtoriginis (SeqCode). The sequence goes on along the minus strand of NZ_CP174288.1, from coordinate 4,738,679 downwards.
GCATCTCCTACACTTCCCGGATAGGCTCTCGGTGAACACCTGTGGGAACATCAACCCCCACCGCGGCGTCTGAAGTATTAATACACGCTCGACGTACCTTCTAAAAAAACACAGGGACAATCCACTCCATGGCCTGGATCAAGCGCACATTTATCGCTCTGTTGGTCGTTTTCCTGCTACTCGCCGGCGCTGTCGCCTGGCTGCTGGCCGGCCTCGACATCAATCAATACAAGCCGCAACTGGAAAAACTCGCCGCCAAACAGGGCATTTCCCTGCAACTCCAGGGCGATATCGGTTGGCAGCTGTGGCCCAAATTGGGGCTGCAACTAGATGATGTCACCATGGCGCCATTGCAGCTGCCGAAAGAGACCCTGGTGCGCGCCGACAAAATCGCCGTGGGTGTGGCCCTCAAGCCACTGCTGCAGCGCCGCGTTGAAGCCGAGGAAATCGTGCTGGTGGCACCGCAGATCGAACTCTCCGTGGACAAAGAGGGGCGCGGTAATTGGGAGCTGATCAGTGAGGCTCTGGAGGCAAAGAAAAAACAGCCACCCAAGCTGGAGATTCCCAAGGAAACACAAGAGCCCGCCGCGCAACAGGTTGAGCTCAGCCTGGATAAACTGCGTATTGAAAAAGGCCTGCTCTCTTACAGTGACGCCCGCAGCGGCAAGGCCTACAAGGTTGAAAACCTGAGCATAACCGCCGACAACCTGGTGCCCGGCGGCGAGCCTGGGCGACTCAACGCCGATGCCAGCGTGACCGGCAGCGACTTACGTTACCCGCTCAAACTTAAAATGGATAGCACCCTGGCCCTGGATGAAGGCCTCAACGGCCTGCGCCTGCAACCTCTGCAGCTGGTGCTCACTTCCGACAACAACGCCAAAGCCACGATGCACCTGCGCGGCTATGTGCGCCGCGACAACGGCAACCAGCCCTGGCGCGTGCAGATGAATCTAAACGCCAGCGCCGATCCCCTGCGCCCCTGGCTGGAGCTGACCGGCAGTGAAGTAGTGACCCGCGATAGCGCCGCACTGCAAAAGCTGAGTATCGAAGCCAGCATCGAAGGCACCGAACAAAAGATCAACCTGACCCCTCTGCAACTGCAACTCGACGGCACCACCTTTAACGGCAACGCCCAGCTGCGCAATGCGGAGATGCCGGGGTTAGATCTAAGCCTGCGCGGTGGCGCTTTCAATCTGGACAACTATTTGCCACCCGCCGATGAAAAAGGTGGTAAGCAGGACGAAAAAACCAGTGGAGAGTCAACAACCAAGGCGCCCTCTACTGAAGCCACCGCACAGAGTGTGGAGTCTACCCAGACCCCAACTTCCGCGGAGACCCTGAGCGCCCAACAGACGGAAAAGAAAGCCACCACCAAAGCCGGTACCCAACAGGTATCCGCCGAGCCCCTACCTCTGAGTGATCTGCGCGGCTTTAACGCCAATATCAACCTGGCCCTGGACCAATTACAGGCCGCCGGCCTACAGCTGGACAGCCCCGAAATTCTGCTCACCGTGGATAACGGTCTCTACCAGCTGCAAAAACTCAGCGCCGACCTCTACGGCGGCCAGCTCAATAGCAACGGCCAGTTCAATGCCCGCGCCCAAACGGCAGAGGGACAGGTGCGCGGCGGCCTTGTCGGTGTGGATATCGGCAAGGTCCAGAAGGCGCTGTTCCCCAATGAAAAAGTGCAGGTGGCCGGCGAAGCCAGTGTCAACTGGGACGGGCAGACCAAGGGCAAGACCTCCACAGATCTGCAGCAGAACCTGCGCGCCGCCGTCAATGTGTCCAGTAAAGAGCTGTCCATAGCGCCGTTCAACCTGGAGAAAAGCATGTGCCAGCTGTTCAGCTACGCCGAGAATACTCCACTGCCGGAGAAGAACTGGCCCGCCCAGACCGATCTGCAAGATGTGCGCGCCACAATCGCGGTGAAAGGGGACGAAGTAAAAGTGACCGAAATTCTCGCCGGCATCGAGAATATCGCCATGACCGGCGATGGCGAGGTGGACCTGAAGAAACAGGACTTCGACTTCGCCCTCGGCCTCGCTCTAGTGGGTGAGAGCACCTCCGCCGATGGCTGCACCGTAAAAAACAAACGCTGGCGCAACCGCCCGCTGCCACTGCGCTGCAAAGGCGACTTCGACGATGTGGGCCCAACAACCTGTAAACCCGACAGCCGCCGCCTCGACGACTTGGTGCGCGAAGAGCTGAAATACAAAGCCAAGAAAAAATATGGCGATAAGGTGGAAGAAAAAGTCGACGAACTAAAAGAAAAACTTAAAAATCTTTTCGGCCGTTAATGTAAGCCGCACCGGGTTTCGCCCGGTGCGCATCTCCGCCCCAAATATTGCACGCTATTCCATCTCCGAATCCTCTCCATAGCGCCAAAGCCACGACAAAAATACCGCGCTAAATTGCTGCAACCAATGACCGCGAAGCGCAAAGAGTGCGAATAAACCGTAAAAGGGCGGGGTTAGTGCGATTTACTTAACTCGGTCCCTAGCCGGTGCCGGGAGCTGTCATCAGGTGCTTCTACATCACCCTGGCCATCTTTTACTTTTATTTATATTTTTCCCATTGCGCGACAATTTCCTTATTACTTGCACTTTCTTTTCCCAAGATCAGTACAAGCTTGATCGGCCATATAAAGGGAATAACAAATGCCATTAATGCAACGAGCGCAAGACAATAAATCCAAACAGGTGATCACCAAGCTGGTTACTAGCGCTGCGAAAAACACACCTGCAGAGGAGGCCTGGGGTAACCACCACGTGAACTGCTATGCCTGGGCCGCAAACTGCGAGAAGCCCCACAAGGGCAAGCCAGACCCTGGCTCCAACTCCGGCTATGTCGCGGGCTTGGATAATGACCGCCTGATTGAGGGCGCCAAACGCGATGGGATGGCCTATGTAGCCAACGCCCCAGCAAACAATCCCCCGCCTTTCACCAAGGGGTATTACTGTGTTGCCCTGTATAAGTCCACAACCGATCACCACTGGTACCGGCGGGACCCGGAAACCGGTTACTGGACGCACAAACCAGGCGCTCACGGAGTGAAAAACTACGGGCCCGGTTTTGTGATTCTGCCCAAGCAGCTGGAGACGGCAAACCATAACTATGGTATGGCTGCCACAAATTATCACTTTGTCGGCTATTTCTATGTGCCGGAAGAGGGTATTCAGGTCTAATCGCTAAGCGAAGATCGTCACGGTGCTGCTCAGCCTGAGCTAGACCTGAACTAGATAAGATGGGCAGCTAGGCCTGCCCTCACCGAATTTTCACCAGGGCGGTCCACCCTGTGTCCGCAACGCTAGTGGAAGCTCCCCCAGGCTATTCGCAGCCGGCGGGGGGCTTCTAGCAGAGACAATTTCCGCTTCGGGCAGATAGTAATCTCCTCCGCTCAAATTCCAACTGATCAATACTGATCTGATAGCGCGATTACCCCTCCATTGGCCGCACAGGCGGTATCCCTCTCTTTATAACCTGCTGGCGCATCGACCCGCTGCCACAGCGCCGCAAGGCTGACTTTGAAGATATAGATACGGCAACACCCGGCATAAATCGCTTTGAAGACCCAGTGCACAAAAGAGCTTCAATACAACACCAAGAAAAAATATGGCGATTGGGTAGAAGAAAAGGTCGACGAATTGAGAGAAACCATGAAAAATCTCTTCAGCCGCTAAGGCTCAAAGCAAAGTGCACCAAGGTTAGCCCGCGCACAGCCCAAGGTTTCCATCACAAACATCAGCCCGCAGTATCTCCATGACCCCAAAGCAGTTCCAAAACGCCGTTCTCAAATGGTTCGACAAACACGGGCGCAAGGACCTGCCCTGGCAGCAGAATATCAATCCCTATCGCGTGTGGGTTTCCGAGATCATGCTGCAGCAGACCCAGGTCAGCGCGGTGATCCCCTACTTCGAGCGCTTTATGCAGAGCTTTCCTACCCTGGAGAGCCTCGCCAACGCGCCGCTGGATAAGGTGCTGGCTCACTGGAGCGGCCTCGGTTATTACGCCCGCGCGCGCAATTTACATAGATGTGCACAGACGGTGTTGCAGGAACACGGTGGGGAATTTCCACAGGATGTAGAAGCGCTCACCGAACTGAGCGGCATTGGCCGCTCCACCGCAGGCGCTATCGCCAGTATCAGCATGGGACTCAGAGCACCGATTCTGGATGGCAACGTAAAACGGGTACTGGCGCGCTTCCACGCCGTGGAAGGCTGGCCGGGGAAGAGTGCCGTGGCCAATCAATTGTGGGAGCTGGCCGAGACCTACACCCCGGACAAACGCGTTAACGATTACACCCAGGTGATGATGGATCTGGGTGCCACCCTGTGCACCCGCAGCAAACCCCGCTGTGAAGAGTGCCCGTTAAAGAAATCCTGTGTGGCCCACGCCCAAGGCAATCCGCAGGATTACCCCGTCAAAAAACCGCGCAAGGAAAAACCGGTGCGCAGCGCCACCCTGTTACTGCTGGAATACCAGGGCGAAATTTATCTAGAGCAGCGCCCCGCCAGCGGTATCTGGGGTGGCCTCTGGTGTCCTCCTCAGGCAGAAGATGCCAAGGCCTGGCTCAAACAACAACGCTGGCGCGCCAGTGAAATACACACGCTACCGCTACTGCGCCACACCTTTACCCACTTCCACCTGGATATTACACCGCTGTGGGTACAGCTCGACAAAGTCCCCGCCCAGGTGGCAGAGAGCGGCGCCGGCTGGTATAAACTGCGACAACTAAACCGCGCCCGCGCGGCCCAGGAACTGGGGCTACCCGCCCCGATCGTAAAGCTGGCAAAACAACTATTGGCGCTGCAGGCACCCCTGCTCGCCCCAACTACGGCCGACTAGAACCAGGAGGAGTCCATGTCCAGAACCGTATTCTGCCGCAAGTACCAAGAGGAATTGGAAGGCCTGGACGCACCGCCCTTCCCCGGCCCCAAAGGCGTCGATATCTTCGAGCATGTTTCCAAAAAAGCCTGGCAGGAGTGGATGTCGCACCAGACCATGCTGATCAATGAAAAGCACCTCAACATGATGGAACCCTCCAGCCGCGCCTACCTGAGCGAGCAGATGATGAAGTTCCTGAGCGGTGAAGAGTACGACGCAGCCGACGGCTACGTGCCCCCGGAACAGCAGTAAACGGGCCCCGCAAAGCCTCCCCGCAAAAGAAAAAAAACTTTTTACAATCAAGGGGTTGACTCAGCCCCGCGATAAGGCTTTAATACGCGCCTCGCGACGCAGGGGAAGCCCAGCAAGATCGCAAAGCCCGGATAGCTCAGTCGGTAGAGCAGGGGATTGAAAATCCCCGTGTCGGTGGTTCGATTCCGCCTCCGGGCACCATATTAAAACCCGCGCAAGCAGCCGCTTTCGCGGGTTTTTTAATTCTCCCCCTCTCTAAAAAATTGGCGCCATATTTCCCCAAAATGTCACATTGTGTCACCGCAAAATCACGCTGACACTTTGCCGCTGCTCAAGCCTTTTGGTCGTGCAATCTTTCTTCACCTTTCTTCCCAACTCTTCAAAGTGTGAAACCCAACTCTTAACCAACCCCCGCACCAGTTCAGGCCCTCGCCGCCAATCTCATTTCATCAACTAAAAGAGCACCCAAAATCGGGAGGAGTGAATGGCAGCCCCTTTTTCGGTATGTTTTTTTCACCAGTGAGCCTAGGAGCCCTTAGCTGCTGTGGGGTTTGTGGGAAAATTGGTGGTTTTGATTACTTCAGGAAGGTGTGAAGAGTTTTGAAATTTGGTTGGACCGTTGCTGCTGCGTGTTCCAGATTTTAAAGCATCGCCTTAGGATGATAGGATTTTGACGGCTCATCAATAAATTACGCACTTCAATTGATTGGTTTCTAACTAAAGAGAGGGAAAGAAAATAAAACCTCTAAAGGCAGAACTACTTAAAAGAACTTGATGCAATCATAAAATATTCCCAAGTAACATTCGAAGGGTGCTGCAACAAGGATAACAAAGATGCGCCTTACCAATCTATTATGGGACTACATGCCTAAATGATAGAATTAAGCACGGCCTTCTCTAAACTCTTTCAAAACAAATTATATATAGCAACACTGCCAATCGCTCGCACTACCTATGAAGTCTATATAGATATTAAAAACTTAGAAAAAAATCCAAATTATGCGAACTATCTGCTCGCCGAAAGGCAGAACTGGAAAAAAGATTCCATAAAAGGTAGATCAAATGAAAGAGAGTCAAAGAAAAGGAGGGGTGATTATTATAAGCTTTATAAACCAAACGAAGAATTCAAAGAATTACCTAATTACCACCTAAGCTAAGCCAATTTTCAGTAACCTTTCTGGCATCGGCGGTGTCCGAAGTGAAACAAAGACAAGTCGAGGAATAAGAGCTGACAAATCAAACCTCCGGTTAAACCGGTACTGGAACTCAGCCAAATAACGTTGGGCATATTTCGGCCTAATTGCATGGTAGGTGCTACGTAAAGCACTCTTTAAATTACCGAGAACCGTATTTACCCAATAAAATTCAGGCTCTTCAACAGAAGCCCGACCTCCACCGCAAACGATCTTGTCATGTGCACAGCCAGCAGTTGTAACGGCATTGAAGCACGCAAGACCGTCAGAGATCACGGTGCTGCCATCACAGAGGTGTTTTTTGCTCCAGGCAGAGATCTCACTACTCCTGAATCCCTTAACAATAGAGAGTTTGATACGGGTTGGGCGCCCTTCCTTGGTGGTCTCAACCGCAGCCACAAAGGGCGTTTTACCTTTAGCTCCGCGCCCGGGTTTGCATTTTGTACGCTCTCCCCCGAGATAAGCATCATCCAGTTCAACAAAGCCAGACAACTTATATTGATGATCTCGCTCCATCATTACCTGCATGAGTTTCTGTTTCATACGCCAAGTTGCGTTGTATGAGATCCCCAAGTGACGTGACAACTCCATACACGAGATACCTTTCTTATCCTGAGTGATAAGAAAAATACCGAGGAACCAAGTAGTAAGAGGTAATTTAGTGGAATCGAAGATCGTACGGGAGGTGATCGAAGTCTGGCGCCGGCAGCGATTACACTGTTTGAGCTTCCGGTGAGAGAGATCGCAATGTTTGTCATGCCCGCAATGAGGACAAGAAAAGCCATTTGGCCACCGCCACTGGCAGAGAGCCTCGAAACACTGCTCTTCGGTACCATATTCTTTGAGGAATTGGGGCAAACTAATGCCTTTCTGGAACTGTACCTTATTACGAGCCATGATCTATTCCCTTGTGGATCAACCAGTTAACTGTATTTATATACAGTTAACTGTGACTTAGCAAGGGTGGTAATTAGGAAGAATTAAGCGTGGCTCAAAAATTCAAATTAGCCGAGCACAACCAAAACAGCATAAAAATCTACGACTATTTTTCCGCACACACGCACAGCGGAGTCAATCTATTCATGGCGAGATTAGAAAGTGGGTACAAAGTTAATGAGCTATCCGGGGAGTCATTATTTAAAAGCAAACCAAATTGCCTAGAAGCTGAAGCAATAACCTACCTGTCGTATATGTTAAAAGATGCATCTATAGCTGTATCAAAAATACATGGCCCAGCATATTTAAAAGAAGTAACTGATAATTTCCTAGAGATTGAGCAGCATTTTAATAACATACCATCAACCACCAATTAATATTAAATAGTTAAATTTCAGTGTGTCGACTCAAAGCAATACAGCTAGAAAAGTAACTTTACTGGTTAAGCATTTCCGTAGTGTGGTTTGCTAGCCAATCCATACTACTTTCAATTCCACGCATCTGTGTAAGCGTTAGTTCTAACTCCTTTCGAAGATTCACGCCCACGGCAACAGACAAGCTCCAACATATTTTTTATAGTTCAAGATGCTAATAGCGTACACCGGCCTATATGATTGCCTGAAAGAAAAAGATTGATCTGTATTGTCTCTCCATCAAAGAAATTATTTCTAGTGACTAGGGGCCGCCAATACCAGCTTGGGCAAGTTAGTTTTTGTGCTGTTCTTCAGTATCTGAGCAAGGTTCCACGAGAAACTCGCCCCACTCAATCGAGTATTCGGTAAACTTCCCTGTCACAATATTCAAATCCTGTAACCAAGAATAAAAATCTGCTTACTTAGACTTCGCAATCTCTTCCACCAGCTCCATTGCCGTTACTTCTGTAGGTGCTGAACCTCTGAAACTCTTTTCTCTACCATTCATAAGGTGGACTCTCTCAGAAAAAAGCCGTATCTGCTTATATTCTTTTCCATAAACAACATCCTTTAACACAATAAATAACTTAGGCCCTTATTGGCCTAAGTTGAGACCCCAAACTATCCGCGCTGCTTTTGTTGCCGTTGATTGCTGCATCCTGGTCAGGTTTTTCCACTGCTAAGTGCATGTGTAGTGAGTATGCCGGCCAGGGCCGACACTACGCCGATTAAATCTTCTAATACCTTCAGCACATTTAAAAATTCACTGCTTAGCCAGACCTCGCCGCCGTCTTTTACTTTGATAGCTTGGCGGACCTTGGCCAATGATTCGTGAATATTCCCTATTTGCCCTTTTAGGTAACGGTCTACTTAGTGATTGGGGTCACTTGAGCCTATCAGATTTAAATTTTCCGGCGCCGAAAAATTGAAACCGCCGCCTAACAACAGGCCTAAAGACCCATAAACCTCAAAAAAAAGCTTCACTAGAATATTTACAAAGGCAACTTAACCGCCAAAGCCCCAACCTAAAAATAAGAAACCTCTCTCTAAAACTAGTAGTTATATCTCTAAAATAATTAGATAACCGCCCAGTAAGATTCCACAGAAAATTCATGACTAATATTTCAATACAGAAACCACTCATTCTCATTTGGTTTTGTCGTTATTGATTTACAGATATTGTGTGATCTAATGTGAAAGGGAGTTCACAATGAGAATTGTTACAGCAAATTTTCTGGCACCCATAGTAGTTACCGGATTAGCCATTGGCTTTACTCCATCCGCGCTATCCCAAGCCACAGATAGTGCAACCAGTTTGATAACCCTCCAATTTGATACAACTATCACAATAGATAATGTTGATCCAATCACTATTTCAAACCCCACACCGGGAAATGACGCAATAGCCGACGACAGGTTTTGTGTTGCCGGAAATGGTTTTTCACTTTATGGCATAACCTTTGAAAATGATGGTGCTGACCCTACATATAGCTTAATTGGATCTGACGGGACTTCAATTAGTTACGATGTGGTCTACCAGAATGATGGTGCACTTCCTGAACCGGCCCCAGCTGGACAAGCCATCACCAACAATGTCCTTCAAGCGTCCAACTGCGCGGATGATAACGCCACTTTTGTTATTATTATCCCCGAAAATCAGTGGGAGCCCAATCAGGCATCGGCCCCCTTTTCTGGAACACTACGAATTACCGTTGAAGCCGAATAAAGCAGCAAAAATAATTTAGAAAATCAATCATGATGCACTGGATATTAACTCCTGTGCATCATGTAAGTGAGACCTCCCACTAAAATAATATTTAAAAACTCTCACCTGCCTCAAAGGCTACTACTTTCAAAGCAGCCATAAATTGTAAATCTGAAATTAAAAAACCATTCAGCCCTATAACAAAGATACAAAACTATAAAGATTACATGTCCACTACATACAAGAGCCATTTATAATTTATCACACGACCATTAAACGCCTGCAAAGAAGTCACTTTCTTTGACTTCACATTCTCTCCTGGGTATTCCATGGAATACTAACGAGCTTGGTCGTGTTCGTTATCACAGGGAGACTGTATTTCGGCGGCCTCAATAATACGGCGTAGTGATTTCTTGCGAACATTCCCATGGGTTTCCCGGCTCCAGTTTACGGAAGCGGCCCGGCAAGTAACTATTTTTTGCTGGCACCTACTACTAGTCAACCGCCGCAACGTAGGAGTAAGCAGGAGAGACAAAAGTAATATTGATGTTTTCTTGCAGTCTTGCATTAACTTAAGAATATAAAATATAAACCTACTCACAGCCTCGACGGCCCATTACAATTAACCGCTTTACTGTTTTGATTTAAGTGTAATGACAATGAGTGAAGCCCCCCGTAACCTTCTACACCAGGAAACCTTAGCTGTACGCTGGGGTGATATGGACGCCTTAGGACATATCAACAACGCTACCTACTTCACCTACTTTGAGCAGTGCCGCTGCAGCTGGTTAGCGGCTATTAAACGCTCCGGCGCGGTAAGCAGTAACCAAGGAGATGGCCCAGTACTACTCAATGCTTCGGCCAATTTTCATTTACCTTTGGTATTTCCAGCCAACATTACTGTTAGTATGTATGGCGGCACTCCCGGGCGTAGTAGCTTTAATAGCTATTACGAAATCAGAGATGCGGATAACACCGATAAACTCTACACCACCGGTGAAGCTAAGATTGTTTGGGTAGACCAACAGGCTGGGAAATCCATGCCGGTACCTGATGATATACGGGCTTTATTGCCCACCGATTAAATTGGATTTCTTCATTCAAAAAGACGGTTAACCCCGTCTTTCAAATAACTGACCCTGAAAAATTTTACCGTTAAACAGGGCGTAATAGACAAGGGTTTGATCACCACGAGTACACATGTCAAAAAAGCAACTGCTTAGAGGGTAAGTACTACCACTTTACTACTCCTGCCAGAACATAGCCGCTATAACCTCGCGCATGAATATTCATGCTACGCTTTTCTTTCTGTAAAACATCAATGACCTTTTACGGGAAAATGTTTATGAGTGATTATTTTGACCTGGAGCGGTTCTGCCAGGCACAAAACGACTCTTATGCACAGGCCTTGCAGGAGTTGCGGCAGGGGCACAAACGCAGCCATTGGATTTGGTATATTTTTCCGCAGCTCAAGGGACTGGGACACAGTGCTACTTCACAACGATATGGAGTGACAGGTCTAGAGGAGGCGCATGCTTACCTGAAACATCCACAGCTTGGGCCACGATTGCGGGAGTGTTGTCAGGAGTTATTAAACCTGCAAGATCTCAGCGCCCTGGAAATATTCGGTAGTCTTAATGCGATCAAGGTCAGATCCAGTATGACCCTGTTCGCCCTTGCTGCGGCTGGCGCTGATAATCTATTTATGCAGGTTTTAGAGAAATATTATGAGGGCAAACAGGACCCCCGTACCCTGGAGATCCTGCAAAGCTTCCATTAACCTCTAGCCCCAAACCTCCCGCTTAAGCAGTTTGGGTTTCAGGTTCTTCCAGACTGTCGCTGCCCAGTAGTTTATCCATCACCAGACAGGCGGTGAGATCGCCCGTGACGTTTACGGCGGTCCTGCACATATCGAGTATGCGGTCCACACCGAGAATCAGTGCAATACCCTCTGGTGGGACACCTATTCCAGCCAGGATACTAGCGAGAATCACTATCCCCACGCCCGGTGTACTTGGGGAACCGATTGAAGCGCCCACAGTAGTTACGGTAAGTCCCACCAGTTGTGCCGTGCTGAGGTCAATGCCATAAACCTGGGTGAGAAAAATCGCCGCAATTACCTGATAGAGGGCAGTGCCGTCCATATTCACCGTAGCGCCAAGAGGCACAATAAATTTGGCTATAGAAGGTTTCACTCCCAGGGAAGTCTCGGCAGTGCGCATTGAAAGCGGCATTACGGCCGCGGAGCTGGAAGTGGAAAAGGCCAGTAGCTGTACGCCGCTGATGCGCTGCAGGAAGCTCAGAGGCCGCATTGGCGTGGCCAGTGCGACAATCAACAGATAAAACAGCAGTAGAATCAGTAGCCCCAGAATAACCGTGCCTACATAGACAGACATCCCCACGATTGCGGTTAAGCCCACGCGAATGGCAATATCCGCCAATAATCCGAATACCGCCAGCGGCGCGAACAGCATGGCCCAACCGACTATTTTCAAGGCGATTTCCTGCACTATGCCGAAGGCATAGACTGCAGTTTCACGCTGCTTTTGCGGCAGTAACATCACTGCCACTCCGGTGAAAATCGCGTAGACCACCAGCTGCAGCATATTGCGCATGGCGATGCTCTGATTCAGATTGGCCGGAATAAGTTCGGCGATTCGCTCCGGTAGCGGCTTGGATTCCAGCATCTGTGGCGGTGGGCTGCCGGGTAATTCAGTAGCCGCTGTGAGCAGGGCTTCATCGATATAGTTACCCGGTTGAATAAATTGGGCCAGGACTATACCGATAATCACCGCTACTGTGGTGGTGGCAATAAAATAGGGCGCTATACGCAGGCCAACCCGCTTGAGCTGGGATACATTTCCACTGCCACAGAGCCCGAGGATAATGGAGGAGACCACCAGTGGAATCACCACCATTTGGATCATATTCAGGAATAGGGCACCGGGCAGTTTGAACCAGCTGGCCAATATTACGCTGAGATTCTCATCGACCAGCCCAGCCCCTTCCGGCGACAGCAACAGGCCAATACCGAGCCCCAGCACCATAGCCAACAGGATTTGCATCCACAGCCGGGTGCGCATCAACAGCCCCAGGGATTCCACCATCCTGAACAGGTAAACATTGGAACCATAATTCATACGAGAATTACCAGATTCAAATTCATTAACTCGGCACCCAAAAGGAAAGCCACCAGTATCCTGCAACTCTAGAGTAAAACTCTTTAGTCAGATCAAGTGAGGGCGATCACGCAATCCCAGGCAATGATTGGTAAGAGCGGTTGCAGAAAGATGACACCGTGCGTCCCTAGTGGAAAAGGGCAAGGGATAGATCGTTCACCACTCTAAAAATACTACGGCCTGATTACCCACATTCAACACCAATGCTTTATCTAATAGCGAGGCCGCTACTCTTGCGCGTTGTTACTGATGATCCGTCGCTGGAGCAAATTGCTGCGCCAATAACTCCCTGATCCATTTATGCAGCGGGTCCTGCCCGCTGCGACTGTGCCAGGCGGCGATCACATCGAAACCGGGGGGCTGGTCGGCAATCGGCAGGGTACTCAGGCGCTCATCGGGCAACAGGCGCGACGGCAGAAAAGCCACGGTATTGGTGGAGGCGATACATTCGGCTGCAGCGGCGAAAGAGGGAACCGACAACACCACATTGCGCTGCAGGCCAAACTCTTCGAACCAGGTATCGGCCATGCCACGCAGTTCTCCGCGGGAGGGAGACACCACCAATTGCGGTAGCGCCGCCAACTGTGCCAATGCCAGGGTCTCCCCTGTTAACTGGCCGGGTATTTTTGCATGCCGGCAGCACACGCAAACATAGTGCTCTCGATACAGCAGCATTGTCGGGCAGTTGTCCGGCACAAAACCGGGTGTACTGAAGACCAAATCTACCTCGCCGGTTTGCAGCTGCTGCGCCATGCGGTCGATTTCCAGCTTGAGCACAACCACTTTGAGACCAGGGGCCTGTTCACGCAGTTTTTTCAGCAGACCCGGCAATACCACTCGCTGTTCAAAGTCAGTGGCACTGATAGTAAAAATACCGGTGTACTCGGCCGGCAGAAATTCGTGCCCACGCAACAGTGAGGCGATTTCGTTTAACACGCTATCGATCCTCGGTGCCAGCCGTTCTGCCAGGGGAGTGGCTACCACTCCATTGCTGGTCCGAATAAATAAGCGGTCGCCAAAGATCTCCCGCAGTCGCTTGAGCTGTTCACTCACGGTCTGCTGAGTCACACCGAGCTGGTCGGCCACCCGGGATAAATTTAACTCCCGCAGAATTGCCTGCAGTAGCCGCAGTTGCTTTAGTTCCAGCCGGTCCAGGCGATCGTCTCTGTTGCCCCTAGTCAAACCTGTATCACTCACAATCGTTACTTGATTTTCATTGTATCTGCTCCAGCCTAGCATTGCCGATACATAGACCTTCATGAGTGAGGAACCCACTATGCCAGGCGCGACTCTGCAATCATCGACACCGGGCTTAATGCGGGCAAGTATCAACTACGCGGACCCCAGCGCAGAGCTGGTCTACGACCAACGTCATACAGGCCCCGGCCCCGCTAGCCTGATCGATCAGGTAATCCCCCACCTGGTGACAATTCATGACGGCAGGCAACTGCAGGCTGCGGGGGAGACCTTCCGTTTGGACGAACAGGGGTTTGAGCTGGTAGAGCCCAGCCTCGGTATCGACCTGCACCAGCTGGATGACACTTTAAAAGCGCTGGATAGCAACAAGCCTTCAGCCAATAGCACAGTGCTTTCGCCAGAATCCCGAGACACCTTGATCCGTACTCAGTGGTATCCGGCGATTGAGCGATGGCTGGCTGCTTATTTGGGGGCGGACCAGGTTGTAACCTTCGATCACACGCTGCGCGCTCAGACTAAAGCAGACGCCATCGCTGAGCAGAGCCGCAGTCGCCGCGCCCCAGTAAAAATCGCGCACAACGATTACACGCCCTGGTCTGCCCAGCGCCAGCTCAAGCAGACGCTACCGGAATACGGCTTAAATCCGGACGATTATCCCCGGTTTAAGTTTGTGAACTTGTGGCTGCCGCTGCTGTATCGGGTTGAAGAGTCCCCCCTGGCTATGGCGGATCTACGCAGCGTGGAAGCAGCGGATTTCCACAAAATGCGCCTGATTTACCCAAAACGGGAAGGGCAGATTTCTGTCATTAGCTCCAACCCTAAGCACCGCTGGATTTGGTTTAGTGATATGCGCCCCGGCGAAGGGTTGCTACTGCGGGTTTTTGATAGCGAACACAGCGATGTGATTACCGGCAGCCCCCATAGCGCCTTCGACTTACCGGAAAGCGAAAATGTCCCCCGGCGTACCAGCCTGGAAATTCGTACTATCGCGTTGTTTAAACATTAAATAAATTGAAATATCGATCAAAACCCCATGAATAAAACCCTGAACTCAATAGATCCTTTAAATAACGAAGTTGTCGGCAGTGTCGCTATTTGTTATGAAGACGATTTAAAAAAATTGCTGCAACAGGCCAAGCAGGCACAGGTTGAGTGGGGCAAAAAATCCATTCAGCAGCGTGTACAGCTTGTACAACAAGCTTATAAAAAGCTTGAACCCATACAGGCGAAATTGGCAAAACTGATCAGTCGTGAGATGGGTAAAGATGCGCGGCGGGCCAGCTACGAGGCGGGTGGTGCCATCCACAGTGGCCCCTGGTTGGCCGGAGATTCCGGTGAGGCCCTGCGCAGCCAGCGCCAGGGTAATAGTGAAATTCAATATCGTCCGTTGGGCGTGGTCGCGGTTATTTCCCCCTGGAATTATCCCCTGGCAATGGCCAATAACCTGATCGTTCCGGCACTGATTGCCGGCAACAGCGTGGTTTTAAAACCCTCCGAAGAAACCCCTCTGGTTGCGGACCTACTGGTAAAAACCCTGAACCAGTCGCTGCCCAGCGGGGTATTACAGATTGCCCATGGGGATGGGAAAACCGGAGAAGCCCTGGTGAAAGCGGACATTAATATGGTCGCTTTCACCGGCTCCCGTGCAACCGGCCAGGCCATCATGGCCAATGCCGCTCCCAAGTTAAAACGCCTGATCATGGAGTTGGGCGGCAATGATCCCATGTTGGTTTTGGCCAGCGCCGATATTCACCGCGCGGCACAATTCGCCGTGGCTTCCAGCTTTGAAAATGCCGGACAAATGTGTACTTCAACCGAGCGTGTTTATGTGGACGAGCATATTGCGGACCAGTTTGAGCGAGCGGTGGTTGCCATTGCAAAAAATTATCGCACCGGTGGTTGGCCAGAAGGGGATGTCGACATAGGTCCACTGGTCAATCCCCGTCAGCATCAAAAAGTGGTTCAGCATATTCATGACGCCATAGAGAAGGGCGCAACGCTTTTGCTGGGAGAAAAATCCCCCGAGCTTCCTTTTATTCCTCCCACGGTCATCAGTGGTATCAAACCGGGTATGCAACTTGAGGACGAGGAAACTTTTGGTCCAGTAGTCGCAATAGACCGGTTCAGCACCATTGAAGAGGGGATTCACAGAGCCAACGACTCTGTATACGGCTTGGGCGCCGTGGTATTTGGCAAAGCAGACGCCCAGGAAGTCGCGAATCAACTACAGGCGGGCATGATTGGTATTAACCAGGGTGCCGGTGGGACACCATGGGTAGGTGCCAAACAGAGTGGTTTTGGCTACCACGGCGGGGCTGAGGGACATCGACAATTTGCCCAGCTCACCCTTATTAATCATTAATTAAAAAATCCGAGTGCAGATATTTTGGACGAAATCATTATGCCAAGCTCTCCAGACATTGCGATAAATCCATCAACTGAGGCCAACAGCAGCCTTGAGCAGGATTTATTTATTATCGCCAGGGAACCCGGTGCGGAGCATCCTGCTCTGCCCACCTGGGCCGCACGACTGGAAAACCCAGCCTCACTCAAAGATAGCGCCCCGTCTTTGGTTCAGCGCAGAGAGATTGCTGAGGTGCCCGGTGCTTTTCAATTACTCAATGTATTTTCCAGTGAGGAATGCCAGCGTCTCATCGATATCACTGAAAATATCGGTTATCTGCCAGATGCCGCCGTTTCTTTGCCTAGGGAGGTACGCCATAACGACAGCCTTACCTGGGTGGTAGATGAAACTACCGAACGGCTAATCTGGCAGCGGTGCAGCGCTTTTATGCAGGACCCCAATGGCTACTTTGAAGGGCGGGAGCCAGTGGGACTCAATCAGCGTTTTCGCTTTTATCGTTACGGCGAAGGTGATTACTTTCAATTTCACACCGATGGAGCCTGGCCGGGCAGCCGAATCATAGATGGCCAGTTGGTCGCTAATGGTTTTCCAGACCGTTTTAGCGAAATGACTTTTCTAGTTTTACTCAGTGAAGATTTTGACGGCGGTGCCACACGTTTTCGTGTCAATGCAGATAACCCCTACCAACAGCCCAGCCGGCACTCCATGATGGATATTGATGTAAGAACCCCCGCTGGATCCGTACTGTGTTTCCCCCATGGTATGCACCCCTTGCATAGGATCCACAGCTCAACGCCAATTACTCGTGGAATAAAATATATTATTCGTACAGATATATTATTTCTTCAGGATTGATTAACAGAGTTAACAATTTTATTTAAAAAATCTTAATAAAGCATTCAGTCGCAGGGAAGCGTCTCGAACTTAAATAACAATAAATCGCTACTTAGAGCTTCCCTAAAGTCGCTGCATATAATCTATAGCCCGACTTATATACTACGCCCTCCATCGAAGTGTTGCCGTAAGGTTTATGTCAAGCTGCACTGCCAATCCAATCGCAACGGCACATTCGGGTGTGTACTTATGGAATTAATAGAATATTTACAGAGTCACTTTTATAGTAAAGAGGAGCTGCTATCGCTAAGCGGTTTAAGGCAGGAAGAATTTGTAAACTACCAGAATGCCCTTGTTATGCCTAAAGCTTCCTACACGCTGGTACTGGGCCTGCAATGCCATTCATTCTTCGGCACCCATAATGAATCCCATAACCAGGAGTTCTACGCCAAAGGTTATGTATCCTGGTTAAAAGACCTTCGGCTACAAAATAATCCAAAACAGATTTTTGATTTATTTAAAACAAGATACACGGATACAATCTATCAGTTAAAGTCTATTGGCCATAGCTGTTCTGACATAAAAATGAACAAGGGGCTTACCACACATATTGAAAGCGAATGGAAACACTTTAATGATGGTACTTATGGGCTATGTACTAAAAGCGGACTCCCCGAGGATATAGCACGTAAAGAGCTGGCCTCTCTAGTGATCAAGGAGTTAACAAAAGAGGGCAATCTCAGCAGAATAGGCCTACAAAAATTACAGAGGGCTGTTGACCTGCTAGAGAGCGCCAGCAGCCTTTTCGCACCCCATGAGCGGCATAAGAGTTCGAGGCAAATACTGATTCATGATATTCGTCAACAATTTAATCTCAGATAAGGATACTGTAAAAGCCAACGTCACAAACTGAGAAACATATTGTCGCCATAGGCCAAGGAAAGCAGGATAGACAACACCTATACCAAATGGCCATATGATTTGGCATGTACTAAACGTATATGCCTCTATAAAATCCCGCCCCTTTAATTGGCTCAAGCCTCTCCGCACTTTTATTAGAGATATTCCATGAAAAGCAGAGTTTACTGCCTTATATCCTTTCTATTGCTATCCGTCTTAACGGTATCGGCCTACGCCAGAGATTGGCGGGAATATAAAAGCACTAACTTTACCGTCTACTCCGATGTTTCACCGAAAAAAGCTGAGAACTTATTGCGCGAACTGGAAAAATTTCGCAGTGCCTCACTTATGGTAACAGGCATGGAAGACCGTCCTGAAAATTCTAGGCTTAGGGTCTATCATTTTAATAGCTCTAAAGAGTTTGATAAATTTTCTGGAAAAAGAAGCATCGGAGGTTTTTATACCAACACTATTAATGGACCCTTGATTTTTTCCCAGGAAAATAAACGTGGCATATTTAGTGGCCAAGCAATCATGTTTCATGAATATGTTCACCATCTTATGCGTGAACGGGGTTCCATGCGTTACCCCAGGTGGTATTCAGAGGGCTTCGCAGAATTATTAGCCAGTGCGACTATTGATAAGGATTCCATCACCATCGGCAACGTTCCGGAGTGGAGAGCTTACTCTCTGGAAGAAGGCACTTTGAAAGCCAGGGAAATTCTCCAACCAAACTACAACAGGAAAGGTTGGAAACATGCTAACCAGTATTACGCCAGTGCATGGTTATTATTACATTATTTATTTTTTAGCGAAGATGCCAGAAAAAATGCATATCATGAAAAAACCAAAAATTACCTAGCGGATATCAATAATGGAGGAGATCCACTAGATCTCTTTACACAACATTATGATATCCGAGAGGAAGATTTAGATATCGCATTAACTCGCTACCTAAAAGAACGGCGTCTGTCGGGCTACAAGGTTAATCTAACCAAAAACGTCTTTAAAATCGAAAAGCGCAAACTGAACCATAATGAAAAATCCCTATTATTGGCGGAGCGAGCGGTTGACCTTGAAAGATATGATCAGGCGTTAAGCTATCTGAATAAAGTAAAAAAAGATGCTGCCAAGTTACCAGGAGTTATCGCTCTGAAAGCGAATCTATTAATGCACAATCAGCAGGAGGCTGCGGCACAGGCTTTACTTCAGGAATTATCAGAAATATCTGATTTGAATCATACAGCGGCAACGAATCTATCTGTTTACCATTTATATAGCTTACATGATACGCTTGAATCCCGGCAATGGGATGAAGGGAGCTATACCAAAACAGTGCATTATGCAGATATGGCTATAGCGCTAAATCCGGCTTCCCTATCGGCTTACCAGTACAAATGGATGGCTCAGCAGTACAAAGGCGAAAGTGTTGCCGCACTGAAAACCATGATGGCAGCCTATCAGAAGAACCCAAATAGTATTGAAATAAATAGCGCTATTGGCTTTCACCTCGCAAAACTTAAAAAGCCAAAGCTTGCAAAACCATTTCTGGAAAGAACTCTGGCCTGGTCCCACAATCACAAGGTTCGATCACGCGCTAAAAAATTGCTCGATTGGGTAGCAAAGGAAACCTCCACTGACAATGGAGTGAGTTCAGGACAGATATCCTGAGTCCGAGCGCTAGATCAAGCGCATAGCACGTAGAGAATTACTCTCTACGTGCTATGAAAGCGAAGAAATTAGCCTCTCCCCTAACTCTTCTTTTCCTCTTCCCGCAAAGTCAGCACTTCATATCCATCCGCCGTAACCAGCACTGTGTGCTCCCACTGCGCGGAGAGCCTGCCATCTTTGGTCACCACGGTCCAACCGTCTTTTTTGAGTTTGGTTTTGCGATTGCCCTGATTGATCATGGGCTCAATCGTAAATGTCATTCCCTCGCGTAAAACAGCTCCGCTGCCCGCTCGGCCAAAATGCATTACCTGGGGTTCTTCATGCATTTCACGGCCAATACCATGGCCACAGTATTCACGCACCACACTGAACCCGCGCTTTTCAACATACTGTTGAATCGTATGGCCCACATCACCAAAAGTCGCGCCGGGTTTTACGGTGTGAATACCGGCCCACATGGCATCGTAGCAACACTGCACCAGTTTTTTGGCAATGGGAGTCACATTACCGATCATATACATCTTGCTGGAATCGGCGATATAACCGGACTTTTCCAGGGTTATATCCACGTTGACGATATCGCCATCGCGCAACACCTGCCCCTCACGTGGCATGCCGTGGCAAACCACCTCATTAATCGAAGTATTGAGAGAGTAGGGATAGTCGTATTGCCCTTTGCTGGCCGGGCGCGCCTGCAACTCCCGGGTAATAAACGTTTCCACCCGGTCGTTAATTTCCATGGTAGTAATACCCGGCTTCACAATACCATCGAGCATGACGAACACCCGGCTCAATAATTCACCGGAGTTACGCATCAACGCCTGTTCCCTGGCGGTCTTTATTTTTATGTTATTCACGAGTGAGCTCTTCCAGAGTAAATGATTCGGTGCGCAGTAGTTTCTTGCACAATTGGCTGTAACTGAGCTCTGGATTCAGCTCGGCCAACATGCCGATCTTTATCCAATACTCGGCCTGGGCGTTTATGGAACGCGCCAATGTTGTACTCGCTTTACGGATTTCATCATGTAATTCATCCGAGATCTTAACGATACCCATTTTATACACCGCATATATTATTCATATACAAAGTGTATATTTCTTTTCATTGAAAGTACAAGCCGACCAGCAAGATCAAAAATATGCAACTTGTTGCATAGTCAATATTTGAACGATATGGTTGAGAGATAAAAACAATAGTGATGAGGCCACCATGTCCGAAACCACCGAGAAGAAACGCAGTGCCCCCAAGCCCAGCCGCCTGCGTATTGGCCAGCGTTACCGTGCCAGTCGCTTGAACGGCCCCTACGATGCCCTGGTAATCGGCTCTGGAATCGGCGGCCTGACTACTGCGGCTATGCTGAGTGCCACCGGTAAGAAGGTACTGGTCCTGGAACAGCACTACACCGCCGGCGGCTATACCCATGCCTACGACCGCAATGGCTACGAGTGGGATGTCGGCGTGCACTACATTGGCGATGTGGGCGAGCACCCGACCATGACAGGCAGGATTTTCGACTTTATCAGCGGGGGTAAGTTGCATTGGGCGCCGATGGACGACACCTACGATCGCATTTGTATCGGCGAAGAGCAGTTTGATCTGCGCGCCGGTCGCCAAACGTTTATCGATGAACTGGTTAAACATTTTCCCGACGAGCGGGAAAATATCGAGCGCTATCTGGGCCGCCTCAACGAGGTGGCCAAATCCATGCAACGCATTGCGATGGAGAAGCTGTTTCCCGGCTGGTGCGGCCCACTCCTGCGGCTTTGGCGTAAACTGCGCGACCCCTCCTGGCTGAACAAAACCACCCGCGAAGTGTTGGCTGAAATCACCAACAACGAGAAACTGATCTCCGTACTCACTGGCCAGTGGGGCGACAACGGCATGGCGCCGGCACAGAGCAGTTTTATTATTCACGCCCTGATTGCCAAACATTATTTGTATGGGGGTTACTACCCCGTGGGCGGTGCCAGCAAGATTTCCGAGACCATTATTCCGCAAATTCAGGCCAGTGGCGGCGATGTATTTACCTATGCCAAGGTGGAGACCATTCTGTTAGACGGCAATAAGGTTCGCGGCCTGCGCATGAGCGATGGCACCGAAATCGAGGCGCCCGTGGTGATTTCCGGAGCGGGAGTATTCAATACTTTCGAAAAATTACTGCCCCAGAGTGCCAGTGAGCGCCTCGGTTACCTGCGCGACCTGAAAACCGTCACTCCATCTATGTCTCACCTGTGCCTGTATATCGGCCTGGAAAAGACCGCCGAAGAACTACAACTACCGAAAACCAATTACTGGCTCTATACCAGTGAGAACTACGAGGAGGATATGCAGGCCTTCCAGCAGGATAGCGACAAAGATATTCCGCTAGCCTATATCTCTTTCCCCTCGGCCAAGGACCCCACCTTTACCCAGCGCTATCCTGGGCGCGCCACTATCGAAATCGTTGCACCAGCCAATTACGATTGGTTCGCCCAGTGGCATGACAAACCCTGGGGCAAGCGCGGTGATGACTATGAAGCCTTGAAAGAGGCCTTCAGCCAGCGTTTATTGGAGCACCTTTACAAGCATTTCCCCCATCTGCGCGGGCAAATCGATTACTACGAGTTATCCACACCGCTGTCGACAGATTATTTCTGCTTCTATCCACGCGGTGAAATTTATGGCCTCGACCACGATCCCAAACGTTTTGAACAGCGTTGGCTGAGACCCAAGACACGACTCAATGGACTCTATCTCACCGGCCAGGATGTGATGAGTTGCGGTGTCGCCGGGGCAATGATCTCGGGGGTATTAACCGCTCAAAGTATTCTCGGCTTTCGCCAGGGGGCGAAGTTGATGCGCCAGGTTATTAGTGGGCAGCCTTTTCAAACACCGGCAAATAACGGTGAGGCGCTAGGCAAAGCATCCACCTGATTTGTCGGCAATAACGCTCATTCGGCAACTGCAATAATAAAAACCCGGCGATCAATGCCGGGTTTTTATTAAATTTATGGGCTCGGAGATGTATTTAATCGCGGCAATCTGCTCGGCATTCGATCGAAGTTCAAGACGCGGATAACCAGGCGTCGATTTTCCCTTTGCCCAGCCTTGCTCTCGTTATCAGCGATAGGATCTGTATCGCCATAGCCCTGTGCACGCATGCGGTCGCCATCGATACCGCGCTCTATCAAAAAATTGCGTACCCAGTCTGCGCGCCACTGAGAGAGGTGCAGGTTTTTCTTTGGGTCACCGTCATTATCCGTGTGCCCCTCAATCGTAATACGCATCTCGGGGAAATCGCGCATGATCACCAATAGCGCCTCCAGATCGGCGATGCTATCCATACGCGGGGCAAAGCCACCGGGGTCAAACTCCAGGCGCAATCTAAAAGTATCCCCATCTTTACGGGAATTTCCGCGTAAAAAGCGCACCAAATCATCGGCAAAGGGAGCCGCCTGCCGCGCCTCTTTCTCACTGTCTCCGGACTGCACCGCAGACTGAGGCTCAAGGGCATATTTTCTATTGGGATCGGGGGTGGGGCAGCCGGCAAGTAATAGCACCAGCAGGGCGAGATAGCAGACGAATAAAGGCTTGCCCGCCATAGACAAAACTTCCGGTTTGCAGACGTCAAATTCAGTGTAGAACAAGCTGCCGGCGGGAGGAGATATCTAGCCGTTAGAGGAAATTCAACACCGACATCATATCGCTAACTACCCTGGCACCGCGCTGCTCCAGCTGTGGCGCTCTCTGCTTATGGGTACTGTAACCGACTACCCGCATGCCAGCGGCTACCGCAGCTTCCACGCCAGCGTTAGAATCCTCCACGACCAGACAACGCCCCGGCTCCACCCCCATACTGGTGGCCGCATGCAGGAACAGCTCCGGCCAGGGTTTACCGCGGGAAACATCCTCAGCACTGTAGATCCTGCCGTCGAAGTAGTCGTAGAGACCGGTTTTATTTAGGGTGAGATGCATTTTCTGGTGAGAGCCCGATGAGGCCACGCAACTGCGCATGCCGATCTGCTGTAAGTGATCGAGCAAGCCCTCAATACCGACTACGGGTTCCAACTCGGCGTGGAATGCTTCGCGAATACGGCGCTCGGTATTGCCAAAATAATTGTCTGGCAGGGGGCCGCCGAAACGCTTCTCGATTTCCAGTAGGCAGTCCCTGGCGGGCCGGCCGCTGAATTGCTCATCCAGCTCCTCCGCAGTGGTGGCCATACCCAACTTATTCATTTCTTCAGCGAGGATGCGGCAAACGATACTCTCGCTATCCACCAACACACCGTCGCAATCAAAAATAATTAAATCTGTGGAAGACATGGGACTCCGTAAAATCAGCGCGCGGAAAGCAGCATAATACCGATAACCACACCGAGTATGCCGCTGATACGCAAGAAGTTTTCATTGCCCTGGGAGATCTTGATGGCCAGCGCCTTGCCGCGCTCAAAACCCATTTGCAGCATATAGGCGCCACTCAGCAGCACCAATACGCCCAGGGCGTTGAAGAGGATATACCAGTGGCGCGTGTCAGCGATCAACAACAGGAAGAGACCGATAAAGATGCGCAGCCAGGCGGAAAAGAAATAGCCCGTTTCGCTGAGTCGCTCACTGATGGTTTGCGCCAACTTTGGCTTGGCAATAACCGCCAGCGACAACAAGACAATCGCGATACCCAATAACCCTACAATCACTCGAATCATAGTTTCCCTTCCTGGTTTTCATCCTATCCAATTTTGGCTTGCGTCGGCTCCTACAGATCACCCCATTGGAACTGTAATACAGACAGTGCGGCGATAGGCGCGGTTTCGGTGCGCATAACCCTCGGTCCCAAGCGCAGTGGCATAAAGCCTTGGCCCAAGGCCAGATCAATCTCCGCCTGGGACAATCCACCCTCTGGCCCCACCATCAACAGGGCCGAATCCGGCTTGCCATTGTCCGCTTCCCAGCGGCGCAGATCCAGCTCGGTGCGGTGGTGTAATACCAGCTTGGTTTGCGGTGCACCCTGTTGTGCTGAGGTCTGCAGATAGTGCGGTAGTTTTACCGGTTCGGCAATTTCCGGCAACAGATTGCGCTCACACTGCTCACAGGCGCTGATGGCAATCTGGCGCCAGTGGCCGAGTTTTTTTTGCAGGCGCTCACCAGATAGTTTGACTTCGCAGCGCTCGCTGAACAGCGGCTGGATGGCCGCCACCCCCAGCTCGGTAGCCTTCTGTATCACCCAGTCGAATCGGTCACCGCGGGAAATGCCAATTGCCAGGGTTAACGCCAGAGGCGACTGGCGATTATCTTCGCGAAACGCACCAACACCCACTTGTACACGCTTACCCGTTGCCAGCAATTCCGCGCTGTACTCGCCGCCCAAACCGTCGAAAAGAGTAATAGGGTGGCCGGCGCCGAGGCGCAGGACTTTTACCAGGTGCCGGGAAGCGCCCTCATCCAACTCGATTTGCGAAACACCGGCCAGGGCCTGCTGGGAGAAGATACGCGGAATGCGCATGGGTAAAGATCCTGTAAAGCACTATAAAAAAGCCGACAGAGATGTCGGCATTTTGCAGGCGGGTAGTTTAGGCACTAATGCACAGACCAGGCAATGGCGGAAAACCCCCACCATTGCCCGGCGTGAAAATCGCGATCAGGCAGTTTCCAGAGACACCGGAGTGTCAGTTTGCTCCTGGCGCTTGCCTTTCGGGCGCAGCACTTCGATCACCTTGTACAGGTTCGGCACCAGTACCAGGGTTACCGCGGTGGCAAACAGGACGCCAAAGGCGAGGCTGATTACCATGGGAATCAGGAACTGCGCCTGAATAGAGCGCTCGAACATGATCGGTACCAACCCGATAAAGGTAGTGATAGAGGTGAGGATAATCGGGCGGAAACGATCGCGACCCGCCTGTACCACCGCATCCATCACCGCCCAACCCTGGGCGCGCAGCTGGTTGATGCGGTCCATCAATACCAGGTTATCGTTCACCACAACCCCAGCGGCGGCGAGGAAGCCGAGCATGGACATGATGCTGATATCGTGGCCCATCAACAAGTGGCCTACTACCGCACCGAAGAAGCCGAACGGTACTGCGGTGAGGATCAACAGCGGCTGCGAGTAAGAGCGGAAAGCAATGGCCAGCAGGGCGTAAATGGCGAACAGAGACAGCACGAAGAACGCCAGGATCGCACCGTTGAACTCTTCCTCCTCCTGCATTTCACCGGCAGTTCTCAGGGAGAAACCGGGGAACTGGCGCTCCAGCTCAGGCACCAGAGTCTCGCGCATATCCTTGAGAATTTCCTGCGCAGTGGAGGTATTCGGCGTCAACTCGGCAAACACGCGTACGGTGCGCTCGCGGTTGTTGCGGCGGATGGTGGTGTAACCGGGCACATAGACCGCATCGGCCACCGCAGAGAAGGGCACTTCTCCCTCCGCCGTACGAATACGCACGCGGTCCATCTGCTCTTCGCTGGCGCGCTCTTCCTGCGGGTAGCGCACCATCACCCTAACGTCCTCGCGACCGCGGGGAATACGCTGTACCTCTTCACCATAGAAACCCTGGCGCACCTGCCTGGCCACATCCGCCAGGTTGATACCCATGGTGGTGGCGTGGGGCTTCAGCTGAATTTCGATATCGCGACGCGCACTGGTGAGATTGTCACGCACATCGTAAACACCGGCATAGCTGTTCATCTTCTTCTTCACCGCATCGGCGGCAGCGCGCAATTCGTCCATATCCCCTGAAGCGGTGCTCAGGTTCAGGCTCATACCGTTGCCTCCATCGTTGATGGTGGCATCAATATTCAGGTCTTCAACACTGGCCGGCATTTCACCGATCAGCTCGCGCCAGCGCAACGACAGGGTTTTGGAAGTCACATCACGCATCTCTCCGTCGGTGAGCTGCAAGATCACAAAGATGTTGCCGCGCCAGTTGAACACCATGGAGTTCATTACGAAGGGCTCGCCGTCGTTGAGCTTCAGCATCTCCTCATCGGTAGCGAGCTTATCTGCGGCCTCCAGCACCTGATTCATCACGCGCTCGGCCTCATGGAAAGGCTCACCATCGGCCATGCTGGCACGCAATTCCAACAGATCCGACGGTACCTGTGGCGAGAAGGAAGAACCCACATAACCACTGGTAAAGACACTGATGGAAAGTACCAGCGCCATGAAGAAGACCATCACCGTGGTGCGGCTGTTGCCAAGGGACTTCTTGAGCAGCGGCAAGTAGTACTTGTCACCGGCGGTCTTCATGGCCCCGGCGAAGCGGCCACGCAGCTTCTGCAACTTGATACCCAGGGCGGATTTGGCGGGTTGCTCTGGTTTCATGCCCACCAGGTGCGCCGGCAGAATCAGCAGAGACTCCACCAGGGAGAACACCAGACACAAGAGCACCACCACCGGCAGTGCCAACATCATCTGCGCGGTATAACCGGGCAGGAACAGCATGGGGATAAAGAACACCATGGTGGAGGTCACGGCGAAGATCACCGGCGCGGAGACCTGCTTCACACCCTCTTCCGCAGCGGCCAGACCGGTAACACCGCGATCGTGGGCCGCATGCACCGCTTCCCCCACAATAATCGCATCGTCCACCACAATGCCGAGAATCAGCAGGAAGGCGAACAGCGACAGCATATTCAGGCTGACCCCGGTAATCGGCAGCAACCAGAAGGCACCGAGGAAGGCCACAATAATGCCCACCGTTACCCACATCGCCAGCGCCGGGCGCAGGAACAGCATCAACATGATAAAGACCATGGCGAAGCCGCTTAAGGCGTTGGTGGTCAACAGGTTCATGCGGCCTTCAAAAGCTTTGGAGAAGTCGAACCAGACATCGAACTCCATACCCGGCGGCAACTGGGTGCGCGCCTCCGCCATAAACGCCTTGATACGCTCGGCGGTGGCCACCACATCCAGCGGCTCGCCCTGAACCACACGCAGGTTCATAGCCGGATTGCCGTTAAAGAGAATGACGTTGTTGTATTCCTCGAAGCCATCGCGCACGGTGGCCACATCACGCAGCAGCAGTACAGAGCCATCTGCACGGCTGACTACCGGAATACGCTCGAAGTCCTCGGCGGTGTAGGCCTGACCACGGGTCTGCACCTGGATATCACCGCGATCCGAACGCACCATACCCGCGGGCAGATCGAGGGAGGAGCGGCGCACCGCATTGGCTACGTCATTGAAGCTCAGGTTATAGCGGCGCAGGTCCAGCTCGGAAACCTCGATGGACAGCTCATCCGGGCGTTCGCCCCAGATATCCACACGGCGCACACCGGGAATCAGGGTGAGTTTGTCGCGCAGGTCCAGCGCGGTCTCCTTGAGCTGACGCTCGGAAACCGGACCGCCAATGGCGATCATCATCAGCTGGGTATCCCACTCCTGCAGGCGAATCACCGGGCGCTCGATACCCTCGGGGAAGGTGTTAATACTATCCACCTGCACCTTGATATCGTTGAGCAGACGCAGCTCATCGTAGCCATCCACTGCTTGAACTTCGATAGAGGCGTGGCTGCGGCGAGAGGCGGAGTTCACCTCCTTGATGCCCTTCACCTCAGAGATAGCCTCCTCCACACGCACGGTTACCTGCTGCTCGACCTCCGCCGGGCCGGCACCGGGGTAGGATATTTCCACCTCGACAATACCGGGCTGAATCGCTGGAAAGACCTCGCGATCAATCCCACTGATTCCGAAGAAGCCGCCGATGATGATCATAATCATCAACAGGTTGGCGGCCTTACTGTTGCGCGCAAACCAGGAAATAATGCCGTTCATCAGTGGCCTCCGTGGGCAGCGCTATTCGTGGCTGCGGTCTCACCGGAAGTACTTGAATCGGCTTCGGCATCGCTCTTAACGCTATCGATTAGACCGGCAGGCTTCTCGTTGAGAGGATTAGCGGTAAGTGCCATGCCCTCGCGGGAGTAGCCCAGGCTGGACACCACGACGCGATCACCAACGGCAATATCACCGCGCAACCACACCTGGTCGCCGATACTTTGCAGCAGCTCCACAGTTTTGAACACCAGCTTGCTCTCTTCATCCAACACCAGCAGGTGGTCGCCCTCGTGCAAAGCCTGGCGCGGCAAAACCACTATGCCATCCAGAGTGCGACCGGCAATATCGGCCTCCACAAACAGGCCATTCATCAGGGGAACAGCACCCTCATAAGGGTTCTGCACCTGAGCCACGGCATAAATAAAGCGGCTATTGGTATCGATGCTGGCCTCGGTGCGCACCAGCTGGGCACGCCACTCGCGCTCAAGCCCAGCTACCATCGCCCGCAGGCGTACTTCGGGGCCATGTTCGAAGGATTTACCCAGAGGCAGATCAAGCAGTGCCAGCTGTTGATCGGTCAGAGGCAGGCGCACTTCGGCGATGCCGGTGCTGTGGATTTTTGCCAGAGGCGTGCCGGGGGTGATGTACTGGCCCAGATCGACATAAGTCTCCACTACGCGCCCGGCAAACGGCGTTTTCACTGCGGTGCGCGCCAGATCGAGTTTGGCTTGGTCGCGATCCGCTCGCGCTGCGGCCACTGCGGCCTCGGCGGCTTCAAGGTGTGGCTTGCGCAGAAACAGGGCGTTGGCAGCTTCGCTGCCCAGATTGCGCCACTCGCGCTTGGCCTGCTTGGCGCGACCCTGCTCTTGAGCCAGGGCGGACTTGGCATCGGCCAGCTGTGATTCGGCACGTGTCACTTTATGGATGTAGTCGGCTTGCTCGAGCTGCAGCAATGATTCCCCCTCGGCAAAGAAGCCGCCGGGCACAAAGGACTCGCCCACACCTTCAATCACACCGCCGACACGGGCCACCACCTCAATTTCATGGCGAGCATGCACGGTGCCCTGGCTCGGTACCAACAGGGTCTGGCGCCCCGGTTCCGCATACAGGACATCCGCCACCGGCGGTACCACCGTCTCCGGTGGTTTTTCTTCCGGCTTGGGCTTCAATAGCACCACCGCAGTAATGGCTGCCGCCCCGATAGCCAAAACGGTAAATAAAAGCTTGTTCTTGCTCGACACTTTCACAGGCACCCTCTACCCCATTCTGTGACCGATACTGGTCAAATTTTAATTAGCGCGCATTCTACTGGAGTTCGACGCCGATAAGAGTCGATTCGGATGCAGGTCGCCGCAGGAGTTTGTGCTTTATCGCAAACCTTCCTCGCTGGCCCCTGGTAACGCATAATGCCCGCCCCAATTTACCGTTGCAGGAGAGACAACGGGCCGCGCAAAGCCAAGGAAACCGATAGGCTATTTCCCGGTCAAACGCCGCTCCTTAAGGTACGAACCCCCGGAAAACGGATATAGACATCAAATGCTGGATATCAACGCTCGCATCGCAGAAGAACTCAACGTACGCTCCCAACAGGTAACTGCCGCAGTATCCCTGCTGGACGAAGGCGCCACGGTGCCCTTTATTGCCCGCTACCGGAAAGAAGTAACGGGAGCCTTAGACGACACCCAACTGCGCAAACTGGAAGAGCGCCTGCGCTACCTGCGCGAACTGGAAGAGCGCCGCGCAGCTATCCTCAAGAGTATTGATGAACAGGGCAAACTCACCGCGGAATTAGCGCAGCAAATCAACGGTGCCGACACCAAGAACCGCCTCGAAGATCTCTACCTGCCCTACAAACCCAAACGTCGTACCAAGGGGCAGATCGCCATCGAAGCGGGCCTCGAACCTCTCGCCGACGCCCTGATTAACGATCCATCCCTCGATCCCGCCGCAGAAGCACAGCAATACCTCAACACCGATCACGAAGACGCCTCCTTGCAGGTAAAAGACATCAAGGCCGCCCTCGACGGGGCCAAATTTATCCTGATGGAACGCTTTGCCGAAGATGCCGAACTGCTGGGTAAACTGCGAGACTTCCTCAAGCGCGATGGCCAGGTTAAATCCAAGCTGCTCGACGGCAAAGAGGAAGAGGGAGCCAAATTCCGCGACTATTTCGAATACGCCGAGGACTGGTCCAAGGTGCCATCCCACCGCGCCCTGGCGATTTTCCGCGGTCGCAACGAGGGCATCCTCGCCATCAGTGTTGGATTACCAGAAGAGGAAGGTACTCCAGCCACCGCCAGCCATCCCTGTGAATCTATGATCGCTCGGCATTTCGATATCAGCGACGAAGGCCGCCCGGCGGACAAATGGCTCGGCGAAGTGGTGCGCTGGACCTGGCGTATCAAGCTGCTTACCGCGTTGGAAACTGACCTGTTGGGTGAGCTGCGCGAGAAAGCGGAAGAGGAAGCCATCAAGGTCTTCTCCCGCAATCTCAAAGATCTGCTGTTGGCCGCACCTGCCGGACACAAGGCCACTATCGGCCTGGATCCGGGGCTGCGTACCGGTGTGAAAGTTGCAGTGGTAGATGCCACCGGTAAGATACTGGACCACACCGCCATCTTCCCCAATCCGCCGCAAAACCGTCATCAGGAATCCGCCGCGGTTATTGCCGCCCTGTGCAATAAATACAATGTAGGCTTGATCGCCATCGGCAACGGCACAGCCAGTCGCGAGACCGATAAATTTGTCGGCGAGACCATTAAGCAATACAAATTAAATGCGCAAAAGGTGGTGGTAAACGAGGCAGGCGCCTCCGTGTACTCCGCTTCCGAATTCGCCGCGCGGGAATTTCCCGATCTGGATGTCACCATCCGTGGCGCCATCTCTATTGCCCGTCGCCTGCAAGACCCGCTGGCTGAGCTGGTAAAAATCGAGCCTAAATCCATTGGTGTCGGCCAGTATCAGCATGACGTTTCACAGACTCAGCTGGCGCGTTCCCTCGACGCTGTAGTAGAGGACTGTGTAAACGGTGTCGGTGCCGAATTGAACTCTGCCTCAGCGCCGCTGTTGGCCAAGGTTTCCGGCCTGACTGCCTCCATCGCCAGCAATATCGTCAGCTACCGCGATCAACACGGCGCCTTTAAAAACCGCAAACAGCTGATGGAAGTACCGCGCCTGGGGCCCAAAGCCTTTGAGCAAGCCGCCGGCTTCCTGCGAATTAATAACGGTGAAAACCCGCTGGATAAATCCGGCGTACACCCCGAATCCTATATCGTGGTGAAACGCATCGCCGAGAAAAACGACCGCGAGATCAACAGCCTGATCGGCGACTCCGCCTTCCTGCGCCGCCTCAACCCGGCGGATTACACCGATGAAAAATTCGGTGTGCCCACCGTTACCGATATCATCGCCGAGCTGGAAAAACCCGGCCGCGACCCACGCCCGGAATTCCGCACTGCGCGCTTCGAAGAGGGCGTTGAGGAAATCAAAGACCTGCGCCCGGCCATGGTGTTGGAAGGCACGGTTACCAACGTCACCAACTTCGGTGCGTTTGTGGATATCGGCGTGCACCAGGACGGACTGGTCCATATCTCCGCGCTTTCAGAAAAGTTCGTGAAAGATCCCCACGAGGTGGTTAAAGCCGGCGATATCGTCAAAGTGAAAGTGATGGAAGTGGATGTCGCGCGCAAACGCATCGGCCTTTCCATGCGCCTCTCCGACGAGCCCGGCGAGCAGGGCAGCGGCGGTATCAACAAAGGAGACCAGCGTGAAAACCGCCAGGCCCAGCGCTATAACAAGCAACAGGGCAATCGGCAACAGAAGGGCGGCCAAGGGAATAGCCGTGGCAGCATGGGCGATCTGTTAATGGCGGCAATGAAGAATAAAAAATAATACTGCAGACCAACAAAAAAAGGGCGATCACCAGATCGCCCTTTTTTATTTAATGAAAAATCAAAGCCGGTTGTAAAACTAGCATTAACGATTATTCAGCTGAGAATGCCTCTGGTAATTCACTGGTAACACTCAGGCGCTCTTGCGTCTCCGGATGCACAAATTCCAAAGCACTCGCATGCAATAATAATCTCGGGGCCGCAGCTAAGGCTTCTGAGTGTGCATAGAATGGATCACCCAATATCGGGTGTCCCATCGCCTGCATATGCACCCGCAGCTGATGGGAACGGCCTGTAACCGGCAAGAGGCGCAGTAAGCTGCTGTCTGCTGTACTAGATATTTTTTCCCAACGCGTGAGAGAGGGCTTACCCACCTCATGATCCACTTTTTGTTTTGGCCTGTTTGGCCAGTCACAAATCAGAGGCAGATTCACCTCACCTGAGTCTGCAGTGGGTACCCCCCACACTCTAGCAAGATAGGTTTTATCGACCTTGCGATTTTGGAAGAGTGTGCTGAGTTTGCGGTGAACTTCCGGGCTCCGCGCCATTACCAACAGGCCCGAAGTATCCATATCCAGGCGGTGCACTATCAGTGCTTCCGGGTAGTTTTTTTGTACCCTGCTTGCCAGACTATCTTTATGGGCCGGGTCTCTGCCAGGCACACTGAGGAGACCACTGGGTTTATTTAAAATTAGAAGGGAGGAATCCTGATAAATGACCGATAAAAAAGGCTCGGTTGGTGGGCAATATTTACGCATTATTTAACTCTTACAACCTGCTAAATACTAATGCCCACACCCGGTGGCACTATAAAATATCAAGGAGGACTAGCGAGCCTCAAGGCCCAGGTCCTTTAAAATACTCTCTGAGGCACCAATCTGATTCATCGTATAAAAATGCAATCCCGGTGCGCCCCCCTCCAATAAGGTTTCACATAAGTCGGTAACTAATTCGAGACCCAGCTTACGGATATCATCCGGGTCGCGATAACTTTCCATACGTTTTTTCAGCCAGCGCGGAATCTCTGCGCCGCAGTTACGCGAAAAACGCACTAAATTATCGAAGTTAATAATTGGCATAATCCCCGGATAGATCGGTGCATCGATACCGGCTTTCTCACACTGATCTATGAAATAAAAATATGAATCCGGGTTATAGAAGTATTGAGTCAGGGCGCTATTCGCTCCCGCCTCAAACTTTCCTTTTAAATAGCGTATATCATCATCATAACTATTGGACTCCGGATGAATTTCCGGATAGGCGGCAACTTCCAGGTGGAAATGATCGTCAGTATGGCGGCGAATAAAAGCCACCAACTCATTCGCGTAGACCAGTTGCGCCACCGCACCCATTCCAGAGGGCATATCCCCGCGCAGGGCCACAATACGATTTACACCGGCCTCTTTATATATATCTAATAATCCTAGAATGGTCTCTTCATTGTCTCCGCCAAATGACAGGTGCGGCGCGATGGAAATACCATCTTTGCGCATATTGGTAACAATATTGGCGGTAGTTTCACGTGTGGTACCACCAGCACCATAGGTGACTGAAAAGAATTCGGGATTAAACGCCTGTAAAGCCTCGCGGGTTTTATACAGCTTGACGCGGCCTTCGGGGGTTTTGGGTGGGAAAAATTCGAAACTGATGCGAATGGGATTTTTCATTATATTTTCCAGGCCCTCCGAAATTCAGATGCCAGCACAGCCGGCATCTTTTATGAGGGTATTAATATTTATAGCTTTCGGGCTTATATGGACCGTCGACAGAAACACCAATGTATTTGGCCTGCTCCTCGGTCATACGGGTAATTACTCCATCAAAACCTTCCACCATATAGCGCGCGACTTCCTCATCGAGGTGCTTGGGCAGTACCTTGACATAGAGTGCAGACACTTTTTGATCGGAGGCCAAGTCGGCAAACTTCTCTTCAAACAGGTGAATTTGCGCGAGAACCTGGTTGGCAAATGACCCATCCATAATACGGCTGGGGTGACCAGTGGCGTTGCCCAGGTTTACCAAACGGCCTTCGGACAACAACAGCAGGTGATCATTGGTTTCGCTATTGCGCACTATTTTATGCACCTGGGGCTTCACTTCTTGCCATTCCCAGTTCTCACGCATAAAGGCGGTATCGATTTCATTATCGAAGTGGCCAATATTGGAAACTACAGCGCCGCTCTTCAGTGCCGCCAGCATATGCTTATCGCAGACATTGGCATTGCCGGTGGTGGTGACAATCAGGTCAGTATTGGCCAGCAGCTCTTTATTAATGCCTTCGGCGGTGCCGGAGTTAATACCATTAATGTAGGGAGAAACCAGCTCGAAACCATCCATACAGGCCTGCATGGCACAGATGGGATCCACTTCAGAAACCTTTACGATCATGCCTTCCTGGCGCAGCGAAGCGGCGGAACCTTTACCCACATCACCGTAACCGATAACCAGCGCTTTCTTACCCGCCAGCAGGTGATCAGTGGCGCGCTTGATTGCATCGTTCAGGCTGTGACGACAACCGTATTTGTTGTCATTTTTGCTCTTGGTTACGGCGTCGTTGACGTTGATCGCCGGAACTCTAAGGGTGCCTTCACGCAACATGTCCTGCAGGCGATGTACGCCGGTGGTGGTTTCTTCACTGATACCGTGGCAATTGTTCAGGACGGCGGGGTATTTACGGTGCAGCAGTTCGGTGAGGTCACCACCGTCGTCGAGAATCATATTCGGCTGCCAGCCGGCAACATCGGCACCCACGGTACGCTCTAAACACCACTCGTACTCTTCTTCCGTTTCCCCCTTCCAGGCAAACACAGGAATTCCGCGTGCGGCGATAGCGGCGGCAGCGTGGTCCTGAGTGGAGAAAATATTACAGGAAGACCAACGTACTTCAGCACCCAGGGCAACCAGGGTTTCAATCAGTACTGCGGTCTGAATGGTCATATGGATACAGCCCATAATACGCGCACCGGCGAGAGGCTGTTCCGCGCGGTATTTCTCCCGCAGAGTCATCAGCGCCGGCATTTCACCTTCGGCAATTTCAATTTCACGGCGGCCCCACTCGGCCAGTGAGATGTCCGCGATCTTAAAGTCTTTAAATTCAGTGCTCATTTGATTCATTCTTTTGAGTTCCAGTAATGTTCTTTTCACTCACTGAGGCGCCACGGCGCCCCCTGATAGTGACTCACGATATGGAGCCGCGTTTATCCAGTAGATTACAGACCCGCCTGCGCACGCAGCGCATCGACCTTGTCAGTCTTCTCCCAGGGGAAGGCGGTGAAAGTTTCACTGCGCGCTTGGCCGTTGCCATCCACCCAGTTATAGGTGTGGGTAAAGGGATCGCGACCAAAGTGGCCGTAGGCTGCAGTCAGCTGATACATGGGGTGCAGCAGATCGAGGGATTTTGAAATGGCATAGGGGCGCAGATCGAAATTCTCGCGCACCAGCTCCACCAGTTTCTCTTCGGAAACCACGCCAGTGCCAAAGGTATTGATGGCAACCGAGGTAGGCTCGGCAACGCCGATGGCATAGGACACCTGAATTTCACAGCGCTTGGCCAGGCCTGCGGCGACAATATTCTTGGCCACATAGCGACCGGCATAGGCCGCAGAGCGGTCCACTTTGGACGGGTCCTTACCGGAGAAGGCACCGCCGCCATGGCGCGCAGAACCGCCGTAGGTATCCACGATAATTTTGCGCCCGGTCAGGCCACAGTCACCGACGGGGCCGCCAATCACAAAATTACCGGTGGGGTTAATATGGAATTTGGTGTCCTTGTGTAGCCACTCTGTCGGCAGGGTGTGGTGTACGATCAACTCCATCACCGCATCGCGCAGGTCGGCTTGGCTCACATCGGGATTGTGCTGGGTGGAGAGCACCACCGCATCGATAGCGCAGGGACGGCCCTGGTCGTCGTAGCGGAAAGTAAGCTGGCTCTTGGCATCCGGGCGCAACCAGGGCAGCAGGCCGGACTTACGCGCCTCAGCCTGACGCTCCACCAAGCGGTGGGAATAATAGATAGGCGCCGGCATAAAAGTCGGTGTTTCATTGGTGGCATAGCCAAACATCAGGCCCTGATCGCCAGCACCCTGATCTTCCGGCTTGGCGCGGTCGACACCCTGGGCAATATCCAGGGATTGCTTGCCGATAACGTTGATCACACCACAGGTTTCCCCATCGTAACCCACGTCGGAGGAGGTGTAGCCGATATCGGTAATCACCTTGCGCACCAATTCCTCCAGGTCAACCCAGGCGGAGGTGGAGATTTCCCCGGCAATAACCGCGATACCGGTCTTTACCAGAGTTTCACAGGCAACGCGCGCCTGCTTGTCACGAGCCAACAGAGCATCCAATACCGCGTCGGAAATCTGGTCGGCGATTTTATCCGGGTGCCCTTCAGACACGGATTCCGAGGTAAACAGTTTGTATTCACTCATGTGAGAGTCTCCATGTGTTCCGCCGCGGGCGGTTAGCAAAATTCTGGGCCTGACAATCGACTGCAGTTGTCAGGGTTTTACAAATTCTCTGATCTGAATCTGAAAGCCATTGCGCAGCGCACTGTAGACACTGCGGCCGTCTCTTAAACCGGCAGTTTGTGCCCACTGGCTCAGCTGTTCGGGGGCAAATCCCAGCCATAGATCACCGCAGGCTTCCCGCGCCCAGTCCTGACCGTGCTCCTGTAGCTCTGCCACCAGTAACTGGCCACCACTTTTCAGCGCGCCTTGTAAGTCCTGGAAAATCTGTGCGGGGTCGGGGGTGTGGTGCAATACCATATTCACCACAATGCTGTCCGCACTGGCTGGGCGTGCCGCTGCAGCACGGGTGTCACCACAGACAAATTCGATATTGGCCAGGCCCTGCTCATCGGCGAATGCCTGGGCGCGCTCCAACATGGCCGAGGACAGATCCAGCGCAGTGACTGTGGCAAAACGCAGGGATAACTCCTGTAGGAACTCCCCCTCGCCGGGCCCCACCTCCAGGGCATGGCGGCCAGAGTTGAGCAGCTGTGCCACCTGCGGGCCATACACGCTGTAACTGGCGATCAACTCCTGCTGCTCGCGAAAGCGATTGCCGTAGTCCGCAAAGAAGCGACGCGAGGCTTCGGCGCGCTCCTCCGAGATACGCGCCACCGATTGAGCCCGCGCGTCTGATAGCGGCAACTGGTCCAGGTTGGCAAACAGCTGAGCGAGCAGCGGTGTGCTGCCTGTGCGCCGGTAAAAGAGGTTGTTACCCTCGCGGCGCTTGCTCACCAACCCCGCTTGGGCAAGCACCTTGAGGTGGTGACTCAGGGCCGGTTGGCGCAGATCAAAAATTCGGCAGAGTTCCAGCACGCTGTAGGAGTCCTGGCTAAGCAGGCGCAGAATCTCCAGGCGCAGGGGATCCCCCGCAGCTTTTAGGGTCGCCGCCAGTTGGGGAATTTCCGCGCCGGTGCCGGATTGAGAAATGGGCTGGATTTCAGACATGCGGGTGAGTCTATCAGGCACACCACCCTATATCAAAGAATTTTGATATAGCTTCATAAAATTATTTTGATGTAGGTGCTTATGGCCACCATCTGCACATAAACCTGGGCAATTGTTGCTTCACTTAATAGCAATTTCCCTCCGCAAGCCTTTGCGTGAGACACACCTTTACGGGAAAATACGCCCCCATTTTGTCGCTGCGGGAAGCGCCTGTAGAGCACCCCGCGGCCATCCGAAAATCAGAGAGTTCTTCCTATGTCTTCTACTCCCTCTCGCACAGACAAGGCCAATGCTATTCGCGCCCTGTCTATGGACGCCGTCCAGAAAGCCAACAGCGGCCACCCCGGTGCGCCTATGGGTATGGCGGATATCGCCGAAGTGCTGTGGAATGACTACCTGAAGCACAATCCAGCCAACCCCGAGTGGGCCGACCGCGACCGCTTTGTGCTCTCCAACGGCCACGGTTCCATGCTGCTGTACTCGCTGCTGCACCTGTCCGGTTACGACCTGCCGATCGAAGAGCTGAAAAATTTCCGCCAGATGCATTCCAAAACTCCGGGCCACCCGGAGTACGGTTATGCGCCGGGCGTAGAAACCACTACCGGCCCTCTCGGCCAGGGTATTACCAATGCCGTTGGCATGGCATTGGCTGAAAAAGTATTGGCGGCACAGTTCAACCGTCCGGGTTACGAGCTGGTCGACCACCACACCTATGTATTTATGGGTGACGGCTGTTTGATGGAAGGTGTTTCCCACGAAGCCTGCTCCCTGGCCGGCACCCTGGGCCTGGGCAAACTGATCGCCTTCTATGACGACAACGGCATTTCCATCGACGGAGAAGTCGAAGGCTGGTTTACCGACGACACGCCCAAGCGCTTTGAATCCTATGGCTGGCACGTAATCCCCAATGTGGATGGCCACGACGCCACCGCCATTAAAGCCGCCATCGAAGAGGCCCGCACGAACAGCGATAAGCCAACCATTATTTGTTGTAAAACCGTGATCGGCTTCGGCTCCCCCAACAAGCAGGGCCGCGAAGAATGCCATGGCGCACCTCTGGGTGACGATGAAATCTCCCTGGTACGCGAAACCCTCGGCTGGGCCCACGCCCCCTTCGAAATCCCCGCGGAGATCTATGCCGACTGGGACGCCAAACCCAAAGGTGAAGCCCAGGAAGACGAGTGGAAAGACATTTTCGCCGACTACCGCGAAGAGTTCCCCGAGCTGGCTGCCGAATTCGAGCGCCGTATGCGCGGCGAACTGCCCGCAGACTTTTTTGCAAAGGCCGATGACTATATTCAGCAGTGCCAGGACGATGCGCAGAAAATCGCCTCGCGCAAGGCGAGCCAGAATGCACTGAACGCCTACGGTCCACTGCTGCCTGAATTCCTCGGTGGTTCCGCCGACCTGGCCGGCTCCAACCTCACCATCTGGTCCGGCTCCAAGGGCGTCAGCGCAGAAGATGCCTCCGGCAACTACGTCTACTACGGCGTGCGTGAGTTCGGCATGAGCGCCATGATGAACGGCATCGCCCTGCACGGCGGTTTCGTCCCCTATGGCGCCACTTTCCTGATGTTTATGGAATACGCCCGCAACGCCGTGCGCATGGCCGCACTGATGAAGCAGCGCGTGATCTTTGTCTACACCCACGACTCCATCGGCCTTGGTGAAGATGGACCCACTCACCAGCCAGTTGAGCAGCTGAGCGCTTTGCGTTCTACCCCCAATCTGCACACCTGGCGCCCCTGCGACGCCACCGAATCCGCGGTGAGCTGGAAAATGGCTATCGCCCGTAAAAATGGCCCCAGCACCCTAGTGTTCAGCCGTCAGGGCCTGGCGCCGCAACCCCGCAATGCCGCACAGCTGGCCCAGGTAGAGAAAGGCGGCTATGTACTGTCCGACTGCGACGGCACCCCGGAAGCGATCATTATCGCCACCGGCTCTGAGGTGGAACTGGCCATGGCCGCCCAAGAGAAGCTCGCGGGCAAGAAGGTGCGTGTGGTTTCCATGCCCTGCGCCGAAGCCTTTATGGAGCAGGACGAGTCCTACCGCGAATCGGTACTGCCCTCCGCCGTGCGCGCACGCGTGGCCGTAGAGGCCAGCCACCAGGATTACTGGTATAAGTTCGTCGGCTTTGACGGCGCCATTATCGGCATGAGCAGCTTCGGTGAGTCCGCCCCCGGCGGCGAGCTGATGCGTCACTTCGGTTTCACCGTGGAAAATGTGGTGGAAACCGTCGAGAAAGTGCTGAACTAATTTCAGCACTCTAGCCGGGCGCCCCTTGCACACAATATCGCGAGGGGCGTCTCGGCTACGCCTTCAATTCCTATCCGGCATGTACCGCTATGACCACCCGACTCGCCATTAATGGCTATGGCCGTATCGGCCGCTCCGTTCTGCGCGCTCTGTACGAATCCGGCGCCCGCGATACCCTACAGATTGTCGCCATCAACGAGCTGGCAGACTGCGCTACCATCGGCCACCTTACCAAGTACGATTCGGTACACGGTCGCTTCGCCGGTGATGTCTCAGTGAAAAATGACACACTAACAGTTAATGGCGATTCCATCGCAGTTACGCATTTCGAGCGTTTGGAAGACCTGAATTGGCGCGAAGAAAATGTCGATATCGTGCTTGAATGCACCGGTAGTTTTAAAGAGCGGCGCTGTGCCGAACTGCACTTGGCCGCAGGGGCAAAAAAAGTTTTATTCTCCCAGCCCGCCAGCCGCGATGTGGATGCCACCATTGTTTATGGGGTTAACGATCACACCCTGAACGGCAATGAAACTATTATTTCTGCCGCCTCCTGCACCACCAATTGCAGCGTGCCGGTAATCGCAGCGCTCGACAAGGCGTTTGGTATAGAAGCGGGCGTGCTGACCACCATCCACTCCGCCATGAACGATCAGCCGGTAAGCGATGCCTATCACCACACCGATTTAAGAAAAACACGCTCCGCCATTACCTCAATTATTCCCGTCGACACCGCACTGGCCCGCGGCATCGAGCGCATATTGCCGCACTTATTTGGAAAGTTCGAAGCCCAGGCTATGCGCGTACCCACGGTCAATGTCTCCGCTATTGATCTATCGGTTCAATTACAAAAAGACGTAAGTCAAAGTGAGATCAACGCTTTACTAAAATCCACAGCTGCGACCGAGTTTAAAGGCGTACTCGGCTTCACCGAAGAACCCCTCGCCTCCTGCGACTTTAATCACGACCCGCGCTCGGGAATTATTGATGCCAGCCAGACACGGGTTGCCGGCGGAAAATTAGTGAAGATATTGATTTGGTTTGATAATGAATGGGGGTTTGCGAATCGGATGTTGGATGTGGCCAGAGAATTAACCCAAAAGAATACCTCCCATTAGGGCTAAAAAAGCCATTTACTTCTAGCACTAAAATACCGATTTTGCGTTAATAGGAAAATCGACACCTAATAAATATCAGCTCCAAGTATAGAGCTCACCAACTTAGCATGCTCTGGATAAGGACAATAAAGGCAGAAAATCCTTACCGCCCTAACTTGTTGATAGTGATAGGATCAGGTTTGACCCTTCTTATGGTTAGAAAAATTCCCAATAAAAACCCTTTACCAAGAAAGGGTCGTCTAAGAAATTTTTATATTAATCATGTAAAATGCAACTCATTTCATCTAGCCCTCCTTGCTTTATCTCTGAGTTTGACTGGCGATATTCATCCCCCAACTGGCGTAAACGTTCTTCGCGATTAACCTTACTTAAATCCCCCAACCTTTGCGCAGCATTATAAAAAGCCTCCCAACTACCACTATCCAAATAAAGCTGCTTAAAGGCCGGCACCTGGGATTCATATTCGGCGGCTAGAGCCAGGGTGGCATTATTCGTTTTTTCGATGTAGCTCTGGTAGCGAGTTGGATTGGGCCAGTTTGCAGATAGCTTTCTATAGCATTGGCGTAATCGGGATAAAACCCGGGCTTTTTGTTCGTGCTTTAAATCATCTGGCTGTGAAGATTGATAGACTGTTTGTAATTGGCTGCGTGCGGCTGCCATCAATTGACGCACAGACAAGGTTTCTGCGCGGGCCTGAGCTGCGGAGCTGACCAGGCCCTGAATACTGAGCCAGCCGGGTAGGGCAATTTCTGAGACGGCGGTGGCAAAGCTCTCGTTGAACTGGGTATCACCGGAGATATAAACCCTTCTATGGGCCAGCTCATGAAATAAAAGACCGGCTAGGCGTTCCTGAGACCAATTAACAAAACTGGATAATATTGGGTCGTTAAACCAACCGAGGGTGCTGTAAGCGGGCACCGCGCCCAGATATACATCATAGCCCTGTCCACGCAGTTGATTCGCTTTTGCCTCTGCCGCAGACTTGCGAAAATAACCTCGGTAGCTGGCGCAGCCAGCGATAGGGTAACACCAGCGCTTAGGCTCAAGGGAAAACTCCGGCGCTGCCAGGACATTCCAAATCGGGTAGGTGTCATCTAACTGTACATAAGCGTTATAGGCATCACCTACCGGCAGTTGCAAAACTTCAGCTGCATAGGCACGAATCTGCAATACCAGTTGTAGCTGCTGTTGTAATTGCTCACTGGTACCCGGTTCATTAATGACTTTTTCTATCGGCTGACGCCCAGACAAAATACGCCACTGGCCGGAAGCTGCTTGGGCGTAATACCCGACGGTTTCACACCCCGCCAAATACAGTGGGATGATAAGCAGCCATAAGCGCAAATTAAGCCATTTTTTTGGCAGGCCCGTGACAAGCAATCTGCTATACACTTCCTTTCCTATTGTCATTTTAATGTGATCTGGCCAGGGCCTTTTCTTCCCCTTCAATAGCCTCTAAGGGTTATAGCATGATGCCAGTTAGCGCGGTTCTGACAGTATTTGCCCTGGCTTTTGCCGCCATTGCATGGCTGCGATTAGTGAAAGTGTGCTTTGACGACAGCACTATAGCTGGATTCCTCGCTCTTTTTATACCTCCCTTGGCACTCATGCTGCTTCTCCCTCGCTGGCGCCAGGAGCAGGAGTTATATCTACTATGGGGCGCAGCACTTGCCTGCCTGCTATTAAGTTTTGTGCTGCACTGATGAAAAAATTCCCTATGCTCTAAAGCGCATATATGAACCTAGCTAACTCTACCAAGCAAAATACCGGTCAGTCGCAGTACTGCACCTTTTCCTTTAGGAAAAGTAGCCCCCTAAGAACACCAGCACTTGGTATCGGCTTATATACGCCCAGCCAG
Source organism: Microbulbifer mixtoriginis (SeqCode) (assembly GCF_052466715.1). NCBI lineage: Bacteria > Pseudomonadati > Pseudomonadota > Gammaproteobacteria > Cellvibrionales > Microbulbiferaceae > Microbulbifer > Microbulbifer mixtoriginis (SeqCode). The sequence goes on along the minus strand of NZ_CP174288.1, from coordinate 4,695,828 downwards.
AGACCACCGAACCTCCTCTTCTCCAGTAACTCAAGCCCAGTTGATTTAGGTCAAGAGGTTTGTAGCACAACGCCATACACTGCATAACTGAAGCATTGGCGTACTGGAGAGAAAGATGGATGCCTTAATTGATCTATTTACCAGCTTTTCCGGCTTGCTCAGTCTGGCCGTAATCGGGTTTATATTCCTGATGGCATTCTATTTTTATCGACTGGTTAGCAACAATGTGGAAAAAGCAGTAGCGGAGCAGGAAAAGAAAGAGCGCGCTGCAGCCACACGTGTCAATAAAACGGCGGCTGCATCTCGCTAATACCTGGGGTCTCAGGGTAGTACCATTGCCGCAAGTTTTTTGCGGCGTAGGCGGTTATTTTAAGAAACAGGAGTTTTTGATCTTAATCGCTAATTTCCTCAGCTGACCGTTTGGTTTTTGTTGCGATGGGGGCTTGCCAGTAGTGGCGCAAAAACCAATATCGTTCGGCTTTTTATTGCATGGAACGCAGACTGTCTATCCACAACCAGCTCTGTTTGAGAGCACGGCGTTGGATTTTGGTTAGGGCAGGTAAAACAACAGGGCGACTGCCCCGGCTGCGAAAGCAGTCGGGGCATTTTATTGCGCAAGCAAAATGTTGATTTGAAAAACTACTTCGAGCCGTTTAACTGATGGCGGAAATGTAATTTTTTAAAAATCCGCAAATCAAGACTGCTCAGCTTGCTCTTTCGACCGGCGCGATGTAATCCAGCGACCAAACAATATTCCCACCTCAAACAGCAACCACATGGGTACGGCCAGTAGGGATTGGGAGATAACATCCGGTGGGGTGAGCAACATACCGATCAGGAAGCAGCCCACAATCACATAGGGACGTTTGCTCCCCAGGGTTTTGGCATCCACTGCGCCACTCCAAATCAATAACACCGTGGCGATAGGGATCTCGAAAGCGAAGCCGAAGGCAAAAAATAACTTCAATACTAAATCCAGATAGCTGCGCATATCCGGCATAACTTTGATATCGGCGTGGGCCGAGCCAACAAAGAAATCAAATAAAATAGGAAACACTACAAAATAGGCAAAGGCCACACCGGCGTAAAACAAAAATACGCTGGTGACCAAGATTGGAATCGCAATACGTTTTTCATTTTTATAAAGACCGGGAGCTATAAAAGCCCAGGCCTGATAGAGCACAAAGGGAATGGCGATAAAAAACGATACAATAAAGGTGGTCTTAAATGGCGTAAGAAAGGTGGAAGTCACCTCTGTGGCAATCATGCCTGCATCGCCGACCAAACGTTCCTGTAGCGGATTGGCAATAAAGTTGTAGATATCCGAGGCAAAGGGTACCAGGCAGGCGAACAAAACCACTACAACCAGTAAAGTGCGCAGCAGCCGATCCCGCAGCTCGATCAGGTGATCGATAAAGGGCTGATGGCTGTCTTGTGATTGATCGCTCATGGTTGCTTGTCTTTTTCCTCTTGCGACTCTTTTTCTAGGTCTTTAGGCGTATTTTCCGGGTGCTCCGGATTCAGTTCGGGATCACCTAAATCGTGCCAGTGCTCCGGGTATTCCGGGTCCTGCAACTCTTCAACGGTTTCATCCTGCTCCGGTAAATAGTCTTCTTTTTCCGCGCGCGGGTGATCGGGCTCCTGGGGCACTTTGGCTGGAGCTTTTTCCTTAGGTTTGGCCGACTCGCTGGGCTGGGGCTCCTCCTGCTGCTGCAGGGATTCATTCACCTCGCGGTTAGCCTCACTAAAGGTACGCTCCATTTCCCGGCGACTCTCCTCAATCTCCTTGAGGATGCGCTCATTGTGCAGTTCTCGGCGGATATCGTCGGCACCGACTTCCCGTTCCAGTTCCTCACGCGCACCTTGCAAGGTTCGCTTCAGGCCAGACCACCAGCGCGCTGTCGTGCGGATGGCATCGGGCAGGCGCTCCGGGCCCACCACAAGCAGTGCCACTACCGCGACCAGTAGTAGTTCAAAAAAGCCAATATCAAACACGGGGCATTACTCGCGTTAACAGTGCAGAATTATTTGTCCTGGGACTGCTTGTCTTTTTCTTTCGAGGTGCTGCCCTGTTGCGGCTTTTCTTCCTCATCGTGCTGAAGACGCTCAGGGTCTTTGTCTTTATCTTTGTCCTCATCCTTATCATCGTCCTTCACCGCTTTGCGGAAGCCTTTCAGTGCACCGCCCAGATCACCACCGAGGTTTTTCAAGCGCTTGGTTCCGAAAAGCAGCAGGACAATGACCAAGATAATCAACAGCTGCCAGATGCTAATTCCACCGAATCCCATAATTGTCTCCATGTCATTTAATACGGCAGCCGATTTGCATTGCCATTGGCCACCATGGGTAAAACCACAAATTATCAGAGGACTGTTACGCCAGTCCTTCCAACTGAATTCTTATCCCTCTTTACTGCGGGATGCCTTTTCCTCCAGGCCAGAGAGGCCAAAGCGTCGACCCAGTTCACGCACTACATCCTGGGAGTCCGCTCCCAGGTGCGAAAGCATCACTAATGAGTGAAACCAGAGATCCGCCGTCTCGGCGATCATATCCCGGTTGTCGCCACTGGCCTGCGCATCTTTGGCGGCGAGAATTGTTTCGGTGGCTTCCTCGCCCACCTTTTCCAGTATTTTGTTGAGCCCCTTCCTATGCAGGCTAGCCACATAGGATTTATCGGCATCCTCTGCGCACTTGCGGCTCTCTAGAACCGCATCGAGTTGTTGCAGCAGATCACTCATTTCCGGGCTCACTTGTAGATGGCTTTGGGGTCTTGCAATACCGGTTGGCTAACGCGCCATTCACCGTCCTGCAAGAGGTTGTAAAAACAGCTACTACGGCCCGTATGGCAAGCAATTCCGCCCTCTTGCTCAACCATTAACAGCACGGTGTCACCGTCACAGTCGAGGCGAATCTCGCGTATTTTCTGTAGGAAGCCGGATGACTCCCCTTTGCGCCACAGGCCCTTGCGGGAACGCGACCAGTAGACCGCATAGCCCTCGCTAGCGGTCAGTGCCAGAGACTCGCGATTCATCCACGCCATCATCAGCACGCGACCGCTTTTAAAATCCTGGGCAATGGCGGGTACCAGGCCATCGCTGTTCCAGCTGACCTGATCAATAAAGCCGCTTGCTGGCACAGCTTGAGTCAATGTCTCTTCCATCAGAATTCCAAGTGTAGGCCGGCGCGACGCCGGCAAAATACTGCCGCCAGTGTCATTAGGGCCAGAGCAGTAAAATCAGGGCTGCGATGCCCAATACCCAACCAGAGGGTGGCAACTGCTCCAGCCACTGCGGCCGGCTTAAGGCCAGGGCGCCTACAGCGAGCAGTACACCGCCGAGCCGACGCAAATACTGCCAGCGCCCACGGCGCTGACTACTCGCCAGTTTTTCACCGATATTTTCCAGTTGTGGCGCCAATTCCCGCGACTGCTCAAGGGCTGAATAGACCAATTGCGGCATCTGTGGAAACTTCTCCAACCACTCGGGACCGTAGCGCTTGATCTCGCCCACCAGTGTTTTGGGGTGGATGCGTTCACGCATCCAACGCTCCAAAAATGGATGAGCAGTCTTCCACAGATCCAATTCCGGATAAAGCTGGCGTCCCAAACCCTCGATATTCAACAGGGTCTTCTGCAATAACACCAACTGTGGCTGCACCGCCATATCGAAGCGTCGCGCAGTCTGGAACAAGCTGATCAATACCCGCGCAAAGGAAATCTCCCCCAGCGGCTTCTCAAAGATCGGCTCGCACACGGCGCGAATTGCCGCCTCGAAGGCGTTTACAGGGGTATCCGCACGAACCCAGCCACTCTGTACATGCAGCTCCGCCACCATGCGGTAATCGCGCCGGAACATGGCGAGCAGGTTGCGCGCCAGGTAGTACTGATCTTCTCGCGACAAGCTGCCGACAATGGCGGTGTCGATGGCGATATACTGCGGACGCTGCGGGTGTTCCCGGGAGACAAAAATATTGCCCGGGTGCATATCCGCGTGGAAAAAGTTGTATTCAAAAACCTGCTTGAAGAAGATCTCCACGCCGCGCTCGGCCAACAGCGGCATATTGGTATCCTGCTCGCGCAGCTGCGCTAAATCAGTGACAGGAATACCATTGATACGCTCCAGCACCAGCACGTTTTCGCGGGTGTAATCCCAGTAAACTTGGGGGATATATAGCAGTGGGGAATCAGTGAAATTACGCCGCAACTGGGTGCCGTTGGCCGCCTCGCGGGTTAAATCCAACTCGCCCTCGATGGTATGACGGTAGTCTTCCACCACTTCCACCGGGCGCAGACGCCGGCCCTCTGGCACGAAGCGTTCGATAGCCCGGGCAATCACCCGCAACAGGCGCAAATCTTCCTGAATCACTTCGCCGATGCCCGGGCGCAACACCTTGACCACGACTGACTCGCCGCTGTTAAGCACGGCGGCGTGAACCTGTGCCACCGAAGCTGCCGCTAGGGGCTCGTGCTCAAAGCTGGCAAAGACTTCATCGACACTAGCGCCAAGGGCTTCCTCAATCAATGCGCGACACTGATCACTGGGGAAGGGCGGTACTTTGTCCTGTAGGTAGTCAAGCTGCTCAACCACATCTGGCGGCAACAAATCCGGGCGAGTGGAGAGCAGCTGACCGAATTTCACAAAGATCGGTCCCAGCTCTTCCAGGGCGCGGCGCAGTCGCTCGCCGCGCTCCATCTTTGGTTGCGGCAACAGTTTGAGGGGAGCCAGTAAGCCGCGCAGCCACAGGGGGCGGCGTTCGGCCGGTAATAACAGATCTAAGCGATGGCGCAGGAAAACCCGCGCGATGGTAACAGTACGGGATATAGGCAAGACTACTCGGCCTCCCCTCGGGAAAACTGTTCCTGCAGCAAGCGCACCCGCGCCTCCAGGCGCTCGGTGGCCAGGGACAACTCGGCGAGGTCATCCGCGAAGGCTTCAAATTGTGCCTGTGGAGGCGTCAACTGCCATTCCTCACTGATCGTCTCTGCCGCCGCAACCGGGGCGCGGCTGAGGCTGGCACTTAACCAGCTACCGGCACTGCGCAACACATCGCCGATGGAGTGGGCGGGAATATCGCCAATCACTTGCGCAAGCGGCGCCTCCCAGTCGATATCCAGGTCACTCATGATCCACTGCAACTCCGCCAGCAGGGCACTGGAGCCACTAATGGAGACACCCAGCGCCGCAGGCGTGGCATCGGGGTCCTTTAGTAGTCGCACCAGGGAAATAGCCGAGCCACTGATGGTGGTCGTTACATCTCCCTCCCAGTGCTGGCGCACGCGCACCTGATCGCCCTCGATACATAGACAGCATTGCAATTTCGGAGCCGTCAGGTCGAGCTCCATGGTTTTGCCGTCCAACTCCTGCAGGCGCGCTCGGGTCGCGGGATCGTATTGCAGGGCGGCATTAATAGCGGTTTCCAGCGCGGCATCAAAACCCGCGCGATAGGTGGGATCGCTCATGGTGGTTATTGGCCTCGTGCCATCACTTGGGAGTCAATCACGCCGGGCACCTCTCAGGGCTTGATGCCACGGTGCAACGCCACAATGCCACCGGTCATATTGTGAAATTCACAATCGACAAAACCGGCATCCACCATCATCTGTTTGAGCGTTTCCTGATCCGGGTGCATACGGATGCTCTCCGCCAGGTAGCGGTAACTCTCCGCATCGTTGGCCACCAGCTTGCCCATAAATGGCAGCAGACGGAACGAGTATTGATCGTAGACTTTTTCCAACAACTTCGATTCTGGCTTGGAGAATTCCAATACCAGTAAACGCCCACCGGGTTTCAGTACCCGCAACATGGAGCGCAGTGCCAGGTCTTTATCGGTGACATTGCGCAGGCCAAAGGCGATGGTGATACAGTCGAAGGTATTGTCCGGAAAGGGCAGGAACTGGGCGTCCGCCTGTACCGGCACTACGTTGCCGGCGATGCCGCGATCGAGCAGGCGGTCGCGGCCAACCCGCAACATCGATTCATTAATATCCGCCAACACCACCTGACCACTGGCGCCCACAATACGCGAGAAACGCGCGGTGAGATCGCCAGTGCCCCCGGCGATATCCAGGATTTTCTGTCCCGGTCGCGCACCGGACAATTCAATAGTGAAACGCTTCCAGAGGCGGTGGATACCCCCGGACATCAGGTCGTTCATTACGTCGTAACGCGCCGCCACTGAGTGGAACACTTCCGCCACACGACCGGCCTTTTCCTCCACCGGGACCTCTTGGTAGCCGAAGTGGGTGGTCTTGCGATCCTTCATACTGTGCTGCCTGCTGAGCCAAATTCAGTGCGCCATTGTACATCGACCAAGCCGGCGGAACAGCGCCCATGATTCCCCCAGCGGCAACTCACTAAAATTAATTCACACAAGAGTAACAACGGGACCCAGGGTTCTTTCATGGATTACCGGCTCGATAGCGACACGCCCGTTGTAGTGAGTCTGCGCCGTGCAGCACGCACAGAAATACACGCCGCCAACGGTAATGCCCAGTTGTTGCCAGATGAGCACGCCGTGCACGAACTGCGCAAACACTGCAAGAAACTGCGCGCCCTGCTGCGCCTGATTTACCCGAATAAAAATCCACTGTTCCGCCGCGAGAACGATCGCTACCGGAAATTGGCACGATGCCTGTCAGCTGGCCGCGACCTGGTCTCCATGCGCACCGCGCTTCTCACCCTGGCTCCACCCAATCACTTTGAAAAAACGCATAGGGTACTGCGTCAGATACAGCAGTCACTGCGAGACGAAGAGCATCTTATTCGGGTCGAAGGGTTGTTGAATGAAGCGCGGGAGAGCATTGAAGAATGGCCCCTGCACGATATTCGCTGGGGTGATATCGATGCCGGATATTTACGTGGCTACCAGCGCGCGCGCAAAGCCTGGCTGGAAGCACGAGAAGGAGACAACGCCCATCAACTGCACCAATTGCGCAAAAGAGTAAAAGATCACTGGTACCACAGCCGCCTACTCAGAGAGAGGCACCCCCAATCTGTAGCGCTACGCTGTGAACCGCTAAAACAACTCGCGCAACTATTGGGAGACTGGCGCGATCTCTACCTGCTCTGCCGTTTTGCCATCACGGTTGGAGAACCATTGGGGAAAGAGTTAATCAAGCTTTTAGAAATGTGCGACTGGCACAAGGTGCGATTGCGCTTGGAAATAGAAAAAGGCTGCGCTGAGTTCTTCGCCCACAAAATACTTGTGATCTAAGTTGAGCAGGCATGCAGGCATAAAGGGATTCGAGATTATTCGTCATAAAAACGAAAAAGGCGCGGGAGTATTTCCCGCGCCTGAAGATCGCCGATTTATTGGGCGCTCTGCTCCAGCAGGCCGCCGGCACGAGCCATCACATGGAACAGGTAGTTCTGCTCATTGGTGCCGCTCACCAGATGGGCACCGGGTCCGCGGGCCCAGACGCCTACATCTTCGCCAGCATGAGATTCACTACTCATAGGAACCAGGGCATCCTGCTGGTAGTCCAGCGCAGCAGTATCCGTGCTGAGCAAGTTCAGACGCGATCCACTACCACCAGCGCTGTAGCCCGGGCCATTAGCATAGCTAAGAGTGGTGTAGGGCAGGCCATCTTCGGCCAGAGCGTGAGCATTTTCCGCTTCACCACTGCTGTCATTGCTAATTACTTTGCCGAGAATTGGGTTACCACGTGTCGGGTATCCCGCGATGGTCATTACGTGGCTATGATCCGCAGTGACAATAATTAGGGTGTCCTCTGCACTGGTATTATCCATGGCATACTGAATCGCATTGGCAAACTCCACCGCATCCGTCAGAGCGCGATGTGCGTTGCCTGCGTGGTGGCCGTGGTCGATACGACCGGATTCCACCATCAGGAAGTAGCCATCCTCATTTTTTTGCAACATCTCGAGACCTTTGGCGGTCATTTCTGACAGAGAGGGCTCGCCGGCAGTGTCGTCCTCACGAACAGCCTCATATTCCATGTGTGAGGAATTAAACAGACCAAACAGCTTGTCAGTTGCGGCGGCATCCACGGCTTCAAAAGCGGTAGTCTCTTCAACGTAAGCAATATTGCTAACGCCATCGTCGTAGCGGGCCTTCCATTCATCAACTAAATTACGCCCGTCTTCGCGAAGTCCGCCTTTCCCTTCGATATCTGTAACATTACTAGGCAAAAAGTTACGACGACCACCCCCCATAACGACATCAATACCATCACCAGCTTCAAACTCAATCAGCTGAGCGGCAATGTCCATACAACCATCCGGGGCGGTTTCTTCCCAGCCGCGCTCAGGCACCTTGGCATAGGTGGCTGCCGGAGTCGCGTGGGTGATGCGTGCAGTACTGATAATACCGGTGCTCTTGCCCAAGTCTTCAGCCAATTCGATCGCAGTGGTCAGTGGATACTCCAAGCTGGCAGCACAGTCACCGCGCGCAACATTTTGTGCAACACTCAGCACACCGGCCTTGGTTTTCACACCGGTCATCAACGCGGACATGGTGCCAGCGGAATCTGGGGTCTGCTGGTTGGTATTGTAGGTTTTGACCAGACCGGCAAATGGCATCCTCTCAAAGCTCAGCTGGTATTCCTCACCATCAAGGCCCTGCTGTTGGCCGGCCAGAATACGCGCGGCGGTAACTGTAGAAATACCCATACCGTCGCCGACAAATAGGATAATATTCTTCGCAGCACCAGGGGTGTTGTTAATTTCTTCAGCGCCCGCCTCTTTGATAGCCTGCTGGGCTTCCTGGAACCAGCTGCTGCTGCTTTGAGCGGAGGAAACTCCTACGTATGCTTTCTCATCGGGTAATTCCACTACGTCGTCAGAATTTGAGTTGTCATCGCTACAGGCGGTGGCCAGCAGGGCGACAGAGAAAGCCAATATTGTCTTCTTAAAATGTCTCATGGTGAATTACCCCCAGTTATTCTTCTGTCAGCGACAGGTCGGTCGCAGTAGTCATCACGTGGAATACTGCGCTTTGCTCCAGGCTACCTTGTACCAGCTCAGCGCCAGCGCCAATAGCGTGCAGACTGATGTCCTCACCGGCATGACTCTCTGACTCCAGATGCACCAGCGCCTCTTGGTGGAAGCCTGGCGCTTCGGTATCCACCTTGGAGAGATCCTTACGTCCGGTATCAGCGGCGATTTTGTATCGCTCATCCGCGTCGGTATTTTCACCCAGATCGGCAAAGCCCAGGCCATTGGCATAGTTCAACGTGGTGTAGGGTTTGCCGTCCGCAGCAAGACCCACTTCCGATTGCGCTGCACCGGTGCTGTCATTCTCAACCACTTTACCGAGAATCGGGTTACCGCGTGTCGGGTAGCCGGCGATAGTCATCACATGGCTGTGATCTGCGGTCACCAGGATCAGAGTGTCCGCCAGGTCTACTTTATCCAGGGCAACCTGAACCGCATCGGCAAAAGCGATCGCATCGTGTAAAGCGTTGTAGGCATTGCCGGCGTGGTGGCCGTGGTCTATTCGCCCGGACTCTACCATCAGGAAGTAGCCATCGCTGTCTTTTTCCAACAGCTCAATGGCGGTATCGGTCATCTCGGCGATGCTCGGCTCATCGCTACCCTTAAAGATGCGGTCTGCATCGTAACTCATGTGACTGCCGGTGAAGAGCCCCAGTAATTTATTGGTAGAGGCGATATCAACACCTTTCAGCTCGGAACCGCTGCTTACATACACAGCAGTTTGATCACCATCATAGCGCTCCAACCATTCACTGGTCAGGTCGCGACCATCTTCACGCTTGCCGCCATTGTCAATGGTCACAAAGCTGCGGCGGCCGCCACCTAGCATGACATCAATACCATCACCAGCAGCCATCTCAACCATTTGCGAGGCGATATCGGAACAATTACCTTCGGCATCATACTCCCAGTTGCGCTCGGGGCTGCGGGAGTAAGTCGCTGCAGGCGTGGCGTGGGTCAGGCGCGCTGTGGAAACAATGCCGGTGGCTTTTCCACGGCTCTCCACCATTTCCAGGAAGGTATTCAATTCCCTACCTTCGGTGCTGGCACAATCGCCACGCAGTGCGTCGCCGTCGATATTGATTATACCGGCGCGAGTTTTTACACCTGTCATCATCGCAGTCATGGTGCCGGCGGAGTCCGGGGTCTGCTGGTTGGTGTTATAGGTTTTGATTAAGGCGGTATGCGGGAACTCTTCGAAGGAAAGGGCATTTTCTTCACCGCTTTCGCCGGCCAGCTGGCCTTCAAGGATGCGGGCAGCGGTCAGGGTGGATATTCCCATACCGTCGCCCACAAACAGGATGACGTTTTTTGCAGTTTTGGCTTCACGGGAGAGAGAAGTGCGTTCTTCCAGGCGATCGGATGCCTCAGTGAACCAGTCGCTATTGGTTTGGTAATCGGGCAGGCTCGCGGCAGAAACTGCAGAAGCGAGAGGGATCAAACAAAAGGCGCTGAGTGCGCGGGCAAGTTTTTTTGCCACGGTGGGCCTCCGGAACTCGTGAATTTGGCGAGCATTAGAGTCCGGAAATATGACAAAAGAATTACGCGCCGATTAACATCTTGTTTTCTTTGTCAAAAATATTGTGCGCTTGTCACAACAATAAAAAGCAGCCGCGCAATTGTTACAGTATTGCGAAAAAATGCAGAGAATTATTGTTTTTTCTCGCTTTTTTAATGCTTTGTAGGGAAAGTAAAGTGCGCCACTGAAGGGCGCACTTGGCAACTAACCGATAAATTTCACCACACTTTCATCCGGGTCACGCCCTTTACCCGCCGCGCGCAAGCGCTCCAGATAGGCCTCCCAATTGATGGTGTATTTTTCAGCCAGTTCACGCAAATATTCCCAGGTGTAAATGCCGGTGTCATGGCCGTCATCGAAATTGATTTTCAGGCCGTAACGACCGGCGGCTTCGACCCTGTCGATACCCACATGGATTTTTCCATCCACCAGCAGGGCGGGGCTATTGCCGTGGCCGCGCACCTCGGCGCTGGGGGAGTAGACACGCAGATACTCTGCCGACAGGCTGAACTCGCCATCGGCAAACAGCAATTGCAGGGTTTTCTCTGCGCGATTTAATCGTATTTTTTGCGGTTTCATTTACAGGATAAAACGCGAAAGGTCCTCGTTTTGGCTCAGCTCACCCAGGTGGCTGTCCACATAAGCCGCATCGACATTGAGTGACTTGTCGGCGTCGCCGGCATCGAAGGAAACTTCCTCCAGCAGGCGCTCAAGCACCGTGTGCAAACGGCGTGCGCCGATATTCTCGGTGCGTTCATTCACTTCGTAAGCCACTTCGGCGATACGACGAATGCCGTCTTCGGTAAATTGCAGTTCCAAACCCTCTGTCGCCAGCAAAGCCTTCTGCTGTTCAGTCAGAGACGCGGAGGGTTCGGTGAGAATACGCTCAAAGTCGGCGGAAGTCAGCGAGCTCAGCTCCACGCGAATCGGCATACGCCCCTGCAACTCGGGAATCAGGTCCGAGGGCTTGGACAGGTGGAAGGCACCGGAGGCGATAAACAGAATATGGTCTGTCTTGATCATGCCGTACTTGGTGTTGACAGTGCTGCCCTCGATCAGCGGCAACAGGTCGCGCTGCACCCCTTCACGGGAGACATCGGCGCCGCCGCTTTCCTGGCGCTTGGCCACCTTGTCGATCTCATCGATAAAGACAATGCCATTTTGTTCGGCAGCGCGAATCGCGCGGGTTTTGATATCTTCATCGTTCACCAGCTTGGCGGCTTCCTCATCGGTAAGCTGTTTCATCGCCTGCTTGACCGGCAGCTTGCGCTTGCGGGTCTTGCCCTGGGACATATTCGAGAACATACCCTGCAGCTGGTTGGTCATTTCCTCCATACCCGGAGGGGCCATAATCTCCACCCCCATGGGCGCGGCGGCCATATCGATTTCCACTTCTTTGTCGTCCAACTCGCCCTCGCGCAGCTTCTTGCGGAATAACTGGCGGGTGCTGGAATCCTTGTCGTTCGGCTCGGTCGAGCGCGCCGGTGGCAGCAGGGCGTCGAGGATACGTTCCTCGGCTGCATCCATAGCGCGCTGTTGCACGCCAGCCATGGCCAGTTCGCGCTCCTGCTTCACTGCCATCTCGACAAGATCACGCACGATAGATTCTACATCGCGGCCAACATAGCCCACTTCGGTGAACTTAGTCGCTTCAACCTTAATGAAAGGCGCATTGGCAAGCTTTGCCAGACGGCGTGCGATTTCGGTTTTACCCACACCGGTGGGGCCGATCATCAGGATATTCTTCGGGGTGATTTCGGCACGGAGATCCTCGCTCACCTGCATACGACGCCAGCGGTTGCGCAACGCAATCGCTACCGCGCGTTTGGCATCCTGCTGGCCAACGATGTGGCGATCGAGTTCATGGACGATTTCACGGGGGGTCATCTGGGACATACAAATTCCTGCAAAACGGTTGTGCGGGCCAGGTTGCAGCCCGCTGGACTCAGGTGCTTCTTCTGAGAGCGCCCGGTCAGTAAGTCAATTCTTCGATAGTGTTGTTGTGGTTGGTGTAGACGCAGATATCACCGGCAATTTTCAAGCCCTGCTCAACGATCGAGCGCGCGTCCATATCGGTATTGTCGAGCAGCGCGCGCGCCGCCGACTGGGCAAAGGGGCCGCCGGAACCGATAGCAATCAGGTCATCTTCCGGCTGAATCACATCGCCGTTGCCAGTCACAATCAAACTGGCGCTGTCATCTGCCACCGCTAATAGAGCTTCCAGGCGACGCAGGGCGCGGTCTGTGCGCCAGTCTTTGGCCAGCTCCACCGCAGCGCGGGTCAACTGGCCACCGTGGGCTTCCAGCTTGGCTTCAAAACGCTCAAACAGGGTGAAGGCATCGGCGGTGCCACCGGCAAAACCAGCGATAACCTTATCTTTATAAAGTCGGCGCACCTTGCGGGCATTGCCTTTCATAATGGTGTTGCCCAGAGACACCTGGCCGTCGCCGCCAATCACAACTTTGCCGTTGCGGCGACAGGATAAAATGGTGGTTCCGCGATACTGTTCCAATGGAGACCTCTCGGATTACGCGTGTACTGTGGCTGTGCAAGGCCTGTTGCCTTACGCGCCGGGAAATTTAGTCAGATTAGATAAGTGAGGACGGGACGTACCGATTTCAATAAGAGAAGGGCCAATTGCTATACTGAGAACCCGTCATCCATTGCGGATTCGCCTCTTGGCTCTGCTTCCCTCCCGCTACTTCAAGCCGCTTTTCACCTTGGTTATGACCTGCGTGATGTCGGGAGTAATCTCTGGGGCGATCACCTACTCCCACCAGGGATTTAGCGAAGGATTTCTGCCGATATGGGGCCGGGCCTGGTTACTGGCCTGGATAATTTCACTGGGATTGCCACCATTGATCAGACCGGTAATAAAAAGTCTGCTGGGCAAACTGGCGGCGCCAGACGAGGAATCCAGCGGTTGATTTAATTTGCAGGTCGCTTCAATACCAGCGGCATCAGGCGATGTTCTGCCAGAACCTGGCGGGCTTTGGCCATGCGCGAGCGGTTGTCGAAGGGTCCAACCAAGACCCGATGCCAAGTGCCGCGGCTATCACTGGCAGACTCCACTTTGACATCCAGATTGGCCAGGGTGAGCTGGGCGCGCAGGCGCTCGGCTTCCGCCGCCTCGCGGAAGGAGGCGGCCTGCAAGATATAAACCTGCGCTTTGACCTTATCAGCAGCCCCTTGTTTATTGGAGGAAGACTCCCCACGAATGGCGGGCTTGGCCACCTTGGGTGGCGGTACCGAAACTTCGTTTTCCTTGAGCATGGTATAGAAATCAAAGCGCGGTTCGGACGGCGCCTGCGCCGTCGGTTTGGTTGCTGGAGCTCTGTCACCAGCGGCACCTTTGCCATTGCCGGCCACACCGAACTGCAGCAGCAAGAACACCGCAAAGCCACCCACGGCATTGCCCAGTACAAACCACACCCATGCGGGTTTGCCCGAGGCACTTTTGCTTCGGCGTTTCGTGTTGCGACGGCTCATGGTGGAATTCTTCCCTGGATAGTCTACTCAGCGGGCAAATTGTACCGCCAATTTACACAAGGGCATTGCTCTCTCGCAAAATTCACGACAATTCCTGCGCATCCATGTCCACCGCCCAGCGCAAGCGGCGATTCTTATTGCTCTCGGCCCAGGCACATACCCGGGCCAGCAGGGGTTGTAACTGGGCGCGATTTTGTGCGGTCACCTGAACATAAAAACGGTAGCGACCAGATTTGCGCTCAAGCAGCGCCGGCACCGGACCCAGATATTGCAACTGGGGTGAGGGCGGCACTAGGGATTGCATAAATAGGCGTGCATTATGCAGAAATTCCTCGGCCCAGGCGGGCTCCTCACACTCGGCCCGCACCAGTGCCATGGCGTGGGTCGGAGGCAGCTGTGCCACCGCACGATCGCGCAACAGCTGACGCGCAAAAGTCCCGTAGCCTTTTTCCAACAACATTTGCAGCAGCGGGTGCTCCGGAAAGCGGCTCTGCACCAATACGCGGCCACTCAAGCTGCCGCGCCCGGCGCGCCCCGCCACCTGCTCCAGCAACTGGCCTGTGCGTTCGGGCGCGCGAAAATCGGCACTGAACAAGCCGCCATCGGCATCCTGAATCACCACCAGAGTCACCCTCGGTAGATGGTGCCCCTTGGCCAGCATCTGAGTGCCCAGTAACAGACAGGGGTCGCCATCACGGGCCGGCGCCAGCAAGCGATCGAGAGCCTGCTTACTGGTGGTGGTATCCCGGTCAACGCGAATTACCGGGTAATCGGCAAAGCGCCGCGCCAGCAACTCTTCGCTGCGCTCGGTGCCGCCTCCCAGAGCAGAGATTGAGCGGCTGTGGCACTGCGGACAAGTATCCACCAGGGGGCGGCGATAATCGCAGTGGTGACAACGCAGCTGGCGCTGGCGCCGGTGCATGGTGAGTTTACTGGAACAGTGCGGACAGTCGGCAATCCAGCCGCAATCATCACAGTTGAGTGCCGGTGCAAAGCCACGCCGGTTAATAAATACCAGCACTTGCTCTCCGCGGACGAGGGTCTCGCCGATATGACGTAAAACCTGAGGCGAAAAACCCTCCTCCAGAGGCTCGCGTAGGGTCGGCACCACGTGGATCTGCGGCGGGCGCGCATCGCCGGCACGCTGGCGCATGCGCAAATGTTGATAGCGACCATTAAGGGCGTTGTGCAAGGTTTCCAGGGAGGGCGTTGCAGAACCCAGCAGCACCGGCACATCACTGTTGCGCGCCAATACCACCGCCAGGTCACGGGCGGAATAGCGCACGCCATCCTGTTGCTTAAATGAAGCGTCGTGTTCCTCATCTACCAACACCACACCGAGTCTCGGCAGTGGCGTCATAATTGCCGAGCGGGTGCCAATAACGATATCCGCCTGGCCCTCAGAGGCGGCGAGCCACGATTGGGCGCGCTCGCCCTCGGCCAGCCCCGAGTGCAAGGCGGCGATACTGTGCTCGGGAAAGCGCGCGGCGATACGCCGCAAAGTCTGCGGAGTGAGACCGATTTCCGGTACCAACAACAAGGCCTGGCGCCCTTCGGCCAGAACCCGCTCCATCAACCGCAGGTAGACCTCGGTCTTGCCACTGCCAGTGGTGCCTTCTAACAAGGTGGCGGAAAAGCAACTGCAATCCACCGCTTCGAGCACTTGCTGCTGCTCACTGTTTAGCTGCGGTGGCGGAGTGGCCTCCGCAGCCGGCATCGACGGCGGCACCGTAGGGCCCGAGACCCACTCCACCAGTTGACGCTCCTGCAAGGCGCGAATCACCGCCGGAGTATGTCCCTGGGTTTTCAGGTAGGTGCGGCTCTGCTGGCCGGCGCGCAGTAATTGTTGCAACAGGGCCTGCTGCTTGGGCGCCCGCGCCAGTGCAGATTCCGGTAGCCCCTTGCCCTCAGTAGTGAGTTGTAACCACTGCTCAGCCCAATGATCAGCCGGCTTGCCCTTGCGCAACGCGGCGGGCAGGGCGGCGGCGTAAACCTCTCCAACCGGGGCCTGGTAATAGTCGGCGATCCAGTTGAGAAATTTGCGCGCGCCACTGTCGAACAGGGCTTTGCTATCGATCAGTTCCTGCGCCGGTTTCAGCTGTGCCTGCGGCGACTCCGGCACTAACTCCACCAACACGGCTACCAATTTGCGCCCAGCAAAAGGTACCCACAAGCGCTGGCCAGGTTTCAATTCAGCGGGATCGAAGCCCTCCGGGGGCAGATAATCGAAGAGACGCCGCAGTGGCACTGGCACCGCCAACCGCAGGATAACTCCCTGTTGCACTGTCTTTGGTACCGTCTGCTGCACCCCGCCCCCAATAACCTCGCTAAAAGGCGCTAGTGTACTGGCTGTTACGACAAGGTACAGAGACTGTAAATTTTACTTGCCAACTCTAAAATTCAGAGTACTCTATAACTCAACTCTAATATTTAGAGTTCACTAAGTTAGCAAGGAAGACAGCCATGACCGATATGGAAAAACTCAAAGACAGCCTGGATTTTGTCAGCGATGCCGTGCGCAGCAACCAAATGGAGAACGGCATCCCATCACTCTATTTCTTGTGGGGGCTACTAATTTTTATCGGATTCGCTTTGGCGGACCTGGCCCCGCAGCTCACCGTGTATTACTTCCTGGTGACGAGTACCGCCGGCGGACTGTTCAGCTGGTGGCTGGGCGAGCGAACAGCACGCCGCACTGGCATCAATAACAGTACCTTTGGTCGCAAGTATGGTAGGCACTGGATGGTAACTGGGATCGGTTTCCTGTTGATATTGGCCACAATGATCGCCAAGCCCAACGCTGCTGGCCCGGAGCAATTTCTGCTTTTAGCCGGACTCTCCTATAGCCTCGCCGGTATCCACCTGATCCGCCCACTGCTCTATAGCGGTATATTGATGCTGGCCAGTTACCTTCTGATCATTTTGCTGTCACCGCCCTACGCCTGGGTACTGAGCGGCCTGGCGATCGGCTTTGGACTTGTTTGGACCGGCCTGGTACAGCGGGCCAGGCAAACTAATGGAGCGACGCAATGAAAGCCCTTGCGGACTTGGACCCGGTCCTCGAACACCGGGTACGCCTCGCAATTTGTGTGATACTAGCGAAGTATGAGGAAATCAGTTTCTCCCGCTTTAAGGAACAACTGCAGGTGACCGATGGCAACCTCGGCGCGCAGCTGCGTCGCCTGGAAGAGCAGGGCTATATCGCCCTGCGCAAAGACTTCGTAGAGCGCAAGCCCGTCACCTGGTACCGCCTCACTGAGAGCGGGCGAGAGGCGCTGAACAAGCACCTACAGGCTCTGCAGCAACTTATCGCCGCAGCGGAATAACACCATTGCCCGGCCTTTATTTGGGCTTGAACCCCGGCGCTAATCTGATAGTATGCGCCGACTTTTTAATCAGCCTGGAACCAATCCGGTTCCTGCTCCAACGACGATGCCGTGCCCGGCAACAGATCGAGTGGCGGTTTCGGAAAGAGGCAATCATGAAAGCAGATATCCATCCTAACTACACCGACATCACCGCTACTTGCTCCTGCGGCAATGTTGTTAAGACCCGCTCCACCCTGGGCAAAGACCTGCAGATCGACGTCTGCTCCCAATGCCACCCCTTCTACACCGGCAAGCAGAAGCAGGCTACTACCGGTGGACGCGTGGACCGCTTCAAGAAGCGTTTTGGCAGCCGCATCGGCAAGTAATCCGAATAAAGAGGTACTTTGGTACTTCAGAAAGGGCGCCCTGGAATTTTCCACGGCGCCCTTTTTTGTGCTGCAAATTCAGCGCTCTGCACAGATCCAGAGCGCTAGGGCGAAATCGATTTGTATCGCTTAATATATTCGTTATTAGCAGTAAATTTATCCTTCAAATTGAATATTAGACGGCTGATCATCCTGAATTTGGCCAAATGTTAAGGGCAAAATAGTAATAAGTGGCTGTTTCATTGCCTCTGTGAGCTTGTGACCGCAAGCACCCCTCGGTTATTCTCTGAAACCCGCAGTAACCGGGATGACGCCTGAAGTGTCGCCCCCCGTTTTCGAGAGAACAGCCCCCAAATGACGGATTCATTGCGCCAGGCAGCGCTCGATTACCACGCACTCCCCAGCCCCGGCAAACTTTCAGTCGAGCTGACCACCCCCGCTGAAACTCAGGAGGACCTGTCGCTGGCCTATAGTCCCGGTGTGGCGGAACCTGTGCGTGAAATTGCCAAGGACCCAGAGGCCGCCTATCGCTATACCGGAAAAGGTAATCTGGTGGCAGTCATTTCCAATGGCAGCGCCATCCTAGGACTCGGCAATCTGGGTCCACTGGCCTCCAAGCCAGTGATGGAGGGCAAGTCACTACTGTTCAAGCGCTTCGCCGATATCAACTCGGTAGATATCGAGGTGGACGTCAACAGCCCGGAGCAGTTTATTCAGACGGTCGCCGCCATCGCCAATACCTTCGGTGGTATCAATCTCGAAGACATCAAGGCGCCAGAGTGCTTTCATATTGAAGAGGCATTAATCGAGCGCTGCCCGGTACCGGTGTTCCACGACGACCAGCACGGCACTGCGATTGTGACCGTCGCCGGTATGCTCAATGCCTTGGAGATCCAGGGTAAGAAAATCAGCGACGTGCGCATGGTATGCCTGGGAGCCGGTGCCGCCGCCACCGCTTGCTGCAAACTGCTGCTGGCCGCCGGCGCGCGCAAAGATCAAATCACCATGCTCGACAGCCGTGGGGTAATTCACTCGGGCCGCACCGATATTAATGCCTATAAAGGTGAGTGGGCGCGGGATACCGATATGCGCACTCTCGATGACGCTATCACCGGTGCCGATGTATTCCTCGGGGTATCGGGCCCAGACCTGCTCTCCGCCGAACAGCTGCAGCGCATGGCGCCGAAGCCAGTGGTATTCGCCTGCTCAAATCCAAATCCGGAGATCAAACCAGAGCTGGCCCACAGCGTACGCGACGACCTGATCATGGCTACCGGGCGCTCGGATTACCCCAACCAGGTCAACAATGTACTCTGCTTTCCCTTTATATTTCGTGGCGCGCTGGATGTGCGTGCGGCGCGTATCAATGAAGAGATGAAGCTGGCCGCAATTGAAGCCATCCGTAAGATCGCCCATTTACCGGTGCCAGACTCGGTACGCGAGGGCTACGGTGGGGTAGAACTGAGCTTTGGCCCAAGTTATATCTTGCCCAAACCCACGGATCCACGCCTGCTTCCGGAAGTTGCCGCCGCAGTAGCGCGCGCAGCGGTAGACAGCGGCTGTGCCCGCCTGCCTTACCCCGAAAACTACCCGCTGCAAACACTCTAGGGCCGGTTAATTCATCCCTAGAAGCCCGCCTTATCCTCCCGGGGCGGGCGTTTGCCGCTTTCACCCCCACAGACTTCTTGAGCCATAAAGCACCCGTCGCTAAACTGCCTTTCTGTCACAGCATCAAAGTTGCCCAACACAATGAGTCACGTGTATGTGCTGACAAACCAGCACCAGCAGTTCCTGAGCAAAAGCGGCGAATGGCTTGATGGCCGCGAGCCCAACAAACTGTTTCGCAGCGAGCATAAAGATGTCGCCATCAACCAGATGTTCGAGGCCAATACCCGTGATGTCGGCTTGCGTATCGAACTGCTGCAGTGTGCGCTGAACCCCAAGGCCCAGCCACTGATACCGGAAGAAGCTCTCGCTGAGCAATCTTCGGCGCCCGAGGATCCGGAGATCGAGCCCGGTGTACCAGAGGAGATCCCGGCTGCAGAGCCCACCGAGCTGGAACCACAGCCAGAGCCGGAAGTGGCCCCGGAACAGGCTCCTGAGGTCGCGCCAGCACAAACCCCGGATGAGACGCCCGCACAACCCGGCGAGCACAAATCGGAATCGGAGTCTGCCGCCTGAGCGGAGATTCTTTTAGCACCGGCACAAGTAGCCCCAACGGCGACAACAAGAAAGAGTTCCGGTAGTACCAAGGAGATTCGAGTGCCTATTCCCCACCTGGCTGCCCTATCCCAGGCCAAACCCGTGCAACTGCTCAAGGGCATACGTCGCGGCCTGGAAAAAGAGAGTCTGCGAGTCGCCCACGACGGCACCCTGGCGCAGACGCCACACGCGCAGACACTGGGCTCCGCGCTGACCCACGAGAGCATCACCACCGATTTTTCTGAGGCACTGCTGGAATTTATTACCCCTCCGGTAGCTACCCCGGAGGAAGCCCTGCGGATTCTCGACCGCATTCATCGCTTTACCTACAGCCAGATCGGAGACGAGCGCCTGTGGGTCAACAGCATGCCCTGTGTTATCGGCGCCGATAGCGATATCCCGGTGGCCCGCTACGGTGATTCCCACAGCGGCACTATGAAGACCATTTATCGGCTGGGACTCGGCCTGCGCTACGGCCGCGCCATGCAGACCATCGCCGGTATCCACTACAATTTTTCTCTGCCGGATGAATTCTGGCTGTGGCTGCACGAGTTCGAGGGCAGCAGTGAAGCCCTGTGCGAATTCAAGACCCGCCGCTACTTCGACCTGATCCGTAATTTCCGCCGCAACTACTGGCTGCTGATCTACCTGTTTGGAGCCGCACCTGCGGTGTGTTCCTCTTTTGTCGAAGGACGCCAGCATAAGCTCGAAGCTTTTAACGGCGACGGCCACACCCTACACGCTCCCTTCGCCACCTCCCTGCGCATGGGCGACCTGGGTTACAACAGCGAAGTGCAGCAGTCTCTGGTGGTTTGCTACAACAACTTGCGTAGCTACCTGTCCACGCTCTGTTCAGCGATTAGCCGGCCCTATGGCCCCTACAACGAGCTTGGAGTTAAGGATAGCGATGGACAGTATCAGCAGCTTTCCGCCGGCGTGCTGCAAATCGAAAATGAATTCTATTCACCGATCAGGCCAAAAAATCCCGCCAAACGCGGTGAGACCGCCCTGGCGGCACTGGATAATCGCGGGGTCGAATATATCGAGGTGCGCTGCCTAGACCTAAACCCGTTTATGCCGCTGGGCATTGATGCGCAACAAATGCGCTTTATCGACAGCTTCCTGCTGCACTGCCTGCTGACAGAGAGCCCGGAGACCGATGAGGTCGATTACCGTTCGACCCAGGAAAACCAACAGCGTATCGTCTATCGCGGCCACGAGCCCGGTCTCAAGCTGCGCTGCAACGGAAGCGAACGGGAGCTCAGTGAGTGGGCTTCCCAGCTACTCGGAGAGGTGGATACTGTAGCCGAGTTGCTCGACAGCGCTTGGGGCGGCGACCAGTACCGAAGTGCCGTAGGAGTTCAGCGCGCCAAGGTCAAAGGGGAGATACCCACCCCGGCCCAGCAGATCCTGGCTGAAATGCAGGAGCAAAACCTGAACTTCTACCATTGGGCTATGCACAAAGCCGAGCAACATCGCCGCTACTTTCTCGAGCGCCCTCTCGACAGCGAGTCGGTGCGGGATTTCTCTCGTGAAGCCGAGGAGTCCCTGCTCAGACAAAAGCGCGTGGAAGCGGAGGACAAGGGCTCCTTCGAGGAATTCCTCAGCCACTACTACGCGCAATATATGTGTTGCCAGGGCTAGCCCTGGCAAAATATAGAGCACCGGCGCAGGGTCCGGATATCTGCCCCATAGGGATTGAGCGCATGAACTATCTCGCCCACCTGCTGCTTTCTGGTCCCGACACCCGCTGGCGCCTGGGTGGGCTGCTCGGAGATTTTGTGAAGGGTCCACTCAAAGGCGAGCGACCGGAGGCCATTGAGGCCGGTATCAAACTGCACCGCCGGATTGATGCCAGCACCGACAGCAATGCCTCTTATCGTGAGGCCCTGGCGCAGTTGAATCCCAGCTGGCGCCGCTATGCCGGTATCGCACTGGATATCTGGTTCGACCATCTGTTGGCACAGCATTGGCAGGAGTGGCATCCACAGAGCCTGGAAGAATTTTGCGACCAGTGCTGGAGAGACTTTCGCAGCCACAGCCGGTATATTCCGCCGCAGGCACGGGCATTTATGGCCCGTGCCGAGCAAATTAAATTACTGCAGAGTTACCGCGAGGAACGCATCATCGGCCTCACCCTGGAGCGGGTAGGTCAGCGCCTGCGCCAACCGGTTGCGCTGCAGGAAATACTGCCTGAGCTCAGTAGCGGGCGGGCAAAACTGGAAAACAATTTCAATAAACTACTAACCGACTTGAATCTCGAAGCCCAGCGCTTTCGGCAGCACTATTCAGGATCCGATAAACCATGACCTTACCCAACCCGCGCATTACCTTTCTGTTGGTATTTCTAATTGTCGTCTTTTTGCTCGGCTCCGCATTTTATCTGGAGTACGCTCGGGGCCTGGAGCCCTGCAAGCTGTGTATTACCCAGCGGGTGATGTTACTTGGCATTGGACTGGTCTCTCTCATAGCCTTCCTGCACAATCCTGCAACGATCGGCCGGCGCGTTTATGGGTTGCTGGTTTCCATTTGGGCTCTGGGCGGCCTCTATTTTGCCGGGCGCCAGCTATGGCTGCAGAGTCTGCCGGAGGGCCAGGTGCCCGCCTGCGGACCCAGTGTCAGCTACATGATGGAGGTCTTTCCTATGGCCGATGTCCTCAAGGCACTGCTCACCGGCGACGGCAACTGCGCCGAAGTCCAATGGACCATGATGGGCCTAAGTATCCCCGGCTGGTCCGCTATCGGTTTTGCCGGACTGATCCTATTTGGCGGCTGGCAGGCATTTCGCAAAGCCTGAATCAACCGGACACTAAACCGCGGCTCAGCGGAGCTGCCCTTTGCCAATGACAGCACCATCCCTACGCGAGCTAGCCCATTGGGTGCTCGGTATCGCAATCCTGTTTGGCTGCGAACGGCTCGGTAGCCTGATCGGAAAGGCGCTCGCCCTACCGGTGCCCGGTGCTGTAGTGGGGATGTTGCTGCTACTGGTGGGCCTAATGGTCTACGGTAGCGTGCCCCGCGGCCTGGCAAAAGTCAGTGCACAGCTGCTCTTTTTACTGCCGCTGCTATTTTTACCCGCCGCCACTGGGGTCTTCTTTCTGCGCGATCTCTCCTTATCCGATTGGCTGGGCCTGCTCGCCGCAATTCTTTTTGGCACCCTGATCAGCCTTACGCTGTGCACTCTGTTGCTGCGCCGCCTACTCAGAAAAACCGATATAGTGCACAACAATGAGCAGTGAGTTACTACACAGCCCGCTGTTTGCCCTGCCATTGAGCTGCGGTGCCTTCTGGTTTGGGGTACTGCTGTACCGACGCACGGGTACGGTACTGTTACACCCGATAATCACGGCAAGTCTGCTAGTTTTCGCAGCTCTCTATAGCCTGGATATTCCCTACCGCGACTACCAGGATGCCAGCGGTCTACTCTACGTCTTACTGGGTCCGGCCGTAGTCGCGCTGGCCGTACCGCTGAAACAAAACCTGACAGTGATTCGCCGCGCTGGCTGGCCCCTGCTGGTAACCATCACCATCGGAGCCCTATTGGCCCCAGCAATTGCTGTGGGGATCGCACTGTTACTCGGAGTGGGGAAGTCTGTACTACTCGCCCTTAGTGGAAAATCCATTACCACACCCATCGCACTTGCAATTGCCGAAAAAGTTCACGCGAGCTTAAGCCTGACCGCAGCAATCGTGGTGCTCACCGGCGTAGTAGGAGCCCTGGCCGGACCACCGCTGGTGCGCCGCCTAGGTATTCGCGACGAGCGGATTCTCGGCGTGGTGCTCGGTATCAATGCCCACGCCGTGGGCACGGCGCGCGCACTGGAAATCAGTGCGCTATGTGGCGCCTGTGCCGCCCTCGCTATGGGACTCTGTGGCGCCTTAAGCGCGCTATTGTTACCGCTAATTATCGCCCCCTGAGTCACCTGCCGACGCGAGCAGTGAAATTTACACAGCCGTCACAGCATTCTGACGTACTTTGCGCCTGACTCCTTGCTGCCGGCGGGGGAATCTCCTATCTTCCTAAGGGCCTTCGAGATCAGCAAAAAGCTAATAAGCTGCCACTGCAGCAACAGTAACAAAAGGACATCTTGGCGATGCTGGAAAATTGCAAGTCGGCGCGGGAGCGCTGGGGTGGTGTCAGCGAAATTATTGACCGCTGGCTTCAGTCACGACAAAACCTATTAGTGAGTTTCTACCACCTCTCCGAAAAAAAGGAATTCAGCGAGGATGACCCCGAAACCGAAGACCGAGTCCGTCAGCTATGCCAGCTGCTGGTGGACTATGTGTCGGCCGGTCATTTTGAGGTCTATGAACAACTGATGCGTGAGGGGCAGGCCTTCGATGATAAACAAGGTCTGCAAAAAGCTTGTGAACTCTACGATGATATCGATAGGACTACAGATATCGCCGTTGATTTCAACGATAAATATCTGGAGACGGACGACCTTTCCAGCCTGGCACCGGATCTGTCCGAACTGGGAGAGGCGCTAGAAACCCGCTTTAGCTCCGAAGATAGAATGATCGCCCTGTTACACACCGCTCACAAAAATCGGATCGCCTAGCACAGCCGCCTCTTGTTGCATGCAATTTTTCTTTGCCCAGGGACTCCTATTTTCTGCTCGCCTTCACTCGCCGGCTGACGACCAGTTAGCCGGAATATATCTGCGAATGCATTTAATCTTTAAATAAAACCAGGTAGCCAAGTGAAATAAATTCAAGCACAAAAAAAGGGCGCCTATTGGCGCCCTTTTTCAGTAAAGTTCGAAAAGTCAGATTATTCAGATGGAGCTTCTTCTTTCTTTTCTTCTTTTTTCTCGGAACCCTCATCACCAGCAACATTTGCTTTGTGCAGTTCCACTTCAAAAATCAGAGTGGCATTGGGGCCAATTTTACCGCCTGCACCACCGGGACCGTAAGCAAGCTCAGAGGGGATATAAAGTTCCCACTTGGAGCCTTCTTTCATCAGTTGCAGAGCTTCTGTCCAGCCCTTGATTACCCCGTTTACCGGAAACTGAACCGGCTCACCGCGCGCGTAAGAGCTGTCGAACTCCTCACCGTTAATCAGGGTGCCTTTGTAATCAACTTCAACGGTGCTGGTAGCACTTGGCTTGCTGCCGCTACCCTCTTTAATCACTTTATACTGCAGGCCAGAATCAGTGGTGACTACACCATCTTTCTTCGCGTTCTCTTCGAGGAAAGTCTTGCCTTCCTGCATATTTTTGTCGGCGCTCTCTTTAAATTCTTTCTCCTGCTGAGCCAGCATTTCCTGCTGTTTCTTCTGCATCTGCTCCTGGAAAGCGGCAATGGTCTGCTGCTTTTCTTCATCGGACAAGCGATCCTCGCGGCCACTGGCAACGTCGTTCAGTGCCATCGCAACCACTTTGGGATCCAGCTGCACATCTTGAGCCTTGAGGCGCTTAGCCATGTCTTCGGCAATGATGTAGCTGACCTTCTTCTCCTGAGTGTCCAGGGCAACTTCTTTTTCCTGCTTCTGTCCCTGTTCGTTACAGCCGGTCAGCGCCAGGCCAAGGGCAATTGCTGCAGCCAAAGGGTATTTATTCATGGGTGTTGTCTCTTTGTCCGTATTGCGTTTATAGATTCGCGCTTGACCTTGGTCCAACGCCAACAGCGGTATTTCAAGCAACTCTGTTCCGGCCCTAAGCCACCAGGCGCACAGTTTCCGCCAGTGCGCCCAAGTCTAACCCAAGGCGACTCCCAGTGCATACTGATGACGCGCACACTGTGCAGGACACCACATTCCCCTTGCAGGTTCCAGCCGCTTCACAAAAAATCTGCAGACAACGCTTTTTTCGCAGTACACGGCATACATTTTTTTTAAAAACAGCGCTATTATCGGCCAGTAACCGGTTATTGTTCTGGACTGTTTGAAGTGCTTTTCAGTTTGGGGCAGTGCGCAGTGCGCATATCTCTTGCTAGAGCGGTATCCATCGTATTTAAAGGAAGAAGAGCGCACTATCCGGAAGTGCCAATCGATAATAAACGTCAGGACATTTACTCATGGCTGCCAAACCAAAAGCTGTCAATCCGGTTGCAGAGCTGGAAGCACAAATTTCCAAACTCGCCGCAAAACTGGACAAAGCCCGCAATAAGAAAATCACCGATGCCGGCAAAGCGGTACTCAAGGCCGGAAAAAACCTGACCTCAGCAAAAGACAAGCTGAGTAAGGCAAAGGACAAGCTGGGTGAAGCCCGCGCTAAGGCAAAAACCACCAAGACGCCCGCAGCCCTAAAGCGTGTGGAAACCGCTAAAAGCAATGTAGAGAAATTTAACGAGGTATTTCAACAGGCTAAGCAAGCTGCTGCCGACGCCAAGTATCTGCAAGCCAGAGCCAAAGCAGAGCTCAAAGCGGCGGAAACCGTACGTAAAGTCGCAGCAAAAACGGAAAAAGAGCTGCTTAAGACTCAACCTAAGGCGAAAAAACCCACCGCCACTAAGCAAGCCGCCAGTAGAACCTCTGGTAAGTCTGTAAAAGCTGGCACGGCAAAATCTACGAGAAAGACGGTAGCAGCAAAAGCCAGCGAAAAGAAAGCTGCTGCGAAAAAGGCTAGCACTGCTAAACCGTCTAAGAAGGCAGCTGTTAGTAGCACAAAGAAAACCGCTACCAAGCCGGCAAAAACTACCACCGCGAGCAAGCAAAAAGTAGCAAAACCCGCCAGCAAGAAAGCAACCCAAACTAAAGCCGCAACAGCGACAAAAACTTCTGAAGTTGCTAAACCTGAGCAGGTAAAGGCCAAAGAAGGAAAGCCGCAACAGGAAAAACCCAAGCAAGCCGCACCCAGTGAAAGCAAAATTCAGGAAAAACCCACTGAAGAAGCAAAGAACCTGGCATCTGAAGAGCAGCAAAAACCACTGGAGCAAACTCCACCAGCACCATCGATTACGCCAACTACACCGGCCAATAGCCTGTTTTCCACAGAGGGTCACCGTGGCGAATAGGCGCTCCTAATATTTTGTAAACATTGGCACCCGGCCGGTTCTATTAAGGTGGGTGCCAAGTAGCCAGTCCATTACGGTGTAATTTATTGGAAGTATGGGATTGGTAGTAGGTTATAGGTAGAAACCTTCCAATTTTGTTGGCTGCACACTGTGTTTGCTAAAGCCGCTGCCTGAAAAATTCAGACGGCATCCAGATTTTCGACCGAAGCCATAAAACTCTCAATCAGACCTGCCCAGTGAACCTGATCTTTTTGTAAAAGCCCATATTGCTGTCCCGCAAGCTGTAGAGCAGGCTTATCTCCCGGCCATGCCTCCAGGCAAATTTTCCAAAGTGCCGCCAGCTGCAAGCGTTCCAAGTTCAATTCATAACGCTTACACATTTCATACACGCGCACTGTATGAGGGCGAAAGCGCCCCAGTAAGCGACGCAGGTGGCGTACACTGATAATCATTCTACGACGCGGTGCCAAACCGCGATCAGCCACACGCCACCCCTCCTCACTCAACTGGTGTCCACAAACCGCTGCATAGCTAGCCCAAAGCATTAAACACACGTCGGCCCCCTTCGTGTCCTGACAGTCGAGCAAGAAGTCTTCAACCCCTTGATGACGATAGAAGTCCAGACTGAACTGCCACAGTGGGTTTTCCTTGGAAGAGGATGGAGGTGTGCTATCTGTCACGTTAAAATCCAGGCCCTTTGCGGTTCGGCGCGCTCAAGCGGCGGCGAATACGTACAAATACGTCGAATAGCCTAGCATTCATCGGCCTGTTCATAAGAGGTTTTTTCCAGTGATTAATTTGCAAGGTGTCTCCCTGCATCGAGGCGAGCGCGACCTGCTAAACGGTGCAGACTGCCGTATATTCCCCGGCCACAAGGTGGGAATTATCGGCGCGAATGGCTGTGGTAAGTCAACACTGTTTAAGTTGCTACTGGGTCAACTGGAAAGCGACGCTGGACAGGTGGATATCCCCGGCGGCTGGCGAATTGCCCATATGGCCCAGGAAGTGGAAGCTAGCGATCAGTCGGCCCTCGACTATGTACTCGACGGCGATCAGGAACTGCGCAACCTGCAAGACCAGCTCACAAAGGCTGAGACCAGCGGGGAATCCGATGGCCACAAACTGGCCGAGCTGCACGAGCGTATGGCCAGCATCGACGGCTATAGCGGGCCCGCGCGTGCCGCACAGTTACTCGACGGCCTGGGTTTTGCGCACGCGGAGCAACAGCGCCCGGTGCGCAGCTTTTCCGGTGGCTGGCGCATTCGCCTCAATTTGGCTAGAGCATTGATGTGCCCTGCGGATTTGATGCTGCTGGACGAACCCACCAACCACTTGGATCTAGACGCGACCCTCTGGCTGGAACAGTGGCTGCAGCGTTTTCCCGGCACCCTGTTAATTATTTCCCATGATCGCGATTTCCTCGATGCAGTGGTTGATGGCATTGTCAGTTTTGAACAGCAAAAGCTCGTGCTTTATAGCGGCAACTACAGCGCTTTCGAACGCACACGCGCCGAGCGCTTAGCCCAGCAACAAATACAATACGAAAAACAGCAATCCGAACGCGCCCACATGGAAGACTTTGTGCGGCGCTTTCGCGCCAAAGCCAGCAAGGCCAAACAGGCTCAGAGTCGTTTAAAGGCATTGGACCGCATGGCACAAATCGCCCCAGCCCATGTGGACTCACCCTTTCACTTCACCCTGCCATCTGCGGATAAAACTTCCAATCCGCTGATCGATCTGCGCGAAACTGATATCGGCTATGCCAACAAAGTGGTCGTGAGGAAAGTACAACTGGGTATTCAGCCCGGCCGCCGTATCGGCCTGCTCGGTCCCAATGGCGCGGGTAAGTCATCGCTAATTAAAACCCTCGCCGGCGAGCTTGCCCCCAAGAGCGGTGAGCGCCAGTGTGGCGAACATCTGGCTATTGGCTATTTTGCCCAACACCAGCTCGAAGCTCTGGATGGCAAGGCCTCTCCTTTATTACACCTGCAACGACTGAGTCCCGAGGCCAGTGAGCAATCTCTGCGCGACTTCCTCGGCGGATACGGCTTTATTGGCGACCGGGTCTTTGAAACCGTAGCCGGCTTCTCTGGTGGAGAGAAGGCCCGCCTGGCATTGGCGATCCTCGCCTGGCAAAAACCCAACCTACTACTGCTCGACGAGCCCACCAACCACCTAGACCTGGAAATGCGCCATGCTCTTACCATGGCCCTGGCTGAGTTCCCCGGTGCGGTTATTTTGGTATCCCATGATCGCCATCTACTCGCCAATACCGCCGATGAATTTATTCTGGTCGCAAATGGTCGTGCGGAACCCTATAGCGGTGACCTCGATGACTACAAACAGTGGCTACTGGGTTTTAACCGGGAAAAGCGACGTGAGGAAAAATCAGTAGAAAGCGGTGATAATCAGGAAAAACCTGCAGAAGATAAAAAGGCCCAACGCCGTGCCGCTGCCGCCTTGCGAGAACAACTAAAACCCCTAACCAATAAATTAAAAAATATTGAGCGGCAAATGGCTGCAACAGAGGAAAAATTTCAAAAAGTTCAAGGCAAGTTGGCCGATGAGCAACTCTACATGGGAGGTCAGCAAGATGAAATTGCACGTCTCAATAAAGAGCAAACCGAATATCGCGAAGCTCTCGACCTTCTGGAAATGGAGTGGTTGGAAATTTCTGAGCAACTTGAGCAGTTGCGCGGGGAGTAATTCGACCGTTTGTCTATCAAAGTAGCTCCTGGAGGGCATCTTCACTGCCCTCCAGGCTCCTACCCAGAAAGCCTATAAAAAGGCATTAGCTATCTGCGAATACAGCCATATTCATCCACGGCGGTACCGACCGGTGTATTCGGGCATTGATCGATATAGGCCGGCACGCCATCAAAGTCGATATCCATGGGGCAGCCATCGGGGCCAACATCCACACCTACCGGGGTCTGTGGGCACTGATCGGTTGCATCGATAATCCCGTCCGCATCCTCGTCGTACCAAAAGTCCGGGTACTCGATCCACTGGTAGCCAATCGCAACGCTGGCAAAACCATCCAACCCACCGTGATCCACCCCCTGAAAAAGTCGCACATCCGCACGGGCCTGCCAGCGGGGACCGAGGCTATATTTTATCCCCAGACCGAGATTGACCATGGTTTGGCGATCATGCCAGTTGCACAGATATCTCCGGTAGGGGTGCCAGTCAGGATATTTATAACCGTGTTTATACCGATATTTACAGTCGTAACGTTCTATCCCATCCTCGTCCGTGTAATATCTCCTGTAACGTTTTTTCGGCGCTTTATCATAATTAATGCGCATCTCGCCAACGCCAAAAGCCACATATGGCTGCCAACAAAAATCACCACAGAATTGCCCACCAAATTGGTAGAGGAGGTCCAGGTGGTAATTGTAAATCTCGAGTTTTTCGGGAAAATCATCCACTCCAACAATAAAGTAATCGACCACCCCCTCCATCGCCCAGTAATTGGTCATATTAAATCCCAGGCCGCCACCACCACCGGTGGTATCCTGCAAAGTCAATCCGTGAAAAGGAGTTCCGTTTAAACGGTCACTGTTAAACCAGTATTTACCGCCATTGGCATAGAGATTGAGGGTACCGACAAAATCGGCCGAAACATTGCTGACGGAAAAAAGCAATACAACACCGCAGAGGATTGAAATGGAAGTATGGCATTTACCCATTACTGACACCGAAATCTTTTTAAAACTACCCCCCTTTCAATTTTTATTAATTTGATTAACTACTTTAAATTCAAATTAATTCTATTATCTTTGTGTTATTTGTTCTGCATTTTTAATAAAACTACTATTTAATGCCGCGCCCAATATGAAAATCATAGACGGGAAATAAAAAATATACTTATAAACAGCGGAGAGTTAACCGATGCTGGCGCCAAACATAGATAACTACGTAAGAAACCTGGTTCGCCCAGAGTTGATTCAAACTTCGTGCCGCCCACCAAAAACTATTCGAGAATACGCCACCGATTTTCAACGGAATTCTCGCTGCAGTTGGAAGTACAGCCGCAGTAAAGATGGACTAACCCGAATTGATCAGTTAGTGACTCAGGCTGCATTGATCCAGACTCTGGATTACACCCGCATATCCAACACATCCCAAAGCCTTATAGAGGCAATGTATACCTGGTTGACCGGCTTCAATCCCTCTAACCCGGTACAACAGCTCACCTCGGATGGAATACAGCGACGTCAAAACGCCATTACCACATTGCTGGGCGGCGCCTATTGCTGGTATCGCCAGGCCAGTGAAGCCGCATTGTCAGAACCTTTGGCTCTGGGCAATATTCAGAACCACAATGACATCCCTTTCAATCTGTATCGTTATCGCTTTAGCCGCTCGGGTTTCAACCTGCATATGACACCGGGGCGCCTGTACCGGGGGGATACCCGGCCGCCGCAAATGCTGTGGCAGTCAGGGGGATTTTTTCCAAAAATGGATAACAACAACCGCCACGACCCCCATCTCGGTAGCGGCGCTTCCTGCCAGGTGATATCCAGTACTGACGATCCCAACGTGGTAGCGCGCTTTGCCTGGCACAACAAAACTTACTGTCCGGTGCGTTACTACTACCTGCACCAAACCGACAGGGTGGATAAAGCCATCGCCGGATTTGTCTATGAGTTCGACAAAACTGGACATGAATGCGTTGAGGTCGCCAACGTCACCCCCGGTCGTGAGGTAGCCTTCCTGGCAATACCCAACCAATATATTCGCCGCTTCCGCATGCGCTACTACGCCGGCAGCCAAAACAATATCGTGTTATCGGATTGGATGTACTACAACGAAAACTCGGTAAGAAATATCCGTATCACCGCAGACAAACAGCGCTGGGAATCTTTCAAGAAGAACTGGCAGCTGTACGTTTAAAGAAAGGGTGGGGTACTGCCGTAGGTGGGGGAGAACGCCGACTTACAGTCGGCGCTTATTGCTAAAACTCTCCAAGTGGAAAATTGGATGTTATTCGACCTCCGGTGCCGGCTTGGAAGGCTTTTCAACTGTCTCTTCGCTCGACGCCAGGGCGGGAGCTTCTCCGGGCAGGCGGCGGTACACCAGATCCCAGACACCGTGCCCAAGGCGCTGGCCGCGGCGCTCAAACTTGGTTTCCGGGCGCCACTCTGGACGCTCGACATAGTCATCATTGGAGGAGGTATTTTCCAGCAGCGACTCCGCTTGCAACACTTCCAGCATATGCTCGGCATAATTCTGCCAGTCCGTAGCCATATGCATAACACCGCCGGTTTTCAGCTTGCTGCAAATCAGGCGCACAAACTGCGGCTGCACGATGCGGCGCTTATGGTGCTTCTTCTTATGCCAGGGATCGGGAAAATACAATTGGAACCTGTCCAGAATGCCATCCCCAATGCAGTCATTCAAAACATCCACCGCATCGGCCATATAAATTTTGAGATTATCAATCCTGGCTTTACCGGCATTGTTAATCAGCCGACCCACACCGGGAGGATGCACCTCAATACCAATAAAATTCTTATCCGGTTCGGCCTGGGCCATGGCGAGCAGTGAGTCGCCCATACCAAAACCGATCTCCAACACAAGCGGAGCCTCACGGCCAAATGCCTCAACTGGATTCAGAGGGCCATCGAAGAGCGACAGACCATATTTTCCCCAGTAAGTATCAAAGGCGCGGCGCTGCCCCTCAGTCATCCGCCCCGCACGAATCACGTAGCTGCGGATAGATTTTTTCTTGTACTCGGTGCGGTAGGGAAACTCTTCCGCGGATTCGTCTTGCATTGTTCGCGACCTCTTATGCGAATCGGTTTTCTCTTATTCGGGTTTTGATAGGCGACAGCCCGGCTATTTAGGGGCATTCACGGCGGCAATAAACAGTATCACCCAGCCGGCGATCATCAATAACCCACCAATCGGTGTAATCGGCCCCAGCCAACGCGGCCCACCCAGGGTAAGGGCGTAGAGACTACCGGAAAAAAACACCAAGCCAAATACAAAGAAAGCGCCGCTCAGAGTGAGTGACAGACGTTCTCCCCAATTCTGTATCAGCAGCGCCACAGCCAATAGCGCCAGGGCGTGGATCATCTGGTACTGCACACCGGTCTTGTAGGCTTCCAATAGCGGCTCGGCGACCTTGCCACGCAGGCCGTGTGCGCCAAAGGCACCGAGAGCAACGCCACTGGCGCCAAATAATGCGGCGAGTAGAAGGTAAACTTTAGCCATGGCTTATCCCTTTTTTTGCGCCCGACGAAGCGGGTCCATGCATCGCAGAAATAAAAAAACCGCGCTGCTGCGCGGTTTTTTCCGAACTGCCAAAGTGCGCTATCAGGCCTCCATAGCCGCACGCACTTTTTTCATGGCGTTCTTCTCCAGCTGACGGATACGTTCGGCGGAGACTCCGTATTTATCTGCCAACTCGTGCAGAGTGGATTTCTCCTCGCTCAGCCAGCGTGCCTGGATAATATCGCGGCTGCGCTCGTCGAGCTGCTCCATAGCATTGGCCAGACTGTTGAAGCTGGTTTCCTGCCAGTTATCCCGCTCCAATTGAGCTGCCGGGTCATAACTGCGGTCTTCCAGGTAGTGTGCCGGCGCTTGCCAGGCGGTGTCGTCATCGTCGTCCACCCCCGCATCAAATGCGGCATCATGAGCGGCAAGGCGGCCCTCCATCTCATGGACCTGGGCGACATCTACATTCAAATCTTTAGCCACCGCCTTGGCTTCATCGTTGCTCAGCCAGGCCAGTTTCTTCTTCTGACCACGCAGGTTGAAGAACAACTTGCGCTGTGCCTTGGTGGTAGCGATCTTTACGATGCGCCAGTTGCGCAGGATAAATTCGTGAATTTCCGCTTTGATCCAGTGCACCGCAAAGGAGACCAAACGCACCCCTTTCTCGGGGTTAAAGCGTTTAACCGCCTTCATCAGACCAACATTGCCTTCCTGCACCAGATCCGACTGGTTGAGTCCATAGCCAGAATAAGACTTGGCAATATGTACGACAAAGCGCAGGTGAGACATGACCAGTTGGCGGGCCGCGTTAATATCTTCGCGATAATAGAGGTCTTCTGCCAGGCGCTTTTCTTCCTCCGCGGACAGCACATCGAAGCTGCTGACGGTCTGGATGTAAGCTCCCAGGTTGGCGCCCGGAGACAGCGTATGCACTGGCTGTAGGCTGGTTCCCATTCAGGTTTCTCCTCTCATTATTAGTCGGCCGATTCCAGCGGCCGCTGTCGTCGGACACTTTATCCGGCAACAGGCTGGACTCAGTGTAGCACTTGCACGAGCGGTTAAGAAAGTCCGCCGCCAACTGCCGTATTCCCTTGTATTGCAGCCGTTTAGAGGGACCAAATCCCACCTAGGTTCCCCAATTCGCTACAGCTTTACGCTTCTTGGCTAAACCAAGGCGTGTAAACACTCATCTCAGCTGGGTTCGATCTCGCGCAAGTGACGGCCCGCCGCCAACCAGGCCCCCAGCAGCCCAAGCAAAGCAGCGCCACCGATAAGGCCAACAAAATAGCTGAAACCGGGCCCCACTAGGCTGTAATTACTGCCGTAGCTGGAGGAGAGGCCTGAGATCGGCCCGGACAATAGCAACACCGCCCCCAGTAACAGAGCCCATGCCAGCAGTCCGCCAAAAGCCCCATAACAGAGACCACTGTAGAGGAAAGGTCTGCGCACAAAAGCATTTGTGCCACCTACAAGCTTTACCACCAGGATTTCCTCCCGGCGGCTCTCAATGTGCAGGCGAATCGTATTGATCACCACCAGGATAACCCCCAGCGCCAACAGCAGCGCGAGCCCTGCGGACATCCGTTGCCCCAGCTCCGTCAGCTGGGTTAGGCGCTGTACCCAGGCCAGATCGAGCACCACCGAGTCACTCAGGGCGTGCTCCTGTAGGTTATCCACAATGCGCTGCAATTTTTCGCTGTTATGGGTATCTCGCGGGCGCAGCAGCAATACTGCCGGCAGAGGGTTGGCATCGAGCCCCACCAGGAGGTCGCCGAGCCCGGATGCCTGCTCGAATTCCGCCAGCGCCGCTTCCGGAGAAATATAAGTCACCTCTGCGATGGCCGGGTCGCTGCGCAGTTTGGCGGCGAAGGAGTCTACTGCCGTTTTCTGCGCTCTCTTATTGAGAAATACTGAAATCTGCGGCTGGCCATCCCAGCCGGCCACAGCGCGCTGAAAATTTGCCAACCCAAGTTGCAAAGCGGCGGGCAGAGCCAGGGCGATAGCGATTACCAGGGCGGTCATAGCACTAGCCATGGGCGTAGCGAAAAAACGACGCAGGGATTCCCGCGCTACCTGGCGATGGTGGTCGAGCCAGGACTGCCAGCGATCCGAAATACCGGTGCGAGCAGCCACCGCGCCACTGCTACGCGGGCGCTTTTCAATGCCACTGCTCGCCGGGCGCTGGGCTCTAGACTGGGTGTGCTTCACGGCTCGGGACTCCGTCGTAGATCAACTGACCGGCTTGCAGGGTCAATACCCGCCGGCGCATGCGCGCTATCAATTCCAGGTCGTGGCTTGCCACCAGTACAGTGACGCCCACAGCATTAAAGTCGGAAAACAGTTGCATGATCTCCTGTGACAGCTGAGGGTCCAGATTACCTGTAGGCTCATCCGCTACCAGGATCGCCGGCTTGTTCACTACTGCGCGGGCGATACCCACCCGCTGCTGCTCCCCTCCAGACAGGGTAATGGGATTGTGTTTCTCCTTGTCCAGGAGGCCTACCTTGTCTAGAGCGGCGCGCACCCGACGGCCCACTTCGCGTTTGCTGCAGCCGGCCACTGCCAGTGGCAGAGCGATATTGTCGAACACACTGCGATCAAACAGCAGCTGGTGGTTTTGAAAAACGATACCCAGGTTGCGGCGATAATAGGGGATCTGGCTATTTCGCAGGCGGTTGAGATTCTGCCCTGCGACCAAAATCGAGCCTTTAGTGGGGCGCTCGATGGCGGTCAACAGCCGCAAAAGTGTGCTCTTACCCGCACCTGAATGGCCGGTGAGAAACACCATATCCCCGCGGGGGACTTCCAAGCTGATACGCACCAGGGCGTCCTGCCCCGATGCATAGCGCTTATTCACATTGTCAAAGGTGATCACGATTTTGTTCTTGTTATTCCCTAAGAGGGTTTAGTGGCGATCAAGCGGTATCGCGGCCAAACAGCGCCGAGACAAATTCGCGCGCGCGGAACGGCTGCAAATCCTCAGCCTGTTCACCCACACCGATAAAGCGCACAGGAATACCGAAACGCCGCGCCAGAGCAAAGATCACGCCACCCTTGGCGGTGCCGTCAAGCTTAGTGAGTACCAGGCCGGTGACACCGGCCGCCTCACGGAATTGCGCAGCCTGGTTAATTGCATTCTGGCCGGTGCCGGCATCCAGCACCAATAGCACCTCGTGGGGAGCGCTGGGATCCAGCTTGCCCATTACGCGGCGCACCTTGGTCAACTCTTCCATCAGGTTGGACTTGGTGTGCAGGCGGCCGGCTGTATCGGCGATCACCACATCAATACCACGGGCCTGGGCCGACTGCACGGCATCAAAAATTACCGAGGCGCTGTCCGCACCGGTATGCTGAGCCACCACCGGCACATCGTGGCGCTGTCCCCAAACCTGTAACTGCTCTACCGCAGCGGCGCGGAAAGTGTCGCCGGCGGCAAGCATCACCGATTTGCCTTCGCCGAGGAAACGGTGCGCCAGCTTGCCAATAGTGGTGGTCTTACCAACGCCGTTAACGCCGACTACCAAAATCACATAGGGCTTTTTACTGGTATCCAACACTAAAGGCGCGTCGACACTGTCGAGCAGCTCTGCCAACTCTTGCTGCAGCGCTTTATAGAGCGCATCCCCATCGGCCAGCTCGCGACGTGAGACGCGCTCAGTGAGGCGCTCAACAATTTCACTGGTGGCCTCGACACCCACATCTGCCATCAGCAGCTGGGTTTCCAGCTCTTCCAGCAGATCTTCATCGATTTCTTTGGCTCCGAGGAACAGGTTGCCCATGCCC
This sequence comes from Microbulbifer mixtoriginis (SeqCode), assembly GCF_052466715.1. Taxonomy (NCBI): domain Bacteria; kingdom Pseudomonadati; phylum Pseudomonadota; class Gammaproteobacteria; order Cellvibrionales; family Microbulbiferaceae; genus Microbulbifer; species Microbulbifer mixtoriginis (SeqCode). The sequence goes on along the minus strand of NZ_CP174288.1, from coordinate 4,659,005 downwards.
TCGACAAACTGATTGCTGGTGCGGCTGAGCCCGCGGCGAATACGTGCAAAGAAACCCTCTTTCTTTTTCGCTACGGGTTTTTCCTGCACGGGGGTGGGCTTGGGCGCTGGCTCCTGAACCCGAGGAGCCGGTTCTGACGCTGCTGCTGCAGTATCGGCTGGCAACTCAGATTCAGGGCTAGACGGAATTTCGGGCTGCGCATTGGCTGTACTAGCGGGCGACGGCTCAACAGCTTCTGTGGAAGGTTCCTGCACATCAGCAGTCGCTTGTTCCATCTCTGGAGCGAGCGCCTCTGCTGACTCGGCAGCGGCCTCCTGGGGTGCAGCGGGCTCTTTATCGGTGACAGATGGCTCCTGCCACTCTTCCGCCGGGGCCTCCTCTGGTGAGCCAACCGCTTCGGCCTGCTCCCCTTGGGGCTCGCTTTGTTCGGGCTTGCGCTTTTTCTTTTTGCGCAGGAAATCAAAGATCATTCGTTTATCCGGGTGTACCGCTTGCAGAAAGACGCTAATCTTAGCATCGCTAAGCCCCCAGTAGAGAGTTACCTTGGCCAGAAGTTCATCGCGCAAGCAAAGCACACAGCCCCTTTCCCAATTGCGTATCATCGGAGGGCAGTGGCGCGGGCGCAAATTGCAATTTGCGCCGGTTGAGGGATTGAGACCTACCGGCGATCGCCTGCGCGAAACCCTGTTCAACTGGTTGCAGTTTCACCTACCTGGCGCACAATGCCTCGACCTCTTCGCCGGCTCCGGCGCCCTGGGTCTGGAATCTCTATCCCGTGGCGCGGCCTCAGTGGATTTCGTCGAACTGAATCCCCAGGCTGCACGCACCCTAAACCAGCAACTCCAGCTACTCGAAGCCACAGATGGCGAGGTGCATAACTGCCGGGCAGCAGATTTTTTGGTCGGTGGCGGCAAGCCTTACGATATTGTCTTTATCGATCCGCCCTTTGCAGACGATTTGTGGCAGGAGAGTCTCGGCGCTCTCACTGGCAGGCTCTCAGAAGGTGCTCTGATTTATATCGAGACACCCCGAGACATTGTTATTTCTGCTGCGAACGACTGGTCGTTAATCAAGGAAAAGCGCGCTGGTCAGGTCTGTATGCGACTGTTTCGTAATAACTCCGATGCAACCACTGAACACTGACCGGTCAGCGGGTCAGGTTAACGCATTCGGTTTTGAGCCTTAGCCGTAAATTGTTTACCATTCGCATCCCTTTCAGCCCGCATTTATCCTTGGCGTATGAAAAAAGTTGTCTACCCCGGAACTTTCGACCCAATCACCAATGGTCATCTCGATTTGGTGGAGCGGGCCTGTCGCCTGTTTGACCACGTCATCGTGGCCGTAGCCGCCAGTAATCGAAAGAATCCTCTGTTTACCCTGGATGAGCGGGTGGAGCTCTCCCAGCGCGTACTCGGCCATCTGCCCAATGTGGAAGTCATCGGCTTCGATATCCTACTGGCTGACCTGGTGCGCCAGGTGGATGCCTACGGGGTTCTACGCGGCCTGCGCGCAGTATCCGACTTCGAATACGAGTTTCAGCTGGCTAATATGAACCGCCAACTGGCGCCGAATATGGAAAGCCTGTTCCTGACCCCAGCAGAACACTTGTCCTATATTTCTTCCTCTTTAGTTAGAGAAATTGCCTCTCTCGGTGGAGATGTCACAAAATTTGTTCCAAGTGCTGTACAAGCGGCACTGGAAGAGAAATTCCGCTAACTCCCGAATTGGTTATTTCTGATACACTCGAGCGGATTTTTCCACAATCCGCGGAGTGTTTCGTGCGTCACATTCTCCTCGCTCTCGCCCTTGTTCTATCTCCGGCCATGGCCGATGAGCCGCAACCGGAAGTCGATACCGGCCGCAGTGCAATCAAGTCTGCCACGGCCAAATCCTATATGGCGGTGACCGCCAACCCCCACGCGAGTCGCGCCGCCGAACAAATCCTCGCGCAGGGCGGTAGTGCCGTGGATGCAGCCATCACCGCTCAGTTGGTGCTCGGGTTGGTGGAGCCCCAGTCATCGGGTATTGGCGGTGGCGCCTTTATGCTGAGCTACGACGCCAAAGATAAACAGCTGCGCTATTACGATGGCCGGGAAACCGCTCCGGCAGAGGTGGATGAAAACTACTTTATGCACGACGGTAGACCGCGTTCATTTATGCAGGCGGTTATTGGCGGCTACTCAGTGGGCGTCCCTGGCGTCATCCGCATGTTGGAAATGGCGCACCAGCGCGATGGCAAACTGCCATGGGAAGTTTTATTCCAGCCAGCCATCCAGCTAGCCGAAAGCGGCTTTGAAGTCTCTCCACGTCTGCACAAATTGTTGAGCAGGCTACCCCATGTAGATGCAAGACCGGCGATCGCCAGTTATTTCTTTGACAGCGACGGCAGGCCCCTGCCGGTGGGCCACCGGCTGAGGAATCCGGAATATGCCCGCACCCTGCGCATGATTGCCAGCGATGGTGCGGACGCTTTTTATAAAGGAGAGATCGCCGAAGCGGTCGTCAAGGCCGTTCGCGGCGACACTGAAAACCCCGGTCTGCTCAGCCTTGAGGATATGGCCAATTATCGGGCCAAACAGCGCCAGCCCCTCTGTTCCGCTTTTCTCGAATACCAGATCTGTGGTGCGGATGCCCCCTCATCGGGCGGCACCACCGTGGGCGGCATTTTGGGCATGCTGCAAGCTTTTCCCATCGCTGAAATGGAAGCCGGGGACGACCTGCTCACCCATTTGTTTATCGAAGCCTCAGAACTGGCCTTTGCCGATCGCAACACCTATTCGGCCGACTCAGATTTTATCAAAGTGCCCAGTAAGGCTTTGGTATCCACCGCTTACTTGAGCGAACGTGCGACCCTAATTGACCCTGACATAGCCAACATAGCCAAGCCCGGCAATCCGAACACTGGGGCGACCAAGCGCCTCACGGCCCAATCACCTGAGATGCCCAACACCAGCCATTTGGTCGTTGTGGATCGCTACGGCAATGGCGTCAGCATGACCAGCAGCATCGAAACGGGCTTTGGCTCTCGCCTGCTGGTAAAGGGTTTTCTGCTGAATAACCAGTTGACCGATTTTTCCTTTACCCCAAAAACAGCCAAAGGGCAGTTGGTGGCGAATCGTATCCAGGCCGGCAAACGACCTCGCTCTTCCATGTCGCCAACGGTGGTATTTAATAAAGATGGCAGCCTGCGCCTACTGGTGGGCTCACCCGGGGGGTCACGTATTATCGACTACACCGCCCGCACCATTCTCTACCACCTGGGGCTGAACATGCCCATTGCCGATGCCATCGCAGCCGGCAACATTGGCGCTATCGGGCGGCGTGTCGAACTTGAACCCGGTTTCTTTAGCCAAGACACCATCAATAAACTCAGGGCACGCGGGCACGAGGTCGTCGAGCGCGATCTCAACAGTGGCATTCATGCAATCGCGGTAAAAAACAATGCACTCCACGGCGGTGCCGACCCCCGTCGGGAAGGCAGTGCGCTGGGGCACTGATTTTCTGGAGGAGGCATATTGCATGCCTCCTCAAAACCATCCCCCCTAGAAAGCTGCCATTCATAAACCAGCTTTCCGGATAGCGTGCCCCTTCTTTAGAGTGGTCCATACTTCCCCCTAGCTAGCGTAAGCAACTGGAGGGCCCCTCTTGGACCACCGCAAAGTAGATGCCACTGGCATCGAACTCCTACACGACCCCAGCACCAATAAGGGCACTGCTTTTACAGAAGTGGAACGCAACAAGTTTGGCCTTAACGGCCTGATTCCCTACGCTCTGGAAACCATCGAAACCCAGGTAGAGCGGGTGATGATGCAGCTGAGCCACAAACATTCCGATATCGATCGATTTGTCTACCTGACCGGTCTGCTGGATACCAACGAGACGCTCTTTTACCGAGTGGTGATGTCCGATCCGGTGCGTTTCCTTCCAATCATTTACGACCCCACTATCGGCGAAGCCTGTACCAAGTTCAGCCATATCATGCGCAGGGTCAGGGGTGTCTATCTGTCTATTGCACAGAAGGGCAGTATCGCCGACTCCCTGTCTCACTGGCCGGACCGGGACATTCGATTTATTTGTGTCACCAATGGCGGACGAATTCTGGGGCTCGGGGATATCGGCGCGAATGGCATGGGTATCCCCATTGGTAAACTGCAGCTTTACACTGCCGCCGGGGGCGTACCGCCAGAGCATTTACTGCCACTCTTTTTAGATGCCGGCACCGATAATGAACAAGTACTCACAGACCCTCTCTATGTAGGCCTGCGTCGTAAACGCCCGGATACTGAGACGCTTTACCGTTTTGTGGATGAATTTGTGGACACTGTTCAGCAGCGCTATCCACACTGCTGTCTGCACTTTGAGGACTGGACCGGTAGTGACGCCGTCCACCTGCTGCAACGATATCGAGACAAGGCCTGCTGCTATAACGATGATATCCAAGGCACTGCGGGCATTGCCCTGGCCGGCATGATCAACGCCCTGAAAATCAAACAGGGCTCGTTAAAGGATGAAAAAATCTTCTTCGCCGGTGCCGGCTCTGCCGGCATAGGGCTTGCGGATTTATTTGTGAGTGAACTGGTCAATGAGGGGCTCAGTAGGGAAGAGGCCCAAGCCCGCATTATTATGTTCGATGAAAAGGGACTACTGGTAAAAAGTCGCGAAGACCTTTTCGACTTCCAGCGCCCCTACGCACACGACCAATCCCCAACTTCACAATTATTGGAGGCCATAAAAACTCACAAGCCAACCACCTTGATTGGCGTCAGTACTATTGGCCAATTATTTACCCAGGAAGTCGTGGAAACTATGGCCGCACACAACCCGCGACCCATTATTTTTGCTCTGTCCAACCCAACCAAACATGCCGAATGCAGTGCGGAGCAGGCCTACAGTTGGAGCCAGGGCCGAGCCATCTATGCCGCCGGCGTACAATTCCCCAAGGTCACACTGCATGGAAAAACCTATTTGCCAGGCCAAGCGAATAATTTATATATATTCCCCGCGGTAGCAATGGCAATTTATGCAACAAGTGCTAAACGTGTGCCCGACTCACTATTTATTGAGGCCGCCCGTGGAGTTGCTGAGCAAGTCGGTCAAGATCTGCTGCAGCAGGGCTGTCTGTTTCCACCACAGTCAAAAATTTTAGAAATATCCCAAAATACAGCCGCAAAAGTCAGCAAGAAAATCTTTGAACTTGGGCTCAGTGTACTGGAGCCGCCAAAAGATTTTTTAGAATTTATAGAAAAACATACTTATAAAGCTGAATATCTTTCTTATATTTGAATTTAACCAAATGCAACAAAGTTCAGAAGGTGTCTAGCTGTATTGATCTTGGTTCATCACCTAAATTTCTTAAAGATTTTCGATCAAATACCGAGCGTCCCTTATAAAAAGTCTTTATCACTTTGGCTTCACCAACCTGATTTTTAGAAACATTAAATATATTTCTATCTAAAACAATAAAATCAGCCCACTTACCCTTTTCGATACTGCCCGTTTCCTTTTCCAAGCCCCCGGAATAGGCAGCATTAATTGTAAAAGCCTCAACTAGGTCATAAATAGAAATTCCTAGATTTAACCCCCGATAAATAACCGCCATTGGATCCAACATGCCACTAATCTGAGAGGGGTCAGAAGATAATAAAGATACACTCATGGGAATATATTTTTCTCCGCCCTTTAAACTTCTGCCCTCCGTTGAACCTTCTCGGCCCCTATGCAAGAGGAAAATATTTTTTGGTTGCATAAATACAGCACTATGCATCTGGGAAAGCTGATCCAGAGTGGACTCTTTATCTAAAAAAGCATTAACAATTGCATTGCGTATTTTGGTGTCGTCCCCCTCCAACTTTTCCAGTATATTTAAAGCTTTATCAGTTTCCTCTTCTCCAGAGACTAAAATCTGTATGGGAAATTGGTGAGCATTAGCCCTTTGCGCCAAGCTAATAACCTCTTTAATCGAACCAGAAGTCCTTGAGATTGGTTCTGTAGTGATCCACACCCTTAAATTTTCCGGCAACCATCCAATATAACTTATCGAAGTCAGCCTAAAGTCATCGATTGCTATTTGACTAACCTTTTGCTGCAACGAACTAAAATCTCTGTCGGCAAAATCTGTACTAACCGCCATTGAGGCCAGCACGCGAAAACCCATGGGTTCAATTTTGAATATTTGATCAAAATAACGCTTTTGGCCTTCCTCATCTTTTAATACAACAACGGAATCATAGAGACTTGTCACACCATTACTAACCGCTAAATCTTGCATACTGAGCAAGTCTTTTCGGTAATCTCCGTTTATGTCCTGCGGGATCAATTTCTCTATTAATGTGACAGCGCCAGGACCCCGCAACCAACCAGTAGCAATGCCGTGTTCGTTTTTTTCTATAAATCCATTAGGAGGATTCACACTATCGTTATTAATTCCTGCGGCAGCCAGACCTTCTGAATTTGTCCAGATATTGTTTCGATCTGAAGAAAATAAAATAATCGGGATCAGGTCATTGATTTGATCGAGAATTCCTTTGTGCGGAGGCTCAGCAGAAAATGCCTGCAAATTCCAACCATCACCCACAATCACTTGCTGTTGCGGATTCTCTCGAATATAACGCGCTACCGCCAAACGGTAATCTTCAATGGAGCCTCCAGAAAATAAGTTGATTCTGGATGCCGCCCCCCGAATTTTTGCCCTTTGGAAAAAGCCAGGTAAAACCAGCTTACCATTCAGATCTACAATTTCAGTATCCCCGCCAATATAAGCTTCAACACCTGCTTCAGTGCCGACAAAGACAATGCGCCCACCCCTGATTGCCATCGCCGCAGCAATAGATCGGGCTTTATCCGCGGTATAAATAGTGGCGTTACGGACAATTAACTGAGCGGGCTTGCTTGGGGTGGGAATGAAGCCCACGCTCTTTTCTAGAGGATCACAGGAGAGGAGCAAAAGAATCGATAGCAAACTGAATAAACGCATATAGCTTCCCACGGATTTGCCCTATCCCCTCAATTTTCCACTGTGGAAAAATTCAGCGAGACTAGCAATTCAACGATTTTTTCAAGGCCACAGCCAGTGATAGCCGAAAGAGCCTCTCGTACAGGGACCTAGACCGCACTCCAATAGGGTGCTGGCCAGGTTCGCCATGGCAATGGTGAGAAACAGCACCGCGATAAATTTCTCGGGAAAGGTGAATCGACGCGGTGACAGGTTCCGCCGCAAGAAGCCCAACATCATTGCGACCCCGCAATAAGTAAGCAGCCCAAAAAAAGCCACGGCCGCCCAGGTATAGAGATGCAAGCCGAGAAAGGGCTCTCCAAATCCGGGGTTATTGGGCAGAATATGCAACAACACCTGGCGCCCGGCAGCAGCCAGCCCGGCAATACTCGAGAGAATAACAATTCCGTAGTGAGCGGGACGTACACCAAATCGCAGGTTCATCAGCAAGCCCAAGCCAGCCATGGTAAAGGCTACACGCTGAAGCAGGCATATGGGGCAGGGCAGTTGGTGCTCGTAAAGCTCGATGATAAAAGCCGCCCAGAGAACCGCAGAGAGGCCGAGAAGAGCCAGGGCATCAAGCCTTCGGACCATATACACCATAGCGGCACCCCGGCTAGAAGGAGAGGTCCAGCGTTGTGTTCGAGTGATAAATCAACCAGATGATGTAAATCACCATAGTCAACAACCACCACACGGTGGCCGCGCGCTGGCGGCGCTTCCATATATACCAGGCTGCAATCAGAACGGTAAGAAAAGGCAGTACCAATACCACGGGCCATCTCCACAGACAGCAATACTCTGAGATTAGTAGTAAATTCCCGCCAATGCCCTACCGCAAAGTAAACTCAACGCTGGCAACGAGTGCAAAAGAAGGTACTGCGCTGGCCCAGAACCATATCCCGCACCGGGCTCCCACAACTGGGGCAAGGTGCTCCCGCGCGGCCGTAGACATTGAGTTCCTGGGCGAAATATCCCGGCTTGCCATCACCTCCGATAAAGTCCCGCAGGGTAGTGCCACCTTGGGCAATGGCACGACTCAATACCTTTTTGATCGCCTCTGCAAGGCGCAGATAGCGGGCTTTTGAAATAGAGCCCGCTTCACGATCCGGGCGGATACCTGCCAGGAATAGCGATTCACTGGCATAAATATTCCCCACCCCCACCACGATCCGCCCATCCATAATGAACGTTTTCACCGACTGTTTACGCTTGCGGGAAGCGGCGAACAGGTAGTCACCATTAAAACTCTCCGACAGCGGCTCTGGCCCTAAATGACTGAGTAGATCGTGGGCCAGGGGGTCTGCTGCGGTCCACAGAAGAGCGCCAAACCGGCGTGGATCCCTGTAGCGCAGGGTCAGGCCACTATCGAGTCGCCAGTCGATATGGTCGTGCTTCTCAGGGGACTCTTCCTGCTCGACCAGGCGCAGGCTTCCAGACATCCCCAAATGCCAGATGGCACACCCCTTATCTGTATGCACCAGTAAGTATTTGGCGCGACGCTCCAGCTTCAGAATACGGGCATTTTTAATGTGCTTGGCGAAGTCCAGGTCCACAGGCCAGCGCAGTCGCGCCTGTCGCACCACAACCGATCGCACCCACTGCCCCTCTAGATGGGGGGCGAGGCCACGGCAGGTGGTTTCTACTTCTGGGAGTTCAGGCATTTCTCATCTCACGATGGCTGTAGCCGAGGAGCGGACACAAAAAAGCCCGGCAAGAACCGGGCTCTTCTGCGAGTACGCGGAAGGCAATTACTTGATTTTGCCTTCTTTGTACATAACGTGCTTGCGAACAACGGGATCGTACTTTTTGATCTCCATTTTCTCAGGCATGTTGCGCTTGTTCTTAGTAGTGGTGTAGAAGTGGCCAGTACCGGCGCTGGAATTCAGACGAATCTTCTCACGCATTGCTCAATCTCCAATCAGTTAGCTGAATACAGCTAATTATACTTTTTCGCCGCGGGCGCGCAGCTCAGTCAGGACAGCGTCGATACCTTTCTTATCGATAACGCGCATGCCTTTTGCGGAAACACGCAGTTTCACAAAACGCTTCTCGGACTCAACCCAGAAACGGTGGCTGTGCAGGTTCGGCACGAAGCGACGCTTGGTGCGGTTCTTAGCGTGGGATACATTGTTTCCGGTTACCGGACGCTTACCGGTTACCTGACATACCTTGGACATCTGTTGGCCTCTTCAAAACGCTTGTGCCCGCATGGCGCCAATCCTGAAGAGGAAAAGGGTGTGCGGGAACATAAAAATCGGGATTCTAATCCGGTTCCTGGATGGCGGCGGAACCTGTGCAGAATCTGGCCCGGCCGCAAAGAGCGGCGTTTTATACCAAAAGAGCCCGTAGGGAGCAAGTTTTGTACAGTACTTCTCCGCCAATCGCAGCTTCTCAATTGCAGTGCCTACAGCAGCCCCTGCTCTGCAAAGGATAGGGCCTGGCCCTCGCCCACTATCAGATGATCCAGCACCTTGATATCCACAAGCTCCAGGGCCTGTACCAAACGCTCGGTAATCCAGATGTCCGCCTGGCTAGGCTCGCAAATGCCCGATGGGTGATTATGCGCCAGAATCACTGCTGCCGCACCCCGCTGTAAAGCAGCCTGCACCACCTCACGAGGATAAACACTGGCGGCATTCAGAGTGCCCTCGAACAATTCCTCGAAACTGATAACACGGTGCTGAGTATCCAGGAAAAGGCAGCAAAAGACCTCGCGGCGACGATGGCGCAACTGCATAGACAGGTAGTCTCTCACTGCCGCCGGACTGCACAAAGCACTGCCCTTCCGCACCGTTTCTGCCAGGTGTCGTCGCGCTATCTCCAGCGCCGCTTGCAACTGTACAAACTTGGCATCCCCCAATCCGCGGGCGCGACAAAACTGCTCCCTACCGGCCTCCAACAGGGCACGCAAGCCGCCAAACTCACTGAGTAGACCCCGCGCCAAATCCACTGCGGAAACGCCCGGCAGCCCCACCCGCAAAAATATCGCCAACAACTCTGCATCCGACAGCGCCGCGGCACCCTGCGCCAACAGCTTCTCCCGGGGCCTCTCAGCCGCCGGCCAATCCTTGATCTTCATAATCGTTTCTCGCCTTCCCTGACTGTCTTTTTTTTGTGAACTCTCTCCCCAACTCACCACAAGCACGATTTTCGCGTCTATTCTGCGCCTTATAAGTCCAGACGCAGAAATGCTAATCTAACCCGCTCGCATATATTCGGAAACTGTATCTATGTCCTCACTGGCCGATAAACGCATACTTTTGGGAATCAGTGGCGGTATTGCCGCCTACAAGAGCGCCGACCTGGTACGCCGCCTAAAAGAACGCGGTGCCCAGGTGAGAGTGGTAATGAGCGCCGGCGCGCGCGAGTTTGTGCAGCCGCTGACTTTCCAGGCCCTATCCGGCAACCCTGTACACACCGATCTGCTGGACCCAGCCGCTGAAGCCGCCATGGGGCATATCGAGCTGGCCAAGTGGGCCGACCTGATCCTGATTGCCCCCGCCAGTGCCCAGGTGATGGCGAAACTGGCCTGCGGCATGGCCGACGACCTGCTCACCACCTTGTGTCTCGCCAGCGAAGCACCAGTGGCCCTGGCCCCCGCCATGAATCAGGCCATGTGGCGCCACCCAGCCACCACTGCCAATGCCAAAACTCTGCGTGACCGCGGGGTACAGCTGTGGGGACCGGCGGCTGGCAGCCAGGCCTGTGGTGACGTGGGACCCGGCCGCATGCTGGAGCCCGCTGACTTGGCCCTGCAGGCCGAGTCACAGTTCGGCTCTAACGACTGTCTGCGCGGCAAGCGCGTGGCGATTACCGCCGGCCCAACCCGCGAGGCCCTGGACCCGGTACGCTACCTGAGCAACCACAGCTCCGGCAAGATGGGGTTCGCCCTGGCCGAGGCCGCCCGGAGGGCCGGCGCCGAGGTCACACTAATCGCCGGGCCGGTAAATTTAGCCACTCCCGCACATGTGAAGCGCGTCGATGTCATCGATGCGCGGGATATGCGCGATGCCGCCGAGCGTGCGGCTGACCTCTGCGATATTTTTATCAGCGCTGCCGCTGTTGCCGATTTTCGCCCCACCTCGGTGGCGGAACAAAAAATCAAGAAACGCGAGGGCTGCGACGAGAGCGCTATTACCCTGGTTAAAAACCCGGATATCGTCGCCGGCATCGCCGCGCGCAACGAGCGACGCCCCTTTACCGTGGGCTTTGCCGCTGAGACACAGCAAGTCGAACAGTATGCGCAAAGCAAACTGCAACGGAAAAACCTCGATATGATTATCGCCAACGACGTCAGTGGCAGTGAAACCGGCTTCAATAGTGACCGCAATGCCGTCACGGTGATAGATCGCCACGGCAATACACAACTGCCCGAGGCTCTAAAGGCCGACCTAGCGCGACAGTTAATAGAAATTATTGCCGTCAAAGCGCAGAAATAAAGATTAACAGGCAGGAAAATCAGTGGTTTTCAACAAGAAAAATCAGAGCCAAGGACTATTGCACAAGGGGTTGCTGCTGCCTTCGTTGCTGGCGGCCGTCGCCTGGCTCTGCGGGGCCTATCTAATCGTTGAGCATATAGTCACCCCCCACAATCAAGCGCAAGTACAACAGGCAGCCCGGGCGCAGGGGAAAATCTTCGCGCAAGATGTAGAGTCTCTGTTAGCCGAACGCACGCGGCAGCTGCAACAAATTGAACGCAATGGACAACCCCTTGAAGAACAGCTAAAAACAGCACAACTACCGAAACAATCGCGAATTCAGGTCTTTTCAGAGGCACAAATCCGCGTGGGCGCAGGTGAAAAGCCAACCCTGAACTTCGCGCTAGTAGATCTGCTCAAGCGTACCCGACAAGACAGTCAACAGCCCCTAGAGATACTGCGTACCGGCCCCGACAACAGCTGGCAGCTTCACAATGCTGTTAACCTGGCGGGGCAACAACTTCTGATCAGCCAGCCCTTCGCTGTTTTGCAAACATCCCTGGAAACGCTCGATAAAAACCAGGGACAGATTCAGCTGCTTCAAAAATTTCCCGATTCGATTGCACAGCCCCTTTGGCGCGGCGGGCAGGGCAGTGGCTTCAGCCATTCTGAAGCAATTCCGGATAGCTACCTGCAGGTGCAGTTCAGCCCCTCCCCTGCATTTATCCAGCAACACAGCTTGCCACTTCTGTGGATCTATCTCACAGCCGGCGCCGGCCTGCTGTTCTCCTTGCTGGTACTTCTACGCTTCCTGCCCCGAGACAACCGTGCCCCCTGGGAGCGCAGTCAGAAAGGTGAGAAAGGTGGTAGAAGCGAAAGTGAAAAATTCCCTGCGCCCGAGTCGCAGCAGGATGCTCTGCTGGCGGATGAAGCTTTACCCCAAGGGCTCGCATCGGCACCCAGCATCGCTCCCGAAGCTTTACAACAGAATATGACAAATCGCGCTGAGGCAAGGTCTGCGACCAAATCAGGTAAGCCCCAACATCCGCTAACTACCGAGTTTCCCCCTCATGTGTTTCGCGCATACGATATCCGCGGCATCGCCGGTGAGGAAATTGATGAGCCCTTTGCTTACCAGCTGGGAAAGGCCCTCGGTACCCTGGCACAGCACGCCGGAGAGCAAATCCTGCTAGTGGGGCGCGATGGCCGCAACAGTAGTGCACTGCTCAGCAACTGCCTGATGGAGGGGATTCTCGATAGCGGCTGTAACAGTATCGATCTGGGCCTGATCCCATCACCACTGCTTTACTACGCCTGCGCCAAGGGCAAGAACACCAGCAGCGGTGTTATGGTGACCGCGAGCCACAATCCGGCGGAATACAATGGCTTCAAGATTGTGCTCAAGGGCCGCCCCCTCTCTGAAGAAAAGCTACAGGGCCTGCACCAGCTTATGCAGCAGGGGCCCTTCAAAAGCGGGGAAGGCAGTAACCGCGAGCAGGATATTAAAGACAAATATATTGACGAGATCTTTAACAACGTCGCCCTCGCCGGACAACCGCACCTGGTAGTGGATGCGGGCAATGGAGCCACTTCCGTTTTGGCACCCCGGTTGTTTGAGCAGCTGGGCTGCGCAGTCACTCCGCTGTTTTGTGAAGTGGATGGGGACTTCCCCAACCATCCACCCGATCCCACGCGCCCGGAAAACCTGCAAGCATTGATCGACAAAGTGGCGGAAACCGGCGCAGACCTGGGCATAGCTCTGGATGGCGATGGTGATCGTGTCACTCTGATTTCCAGCAGCGGGCGCATCGCCTGGGCCGATCAGCTGGTTATGCTACTGGCGAGAGACATCCTGGCACGCAACCCAGGGGAGACGATCGTCTTCGATGTGAAAAGCAGCCGTAGCCTTGCTCAATTGATAAACCAGTACGGCGGCCGCCCGGTGATGTGGAAGACCGGCCACGCGCCGATGAAAAACAAAATGCTAGAAACCAAGGCAATTCTTGGCGGTGAGTTATCCGGCCATATTTTTATTCGGGATCGCTGGTTTGGTTTCGACGATGGTATCTACGCAGCGGCGCGGCTCCTGGAGATTATGGCCCTGCGGGAACAGAGCCTAGATGAACTCCTCGACTCACTGCCGCAAATGGAGAGCACCCCGGAAATATTGTTGCCCGTAGAGGAGCAGGAGAAGTTCTCCCTGATTGAGCAGTTGCGCGAACAAGGCAATTTTGACAATGCCGATATCAATACTACCGACGGTCTGCGCATAGAATTTTCTGATGGCTGGGGGCTGGTGCGCGCCTCCAATACCACCAGCGCGTTGACCCTGCGCTTCGAGGCCGAAAATAAAGAGGCTCTGGAGCGTATTCGCAAAGTAGTCATGGCGCAGATCAAGAAAATTGCTCCCACAGTTGTCGTTCCCAATTGGGAACTGCTCAACTAGCGCACCAATTTTAAACCTGTGCGGCACAGGCAGGTGCCGCAACCGACTAGCGCTCCGTGCTTTAATCAAAAAAATCTCGACCGCGCAGTATCTACAGCAGCGGCTGGACAGCGGGAAAGCTATCCAGCCGCATCCCACCATAAAGGAATTGCCATGTCCCTCGATAAGAAGTCCGCTCTGCGTATTGCTCAGGTTTTGAATGAAGCCTTGCCCTATATCCAGCAATTCACCAATAAAACCGTGGTGGTAAAGTTTGGCGGTAATGCCATGGTGGATCACGAGCTGCAAAACGACTTTGCCCGCGACATTATCCTGATGAAGCTGGTGGGCATGAACCCGGTAGTGGTACACGGCGGCGGCCCGCAAATAGGCCTGCTGTTGAACAAACTCAATATCGAATCTCACTTTGTCGACGGTATGCGCGTAACCGATAGCGAGACCATGGATGTGGTGGAAATGGTATTGGGGGGCACGGTCAACAAGCAAATTGTCAATCTGATCAATCAGAACGGAGGCCGCGCAGTGGGCGTTACCGGCAAGGATGGCTTGTTAATCGAAGCGCGCAAACTGAGCCGCAAAAATGAGAGCGCCGGCCTGCACGCCTCAGAAATTATTGATATCGGCCAGGTAGGCGAGGTGGAAAAGGTCAATACCGATGTCATCAATATGCTGATCCAGGGCGGCTTTATTCCGGTAATCGCCCCTATCGGCGTCGACAAAGAGGGGGTTTCTTACAATATCAATGCCGATCTGGTGGCCGGTAAGGTCGCCGAGTGCTTGCAGGCAGAAAAGCTGATGCTGCTCACCAATGTTGCGGGCCTGCAAGATAAGCAGGGCGAGGTACTCACCGGCCTGACGACGCCTCAGGTGGAAGGGTTGATTGAAGATGGCACCATTCATGGCGGCATGCTGCCGAAAATCAGTTGTGCACTCGACGCGGTAAAAGACGGGGTCACTTCTGCCCATATTATCGACGGCCGGGTACCTCACGCGGTCCTGCTGGAAATATTTACCGACACCGGCGTCGGCACCTTGATTACCAATAGTGAGACATAAAGCCATCGCACTGTAGCGCTTGGCAATTGAAGACAGACGTACGAATCGGTAGGATTCCGCCGCCGAAATATTAAGGCGACAAGAGCAAAAATCACCGTCCACCCCCCAAGTGGACTAAAGGCAATCAATGAGCAGCGAAAAAATCAATCGGCGCCAGCAAATTCTGGAATCTCTGGCACATATGCTGGAAGCCAGTCCTGGCGCACGTATTACAACTGCAGCCCTGGCCAAGGAAGTTGGCTTTTCTGAAGCGGCGCTATACCGCCACTTCCCCAGTAAGTCAAAAATGTTCGAAGGCCTGATCGAGTTTATCGAGGAGACTATTTTCAGTCGCATAGCGCTGATCCTTCAGGAAGAACCCTCTGCTTTGGAGCGATGCCAGAGAATCCTGCACCTTCTGCTGGCTTTTTGTGAGCGCAATCCGGGTATTACCCGACTTCTCACTGGCGATGCGTTGACCGGCGAAACCGAGCGTTTGCACGGGCGTATCCTGCAGTTGTTCGATCGCCTGGAAACCCAAATCCGTCAGATTTTGCGTGAAGCGGAACTGCGTGAACACCTGCGTCCAACCCTGCCCCTGGGCGGTGCCGCCAACTTGTTATTGGCCAGTGCCGAGGGCCGTATCGTGCAATATGTACGCAGCGGCTTTAAGCGCAAACCCACCGAGTACTGGGCCGAGCAATGGCCGGTTTTGACCTCCGGCTTTTTCCGCGAGACCGTCGCCGCAGCCAGGTAACTGGCTGTGCGGTATGGAAAGTGAAAGATAACTGGAAGGACGCACGTGTAACGAAGCCAGAAAGGCGCTAATGGTCCTGCACTATCAGGATCTGTTAGTAATTTCTGCGTAGCGCGCGGCGGCTTTATCAAATTCCTCACCGATAGAACTGGCCTCGTCAGCGCGCCGTTTAAGGCGCTCGCGCAGTACTGCCACTTCTTTTTGCAAATCGGCAATACGCTGCAGGAGCTCCGGAGCCACCTCGCGCCCACCGCGCTGGGTGCGCGCCGCCTGTGTTTCTTCCTGGGTAATTTGACGAGTGAGACTGGTGATATTCGAGTGCATGATCGCCATATCCTGCTCGACAATTGCCAGCTTGCGTTTGCGCGCACTCTCAATGTCGGCAAGGCTGTTATAGCGTTTGAGCAGCTTGCGGTCCGCTTCTTCGCGTGCTTCCTGTCGGCGCTGCGCTTCGAACTCCTCGGGGCTCAACTGCGGTGGAACCACTTCTATAACACGGCCAGAAAGGTTGAGAATTTCGTAGCCCTTAGCCACGTACTCCGGCGGCACCATTTCATTGAGTACCATGATGCCCTGCTCATCGGTATAGCGATAGAGTAACTGCTCACCGCTGGCGGCACTCGCCAGGGTACAAAACAACAGAATGGCAGGAACCAGGAAACATTTTATGGGGGCGATTGCCATCGCTCTTCTCACTAAATTGATGCGGCCCGCTATAACGAGCGGGCCTCTCACTTAACCCGTTACGCCGTAACGCTGCCGGTAATCGACAATTTTTTGCAGGGTTTCACTATCCTGAGACTCCTGCTCGAGGAAACTGACTATATCATCCAGCTGTACAATGCTAATGACTGGGATATTAAACTGCTGTTCGACCTGCTGAATAGCGGAGAATTCACAATCTTCGCTGGCCCTTTCCTGGCGATTTAAACCGATGACCACACCGGCCGCTTCGGCACCGTGAGATTCAATGATTTGCATCACCTCACGCACCGCAGTACCGGCCGTAATCACATCATCAATGATCAAAACCTTGCCATTAAGCGGCGCACCCACTAAGGTTCCGCCTTCGCCGTGATCCTTGGCCTCTTTGCGGTTGTAGCAGAAAGGCTTATCGATACCTTTCTGAGCCAGTGCCACGGCAGTCACCGCACCCAGCGGGATACCCTTGTAAGCCGGTCCGAAAATGACATCAAACTCCACTCCCGAAGCGATAATCGCCTCGGCGTAAGCCTGTCCCAGTGCGGCTAGTGCCGCACCGGTGTGGAAGCGGCCAGCATTGAAAAAATAGGGGCTTTGACGGCCTGACTTCAGAGTGAAGTCACCAAAACACAACACCTGATGATCCAGGGCCAATTGGATAAAATTGCGCTGATATTGCTGCATGGAAAATTGTTAACTATTAGCTAAGGTGAAGGGAGACCTCCCCGTAGCATTTCTTCCGGGGATAGGCATGCAAATAATGTTTCTAATGATACACAGTCCGCTGGTAAGGGGCTAATAATGCGAATAGTAAGCTTGTCTGTAGACGGCGTTCATCAGGCCGCACAGCGCGGTCTCTACGATTGGTTAGCTGAGCAGGATGCAGACATTATCTGCCTTCAAGACCTGCGCTCTCTGGAGCCGGAGCTAGACCACCCCATATTCCACCCCGATGGCTATTACAGCTACTTCTTCGATTCGGGAACGCCCCATGAAAACGGCGTGGCGATCTATACACGCAACCAGCCCAAAGCCATTATTTTCGGTATGGGTTTCGCCAACGGCGAGGATATGTATGGGCGCTATTTACAGGCAGATTTTGAACGCCTGAGTGTGGGTTCTCTGTTAGCGCCAATAGCCACTGACGAGGCTTCACTGGAGAAAAAGGTCCAGTTTTTCGACGACATGCAAGCGCACCTGCACAAAATCAGCCGCAAGCGCCGCGATTTTATTTTCTGCGGTAACTGGGGCATGGCACACCGCCGTGCCGATGTGCAGAACTGGCAGGACCACCAGGATAACCCTGGTTTCATGCGTCACGAACAGCGCTGGTTGGACCAGCTGTTCAATGAAATTGGCTATGTCGATGCCTTTCGCCGCGTGGTCAAAGACACCGATGAATTTACCTGGTGGCCGAGTGGCACCGTAGGCGAAGGTGATGGCTGGCGGACCGACATGCAGATCGTTTCACACGGGTTGAAAAATCGTATTGAGTACGGTGCGATTAACAAGAATGTGAATTTCTCCAGCCACCTACCACTAATGATGGATTACGACCTGGAAGTATAAACCGTTGAGGACTCGGCCCATTTCGGCTGAGAGTAGGGGAGCCGAGTCCTGTCGCGAACCGACCCGCTTTACAGCGGGAGCGGTCCTAACTCAGCAAAATACAAAGCCTCACTCATCCAAGGCTTTTTGCTGTATCTCGATCAGTTCATCGATTCCTGCTTTACCCAAGCCCAGCATCTGCGCGAACTTTTTCTCGGAAAAAGGCTTACCTTCAGCGGTACCCTGTACTTCGATCATACCTCCGTCTGCCGCCATCACCAGATTCATATCCGTATCCGCCGCACTGTCCTCTGGATAGTCCAGATCCAAAACCGGCTCGCCGTCATAAATTCCGACAGAGACCGCCGCGACAAGGTTGAGCAACGGATCCTCAGCGAGAATTTTTTCCCGCTGCATATGGCGCAGCGCATCCACCAAGGCTACACAAGCGCCGGTAATAGCCGCTGTGCGTGTGCCGCCATCGGCCTGGATAACATCGCAATCCAGGGTGATCTGATTCTCTCCAAGCTTTTCCAGATCCACCGCTGCGCGCAGGGAGCGGCCAATCAGACGCTGGATCTCTACAGTACGGCCGCTCTGTTTACCCTTGGCTGCCTCACGCGGCATGCGGGAACCTGTAGAGCGCGGCAGCATGCCATACTCCGCGGTGATCCAACCGCTGCCCTGACCGCGCAGGAAGCGCGGTACTTCACTCGACACTGAGGCATTACACAGAACTTTTGTGTCGCCAAACTCTACCAACACAGAGCCCTCGGCGTGGCGGGTGTAGTTTCGGGTAATTTTTATCTGGCGCATCTGCGCCGCCGCGCGGCCACTGGGACGCTGCATAGCTCACCTCGGTCAATGAATGAAAGCCCTGCATTATATACCCCCACATGGATATCCGAACGCTGTGCTATGATGCCGAGCCGATAAATACGCCTGCAGGGGATGAGCAATGGCCAATAACCGGGAACAGAACAAAGTGCGAAGCATGACAGCCTTCGGTCGCGCCGAAGCCGCTTATGCCACAGGAAACGCCATTTGGGAGCTGCGCTCGGTCAACCATCGCTACCTGGAGCCGCACTTCCGTCTGCCCGAGGTCGCCCGCCCTCTGGAAGCGCAGTTACGAGATATTTTGCGGAAAAGTTTATCCCGTGGAAAAGTGGAACTCACGCTTACAGTAAAACCCAACAGTGTGGAAACGAGTGGGCTTGAAATTAATCAGCCGCTGGCACAAGCATTGATTAACGCCGCCAAACAAGTGACCGGCGGTGAAGGCGCCCAACCACTCAACCCCCTGCAGATTCTCCAATGGCCCGGTGTTATTAGCGAACCGGAAGCCGATACTGAGCAGCAATCCGCCACTATTTTGCAGGCGTTTCGCGAAGCGCTAGAACAACTGCGCGCGAATCGTGAGCGTGAGGGTGCGGAGTTAGCCAAATTTATTGAAGCCCGCTTAAAAGGCATTGAAGAACAAGTCGCCCTAGTGCGGGAACTGCTACCACAGATTCTAGAGGCACAGCGGGAAAAACTGCGCAACCGCCTGGAAGAGCTCTCTATAGAATTGGATAAGGAGCGCTTGGAACAGGAAATTGTACTGCTCGCTCAAAAAGCCGACGTCGATGAAGAACTCGATCGCCTAAATGCCCACACTGTAGAAACCCGCCGGGTACTCGCTGGAGGCGGCGCTATAGGTCGGCGCTTGGATTTTCTAATGCAGGAATTTAACCGCGAGGCCAACACTCTATCCTCCAAGTCCGTGGTAACCGACACCACCCAGGCTGCAGTAGAGCTGAAGGTCTTGATCGAACAAATGCGTGAGCAAGTACAAAATATTGAGTAAGCATATTATGGGGCTTTTTTAAAACCAAAATAAGAGCCCCGTATTCACGTTCGGCTAAAAAACTATCTGCTGCTTTACCCAACTAACATTGAAATACATTTTATATGCGAAATAATATTAAATGGGTTGGGGCTATATTCTTAGCTGTAACCATTATTGAAATTATTAATATATTATCTGGCCGCTCATTGAATTACTTCGGCCTAGTTCCTAGATCCATCGACCATCTGCCCCATATTTTTACCGCTCCATTGCTACACGGAAGCATCTGGCATTTTCTATCCAATATAGTAACCCTGTGCGTTTTCAGTTTTTTGCTGTTGCAATATGGAGTAAAAACCTACCTAAAAGTCACTCTGACGATTATTGTCACCACTGGCCTTGCCGTTTGGCTATTTGCTAGAGGCGGGAACCATCTGGGCGTAAGTTCAGTAATTTATGGCTATTTTGGATTCTTATTGCTGGCCGGCTTTATCAGCAAGCAGTTTGTTCGACTATTGATATCCATTTTTGTCGGATTGGTTTATGGCGGGCTTATTTTTGGTGTGCTGCCACAAGGAATGTATATCTCCTGGGAATCGCATCTATTCGGTTTTCTGTTTGGCATAATGGCTGCAAAAATATGGGCCCACACACCCAACCCTATTACGGACCGACAAGCTGTATCTAAAAATTCATAGTTTTTCTCTAGCAAATTCACAGCAGGCACACAGGGAGCCGGATGACCGCTCTCTGTGTGCACTCAAAAAAATAAAAACAAGTTTCCGGCCATAGTTCGTACAGACGGCTGAATGCTGTTTTGAAGTCATTGTGATGTCAGAAAAGTTACCAGTCAGTATTCAGCGCGAACTCTGAAAGAAGCTACCACTGGCGATTAATGCATGCGCTGTGACAAAAATACTTAAAATTACCTCGCACCATAAAGGCATAAAATCATTTGCTGCCAAACAGTGATTTACTGTTTTTTTCTGCAAAACCGATAACCACCCCTCGCCAACTGAGCTCGTGAACTAAGACACACCTTCTCACTGACCAAGTTCTCATTACCTGACTTTTTTCTAAAAAATTATAAATTTGTCGTCATAAGCCACACAATTTCAGGTTCCTCAGCTGAGGACAATAATCTCAAAGTCGTTATATATCTGTGCCAATGTGAAACTTTGGTACTAATTTTGGTCTTTTTAACCGCCAAATGCCTATTCTGGCGGCTATTCGGGACTTTCTATTGGCAGATATATTTCTGTCAGTGAAAGGTCTTTTCAGGAGTGACCGATAGACCAGCTGATTGGCTGGCTGTCGGATAACAATAATTTCGAAGAGCAAATAATAATGACTTCACCACTCAAGAACCTTCGGCAGAAGACGGCTCTAGCGAGCGTTTTTACACTGCTATGCACTGCGCCCTTCACTGCCCAGGCACAACAAGCGGACAACGCTCTGCTGACAGACCGCATCATCGTTAAATACAAGGAAAGCGCCAAGGTTGGCCGGGCTGCCAGCATGGCCAGGGAAACGGTGGAAAAGGCCTCCCGTCGCGCCGGCCACAAAATGCGTCACCTGCGCCGTATGGCCACTGGTGCTCAGGTAATGCGCCTGGAAGGTCGCAAAAACAGAACGGAAATGAACGCAATTATCAACCGTCTGAAACAGGATCCGGATGTGGAGTACGCTGAGCCGGATCTGATGATGCGCGCAATGGCTGTGCCCAATGACTCTAGCTATCTCAACCAGTGGCACTACTTTGAGTCCACCGGCGGCCTGAACCTGCCATCGGCCTGGGATGTCACTCAGGGTGAGGGAGCGGTTGTCGCGGTGCTCGACACCGGTTACCGCCCACACCCTGATCTGGTGGGCAATATTCTGCCGGGCTACGACATGATTTCTGACACTTTCGTGTCTGTAGACGGCGATGGCCGTGATAGCGATGCCACAGACCCAGGCGACTGGTATACGGACAAAGCCTGTGGCGATGATCCTCGCATCCCCTCGGAAAGCGACAGTAGCTGGCACGGCACCCATGTCGCCGGCACCATCGCAGGCGTCACCAATAACAATATGGGTATCGCCGGTGTCGCCTACAAAGCCAAGATCGTACCGATACGCGTGCTCGGCCGCTGTGGTGGCTATACCTCAGATATCGCCGATGGCATCATCTGGGGCGCCGGCGGCTCTGTCAGCGGCCTGCCATCCAACCCCAACCCCGCACAAGTACTCAACCTGAGTCTTGGTGGTGGTGGCAGCTGTGCCACGACAACTCAGAATGCTATCAACACCGCACGCAGCCTAGGCGCCACTATCGTAGTCGCTGCCGGTAATGAATCCGATAACGCCAGCCAATACACTCCCGCCAGCTGCGATGGCGTAATAACTACTGCCTCAACGAACCGCGATGGCGGCCGCTCTTACTTCTCCAACTACGGCAGCGTAGTGGATGTTGCAGCACCGGGGGGAGCGCAGAGTTTTGCTAACGACCCGAACGGCATTCTCTCCACCCACAATAGTGGCAGTACCGTCGCGGGCAGCGATAGCTACGTCTATATGCAAGGCACCAGTATGGCTGCCCCACATGTTGCCGGTGCTGCCGCACTACTGTATTCGGTAAACCCTGACCTGGGCCCGGACGACATCGAATCGATACTCACCACCACCGCACGCAGTTTCCCATCTTCATGCAGCGGCTGCGGTGCCGGTATTGTCGATGCTACAGCAGCAGTGGCCATGGCGAGCGGCGGTAGCGATGGAGACAACGGTGGCGATAACGGAAATGGCGGTGGTGTCAGCTGGACCGAATCCAACCTTTCCGGCAGCTCCGGCAGTTGGAACGACTTCACCATCGAAGTCGCTGCGGGTACCACAAGCTTGAATATAGAGATGTCTGGCGGTAGTGGCGAGGTCGACCTCTATGTCCGCCATGCCAACTACCCCACTCTGCGTCGGTACGATTGCCGCCCCTACCTCTGGGGAAATGAAGAGAGCTGCACTATTAGCAACCCTGACTCGGGTACCTGGTATGTCAGTGTTTACGGTTACGACTCCTACAGCGGCGTCACCCTAAAGGCTGAAACTACTCCCTAATTGACGACATAGGCCGGCGCCAAAAGCTCCGGCCACGAAAGAGGTATTTTGGTGCGGATTAGCAATAAAGAACCAAAGTACCTCACCCAATTGGTGCGGGGGAAAGGGAAATAATGAGCTGTGCGTTACGCGGCTAAGTAAGAGGCCATGCCTCTGCACCCCTGCACCCCTGCACCCCTGCACCAACCCCGAACTTTGCCAGCTGTATCGACAAAATTCCTTAATGCACTTTTTTCGGGCACATATTTTGCCTGTGTTCTAACGGTGCCACGCTTTTTTGCAGTTCTACCGAAAGCCAAGCACCCGGATTTCCCCTCTTGTCAGCTAAATATTGACCAGGGTGATAACCATCCATCACGGAGAGATAACAATAATGAAAACACCACTGAAAAATCTATTGCATAAGTCCGCACTGGCCGGCGTATTTTCACTGCTGTGTGCAAGCCCCTTCGCCGCCCAGGTCGAAGATACCAGCAACGCTCAAATCACCGACCGCATTATCGTCAAATACAAGCAGGGCGCTAAAATAGGGCAGGCGGCCAGACTAGCTCCAGAAACCGTAGATAAAGCCTCCCGCCGCGCCGGCCATAAAATGCGCCACCTGCGCCGTATGGCCACAGGTGCTCAGGTGATGCGCCTGGAGGGACGCAAAAACAAAGCAGAGCTTGAGGCTATTATCAGCCGCCTTAAACAGGACCCCGATGTCGAGTATGCAGAGCCCGACCTGATGATGAAGGCCATGGCCGTACCCAATGACCCCAGCTATTACGATCAGTGGCACTATTTTGAGTCCACCGGTGGCCTTAATCTGCCGGCAGCCTGGGATACCACTCAGGGCGAGGGTGTGGTCGTTGCAGTTATCGATACCGGCTTCCTGCCCCACGCAGATCTGACCGCTAACCTGCTGCCCGGTTACGACATGATTTCCGATACCGATGTCTCTGTGGATGGCGACGGCCGCGACAGCGACGCCACCGACCCCGGCGACTGGTATACCAATACCTACTGTGGTGACCCACGATATCCGGAAGCGGACAGCAGCTGGCACGGTACCCATGTCGCCGGCACCATAGCGGCAGTGACCAACAATAATATGGGCGTAGCCGGTGTGGCCTCCAAAGCGAAGATCGTACCCGTGCGAGTACTCGGCCGCTGTGGCGGTTACACTTCAGATATTGCCGACGGCATCATCTGGAGCGCCGGCGGTTCTGTCAGCGGTGTCCCAACCAACGCCAACCCCGCCCAGGTACTGAACTTGAGCCTGGGTGGTAGCGGCAGCTGCGCTACCACAACGCAGAATGCCATCAATACCGCACGCAGCCTCGGTGCCACCGTCGTGGTTGCCGCCGGCAACTCCGCTCGCAACGCTCGCCGTTACACGCCAGCAAGCTGCTCGGGGGTTATTACTGTTGCCGCCACAGATCGCTCTGGTGGTCGCGCCTACTACTCTAATTACGGTAATGTGGTCGACGTAGCCGCACCGGGTGGTGAGACCAATGTGGTAAGCAGTGATGGTGTGCTATCCACTCTCAACAGCGGCAACACTGTAGCCGGTACGGATTCCTATGCTTACTATCCCGGTACCAGCATGGCCACCCCCCATGTAGCCGGTGCCGCAGCTCTGATCTATTCGGTGAATCCCAATGTGACACCCGATCAGGTAGAGTCTATTCTCACCAGCACCGCGCGCAGTTTCCCGTCCTCTTGCTCGCGCTGTGGCTCTGGCATTGTCGACGCTGCTGCAGCAGTGGCAGCGGCCAGTAACTGATTCCCCCATAGCCACCGCTTGTGGATCTTATGGAAAGGCCGGCAAATGCCGGCCTTTTAGCTTTCCCGTGCCGGCCCACGCAATCTAGCGAACAAACGCGGCAAATTGGGGGTCAACCGGCGTATCTGCAAGATGATTGATGTAATTGCTCATCACTTTCTGCGCAACCCCAACAATAATCTCCAGCAGGTTTTGGCGGTTATAGCCCACTGCGTAAAACCGCTCTGATATCTCATCTGAAATCACACCGCGTTCACGCACAATTGCCAGGGTGGTATCCCGCAGTACTTCAAGTTTTTCAGTAGGTAGGGGCGTCTTATTGCGAAGGGCCTCATTCACTTCGTCCGCTACTTTCATCGCCTTGGCAATAGCGCTGTGTGCCGGTACACAGTAGTGACAGTTATGCTCCACATTGATGCTCTGCCAGACCACAGTCATTTCTTCGGCATTGAATGAGGTGTCCAGGAAGTACTGATGTAAATCCTGGTAAGCCGCCAGAGCTTGGGGCGACTCTGCCATAACCCCGTGCAAGTTGGGGATAGAGCCAAAGGCCTTGATAGATTTCTGGAGGAGGGGCTTGCTGTCTTGCGGTGCACTTTCAAGATCGTAAATCCGGGACTCTTTCATCGCTGAACTCACCTTTAATGTTTGGGTTTAATACTTGAGCGATCGATCAAGTATTGTGAGGCTAACCAATATTGAGCGATCGTTCAATAGCAAAGAGTAATTGGCGTATATCTCTTGAAAGAGTAAAATTTGAGCAATTGCTCAAGTGGAGGCAACATGGCGAATACCGCGAAATTTGACCGCCAGGAAGTATTACAGCGGGCAACCTGGCTTTTCTGGCAAAAAGGGTTTCACGCCACATCGACTCGTGACCTGCAACAGGCCACCAATCTTCGTCCTGGTAGTATTTATGCCGCTTTTGGTAGTAAATCTGGACTTTTCAAAGAGGTTCTAAGCTATTACGCGCAAAATCGTGACCAATTACTCCTTCAATGCATAAATGACGAAGGCAGCAACCTTGGAGGCTTGCGTGCCTATTTCCATTACATATTGCTAGGTGACGATGTTGATGCCCCAAACGAGCTCTGCCTATTAGCTAAAGCCATCTCAGAGCTGGATGAAGGAGAAGAAGCACTATTGGCCGAGGCCCGCGCTTTACTGGCTGCACATGGGGCAAAGTTCCGTCAGTATCTGGAGAGTGCGGTGAATGCTGGAGAGCTTTCCAAACAGACAGATTCGGCGCTGCTCGCTCGCCAGTTGCAGGTTCAAATGATTGGACTGCGAACTTATCTCCGCGCCACCTCGGACCGCACTGCGGTTGAGCAAATGATCGAACAGTTGTTTGACCCAGCCTGCGTGCAGACCACAAGTTGAGAAAAAGGCGATTATGCGCGGCCTCTAGTACAAACGCTGACGGATTTCGGAATCCAGCCCCTGCGGTTATTTGACCAGCACAGCCCCTATGGCACATTCAGGAGAAACGGTATCGAGTTATAACAATAAGAGGTCACCGTGGATCTGATTACCTTCGCCATCCCTTTTTTCCTGATCGCCGTACTCACAGAACTCGCACTGGACCGCTGGAAAGGTTGGGGGCTTTACCGCCTCAACGATGCCCTGGGAAATTTGAGTACGGGTATCCTAAGCCGCATACTTGGGCTTACTTATAAAAGCCTATTTCTAGTCATTTATATCCCGCTATACCAGCTGCTGCAGCCTTACTACCAAGCAGTCGGCTTCGACTGGTCCATGAGTAATGGCTGGCACCTGGCACTAGCTGTACTCGCCTACGATTTTTGTTACTACTGGAAGCACCGCATCTGCCATGAGGTCAACGTGTTCTGGGCGGAACACCTGGTGCATCACCAGAGTGAGGACTACAACCTCACCACTGCCTTGCGCCAGTCTAGCGGTGGGTTGCAGTTGGATTGGGTATTCTATTTACCCCTGCTGCTAATTGGCTTGCCAGCGGAAATGGTGATCGTGGCCGGAGCCATAGATCTGATTTACCAATTCTGGGTACACACGCAAAAAATTCCCAAAATCCGCTGGATGGAATGGCTGCTGATTACCCCCTCTAACCACCGAGTACACCATGCGCAGAACAAGGTGTACGTAGATAAAAACTACGGCGGAATCCTGATCTTATGGGACCGCCTGTTTGGTACCTATCAAGAGGAGCTGGAGGGGGAGCCCTGTATTTACGGTGTGCGCAAACCCCTTAATACCTTCGATCCTCTGGCGGCAAACCTGCAACATCTGAAACGCATGGCGCAAGACGCCTGGTATACAAAAAACTGGTGGGACAAATTTACCCTTTGGTTCCGCCCCACCGGCTATCGTCCCGCAGATGCTGAAGCGGCAATGCCAGTCCCCTCCACCAACCTGAAATCTTTCCAGCGTTACAACCCACAGATTCATCGGGCCCGGCGCAACTACGCGCTGGGCCAGCACCTGTGCTATTCCGCCGCCACCCTGGCACTCCTGTGGTACTACCAGAGCCTGGAGATTCCCTTACTGCTGGGGGCAGTAGCACTGTTGGTTTTTGGCTTGGTAGTCAATGGGCGAATTCTCGATAACCATCCACTGACCAAATATCTGGAACCCTTGCGCCTGGCCCTCTACTGCGGGGTGCTGCCGATGTTAAACACACAATTTGTCCCAATTTTTAGCGCTTATATTGCGATCAGCGCTCTGGTCTGGGGGTGGTTGGCAATCACTTGCAAAGAGGATACAGTCGCTGTCGTTTGCGATTAGCAACAAGGAGTGAACCTCGATTGCAGGATGTTGGTGGTGATCGAGTGATCTCCCGCTGGGCGATCCCGGCCGGGCTCAGAAGGCGGTTTATAGCGCCTCCTGAAACTCCCAACACTTACCCCCCAATTCCGGCCGGGGTTTAGCCTTTTCCTCCTCCTTTCTCCTGGAATTGCGCAACTGCCAGTCACCGCTCAGGTAACGGCTTCGGTTATAATGCGCGCTTTGCCCCCGAACAGGATCAGTTGTGCAAACAGGAACCCTCTATACCGTATCCGCCCCCTCCGGCGCAGGGAAAACCAGTCTCGTCAAAGCACTGGTGGATAGCGACAGTCAGGTCACCGTTTCTATCTCCCATACCACCCGTTCCATGCGTCCGGGCGAGGTCAACGGTGTCGATTACCACTTCGTGTCGCGCGAGGAGTTTCTGGCAATGCTTGAGCAAGATGCCTTCTTCGAGCACGCTCAGGTATACGGTGATAATTACTACGGTACTTCCAAAGGCAGTATCGAGGAAATTCTCGCTGGTGGCCGCGATGTAGTCCTGGAAATTGACTGGCAGGGTGCCGCTCAGGTACGCCGTCTGCACCCAGAGACCGTCGGTATTTTTATTTTGCCGCCCTCTCAGGAGGCCCTGCGCGAACGCCTCACAGGTCGAGGCCAGGACGACGAAAGTGTGATCGAGCGTCGTATGGATCAGGCCATTGATGAAATGACCCACTACGTGGAAGCCGACTATCTGGTGATTAACGACGATTTCGAGCAGGCCCTAATAGAGCTTGGCTCCATCTTCACCGCCCAGCGCCAACGCCTGGAGAAGCAACAGAAACGCCACGGTGAACTGTTGCGGGCACTGTTGCGCCATTGAGCCGGTTGATCGAATTGCGTACACTCCCCGGTCCGGTAAAATAACCGGTCCCCCGAACAGAATTCGCCCACCCGGGCACAGTGAATGGAACCGAAAGTTTATGGCACGTATCACCGTTGAAGATTGCCTGGAGCACGTCGACAACCGCTTCGAACTCGTTATCGTGGGTAGTAAGCGCGCCCGCCAGATTGCCACCGGCGGACAGGATCCGATGGTTCCAGAAGAGAACGACAAACCCACGGTTATCGCCCTGCGTGAAATCGAAGAGGGCCTGGTTGATGCGAGCATTCTCGACCAGCCAGATCGTGAAGAGGCCCCGGCACCCATGGCAGCCCCGGCCTATCTATCCGACCAGGAAATCTGATTTCGATCTGTTCTGACCTAGAGTTTATGAGTTTTACGAGAGGCGCGCGCGGCATTGCACACCATCGATAGTCTGGCCCACCGCCTCTCCTCATACCTGCCTCCCGAGCAAATCCAAATAGTCCGTCGCGCCTATTTCTACGCGGAACAAGCCCACGACGGTCAGCAGCGACGTTCCGGTGAACCCTATGTGACCCACCCTCTGGCGGTGGCCACAATTCTCGCTGGCATGCATATGGATCACGAGAGCCTGGCTGCTGCCATGCTCCATGATGTGATCGAAGACACCGGAATCCCCAAAGCCGCACTGGAGGAGCAGTTTGGTGGCGAGGTTGCCGATATTGTCGACGGTGTATCCAAACTGACCCAGTTTGAGACAGACAGCGCCGCGGAAAAACAGGCGGAAAACTTCCAGAAAATGGCTCTGGCCATGGCGCGCGATATCCGCGTGATTTTGGTCAAGCTGGCCGACCGCTTGCACAATATGCGCACCCTCGGCGCACTCAAGCCACAAAAACGCCAGCGCATCGCTCGCGAAACCCTGGAAATCTACGCACCCATTGCCCACCGCCTGGGTATGAACGATGTGCGTATCGAGTTTGAGGACCGATCCTTCTTTGCGATCCACCCACTGCGCGCCAGCCGACTGCGTGCCGCTCTGGTAGCCGCGCGCGGCAATCGCAAGGAACTGCTGGAGCAGATCCAGAACGCCATTGAGCTGCGCCTGCAGCGTGAAGGAATCAGTTCCCTGGTGATTGGTCGCGAGAAACACCTATTCAGCATCTACCAAAAGATGCGCGCCAAGAAAAAATCCTTTAAAGAGATCATGGATGTCTACGCTTTCCGCATCATCGTGGACAGCGTGGACACCTGCTACCGGGTGTTGGGCGTAATGCACAGCCTCTATAAACCCGTCATCTCCGAATTCAAGGATTATGTTGCCATCCCCAAATCCAATGGATATCAATCACTACACACAGTGCTGCTGGGAATGCACGGGGTGCCTATCGAGGTGCAGATCCGCACCAAGGAAATGGACGAAATGGCCAATAGCGGTATCGCCGCCCATTGGCTGTACAAGGCTTCCGGCGATGAGGTGATCAACACTGGTGGTACTAGCCAGGTACGTGCACGCCGCTGGGTGCAGGGCCTGCTGGAGATGCAGCAGCGTGCCGGCGACTCCCTGGAGTTTATTGAGAACGTTAAAATCGACCTCTTCCCCGACGAGGTCTATGTATTCACCCCCAAAGGGCAGATTGTCGACCTGCCCGCCGGTGCCACCGCCGTGGATTTCGCCTACTCAGTGCATACAGATATCGGCAACTCCTGTGTGGCCGTGCGGATCAACCAGCGCTTGGCGCCCCTGTCACAGCCGCTGGCCAGCGGGCAAAAGGTGGAAATTCTCACCCGTAAAAATGCTCAGCCAAACCCAAACTGGCTCAACTTTGTTGTAACCGCCAAAGCCCGTAGCGCCATTCGACACTTCCTCAAACACCAGCGCCACCACGACTCCATTACTCTGGGGCGGCGCCTGCTCGAAAAGGCCCTGGGTAAATTTAATACCCGCCTGGAAGAACTGACACCGGAGCAACTGGAAAAAGGTCTGCAGGAAGCCAAGTGTGCCACTCTGGAGAAATTGCTGGAGGAGATAGGACTCGGCAACAAAGTCGCCTTCTCGGCGGCCAAGCTGTTGGCTCCCGCGCACAGTGAAGAGGCGGAAGCGAGCAATATCTCTTCGCCACTGACCATTGATGCCCAGGAGGGCATGATGATCAGTTTCGCCCGGTGCTGCCGCCCCATTCCGGGGGATACCATCATCGGCCATATCAGCTCCGGCAAAGGCGTAGTGGTACATCGGGATACCTGCCGCAATACCAACGAATTCCGCGAACATCCGGAAAACCTGATGCTGGTGAACTGGTCCCCAGACGTACGCGGAGAGTTCCTCGGGGATGTGCGGGTGGAAGTGGAGTCCGAACGCGGCATTATCGCGCGCCTGGCCACCCGTATTACCGAAGAGGGGGCCAGTATCGAGCAGATTAATGTGGATGAAAAAGACGCCCATAACAGCGTAATTTCCCTCACATTAGAGGTCAGTGGCCGTATTCATCTGGCGAGAGTCATGAAAAGGCTGCGCAACCTGCCGTCGGTGATCCGTATCTCGCGCCCGTAAGATACTTGGATATCGTACTGGCGAGCTAATTATCGACTCACTGAGAGCGAGCTTTTACTCCGCTTTTTGGCCTATGGCTTCGCTGCCATTCACTACAAAAGCGCGCTATATTTACTGGCTTTCCGCAACAAATAGCAATAAGTAATGGAGTGCCCAATGCCCAACCGCGCAATTATCAAAACAGACAAGGCTCCGGCAGCAGCCGGTACCTACTCCCAGGCGGTAAAGGTCAACGATACGGTATACCTGTCCGGGCAAATAGGACTGGATCCCGAGACTCAGCAGATGGTTTCCGGTGGTTTTGTCGATGAGGCCCACCAGGTTTTCCGCAACCTTGCAGCCGTTTGTGAGGCCTCGGATGGATCGCTCCAGCATATTGTGAAGCTCAATCTCTACATCACCGACAGCAACAACTTTGCCGCAGTGAATGAGGTGATGGCGGAGTTTTTTCAGGAGCCCTACCCAGCGCGTGCCACGGTGGTCGTTAAGGAGCTGCCGCTTGGTGCCCAGTTTGAAGCCGAGGGGGTGATGGTGCCTTAACCCAGCAGAGCACCAGCCTGCAGTGCCGGATTTCCGCCCGGCACTGCATTTCTAGATTTCTCTCTCGTAGATTTCCCGCTGTCAGCCTTCCGCTTCCAATAGCGCACTGTAGCCCACTTTGTAATCGGGATACTTGAGCTGGTAACCACTAGCGAGCAAGCGCTGATTACTGAGTTTTTTCGAGCGGCGTTCGCTGGTCTGCACAATCTCACGCAAATGAGCGCTGGTATAGCCCATAGCCTTCACCAGCCACTGCTGTAGTTCATACATGGGGACCGGCTTACTATCGGCGCCGATATACAGTGGCTCTGGTATCCAACCCTGCTTGTGCCTTTCAACCAGGTGCAACAAAAAGCCAATGCAATCGTCCACATGAATACGGTTACTGAACTGGGGGGGCTGGGGCGGAGCACAACGACCGGCGCGTACCTGGGAGAGCAAGCGGTCACGCCCCGGACCGTAAATTCCGGCAAATCGTACAATACAGACCCCGGGAATCGCCGAGCGTATGATCTCCTCCGCCGCGAGCAGCGCCTCTCCCTGAAAACCACTAGGTGCAGGAGGCGTCTGCTCATCGAGAAAATCATCACCGCTCTGGCCATAAACGCGGGTTGAAGATGCCCATATCACTAAGCGCGGCGGTTTTGGCAGGCGCGAAATGGCCTCACCCAACGCCCGAGCGGTTTCCACGTAAGCGCGCTGATAACCGCCGGGGGTATGTTCATCCGGAGTAAATGTGGCGAGGACGATATCGGCACCATCCGTCAGCAGGCGCTCGATATCCCCCACCTTGGTGGCATCCCCCCGACGCCAATTAACCGCATCCGCTCTGCGCTTACTCGCCAGAGCCACCAGAGGGTTGCGTCGCATGCCGTAAACACTGTACTGCTTGCGATCTATATTTAGAGCGAGGCGCGCCCCCAGATCACCACACCCAAGGATCCAAAGCTTCTCTTTTTGTGTCATATAGTTCCCGACAATCTTGCGCCTGGGACAGCGTCGACTGCCATATTCCCTTGATATTGTGCTGTTGCGTCCCGCAGAACTCCTCAGATGAGAAGTCCCTAGTCTTATTCATTAACTATTAAACGGTGCGCCAAAAAAAATCCGCAAACGATTGCGGTTTTGCCATCCATGAATAACGATGCGAGGCACTTTCACGCCTCACCATTCCATCTGCCGCTCTGGTATTGAACTAATTACCGCGCCCTTTGAGTAGGCGGTAGACAGCGAGAAAGATAATCGCACCAATGGTGGCTGTTATTATGTCGCCAAATCCGAAACCGGTCACGGGGCCACCGAATCCAATCAGGGCACCAAGCCAACCACCGATGAAGGCACCGATAATGCCAATCACCATTGTGACTATCCAACCACCTGGGTCTTTACCTGGCATGATCCATTTGGCTAAGGCGCCGGCAATCAGTCCGAGAATAATCCAGGATAAAACTCCCATGGCGTTTCTCCATTCTGTTGGCCCTCATAAGATATAGCAAAATTTTGCGCCTCAATTCCATAAAGGCGTCCACAATTGGTAATTTTTCCCAACTTTGTGCCTGAGGTGACAGCTTAGCGCTGGGGAGTGGTCAGCAGCTATTATTTATGAATAATAGCTATCAAATACTATCGCTTAATTGTCTTTACCATGACTCTCAATGAACTGCGCTACATCGTCACTCTCGCTCAGGAACAGCATTTCGGCCGCGCCGCCGAGCGCTGCTTCGTCAGCCAACCGACCCTGTCTATCGCAGTAAAAAAGCTGGAGAAAGAGCTGGGGGTCGCCCTTTTCGAGCGTTCCAAAACTCGGGTGCAGGCCACGCCATTGGGGGAACGTATCGTCGCCCAGGCCCAACTGGTACTGGAACAGTCTGCCGCCATTAAGGATATCGCCAGCGCCGGTAAGGACCAGCTGGCGAGCCCCCTCTCGGTCGGGGCGATTTTTACTATCGGCCCCTATTTGTTTCCGCACTTTATTCCGCAGCTACAGCACCTGGCCCCAGATATGCCTCTCTACGTAGAAGAGGGCTACACCGCCACTCTGCGCCAACGCCTGCGCAAGGGCGAGTTGGATGCGATCATTATCGCGTTGCCATTCACCGAGCCCGATGTGGTCACCCAACCACTTTATGACGAACCTTTCGTGGTATTGATGCCGGCTGGACACCCCCTTGCCCAGCAGGAATTTATAGATCCCGAGCAGCTCACCAAAGATAATGTGCTGTTGCTGGGGGAGGGCCACTGCTTTCGCGACCAAGTGCTGGAGGCCTGCCCACATTTGCAGGTCACTATGGAGAAGGAGAGTGGTGGTGGAGGCATTCGCACAGCCGCCGATGGCAGTTCGCTGGAAACCCTGAGACACATGGTGGCCTCGGGTCTCGGTATCACCGTATTGCCATTCTCCGCAGCCACTGCTTCGCAATATGCCAGCGGGCTGCTGGAAACACGCCCCTTCAAGGCGCCGGGGCCCCGGCGCACCGTCGCATTGGCTTGGCGTGCCAGCTTTCCACGCCACCGAGCTATCGATATATTGCGTGAGGCCATCAGCCAGTGTCATCTGATCGAGCCATAAACAACCTTGCAGATCAGCCAGTTACCAACCTCAAAGGGGTAGGAGACAAGTTTGCCCAGGTCCTGGCCAAACTGCATATCCACTCCCTGCAAGACCTGCTGTTCCACTTGCCGTTGCGCTATCAGGACCGCACCCGGGTGGTGCCGGTGGCCGGGCTCACTGCCGGGATGGATGCGGTTATTGAGGGCGAGGTAACTGCCGCCGATGTAGTTTTCGGCCGCCGACGCAGTCTGGTAGTCAAGCTTCAGGATATGAGCGGTAGTATCACTCTGCGTTTTTTCCACTTTTCTGCTGCGCAGAAAAACCGCTTTGCCCGCGGCGTACGCCTGCGTTGCTTCGGCGAGGCGCGGCGTGGCGCCGCCGGCCTGGAACTCTACCATCCCGAGACTGAAGTTGTCGGCAGCGAAAACGCCACTACCGAGGAAACCCTGACACCGGTTTACCCCCTGACCGAGGGCGTCAGCCAGGGGCGTATGCGCGGTCTGATGCAGCAAGCCGTGGAGCTCCTCCGCAGTGGAGCCGTGACCGAACTGCTCCCTGCAGATTTACTTCCAAAGCCATTGCGTTACCCACTGAGTGACGCCCTGGTTTATTTGCACTCGCCACCTGCCGGCACCCAGTTGGAAAAACTCGCCGCCGGCACACACCCCGCACAACAGCGCCTGGCCCTGGAAGAGCTGCTCGCGCACCATTTGAGCCTGCTGGAATTGCGGCGCAACAGCGCAAGGGTTGCGGCACCGCCACTGCCCAAAAACAAATCTCTGGAGAGAGATTTCCTCTCGCGCCTGCCATTTTCGCTCACCGGTGCACAACAAAGAGTCTGTGAGGAGATCGCCGAAGACCTCGCCCAAGACCTCCCTATGATGCGCCTGTTACAGGGAGATGTCGGCGCCGGTAAAACCCTGGTAGCGGCCATGGCTGCCCTCAAAGGCATCGGCGCTGGTGCTCAAGTGGTGGTGATGGCGCCGACAGAGATTCTCGCCGAGCAGCATAGAATCAATTTCTGTAACTGGCTTGAGCCTCTCGGCGTACAGGTAGCGCAACTTACCGGCAGCTTAAAAGCCGCCGAACGCCGCGAACAGTTGAGCAAAATTGCCAGTGGCGAGGCGCAGCTGGTGGTAGGCACTCATGCACTCTTCCAGGAGGGTGTGGAATTCCATAACCTGGTGTTGGTGATTATTGACGAGCAACACCGTTTCGGGGTGCGCCAGCGTTTGGAGCTGCGTGAGAAGGGCGCCGCCAGCGGTGCCACCGGCAGGTTGCAACCGCACCAGTTGATTATGACCGCCACCCCGATCCCCCGTACCCTGGCTATGTCCGCATTTGCCGATCTGGACTGCTCCATCATTGATGAGCTGCCTCCCGGTCGCCAGCCTATCAACACCGTGGCGATCTCCAACGACCGCCGCGACCAGGTGATGGAAAGAGTGCACAGTGCCATCGCCGAGGGGCGCCAGGCCTATTGGGTCTGCACTCTGATTGAGGAATCCGAGAGCCTGCAGGCTCAGGCCGCAGAGTCCACCGCCGAGGAATTAGTGGAGATGCTCGACGGTGCGCGTGTGGCCCTGGTACACGGGCGCCTTAAGCCGGAGCAGAAAGAGCAGGTAATGAGCGCCTTCAAAGCTGGTGAGGTAGACCTGCTGGTGGCAACCACGGTGATCGAGGTGGGGGTAGATGTGCCCAACGCCAGTCTGATGATTATCGAAAACCCAGAGCGCCTGGGCCTCGCCCAGCTGCACCAGCTGCGCGGCCGGGTTGGTCGCGGCTCCATAGCCAGTCACTGTGTGCTGCTCTACGGTACACCGCTGTCACAAAATGGAAGGGCGCGCCTACAGGCGCTGCGTCAGCATAGCGACGGCTTCGCCATCGCTGAGGAAGACCTGCGTCTGCGCGGACCAGGGGAAATTCTCGGCACCCGCCAGACTGGAGAGATCCAACACCGAATCGCAGATCTGCAGCGAGATGCGGAACTGCTGCCACAGGTGCAAAAAATAGCCATATCCCCACATTTGACGGAAGGGATGCGACAGCAGCTAATTAAGCGCTGGCTACAAAACAAGCCCCGTTTCGCCGAGGCTTGAGGAGAACGCCCTAATGGGCGCCTACCGTACTGTTGTCGTTGATGCTGACACTCTTGTAATTGGCGTCGTAGTAAGTCTCCTCGTCCAAGGCGCCTTCACTCTTCGCCACCACACTGCTCACTACCGCATCTCCGGTGATATTCACTGCGGTGCGCACCATATCCAGCAGGCGGTCTACGCCGATCACAATGGCAATCCCCTCCAGCGGCAGTCCCACCTGCTGCAGCACCATACCGAGCATAATCAGGCCCACTCCGGGCACTCCTGCGGTACCGATGGAGGCCAAAGTAGCGGTAAGAATTACTGTCAGGAAGCCGGTCAAGCCAATCTCAATACCAAAGAACTGAGCGATAAAGACCGTAGCCACACCCTGCATAATCGCGGTGCCATCCATATTAATAGTGGCACCTAGAGGAATGGTAAATGAAGCAATCTTGTTATCCACACCTAGGCGTTTCTCTACCGTCGACAATGTCACCGGGATAGTGGCGGCAGAGGAAGCGGTACTGAAGGCGAACACCATAGTCGACCACATCTTCTTCAGTAGTTCTAGTGGATTTAGACCGCTCAACAACTTGAGCAAAGCTGAATACACAACTAGCGCATGCACTAATAAGGCTGCCAGAACTACAAAGAAATACTTAGCCAGTTGTTTTAGCCCTTCTATCCCCAAACCTGCAAAAGTTTTCGCCAACAGGGCAAAAACTCCGTAAGGAGCAAACACCATCAACACGCCCACCATGCGCAGTACAACGCTATTGAGATCGTTGAAGAAAGCTGCAACGCGCTTCCCTGGCTCACCACAGCGGGAGATCGCATAGCCCATCAATAGGGCAAACACGATAATTTGCAGCATATTGCCCTCGGCCATGGCTGCGACCGGGTTGGTGGGAAAAATATTTACCAGCACTTCAGAGAGTGGGGGGGATTCTTTTGGTTGGAAAGAAGACGTTGCCGCAGCAGCAGCCTCGCTCACACCCACCCCAGGCTGGAAGATCAGTGCCATGCACAGGGCCAGGGTTATAGCGATAGCCGTTGTCAGCATATAGAGCAGCACGGTTTTACCCGCCAACGGACCGATCCGGCTTCCTTCAGACAGTGCACAGGCACCACTGATCAGAGAAACCAACACCAACGGCACCACCATCAGCTTCAGAGAGGCGATAAAAATTCGCCCGATAATGTCGAACAGGCCACCCGTCAGGTAGAGGTTGATTGCGTTGGTAACACCCTCACCGAGCAACTGGCTCATATTCAGGATATTGATCAGGATTCCCAGCACAATACCCGCGATCATCCCCAGCAGAATCTTGGTCGTAAGCCCCATAACAAGCTTCTCTTTATAAATTCATTGTTTTCATTAAAGGGAGCACTATATCCATTGCCGCCCCGGTGAGCAAAAATCCAACGGGGTGGCGCCAGCCGCCAGTGGGCAGGGTACAATGCCCTTTTTACCGACTGCGGAGTTGTCGTTGCACCAGTCTCCATTTGTACCTGCGGGCGATTGGCGGGGGCGGCCGTTTGAATCGGCACAGTCCCAACCACCAGAAAACCTGATGCCGTGGCTGGCATACACCGGTTCGCTCACCGCTGCACTGAAGCAACTGAGTGGAGGGGATTTCAGTGTGCGGGTACTTGGTCAGAGCTGGCAGCTACCCCGAGCGGAGGAATGCCGCGCGCTCAATTTAAATCGGCACAGCCGCGCCCTGGTGCGGGAGGTACTACTGATAGGGTGTGGCCAACCCTGGGTTTACGCGCGCAGTGTTCTGCCCCTGCGCAGCCTGCAGGGCAAGTCCCGCAACTTACGCAGTCTCGACGACCGCCCTCTAGGGGAGCTGCTTTTCAGCGAACCAGGGATTCGCCGAGGCGAAATAGAATTCAACCAATTGCGGCGCAACCCCGACTTGCAGGCTCAAGGACTCTGCGACGGCGCCGACAGTGCCTGGGGGCGCCGCTCAATTTTTTGGCTGCGGGGCAAACCCCTTTTGGTCGCAGAGGCCTTTCTATCGCAGTTCTGCCCCGGTGACCCACCTGCAGTCCCCGCAAACCAATAACCAAATACAGGGAGATTAGCCACCGTGATTAGCCAACAAATCGCCGCGCGCTGGCCCGCCGCAATGCCCTACTGGCAATTGGCGCGTATGGATAGGCCCATTGGCTCCCTATTACTTTTGTGGCCCACCTGGGTCGCACTGTGGCTTGCGGCGGGGGGCTGGCCAGGGCTGCACCTATTTGCAGTGTTCACTTTGGGCGTCATCCTGATGCGTGCGGCCGGCTGCGCGATAAATGACTTCGCCGACCGCGAGATTGACGGCCATGTTAAGCGCACCGCCACGCGCCCCCTGGCCACCGGCAACGTTACTCCCAAGGCGGCTCTTGGCCTATTCGCCGGGCTCAGCTTCGCGGCTTTTCTGCTGGTGCTCACCACCAATCAGCTAACGATTTTATTGTCATTGCCAGCACTGGCATTGGCCTTCTGCTACCCCTTTGCCAAGCGGCACACTCACCTGCCTCAAGTCGTATTGGGCGCAGCATTCAGTATGGGGATCCCCATGGCCTTCGCCGCAGTGACAGGCGAAGTCCCCCCTCAGGCCTGGCTTCTCTATGTCGCCAACCTGTTGTGGACCCTGTGTTATGACACTTTTTACGCCATGGTAGATCGGGATGACGACCTAAAAATTGGAGTTAAATCCACGGCAATTCTGTTCGGGGAAATGGACAGAGCCATGACTGCCACTCTGCAGCTTTTGGTTCTAATGGCACTGGTGTTGATCGGCCAGCGCTTCGGCCTCGGCGCCATTTACTACTTGGCAGTTACGGCTATAGCGGCGCTTTTCGCCTACCAGCAATGGCTGATTCGCAACCGCGATAGAGAGGCCTGCTTCAAGGCATTTCTCCACAACAACTGGGTAGGGTTGGTGTTTTTTGCCGGAATATTCCTGCATTACCTCTTCAATTGATCCAGGTCTGGGAGTTCAGGCATAACCGTCATATATTTGTCATATAAATCCCGTTTAATCCTCGGCCATAACCGGGAACTTCTGACAACAGAGCGGGTATGGCAGCCAAATGCACAGTAAAACGATCCTGATTGTCGACGACGAAGCCCCTGTACGCGATATGCTGCGGGTGGCTTTAGAAATGGCAGGCTACCGTTGCCTGGAGGCGGAAAACGCCCAAGAGGCCCACGCCTTAGTCATCGATGAAAAGCCAGACCTTATTCTTCTCGATTGGATGCTACCCGATGTATCCGGAGTAGAGCTGGCCCGCCGACTTAAGCGCGATGAGCTGACCACCGCGGTGCCCATCATCATGCTCACCGCCAAAGGCGAAGAAGACAATAAAATCAAAGGGTTAGAGACGGGCGCCGACGACTATATCACCAAGCCCTTCTCCCCCCGCGAGCTGGTGGCGCGCCTCAAGGCGGTACTGCGCCGCGCCGGCCCGGCTACCCCTGAAGACCCCCTCAGCGCCGGCGATCTGTTACTGGATCCCCTGAGCCATAGGGTCACTATCAAAGGACAGCCAGTGGATATGGGGCCTACTGAATTCCGCCTGCTGACTTTCTTCCTCTCTCACCAGGAACGCGCCTACACACGCACCCAGCTGCTGGATCACGTCTGGGGTGGCAATGTCTATGTGGAGGAGCGCACCGTCGACGTGCACATCCGCCGCCTGCGCAAAGCTCTGGCACTTGACGGTCACGACCGTTATATCCAGACAGTGCGCGGCACCGGCTATCGATTTTCTGTGCAAACTGCCGAAAAAGTGTGACAATCTGCAAAGATCGGCACTGACTCCCGCGGTAACCATTGGTCACTCCCACAGAGGACCGGGTTTCTAAGATGTATTAAGTGCGGGGGTGGACATCAGCCCTCCCGACAACTGCCAGGTAACACGGCAAGGCTATGTTGGATCGCAGTATTGGCGAATTTTCGCGCTTCTTAATTATTGCTCTGGGCTGCTTGACCCTCGGCTTCACCACGTCCGAGTGGTCTCTCACCCTGATTTTAGGGCTGGCAGCCTACCTGCTCTCAGTGCTGTGGCAGCAGCACCGCTTCAATCGTTGGCTGGCCAATGGCCGCCGCGGCCCCGCTCCCACTGCTTTTGGTATCTGGGGTGAAATCTATGACGACTTCTACCGTATGCAACGCCGTCACCGCCGTGAGAAGCAAAAGCTGCATGTCATGTTACGCCGTGTTCAGGACAGCACCAGCGCCCTGCGCGAAGGCATTGTAGCCCTGGAAAATGGCGACCACCTGGCCTGGTGGAACCCCGCCGCCGGCGAGCTGCTCGGCCTGCAGTCCAGTGATCAGGGGCAGTCCCTGGTGAACTTTGTGCGTGACCCTGGCTTTGTCAGCTATATGCACAGCAAGGACAACAGCCCTCGCGAACCGCTGACCCTGCCAGCGCCGGGTAATGAAGCCCTACATCTGCAACTGGAAGTGACCCGCTACGGCAAGGATGAAGCCCTGGTGATCGTTCGCGATATCACCCGCCTGCACAATCTCGAGCAGATGCGTCGTGATTTTGTCGCCAACGTTTCCCACGAGTTGCGCACTCCCCTTACCGTAATTGCCGGCTACCTGGAAACCCTGCAGAACAGTGATATGGCACCTCCCGCCTGGCGGCGCCCGCTGGTTCAGATGGAGGAGCAGGCGGCACGTATGACCACCTTGGTCAACGACCTGCTTCTTCTGGCACGCCTGGAAACGTCAGAGCGAAAAACGGGTGACATCTCTGTAGATGTGCGCGAGTTGATGGAGCGGGTTGCCCGTGAGGCGCGCAGCTTTAGCGGCGATCGTCACCAGATCAGTGTGGCGTGCGAAGGGGATTGCAGTATCCGCGGCGATGCCAGCGAGCTACACAGCGCTTTCGCCAACTTGGCGCTCAATGCGGTGAAATACAGCCCGGGGAACGGGGAGATACAACTGCGCTGGTGGCAGGATAACGATGGCGGACACTTCAGTGTGCGGGACCAGGGTATCGGTATAGACCCACTTCACATCCCACGCCTTACCGAACGTTTTTACCGGGTAGACCCCGGCCGCTCCCGCGACAGCGGCGGCACGGGATTGGGCCTGGCTATCGTCAAGCATGTACTGTTGCGCCACGGTGCGGAAATGAGCGTGCACAGTGTCCCAGCCCAGGGCAGTACTTTCACCCTGCACTTCCCCTCTACCAAGCTGGAAGAGAGCCCCTCTCGGGAACTAATGGAGACCGAGGGCGCGGATTCCTGATCCACCCCCTCAATGATAAAACTATTCAAATTCCGGCAGCTTTACCGGCTCACCATTTTTGATATAGGTGGCCTCTTCTTCATCGTGCACCGGGGTGCTCTCCCGGCGCAGGATCAGGTGGTGCAACTTTAAATCCCCATCTCGTAACAACAGGTGCTCATTGCCATTGTCATCCACAGGCAGAGGCTTGTTTCCCACCAAGGCATCGCGCAGAGCGCGCAGCCGCGGCACATCTTTATAGCGATTCAGGTCATTGGAGAGACGCGTTTTCATGCGCTCGCTTTCATGCAGGGCTGCAGCGGTTTCACGATATTTGGCGAAAAAAAATACAGCAGCAATGGCAAACGCTACAACAACAGACACTTCAAACCAAACGGGCATAATCACTCCTTGTTATCGTATTTACGCCAAACGACCAGCTGGTTGTTCGCTGGCAGGTAATTTAGTTCTTCCCGACGCATGCCGACATTACTGGCCAATTGATCCAACCACTCCAGATCACGGATACCGCTATCGGGGTTGCGCTCTTTGAGGTAGGTATCGAAATCCGCATTGCTGGGCCCGATAAAACTGCCATCAATCTTGAAGGGTCCATATACAACCAGCAAGCCATTGGGTTCTAACAGAGTGTGCAGTTTGTGAAAGAATCGCTGTACTGACTCCCTCGACATAATATGCAGGGTATTCGCGGTAAACACCGCATCGAAATTCAGCGCTGGCCAGGGCGCATCGACATCCAGAGTCAGAGGTTCGCGCAAGTTCTGTGCGGGCGCACGCGCCAACCAGGCTCGCACACCGGGCAGCATTTCCGCCCGCTCCGAGGTCTGCCAAATTAAGTGGGGCAGGCGCGGTGCAAAAAAGACCGCGTGCTGGCCTGTGCCGCTCCCCACCTCCAATACCTTATGGCTACCATCCAGCAGGCGGCGCAGATGAGTAAGAATTGGATCGCGATTACGCGCACAAGCCGGTGCATCCGGCAGGCTGGTATCGCTCATTGCTGCTCATCCCGAGTGAAAACCCAGTCGCGCTCATTAGACATACCCAAGTTATAGGTATAGCCAGCTACATCAAAGCCCTTAAGCTCCTCCGCTTTCTTCACCCGCTGCTCAATCGCCCAGCGGCTCATCATGCCCCGCGCTTTCTTGGCAAAGAAGCTGATCATCTTATACTGACCATTTTTTAGATCTTTAAAATGGGGGGTAATGACCTCTGCATCGAGCGCCTTGGGCTTTACCGCCTTGAAGTACTCATTAGAGGCAAGGTTGACCAATTCCCGGCTCTTCAGCGCATGCAACTGGGCATTGAGCGTCTCAGTAATTTGCTCTCCCCAAAATTCATACAGATTTTTACCGCGACTGTTTTCAAACCTGGTGCCCATTTCCAGGCGGTAGGGTTGCATCAGGTCCAGCGGGCGCAACAGGCCATAGAGACCGGAGAGCATTCGCAAATGCTTTTGCGCATAACTGAAATCGCGCTTGCCCATAGTTTCAGCAGCCAGGCCGGTATAAACATCCCCCTTAAAGGCGAGTAGGGCCGGGCGCGCATTTTTATTTGTAAAAGGGCGTTTCCAGTCTTGAAAGCGGTCGTAATTCAACACACCGAGCTTGTCGGAAATCTTCATCAAGCTGGAGATCTGCTGTGGGCTCAGATCACGCAGTTCGCCAATTAATGCCGCTGACTCCTTGAGAAAGTCTGGCTGAGTGGTTTCCAGTGTGGGTATTTCGCTCTCGTAATCCAGCGTCTTGGCTGGAGAAATCACTATTAACATCGGGTGCCTTACTTATGCTGCTTCGCTTTCTATTTGAGCCCAACCGCTAGGACCGGGGCACTGCTCTATTCGGGCTTCAATATATCCTGCCACCAGTTGAGGGGTGTTTGGCCATCCTTCGGATCGTAGACATTGCCGTAGTACCAGGCACTGTTGGCACCATCACAGATACTATTGAGAATTTCCTCAATCTTATCGAAACCACAGCTGACATGGATGCTGTAAACCAGCATGCGTGGAACTTCCAGATCCAGCTCCCCTCCAAGTTTCTCTAGCTGCGGGCTCAAGCGGTCGGAGAGTTCGGCGCTATCGCCGCGACAGAAAACACGGATCGCCAGATTACCGGAGCGCTTAACCAGCTCAAATTGCTGGGTATCTTTATCCACTTTAATGCAATCGCCACTGGCGATGCCTTTAATAAATGCGGGAGAACGTACCAGCTGGCAACTGTCGTCCTCATTGACTCGTACCTGTAAGCGCTCTACCACCGGCTCGCCATCGGGGTTGGTGCCCGCAAATAACTCTATTACCTGAAGTGCCGTCATAACCTCTATTCCCCGACTGTGTACAATGGGTGATCGTTGAATAATCGGCATTATACAGGGAGGCAAGCAATGATCTCGCGTAACCAGGCTTTCTTCGCCGCAGTGGCGTTGACGGCAACCTCTATTATCAGTGGCTGTGTCACCAATCCAGTGACCGGAGAGCAACAATTCTCTCTGGTATCGGCCCAGCAGGAATTGAATTTAGGGCAGCAGCAATACCCTATCAACCAGCAACAACAGGGCGGTAAGTACACCATAGATTCCAACTTGCAGGAGTATGTGGACCGGGTTGGGCAGAAACTGGCAAGTGTCTCGGACCAGCCGCAGCTGCCCTACGAATTTGTAGTATTGAATAACTCCGTTCCCAACGCCTGGGCACTTCCCGGTGGCAAAATCGCTATTAACCGGGGCTTACTGGTCCTGCTTGAGGATGAGGCAGAGCTGGCCGCTGTACTCGGCCACGAAATTGTCCATGCCGCCGCCCGCCACTCCGCCACCGCCATGTCACAGCAACAGGTACTCGGGGCCGGACTGGCAGTTCTCGGTGCGGCCACCAAGGAATCCGCCTATGCGGACCTTATCTCTACCGGCAGCCAGCTGGGAGGTTCCGCCTATATCGCTCGCTATGGCCGCGGCAATGAACTGGAATCCGACGAATACGGCATGAAATATATGGCTGCCGCCGGCTATGATCCCCAAGGCGCCGTGCGTCTGCAACGCAAGTTCGTTGAACTCTCGAAGGGGCGCCAAAGTAATGGCCTGGAAGCCCTTTTCGCCAGCCACCCCCCATCACAGTCCCGCGTCAGCGCCAATATTGAGCACAGCAATTCACTGCCCAAGAACGGGGTCACCAACCGCGATGCCTATCAAAAGGCCATAGCGCAACTAAAACGCGATGCCGATGCCTATGAAAATTATGATGATGCGCTAAAAGCAGCAAATAAAAAGCAGTTTGATACGGCACTGAATTTGGTGCGAAAGGCACAGAAGCAACAACCAAAAGAAGCCTCTTTCTTCGCACTAGAAGGAGATCTGC
Source organism: Microbulbifer mixtoriginis (SeqCode) (assembly GCF_052466715.1). Lineage (NCBI taxonomy): Bacteria > Pseudomonadati > Pseudomonadota > Gammaproteobacteria > Cellvibrionales > Microbulbiferaceae > Microbulbifer > Microbulbifer mixtoriginis (SeqCode). The sequence continues at coordinate 4,614,473 of NZ_CP174288.1, read as the reverse complement.
TCGCCCAGAAAAAACAATTTGATAAAGCCCATCAGGCCTACGACCGTGCCGTACAGAAAAACCCTGCACTGTTTTCCCACTGGTTAAAACGCGGCATGATGAGTGCACAACTTAAAAATTACACCGCTGCGGAGAGAGACTTAAACCGCTCTCTACGTTATTTGGAAACAGCTTACGCGCACTTCTATCTGGGCGAGGTGTATGAAAAGCGGGGAAATAAGCAAAGTGCTTTCAAACACTACCAGACTGCGGCTCTGGCTGGGGGTAATATTGGTTCTAAGGCGCAGGCGCGGATGCAAGCATTGACAGAAAAAGTTTAGATCCAACTTTCCGGAAAGTTTTTAAAAAAGGCTACTTACAAGTAGCCTTTTTTAGCTCTCAATTACAGCTGAACAGTCAAGCCTAGCTCAAATTTATCAACATCTACATCAAAATTTGCACCAGCAGCATAGACTTCATTACCAAAGCTACGCAAGTTCATACCTTCCGCGAAGATAGTGCTATAAGCAGCCTCAACAGCGATGTTTCTACTAAAGAAGTGCGAAAAAGCTACTTTATAGTCATCATTCTCATCAAACTTCACACCAAAAGAAGTATTCGAAGTGAAATAGTAATCTCCACCTATTTGCCAGTAATCATCGGCTTCGTCAAGATTAGCGTAGACTAACTCAGCAGATAGATATTGATCATTACCAAAACTCGCGAAATACTTAGAAGAAAAAATTCTTCCATCAAACTCTTCATCAGTGACAAAATCAAAACCGATATAATCGGTACCACTTAGCTGATAGTTGTATCTTGCCTCAATATAAGTCTCATCTTTAGAATCATTTTCCTCATGATGCAACTTCACCAAAAAATTTGGAGTAAACAGATAACCAAGAGATAAAGTATCTGAGTCCACATCATCAACGTGAGCAACACTGACTCCAAAAACTAAACCATTATTGGCAAAATACTCACCAGCAATAGCAACACTATCAAGATCTTCACTTTCTACATCGTAGTGAAGAAAAGCTGCGGAAACATTACTGACCTTATTTATGTACTCAAATTCTTTAAGTGGTCCTAATGCCTCTTTACCGCCAAAATAATAAGTAGTTTCTGCACCGAACTGATTTCCATCAGCACCATCAAAATCGAGGTTGGAATATCCAAGTGTAGAAATAGAGTTGTATTCCTCAGCAGCTGCAGTAGCCGCAAGAAGCATCAGAGGAAGAGCTGCGAGCTTGAATCTCATATCAAAATCCTTCGTTAACGTAGGGATCCAAATTGGGATGCGGATTGTAACAAAAGATTTTTTGTCTGCAACAACAGTTAATTACACAAAGTTAGTTTGAGAAGACTTTGCGATGAAGGGAGTAAGAACAGAGGATAGACAGAATAAAAGGTATTGTACCTAGATGTAATCCTCCGTAATCAAGTACTTTAAATACTCATTCAGTGAGCGAGTAAAATTTACTGTTTTTTTGTTTTTAAAAATCTAACTTATTCAGTTTCTATTCATATAAGACAAGGCACCCTTAAGAAAGTTCATCACCAGCAGAAGAAGCTACTACCTCTCTAAACTCTTTAAACTCTCCTAAAGGTCGTATACCCACAAAAGGAGCCACGCTTTGAATAATTTTATCAATCGTAAACGTATGTTCAGCCTGCATAGCATCGCGTTCTGTTTTGCTTTGCCAAGTGGCTATCGCTATGAGGCTATTTTCATCACCGATCTTTTGTAAAAGTTCTGTGCCCATAGCTCCAGGTGCTTGCTGAATTAGTTGAGACGCGCGTACCCAGGCGTCGGCGTATTCTTCCGCTGTGAAACCTTCCTTGATTTGAACTTCAAAAATATATTTCATCGCCAAGCCTCTAAATATTTCAAGTTCCTAAAATCTGCCTGCAATAAAAAAGGCCGCTATGAGCGACCTTTCTTTGGCTGAGGAAACTTAGGATTTCCTTAAATTCAAATTCCTCTCGTGGCCGTGGCGAATATCCGCCCCCTCCACCAAGTAGACTACCTGCTCACAAATATTCTTGGCGTGGTCACCGATACGCTCCAGTGAGCGCAGTGTCCACAGCACATTAATGACGCGGGAAATACTGCGCGGATCTTCCATCATATAAGTCACCAGCTCACGGACGGCGGTGCGGTAATCCATGTCCACCTGTTCATCCTCGGCGAGGGTGCGCAATGCGGACTCCACATCGAAACGAGTGTAGGCATCCAGGGCGTCGTTGAGCATTTTGCGTACAGCATTTGCCAGATGGCGTATCTCGGTATAGCCGCGCGGTGAGGTGCCTTCATCGGTCAGGGCAATCGCCATTTTCGCGATTTTGCTGGCCTCATCACCGATACGTTCCAGGTCGCGGGCGATACGGGTTACCGACATCACCATACGCAGATCCGAAGCGGCGGGCTGGCGCTTGGCGATGATTAAAGTCGCGTGCTCGTCCAAGGCCATCTCGCACTTGTCGATTTCCTCTTCGACGCGCAGGACTTCCTCGGCGAGCTGGCTATCGGCATTCGACAGAGCATCGACGGCATCGGCTACTTGGCGGGCGACCATGCCGCCCATTTCCAACATCTCGGTCTTGATTCCCTCCAGGTCCTCATTGAACTGGCGGGAGATATGCTGATCGAAGTGCATTTCCATAGTTATCCCTCGGAGCAAGATTGGCTTAGCCGAAGCGGCCGGTAATGTAGGCTTCGGTTAGTTCGTGCTCCGGATTGGTGAACACGGTCTCTGTATCGTTGACTTCAACCAGGTGCCCCAGGTGAAAGTAAGCCGTGCGCTGACTAACGCGGGCCGCCTGTTGCATGGAATGGGTCACGATGGCAATAGTGTAGTTCTCGCGCAGCTCATCGATCAGTTCCTCAATACGCGCAGTGGCAATAGGGTCCAGGGCGGAGCAGGGCTCATCCATCAGGATAACCTCAGGGCTCACGGCAATGGCTCGGGCGATACACAGACGCTGCTGCTGACCGCCAGACAGGCCGGTGCCCGGCTTGTCCAAACGGTCCTTAACTTCATCCCAGAGGCCGGCGCGGCGCAGGCTGTTTTCCACAATTTCATCCAGGTCGGCGCGGCGGCTGGCGATCCCGTGGATTTTGGGGCCGTAGGCCACATTTTCATAGATAGACTTGGGGAAGGGATTGGGCTTCTGGAACACCATCCCCACCCGAGCGCGTAAAGGCACAACATCCACCTTGGGACCATAAATGGGGTCGCCATCCAGGCTCAGTTCGCCTTCCACCCGACAGCCTTCGATGGTGTCATTCATGCGGTTGAGGCAGCGCAGGAAAGTGGACTTACCACAACCGGATGGGCCGATCATCGCCACAACTTCATTGCGGCCGATATCCAGGCCCACATTGTGAATAGCCTGGGTTTCACCGTAGAACACATTCACATTGCGCATGCGTAACTTGGCGGTATCAGTGAAGGGCTGGCCCACTGTTTTCCGCACCTCGGCTTGGCTCACTGCCATTTTTTCACCGGTCAGTTCGGGTTGCGCCGCTTCAGAATGTCCGGCGGCATCCAGGGTCATGGTACTCATAAATAATCCTGTTTTCCGATTATCCGCGCTGTTACCAGCGGCGCTCAAGTTTCTTGCGCAGCATTACTGCACTGGTATTCATAAGAATCAATACACTCAGCAGCACCATAATGGCTGCAGAGGTACGCTCCACAAAGGCGCGCTCTGGGCTGTCGGCCCAGAGGAAAATCTGTACCGGCAATACCGTGGCCGGATCGGTAACTCCGCCGGGTACATCCACAATAAAGGCAACCATACCGATCATCAGAAGGGGCGCGGTCTCACCCAGGGCCTGGGCCATTCCAATAATCGCACCGGTGAGCATACCGGGCATGGCCAACGGCAATACATGGTGGAAAACCACCTGCATACGCGAGGCACCCATGCCCATCGCCGCTTCGCGAATCGAAGGCGGCACCGCCTTCAACGCCGCACGGCTGGAAATAATAATTGTCGGCAACGTCATCAGGGTAAGTACCAGACCGCCAACCAGAGGCGCTGAGCGCGGCAACTCAAAAAAGTTGATAAAGATCGCCAGCCCCAGCAAGCCGAATACAATGGACGGCACCGCCGCGAGGTTATTGATATTCACCTCAATCAGATCGGTCCAACGATTCTTCGGCGCGTATTCTTCCAGGTAGATAGCGGCAGCCACCCCGATTGGGAAAGACAGCGCCAAAGTCACCAGCAATGTAAATAGCGAGCCCATCAAAGCGGCGCGGATACCTGCCTGTTCCGGCTCGCGCGAATCGCCGTTGGTAAAGAAAGTGGTATTAAAACGCTTCTTTAGTTCGCCACTTTGTAGCAACTGTTCGATCCAGCCGGCTTTCTGTTCGGATGTGCGGCCGCGGAAGCCCTCTTTGGAATCCTTCAGGCTTTTAACAAAAGTATCCACATCGTCGTCAGCGGCAAACCATACTTTCTCGCTCTTACCCAGTAGCTCTGGGTTTGCAGCCAGGCGATCACGCAGGTTAAAGGGTGCCCCCGAGGAGACCAGGCTATAGAGCTCACGCTTGTCACTGCGGCCAGTCACCGAGGGAAAACGCTCGCGCAACGCCGCGCGGATCACCCCAGTGAAATTGGCCCAGGCAAGGCTCTCGTCATCGACCTTCTCAATACCGAGTACCTGCGCATCGTAGTGCACTTCCAGCTCAATGGCGGTCTGCACAAAGGCGCCGCTACCCTTGCTGATAATATCGCTGAATAGAATGACAACCGCGAGTATGCCGAAAGCGATACTGGCAATGCCCAGCCCGCGAAACAGTTTTTCCTTGCGATGGCGGCTGGCGAGGCGCTTCTCGATGCGCTCACGAACCTGCGTCTGGGTGAGATTAGTCATACTGCTCCCGGTATTTTTTCACTACGTGCAGGGCGATAAAGTTCAGCACCAGAGTGGAGATAAATAGCATCAGGCCAAGCGCAAATGCGGCCAGGGTCTTGGGACTGTCAAACTCCTGGTCGCCGACCAGTAGCGTCACGATTTGCACGGTAACAGTGGTGACCGAATCCAGAGGGTTCGCAGTCAGGTTGGCGGCGAGGCCCGCGGCCATCACGACGATCATGGTTTCACCAATTGCGCGAGATACCGCCAAGAGTACACCGCCGACAATTCCCGGCAGGGCGGCGGGAATCACCACCTTGCGCACGGTCTCCGATTGGGTTGAACCCAATCCCAGAGCGCCATCGCGCAGGGACTGCGGAACTGCATTAATCACATCGTCAGATAATGAAGAGACAAATGGGATAATCATAATCCCCATCACCAGGCCAGCGGCCAGGGCGCTCTCACTGGAGGCCTGTAAACCCATTGAGGTGGCCAGGTCGCGAATAAATGGGGCAACAGTCAGTGCCGCAAAAAAGCCGTATACCACGGTGGGTACACCGGCGAGAATTTCCAAAATAGGCTTGGCCACGTTGCGCACGCGCTTGCTGGCGTACTCGGCCAGATAAATAGCGGCCATCAGGCCCACAGGCACCGCCACCAACATGGCGATTGCGGAAACCATCAGGGTGCCGGTAAACAGGGGTACCGCACCAAAGGCTCCGCTGGAACCAACCTGATCGGCGCGCAGGGCCATCTGCGGGCTCCAATGCAGGCCGAACAAGAATTCAGTCACTGGCACCGACTGGAAAAAGCGCAGCGACTCAAACAGTACCGAGAACAAAATACCCACAGTGGTAAAAATCGCGGCGCAGGCACAGGTAATCAGAATAGCCTTCAGGACTTTTTCCACTTTCTCACGGGCACGCAGCTCCGGAGAAAAACGCAACAGTGCAAATGCCCCCAGGCCCACCGCCAATACCAGGCTTAAAAAGGCCTGTAGAGTATTGGAATTATTGCGCAACTGACTGAGGTGCTCGGCAGCCAACTGTAACTGTGGGGATGACTCTCCCACCAAATGGCCAGCGGCGAGATTTTGAATTTGTGCAAAGAGCAGGTTCTGCCCGGCAATGGTATCGGGCTTGTCGGCGATGCTGTGCATCACCATAGAGCGAATAATGGCATCATCAAAAATCAGCCAGGCACCCAGTAGTAAAAGTGCCGGTAAACCACACCAAAGCGCGGTAAATAATCCATGATAGCTGGGCAGTGAGGCCAGATTACGCAGGCCTCCGCGGCTGCGCGCTGCACTCAGTGCACGACTAAAGCCGGTACCGTAGGCCACTAAAATCAACAGCAGCAAAAGGGCGAACAGTGTGGGGGTTTGCATTGAATTACCGTGCTAAAAATGTCGATGTCGGCATTATCCCGACTTTTCCCTGTGTTTCCACTTGGCTTTCATAAAAACGGCCAAGCCCTCTCGAGCTTGGCCGTCAATTCCCTTTGACTGTACTACTCCAGGATAAATTTACTTCGCAGCAAGATTGCTCAGGGCATTCAGCTTGCGAACGTCGGTAGCAATTTTCTGGCGTTTCTCTTGGGGCAAAGGGATCATACCTTTGTCAGTCAGGTAACCTTCATCACCCCAAGCGCGCTCATTAGTGAACTCCGCCAGGAACTGCTTGATACCTGGCACTACGTCGGCATGTGCCTTCTTCACGTAAATAAACAGCGGGCGGGAAACTGGATATCCCTGATCGGCGATAGAGTCGAAAGTCGGAGCCTGTCCTTCGATCAAAGAGCCTTGTACTTTATCGGCATTCTGGTCGAGGAAGCTGAAACCAAAGATGCCCAGGGCATTCGGATTGGCAACCAACTTGTTGACTATCAGGTTATCGTTCTCACCGGCTTCAACATAAGCGCCGTCTTCGCGTACGTTGTGACAGATCGCCTTGTAAGCGCTCTTGTCTTTTTTCTTCATGGCCTTGATCCAGCCAAATTTCTTACAACCACCTTCCATTGCCAGCTCCGCGAAGGCATCGCGGGTACCGGAAGTGGGGGGCGGCCCCAAAACTTCAATTTTGGTATTGGGCAACGCAGGGTTTACGTCTTTCCAGGTCTTGTAAGGGTTGGCTACCAGCGTTTCGGAACCATCCGGGTTCGGTACTTCTTTTGCCAGGGCCAGGAAAATATCTTTGCGGGAAAGCTTGAAAGGAGTTGCTTTCTTCGCATTGGCCAGCACGATGCCGTCGTAGCCAATCTGTACTTCCACAACATCAACGCCGTTGCCGTTACACATCTCCAGCTCGGACTGCTTAATGCGACGGGAAGCACCAGTGATGTCTGCAGTGCTTTCACCAACGCCCTGACAGAACAGCTTCATGCCGCCGCCAGTACCTGTGGATTCAACTACCGGAGTCTTGAACTGGGTAGCACGGCTGAAACGCTCCGCCACAGTGGTGGTAAAAGGGTAAACAGTGGAAGAACCCACAACACTGATGTAGTCGCGAGCCGCCAGGGCTACCTGAGAGGTGGCAAGGGTCAATGCCGCCAGGGAAGTAGCCAAAATTTGCTTGTTCATGTGTAACTCCGATGAGTGTTTTTTATTTCACGCGGCGATGCTAGGAACAACGGATGACGATTCTATGAATAAAACATGACAAAAAAGTTACAGCCGGAAATTTACCCCGCTGGTGCCCGGGCAGGCAAAGCGGTAACCTGCATACAAACGAGATAACAATAAGATGTAAAGAGAGAAGCCCCCATGCTATTTCTGATGCGTGGAGCGCGTGCACTGGAGAGTCTATCCAGTCGCACCGGCCACCTGCTCGCCTGGTTTACCTGGGCCATGGTCTTAATACAGTCCTGCGTTGTGGCTCTGCGCCACCTGTTCGACAGTGGCTCCATAGCGCTACAGGAGTCCGTAATCTATCTGCACGGTGCCGCCTTTATGTTGGGCCTGGCCTATGCCCTGCAAAGCGACGCCCACGTGCGTGTCGATGTCTTCTATCGGCGAATGGGTCCCAGGGGCAAGGCTTGGGTTAATGCTGTAGGTTTTCTGCTATTTCTTTTGCCAGTCTGCACTTTTATGTTGCTGAGCAGCTGGCAGTTTGCTCTGAATAGTTGGTCAGTGCTTGAGGAGAGCGCCAATGCCGGCGGCCTTCCCGGTGTTTTCCTGCTGAAAAGTCTGATTCCCCTCGCGGCAGTAACCCTCGGTCTCGCCGGCACCGCCCAGTTTATTCGTGCTCTGCTACAGCTTATGGAGGTTTCAAGCCCGGTAAGCGAATCTGTAGCGAAACCACGATTGCTCAAGCAGGTGGAGGAGGCAGAGGCATGATCGAGCTGATACCTCTATTGATGTTTGCCGCCGTTTGCGGGCTACTGATGTTCGGTTACCCGGTAGCTTTCACGCTCGCCGGTACGGCCCTAATCACCGCCGGGTTGGGTATCGTGTATGGCGCTTTCGATGCCGAGCTACTGCGTGCCTTCCCCGACCGCCTCTACGGCATTATGCAAAACGGCACCCTGGTTGCCGTGCCGCTCTTTGTCTTGATGGGAGTCATTCTCGAGAGAGCAAAAATCGCCGAAGACTTGTTGGTCAATCTGACCAAAGTATTTATGGGCGCGCCGGCGGGTATGGCCATTTCTGTAGTGGTCGTCGGCGCACTTCTGGCCGCTAGTACCGGTATTGTGGGCGCCACCGTGGTGACTATGGGATTAATGTCCCTGCCCTCTATGTTGAAGCAGGGCTACTCCCCAAAGCTCGCCACCGGCACCATCTGCGCCACCGGCACCCTCGGGCAGATTATTCCCCCCTCTATTGCTCTGGTGCTGCTTGGGGATACTCTCTCCAACGCCTACCAGCAGGCACAACTATCCGCAGGTATTTTTAACCCCAAGCCGGTCAGCGTTGGTGACCTTTTTATCGGTGCCATTATTCCCGGCCTATTGCTGGTAGCAGCCTACATTGTTTATCTATTGTTTGTGGCGCGCCGTTCTCCGAGTAAGGCCAAGACCGCGCAGCAGCAACCTCTGGAAGTTTGGCCGCTACTGAGTAGCCTTTTTCCTCCTATCGCTTTGATGCTATTAGTGCTGGGGTCAATTATTACCGGTGCCGCAACGCCTACAGAAGCCGCCGCCGTCGGTGCTCTAGGCGCAGGATTACTGGCTTACAGTCGCGGTGCTCTGCATTGGGCGCAAGCGGGGGAGGTGGGTCGCAGCACTCTACAGGTAAGCGCGATGGTGTTTGCCATTCTTATTGGTGCTTCATTGTTCTCACTGGTCTTCCGTGGATATGGCGGTGAAGAACTTGTCACCAGTATTTTCCACAGTCTGCCTGGGGGTGTTATTGGTGCGACCTTGCTGGTCATGCTGGTGATCTTCTTGCTCGGTTTCATTCTCGACTTTATTGAGATCACCTTTGTGGTGGTGCCCATTGTTGGGCCGGTGTTGTTGGCGATGGGTGTGGACCCGATTTGGCTGGGCATCATGATTGCAATCAACTTGCAGACTTCCTTCCTTACTCCACCCTTTGGATTTGCATTGTTTTATCTTCGCGGCGTTGCGCCAAGTTCAGTGGCCACTTCCGCTATCTATCGCGGCGTTATGCCATTTATCGCTATTCAGCTGTTGATTTTGTGCCTCCTAGCACTCTGGCCTGCTCTGGTGACTTGGTTGCCGGGGGTGGTTCAGAATTAACCCAAAAGACAACGATCGGTAGTGATAAGACCTTGTATCGCTACCGATTGGATCCAGCCCAAAACGATCGTACTAACATTGAAACTTAATAAACCCTTCGCCCCTTAAATTCATCGGCACATCTTGATTCCCTACGGCAAGTCACCAGCACCTGCTAAATTGGCATTAAATTTTTTAATTTGCTCGCCAGACCTTCAATAAACCTCTGTGGATATCTCTCCTTAAAAATAGATCCATCAAAAGGAATTAAACACTGCTATCGATATCCAAGCACGAATAAAAAATTAAAAAGGATTTAAAAAATGCTAAATATTACCAGCCTTTCCAAGACCTACGATAACGGCGTGCATGCGCTTAAAAACGTCAAATTGGATATTCCCAAGGGTATGTTCGGATTGCTCGGCCCCAATGGTGCCGGCAAGTCTTCTTTAATGCGTACTATCGCCACGCTGCAATTTGCAGACAGCGGCTCCATCACTTTTGATGGTATCGATGTGGCCAGTAACCCTCAGAAAATTCGCAGCACCTTGGGTTATCTACCACAGGATTTCGGGGTTTATCCGAGAATCAGTGCTGAAGATATGCTCGATCATATGGCAGTTCTAAAAGGTATTAGTAATCGCAAAGAGCGTCGCGAAATGGTGGCTGAATTACTGCACCAGACAAATTTATTTAAGGATCGCAAAAAAAACCTAAGCGGTTACTCTGGGGGTATGCGCCAGCGCTTTGGTATTGCCCAAGCCCTGATCGGTGACCCACGCCTGATTATTGTCGACGAGCCTACCGCTGGTCTCGACCCTCAGGAGCGCAATCGCTTTCACAACCTGCTTAGCGAAATTGGCGAGAACGTAGTGGTAATTCTTTCCACCCATATTGTCGAAGATGTTGCCGATCTGTGCCCCAATATGGCGATCCTGGCCGCAGGTCAAATTGTGGCCCAAGGTAAACCCGAAGAACTTATCTCTAAATTGCAAGGACGTGTATGGCGGCGCACCGTCGATAAATCTGAGCTGGAAGAATGCCACAATAATTTTGATGTGATTTCCACTCGTTTATTAGCCGGGCGCCATGTTGTGCATGCGCTGGCAGATACCCAACCGGCAGTAGGCTTTGAGCAGCTGCAACCGGACCTTGAAGATGTCTACTTCTCCACCCTGTTTAGCAGTAAAAAAGCTCAAGTGGCTAACGCCGCTTGAGATGGGGGGATTTCGAAATGTTTTTATCGGTTGCTAAGTTTGAATTTCACTACCAGTTGCGCCAGCCACTGTTTTATGTGACCAGCCTGGTATTTTTTCTACTGACTTTTGGTGCTATGACCGTCGACAATATACAGATCGGCGGCGGTGGAGGTAGCACCCTGATCAACTCTCCCTACGCGATTATGCTAACCCTGTTAGTAATGTGCGTTTTCAGTATTTTTATCACTGCCGCCTTCGCAGCCAATCCGGTGCTGCGTGATCGCGATATGAAAATGGAAGGTATTGTCTTCAGTACCCCTATCAGCAAGCGTGATTATTTATTGGGGCGCTTCACAGGATCATTCGCCGTGGCCTTCCTGGCTTTCTCATCTACGGCGCTTGGTATGTTGTTCGGTTCATGGATGCCTTGGCTAGACCCAGAGCGCTTGGGCCCCACTCAAATATCCCACTACCTGCAAACCTTATTCATACTTATCTTTCCCACCATGCTGTTTTGCAGCGCCATGTTTTTTAGCCTGGCAGCCATAACTCGCAGCATGATGGCCACTTACCTGGGGTTGATCGCCTTCCTGATACTCTATTTCACCAGCCAGGGAATCATGGATGAACCCGCCTATCGAAGTGCTGCCGCACTGGCTGACCCCTTTGGTATCGCCGCCTTCCAGGAGACAACTCGCTACTGGACCGCTTTCGATCGCAATACCTCTATGATCACACTAGAGGGAAACTTTCTAATCAACCGCTTACTATGGCTGGGCGCCAGCTTATTATTTATCGGCTTAGGCTATAAATGCTTTTCATTTGCCGAACGTAAACCTCTCTGGTCGCGCCGCCGCACCACAGAAGCTGCAGATAGTGAGATACCTCGGTACATCAAGCCCCTACCGCGAATTACTCCAAACTTTGGGGCAGCCACGGTTTGGCAACAATTCCGTATACGCTGCGGTTTTGAAGTAAAAGCAGTAGTAAAAAGCCTAGCTTTTTGGGTAATCCTGGCACTGGGTGTTCTGAATGTCTTGGGCGCATCCCTGAGCCTGGAGGCAGTATTTGGCACCTCGGTATACCCGGTGACTCGTTCTATGGTCAGTCTGATAGAAGGTGCTTTTAGCCTCATCATGTTGATTATTCTGATCTACTATGGGGCTGAATTGGTGTGGCGAGAACGCCAGGCCGGTTGCCATGAAATTATGGATGCCGTGCCCACACCCAGCTGGATTTTCGTAGCGAGCAAGTTTATTGCAATGCTGGTGGTTCTGGCCGGTATCCTGATAGCCTGCATGCTTACCACTGTGGCTGTACAGCTGGGCAAGGGATATACAACTCTTGAGCCTGGACTGTATTTTTACGGACTCTGGTATCAGTTTGCGCTGCCGTTTTACTTGATGGCAGTCCTATCAATCTTTGCCCAGGTGATAACCCGCAATAAATTCCTCGGCATGCTACTGATGGTGGGCTACTTAATTAGCTCCAGTGTCCTTGATGGCCTTGGGTTCGAACACAACCTCTATCAATTTGCAGACTGGAACGCCGCACCTTACTCGGACATGAATGGTTATGGTCACTTTGATCAGGGTCGGGCTTGGTTTGCGTTATATTGGATCAGCTTCAGCCTGATACTGGCCATCTTGAGTTACGGGCTCTGGCAGCGCGGAACCCTGGCTCCTCTAACTAGCCGGGTCAAAGCCCTGCGCTTCCAACTGGGGCTTTCCAGTCGATTAACTGCCTCCACAACCCTGCTACTGTTTATCGGCACGGGCGCCTTTATTTTCTACAACACCAATATTCTCAATCACTACGAAACCAGCAAGGATCGTGAGCGACTGGCTGCAGACTATGAGAAGAAATACAAGGCCCTGGAGGATAAACTCGCACCACATATCACCGATGTCAAAGTGGATGTGGATATCTTCCCCAATGAACGCCGCTATGAAGTGCGCGGCCGCTATTTCCTGGTTAACAAGCGTGAGGAGTCGATTGATGAGGTAGTTATAGGGCTGGATCGCGGCCTTACAGTTAACCAGTTATCCCTAAATCAGGCCAAGTTACGCGAAAAGGACGAGCAGTTCGGACACTATTTCTTCGAGCTGGATCGCCCACTTGAACCCGGCCAGTCCCTCACGCTGGAGTTTGATCTGAGCAGGATCAATCGCGGCTTTATGAACTCCGGCTCCTCCACCACCTTGGTGCAGAACGGTACCTTCTTTAATAACTACGAAGCGCTGCCCTTTATCGGTTACAACAGCAATTTTGAGTTGACTGATCGTCACCTGCGTAAAAAGCACGATCTACCGCCGCCGCAGCGTATGCCCAAACTAGAGGACAAAGAGCACTACCGAAAATCCTATCTTCGCAGCGACTCCGACTGGATCAACTTTGAAACCACCGTCAGTACTTCCTTGGGACAGATAGCACTGGCCCCCGGCTACCTACAAAAAGACTGGCAGGAGGGAGAGCGCCATTATTTTCATTACAAGATGGACGCGCCCATTCACAACTTTTTTTCCTACCTTTCAGCGGACTACACAGTGGTCAAAGATAAGTGGCAGGACGTTGCCATTGAGGTCTACCACCACAAGCCCCACGACTACAACATAGATCGTATGGTTGAGGGGGTGAAAAAGTCCCTGGAGTATTTCAGTGAGGCATTCAGCCCTTATCAGTATCGCCAACTGCGTATCGTCGAGTTCCCAGGCTATGAATCCTTTGCCCAGGCATTCCCCAACACCGTACCTTTCTCTGAATCTATCGGTTTTGTCGCCGATCTGCGGGACCCGGATGAGATTGATTACGTCTTCTATGTAACCGCCCACGAGGTGGCGCACCAGTGGTGGGCGCATCAATTGATTGGCGCCAATGTACAGGGAGCGACTCTACTGTCTGAAACCCTGGCGCAGTACTCAGCACTAATGGTGATGGAGCGGGAATACGGCCCTGAAAAAATGCGTCGTTTCCTCAAATATGAGCTGGATGGCTACCTTAGCGCTCGGGGTACCGAGTTACTTGAGGAGTTACCTTTATCTCGCAACGAAAACCAGACCTATATCCATTACGACAAGGGCTCGCTAGCGATGTACGCCCTTAAGGATGCGATGGGTGAAGATGCCGTCAATGCGGCTTTGGCCTCCCTGTTAAAAGAAAAAGGCTTCTCCAGTGATCCCTATCCCACCAGCATGGATTTAGTGGCAAGACTCCGAGCCCACGCCGAACCACCCCAGCAAGAGCTGATCACCGATATGCTGGAGCGAGTAGTCCTCTTTGATCTCAAAGTCGCAAATGCCAGCTATGAGCTGTTGGAGAACGGCAATTATCGCGTATTACTGGAGCTGGAAGCGCACAAATATGAAGCCGAAGGGGATGGACAGGAGCAAGAAATTCCCATCAATAACTGGATAGATGTTGCGATTTTTGCAGAAGATCCCGACAAGAACGCCAGTTCAGACAATGTGCTCTACTTGACCAAACAGCAGATCAGTGAAGAGACCACCCTGCTGGAGTTTGAGGTGAAGGGCAAGCCGAGCATTGCTGGCTTTGATCCCTATATCAAGATGATCGACAAAAACCCGGACGACAATCTGTTGGCAATAGAGACACTTTAGGGCTCTTGTCACTAATTTCCCGGCCACCTAGGGGGGTGGCTGGGAAAAACTTCCCTCGTTTTCGTTGGAAAAACTCAGACAAGTACTGGTCAAATACTACTCAATTTGTGCTAGAATGCGCCACCTTCCCTCAGGTGGAAACCAATAACTCTAACAATCTGTGAGTAGTCGATGTCCGCACTTTCAGCCCTTGATGAAAACCCGCAACCAACAGGCACGCTTACCCTGCAAACCCTGGCTATGCCCCGTGATACCAACCCCCAGGGGGATGTATTCGCTGGTTGGCTGATGTCGCAAATGGACCTGGCTGGAGCAATCTTGGCCCAAAGCATTGCACGCGGCAGGGTAACTACCGTAGCGGTCGGCAGTATGGTGTTCTTACGCCCGGTTCCGGTTGGCTCTACGGTCAGCTGCTATGCCGAAGCTATAGAGGTAGGGCGTTCCTCTATTAGGACAATGGTTGAGGTATGGCTGACACGGGTGGACTCTGGTGAGCAGGTAAAGGTCACCGAGGGTGAGTTTGTTTTTGTCGCTATCGACGATAGAGGGCATACCAGACCGCTGCCCTGAAACGACTTGCAAAACTATTTCGGGAAACTGCCTTAAACCAGTTTCCCTTCTATGATATTAATTCTGCCTTTTATTCCTGTTTCTTGCTTTCTCCATCAAGTTCCCGCGCCTGGTAATAAGCCTCTTCACTTATCTGGTGATAGGGCCGCACATCCCGCTCAAAATCCTTAAAGGCTTTATAGATACGCGCAAATTCTGGGTCCTTATTTGCGGTCTCTTGCATCAGTTGAGTATTGATCTGCTTTAAATGGGCAAGCACATCATCTGGCAAACGCTTAACTTTGACTCCGTGTGTTTCCACCAGCTCACGCAGGGCGCGATTATTACGAGCGGTGTACTCATCCAACATATCCTGGTTTGCTTCGCGGGCAGCCACGCGCACAATAGCCTGTAGGTCTTTGGGCAATTTCTCAAAGGCTTTTTTATTGACGATAAATTCCATCATTGAGCCGGGTTCATGCCAGCCGGGATAGTAGTAGTACTTGGCAACCTGATGGAAACCGAAAGCGAGATCGTTGTAAGGTCCAACCCACTCGGTCGCATCAATAACACCAGTCTGCAGCGCGGTATAAAGCTCACCACCGGGAATAGTCACAGCGGTACCGCCGGCCCGGTTTAATACTTCACCGCCCAGACCGGGAATTCGCATTTTTAAGCCCTGCAAATCCTTAACAGAGTTAATCGGTTTGTTAAACCAACCCGCCATCTGTACCCCAGTAGAGCCACCGGCCAGGGGGATCAGATTGAACGGTTCATAAATCTCTTTCCAGAGTTCCAAACCGCCACCGTGGTGCAGCCAGCCATTCATTTCCTGTGCGTTTAAACCAAACGGTACCGCAGTAAAAAACTGGGCCGCTGGAATCTTGCCTTTCCAATAATAGGCGGCACCGTGTCCCATCTGTGCAGCGCCCTCAGATACCGCACCAAAAATACCTAGAGCGGGTACCAGCTCACCCGCACCATAAACTTTAATTTTGAGGCGGCCGGAGGACATCAACTCAACATTTTTTGCAAAGCGCTCTGGGGCCTGGCCTAGGCCGGGGAAATTTTTTGGCCAAGTGGTGACAAGCTTCCACTCGAACAATTCTTTATTGCCATTATCGGAAAAGTTTTGTGCAGGGCCCTGTGCTACGCGGGAAGTGACCAATGCAGCAAAGGTAACAACAAGTAGGGCCAGTAGGCCCAAAATAATAGCGGGATACCAGTTAACTTTTTTCATCGCTTTTAATTATCTTTTTTCTTGTAAGGCGCTGATCATCGATAAATGATCTTTTTTAAATGGTCGGGATTTTGGGAAAAACCGAAATCAGTGTAGAAAAATTTCTAATCTGACTTGGTTTTTACCAAAGCAAACAATCTATAAAGGCTGCAGCTTAGCCATAGCCACTACCAGCCATTTACTGCCAGCATCATCGAAATTCACTTGTACACGCGCACGGGGGCCATTACCTTCGAACTGTACTACGGTGCCCTCGCCGAATCTGGCATGCTCAACCCGGCCACCCAGTGCCAATGGTGGTAAATCATCGAAGTCTGGCGCCGGGTCGGAAAACTGGCCCACCTTACCGTAATCCGCCTGGTAGAGGGGACGGGAAATTTCGGTCTTCAAGCGCACTTCGTGCACCAAATTTGGCGGAATCTCACCGATAAAGCGAGATGGACTGTTGTAGGTCTCGCTGCCAAATAGGCGCCGGTTTTCCGCGTAGGTAATATACAGCTTACGCATGGCGCGGGTGATACCCACGTAGCAGAGACGTCGCTCTTCCTCCATGCGGCCGGGCTCCTGTGTAGACATCTTGTGGGGGAACAGGTTTTCCTCCACGCCCGCCATAAACACCAAAGGAAATTCCAGGCCCTTGGCGGAGTGCAGGGTCATCAGCTGGACGGCATCTTCAAACTCATCCGCCTGACCTTCACCGGCATCGAGGGCGGCGCTGTCGAGGAACTGGTTAAGAAGAGGGATTTCCTCCTCATCTTCCTCGCCCTCGGGCAGGTCCACACCGGCAAAAGAGCGACAAGCAGTGACCAATTCCTGCAAGTTCTCCACTCGTGTCTGGCCCTTCTCACCTTTTTCTTTGCCGTGGAATTCCAGCAGGCCGCTAGTCTCGATCACATCCTCAGCAATGGCATCCAGCTCTTTCTCTTCCGCATTTGCAGCCAGCTGGTTGATCAGATCCAGAAAGCTCTGCAGAGCATTACCGGCGCGCGCAGCCAGAACCCGCTGTTGCAACATCAGCTTGGCCGCCTGCCACAGGGAGCAGCCCTGCTCGCGGGCATAGGAGCGCACCATCTCCACCGTGCGTGCACCAATGCCACGAGTGGGGGTATTTACCACCCGCTCAAAGGCGGTGTCATCATTGCGATTGCTGATCAGGCGCAGATAGGACAGGGCATTTTTGATTTCCAGGCGATCGTAGAAGCGCTGGCCACCGTAGATGCGGTAGGGTACTTGTTCGCGCAATAGCCCCTCTTCAAGCACCCGGGATTGGGCGTTGGAGCGGTAGAGGATGGCAATGCTGTCACGGCGATTGCCATCGCGCACCCAGTCATTGATACGCTCGACGATAAAGCGCGACTCATCCTGCTCGTTGTAGGCGGCGTAGACGGCGATAGGCTCGCCTTCTTCACCCTTGGTCCACAACTCCTTGCCCAGACGACCGCTGTTATTAGCGATCACCGCATTGGCGGCGTTCAGAATAGTGGAAGTGGAGCGATAATTCTGTTCCAGGCGCACCGTCTGCACTTCACGCAGATCTGTAGAAAAGTGCTGGATATTCTCGATCTTGGCGCCGCGCCAACCGTAAATGGACTGGTCATCGTCACCCACAGCGGTGATATGGCACTGCTCCCCAGCGAGCAGGCGCAACCAGGCGTATTGAATCGTGTTGGTATCCTGGAACTCATCCACCAGGATATGGGGGAAACGCCGGCGGTAGTGGGCCAGAATACTGTCGTTATTCAGCCAAAGTTCGTGGGCGCGCAGCAGCAACTCGCCAAAATCTACCAGCCCACCGCGCTGACAGGCCTCTTCATAGGCGAAGTAGATGCGCACCATGGTCTGCAACCACGGATCGGCGCCGGCATTGATATATTGCGGGCGCAGACCTTCATCTTTCTGCGCGCCAATCCACCACTGGGTTTCCCGCGGCGGCCACTTTTTATCGTCTAGCCCCAGATCTGCCTGTACCCGCTTGATCAGGCGCAGCTGGTCGTCGGAATCCAGAATCTGGAAGTTCTGCGGCAACTTGGCTTCTTGCCAGTGGGCTTTGAGCAGGCGGTGAGCCAGGCCGTGGAAAGTGCCCACCCACATGCCAAAGGTATTCACCCCCAGCAGCTCTTCGATACGAGCGCGCATCTCGCGGGCCGCCTTGTTGGTAAAGGTCACCGCCATAATGGAGTAGGGCGAGGCGCCCTCCACCTGCATCAGCCAGGCGATGCGGTGCACCAGCACCCGGGTCTTGCCCGAGCCGGCACCGGCCAGAACCAATTGATTGCCGGGCACGGCAGCTACCGCTTCGCGCTGGGCGTCGTTGAGGGGGTCTAAAATCTGAGATACGTCCATGGGCGAAGATTGTACCAGAGCTGCTGCATAAGACCTGTGTAAATAAACAGGATTTTACCCCGGCTGACAATGCAAAGCCCCTCGCCAGCCGGGGGCGCAGCGGCTAAACTGCGCCAACTGGCATAGAGAAGGAAGTCCTGTGAAACCGGCGGAAGTAACGCAACGAATCAGTGAGCAACTGTCATCCATGCGCAAATCTGAGCGCAAGGTGGCGGAGTATATTCTCGCCAATCCCGATGAAATTATTCATATGCGCATCGTCGACCTGGCCACCGAGGCCCAGGTGAGCGAGCCGACCGTGGTGCGCTTTTGTCGCGCCGTGGGCTGTTCCGGCTTCCAGGAGTTCAAGTTGAACCTGGCGCAACAGCTGGCTTCCAGCCCCAGCTTCGGCCAAATCGCGGTGACCGAGACCGACACCATTGCCGAGTACAAACGCAAGGTGTTCGACTCAACAGTAGATACTCTGCTAAAAGTGCGCGATAGAATTGACGACCGCGCCCTTGAGGCCGCTGTCACTGCGATGGCCGCTTCCAAGCGGGTGGAATTCTTCGGCTTTGGCGCCTCTGGTGCTGTCGCCGCCGATGCCCAGCACAAGTTCTTCCGCCTGCAATTGGCCACCGCCGCCCACTCGGACCACCACATCCAGAATATGTCAGCCATGTCTATGCAGCCGGGCGATGTAGTCGTGGCTATCTCCCAGAGTGGCCGCACCAAGGCACTACTGCGCTCCATGAGCATGGCAAAGGAGCAGGGCGCTCTGGTGGTTGGCCTGGCACCCAGCGGTTCGCCGGTGGCACAGCAGGCCAGTATCCCGCTAGAAGTGGATGTGGAAGAAGATATTGAGATCTATACACCACTGTCCTCACGCATCGCCCACCTAGTGGTGATCGATGTGCTCGCCATCGGCGTTGCCCAGCGCAAAGGCCCCCAGTTGCAAGAGCACCTACTAAAGCTGAAGCAGGGCCTGTACACATTGCGGGAAGACAAACACTGAGGGAAATTTGCAAGAATGCGGCACTGGATAATGTGTCGCAGCCCCTCTACCATGCCTGCTGTATCCGGCAATCTACTGCCACTGCCAACAAGTGCCCCTAGCCGTTCCAGAGCAATTCCATGACATCCACCGCATTATCCGCTGAGCAAAAAGCACCGCGCTGGTTGGTGGTATGGCTGGCGGCGCTGGTCTCCCTGACGCCATTTTCCATCGACAGTTACTTGCCGGCTATCCCGGCCATGGCCGGTGCGCTCGATACCGAAGTGGAGCGGGTGCAGTATTCGGTCTCCAGCTTTTTACTGGGTTTTGCCCTAGGCCAGCTCTTCGGCGGCCCCCTCTCCGATCGTTGGGGCAGGCGACTGGTCGGCACTATCGGCCTGTGCATTTATATCGTCAGTTCACTGCTGATCCTGTTTGCCGACCATGTCGATCAACTGATTATCCTGCGCTTTTTCCAGGCCGTGGGGGGCGGTTTTGCTACAGTGATTTGCGCCGCCATAGTGCGCGATCTGCACAGTGGGCGTGAAGCCGCCAAAATTATTTCTATGATCAGTACCATCATGCTGATCGCCCCCCTGATCGCTCCAGTAATCGGCTCTCTACTGCTAGCAGTGGGTGGCTGGCAGAGTATTTTTGTATTCCTGCTACTGTACGCCGCTGCCATGCTGCTATTAGTGCGCTTACTGTTACCAGAAACTGTATCGCGTTTTACCCGCGCGCGGCGCCAGTTGATGCCATTAGCTTCACTGATTTCCACTTATGGACAAGTGCTACGCAACCGCCGCGCCCTCGGTTTTCTCGGCGCCCAGGCCTGTGTCAGTGGTTCGATGTTTATCTATATCACCACCGCACCCTTTGTCTTTATGGACTACTTCAGTGTCAGTCCGAGCCGCTTCCCGCTGTTCTTTGGCGCCTGTATTCTGGGGCTGATCTGTATGGTGCAGGTCAATATCCGCCTGCTCAACCTGTTCCAGCCGCGCAATATTTTATTGGCTGGCGTCACTCTGCAGATGCTCGGCTGTGGTTTGCTATTACTCGGCACTTTGACCGGTATTAAAGAACTGACTCTGTGGATGGTACCGCTGGTATTGGTAATGAGCTGTATCGGTATTACCGGGCCCAATGCCGCCGCCTGTTATCTGGAGTTTTTTCCCAAAATCAGCGGCAGCGCTAACGCCCTGTATGGCGCCACAATTTTTATCACCGGCGGTGTGCTGGGCGGATTGGTAAGCAGCCTGCACACAGGCACCCTGGTTCCTATTGCCGCGTCCATGTTTGGGTGTGCAGTAGTGGCCCTGTTCTCCACTCTGGTAATCGCCCAGGCACGCAAACCCATCGACTCGGATATACCAATCACCAGGCGCTTTACCCCGCGTTGAAGAGTCAGTTTTGTGTTCATCTATTGAAAAGAGGGTATTTCGGCCCGGCCATATTGGCTAAGTACTCAGGGACCATATTTGCCACTTCTGTTCCGGAGCTCCACCTAGTTGTTGATAAAAAGCTTGTGCATCTACATTAGTAGAAAGAACTTCCCACTTTATTTTGGCACTACCCCGCTCATAGGCCTCTTTTATTAAATATCCCATCAATGCCCTTCCTACCCCTTTACGGCGATATTCTTTGTTGCCAACTACGTAAAGTTCTTTAATCCACAGCCAGGGAGTTAAATCGTAGGTAAAGGGAAGGGCATAAAAAACCAGGTAGCCAATAGCTACACCACTGTCTTCGGCCACTAAACATTGGAAGTCTGCCCGCTTAAATAGTCGATTATTTAATTCTTCCTCAGTAACCTTGAACTTATCTAAGTAGCCTTCGAATTTAGCTAGCCCACGCATCATCTCCAATAATTGACGAATATCACTAGGCTTTGCGTTACGTATAAGCATTTATTTGTTGCCAAATTTGATGGATTGGTAGAGGGTGCAATCTTCACCCTCTTTATTTCCGGTCTTGAGAGATAAAATCTCACTTTGACCTTAGGCGCTGATAGTTTCCTTTTCTCCCACCAGTTTGAATCCTTCATCTATCCATCCGGTTATACCACCAATCATTTTTTTCACTGGAAGCCCCAATTTTGCCAACCGGACAGCAGCCTTCTCTGTTGCATTGCAATGGGGCCCGGCGCAGTAAACGACGAACAAAGTGGAATCTAGATAGCGAGATACAAGCTCTTTATTGATGTGCTGATAAGGTAAGGACTCAGCGCCCAAAATGTGCCCCTGACGAAAGGCTTCTTCACCACGAACATCCAACAGGACAAAGTCCTGGCGCCCATTGGTTAGGGCATGATGAACATCCCAGCAGTCCGTCTCAAAGGCCATCAGTTCTTGAAAATGTTGCAGGGCTTTTTGGCTGCTAGCTGGGGCAATACGACTTACAGCAGAACTCATAATTATCTCCTTAGTTAACACTCACTCTTTGTCATGTATGTATTCTGTTCTCTGGCTATTTATTTAACGATTGGCTTAAAAGCCATATAGCGTTAAATTTGAGCCAATCTGGGTATCGAAGTGAGAAATCAAGGGAGGGCATAATGGATAAGGGAAAAGCAAAGCGCGTAGCGATTCTGGTTCATCACCAGGTTGCCTTATTTGAACTTGGCTGCGCGACCGAACTGTTCTGTTTACCCCGCCCCTGTACCGATACGCTCTATGAGGGAGAGGTTGTTTCCTTCACTGCCAAGGCACAGCTGGGGCTTGGGGGGGTATCCCTACAGTGCAGACAAGTGAGCAGCCTGATGGATTACGATTTGTTAGTCGTACCCAGCTGGCCGACTACACCACAAACCAAGGACTGCTCCCTACAATCTGTATACGCTGCTGTGGAAGCCTTTGCGGCGGAACGCCGGCAAATTCTGACTTTTTGTTCTGGCGCATTTTTACCTGCCGAAATTGGTTTGCTGGATGGAAGGCAAGCCACCACTCATTGGCGCTATGCGAATACCTTTAAAAAGCGATTCCCCAAAGTAGAGTATGTAGGGGATGTACTTTATGTCTGGCAGGACAAATTGGCCTGTTCTGCAGGAAGCTCAGCAGCAATAGATTTGGGAATAGAGTATTTACGGCGTAGCCATGGTTATGAATTGGCTAATTCTGTAGCCAAGCGCCTGGTGATGGCTCCTCATCGGCAGGGAGGACAGGCCCAGTTTGTAGAGACCCCAGTTCCCAAGCGGCCCGATCATTTCGCGGGCGCCCTGGATTGGGCCCTTGCCAACCTGGATAAACCCATCATGGTGGGCGACTTGGCGAAGCAAGCGCATCTCTCTCGTCGCAGTTTCGATAGAAAATTTCGCCAATCCATGGGGCTGTCCCCTAAAGAATGGTTAACGCAACAACGGCTTCGTGTAGCGCAGAAAGCACTGGAGTCAGGCAGTGAGACCATTGATCATGCAGCACAAGTTTCTGGTTTTGAGAGCAGTGCAACTCTTCGCCATCATTTCCGTAAAGCTTTCGGTATCTCTCCGGGTCAGTACCAACGACAATTTGCCTGTCCAGATAAGGCTGAAGATATGTGTAGGAAGTAAATAAACCTGAACGGGATAAGATGCTTTCAGTGAGTACAGCCACAACTTCGACCAACGCTAGCGGAGCTGATGCACTGTTTATTTGGCGGCAATATACTCTTGGGCCCCCAATCTAACTGAGATTTTCCTCTTGCAAGGCCTGCTGAACTGCCGGGCGCGCTGCCATACGCTCCTGAAAAGCCTGTAACCTGGGCCACCGTGTCATATCAAAATCCTGAACCTTGAGCCAGCGGTTTATCAGGTAGAGATACGCATCCACGACAGATAGAGAATTCCCCAGCAGGTAGTCGTTCTGTAGCTGCTCTTCAATATAGTCTATGCGACGTAGAATCCTTTCCCGAGCTTTTTTCTTTTCTTCCTCAGTGCCTTTCCAAAACAGGGGCAAGAAAGATTTATGAACCTCCGCACTGATAAAATTCAACCACTCCAACAAGCGGTAATGGTCCAAAGTGCCCAACGGTGGCGCCAAACCGGCATCGGGCTTTTGCTCGGCGAGAAACTGCATAATAGCGACGCCCTCTGTGAGTAACTCGCCCCCCTCTAGCTGCAGTACTGGTACATAGCCCTTCGGGTTAACTCTATAAAAGTCGTCGCCGTTTTCCAGGGTATGCGTCTTTAGATCCACCTTGCAGAGTTCGAGATCAATACCCGCCTCCAGGGCGACAATATGTGGGGATAGAGAACAGGCTCCTGGCGCATAAAAGAGTTTCACGGTGACCCTCCTGAGTGGACTGTGCGGCATCGGGCAATATAGGCGCCTACTGGCTTCACAAGGCGCTATTTTTTGCGAATCCAGTGATCTAGGCTGAAGCGCCCAGCACCCGCGCAGGCGAGAATCAGGTAGCCTCCAGCAATGGTGATGTTCTTCATAAAGCTGGTCATCTCTGCGGGATCGCCTGGTGAGTAATGCACCATCAAGGCACTAGCCAGGCAGAAGAGAAAAAGAATCACTGCGGAAAAGCGGGTAAAGAATCCGAGCAATATCGCCAGGCCACCGACCAGTTCTACGATAATCACCAAGGGGAGTAACAGGGCGGGGATTCCCATGGAAACCATAAAGGCTTCCGTCATTTTGTAGCCGCCGATCTTATTCCAGCCGGCAAAGATAAACAGCAGGGACATTAATACCCGCCCGACAAGTTTAGAGGTATCACATAACAGGGGATGATGTGCCACGGCCTTCTCTCTTCTTTAACTGTTACATTGGGCTCTACCTGATGCCTCCAGTGTAGTTGGGAAGCCATATCGAAATGGGGGCGATGCCGACAGCAATGTATTCCACGTAGAGAAACTTGCACCGCAATTGAGAGTCTGACGAAGCGGAAATTAACGAATGACAGTTTCGGCAGGCGCGGAAAAGTTGTTGTGGATATAAATAGAAAATGCGGTTGTGCCGCACTGAGGAGCCGTTACAATTGCGCGCCCCCAACCAGGGCGCAGCCGGCGGTATCCATACCTGACACCCCTGTGCCCAGAGCCCTGTCAGGGAAACTCGAGCGGGCCCCTGCGCGACTACACTAACGGCACGCTCAGCAACTGATAATTTCGCCCGTAGAAGCATCGCTTTTAAGGGGTTGGCAAGGCCCCACAATTCTTATCCCTGGAGTCCACGCACGGCATGGAAGTCTATTACACCTTTTGTTTTCTTGCCGCGGTGTCGGTCTTTCTCGGTTTCCTAAATCAGTATGTGCTGCGTGCGCAAACCACAATTGCCATCACCACTGGGGCCCTGGCCTTGTCGCTCATTGTCACCGGCCTGGGCAAATTGGGGGTAGTGGAGTTGCGCACCTGGGCCGACCAACTGCTGCCGTTGCTTAACCTGGAAGACATCCTACTCAAAGGAATGCTGGGCTTCCTGCTCTTCGCCGGCAGTTTGCATATCGACCTGTTGGAATTGCGCAATCAAAAACTGGAAATTGGCTTGCTGGCGATTGTTGGTACTTTGATTTCCACTTTTGCGGTGGGCGGCCTGCTGTATTGGTTCCTCATGTTGATCAATATGCCGGTAGCCTTCATTTACTGCCTGTTATTTGGTGCCTTGATCTCCCCCACCGACCCCATCGCCGTATTGGCCATTATGAAAAACCTCAAGGCACCGGAGCAGGTATCCATTCAGGTGGAAGGGGAGTCCCTGTTCAACGATGGCTTCGGTATTGTGGTATTTGCAGTAATTTACGCGGTGGCTTTCGAAGGGGGGCAACCAACTGTACCGGCAGTGGCAGAGCTATTCGTGCTGGAAGCGATTGGGGGTATTCTGCTCGGCTTGATTATCGGTGGGCTGTTCCACTGGCTGATCTGCTGCACCGACGACCACAGCCTGGAGCTGTTGCTCACCCTGGTCATTCCAACTGCCGGATTCTCATTGGCCAATATCCTCGGTGTCTCCGGTGCCCTGGCGATGGTAGTGAGCGGAATTATTATCGGCAACTTCACCCGCGAGCGCGGCTTTTCCAGGGTGAGCCAGCACGAACTGGATAACTTCTGGAATATCACCGAGGATTTCCTCAACGGACTGCTGTTCCTGTTGGTGGGCCTGTTCCTGATTACTATCGATCTGCGCCCGGCGGACTACCTGCTAATGGTGGCGGGAATTGTCATCGTACTAATGGCACGAGTCCTGGCTGTGGGGGTGCCCTTCCTGTACCTGAAAAGGCGCCGCAGCTACCACCCTTACACCAACCGGATATTGATCTGGGGTGGTCTCAAAGGCGGCCTGGCCCTGGCCCTGGCTATGTCCATCCCCTCTGGCAGCGCTTTTGTTCAGGGGCAGGACCTGCGCTACCTATGGGTGGTTATGACCTATGGCGTAGTGCTCTTTTCTATTGTGGTGCAGGGCTCTACCATAGCGCCATTAATACGCCGCAGTCGCGAATTTGCCGAACCGGAAAGCGCGCCCGCCAGCGATCAGCAACACACTGCTAACTAGCGATAATCGATCAATGGAACACTCTAACTTCCTTGTTGAAGCCGTCATCTTTATGGGGGCCGCGGTTATCGCTGTGCCTATCGCCACACGCCTGGGCCTGGGTTCCGTACTCGGATACCTACTGGCCGGGGTGGCCATTGGACCCAGCGCACTGGGCCTGGTGGGGGATGCCAGCGATGAAATGCATGTGGCCGAATTCGGCGTAGCGTTGATGCTGTTTTTGATCGGCCTGGAGATGCAACCTAAAAAGTTGTGGCAAATGCGCGGCGCCATCCTCGGCACCGGCAGCGCGCAGCTGCTCCTGACCGCTGCTGCAGTGGCGGTAATAGCGCTGTGGTTATTCGACATGAGCTGGCGCACCGGCGTAGCGATCGGTTTGATCCTGGCCCTGTCCTCCACCGCTATCGTCTTACAGTCCCTCAATGAAAAAGGGCTTCTCAAAACTCAAGGCGGGCGCAGTGCCTTTGCGGTGCTGTTACTCCAGGATATCGCTGTAATCCCCATTCTCGCCCTGCTGCCATTGCTCGCGGGTACTACCGCCGAATCCCACGCCAGCGGCTTGGAGGGATGGGGATATGCCGCTGCGGTTATTGCCACCATCGCCGCCTTCGCTATCACCGGCCGCTATCTGCTGGGACCGCTGTTACGCCTGGTAGCTGGCAGCCAGGTACGCGAAATGTTTACCGTTACCGCTCTGCTGATTGTCTTTGCTGCAGCGGCGGTAATGAGCTGGCTCGACCTCTCACCGGCTTTGGGTACTTTCCTCGCCGGAGTACTGTTGGCGGAGAGTGAGTTTCGCCACGAACTGGAGGCAGATATTGAGCCGTTCAAAGGATTGTTACTGGGACTTTTCTTTATCGCCGTAGGTGCCAGCCTGAACTTTGCGCAGATCGCGCAAAACCCACTGCTGTTGTTTGGCCTGGTAGTAGCCCTGGTAGTGGTGAAATTTGGCGTTCTGTTCCTATTGGCAAGGTTTCTGCGCATGTCCAAGGGCGAAGATTGGTTATTCGCTCTATCCCTGGCCCAGGCGGGAGAATTTGGCTTCGTTTTGGTGTCCTTTTCCACTCAAATCCAAGTACTCGACGCCGAGGCCAGCAGCTTGTTGGTAGCACTGATCGCCCTGACTATGGCGCTCACACCGATTCTGTTACTGGTATTTGAAAGGTTTATTCAGCCGCGTTTTCTTATCGGCCCGGAAGCCCCACAGGCAGTCGAACACGAACCACCGCTGGATTCCAATTCACCGGTCATCATCATCGGTTACGGCCGTTTCGGCCAGATTGCCGGACGCCTGCTTAATGCCTGTGGTTTTAGCACCACCCTACTGGAGCGCAACGCCGAACAGCTGGATTTGGTTCGTCGCTATGGTATTGAGGCCTATTACGGTGATGCCACGCGGGAAGACCTACTGCGCGCCGCCGGCGCCGCCCAGGCACGCCTGGTGATACTCACATTGAGTGATCAGGCAGCGTCTTTGGAGATCATCGCGCAGCTGCAAAAACACTTTCCGCACTTAAAGATTCTCGCGCGGGCGCGCAGCCGTATGCACCAATACGCGCTGATGGAAGCCGGGGTAAAATATATTTTTCGCGAGACCGTCGATCCCGCCTTGGCAATTGGTGAGAAGGCCCTGGAGCTGCTGGGACTCAGCCCCTTGCAAGCGCGCCGCGCTGCACGCAAGTTTAAACAGCACGACCAGCGTATGCTGGAGGCACTGTTTCCCTACTGGCGCGATGAGGCACAGCACATCGCGCAAAGCCGTATCTATCGTGAACAACTCTTGCAGGCTCTACAAGAAGACCGCCGCGATAGGGACCTGCACCTGGATCATTACTGGGAAGAGGCGAAAGTGGAGACCGAAAGGTCTTAAGTGGCCCCATGCCTGTGCCGATAAAAGACTTAGAAACATAGCACCAATATAGCTTTTACCCAGATTAAGGTATTGGCTGACGGCGCAAACTTTTGAATGCAATGTAGTTGAGTGCGACTTAGTGGCCATCTGCGGAGCTGTGATCGAGCACAGCGATCACAGCCCGACCTGGTATCAGAGTTTCACTCACATGTCCCTTTCCACACAAATCCTTGGCTAATAAAATATCGCCAGCTCTAAAAATATGCTGCTCACCAGAGCTGGTCGTTATTTTCACCTCACCTTCCAGATAAAAAATAAACTGCTCTCGTGGCGCGCAGTGCCAATCAAAAATCTGATGCTCATCGAACTCACGAAAATATATCTGCCGCACCTGATAGGGATCAGAATAATCCCCAAGTGGCTGATGGTTCTTCTGGATTATTTTCCGCTCTTTAAAGATAGATACGCCATCAACACTTAGCAGCTCTATATACTTCATACCTTTCCCAACCTATTGCGAATATTGACCCGGGAAAACCTCTATTCCTTAGACAAAATACTGGCCTCTATCAGATCAACTTCGAGCACTAATTTTCTGTGCAACTCATCATCAATCTCTCGGCTCACACGGAGTTCCAAAAGACGCTGTCGCTCTGCGGCCAATGCCGCCAGACGAAAACGGCGTTCCACCCGTGCCCTCAACCATACCGTCTCGCCCGCTTCATCATCACCGATGTTGATGCGTCGACGGTATATCTCCAGCAGGTGATCGATCGCCTCGTAGGCAATCTCTTTATTTTTCCAGTGTACATCTATTTCTTTGCGCAAACTGATCAGCCGATGTTCAGCCGCCTTGGCGGCAGAAACCCTTGCTCCCTTTTCATCGCCAATCGCCGCAAGACTGGGCGTATCTGGTAAGCGCCTAAGAAGAAATGGTAGGAAAATACTGGCGACCAATAATGAAATCAGAATTACCCCCATAGCTATCGCTATAGATGCTTCACGGCCAGGCAATGGTTTGCCATCAGGCATTAACAGAGGCATTGAAAATGCACCAGCAAGAGTGATAGCCCCACGCACACCAGCCACGCTCAACACACTGACCAGAGCAAATTGAGTAGAGAGAGAGGGAAGGTTGCGGCGAAAGCGCGAGAGATAAAGCGATACCCAAACCCAGATAAAACGCAGCATCAAAAGAACAAAAGAAATTGCCAGGACATACAATACAATCCAACCTAATCCAATATCCTGAGCCCAACTCGAATCTACATCGATAAGGCGCACCAGCTGTTCCCCCAGCAGCACGAAGATAATGCCATCGAGCACAGTTTGTACGGTATTCCAAACTGCTCTACGGTCCATCCGTGTAGCGGATTTTTCTGAACCATGCAAGCTGGTGTAATGAGTGGCAATTCCCGCACTTGCAGCAGCAAGAATTCCCGACACACCTACACTTTGACCGGCTTGGTAGGCGGCAAAAGGGACCAATAAGCTTACCAAAATCTGGATCGCCGTATCCTCACCGCGAAGGTACACCAACCAGCGCAACAGATAGCCACAGATAAATGCCACCCCCGCACCAATGGCAACCCCTCCTATGGCAACCCAAAAAAAACCGGTTACGGCCTGTGGAAAAGAAAAACTGCCAGTCATCGCCGCAGCCAAAGCAATACGAAAGATATCGAGCCCAGAGGCATCATTAAATAATGATTCTCCAGCAAGAATATGCTCAAGCCTTGGGGGAATATTATTGGTGCCCTGTACAACCGATACGGCTACAGGGTCCGTGGGGGCAAGTATTGCTGCTAGTGCAAATGCCATGGCGATCGGCATAATCGGCAACAACCAAGCGATAAAAAACCCCATGCCAAATACGGTAAATATTACCAGCCCTACAGCCAAGGTAATTATCGAACCTAGATCTCTGAAAAGAGCACCCTTGGGAATGCGCCAGCCAGCTAAAAAAAGCAAAGGTGGAATAAAAAGCAGAAAAAATATTTCTGGGTCTAATGGTATTTTTATGCCGAACACGGCGCCGAGAAGAACACCGCCTAAAATTTGAATAAGAGGCAAGGGAACAGGAAAAGGCAAAACTCTAGCGACAATCAGGCTGAGCGCCACTACCAGCAATAACAGCAGAGCAACAACGAGATAGTGCATCGCCCACTCATATTCCTTTGAAAGACTGCGGCACTGCAATTTTCAACCCGACTTAACAGGTCAGCCATTCCGCCAGTATAGGAAAGAGGATTACCGAGGCTTCACAAAGTCATTCAAAGCGTGGGCTTTAGCGCCTAAGCAAGATCATAGACGCTTTAAGAAACAAAGATTCCCACAAGAGGGAAAAGAGTTAACCTAAACGGTGTAAACCTAACAATTAATTTCGAACAGGCACCTCTGGCATCGGTAGAGAGATACTCTCTAGAGAGAGTTCATTAAAAATAGGGAAAGATTATTAATAGCCTAAGGTCTTTCTCATAAATTAGAGTTCCTTGTGCATAATTTTGGGAAAGTTGGATTTTTTTAAAAAAATACTTATCCACATCAACAGCCACCTTCTGCCGTAGGGTAAATTTTAAAACTCCAACCTGTTAATAACATTCCCTATCTTACCCACCTGAAAAGAACGCAGACCAAGTAACAGATTACCTGTGGAAAACCAGCGGATAATAATCAGTCCAGCCAGAAAAATATTAACAGGCCTCTATTTAAACCCGACTAACTGGCGAGAAAATCACACAGCAACCGATTAAACCTCTGTGGTGCTTCAAGAAATAGGAAATGGCTGCCTCCATCTTCAGCCTCGATAATCTCCAACCGAGAACCTTTAATTTGTTGATGAATCCATTGCTGGCACTCTACTGGGTGAGGGCTGGCACGGCCGAAGGCGATCAAAGTGGGTTTTTCAATTCTGGGGATAAAATCGCGCCAATCGCGAGTAACATTGTCAATAAACAAGCGCGCCGCCAGAGCGCGCGGGAACTGCAAATTGACCCCAACCAGCTCTTCCCTTTGATCCTGTGTCATTGCCGGAGTCACCATTGACATCAAAATGTCACGGGTTGCCTGCTCGCCCTGGGAGCTACGCAGTTGGCCGGTAAACTGGAAGAGCTGTTCGGCAGTGAGGATTGCACCGGCCTGCAAACGCTCTTGTTCAGACCAATAAGGCTGGGCAAGTAAGGCAGCGGGTTCATCAATAAAAATCAGTTTGGAAACTCGCGTATCGCCAAACATCTCCAGGTAATTCCAGATCACCGAAGCACCGGCCGAGTGGCCAAGTAGATAGAGAGGGGCCGGGTCCAGGGCTGTGATCAACTCCTGTAAGTCCTTCGCCAAGCGGGCAATACGGTAGCCATACAAGGGTTTTTCTGACTGACCGTGGCCACGCATATCGAGAGCAATGACTCGGTAACGATCACATAAACCGGCAAGTTGATGCTTGAACAGGGCCGCCCCTTGAGACCAACCGTGCAGTATCAGTAGGGTCGGACCAGTCCCGGCACACAGATAGCTGAGCTTTACCCCATCCGACGTGGTAAAGCTCAAGCGCTGCGCGGATTTGTTCATAAGCTGTAAGTTAACAATAATGTTTCATACTTTCACAAAGCTAACTTATTGATTCTACTAGGGTAGGTTTTTCGTGGAAAGGTTAAAGAATCATACTTTCCGTTTGTGATATGCATGTTCATCTTAAAAACCTGACAATAAATTATCATACTTTTAATATTGAGAACCTCTTTGCATGTACGGATGCTGGCCCGACTCCCATGGGTTGTTGAGATCTTCGCTAGCTGAATCCATTATCAGTTACTAGGGCTATAAGCTCAGTGCCTCCCAGATCCCCCGTTGGACGAAACGCAGGCATTGATAACCATGATTTGTATCTTAGTACTCTTCATGCACCATCATTTGTAATAAGTGTGAGTCATAGACTGAGCTTCTATGACTCACTTTAAGGGCGCTTTATGAGTCATAGATGCAAAAAGCCTCCATCGCTCTATACACAGAAGGAACTGGCAGAAGAGATCGGCGCGACGCGACGGGTCATTGCCTATTACGAGACCGAGAGCGAACACCCGCCGGCCAACCTGCTGGTAGACCTGGCGCAGGCCCTCAAGGTCAGCACGGACGAGCTACTCGGTGTTAAGCCGGTGAAGAAGATCAAGCAGCCGGATTCCAGATTACTGCGACGGATGCAGCAGATTGAGAAGCTGGACGCCGCCACCAAGCGGCAGGTGATTCAGGTGATCGATACGTTTATCGAGAATGCCAAGCTGAAGAAACAGGCTTGATAGGCCATAACGACAAAGCCCCGGTAGATTACTCTGCCGGGGCTTTGATGGTTTTAACTAATGGGGAAGAGGCTCATTGTCAGCAGCTGTGACAGGCGCCCTAATAGCAGGTTCCTTCAAGGCATCACATAGACTTTGTTTTTTTTGCTACAAAGAAAATTATGCTAGAGATCACCCACAACACCAAAATTATGAGAGGAATCCAACCGAACCTCCCCAATTCCACCCTAAAAAAATAGACTGAATAGGTTACCAACCCAAAAAAACCACTTAAGAAAAACCTAAAGGAAAAAAGCTCTCTCAAAAAAACTAATATAGATTTCATGATTATCAAAACCCTGGTGAACCTTGCTGCCTTCTGACAATAATTCCCTCACTATTAACAATAGTTTGCGTAATAATAAGGTTATCAAGGCCGCTATCACTGTGGAACGCTGTTACGAAATCAGCCCTAATTTCCTGGATAATCGTGTCTCCTACCTGTAAAGCATAATCAACCTGAGTATCAACAAAGATCCCTTTAGCTGTAGCGCCACCCGCTAGTGCTGTACCCCCAAGCCCGCCTATAGCACCACCAAGCAAACTTAATGCAGTCGTCTTCACTGCGGTGCGCATATTGTTCTGTGACTGGTGATCTGCGATTTCCTCTGGAGATGTGAATGTTTGTGAGCGAATTGCGCACAAACCAGAATTACATTTCAATTTCTCAAAGTGGCCACCAACAGTATTCGCCTTTTGTGCAACAGCTAACAGGCTTCCTCTATTTTATTATCCTTCTTATTTGATGCCTTTTTAAAGAGCTTCACACCAACCAAAAAAAACAAAGAAGTAACGACAAGATTGCCCATTAAAAAGCCAATATCGTAAGCTTGCGATTGCCCGCTATATAAATTAAGAGCCCCACTAACCAAACCTAAAATACCTAAGAGAATGAAAACAGAGCCAAAGATCTTAAACAATATATTTCCCATTCTAAGCAACACCCAAGAAAAAAAAGCCTATCGCTGCCGACAAGACATATCCCGAGAAATAGCCAAATATAATTGTCCTTAGAGTTCTACGTTTAGATGGGATAGAAACTAACGTCCATGCACTAACAAAAAATAAAATTACGTAAACGGCAAACCAAAACCGAAACAAGTACAACAATATTAGAGCAGAAACAATAAGGCTTATTGTGAAAGCTAAAATTTCGTTTCTGTTCATCGACATACGGCCTGCTTGAATCAAAGAACTATCACCCATTTTATTCCCCAAATATGAAGCCTGTAACAAAGTCTCCACCCCTATTTAGAGCAGCGGCTCCATCACCAACGCCAGCCGTAACACCTGTAAACGCATTTACATATCGTCCGCCAAGAGCACCAGTAATAAAACGACCCGTAAGGTGTCCAATATTCCTTGCTGAGTAATTACTCAAATCACCCACTTTGTTAAATACAAACCTATTTGTGTGAGAGCGCACTGTATCATTTGTCATATACAACGAAAGTGCTTCGCCAGATACAGCTTCTTCCCAATTAGCTTGAGTATCGCCAGATAAATGGCGGTAGGATTGCTCACCAAAATTGTACAACCCCTTAACTACCGAAGCGCCACCTTCTGCCAGACCTATTCCGTAATCGAAAATATCATCACGTACTTCGCCACTCATTACTCGCTCACCAAAAAACGAGGCAAAATCCTTCGTATGTTGCCATGCTCCCTTTTGTGCAAAGACATCACCCCGAGGCCAGTCGTACCTTAACTTTCCATTTTCTCTAGTGCAATCAACGAGTTAGGAACCATTTTTCCCGGCGCCGCTGGCTCTTCACCATTTTTTTGCCCCGACGCGGGTTTTACCTTAGCCGGATGTTTTTCCAGAGGCAACGGCCCCTTCTGGTTAGCCGCGCAGGCGCGACAGCGCCTGACCGCCGACAGGCGGCTAAAGCCGAGGGGCGTTTGCCCCTCTTGGTGCTTGGCTAGAACGGTGGTGCCGCTTCTTCGATGGCTTCGATCAGGTGCCGGCATTCCTGTTGCAGCAGCTTCACGTAGTACTGCCATTCGGTATCAAGCCGCTCCCAGGCTTCGATAACACTCCAGCCTTGCGGCAGATATTCCATGCGCTCCAGCACGAACGCAGCGGCGATCTGTTCGCTGGTGCTGGCACCGGTGGTGCCGGTTTTGAGCAGGTTGTTGGCGGTGTTGAGGATTTTGTCGAGTGGATACGACAGTTGGTTTATTTGTTCTTGGATTTCTTTTTGCGATGGCATGGCCATGCCTCCTTGAGTGGATGTTGTGTGGCGAACGTGCAGAACCCCGCGCGCAGGCCGGTCAAGGCTGCGCAGCGTTGTTTGCGGAGCACCGCGCAGCGGCTTGGCCTTGAGGGGGCGAGCACGGGGTTATGCTGAGAAGACACACAGCAGACACGGGCTTTCCGGGTGGCACTGCCTCAAGTCCCCCCAGCGGGGGGATTTAGGGGGGAGAGATAAAGTTTTTTCGCGGCTTGCCGCGGCCTTATGGATTCCCCCCTTGGGGGCCAGGGGGGTAAAA
Organism: Microbulbifer mixtoriginis (SeqCode); assembly: GCF_052466715.1. Classification (NCBI taxonomy): domain Bacteria; kingdom Pseudomonadati; phylum Pseudomonadota; class Gammaproteobacteria; order Cellvibrionales; family Microbulbiferaceae; genus Microbulbifer; species Microbulbifer mixtoriginis (SeqCode). The sequence continues at coordinate 4,579,880 of NZ_CP174288.1, read as the reverse complement.
ACCCTGCGACCAGCCCGGCCTGCCCGCCTTGGGAACCAGACGCAGGCAGGATGTGTGATTGGCACTACCGCCCACCCAGCCGGCACAGGGCTTGCCCGTGCCGGCGGGCAGGTGTTTTTCGGGCGGGGAGGCGAACGGCTTTTGTGAGCCGGGGGAGGCATGGCTTAGACAGCGGCCGCTAAGGGAAGATGGTGGCTGGCGGCCTGCTTGCGCTTTTTCTGCAAGCGGGGTGACAGACGCGAGCTTGCCTTTGCAGCCACCTTCTTTTCCTGTGCAGTGCGCAAGCGCTGCCCGGAGCCACGTTGTTTGTGGCGGAGGTGGAACGGACGGTTGGTATTTTCCATTGGCAGGGGGCGAGCCTGGCGCTTTGGCTTGCTGCCGTTTTTCGCAAGCCATGTGACAGGCGGTTGAGTGCTCAGAGCGTCGCTTCTTCCTGGGCTTCGGCTTGCAGGGTTTCCAGTAAATCCATTTCCTCAGTGCCGGTTTGTATTTCTGTTTGCCGGTTTTTTTGCTGCCGCTTGGCCGGGTGAGTCACTGCGTAAATCTGTTTCAGCTTGACGATCGAGACATGGGTATATATCTCGGTGGTTTGCAGGTGTGCGTGGCCCAGCATTTGCTGGATAAAGCGGATGTCGGCGCCGTTGTCCAGCATCAGGGTGGCGACGGTGTGGCGGAACAGGTGGCAGGAGCCGGTTTTGCCGATATCGGCTTGCTTGATGTATTTGCTAACCAGGCGGCTGAGACGGTCGGGAGTTAGCGGAAGCCCGTTCGCTTCAATAAAGATTTGCTGGCTGTCCGGTTCCACCACAAAGCCGGGGCGGATATCTTCGAGGTAGTGTTGCAGCCATTCGATGGCCCTTTCGCCAATCGGCACGAAGCGGTCTTTTTTGCCTTTGCCCTGACGCACGGCCAGTACACCCTGGCTGGCATTGAGGTCGGCTTTTTGCAGGTTGACGCATTCCATACGCCGGATGCCGGTGCTGTAGAGCACTTCCAGGATAGTTCTGTCTCTGAGCCCTTCCGGGGTTGTGGTGTTGGGTTGGGCGAGGATGGTTTCGGCTTCTTCGGCACTTAAGGTGGCCTTGGGCAGGCGCCGTTCCATCTTCGGCAGCTCCAGCTCACTGGCGGGGTTGTAGAGTAAATAATTTTGCCGGGTGGCCCATTTAAAGAAGCCTCGGATGGGGATCAGCCGGGCGGCTTGGTTTCTGGCGCTGTAGGGTTTGCCGCTGCGGTCTCTGGAGTGGTGCAGGTGGCGGCGGTAGCGCTCCAGGATTGGTTTGGTCACTTCGTTAGCGCGGCTGATACCCCGCTCTTCGCACCAGTTGGCGAACTGATCCAGTGCGGTGGTTTGCTGGCCCACAGTGCGCGGGGAGTAGTGCATCACTTGCAGGTGTTCCAGATACAGGCGGCTCAGGAAGCGGAGGCTTTTATTGTCCATTACGATCAGGCGAGTACGACAGATTCAGAAGTATTTTTTTCAGGGCGAGAAGTGCTTTTTGGGGTTTTCAGACCGCTTCTTCTTAAAGCCTTGTCAGCATTGGGCTGTGGCGTTTTTTCGCTACCTGACTGCCCCCTGACCAGGCCCTGACCGCGCCCTGACTGATTTTCCTTTTGCTCTGACCAGGTTTCTTTTTGCCCTGACCGATTGCTGTCATAGGTCAGTTTTTCTATATCGATCAAGCCCATTAAGTGCAGCTCTGCTCCGTTACCATCGAACAACAGCTCATAGTCATAACGCCCGCCGCGACCTCGATGCACTAGCAGGTATTCCATTTCCACCAACCTGGCAACGTGGACCTTTAAGGCGGTATCACTCCATTGCACATATTCCCGAACATCCCGGCGGCTAAAGCGATAGTCCTTTTGTTCCAGGCTTTGCTGTTTGCACGCTTTGGTGACCATCTGTTGGATCAGCTTCAACAGCTTGCGTGTTTGTGGCGGTAATTCGTCGAGGGTGCGGCCCAGTATTTCATGGGCCAGCCGGTTGGCGATCTCGATATCACCGAGTTGCACTTCCAGGTATTCAATGGTCTTGCCATTGCTGTTTACCGTTTTCACTTCACGCTGGTATTGATGCAGCAGGGCAATGCTGTCGATCAGGGTTAGGTATTTTTCGTGGTCTCTGCGGGTGCGGGTTTTGTCGTCGAGGAAGGTGAGTTGATCGGCATAGGGATTGATCACGGCCAGGGGTTTGAGTAGCCGTTGGGCGTTGCGGTGCAGTTTTACCAAGTGTTCTTTTTCCAGGCTGGCGGTGAGGCCGGCCAGGGTGCGGCGCTGGCGCTGGGCGGCGTGGATCAACTGGGTTTGCTCCCTCGATTCGTTCACCGTGAGTACCACACAGCGGTTTAACAGCTCTTCGTCGATATCGATGGCGGTGGTGGTTAAGAACAACATCACCGGGCCTTCCACTTTGTATTCACGGGTTACCAGGTTGCCGGTGCTGTCGTCTTTGCCGGTGCTGGCAATGGTGATCTGCCCCTCGCTCTGCAACAGCTTTAGGGCGTAGCTGGCCTGGCTTGCGCCTTCCTCTTCGGCAATGGCGAGGATTTTATGTTTGAGGTTGGTTTCCCCCATATAGAACAGGCTTTGCCCGGTCATGGCGGAGTACTGTACCCGCTCCTCTTCTGGCACCAGGTTTAATACGGCTTCCATCAATGAGCTTTTGCCGGCGGCGCTGGTGCTTTGGATCATTACCGCCAGGGGCCGGGTCAGTTTGCGGCTGCCGGCGGCCAGGTAACCCACCAGTTTGTTGGTTTCTTCTCCCACCACGCCACAGCGTTCGAAGTCGGACAGGATGCGCTGCAACAGGTCGGGATCACGCAGCAGTTCCAGGGCTTGCTGCTGTTCTTGATCGCTTAAGCGGTTCGGCTGTTCTGCTTCTGCCTTTTCACCGTCCAGCTGTTGTTCCTGTAGCTGTTCCAGTTTGAGCAACACCTTGCCCAGGTCTTTTTTGAGGGTGTTTTCTTCCTGCGTCAGTTCCAGCGCGGCCAGCTTGATAAACTGCTGCCGGTGCTTGGCGTTGTACAGGTCGAAGGTGTCCACGTGCAGGCCATCGTCACAACTGGCCAGTAGATTCACCTTGAGCACTTCATAGCTTTTGTTTTTTTCCAGGCCGCGGATACGGTAGCGACGAGGGTTAACTTTCGGGTTGCCGAAGCTCAGGGTAATTTCCTGGTCGGTCACTTCCGCAGTGATGTCACTTTGCGGGGATTCGGGGACGGCTTCCGCTGGTGGTGCCACTTCTGGTTCGGTGGGTTGGGCGGCTAAAGCAGGATTGATACTGTCTTCGTTTTCAGCTTCGACAGCAACCGGTTGGCCGGTTTGCGATTCGATCTCCAACTGTCGCTCCGGTGCTTTGCCGTTGCCCAGCCAGACGGCTTTTCTAATCGCGAGGCCAAGGCTTTTTTCGGGCGGGGTAACCTGTAACGCGTATTCGTTAACATCCATGCCTTTGGGTAATTCGATACGGAAGCCGTCGATGCCGGCCTCACTCAAGCGCTTGGTCAGTTGTTCGGCGGCTTTGTTGCCGGCTTCATCCCGATCGTAGGCAATCAGTACCCGCTCAACACCGCAGTGTTTAAAGTGCTGCAAATGGTCATCGGTAAAACCGGAGGTGCCGTAGCTGGCAGTCACATTCCGATAACCATTGACCCAGAAGGTCATGGCATCGATCAGCGCTTCGCACAGAATCACTTCCCGCTGGCCCTCCAGCCCTTCGCTGTTCCAGACCCCGGCATGGGGGCCGGGCAGGTACAGGTGCTTGGGGGTTCCTTTGCGCAGATCATCGCGGATCTTGCGGCCATAGATTTCCACCAGGTCGCCGCCACGGTTGAAGATCGGTACTACCAACGAGCCGTTAAAATGCTCGTGGCCAGAGGCCCGCAGTAAACCGATTGCCTGTAATTTGCCTCTAATTTCTTTACCGGCTTTGTAGGCTTTTTCCGGCAAGCGGTAACCCAGGGTGCGATTGGCAAAGCCCAGCTTAAAACGCTCGATCAATTCCCTATCGCCCAAGCCCCGGGTTTCCAGATAGGCCAGGGCTTCCGGGCTTTGTTTCAACGTTTGATGGTAATAATCCATGACCTGCGCCAACGCCATTGGGTGATCGGCATCCGCATTCAGGGGCATATCCAGTTTGAGGGTGGTGTTTTGTTTCACCATCCTGGTGCCGGTTTCGGTAATCAGGCCCAGGTCCTTTTGCAATAACTCGCAGGCAAAGCGGAAGCTCACGCCCCGGGTTTTCATCACCCAGTCAATCACGCTGCCGGCGGCACCGCAGCCGAAGCAGTTAAACAGGTTGGATTTAGGACTAATAATCAGGCTCGGGGTTTTTTCATCGTGGAACGGGCAAGAGACCACATAATCCTTCCCCTGCCTCTCGGGCTGGTAGCCCTGACTCTCGACCAGACGCAATAGGGAGATCTCAGACTTGATCCGCTCGATCTCCTGGTCTGCGATACGCGCCATATTTCCCCCGTTTCCGCTAAAAACCTGTCAAGAGGTTTTGCAAAAAAATAATTGGGATGCATAATACTTCTATTAGGAGTATTTGCAACAACCATTCGGAGCACTGCTAAAAACCGGGGGTAAGCTATGTCATCCGCGACCGACTACGAACTCGCCATGATGACGGAAGACGATCAACTATTTTTTAAGCAGCTCGGCCAGCGTATCGCCGGCCTGCGCAAAGAACTGCGCATGACCCAGGTGCAGCTGGCAGAGTACTTGGGGATTTCCCAACAGCACATGCAGTCCTTCGAGGCTGGGCGACGCAAGGTGTCCGCTTCCATGCTGCCGAAGCTGGCGCAGCTGTTTGGGATCAGTGTGGATGAGCTGGTGGGCATGGAGGATAAACCCGCCAAGCGTGGGCCTGTGCCGAAGCTATTGCGACAGGTTGAGCAGGTGGCCCTGCTGCCCAAGGCTAAACAGAAGTTTGTCAGTGAGATGCTAGAGACTGTGATTCAGCAGGCTAGTCACTGACACACTCCGTCAGGTATGACAAAGCCCCGGCAGTTCGCTCTGCCGGGGCTTATAAAATAGTAACTTGAGCATTAAAAATGCGGGAAGCTATACAAAGTACCGAGAAGGGACTTAGCTTTCTTCACTCTTTTTTGCCCATTGCCCAGCGCAGTAACTTTGGAGGATAACCAGTAAATACTATTGGAATGCACACATATAGCAACACGACTGGCATTGCAGATATTATCAAAAAGGGTACGGTTATCTCTTCATCCCTCCCAAAGAAAAGAATGCTTAATACAGCCAAGAGACAGAAAACCGATATAAAAAAAGATAATATCCGGTATCCTGCTGTCAATTTATTAACTTGGTCTTTCCCGATAAAGTTACTCATTTTTCTCTATTCCAACCGACCTATTCAAAAGCTCTCGCAGCTCTATTTACGAATGTTCTTGTAAGCGACCCTACCCCGTTTCCAAACTCGTATGAGCTAGTTATCAATACAGAGTTGATTGCCGCCGTTCCCGCTGCCAACCGTGCTGACGCCGCATAGGTACCCAGGTGAGGGGCAGGGCCTTTTAAGGCAAGCTGGCCAAAAGAGTAACCACCGTAAGTCCTAGTTACTGCACCGCCGACAGCTATTGATGTTAGTTTTTTATCAAGGTCAACAATCGGGCCGGCGACTATGCTCGTAGACTTATAAGTCTCCAATGTTTGCTCAAAGAAGCCCTGATCTGTTCGACCACCAGTAAAATTAATTATTCCCTCAAGAACACCTTCAGAGAAATCTTGACTTAACCCATTTGCTACCGCGTTATAACGCCATTTAGCCCCATCCCAGAATGCACCAGCATAGCCTTTAGCCGCATTCCAAAGACCACCCTTTTGTGCAAAGACATCACCCCGAGGCCAGTCGTACCTTAACTTTCCATTTTCTCTAGTGCAATCAACGAGTTAGGAACCATTTTTCCCGGCGCCGCTGGCTCTTCACCATTTTTTTGCCCCGACGCGGGTTTTACCTTAGCCGGATGTTTTTCCAGAGGCAACGGCCCCTTCTGGTTAGCCGCGCAGGCGCGACAGCGCCTGACCGCCGACAGGCGGCTAAAGCCGAGGGGCGTTTGCCCCTCTTGGTGCTTGGCTAGAACGGTGGTGCCGCTTCTTCGATGGCTTCGATCAGGTGCCGGCATTCCTGTTGCAGCAGCTTCACGTAGTACTGCCATTCGGTATCAAGCCGCTCCCAGGCTTCGATAACACTCCAGCCTTGCGGCAGATATTCCATGCGCTCCAGCACGAACGCAGCGGCGATCTGTTCGCTGGTGCTGGCACCGGTGGTGCCGGTTTTGAGCAGGTTGTTGGCGGTGTTGAGGATTTTGTCGAGTGGATACGACAGTTGGTTTATTTGTTCTTGGATTTCTTTTTGCGATGGCATGGCCATGCCTCCTTGAGTGGATGTTGTGTGGCGAACGTGCAGAACCCCGCGCGCAGGCCGGTCAAGGCTGCGCAGCGTTGTTTGCGGAGCACCGCGCAGCGGCTTGGCCTTGAGGGGGCGAGCACGGGGTTATGCTGAGAAGACACACAGCAGACACGGGCTTTCCGGGTGGCACTGCCTCAAGTCCCCCCAGCGGGGGGATTTAGGGGGGAGAGATAAAGTTTTTTCGCGGCTTGCCGCGGCCTTATGGATTCCCCCCTTGGGGGCCAGGGGGGTAAAAACCCTGCGACCAGCCCGGCCTGCCCGCCTTGGGAACCAGACGCAGGCAGGATGTGTGATTGGCACTACCGCCCACCCAGCCGGCACAGGGCTTGCCCGTGCCGGCGGGCAGGTGTTTTTCGGGCGGGGAGGCGAACGGCTTTTGTGAGCCGGGGGAGGCATGGCTTAGACAGCGGCCGCTAAGGGAAGATGGTGGCTGGCGGCCTGCTTGCGCTTTTTCTGCAAGCGGGGTGACAGACGCGAGCTTGCCTTTGCAGCCACCTTCTTTTCCTGTGCAGTGCGCAAGCGCTGCCCGGAGCCACGTTGTTTGTGGCGGAGGTGGAACGGACGGTTGGTATTTTCCATTGGCAGGGGGCGAGCCTGGCGCTTTGGCTTGCTGCCGTTTTTCGCAAGCCATGTGACAGGCGGTTGAGTGCTCAGAGCGTCGCTTCTTCCTGGGCTTCGGCTTGCAGGGTTTCCAGTAAATCCATTTCCTCAGTGCCGGTTTGTATTTCTGTTTGCCGGTTTTTTTGCTGCCGCTTGGCCGGGTGAGTCACTGCGTAAATCTGTTTCAGCTTGACGATCGAGACATGGGTATATATCTCGGTGGTTTGCAGGTGTGCGTGGCCCAGCATTTGCTGGATAAAGCGGATGTCGGCGCCGTTGTCCAGCATCAGGGTGGCGACGGTGTGGCGGAACAGGTGGCAGGAGCCGGTTTTGCCGATATCGGCTTGCTTGATGTATTTGCTAACCAGGCGGCTGAGACGGTCGGGAGTTAGCGGAAGCCCGTTCGCTTCAATAAAGATTTGCTGGCTGTCCGGTTCCACCACAAAGCCGGGGCGGATATCTTCGAGGTAGTGTTGCAGCCATTCGATGGCCCTTTCGCCAATCGGCACGAAGCGGTCTTTTTTGCCTTTGCCCTGACGCACGGCCAGTACACCCTGGCTGGCATTGAGGTCGGCTTTTTGCAGGTTGACGCATTCCATACGCCGGATGCCGGTGCTGTAGAGCACTTCCAGGATAGTTCTGTCTCTGAGCCCTTCCGGGGTTGTGGTGTTGGGTTGGGCGAGGATGGTTTCGGCTTCTTCGGCACTTAAGGTGGCCTTGGGCAGGCGCCGTTCCATCTTCGGCAGCTCCAGCTCACTGGCGGGGTTGTAGAGTAAATAATTTTGCCGGGTGGCCCATTTAAAGAAGCCTCGGATGGGGATCAGCCGGGCGGCTTGGTTTCTGGCGCTGTAGGGTTTGCCGCTGCGGTCTCTGGAGTGGTGCAGGTGGCGGCGGTAGCGCTCCAGGATTGGTTTGGTCACTTCGTTAGCGCGGCTGATACCCCGCTCTTCGCACCAGTTGGCGAACTGATCCAGTGCGGTGGTTTGCTGGCCCACAGTGCGCGGGGAGTAGTGCATCACTTGCAGGTGTTCCAGATACAGGCGGCTCAGGAAGCGGAGGCTTTTATTGTCCATTACGATCAGGCGAGTACGACAGATTCAGAAGTATTTTTTTCAGGGCGAGAAGTGCTTTTTGGGGTTTTCAGACCGCTTCTTCTTAAAGCCTTGTCAGCATTGGGCTGTGGCGTTTTTTCGCTACCTGACTGCCCCCTGACCAGGCCCTGACCGCGCCCTGACTGATTTTCCTTTTGCTCTGACCAGGTTTCTTTTTGCCCTGACCGATTGCTGTCATAGGTCAGTTTTTCTATATCGATCAAGCCCATTAAGTGCAGCTCTGCTCCGTTACCATCGAACAACAGCTCATAGTCATAACGCCCGCCGCGACCTCGATGCACTAGCAGGTATTCCATTTCCACCAACCTGGCAACGTGGACCTTTAAGGCGGTATCACTCCATTGCACATATTCCCGAACATCCCGGCGGCTAAAGCGATAGTCCTTTTGTTCCAGGCTTTGCTGTTTGCACGCTTTGGTGACCATCTGTTGGATCAGCTTCAACAGCTTGCGTGTTTGTGGCGGTAATTCGTCGAGGGTGCGGCCCAGTATTTCATGGGCCAGCCGGTTGGCGATCTCGATATCACCGAGTTGCACTTCCAGGTATTCAATGGTCTTGCCATTGCTGTTTACCGTTTTCACTTCACGCTGGTATTGATGCAGCAGGGCAATGCTGTCGATCAGGGTTAGGTATTTTTCGTGGTCTCTGCGGGTGCGGGTTTTGTCGTCGAGGAAGGTGAGTTGATCGGCATAGGGATTGATCACGGCCAGGGGTTTGAGTAGCCGTTGGGCGTTGCGGTGCAGTTTTACCAAGTGTTCTTTTTCCAGGCTGGCGGTGAGGCCGGCCAGGGTGCGGCGCTGGCGCTGGGCGGCGTGGATCAACTGGGTTTGCTCCCTCGATTCGTTCACCGTGAGTACCACACAGCGGTTTAACAGCTCTTCGTCGATATCGATGGCGGTGGTGGTTAAGAACAACATCACCGGGCCTTCCACTTTGTATTCACGGGTTACCAGGTTGCCGGTGCTGTCGTCTTTGCCGGTGCTGGCAATGGTGATCTGCCCCTCGCTCTGCAACAGCTTTAGGGCGTAGCTGGCCTGGCTTGCGCCTTCCTCTTCGGCAATGGCGAGGATTTTATGTTTGAGGTTGGTTTCCCCCATATAGAACAGGCTTTGCCCGGTCATGGCGGAGTACTGTACCCGCTCCTCTTCTGGCACCAGGTTTAATACGGCTTCCATCAATGAGCTTTTGCCGGCGGCGCTGGTGCTTTGGATCATTACCGCCAGGGGCCGGGTCAGTTTGCGGCTGCCGGCGGCCAGGTAACCCACCAGTTTGTTGGTTTCTTCTCCCACCACGCCACAGCGTTCGAAGTCGGACAGGATGCGCTGCAACAGGTCGGGATCACGCAGCAGTTCCAGGGCTTGCTGCTGTTCTTGATCGCTTAAGCGGTTCGGCTGTTCTGCTTCTGCCTTTTCACCGTCCAGCTGTTGTTCCTGTAGCTGTTCCAGTTTGAGCAACACCTTGCCCAGGTCTTTTTTGAGGGTGTTTTCTTCCTGCGTCAGTTCCAGCGCGGCCAGCTTGATAAACTGCTGCCGGTGCTTGGCGTTGTACAGGTCGAAGGTGTCCACGTGCAGGCCATCGTCACAACTGGCCAGTAGATTCACCTTGAGCACTTCATAGCTTTTGTTTTTTTCCAGGCCGCGGATACGGTAGCGACGAGGGTTAACTTTCGGGTTGCCGAAGCTCAGGGTAATTTCCTGGTCGGTCACTTCCGCAGTGATGTCACTTTGCGGGGATTCGGGGACGGCTTCCGCTGGTGGTGCCACTTCTGGTTCGGTGGGTTGGGCGGCTAAAGCAGGATTGATACTGTCTTCGTTTTCAGCTTCGACAGCAACCGGTTGGCCGGTTTGCGATTCGATCTCCAACTGTCGCTCCGGTGCTTTGCCGTTGCCCAGCCAGACGGCTTTTCTAATCGCGAGGCCAAGGCTTTTTTCGGGCGGGGTAACCTGTAACGCGTATTCGTTAACATCCATGCCTTTGGGTAATTCGATACGGAAGCCGTCGATGCCGGCCTCACTCAAGCGCTTGGTCAGTTGTTCGGCGGCTTTGTTGCCGGCTTCATCCCGATCGTAGGCAATCAGTACCCGCTCAACACCGCAGTGTTTAAAGTGCTGCAAATGGTCATCGGTAAAACCGGAGGTGCCGTAGCTGGCAGTCACATTCCGATAACCATTGACCCAGAAGGTCATGGCATCGATCAGCGCTTCGCACAGAATCACTTCCCGCTGGCCCTCCAGCCCTTCGCTGTTCCAGACCCCGGCATGGGGGCCGGGCAGGTACAGGTGCTTGGGGGTTCCTTTGCGCAGATCATCGCGGATCTTGCGGCCATAGATTTCCACCAGGTCGCCGCCACGGTTGAAGATCGGTACTACCAACGAGCCGTTAAAATGCTCGTGGCCAGAGGCCCGCAGTAAACCGATTGCCTGTAATTTGCCTCTAATTTCTTTACCGGCTTTGTAGGCTTTTTCCGGCAAGCGGTAACCCAGGGTGCGATTGGCAAAGCCCAGCTTAAAACGCTCGATCAATTCCCTATCGCCCAAGCCCCGGGTTTCCAGATAGGCCAGGGCTTCCGGGCTTTGTTTCAACGTTTGATGGTAATAATCCATGACCTGCGCCAACGCCATTGGGTGATCGGCATCCGCATTCAGGGGCATATCCAGTTTGAGGGTGGTGTTTTGTTTCACCATCCTGGTGCCGGTTTCGGTAATCAGGCCCAGGTCCTTTTGCAATAACTCGCAGGCAAAGCGGAAGCTCACGCCCCGGGTTTTCATCACCCAGTCAATCACGCTGCCGGCGGCACCGCAGCCGAAGCAGTTAAACAGGTTGGATTTAGGACTAATAATCAGGCTCGGGGTTTTTTCATCGTGGAACGGGCAAGAGACCACATAATCCTTCCCCTGCCTCTCGGGCTGGTAGCCCTGACTCTCGACCAGACGCAATAGGGAGATCTCAGACTTGATCCGCTCGATCTCCTGGTCTGCGATACGCGCCATATTTCCCCCGTTTCCGCTAAAAACCTGTCAAGAGGTTTTGCAAAAAAATAATTGGGATGCATAATACTTCTATTAGGAGTATTTGCAACAACCATTCGGAGCACTGCTAAAAACCGGGGGTAAGCTATGTCATCCGCGACCGACTACGAACTCGCCATGATGACGGAAGACGATCAACTATTTTTTAAGCAGCTCGGCCAGCGTATCGCCGGCCTGCGCAAAGAACTGCGCATGACCCAGGTGCAGCTGGCAGAGTACTTGGGGATTTCCCAACAGCACATGCAGTCCTTCGAGGCTGGGCGACGCAAGGTGTCCGCTTCCATGCTGCCGAAGCTGGCGCAGCTGTTTGGGATCAGTGTGGATGAGCTGGTGGGCATGGAGGATAAACCCGCCAAGCGTGGGCCTGTGCCGAAGCTATTGCGACAGGTTGAGCAGGTGGCCCTGCTGCCCAAGGCTAAACAGAAGTTTGTCAGTGAGATGCTAGAGACTGTGATTCAGCAGGCTAGTCACTGACACACTCCGTCAGGTATGACAAAGCCCCGGCAGTTCGCTCTGCCGGGGCTTATAAAATAGTAACTTGAGCATTAAAAATGCGGGAAGCTATACAAAGTACCGAGAAGGGACTTAGCTTTCTTCACTCTTTTTTGCCCATTGCCCAGCGCAGTAACTTTGGAGGATAACCAGTAAATACTATTGGAATGCACACATATAGCAACACGACTGGCATTGCAGATATTATCAAAAAGGGTACGGTTATCTCTTCATCCCTCCCAAAGAAAAGAATGCTTAATACAGCCAAGAGACAGAAAACCGATATAAAAAAAGATAATATCCGGTATCCTGCTGTCAATTTATTAACTTGGTCTTTCCCGATAAAGTTACTCATTTTTCTCTATTCCAACCGACCTATTCAAAAGCTCTCGCAGCTCTATTTACGAATGTTCTTGTAAGCGACCCTACCCCGTTTCCAAACTCGTATGAGCTAGTTATCAATACAGAGTTGATTGCCGCCGTTCCCGCTGCCAACCGTGCTGACGCCGCATAGGTACCCAGGTGAGGGGCAGGGCCTTTTAAGGCAAGCTGGCCAAAAGAGTAACCACCGTAAGTCCTAGTTACTGCACCGCCGACAGCTATTGATGTTAGTTTTTTATCAAGGTCAACAATCGGGCCGGCGACTATGCTCGTAGACTTATAAGTCTCCAATGTTTGCTCAAAGAAGCCCTGATCTGTTCGACCACCAGTAAAATTAATTATTCCCTCAAGAACACCTTCAGAGAAATCTTGACTTAACCCATTTGCTACCGCGTTATAACGCCATTTAGCCCCATCCCAGAATGCACCAGCATAGCCTTTAGCCGCATTCCAAAGACCACCCTTTTGTGCAGTGACTGTTACCTCATCATCATAGGACTCACCGGTAGGAGTACATTTACTATCTGTATCACACTCAGACTCTTTCTGCTTATGTTTCGCCCTCTCTAACGCAACAATAATGTCCGATAAACCACCAACCTTTGAAGGCGCTCCCCCGGTTATAGCACTTATCGCCCCTAGGCTGCCGACCACTTTAGCACCTGTGACCTGGATTGGTTGCCCTGTTGTACTGACTTCACCCTCTACACCACCATCGCCGCCATCACGACCGTCAGGTTCCTGTCCATCATCCTTCTTCGGTTTCTCAGGATACCGCCTTGTGATCCGATACCCACTGGGATCGGTAAAGCTCAGCGGGTTGTTAAACACATAACTATACCGGTTCCAGTTCTGACTGTAGGTCGGTGCCTGCACAATCGGATCGGGACTGAGGAAGCGGCCCAGTGTGGGGTCGTAGATACGCCCGTTCATATGGATCAGGCCGGTTCTGTCCAGGTGTTCGTGGCCGGTGTAGCCGCGCTTGGTAGTGAGGCCTTGTACTGCCAGTAGTTCCTGTAGTTGTTGCTGGTTTAGGTCTCCGCTCCAGTCTCCTTGCCGGCGGCTGCCGTCCGGGTTAAAGGCGAGATTTAAGATCTCCAGGCCGGCTTCATCGGTGATTTTCTCGATGGAGCCCAGATGGTCCCGGTGCAGGTATTGGTATTCGCCGCTGGTGCCGGTGAGATCCTTAATAGCGATATGCTGAACACTGCCGGCCAGTGCGGTTTTTTCGATGGCGAGAATGCTGGCATCTGCGGGGATCTGCTCCTCGTAGCTACCCACAATAAAGGCCTTCTCAGTTTTTAGCTGGCCATCTTCCATCCAGCTGCTTTCGCGATAGAAACGCTGGCCATCCGGTCCATAGTGGAAGCGGTCTCTGGCGGTCGGTGTGCTATCGCTTTGACTGCTGCCCAGCACAATTTCTGTGGGCAGTTGCCGTGCGTTCCAGCTAATCCATTTGTCGTCGCCGCTGGCGGCGTCATAGCGTTCAATAGCGCCGTTGGCATCGTAGTGCAAACTGTGGGAGATGCCGTTAATGGTGACACTGCTGACCGCATTGGGACCGGCATTGCCAAACTCACCGTACTGGTAGCCGCTGACCTGGGTGTCGTTACTGACACTGGAGGTCTTGGCGAGGATATTGCCGAGCTTGTCATACTGGGTGCTAAGCACGCGATCGCCACCGACTTGCATGGTGGCGTGGCGCAGGCGATTGAGACCGTCGTAGCTAAAGTCTTCCTGCTTCTGCAGGGCCTGGGAGGCATTGTAGGTGAGGCGACTTTGCAGGGTGCCGTTGGAGCGCCAGCGGTACTCGTTGTTTTGTACCTGACCGCCACCGGTTTTAATGGTTTGCAGGCGCCCGGTATTGGGGTCGTAAGTGCGATTGGTAATCAGGCCGTTGCCGTAGCTCTCCTTTTCTACCTGGCCCCAGGCGTTGATGCTGTCAAAGGTTTGCAGAGGATTGCTGCCGGCAGCATCACTGCTGAGGCTCTGCATATAACCGCGCGCGTTATAGCGGTAGTGGGCTTCGACATTGTTGGGGTAAACCACTTTGTTGGTACGCCCATAGCTGTCGTAGCCGTACTGATGTTGGTAATTACGGCTGGCACCAGCGGCTAGTAACTGAGTACGGATAGTGTCCAGCTTGCTGTCGGAGCGGTAGATGTATTCCTCAAAAAACACCTGCGAGCCATTTTCGGTATAACTACGGCTCTGCAGGCCACCCTTTGCATTCACGGCATCGTATTGCCATTGGGCCAGGCCCTGGGCATCTTGCTGCTCCAGCATACGGCCCAGCTGGTCGTACAGATAGGTAATGCTCTGGCTTTTGTTATCGGTCTGTTGCTGCAGCTCACCAAAGGCGTTGTAACTGCTGGAGACGGTGCCCAAATTGGCATCGGTCATGCTGGTGCGGAAGCCGGCATAGTCGAAGACAAAACTGGATTCGATAGTGCGGCTACCGCCGTTTACCAACACAGTTTTCGGCAGGCCGCTGCCGTAGTAGGTGTAGTCGGTCGTTATCGCTTCGCCGGTGGCGTCATCGATCGTGCGGGCCAGATCGCCACTGAGGTCGTAGTAGCTCTCCTGCACCTGGGTGCTGTTACCACTCCCTCCCACTACCGATTCCGTTACACGGACTTTGACCTGCTTGCCACTGTTGCCCGTCGCTACGCTGTAATCAATATCCACCGTGCCGCCACCGGCTTTCTCTATATAATCGAGGCGGTTACGCAAGTCATATTCGTAATTGGTAGTCGGTTTGTAACCATCTACCGCTGAGTTACCTTGGGCAAAGAAGGGGGCCGTCTCCATATTAAGCCGCCCGAGAGGGTCGTACTTGTATTCGCGGCGAGAGACGTTGTTACCGAAGAAATCCTCTACATCCTGCCGTACCAAACGGCCCAGTTGGTCGTAATAGTATTCCGAGGTGGGGGTAATTGCCGAGCTGGTCTGTACCGAGTAAGGCACTTCGATACTGTCAACAACGGGGCAATTAGCGAAACAGAAGTTGTACTGGGTGTTGAACGCCACTCCATCCGCATTGGTGCTGCTAATCTCGCGGCCAAAGGGATCGTACTGGATACTGCTGGACTGGAGATTCGCATCGGTCACCTGGGTGATGCTGCCAAAGCGGTGGTCGTAGTCCATGGTAATGGTGTGGCCCAAGATATTACTCAGGCTAGTCGGGTAGCGCCGATCAGAGAAGGCGCCGTTCACCTGGGTGCTGCGCGTTTGAGTGCTAGAGCCATTAATTGTGGCATCCACCTTGCCGGTGGCGCTTTCACTGGTCACATTGCCATAGGCATCGTAGTCATAAGTGACCACCATCTGGTATTTGGCATCACCGGGATACTGGGTTGCCGTATGCACCTTATTCGTGTTGCCATAAGGGGTCATGGCGCTATTGGACTGTTGATCTGGGCTGCCGCTGGTATCGCCACTAAAGTGGCGCTGTTCCTGGGCACTGGGGAAGCCGATCAGCCAATTGCCGCTGACGCGGTTTTCCAGCAGCGTGGTGCTCTCCACGCTGCGCTGTGTATCGCCGTAATTGCTGGCCGGCAGCACCTCACCCCAAACACTCTGGGAGTCGTTAATCTGAACAGTTTTCATTACACGGCTGGTGCTCACACTGCCGCTTAACAAATCTCCCGCATCGCCATAAGAGATAGCCTCGGGTGCGTTGTCACTGACTACATACCCGAGTGTTTGCCCCCCCTCCAACTGGGTGTCCAAGCTTTGCGCCAGATAAGGGTAGTAGGTCTTACTATCACCGGCACTGAGCTCAAGGGCATCGTAACTAAAGCGCTGGTTAGTGAGCAGTTCGCCAAACTCATAATTGTCAAAATACTGAACCTGCCGCGCCACCTTGCCAAAGTAAGGAAAGTCCTGGCGGAACTGGCGGTAGGTTACAATTTTGGCTTGTGGGTCCCAGATGCGTTGGGCGTGATAGCCGAGGAAGCCCCAGCCTTTGTCACTGGTTAGGCCGACACCCTGATAAGTGTAATAGGTAGTATGCCAGCCTAGGCTGTAGCCGTTGGAGCGATGTATTTCGGTCACTACGGTGCGGTAGTCTCCACCCTCTGGCTCTACCGGGCTAACATCGGGTATTGCGCCAACAGTAGAGCCAAATATAGTAGTGCCTTCGCTAAAACGGCCTGCTTCCTCTTCTCCAACATTATCGGAGATACGTTCAAGGACAAATTTGGTCTTGGCACCGAGGCCATTGGTGACCATTTCGATGCCGGTTTCAAAGTCATCCGGGTTGGCGGAGTCGGTAAATTTCCAGCTGAATTCCAGCGGTTTCAGGCACTGGCGACCGGTACCAGCTTCATCATAAGCACACAGCTGTACCTGCTTGAGGCGGCGGTAATGGGCCTGCTCGGGATCGGCGGGCTCCTCCTCGGAGATCAGCTTGTATTCCCGCTGTAGTTTGCCATCCAGGTGCACGCGGATATGGTGCAACAGCACCAGCTGTTCCTGCTGGATTTCCTGCAAGGGCACCGGTGGGGCATCGGTACGGGTACCGTACTGGAATTCTATTTTTGCATCGCCCTGGTTGCCGTAGGTGATTTCCAGGGGATAGCTGATGCCCTCGATAAGGTCGCGATGGTATTTGTAGGCCATCGTGTTGCCGAAGGCATCGGTAATTTTATTCAAGCTCCAGGCAATATGCGGGGTATTTTCACCTCGCAGGCGACTATCCGCCGTGGCTCCATACTCACGGATTGAACCATTGGGGGTTTTTACCCTGAACCAGATCTTACCGTCATCATTTTTCTGCAACTCAATCAGGCTGAAGTTATCGAGCAGAGAGCGATACTGGGCACCCGATTGCCAGTGCGTTCCGGAAACCAGTACCAGCGGTGTCCCATTCAGGCACAGGGAATCTTCATCCGTCAGAAGGATTTTATCGCTGTTGGGCCTGTTTACGACACAGCGGCGAATATTACTAAACCCATTAACACTCCAGCCATAACCGAGGATATCCTCCGGCAGGGTTTCCGTCATACGCTGCTGGAAGCGAGAGCTGGTGTAAGACAGGGATAAATTAGGCTGTAACCCATTGACGCCGGGCGCCGGCTGCAGGGGGACATTAATAATGGCATTACCGGTGGCACTGACATCGGCACTATATGGCAGGGTGCCCGGTGTAGTTGCTTGCTCGGTGGTGACCGCTGGAGCTTCGTCGGTATTGGCCAGACTATGCACTTTGATCCAGGGGCTTAGTACCGAAGCACAATTATCCGCAAAATCAATACAGGCAGTCAGCTTATATTGGTAGGTGCCAGGTTCACTGCCGCCATCGAAATAGCTAGTGCCTGCGGTGTTGGCGACCACAGTAGTCCAACCAGTCTCGCCCTTGCGCATGCGTTCCAGTTTATAGACACTCGCCCCAACATCTTTCCAGGTGATGTTTTGGTCCAGTTTGAAAAACTGCGTAGGGTGATTATCTGAAAACTCAGGCTCTGGCGGTGTGGGGGGAGCTAATCGTTTTGTTGTGGACCAGGGGCCGCAGCCGGAACTGTTACAAGCCCTAACCCGGAATTCATAATCATCGGCAGTGATATCTCTGCCTGTGGTGGCCTTGCTGATCGTTACTAATGTAGAAGTAGGTTTAGTGGTAAAAACATCGCTAAAGCCACCGCCGTTTACATTCCATTCCAGGTCATAGTTAATTACCGGATCAGAGTCGTCAGGATCTGCAACAGAATTCCACTTAAGTTGGAAACTGGGCCCAGGTAGCGTACTGCCACCCGGCTCCTGCCAGCCACTAACCTGGACTGGATAATGCTTAACATAGAGCGTTGAGGAGGTGCGCCAGCCGCTGTATTGATAATAATCTCCAATTTGTGCATAGGCACGTACTCTATATCGATACTTGCCACTTGGCATAGTACCGGTAGAAGTGGGTAATTTTCGCTCTAGAATGCTCTTACTAACTTTGAGACAGCTGCTGTCGGACTGCCAGCTACCATTAGTTTCCTGACACCACTGATAGCCAGAGACTGTATGCCCTCCATTGGGAGCCCCCCAATGGATTCTATATATTCCAGTAGTATCAATATTTCCGCTTTCTACCCAAGAAAACGTTAGCGATGAAGGCGTATTGGGTTTAAATACGACATTTATAACAGCCGACCCAGCATCAGTCTCTTTCGGGAAAGTCCAGCGTCCACAAGAAATCGGCCTGGTATCCTGAATATTAATACAATCAGAAACCATCGCTTTTAATTGATAAGTATATTGCGCTGTTGAACTCACAGAAATTGAAAGGCTGCCAGAAGGATTGGTAGTACTTAAACCACTAAAGGTTCTATTAACCGTTCCATTTTTTAGCTCCACTACTTTTAGGGATGAAAGATGGCTCATCCAATCAGAGGGCGGCAAGGGGTAGGAGTAAGTGACCGTGTATTTTCCTGTACTACTTGTGGTAGAAGAAATACTGATCGTTGCAAAAGCTTGGCCACTCAGTAGGCAGGCCAATATCAGCAATAGAATGCGGAAGGAGTACATTAGAAACTTACTCTTCGAGAAAAAAATTTTGGCGATCCTATCACACTTTTTGGGGCAGAGTATTAATGTGCCAACCAGCTGACTTAGCTGACATTCATGTATTTTATTTAAGGTAAATTTAGGGAATACTGCTGCTTTATCGCAAATATTAAAGAGGTAGGAAAAGGCATCGGTGGTAATTTATTACCTGCCATAAGATGGTATGCTGGAGCACCCCTACAGCTCCCCATTCAATGTGCTCGGCCTTTATCTCAAAAAAGGGGCCAGGGCATTACTAATTTCTAAAAGCCCAGCATCTGTAAATTTTCGGTTGGTTATGCCGGAGTTGGCGGTATAAGGGGCTAAAAAACAGCAGCAGGGTAGCTCTATAAGGACTGGCTGGGTTAATGACTTCGTCCTTTCAACTTAAGAAAACTTTCTGAGGTGTTGTGGGGATTTGAGAAAAAGAGAAAGCCCCAAGAAAGGAAGATTACCCGGGGCTTTCTCACCCACTATCCTCGAGAGGGCAGCGGGTTCCAGAAGTAATTCCATTTTGCCTTATTAAAATAAATTTGCATAGTGGATCTTTATCAAATCTGTTGAGAAGCCCCGATTAACCTACAGACCATTTCTTGATAACGATTAATACTCAACTCGGCGAGCGTAAGCTAACTACATAATTTAATTGAACCGCAACATGCACTGGCAGCTGCTCTCAACAGTGGTGGTGTGTATCCAGCTTAGCAATACCACAACACTTTACCCACCTGTTTTATGATCCTACCTAATTACCACTTATGCTAAGCCAATTTTTAGCAACCTTTCCGGCATCGGCGGCGTCCGAAGAGAGACGTAAACCAGTCTTGGAATGAGTGCCGATAAATCAAACCTCCGATTAAAGCGATATTGAAATTCTGCCAAATAGCGCTGTGCATATTTCGGCCTAATAGAATGGTAAGTACTACGCAGCGCACTCTTTAAATTACCAAGTACCGTATTTACCCAATAGAACTCAGGCTCTTCAACAGAAGCTCGGCCACCACCACAAACAATTTTGTCATGCACACAACCGGCCTCCTTAATGGCATTGAAGCATGGAAGGCCATCTGAGATGACTGTGCTGCCACTACAAAGGGACTTTTTACTCCAGGTTGAAATTTCACTGCTTTTGAAGCCCTTGATAATTGAGAGCTTAATACGGGTTGGACATCCCTCCTTGGTTGTTTCAACGGCAGCTACAAAGGGAGTTTTACCCATGGCTCCGCGCCCCGGCTTGCATCCAGTACGCTCACCACCAAGATAGGCATCATCTAGTTCAATAAAACCGGACAGTTTGTATCGCTGGTCTCGCTCCATCATCACTTGCATGAGTTTCTGCTTCATACGCCATGCTGCGTTGTAAGAGATGCCCAGATGTCGAGATAGCTCCATACAGGAAATACCCTTCTTATCCTGAGTAATCAGGAAGATACCGAGAAACCAGGTGGTGAGGGGGAGCTTCGTAGAGTCAAAAATCGTACGGGAGGTAATCGATGTCTGACGTCGACACCGGTTACATTGCTTAAGCTTGCGATAAGCGAGGTCGCAATGCTTGTCATGTCCGCAGTGAGGACAACTAAAGCCATTGGGCCAACGCCATCGCGACAGCGCATCGAAGCACTGTTCCTCGCTGCCGTACATTTTGAGGAATTGGATCAAACTAATCCCCTTCTGAAACTGTACCTTGTTGCGAGCCATGGTGTATTCCCTTGCAGATCAACGAGATAGCTGTATTTATATACAGTTAAACTTTACTTAGCAAGAGTGGTAATTAGGTGATCCTAAGGACCAAGGTCTCAAGCCCCTTTTAGGTTATTCCAATAGGGATTGTGTTAAGACTTTATGATACTAGGCTAGTCTAATGAACATAGTTTTTATATTTCCATTAAATCGCTTGCATTATATTGAAAGTAAAGAGAAGTATTGCTACCAAACAAGTAAAACTGAAGGCGATAGCTGTCCTAAGGATACTTGAGCTGGCAGCGTATAAAATACTTATACTCCTATCTTACATACCTATTACTTTTTGTGCCGCTCTTTCCACCCATGAATCCATTGTATCCTGTTCACATCTTATTTTATTATCTGGATGTCCCAAGTACTCTCGTACAGAAGTGTTTTCAGCAATATAACTTCGCTTCCAGCTCATCGCATTTAGACCTTCATCCTTATACGATGTCATCAATTCATCCAGGATATTCAAATAAGTTAATTTTGTATCTCCGGCCCGAAAAAACAAAGTTGAAAGACTTTCTGATTCTTCTGTACCATCTTTTTTAGTTTTATTCGTAAGTTCAATTTCCAGAACTTGAATAGAAGTTTTTTGATCTCTTGCAATCACTGCATGACAGTAGCGACGAGGACGATTATTGACTAAATGTTGAGTGCGGCAACGTATTTGAGGCACATCTCCTATCTTGCTCTCAATTTTCCAACCACGTGTATCCTTCAGCTTATCTAACATTTCTTGAAAAAATACAATCTTCTCTGGTGCATCGATAAGATCTGGCGGATCGAGATTATCAACGTCAGCTCTCGCCCCATTGCCTTGATCAGAGCCTTCTAGAAAACTGCCCAATTCCTCTGGTGGTTGCTCCTCAACCTTATCAAGCAAATCCGCTTCAATATTTTTAGGCAGAACATTAACATGCCTTGGGCTGCGTCTAGTATCTATGTCGACCTCAAAATTAAGCCCACTTCGACTCAGCTTTATCGTATATCGGCTCATGCTTGCTTTAGGCCGATTATCTGGGTCCAACTCTTTTATATTGACAGGTGGCTTTATCTTTAAAGCTGGCTTCGATTCATTACGTTCTTTTAATTTATCTTCCAAAAGTAGCTTGTCATCGGGGTGTGAAAAAATAATAGTGGCAATATCCGGTGGTTTCAAACCAGAAACAGATCTTATTTCTCGTATGTATACATGGTTACTCTCAGATTCTGTACCTGTGAAGCCTGCAAAGGATAACTCACAATGACTAAGATCTGGCGGATTGAAATCGAATGTCCACCGCTCAGAGTTATTACTGAGCTTTGTATAGCGATTGATATTTTGAAAGATAGATCCGAAACTTTCTTCCACCTCAGGAAAGAAAAATAGCCAAATAAAGAATTTTCTAAATTGTAAACTATTCAAATATCGAACAGGAACATTTGAGGATAGTTTTACCTCACCAGTCCAACCTACTTTCCAGGCTTTACCCAGCTGCCAGGTATTACCCTGATTAACGGCGGCGCGAGCTACCTCTGCAGAATGGAAAAAAAGCATACGAGCCATTTCAGTAACTGGAAGCCAGTATACTTTTTCAGTGGTAGTAATTTTAAATATAGAACAGTCAGCAAGTTGAGAAGAAAATTCTTGAGCACGCCGTAATGAATTTGGAAGATCCCTAAAGCATAATCTTTGCCAATTATCTTGTTTAGGCAATTTTATCGTTTCTGTCCAACCCTGAGCTTTATTCTCTATTGAAGTCATAGGAAATATTTTTCCAGGCGTCAGAGCTGGCAGCTAATCAATAGGTAGAGACTTGCGGAAGTCGCCTTTCTCTTGGTTGTGGAAATAACAGACTACGCGCCACTCTTGACCTGCTCTACGGAACCAATCTCCTAGTATCATCAGCTTAGACCCTTTAGGTATCCCTCGAATTCCAATTTCTTCGACTTCTGGCATAGCTATCGTTGGCCTCTCCCTTGTTCCAACCTCAATATTTCTTCTTCAATTTTTGGTGTTACTAATTTTGAACGAATACCGGCGAACCTCAATAGCCTCCATTTTTTCACTTCGAGTTTTAACTGTTGGATTTTGTCATAAGCGAACCTCAAACGATGCAATTGAAAGTCCTCAATAGACTCAGAGTGAGATGCTAGCCATTCTCGGGTTTCAGGTAGCTTATGTAAGTACTTTTCAACTGAGTTAGCACGGGGTAAGTTTTTAATAAAAAATGTTTTTGTTAATCGACAACGTTTAGGTTTAAATGATAAACCTTTGAGAACCTTATTGAGAGTAATAACATTATCTTTATCCCATTCACGATAATTTGCTTTATAATGCAATTGACTATCTGGTCTATATTTAGGCCTATTATTCATTAACCATTGATAATCATTTCTGTACAACCAAGAGTACAATGCACCTCCACCAGGTATTAGCCTTAAATTTTTAATACCTAATCTTTTGTGCTTATCAAGAAAATTGAGCCATAGTTGCCTGTGATGCTTAACCTCCTCAGACTTACCTTTTTTTGTCTTGTAAGTCATGGTATCTGAGTCTTGAGGTAGCGCTGACAACTTTCTCACCCTTGATAAAACTTGAGCAATTGAAATATCTGGAGCGAGCGCTGTGATTACCAAGAGATGCCTGAGCGGGTGGAATGATTTTCTATGCTTTCTGAAGAGATTCATTAGCCAATGGTTTTCGATAGGCTCGGTAAAGTATCTCTCAAAAATTGAACCTTTCCACTCCTGCTTCATAACAAGGTATATTTCTTGATGTTGAACCCTTCTTTTTTTAATAAATCCAAGGTCGTGTGCCAGATTATGATAAAACATGGTCCAACGATTAGCACCGAGTCCATCAAGAAAGGGTTTTTCGAGAAGCTCTAGATATTTGTCATGCAGTGACTTTTCATGATATCCCAACCTAACTTTCCTAGCAGAGAATGAATCACAGGAAGTTCCAGCAGAGAAAAAATGATGTTTTTCTTTAGAATGAAAGCTAACTTTTGAATTAGTTAAAAGGCATGAATGTTTTTTACAGAAAGCTAACCCTTGTAATTGATGGGAGCGCTGCCAATAAGCTTCACCATCTAATGCCAATTGATCTGTCATGCAGGCCGAGCAATAACGGAAAAAGGAGAGTTGTTTGATTGAGCTGGCTGTTATACCAACTCTCATGTGGATATTACCACCGGTATCTGAAGCCATCGACTGTTTAACTGACCTTGCCTGTTCTTCAGAAAGAAAGGGCAGGTAAATCGGTGCAAGTGTATAAGTACCTATAAGATCATCAACCGTGATTGGCCAAACTGTACTCAGATTTTGCACCAAAGCATTCAGGTGGCTTGGAAGATCAGGAATAGCGGTAGCCGTCCTTGTGGAAAAAACATCTTGCAAGACTGCCTTCTGATTGTTCTCCTGACCAGTGTGAAGCGCATATCGTGCTATGGCACTGTATAGTAACTCATCTTTATACAGGGTAGGGAAGTAACCGAGCATGTCATCCTGCCAGCAAACCTTGCATAGGATAGTTTATCCCTTGCTCCACTACAGCTTCATACATCGAACCCGACTTGCCTGCATAGAGCTTTCTAAGGTCATTTTTAGAAAGCTGTGGCCAGCTTTTCCTGCTTGTGTATTCTGGTTTGGGCTTCTTGGCTTTCTGTTCTTTGGTATTTGTAAGAGCGGTTGTAGCCAGCTGGATAATCTGTATTAACTTCAAATCTTGATCTTTTGCAAGTGCATCAGTAACCAACGGTTGGGCAATGTCTCGAGCTATGCCCATTGAAGTTATCGTTTCAATTGCCGCATTCGCAATACTGGTTTCGGCTGGGTCACCTAGATCAATACTTTTAGCCTTTTCTAGAGGCTTTGCAACCAGCTGATTAACGGCATTGATCATATTACTTTCAAGCTTTGGAAATATTAGATCATTACACTCTTCAATTTTCCGACGGTTTCCGGAACGAAGCGCATCAAGCATTGGCTTCACAATTGAAAATTCATCTTCAAAAACTTGAGTTAATAGCTCTGAAGAAAGCGCTTCTTCTTGTGGGGCATCTGCCAACAGAATGGCACGTGATTGAGCAAGACAAAATAGCTTAACAACAATATCCGGAACACCCTGACTTAATTCATACAGCTTATTAGTTAATGGTTCACTTCGCTCAACTATTCGGTGTAACCACTGATATGGCCATAGCTCTTCGAGAAAATCCTCCCAGCTCTCATCTTTTGGCAGTCGATCCCAAACTACACTACCATCGCCACTAGCGCGACGTGCTTGTCTGAATTCACTGGCAAATAAGCGCAATGCCTTAGGTGTACCAATTAAAACGACCGAAACTTCAACAACATTTACCAATGTTACTAAAAAATTGATCATTTTTTTCTCGCCACCACTTTTGGCAAGACTCATATGCTGGAACTCGTCGATGACAACCAAGCCTACTGCATGGATCAAGCAAAGATCTGCAACATCGGCCATCATTTTGCCGATCGTCGGCCTACCGGATGCGTATTTTGCACGATAGTCAATATTGAGGCGTCGACCCAAAGCAATAAAGAAGCTCAAGCAAAAGTCAGAAAGAGATCCATCGTGTGGACAGTCAACTTTCAACCACGGTACTTGCAGCATATGATACTTTGGGTGGTAGATCACACGAGGATAAGTGTTAAGTACCAAGTTAGTTGTTGTTGATTTTCCTGCACCAGAGATACCTGCAATCGTCATTGATGATGCTGGCGAATCGGCTTGATCATGGATGTAAGTTGTTAAATCTTCTTTTTGAACTAAATCTCTGATCGAGTTCAATTTACGCTTGAAAGTCGCTTTTTCTGGATTTCTATTTAAGTAACTGCATCGGATGAGTTTTGATAGTTTTTGCTCAATAAGGATATGGTTGGTTTGTGGAACGAAGAAATCTCGGGTCAGGCGGTTAATGGCATGCGTTCTGATATGACACGGTAAGTTTAATTCTTCTGGTTGATAGTGTGGTCTCTTGGAGAGAGCCTTAGCCACCTCTATTGGGCTCATAATTTGGGGCAATGCAGAAATTAGCGGGTTCTCACTGTACTCTGGTAATCCTTGGTCTTTATATTCTGCTTCAGGAAAACGCGTATTCTGGGGGTTAGTCATCCGATTTATCTTCCTTCAACAAGTCCTTTAGCCGTGGTGGAAGCTTAAAGCTCTTCTTCCCAGAGTTCCCGCCATGAATCGGTGTGACTGTCGCTATTGAGGTATCTTGAGTAAAATCGCTTTTTACTGTTTTCTTTTTTCTTTCATACTGTCTTTCACTTCGCTTATTCTTAGAAATACCCTTTGCTCTTTTAATCTTCTCAGCTTTTGAATACGCTGGCTGTTGTCTTTTCGACTCATCTTTAATTTGTTGAAGGTCATTGACTAGATTCACTGAACCTGAGCGTTTCTTCAGCTTTGAAGTTGCCGCTACATCTAAAACCATATCTTGGGCAGCCCAAAGCTCCCAAACTGTGATATCTGCATAAGCTCGGCTACGTGAAGTGAGGTTTGCAGGTATAAATTCGGCGTAAGAATCAGATGGCCTAAGATAGATCACATTGGTACTATATAAATCGTAAGCTACGGTAACTGTTTTAGGGCCTCGATAGTTTTCCTCAAACCATCCCCAATCTAAAGCCTGCTTACAGCTGTAATAACAGCCAAACAGTTTTAACCCATGCTCAGTTACCGTTGCGTTAGTGTGCGGCAATAGGTTAACTATTACTAATTGTGGATCAGGCCTTCTTAAGAGTCCTGTTCGATATTTGATCCCCCAATTCCAAAGAGTGAGCGGGTTAGCTGGTAAATTTTTGGGTATCCCAGAATCAATATCGTAGGTACTCACGACATGATCATTGTTGTAATGAAGCACAATCTTTATGATCATCTTAGAAAATTCTTTTAGGGTCAGCACCCCGTCCTGTCGATAATCATTACCGTGACGTTTTTTACCAATTGGGTTCTTTGTCACGTAGCCTTCAATAAAGGGCTTCATTTTGGTTTGAACCGTCCTAAAATACCTTTCGACGATTCCTTTCCAATCCGCTCTATAAGCTGGTGTATTTTGGATTTCGACATGAAAAGACTTACTCAATACCTCGACATGCCGTCCCAACATTTCACCTTTATCACCAATTATGTGTTCAGGTAAGCCTTGCATAGGCCAGAGCTCAGGCGTAATTTCTATATCGTGTTTGGCACAGTATGCAGTTTTGTCAGCCATTGCATTACCTAGAGCCTCCATGGCGCTGACCCAGGATGCATTTTCCAAACCAATATACATACCAACAATTGCCCGGCTAAATACATCAATCACAAAATACATAGTCGGACGTCCAATAATATCTGTTCGATCCTGTTCAGAAACCAAATAAACATCTGCAATTGTTGCATCGATTTGATATAGGTAGCCCGGCCCGGAAACTTCAGCAGTCGAAGTCCCAAGACTTGGACTGAAGTCTTTCAGATAGTTGATCTCACCTTCCCGCCTTTTAGTTACTTCAATCGATGAGTATTCTTTTTGATAAAAATACTTAAATTGGCGCTCGGTAGGCACATTAACCAAGTCTTCCGGTTTTGACGGTATTTTCACTCCATAGGCTATAAGTAACTGGTTATAAGCGTAATCAAATTCATACTTGCCTTCGTTTAGTAAGCACTTTTCGATTACTACTCTAAAAAGTGACTTCGTCTCATCCGTAATAGGGACACCAGTACCCAATGAGCGTGTTCGTGGTGCACCACTGCGTTTATTGGTAAATTTTCTTGGCTTTCCTGGGGCCCCAGAATTTTCATATCTACCATTGAGAGAATTCTTGCACATACCAAACTGCCAATAACGACGCAGCCATCGATATACTGTTTGTTTTGTAACACCAGAGCGTTTTCTTATTTGATCAAGGTAGGTCCCACGAGTCTGTCTTTTATAGATCTCTGGTACAGCCTCAACTGCACTCTGGATGGCAGCCCAAGCACGCTCCTGTACTTGCTCTGCTTTTGAGCCTTTTCTCGGAGGAGTCATGCTGAATTTCGAGTAGGGATCTTTAATCAGTTTAAGATCCGCTCTCGCAAGAAGATGCTCAAACTCCTCTTTTGACGAAACTCTTGGCAAAGCTCGATCATCATCAATATCGATCCAGAAAACAGCTTGCTGATTGCTCCATAGAATTCTTATTCGCTGTTGATCCCAAGAATACACATCATTAGGCATGAACATATTCAATATCCTTAGCAAGCCAATATTCCGAGATGGATATATCCCTTGCCTTCAGGTTTGTATGTAATTGATTATGAATATCCCATTGAAAGGCATTTTGAGCCGTTAAATGCCTGAAATACTGTAGGTGTGCCCCTGGGCTTAAGTTAAACTTGGCGTCTAATTCTTTGAGTGGTACTGCGAGCTTTTCTTCTCCGCTCGCGTCTAGAGCTTGGCTAATTCGCTCAAAAACTTGCACTCGTTCAGCATCAGAAAGATCATAGCTATGCATGTGCGGCGCTAGCCATCGAATATTTTTGAGCGAAGTAACCGGAACCTCATGTTCAGTGAATATATACCAAGGGATGCCTTCACCCTCCCAATATCGACGCTCTAATTCCAACTTCTCGATGGTACGCTCATCTTCTAGGTCCTCTGCATACTTCACGGATACTGCTTGGCAGGAATGCTGACCATTCACCTGGAAATCAACTAACAGGTCTGTGGTCATTACTTGAAGAACACCCTTGTAATAGGGGTGCTTAATACCCAGTCTTTTTGCTATGTCGATGGTTAATTCAGGGTTAAGAGGAAACTGTTCCCGAATATCACTGACACTGGCTTGCCAATCGAATAATAAAAAAGCCGCCAATTCTAAGTCAGAAAGTAAATGGACTACTCGATTATGAGTTAGCGCAGGCCGACGATGAATCCTGCCTCTGCTGGGGACATCCCGCACTGTCAAAAAGGGTTTGTAATCTTTGCCAAAGCCTTGGCCACGCTTTTCCCTTTGAAGCCGTCTTAGAATGGCAGGTTCAAGGAGTCCACTGATTTCCTTGGGGTGGGGACTTAAGAAAGAAAAGCGTTTATTCATTTAAAGCATCCAAGCTACGCCTATTTCATTCAGCATAGCTCAGATTGCAGTAAAAGTATGATGCTTTAATGTTTAGTATGATGCTTTATTGTAAGTATGATACTTTATTGTCAATCTACAATAAGCCATCCATGGCCTTGGGGAATTACTCTACCGTCACCGACTTAGCCAGGTTCCTAGGCTGATCTACATCGGTGCCTTTCAGCAACGCCACATGATAGCTGAGCAACTGTAGGGGCACGGTATAGAGGATAGGTGCCAAACTTTCTGGGGAGTCCGGCACTTCCACTACGGTAATTCCTTGCTCGCTGGTGAAGCCGGCCTTGGGGCTGGCAAAGACAAACAGCTGTCCACCGCGCGCGCGCACTTCCTGTAAGTTGGACTTAAGCTTTTCCAACAGCTCGTCATTGGGGGCTACAACAATTACAGGCATATCCGCATCTACCAGTGCCAGCGGGCCGTGCTTGAGCTCACCTGCCGGATAGGCTTCTGCGTGGATATAAGAGATTTCCTTAAGCTTTAATGCACCTTCAAGGGCGATAGGAAACTCGACACCACGGCCGAGGAACAACGCATGATTCTTCTCCGCAAAAGCCTCACTGGTATGTTGAACCAGTGCATCGAGGCCGGTGAACTCTTCCATCAGCTTCGGTAGCTGATGTAGCGCACTAACTAGTTCCGCCTCACGCTCACTGGGGAGGCCGTTGGCCTTGGCCAACGCAATACTGAATAACTGCAGGGCCACCAATTGGGTGGTGAAGGCTTTGGTAGAGGCCACACCAATTTCCGGGCCCGCTTCCGTCATCAGCGAAAGTTCAGACTCACGCACCAGAGAACTGTTGGGCACATTGCAAATCGTCATAAAACCCAGGTAGCCAAGTTTTTTGGCCTGACGCAGAGCTGCCAGGGTATCCGCAGTTTCGCCGGACTGAGAAATAGTCACGAACAAAGTACCCGGACGAACAACAGTCTTGCGGTAGCGGATCTCACTGGCCACCTCCACGGAGCAAGGCACTCCCGCCCAGTCCTCCAGCCAATAGCGCGCCACCATTCCCGCGTGGTAGCTGGTACCGCAGGCGACGATCTGTACCTGCTCTACCTGGGGCAGGATTTCCTGGGCGCGGCTACCCAGCGCCTGGGACAATACCGAATGCTCTCCAATGCGTCCGGCCAAAGTCGCCGCCACAACCTCCGGCTGTTCGAAGATTTCCTTCTGCATATAGTGGCGATAGCGCCCCTTGTCGGCAACGTCGTGGCCCCTATCCAGCTTATGCACCGGATGGCTCACTTCTTCACCTTGCTTATTGCGAATGGAAATCCCACTGCGACGCACTTCCGCCACATCCCCCTCTTCGAGGAAGATAAAACGATCGGTTACCTGGCGCAGTGCCATCGGGTCTGAGGCGATAAAGTTCTCCTCAATGCCAACGCCCAAGACCAAGGGGCTACCGTAGCGCGCACAAGCCAGGACCTCTGGCTCCTCTCTGCTGATCACGGCGAGGGCGTAGGCACCCTCCAGCATCTTGGTCGCCTTGCTAACCGCATCCACCACGCCCAGGCCCTCTGTGCTCAGGGAGTGAATCAGGTGAACCACCACTTCGGTATCGGTATCGGAGGCGAATTCATAGCCCTTGGCCTGTAGCTCCTCGCGCAGAGCCTGGTGATTCTCAATAATCCCGTTGTGCACCAGGGTGATATGTTCAGACATATGGGGATGGGCGTTTTCATCGGAAGGCACTCCATGGGTAGCCCAGCGTGTGTGGGCAATGCCTTGATGGCCCTCAGTGGGATCGACCTGCAGCTTGGCCTCCAGGTCTACAACCTTACCCAAACTCTTGCGCAACTGTAGCTGGCCTTCATTATCGCGAAGGCAGACGCCCGCAGAATCGTAACCGCGGTACTCCAGGCGGCGCAGGCCCTCGAGAAGAATACCCGTTACATTGCGCTGGGCCAGTGCCCCAACAATCCCACACATACCGATCTCCTCTCAAATCCCAAAATTTTTGTTTGTTCTTTCGTTAGTCGCCTGCAACTGACTTTGGCGATGCGCAAATCACCCGCACCCCCAAATCTTGCAATTGCTCGCGCGCACTCTCTTCCAGACCAGAGTCTGTCACCAGTACATCGACTTTTGACCAGGATAGCTCCAGGTTGGGAATACGCCTGCCAACCTTGCTGGACTCCGCCAATACCACTACTTCCCGAGCAACTTGCGCCATCACCCTGGACAGGCCTATTTGCTCGTTAAAAGTACAAGTGCCTCGCTCCAGATCTATGCCATCCGCACCAATAAACGCTCTGTCAAAGTCGTAATCGCGCAAAACCTGTTCCGCCACCTTGCCTTGAAAAGCCTCGAAGTGGGGGTCCCAGGTGCCGCCTGTCATTAACAGGGTTGGCTCGTTTTCCAGTTCCCGCAGGGCATTGGCCACATGTAGCGAGTTGGTCATAACCACCAGACCGCGCTTTGATTCCAGCTCGGGGATCATCGCCGCAGTCGTGCGGCCGTAATCAATCACGATGCGATGGTGGTCTGGAATCAAGGCCGCCGCAGTGCGGCCAATGGCGCGCTTCACTTCCGATGGCCCTTCCTCTACAACCAATTCCCGCGGTACCGGTATGGCACCACCACGGCGACGCAGCAGCAAACCGTGGTTTTCCATCGCAGTAAGATCCTTTCGAATCGTAACTTCTGAAGTTTCGAAACGCCTTGCTAAATCTTCGACACTGGCCTCCCCAGTTTCATTCAAAAGACTCATAATCCCATGGCGACGTTGTTGGGTATTGCGTTTCGACATAACTTGCTAACTTTCATTTCGAAACTTAAAGATAGCAAAATGAAAGATAAATTCCCACAGGAATTTCAAAAAGGCAGAGGCCCAACAGGGAAACAGCAGAAATGATGCCGCTACTCAGGTGGAAAGCGCGGCTAGCATCGCCTGGAGAAAGCGCGCCAGTTCACCGCCGGTCACCGCTCGATGATCAGCACTAATAGAGAGCGGCAACAGTGGCCGCATAGCCGGCCAACGGTCTATGACGACGACTCCTTGGCAAACCCTGCCCGCACCGACAATGGCCACCGTAGGGGGCAACACAACGGGTGTCGCATAGCGCCCGGCAATAGCACCAAAGTTGGACAAGAGAATCGTTGCGCCCTGCAAATCGCTCTGGGCGATTCCGGTCTCCCTGGCCTGATGCTTGAAGTCGGCCACCTGGGCCATCAGTGAGTCATCTGATCGCGTGGCTACATCTTTGAGCACAGGGACATATAGGCCTCGCGGGGAATCTACCGCCAATCCGATATTGACGGGCTGTTGAGGAGACAGCTGATCACCTTGGAAATACGCATTGAGGGTAGGCTCTGCAGCACAGGCAGACTGCACAGCGCGAATCAGTCTCAATAATGCCGGCTCGCTGCCCCACCAGCTGGAGATATCCGCATCATCACATAGAGTAATCTGCGCCACCTGGTCCCTAGCGCGGCTCATGGACAGGCCCATGGCACGCCGCGCCGGGGACATAATTTCCCCAGGCTCTTGAGCTTTTACCAAATCCCTCTCAGGCAAAGGCTTCCTTGTATTTTGCTCAGCTTGACCGGTAGCTATTTCCGCGGCACTAAATTTTGCCCCCGCGGCAGAGCGCACCTTTGCAGCTGTGATCACTCCCCCGTCCGTGGAGAGCTGTTCCAAATTCACCCCCAGGCGCCGGGCTAGGGCACGAACCGAGGGTGTTGCCAGCCGTTTAGGCCCCTCAGTAAGGCCCTGCTCAGCGCCGAGGACATCTTCACTCTGTTCGAGCTTCCCAACCACCGTTCCACTGTCGGCCCGCGACCGACTAGGTGCCGATGCCCCGCACACTTTTTCCTTTTCAGGTTCTTCCTGAAAGACAGACTCTTTGGGAGAAGAAGCTTCAGCAGGCACTGCTGATTGCGATGTCTCTTGGTTACTGCCTTCAGCGACAAAGCCCACTAAGGGCTCACCCACATTGACGGTTTGATCCGGCTCTGCAAACAGCTTTTCTATTCTGCCTCCCCAAGGAGCTGGAACTTCTACCAGAGCTTTGGCGGTCTCAACAGTTACCAGGCTTTCGTGGGCGGCAATTTCATCTCCTTCGTGCACATGCCATTCCCGCACTACTGCATCCGGCAACCCCTCACCGAGGTCGGGCAGGGTAAAAATTTTCATGCCACCCCTCCATTTGCGTATTCGAGCACTTCACGCACCGCCGTCATAATTCGCGGCACACCGGGTAGGTAGACATCTTCAAGCTGGTAATAGGGCATCACCGTATCGAACCCCGTTACTCTTTGTACCGGTGCATGCAATAGGTCAAAGGCATATTCATTGATCTGTGA
This sequence comes from Microbulbifer mixtoriginis (SeqCode), assembly GCF_052466715.1. Taxonomy (NCBI): domain Bacteria; kingdom Pseudomonadati; phylum Pseudomonadota; class Gammaproteobacteria; order Cellvibrionales; family Microbulbiferaceae; genus Microbulbifer; species Microbulbifer mixtoriginis (SeqCode). Next base: position 4,547,147 of record NZ_CP174288.1, on the reverse strand, counting down.
AGCCACCTCCGCACCCAGACCACAAAAACGCGCGGCTTCATGTATCAAGACACAGCGGTGGGTTTTCTCCAAAGAATCAATAATGGTGTGAATATCCAGGGGTTTTAGAGTGGCGAGATCGATCACCTCCGCTTCGATGCCTTCAGTGGAGAGCTGCTCGGCAACCTGCAGAGTCTCCTTCAGCGAAGCTCCCCAGGCGATCAAGGTGATATCACCGCCCTCTCGCAAGACAAAGGCACGGTCCAGCGGCAGAGCCTCACCATTGTCGACGACTTCCTGGCGCACCGCACGATAGATCCTCTTGGGTTCGAGAAAGACAACCGGGTCTGGATCGCGGATCGCCGCCAGTAACAATCCATAGGCCCGCGCCGGAGAGGAGGGCACCACTAAGCGCAATCCGGGAATATGGGCGAACAGGGCCTCAGTACTCTCCGAATGATGCTCTGGTGCATGGATTCCGCCTCCATAGGGGGCCCGGTAGACAATCGGGCAGGAGAGACGGCCGCGAGTGCGATTGCGATAGCGCGCGGCGTGGCTGAGGATCTGATCGAGACCGGGATAGATAAACCCCATAAACTGAAATTCCGCCACCGGTCGCAGGCCCTGCACCGCCATACCAATCGCAATCCCGGCAATCATATTTTCCGCCAGCGGAGTATCCAGTACCCGTTCATGGCCAAAACGCGCCTGCAGGCCATCGGTAGCACGAAAAACGCCGCCGTTCAGTCCCACATCCTCACCGAAAACAACCACCTTGGGGTCTCTCTGCATTTCGAAAGCGAGCGCCTGGGTAATCGCTTCTACCAGGGTAATTTGCGCCATCAGCTGTCCCCCTGCAATTGTTGGTATTGCTCGATAAAGGCCTCGGGCAAGGTTCCATAGAGGTGATCGAAAATAGCCGTAGACTTATCTCGAGGAGTTTGCCGATACACCCGCACTGCCTCCTCCAGTATCTCCTTCAACTCCCGCTGTAATTCCTCTTCCTGCGCATCTCCCCAGATACCCAGGCTTTCCAAATAGATTCTCAGCCGCCTGAGCGGCTCCCTACCCCAAGCTTCTTTGACGCCCTCTTGTGGTTGGTAGCGGCTGGCATCATCCGCAGTGGTGTGATCGCACAGACGATAAGTCACCGCCTCAATCAATGAAGGCCCACCACCTTCATGGGCCAGTTGCAGCGCCTCTAACACGGCCTGATACACAGCGATCACGTCGTTGCCATCAACCTGTAAACTGGGGATACCGGCGGCGATTGCCTTCTGCGCGAGGGTCTTACAAGCAGTCTGCCCAGAACGGGGTAGGGAGATGGCCCACTGGTTGTTATTGATCACCACCACCAGCGGCAACTTCCAATCCCCCGCTAGGTTGATCGCCTCATAGAAATCTCCCTTGGAAGTGGCGCCGTCACCGCCACTGGTAACCGCCGCACGTATAGGCTCCCCCAACTGCTCGTGTTTATATTTGAGCGCAAAGGCAACGCCGGCCCCATGCAACATTTGCGTGGCAATAGGTACGCTTAGCGGTAGATCCTCGCATACGTGGCGATAGTTCTGGCCGCGCTCATCTCCTCCCCAAATAGCGTAGATTTCCTCTATACGCACACCGCGCTCCAAAAGAGCACCGGTTTCCCGGTAATTGGGGCAGTAGACGTCTTCTTTTGCCATGGCGGCACCGACACCCACACCGATCGCTTCCTGCCCAAGACTGGACGGGTAGGTACCGAGTTGACCGGTGCGCTGCATCTTCACCGCACGATCATCGACCATACGCGCCAAGGTCATCTGCCGGTATAGGGCAACCAGAGTATCCGGGGTGGCGAAATCGGGTAGCGCCTGCGTAGTTTGTCCTGACTCATCCAGGTACTGTAGAGAGGCGACATCAAAGCTGGCGAGCAGCTGCATTCTAGGCTTGTGCATCGGGCCATTCCTTTTGTTCCCGAAGCGCAAGTTTAATGGAAAGGAGGTATCCCACCGGGTGGGAGGAGTGAAATCCCGCCGGAATTCGATTTTCCAGCGGGTTTCCCCTTTTTGGAAGGGTAAAAACTAATTTCGTTTAATGGGACGTTCCCAACCGGTGATATTGCGTTGCTTGCCCCGCGCCACGGCCAGCTCTTCACTACCCACCTCCCGGGTAATGGTGGAGCCCGCTCCTATGGTGGCACCACTGCCAACTTTCACCGGAGCAACCAGAGCGGTATTGGAACCAATAAAGGCGCCGTCACCAATTTCAGTGAGGGACTTATTCACACCATCGTAATTACAGGTGATGGTGCCGGCACCGATATTCACAGACTCACCCACAACTGAATCCCCCACATAGGAGAGGTGATTAATCTTGCTACCGACTCCCACCTTGGCCTTTTTAGTCTCTACAAAGTTACCCACCTTGGCTCCGTCAGCCAGCTCGGTGCCAGGGCGCAGGCGAGCAAAAGGACCGATGGTACAAGCTTCACCCACATGGGCACCTTCAATGACAGAATTGGCCTCTACACGGGTACCATCCGCGAGACGGCAATCTTTTAGCAGGCAATTGGGGCCAATCTGTACTCCCTTGCCCAGTGAGACCTCACCTTCGAAGATACAGTTGATATCAATGGATACATCGGTATCACATTCGAGGCTGCCACGGATGTCGATCCGGGCTGGATCGAGCAAAGTGACACCGGCATTCATCAGTGCCACTGCGCGGGTATGCTGTAAGGCCCGCTCCATCTGAGCCTGCTGGGCGCGGCTGTTGACTCCGGCGACTTCCAGCGTGTCACTGGCACGCTCGCCCGTCACCGCGATCTCCTCACTCACAGAACGTGCGATGACATCGGTCAGGTAATACTCGCCCTGGGCATTCTCACAAGACAACTCAGGTAACCAACGAGCCAGCAGATCTGCCGGCGCCGCCAGGATACCTGTGTTCACCTCACTGATAGCCAGTGTATCGGCATCCGCATCTTTCTCTTCTACAATCGCCCGCACCCGACCCGACGTATCGCGCACTATGCGCCCATAACCGGCCGGATTGGCCATTTCTACCGAGAGCAGGGCTGGGCCATGATCCGCAGCCGACAGCAGGGACTGTAGAGTTCCCGCCCTGACCAATGGCACATCACCATAAAGTACCAACACGGTGGCACCCTCGCGGAACTGAGGGATAGCCTGTGCCACAGCGTGGCCGGTGCCCAGCTGCTCCGTCTGCTCAACAAACTTCACACCACTATCGGCAAAGCGCTGACGTACCTGGTCTGCGCCGTGTCCGACAACCACGGTAATTTCAACCCCCTGCAACTGTCGCGCCGTCTCAATGACATGCCCCAACATGGGAATTCCGCCAATCGGGTGCAGCACTTTGGGCAGGTCCGATCGCATACGGGAACCTTTGCCCGCAGCCAAAATCACTACGTCGATAGTCATAATGGTTTGAAATCTCACTAATTCCTTAAATTTGGCAACATTGTGGCCACTAGCCCTCACTAACTCAACCCAACCCGGCAGCTTGGCGCTTAGCGCATTGCGATTGCCGCCGGACGGCGATCCCGGTAATTTAGCCTCCTGAAGATCAATACGTTGCCCATTACAACAGTACAGTCAGAGCCAACGCAGACAATGCGGTGGAGGGAAATTGTCCATGAATACAATCGAGCAAAAAAAACCACGGCGCCATTTATTGGCTCTGGCAGCGCTTATGCTGTCCCTGCCACTGGGAGCCGTAGCAGAAGCTGAAGGCGCTGAAGAACAAGAAGGAGATAAGGCGGAAGCCCAATCCTGGGATATCAACAAGCCGCCCTACGAATTTAAACCGATCCAGTTGGACACCCGCGAGACCACCTGGAGCAACCTGGATATCAGCCCAGATGGCAAAACCATCCTGTTCGATATGCTTGGCGATATCTACACAGTGCCGTTAGCAGGCGGCGAGGCAGTAGCCCTGACCAATGAAATCGCCTGGAATATGCAGCCGCGCTTTAGCCCGGATGGCAAGACCATCGTATTTATCAGCGACCGCGATGGCGCCGACAACATTTGGTTGATGGATCGCGATGGCGACAACCTTCGTCAGCTCACCACAGAGAAGGAAAACCTGCTGCACTCGCCCAACTGGAGCCCCGATGGCCAGTATCTGGTAGCACGTAAAGGTTTTATGTCCGGCCGTAGTATTCCCGCCGGTGAAATCTGGATGTACCACTACGGTGGGGGTGAAGGTCGCCAACTGAAAGAGCGTATCGGCGGCGATATCGCCCAGAAGAATATTGCCGATCCAGCTTTCTCTCCAGATGGACGCTATGTCTATTACTCCATCGATACCACGCCCGGTACCGTATGGGAGTACAACAAGAACTCGACCAAAGAAATTTTTGCCATCAAGCGCTACGACCTACAGGACGGTGAAGAGGAAACCTTTATCTCCGGTCCCGGTGGCGCGGTGGCGCCAGTGCCCTCTCCGGATGGCAGCAAACTGGCCTTTATTCGCCGCCAGGACAACCAGACCTCCCTGTTCCTGAAAGATTTGGATACTGGGCTGGAAACCCCTGTTTACGCCGGCCTTGAACGAGACCTACAGGAAATTTTCGGCCCCCATGGTAACTACGTTCAATACGACTGGATGCCCGATGGTGAGTCATTGGTCGTTTGGACTGGCGGTAAATTCCTACGTATCTCCATCAACGGCGACAGCGTTGCGCCGATTGCGGCTCATGTGAAGGTCGAGAAACAGGTCGCGGATGCGGTGCGCTTCCCTGTGGAAGTAGCCCCGGACACCTTCGATGTGAAAATGATTCGCTGGGCGCAAAAATCCCCCAACGGCAAGCAGGTCGCTTTCCAGGCATTGGGCAAGATTTATATTCAGGATGTCGCCAGTGGTGAGCGCCGCCGGCTGACCCGCCAGGACGACCACTTTGAATTCTATCCCAGCTGGTCCCGCGATGGTCGCGAGATCACCTATGTCACCTGGGACGACCAAAAACTCGGTCATGTGCGTGTAGTATCCGCCCGCAGCGGTCGCGGCAAGAACATCACCAAACAGCCCGGCCTCTACGTAGAGCCGAGCTTCTCCCCCAGTGGTGACACCGTGGCCTACCGCCGCTTTACCGGCGGTTACCTGCTCAGCCCCGAGTACTCATTAGAACCGGGTATCTACCTGGCAGACGTCGACGGCAACTGGCAACGCAGGGTTGTGAAGTCCGGCTATGAGCCGCACTTTGGCGCCAGCGAGGACCGTATCTATTTCTCCGAGTACCAACACGCCGGCGGCGGCAAGCGCGTATTGAAGAGCACCAACCTGGAAGGCAAAGATGAGCGTGAGCACCTGCACGGCGCTGAGATTACCTCCTTCCGCCTGTCCCCGGACGGCAAGTGGGTCGCCTTTACCCAGGACTTCAAAGCCTTTGTCGCGCCCTTTATGCACACCGGCAAGTCCGAGGTGATCGGCCCCGATAGCAAAGCAGTCAAAGTCACCCAGGTATCCAAGCGCGCCGGTGAGAACCTGCATTGGTCTGCCGATAGCGACACCCTAGGCTGGGCACACGGGCCCAAGCTGTTCGAGCGCGAACTGAAAGACGCCTTCGAATTTGTCGCCGGTGCCCCGGAGGAACTACCAGAGCCGGTTTCTGAAGGCATCGACCTGAGCTTTGAGCAGTCCTTCGACAATCGCGCTGGCCTCGTTGCCCTCACCGGTGGCAAAGTCGTCACTATGCGCGATGCGGAGAACACCCGCGAAATTATCGAGGATGGCGTGGTTCTATTCCGAGGCAATCGCATTGTCGCCGTGGGACCCGCAGCGGAAGTGGAGATTCCCGCCGAGGCGAAGCGTATCGATATCACCGGCAAAACTGTATTGCCAGGGCTGATTGACGCTCATGCCCACGGCGCTCAGGGTCGCGAAGAAATTATCCCGCAGCAAAACTGGAACCTGTTCTCCAGTCTGGCATTTGGCGTGACCACGATTCACGATCCCTCCAATGACAGCAGCGAGATATTCTCCGCCGCAGAAATGCAAAAGGCTGGCCTGATTACCGGACCGCGTATTTTCTCCACTGGCACCATCCTCTATGGCGCCAAAGGTCCAGGCTACAAAGCCAAGATCAATTCCCTGGAGGACGCTCAGTTCCACGTCAATCGCCTCAAGGAAATGGGCGCCATCTCGGTGAAGAGCTACAACCAGCCCCGCCGCGACCAGCGCCAGCAAGTGCTGCAGGCAGCCCGCGAAGCCGGCATTATGGTAGTGCCCGAGGGCGGCGGTAAGTACCAGCACAATATGAACATGATTGTGGACGGGCACACCGGTATCGAGCACTCACTGCCGATCGCCAATGTCTACGGCGATGTGGAGCAGCTGTGGAGCCAAACCCAAGTGGGTTATACACCGACCTTCGTTGTGGCCTACGGCGGCCTCTGGGGTGAGGAGTACTGGTATGACCGCACCGAGGTATGGAAGAACGAGCGCCTGACCCGCTTTACCCCCGATTTTATCGTTAACCCCCGCTCTATCCGTCGCCCCACTGCGCCGGATGCCCACTACAACCACTTTAATGTGGCCCGTCAGGCCAAGCAGCTGCGTGACGAAGGTGTCACCGTACATATCGGCGCCCACGGCCAGCGCGAAGGACTTGGGGCGCACTGGGAGATGTGGATGATGGAGCAGGGCGGCTTTACCCCCTGGGAAGCCTTCCGCGCCGGTACCATCGATGGTGCCCGCTACTTGGGTATGGACGGTGATATCGGCAGCATTGAGGCTGGTAAGCTGGCTGACCTGATCGTGGTTGACGGCAACCCCTTGGATAACCTACGCCTGTCAGAGAACATTACCTACACGGTAATTAATGGCCGTGTGTTCGAGGCAGAAACCATGAACGAAGTCGGTGCTGGCGAACGCTTGGCATTCTTCCACGAACGCCTGCCTATCAGCGCTATGCCCGCTCCTACGGCAGAGGCGGTACAAGAGAAAATGGAACGCCACCACTGGGTACATTAATTCCCAGAGTCTTCGTTTTGAATCCGGTGGCTTCCGCCGGATACAACTTCTAGGGCGCGGAGAACTATCAAAGCGCCCAATTACCTATCTCTTATAACCCTACTACAGAGAGTTTTCGGCTAGGGCAAATTATTGGTGATATAGCCATATTTCAAAAGACCCACAAATACGGCCCCACCAAAGGTATTACCCAACGTGGCTAAGATTTGAAAGCGCAGTACTTCCATAAAACCTACCGAGCCATCACCACCTATCCAGGCACTAAATATTGCTACGGCCCCTGCTACGCAATGCGGCAGACTGCCCAGACCGATTACAAAGGTCACTATTGCAATAACCATTATTCGACTAATTGTGTCAGTACTGGATGAAACCAGCCAACCGAGTAAACCCATTAGCCACCCAGCCAAAATTGCACCAAGAAATAACGCACTATTATTCGCACTAATCAGCTTTTGACCATAGTAATCAAAACCTGCTGAGACAATGTTTTGACTGACTGAGGCATAACCCACTAGTATCAACGCAAATAAAAAAGTGCCAATCATATTGCCGAGATAAATGAATCCCCAGATACGCCCCAGATCACGCAAACGCTGCCTTCTATCAGCAACTGGTAAAATTGCCAATGTCGTATGTTCGGTAAAAAGATCTGTGCGCCCTATAATGACCAAAATAAAGCCAACCGGGTAACTCATCGACAACACAAGGTGTAACGCCGATTTATCCAGCTCCTCATGAAAACTGCTAAACAGCACCATCATCAAGAAAAAACTAAAACCAATTTCCAATCCCGCAGCAATAGATGACCACAACAGAGAGCGACTCTCACGTTCATATTCATGCAGGCTGGCATCCATCTGTTCACACAAAACCACCCGCTCACTCTTGGGTCTATCGCTATTGATACTCATAGAAAATCAGAATGGGAGATGAAAAAAATTACATCATGGGAAGATGCGACACAGCATTCAGGATAGCTGCTTTGGACTTGAACAAGGGCCTAACTAGCCTCGCCATTAAATTAAAAAATTCATAAAAAATATGGGGTAATTATTCACTCTACATAATTACCGATGAAGTTCAAATACACCCAATATTTGTCTCCAGACTTTAACGCTCATCCATTAAAAAGCCTCGCATAGCGAGGCTTTACATAGTAATCTCAAAAAGTGATAACTAAACTTCATTAACCTCTTCTATTAGAGCTTTATCCAATGCATGCGCTCGCTGGAAAGCTTCACGTTTAGATAAGCGCTCAACATACTCCTGAAACTCTATTCTCTTCTCTATAGTGCCAAACTGCAGCCCCCATTCTAACTGGGCGCCTATATAAACATCCGCTGCAGTAAAACGCTCACCGAGAATATAGGGGCCGGACTTAATCACCTTAGAAAGTGTGTCTAATGCCAACTGATAGGAACCGTAACCGAGCATCAGCTGCTTGTCTGCACCTGCCTCTTCCCCAAAGATATATTTATTCACAATGGCAGATTCCATAGGGCCAGCCGCAAAAAACATCCAGCGATAAAAGCTCGCTCTCTCATCGTCATTCATTGGCGCCAATTCTGACTCAGGGAACACTTCCGCCAAGTAAACACATATAGCTGAAGCTTCTGTAATAATTCTCTCACCATGAACCAGAGTAGGTACCTTACCCATTGGATTGATAGCAAGGTATTCGGTGGTCTTCATAGGTTCACCGTACTCAAGTACCTCTGTACGATAAGATAAGCCCAATTCTTCTAGCATCCAGCGCACTATGCATCCGCGGGACTGGGGGTTAGTATATAAAATCAAATGATCTGACATGATTCTCTCCCTGAAAACGTAGAGAATAGTTTATTTTAATACTATTATTTTTCGAGAGATTTTTACGCCAGCAGGGAAGTTCTTGCTGTGGAATTAGAATAATCTTGTAAATAATTAAGTTTGTAAAAAGGTGATAAGGCTTATTTTTTTCATCACAGCCATTCAGCCAACTCTATTGTGATGTATTCAGGACCCTCAATGTATACCAGCTTTCTGCTCAAATACTCTATAACCTGACCACGAATATGAACTCCATTTTTCTTCAAGTAGTCCACAGAAAAATCGATATCATCAACCCTCAAGCAAAGATGGTTATAGCCAGGTCTTGCCAGATTTAATAAATTGGAATCAGAAAATATCTTTGGTGCGCGGAAGTGTAACAACTGAATTTCAAATCTAGGCTCAGCATTCTTCAAAACCATTGTTAAATGGTCTGCCTGAACATTGGGGACCTCCAGGTATTTAGAGATTTTCTCTCCTGAAATAACATCAGTAATCTCCAGTTCAAAATCTAATAATTCAAAGAATTTTTGGCTTTTTTCCAAATTGGTGACAGCGATGGTTACGTGATCAGGATTCTTTATCATCGATTAATCCTCCAATCTCCTCGAGGTAATTTTTCAAATCTTTATCCGGTAACAGAGATCTTTGGAAGGGTTCATCTAGCGGATCAAAAGCGTAAATAATATCTTTAAAAGGCAGCAACTCTTGCCTGGCTTTTTCCCATCTATCCAGATAATCCTCCTGCTTATTTTTTCCATAATCCTTAAAAAAAATAGGGGTCAATGCCACCCAGATTTTCAACCCATGCTTCCTGGCAATTGCCATTAGGTCTTTATCGAAGTACCAAATATCAACGAAAATAGAGAATCTTGCGACTTCAGGGATATCATCTTCATCCCAACCGGAGTGATAAAACCCAAATTCTTTTAGGTGGCTTGGCACCCTATTTTTCTCAGGGGTGATTCCTGTGACAAAAATATTACCGGGAATATAAAAAGGCTTGGTGTTACTGAGATATTCGGCGGGAGTGGGGACATCATAAAATTGAGAGTGGCTATTTACACCCAAGAACAACAAAAAAAATGTCAGGAAAATCGAAACTTTTCGAAATGAGGCCTGATACAACTTACTGAGAACCATAAATCAGCGCCACTTTAAATTTAAAACATAAACTTAGCTTAGGCAGCCAATAACTAGTATAGAGAATGTGACAGAAATATATTATGATTTTGTACGCAAGGCACTTATTTACACAGGTTTACGAAATGAGCTCAAATAAAGACAGAATATATAATTTAATTATCTACTAACACCAACCACCTTTGGAAAGGTATCACGAATACAACAAACTAATATAGAGAAATGTGAAAGCAAGAGTGACATGATTAAATGTACACAGAGGTCGTACTTTCACCCAGAAGCATGGACAGTTGACATAAAATTTTTTCTAAAATAAAGATAACTTTTAAATAAAACCAAAATCTCATAAAAAATTAATAAAACTATTTATTAACCTGAAACAACTAGATTTTTGGCATACAACACTGGAGCGAAATTTTGTGAGGAAATCGATTAAATCACTAATAAAGACATTAGTATGTCTGTATAAATAGATTCTCTCTCTACGAAAATCTGTCAGCAGCGTTTCAATTCAACAATATATACCCGGCCTCCTTGAAAACTAAGCTAGGAGACTCATAAGCGCCAGAAAAAATATTGCTGGCGCAAGAACAATTAAAAACTATTGTGTTACAGTTAAATACTGCTTTGTTTGCATATCAAAAACAGCGATACTTCTATTAGGCATAGCCAGATATACTTTATTCTCTTTAGTATCAATCACAGGTGAAATCAGCATATCCTCATTATTCTTCTCCTGAAGATTCAGCAACAAAGTTCTATCTCCAGTTTCCAGATCTACAGCCAGAAGCTCAATATCAATTGGGAATTCATCTCCTTCAGTATGGTTATAATCCTCAATAATTATTTGATTATTTAACTCATCAAACACCATAAAGCCAAGTTCATTCATACTTGGTCCACTGCCAATATCCTTACCTGATACTGTGGTTATTTCCTGACTATTCAGGTCAATTTTGTTGATAGTTCCATGAACATCCGAAATGTAGACGTGCGAAGAATTCGAGTTCAAGGATATATATTGTGGATGCCACATATCCATATACGTAAAATCTGTTATAACACTTCGATTTCCTGTCTCTATATCAACAGCAATCAATGAAAATCCAGATATAGTTAATATTCGATTTTGTGTCGAATCTACAGCTAGAGCTCTCGACCCCATAAGGTTTTCACCAACTCCTATTTCCACTCCTGAAATTATGGTTCGATTCCCGTTATTAGGGTCTATTTTGACGATACTATTGGATACAGATTCCGTTGCGTAAATATTTCCATTTCTATCGTCTACAGCCAGATTATTAAAATAGCCTTTAATGATACCTTCGCCATAGTTTGGTCCTGATAGAATGGATCTGTGCCCAGTTTGTAGATCTACAGAAATAACTTGCTGAATCTTATCGAAATCAGAAAATAAATCAGAGTTACCATAACTATCATTCAGAACGATAATACGATTATTATCTTGGTCAAAGATAGGTGCTTCACTTGCAGAAATTAAGGGCCCATCCCCTCTAATTTTTCTGGATAAGCGACTCCTCTCTCCACTTTCCTTATTGATTGAGAAAGTATGCCCAGTCAGGCAGGAATTAATTAGAATAAAAGGCCCTACATCCAAAAAGCCATTTCTAGCTGAGTCGAAATTGAGATTTTCTTCACCGGCATCCAGTTCAGAAGAAATTACCTCTCGATCACCTGTTGTTAAATCAATTTCAAACAATCTACTATGGTGGTCGCCCACGTAGGCTTTGTGATTCTCTAAATCGACAGATAGACCTTTTATACTGTAAAAAGACTCTCCTGCACCTATATTTTTCCCTGAAATTTCACGTGCCGCCCATGTAAATGGATTTAATTCCAGTAATGCCTTCTCTTCGAGTACAAAAAATCTGCCACCTTTAATTTCAAGTCCCTGGTTTAGGTAGCCTACGGAACTTCCATCTACATACTGAAACTCTGATATTTTTTCTCTCTCACCTGTGGCAGGATCAACTTTTATTAAGGAGCTCGGCCAATAATTTTGAACATAAATATCTCCACTACTATCATCAATTGAAATCTGGGGCCTCTTGCCAAAAGATAGTGATTCATCATCAGTTTCTGAAATGCTATTTACTACATTAAAATCCCTATCGACCAACAACAACCTGTCGTTTTCAATAACTAAAAAATTTCCTGTAGTCGCATCGTATTTCGCACCGACAACATCAGTAAGACTTGAGGAGATAAATCTCTCTTGCATCTTTTCCAGACTAATTTCCCTAACAGGGTTAAACGTATAGGCTACATTTCTATCATCATCATATGCCAAAGGGCTGCAAAACCTATAACTGTCAAAATTGTCATAGGCGTTTACAGTTAAAAAAGCAGCTTCCAGGGTTCTATTTCCATTAACATCAGTGACCTCTACATTGATGCCCGTGGTTTCACCTGCAGTCAACGGTATTTCTACTTGCCAAGTTTTAAAGCCATCATCGGAATCTGCTTCTATCCCGTTTACCAGCACATTTTCCACCCCAACATTGTCTGTCGCACTCCCGCGGACGATCAATGTTTCCCGATCACTCCACAATCCGTTGGCAGATGGAAACAGGATACTGGCGCTTGGGTTTTCGTTATCTGTTTTCTGCTCACGATTATCATCACCTCCGCCGGATGAGCCGCCACCACATCCGGCCAGTAGGTAAATTAATGTTGATATTGTGAAGAGTTTTTTAAAGGTGGGCTTCAATGTAGATACCTCGTACAACTTAGGTCTACCCCTATGGGCACATAGAGTAGGGAGTGACTTTCAAAAACAGGGGGAAGGTAAAGTGAGAACCAAGAATACAAAAAAGCAGCCGAAGCTGCTTTTTTATCGCCTTGAAGTTGGCGCTTTACACAAATGCAAGCGCTACTTACTTACCGGCCGCCTTGCGGATTGCCTGCAGAGTGCGCAGACGCGCCTCGGCTTCGGCCAGCTGGGCTGAGATACGCGCATAATCAACTTCAGAAGGCGCTTTGTGCAGGGCGTGTTCCGCTTCTTCGCGGGCCTTCTGCGCGGCTTCCTCGTCAATTTCACGCTCGGCTACATCCGCGAGGATGGTAACCATGTTCGGCTGTACTTCGGCGTAGCCACCGCTGACGAACAGTACTTCCTCTTCACCACCGGGCTTGATGATGCGTACCGGACCGGGCTTCAGGGCGGTAAGCAGTTGCGCATGGCCGTAGGAGAGACCCAGCTCACCTTCGATACCACTCACAATCACCATCTGCACCAGTCCGGAGAAGAGAGACTGCTCGGCGCTGACAATGTCACAATGTACTGTCATGGCCATAGTATATGCCTCTCTGGCTTAGCCTTTGGTCTTGTTGGCTTTTTCCACGGCTTCGTCGATGGTTCCCACCATGTAGAAGGCCTGTTCAGGCATGTGGTCATACTCACCGTTCAGGATGCCCTGGAAGCCACGGATGGTTTCTTTCAGGGAAACATATTTACCTGGTGCACCAGTGAAGATTTCCGCAACGTGGAAAGGCTGAGACAGAAAACGCTCGATCTTACGGGCGCGGGCTACGATCTGCTTGTCTTCTTCAGACAGTTCGTCCATACCCAGGATCGCGATGATGTCCTTCAGCTCTTTGTAGCGCTGCAATACAGACTGTACGCCACGAGCCACTTCGTAGTGCTCCTGACCGATTACCTGCGGGTCCAGCTGACGAGAGGTGGAATCCAGCGGGTCAACAGCCGGGTAGATACCTTTGGCGGCGATATCACGGCTCAGTACTACAGTGGAGTCCAAGTGCGCGAAGGTGGTCGCCGGAGACGGGTCAGTCAAGTCATCCGCCGGTACGTATACCGCCTGGATAGAGGTGATAGAGCCAGTCTTGGTGGAGGTAATACGCTCCTGCAGAACGCCCATCTCTTCCGCCAGGGTCGGCTGGTAACCTACCGCAGAAGGCATACGGCCCAGCAGTGCGGATACTTCGGTACCGGCCAGGGTGTAACGGTAGATGTTGTCGACGAACAACAGTACGTCTTTGCCTTCATCACGGAATTTTTCCGCCATGGTCAGGCCGGTCAGGGCTACGCGCAGACGGTTGCCGGGCGGCTCATTCATCTGGCCGTAAACCATCGCCACTTTGGAGTTGGCTTTGTTTTCCAGGTCAACAACGCCGGATTCAGCCATCTCGTAGTAGAAGTCGTTACCTTCACGAGTACGCTCACCAACACCTGCAAACACAGACAGACCGGAGTGCTCGGTAGCGATGTTGTTGATCAGTTCCATCATGTTTACGGTTTTACCTACACCGGCACCACCGAACAGACCAACCTTACCACCCTTGGCGAACGGGCAAACCAGGTCGATTACCTTGATGCCGGTTTCCAGCAGTTCGGTAGAGCTGGACTGCTCTTCGTAGGTCGGTGCAGCGCGGTGGATAGAGGAGCGCTCTTTCTCACCGATAGGGCCACACTCGTCAATCGGGTTGCCGAGCACGTCCATGATGCGACCGAGGGTTTCCAGGCCTACCGGTACAGAAACCGGAGCACCGGTATTGCGCACGGGCAGACCGCGGCTGATACCTTCGGATGAACCCATGGCAATAGCGCGTACCACGCCGTCACCCAACTGCTGCTGCACTTCCATGGTGAGGTTCTTGTCCTCAACCACCAGTGCGTCGTATACATTCGGAACAGAATCGCGTGGGAATTCCACGTCGATGACCGCTCCGATCACTTGCACAATTTGCCCGTTACTCATTTCCGGATCCTCAGCTTTAAATTCTTTCTAGGCTGACCATTACTGCTAGGGGCAGCGGATTAAACCGCCGCCGCACCGCCGACAATTTCGGACAGTTCCTGGGTAATGGCCGCCTGGCGCGCCTTGTTGTAGACAAGCTGCAACTGATCGATCAGCTCACCGGCGTTATCGGTGGCGCTCTTCATCGCGATCATACGCGCTGCCTGCTCACAGGCTTTGTTTTCAACTACTGCCTGGTATACCTGAGACTCGATATAGCGAGCCAGCAATCCATCCAGCAATTCAACCGGATCCGGCTCGTAGAGGTAGTCCCACTCGTGCATGAGTTTTTCATCTTCGTCTTTCGGCAGCGGCAGCAATTGCTCGACCCGCGGCTTCTGTGACATGGTGTTGATAAACTCGTTGGATACCAGGAACAGGCGATCGATATCGCCTTCTGCGTAACGGTCCAGCATTACCTTTACTGAGCCAATCAGCTTGTTGGCCTGGGGCGCATCGCCCAGGTCGCGAACTGCTGCGACAACCTTGCTGCCGATGGCGTTAAAGAAACTGGCCGCCTTGTTACCTACCGCGCAGACTTCTACGTCAACGCCTTTTTCGGACCACGCCTGCATCTCGCGAATAGCCGCCTTGAACATGTTGATGTTCAGGCCACCACAGAGTCCGCGGTCAGTGGATACCAGGATAAAACCGACCCGCTTGGCCTCGCGCTCCTGCAGGTAAATATGCTGGTACTCGGCCGAAGCGTTGGCGACGTGGCCGATCACTGCGCGTATGCGCTGGGCGTAGGGACGCCCCAGTGCCATGCGATCCTGAGCTCTACGCATCTTACTGGCTGCAACCATTTCCATTGCGGCAGTAATCTTCTGCGTGCTCTTGATGCTGGCAATTTTTGTGCGTACTTCTTTTCCGCCTGCCATAGTGATTTACCTTGTTCGCTGGAAGTTAGATTCCGAAAGAGCGGACACGCCGCTCTTTCGCGCTCTCCAGGGAGTTCTTACCAGCTGCTAGTAGCGACGAACTTCTCGATAGCGGCTTTGAAAGCTGCGTCGATTTCGTCGTTGTAGTTACCAGTCGCGTTCACTTTCTCCATCAGCTCTGCGTGTTCGCTGTTCATGTAAGCGAGCAGGGCGGCTTCGAAATCGAGAACCTTGGCAACTTCTACTTCTTTCAGGTAACCCTTGTCTGCGGCGTAAACGGAAACAGCCATGTCCGCGATAGACAGCGGAGAGTACTGTTTCTGCTTCATCAGCTCGGTTACACGCTCACCGTGATCCAGCTGGGCCTTGGTAGCTTCGTCCAGATCAGAGGCAAACTGGGAGAATGCCGCCAATTCGCGGTACTGAGCCAGAGCGGTACGGATACCACCGGACAATTTCTTGATCACCTTGGTCTGCGCTGCACCACCTACACGGGATACGGAGATACCCGGGTTGATCGCAGGGCGGATACCGGAGTTGAACAGATCGGTCTCGAGGAAGATCTGGCCGTCGGTAATGGAAATCACGTTGGTCGGTACGAACGCGGATACGTCACCGGCCTGGGTTTCGATGATCGGCAGGGCGGTCAGAGAGCCGGTCTTGCCTTTCACTTCACCATTGGTGAACTTCTCTACGTAGTCGGCATTTACACGCGCAGCGCGCTCCAGCAGACGGGAGTGCAAGTAGAAAACGTCACCGGGGTAGGCTTCACGTCCAGGCGGACGCTTCAGCAGCAGGGAGATCTGACGGTAGGCCCAAGCCTGCTTGGTCAGGTCATCGTATACGATCAGGGCATCTTCACCGCGGTCGCGGAAGTACTCACCCATGGTACAGCCGACGTAAGGAGCCAGGAACTGCATCGCTGCCGGATCGGCGGCGCCAGCGGCCACTACGATGGTGTGGTCCATAGCGCCGTGCTCTTCGAGCTTGCGCACTACGTTGGCAATAGAGGACTGCTTCTGGCCCACGGCAACGTAGATACACTTAACGCCGGTGCCTTTCTGGTTGATGATGGCGTCGATCGCCACAGCAGTCTTACCGATCTGGCGGTCACCGATGATCAGCTCACGCTGGCCACGGCCAATCGGGATCATGGTATCAACCGCTTTCAAGCCGGTTTGTACAGGCTGATCAACGGACTGGCGGGCAATAACGCCAGGCGCTACTTTTTCTACCGCGTCGGTCAGCTTGTTGTTCAGTGGACCCTTGCCGTCGATCGGGTTACCCAGCGCGTCTACAACGCGGCCGAGCAGTTCCGGACCAACCGGGGTTTCCAGGATACGGCCGGTACAACGACACTTCTGACCTTCGGCCAGAGATTTGTAGTCGCCCAGGATTACAGCACCAACGGAGTCGCGCTCCAGGTTCAGCGCCATACCGTAAACGCCGCCTTCGAACTCGATCATTTCACCGTACATCACGTCGGCCAGGCCGTGGATGCGGATGATGCCGTCGGATACGGAAACAATGGTGCCCTCATTTTGGGCTTCAGTGCTCACATCGAGATTTTCGATGCGGCTCTTGATGATTTCACTGATCTCAGAGGGATTCAGTTGCTGCATGCTCTGTTCCTCAAGTCCCCCGCCGGCTGACGCCGACGGGGAGAGTAATTTAGGAGTTCATCGCCTCGGCGAGCTTGGCCAGACGGCCGCGTACGGAACCGTCGATGACTGTATCACCGGCGCGGATGATCGCGCCGCCCAGCAGGCTCTCGTCCACCGAGCTGTGCAGATGTATTTCGCGTTCAAACTTCGCCCTGAGCTTTTGGCCCAGTGCTTGCGCCTGTGCATCGCTCAGGGCGTGCGCGGAAACAACTTCCACCTCGAGGGTGGCTTCCGCCTGCGCTTTCAGCTCTTCGAACAGCTCGGAAATTTCCGGCAGCAGCTGCAGGCGGTGGTTTTCCGCCAGCAACCGGATGAAATTTTTTCCGTGCTCGCCGAGCTCGTCTGAACAGATCGACAGGAATTTATCTGCGCGCTCTTCACTGGTGAGCTGTGGGTTATCCAGCAGCTCACGCACTTTTTCGTTCTGGCTGACCGCCGCCGCAGTTTCCAGCGCAGCGCTCCAACCACCTAAGTGGGAGGCTTGCTGCGCATAGGCAAATGCAGCTTTAGCGTAGGGCCGGGCCAGTGTGCTGAGTTCCGCCATGGGGTTCCTCGCTTACAGCTCGGCTGCCAGTTTGTCGATCAGGTCGTCGTGCGCCTTAGCGTCGATATTGACCGCGAGAATCTTCTCCGCACCCAGGACAGACAGGTCTGCCACACGGCTGCGCAGTTGCTCTTTAGCGCGATTCACTTCCTGGTCGATCTCAGCTTTAGCCGCAGCTTTCAGGCGATCGCCCTCGGCATGCGCAGCCTGCTTTGCTTCATCGATAATCTGATTAGCGCGCTTGTTGGCGCCATCGATAATCTCGCTCGCCTGATCTTTGGCTTCTTTCAGCTGCTCGGCAGCTTTGCGCTTGGCCAGTTCCAGATCTTTCTGCGCGTGCTCGGCGTCAGCGAGACCATCTGCGATCTTCTGCTCACGCTCTTTCATCACGCCCAAAAGCGGCGGCCAAACAAACTTCCAGCAAAACCAGACGAAAAACAGGAAAGTAATCGACTGGCCGATTAGAGTCAGGTTGATATTCACACCGACACCTCTTGCTCTTTAAATAGGGTTAAGGGCAATTGGAACGGCGTAATTAAACCAGACCAGGAGCTACGGCGAAGATCAGGTACATAGCGATACCAACACCGATCATTGGAACCGCGTCAAGCAGACCAGCCATCAGGAACATTTTGCCCTGCAGAGCCGGAGCCTGTTCAGGCTGACGAGCGGAACCTTCCAGCAGCTTGCCACCCAGAGTACCGAAACCGATAGCGGTGCCCAGGGCGCCCAGACCGATCAGCAGTGCACTTGCGATGTAAACCAGACCTAATGCTTCCATTGTGTTCTCCAAATCAAAGTTAAAGAGTTGTTGTAAAGGTCGAAAAAAGGGTTAAAAACTTATTGATCGTGCTCGTGCTCATCGTCGCGATGGTGTGCCATCGCCATGTACACGGTGCTCAATACCATAAATACGAACGCCTGCAGCACGATTACCAGTACGTGGAAGATCGCCCAGCCCATGTGCAGGAGACCCGCACCAATAAAGCCGAGAACGCCAACGCCAAAGACAATCGCGATCAGGATAAAGATCATTTCACCGGCGTAGAGGTTTCCGAACAGACGCAGGCCCAGGGAGATCGGCTTGGCGATCAGGGATACTGCCTCCAGCAGGAAGTTCACCGGGATCAGCAGGATGTCAAAGAACAGCTTGCCGGTATGGAAAGGGTGCAGAGTCAGCTCTTTCAGGAAACCGATGGCCCCTTTTTCGCGAATACTGAAGAAAATCATCAGCGCAAACACCGCCAGGGCCATACCCAGAGTGGCGTTCGGGTCGGTAGTCGGAACCACTTTAAAGAAGAGGTGATCGTTACCGGAAATCTTGGCGGCAGCCATCGGTAGCCAGTCCACCGGCACCAGGTCCATCAGGTTCATCAGGAACACCCACACAAAAATGGTCAACGCCATCGGGGCAACCATGGTGTTGCGGTGGGGGAAGGTTTCCTTAACCAGCTTGTCGATAAACTCGGTGACCAGCTCCACAAAACTCTGGAAACCGGTGGGCTTGTCCACACTGGCCTTTTTGGCAGCGCGGGCAAACAGGAAACAGAAAATCAGACCGAGGCCGATAGACCAACCCAGGGTATCCACATGTAGGGCCCAAAAGCCCATATCCGCGGCTTCCTGAGAGGAATGCGCCATAGTCCAGGTGGACTCACTAAGCACAGAACCATCGGCGCGGGTGTACCCGGCCGGCAGCTTGCCGTAAGTCATATTTTGCAGGTGGTGTTGGATATACCCCGTCGCAGTTAGAGCTTCGCCCGCCATAGTTCCTCAACAATCGTAAAAGTAAGAATTCTTTTTTTCTTATCCACCGGCTAGCGGACCATGCGCGCCACCATAATCCACTGCACGATCACACAGAGGACGTAGCTGATAAAAAGCGCTGCCGCATTCAGCGGCTTGACGGTGGCAAAAACTGCCGCAAAACCCGCCATGGTCAATATAAATTTGCCGGTTTCCGCGCGGTAGAAATTGCCTACCACGCGATGGGCCGCGCGCGCACCGCTATCGCGAAAGGCGCGCCTGCCGAAATATGCTCCGGGCAGTGCACATAGGGCACCGCCGATAAATACGGAAAGCGCCGTCACCGGTTTGCCACTCAAGTGCAGTACCGCACTGGCCACCGATATCAGCAGAAGCTGTACCGCGGCAATTCGTAATACCGGGGGTTTTCTCATAGACGGGATAAGCCGACTTCTGTGCGCTGTCCGCCCAAAATTTGGGCGTGCGAATTATGCTGCAACAGCATCGCCGATTCAACCGGCAAATGTCGCCAACTTATTTGATTTTCGGGAGGTTTTGCGCGGAATTACTCGGCGCAGTGAGTAATTGCCAACAGTTATTGCGCGCGCCACTAGGACGCGCATTTCGCCACGGCTTTAATCCTCGGCGTAACCGAGGTGGGCAAGGATTCCGTCCAGCTCTTCCAGAGTGGTAAATTTCAGCACCAGGCGACCATTGCCCTTTTCGTTGTGATCGATAGAGACCGGCACTCCGACCTTTTCCGCCAGGCGCTCGGTAAGGCGGCGGATATTGGGGTCGGGCTTGGGCTTTTCCTGCTTCGGCGTGGCCGGCTGTTGCAGGCGACGCACCAGCGCTTCCGTCTGGCGCACGGTGAGGCTGCGCTCGACAACCTGACGTGCGGCGGAACGCTGGGTGGCACCGGAGAGACCGAGCAAGGCCTTGGCGTGGCCCAGCTCCAGGTCACCGCGCTCAAGGAAAGTGCGCACCTCTTCACTGAGGCTCAATAAGCGCAGTAAGTTGGTCACGGCAGTTCGGGATTTACCCACCGCATCGGCCACTTCCTGCTGAGTCAGCTTGAATTCATCCTGCAGTCGCTTAAGGGCCACAGCCTCTTCGACCGGATTCAGATCTTCACGCTGGATATTCTCGATCAATGCCATGGCGATGGCCGCTTCATCGGTAACGCTGCGCACCAGCGCCGGCACTTTCTCCAATCCCGCCAGCTGGGCGGCACGCCAACGCCGCTCACCGGCAATAATCTCGTAGCTTTGCTCGCCGATACCACGTACGACGATCGGCTGCATAATACCCTGGGCGCGAATCGAGTCCGCCAGTTCCTGCAGGGACTCCTGTGGAAAATCCCGGCGCGGCTGGTAGCGACCGCGCTGCAAAAACTCGATCGGCAATTCTTTCAACTCACCGTCGACCACGGCGGTTTCAGCTTCACCGGTAGCCTCGGCGATCGCGGTGCTGTTTTTACTGCTGATCAGGTGGGATAAACCCCGGCCCAGTCCTTTGCGTTTGGCGGCCATAGTTATTACCCCTTATACCGCTTCCGCCATAGGGCGGTTTTTCTTTTTAGTAGATTGATTGGCGGGATGGCGGCGATTGATTTCACAAGCCAATGCCAGGTAGGCGATAGCGCCCTTGGAGTGGCGATCGTAATCCAACGCTGGTTTGCCAAAACTGGGCGCTTCCGCCAAGCGCACATTGCGCGGAATACAAGTTCGATACAGGCTATCGCCAAAATACTCCTGCAACTGCGCCGATACTTCGCTGGTAAGACTGTTGCGCGGATCGTACATGGTACGCAAGATGCCTTCGATTTTCAGGTCCGGATTAGCGGTCTGCTGGATCTGGGTGATCGTATCCACCAAGGCTGACAGTCCCTCCAGGGCATAATATTCGCACTGCATGGGAATCAACACGCCGTGAGCCGCACAGAGGGCGTTTACCGTCAGCATATTTAGCGACGGCGGGCAGTCGATAATCACGTAATCGTAACGATTGCTCACCGTTGCCAGAGCGCGGCTCAGACGAGATTCGCGCCCCTCCAGATTCAGCAACTCCACCTCTGCCGCAGACAGGTCACCGTTGCCAGGGATCAAATCAAAACCGCTCTCTGTGGATACAATGGCCTGCTCAACGGGTAATTCAGCGGCCAGCACATCGTAACCGGACACCTCCAGGTCACTTTTATCCACACCACTGCCCATGGTGGCATTGCCCTGGGGGTCCAGGTCGATCAGCAATACGCGCCGCTTGTTGGCAACCAAAGATGCGGCCAGGTTGACGCAGGTAGTGGTCTTACCAACCCCGCCTTTCTGGTTGGCCACAGCAAATATCTTGCTCAAGATTCTTGTCCTTTGTTGTTTCCGGGTGCGTTTGCCCCGACGCCGGCTCGGCTTCGGGCGGCGGCTATTGTGTCCCACGAAAGGGGAGCAGGATTGGGCGGGCGACAGGCCCACCAAACTATCATCTTATTCTGTGCGACAGAGCTGAATCATATGTCGCTCACCGTCGCAGCCGGGCACCGACAAACGGTGCACCTGCTCGACCTTAATGCCTTTTGGCAGAGCGCTCAACTCATCCTCAGGCAGCTTGCCCTTCATGGCATAAAAACGCCCCTTAGGTGCCAACATGTGCTCACTGCCATTGACCATATCCTCGATGGAAGCGAAGGCGCGGGACACCACACCGGCAAAAGGCTGTTCTGGCACAAAGGCTTCTACCCGCTCATTGACTACCGTGATATTGGGCAGGGGCAGGGTGCTGGCCACTTGGAACAGGAAGCGGGTCTTCTTGCCATTGCTGTCGAGCAGGGTGATGGCGCGCTCCGGATGCACAATTGCCAGAGGAATCCCTGGCAGGCCGCCACCGCTACCCACATCGATCAAAGAGCCTTCGCCACAGAGATTTACCACACTGAGGCTGTCGATAATATGGCGCTCCAGCATCTGCTCCGGGTCGCGTATGGCGGACAGGTTGTAGGCACTGTTCCAGCGGGCAAAAAGCGCTAAGTATTCCAGTAGCTGATCCTGCTGTCGGTCACTGAGTGCCACCGACATCTGTGCCGCAGCCTCTAACAGGCGCGGACGAAACTGTTCCATTGAGTGAGAAATGGGTCTATCCCCCAGTAGTCCCGCGAAACTCAAACCCCGCAGGGCCTCGCGGGATACCCTGTGGAAAACCGATTTATACCGCTTTTTTGCGCTTCAGCAGCCCGCGCTTTTTCAACTGGATCAGCAGCAGGGATATGGATGCGGGCGTCACGCCCGGTATCCGCGAGGCCCGCGCCAGGGTATCCGGGCGGGTCTCTCCCAGTTTTTGCTTGACCTCATTGGACAGACCGGAAATATCGCTGTAGTCGAAGTCCGCCGGGATAGGGGTATCTTCGTAGGCCTGCAAGCGCTCAATTTCCTCGCGCTGGCGATCGATATAGCCGGCGTATTTGGCCGAGATTTCCACCTGTTCGGCAACCTGCTCGTCGGTTACCGCTTCCCCTTTGAGGCCCGCCACATCCTGATAGCCCAGTTCCGGACGGCGCAGCAGGTCCATCAGGCTGTATTCCCGCGCCAATGGCTGCGGCAATTTGGTTTCTACAGAGGCGGCCTGGGGCGTCTTTGGGTGCACCCAGGTATCTTGCAGTCGCTGGGTTTCCTGAGCGATCGCCTCGCGCTTTTCACTGAACGCTGCCCAGCGAGTATCGTCGACCAGGCCCAATTCGCGACCTTTTTCGGTCAGGCGCAGGTCAGCATTGTCCTCACGGAGCAGCAAGCGATATTCCGCACGGCTGGTAAACATGCGGTAGGGCTCTTTGGTGCCACTGGTGATCAAATCATCCACAAGCACGCCCAGGTAGGCTTCATCCCGACGCGGGGACCAGGCTTCAAGCTCCTGCGCCTGTAGGGCGGCGTTGGCGCCAGCCAGGAGTCCCTGGGCGGCCGCTTCTTCGTAGCCGGTGGTGCCATTGATCTGGCCGGCAAAATAGAGCCCCTGGATAAATTTGGTCTGCAGGGAGGGCAGTAGATCCCGCGGATCGAAGAAATCGTACTCAATCGCATAGCCCGGGCGGGTGATATGCGCCTTTTCAAAGCCCTTGATGGAGTGCACCAGCTCAATCTGCACATCGAAGGGCAGACTGGTGGAAATACCATTGGGGTACAGCTCGTTGGTAGTCAGCCCCTCCGGCTCGATAAACACCTGGTGGCTGTCTTTGTCCGCAAAGCGGTGCACCTTGTCCTCAATGGAGGGGCAATAGCGCGGGCCAATCCCCTCAATCACACCGGAATACATGGGCGAGCGATCGAGCCCCCCTTGGATAATTTCATGAGTGTGGGCATTGGTGTGGGTAATCCAGCAGCAGACCTGGCGCGGGTGCTGATCGCGGCTGCCCAAGTAAGACATCACCGGTGTGGGACTGTCTCCCCACTGCTCCTCCAACTCACTGAAATCTACTGAGCGGGCATCAATTCGAGGAGGGGTGCCGGTTTTGAGGCGGTCGACACGGAAAGGCAGTTCGCGCAGACGATCCGCCAAGGCTATCGAGGGTGGATCTCCGGCGCGGCCGCCGGCGTGGTTATCCAAGCCGATGTGGATACGCCCACCGAGGAAAGTCCCGGCGGTCAGTACCACTGTCTTGGCGCGAAAGCGTA
Organism: Microbulbifer mixtoriginis (SeqCode); assembly: GCF_052466715.1. Lineage (NCBI taxonomy): Bacteria > Pseudomonadati > Pseudomonadota > Gammaproteobacteria > Cellvibrionales > Microbulbiferaceae > Microbulbifer > Microbulbifer mixtoriginis (SeqCode). Next base: position 4,522,967 of record NZ_CP174288.1, on the reverse strand, counting down.
CTCCTGCGTTGGTGACAACGCCCACAACGCGTTCACCTTCGACAATCAGGTCATCTGCCGCTTGTTGGAAGATCTCCAGGTTTTCCTGTGCTTCCAGGATCGAACGGATCGCGGCGCGATATAGGGCTCTATCGGCCTGGGCACGAGTTGCCCTTACTGCGGGACCTTTGCGGGCATTGAGGACCCGGAACTGAATTCCGCCCAGGTCTGTTGCCGTTGCCATAGCGCCACCGAGGGCATCGACCTCCTTCACGAGATGACTCTTGCCAATACCGCCAATAGCCGGGTTGCAGGACATTTGCCCGAGGGTCTCGATATTGTGGGTCAGTAGCAGAGTGGAAGCTCCCATACGTGCCGCTGCCAGTGAGGCTTCGGTACCTGCATGGCCTCCGCCGATCACGATCACATCATAGGTCTTAGGGAATTCCATAATGGCTGCTACTGGTTACAACTTGGGGCGCACATTTTATAGTCAGTAAGTGTCCTCAGCAATTGGCTTTATTCAAGCCGTTTAGGAAAGCTCTGCCTTTGTCTTTCTCTCTCCTTCCTGAATATCAACTTCTGATCGGATGAATTTCAAAACTCTGTCTTGCTTTCTTAAATACTCTTACTAATGAATATATGTATATCTTAAAGAGTATTTTTTTATATTTGTTGTTTTTATTAGACCTGTCGCAACTCGGTATAAGCACAAAAAAACCTTTAAAAACAATAGGTTATAAAGATGAAAACCCTGCCGACAAACCCTTGGTGGACACAGGGGTAACCGGGGTATGAGGCTGTGAAAACTTGGGACAACTTTGCCCTATCTGCTCTTATTAGGAAGTTATCATCATACGATTATTCTATTTTGCAGGTGCTTATCCCCTCTTTTGCCCACAGTCAGTTTTTTTTGACTAGTGTCTGTGGTGCTTTACCCAGACTTTCTGGGGGATACCTGTGAGTAGTCGAACGCAATGTATAAATCTGTGCATATACCCATTGAATAGATGTGGGTTAATGGTGAGATAACTGCCAATAAGCTTATCCACGGGAAATCCCCGTGGACATGTATAATTTCTTTCCCTTAAGAGCTATTTAAACAGCCATCTCAAGCTTATTTCTCACCTATTTCGTGGAAAATATGCGGGAAAGCTGGGGATTAAATAGAACTTTTTTAACAACCTAGGATAGATCTGGGCTCTTCCTGTGAGCAAGAGGTGTGGAACTTGTGCCAGAAGGAGAATAAGAAGATGGAGAGTAGGGAGGTACTATAGGGAAGAGAAGAGGACGCTATTTACTAGCGCCCCCAATTGGATAAGTGCGTGGAACCCCACACCTTCTTATTTTCCGATACAAAAGCTGCCGAAAATTTTCCCGAGCAGCTCGTCCGCACTCATTGCACCGGTGATTTCACCCAACGCCTGCTGGGCTTGGCGTAAGTCTTCCGCGAGTAACTCACCGGCACCATGACTGTGGAGCTGCTGGGAACCTTGCTCAATAAAGGCACGGGCGCGCTCAAGAGCCTCTAAATGGCGTCTACGCGCACTAAAAGTGCCTTCGGCAGCACCACTGAAGCCGATAGACTGTTTCAAATGCTCCTTCAGTGCTTCGAGGCCCGCACCGGTCTTGGCGCTGATGGCTATAACCGGCACTCCTTCAGTGTGAGCTTGGAGGCCGGCACTGTAATCGCTGAGATCAATTTTATTCAGTACCAGTGTGAGCTTGTCTAAGTCCTGAAGCTGGTTGGTAAATTCCGGCCAGGCCTCTGCCGGGTCCAGTGAGTGAAGTTGCTCTGCATCCATTACCAGGAGCACGCGATCCGCCTGGTGAATCTCCTCCCAGGCGCGCTCGATGCCTATTTGCTCTACTTTATCTGGCGCATCCCGCAGGCCGGCGGTATCGGCGAACTGCAGGGGCATGCCGTCAATGTGGATATCTTCCCGCAAGATATCGCGGGTGGTGCCGGCGATATCGGTGACGATGGCGGTATTGCGACCCGCGAGGGCATTGAGCAGACTCGACTTGCCGGCATTGGGGCGCCCGGCAATGGCCACCCGCATACCCTCGCGCATAATGGCGCCCTGGCGCGCCTGAGCTTCTACACCAGCCATTTGTGCCAGTAGGGCCTGGATATCCGCAGCCACCTTGCCATCGGCGAGAAAGTCGATCTCCTCTTCGGGAAAATCGATGGCGGCTTCCACATAGATACGCAGGTGGGTAAGGCTTTCCACAAGGTCTTCAATTTTGTCGGAAAAAGCGCCCTGTAGTGAACGCATGGCGTTGCGCGCCGCTTGGGCACTACCGGCATCAATCAGATCGGCGATCGCTTCGGCTTGGGTGAGATCCATTTTGTCGTTGAGGAAGGCGCGTTCAGAAAACTCCCCGGGACGTGCCTGGCGGGCTCCCAGTTCGATCGTTGCCTTCAGCAGTTGATCGAGAATCACCGGGCCACCGTGGCCCTGCAGTTCCACCACATCTTCTCCGGTAAATGAGTTGGGGCCTGGGAAGAATAGGGCGAGTCCCTGGTCGATCAGTTGCTCACTGTGGAAAAAATTTCGGTAATGGGCATAGCGCGCTTTGAGCGGTTTATCCCCGCAGATTTGCTGGGCAATGGACAGGGCTTTGGGGCCAGAGAGGCGGATTACACCGATACCACCGCGCCCTGGTGCGGTGGCGACGGCGGCGATGGTGTCACGATTAAGGCTTTGTTGTGTCATCGGCTGAGTGTACTCGACATAACGGAAAAGGGCCGCAGTTGCGGCCCTTGTTGTTTGTGATCTGTGGATACTTGATCAGTATTTTCCGGCATCCACCTGCTTGTTGATATACCAGGTTTGACCGATGGTGATCAGGTTGTTGGCGATCCAGTACAGGACCAGGCCAGCCGGGAACCACAGGAAGAACACCGTCATCATCACCGGCATCAGCTGCATGATACGGGCCTGGGTCGGGTCGGTGGGGGCCGGGTTTAGCTTCTGCATAAACCACATGGACAGGCCCATCAGTACTGGCAGGATGAAATAAGGGTCCTTTGCCGACAGGTCGTGAATCCAGAAGATCCAGGGCGCGTGGCGCAGCTCTACGGTTTCGGTGAGCATCCAGTAGAGGGCGATAAACACCGGCATCTGCAGTAGGATCGGCAGGCAGCCCCCCATGGGATTGATCTTCTCACGGCGGTAGAGCTTCATGGTCTCTTCCGCCAGCTTCTGTCGGTTGTCCTTGTACTGCTCCTGCAGTTTTTTCATCTGTGGAGCAAACTTGCGCATGCGTGCCATAGACTTGGTGCCAGCGGCGGACAGTGGCAGTAGCAGCGTTTTAATAAATACGGTGAGCAGAATAATCGCCCAGCCCCAGTTACTGACAATATGCTCCTGGATAAAGTGCAGTACGCGGAACAGCGGCTTGGCAATCCACCACAGCCAGCCGTAATCCACGGTCAGGTCTAGGTAGGGTGAGATCTCCTCCAGGCGGTAGACATCCTTGGGGCCGGCATAGAAGGAAGCGCTCAGCTCGCCCTGAGTCGCGGCGGGGATTTGTACCGGCTGGGCGGTGAAGCCCATACGGAAGAGTCCGTTGGACAATTCGCGCAGCTCAAAAGTGTTGCGTTCATCCTGTGGGGGAATCCAGGCGCTAAGGAAATAGTGCTGCACCATGGCTACCCAACCGCCTTCGACTGTGGTGCGGGTGGGTTTCTCGGCGATTTCCTCAAAATCCTGCTTGAAGTAATTTTCTTCGTTGGTGTGAAGAGCGGCACCGAGGAAGGGTGACATACCAAAACCGGTATCAGTCACCGGTTCACTGGCATCGCGCTTGATCTGGCCAAACATGGCGGCGGACCAGGGCTTGGCGCTGGTGTTATCTACCAGGTAGGCCACTTGAACGAGGTAGTCCCCACGCTTGAAGGTGTAGCGTTTGGTGATATTTGCACCTTCTTGCTGCAGGGTCAGGTCCACAATCAGTTGATCCTGCCCTTCCACCATGGCGTAGTTGGTCTTTTCAACCTTAAACAGGGGGCGGCCAGCGGCGCTATCGGTGCCGTTGTTACCGATCAGACCACTCTGGGCGATATAGGTGTGATAGCGAGTCTGGTTTAACAGGATTAAGGGCTGGTCAGGCGTATCCAGCTTTTCCTGGAACTGTCGCAGGGCCACTTTTACGATATCACCGCCACGAGGATCAATGAGCAGATCAAAGACGTCGGTGGTGACATTGATGAGCGTGCGTTGGCCGCTATCGGTGCCTGTCTCTGCTGGCGCTTGGGACTCCAGTTGGGGTACATCGCTATTGCCGTTTTCGCTGGTCTGCGCCGGGATTTGGCTGCCGCTCTGTATATCGTCGTGAACTATGGTTTCGCGGTCGAGTTCAGGAGTGTGCTGCTCTTGAAATGCATTCCACTGGAAGATAAGTGCGAGGAGAACCGCGAGAATTCCACCTAGCAGCGTATAGCGTTGCCAATCCATCTTAATACCTAGAGCGTGTTCTTGTGTTTGGTGGGGGGAACCGGGTCCAGTCCACCAGGGTGCCAGGGGTGGCATTTTATAAGGCGGCGCGCAGTTAAATAACCCCCCTTTAAGGCTCCGTGAGTTTCAATCGCCTCTTCGGAGTATCGCGAGCAGGTTGGGTAAAAGCGGCACTGGTTACCTACCCATGGGCTGGCCAGATAGCGGTAGACGTGTATCAGCTTGATCAGTAGCCACTTCATGACTTCGATTGTGGCTGTTGCGCGCGCTTGGCCAGCTTGCGCCAGAGCTTGTTTAGTGTCTTCGCCAGTGCGGCCTTATCCAGATCTGCAACCCCCGGGCGAGCCAATACTACAGCATCCAACGGCGGCAACTGGTGTTGCTGCAAGCGGAAGGTTTCTCGGGTAATTCGCTTGATTCGATTGCGGTCGGAGGCGTTGCGCACATGCTTCTTGGCAATTACCAAGCCGAGGCGCGGATGCTCAGAATCACTGGGGCATGCGAGGATCAGGAGGTGGGGATGCGCGGCGCGCACAACGTTTTCATTGAAAACCTTGCGATACTGCGCCGCATTAAGCAGGCGCAGAGTCTTGGCAAATCCAAAGCTGCTGCGCACCTGCTGCATAGGGAGAATCTCTAAAAAGAAGAGATATTATGCAGACAGTACTTTGCGGCCTTTTGCGCGGCGGCGGGCCAGGATTTTACGGCCGTTTTTGGTTGCCATACGAGCGCGGAAACCGTGAGTGCGTTTGCGCTTCAAGTTGCTGGGTTGAAATGTGCGTTTCATAGTCTTGCTACCTGAGACTTTGTGTTCAAGATTTCTCGGGACCATCCCCGGCCGCGGCCTGGGCTCCGGTCCGGCACAGAGCCGGGGCAGACGGAGCTACGCGCTGCGAAGGCCGCGGATTGTATAGAAAGGCAACAGTGAAAGCAACGCACAGACGGGAGATATTCGGCTTGTTTACCACTAAATCACTGATGCCAAATAACGGCTACTAGACAAGCCCTTGAGCTACCTGATGTATTTCGTGATGCCCACCGATTGACCCCAAGATATACACAGGCGACTGTGGATAAAGTTCCACAGGTGTAGGCTTCAATTGTCTAATTGTTACGCAAATACCTGATTGCATGGACATTTTTGCGCAATTTTTTCAACAGCGCCACGCTTTCTTGTGGATAACCCGTCGATGGAAAGGTATACTGCGCCGATCTTATTTGATGGCTAGGGCACTCCAGTCCTTTCATGCCGTTGTCTCCGTGGTCTTACCATTTTGGGGTTTTGGGGGGTTTCTTGACTGAATCCGTTTGGAAGCAGTGCGCGAGCTGTTTGCAGGATGAGCTGCCATCTCAGCAGTTCAATACCTGGATCAGACCGCTGCGCGTCAATCCCGCGTGTGCAGAGGGCGAGTTGCGACTGGTTGCACCAAATCGCTTTGTACTGGACTGGGTTGGCGGTAAATTCCTTCATCGTATCCGCGAGCTGGTCCACCAGTTTTCTCCTGGACAGCCACTTCAAGTAGGGCTGGAGATCACTGCTCGTCGCCCCGCGCGTTTTCAGCGTAGTCGCGCAGCAATGGAAGCGGCACCTGTACCGGCTCCCGTGCCCCCTACGGCTCCGGTTGCCAGTGCTATGCCGCCGCCGATAGCACCCACAACTTCCCCAGCACCTTCTGTTTCATCGGGTTCGGTGGATTTTTCCACAACTCCTGGTGTGGTTTCTCCCTCTGTCTCTCAGGGGTTTATGAGCCATGCGGAGCCACAGGCTCCTGTTTCCAATCAGCCGCTGAATGGTGGCGGCTTTGGTGGTGGCCCTGGTGTAAATCCTCATTCAATACTGGAAGAGGAGACCAACTCCAGACAGGTCAGCAAGGGGGAGCAGGCGGTATCCGATATTCGTCCTGCGGTAATGAACGACATGGTGCGTTCTATCCCGGAACAACCCGCGCGGCAGGTTGAGGTTGAGGGTGCCATTAAGCACGGCAGCTCCCTCAATCGAAACTTCACTTTTAAATCTTTTGTTGAAGGCAAGTCCAACCAATTGGGCTTGGCTGCTGCGCAGCAAATCTCCGACAACCCTGGTGGCGCCTATAACCCGCTCTTTATTTATGGTGGTGTGGGCCTGGGTAAAACACACCTTATGCATGCGGTGGGCAATGCGTTGTTAGAGCGCAATCCCAATGCCAAAGTGGTCTACCTGCACTCTGAACGTTTTGTCGCGGATATGGTGAAGGCTCTACAGCTCAACGCCATCAGCGATTTCAAGCGCTATTACCGCTCTGTGGATGCGCTGCTGATTGACGATATTCAGTTCTTTGCTGGTAAGGAGCGCTCTCAGGAGGAGTTTTTCCATACCTTTAATGCGCTTCTCGAGGGTGGCCAACAGATTATCCTCACCTGCGACCGCTATCCCAAGGAGATCGACGGCCTTGAAGAGCGCCTCAAGTCCCGCTTTGGTTGGGGCCTGACTGTGGCTGTGGAACCGCCTGAACTGGAGACGCGGGTAGCCATATTAATGAAGAAAGCGGAGCAGTTCGGTGTAGAGTTACCCCACGATTCCGCTTTCTTTATCGCGCAGCGTATCCGCTCCAATGTACGCGAGCTAGAAGGCGCCCTGCGCCGTGTGATAGCCAACTCCCAATTTACCGGCCGTGCCATTGACGATGTATTGGTGCGCGAGGCCCTCAAGGATCTACTCGCCTTGCAGGATCGTTTGGTGAGTGTGGACAATATTCAACGTGTGGTGGCCGAATACTACAAGATCAAGGTGGCCGACCTGTTGTCCAAGCGCCGCAGCCGCTCTGTCGCGCGTCCGCGTCAGGTGGCTATGTCTCTGGCTAAAGAGTTGACCAATCACAGTTTGCCGGAGATTGGCGATGCCTTTGGCGGGCGTGACCACACTACGGTCTTGCATGCCTGCCGCAAAATTCGCGAATTGCAGGAGTCTGATGCGGATATCCGCGAGGACGTAAAGTTACTGACACGGTCGTTGACCACTTAATCGAATAACTGACAAACAAGGCGAAACTACCGATGAAATTCAATGTGAGCCGGGACGCCCTGCTGAAGCCCCTACAACTGGTAGCCGGTGTCGTTGAGAAACGCCAGACCCTGCCGGTCCTGGCCAATGTATTGATGCAATTACAAGGTCAGGAGTTGTCCCTGACTGGTACAGATCTCGAAGTGGAAATTGTCGGCCGCTTGCCGGTGGATGGCGTGGAAATGGAAGGTGAAGTAACTGTTCCAGCACGCAAGCTGCTGGATATCTGTCGCTCATTACCGGATGGCGCTGAATTAAAATTTGAGCGCGATGGCGAGCGCCTGGTATTGCGCAGTGGCCGCAGCCGTTTTCAGTTATCCACTTTACCCGCAGCGGACTTCCCCAATCAGGAGGAAGCCAGTGCCCAGACTCGATTCGATATTTCTCAGCGCGAGATTCGCCGTCTGATCGAGGCAACCAGCTTTGCCATGGCCCAGCAGGACGTGCGCTATTACTTGAATGGCCTACTGCTGGAGTGCCGCCCACAGCAGCTGCGCGCTGTCGCCACTGACGGTCACCGCCTGGCTTTGTGCGACCGGGATGCTCCGGGCTTGAATGTATCGGCACCCATTCAGGCGATTGTACCGCGCAAGGGCGTGTTGGAATTGGGCCGCCTGTTGGAAGATAGCGACGTGCAGGCGCAGGTAGTACTGGGCAACAATCATATCCGTGTGATGAGTGGCCAGTTCACCTTTACCTCCAAGCTGGTGGATGGCAAGTTCCCGGATTATGAGCGCGTTCTGCCACGTGGTGCCGGCAATGTGGTCTATGCCGATCGCCAGGGCCTGCGTCAGGCTTTCTCCCGAGCAGCGATTCTTTCCAATGAAAAATATCGTGGGGTACGTTTGCAGGTCTCCGAGGGTTTGCTGCAGATTGTGGCCAATAACCCCGAGCAGGAGGAGGCTGAAGAGCAGATGATGGTGGATTACGTGGGGGAGCCCATGGAAATAGGCTTTAACGTTTCTTATTTGCTTGATGTTACTGGTGCTATTCACAGCGACCAGATTCGCATCAGTCTGGCGGATGCCAACAGCAGTGCTTTACTGCAGCAACCTGAGGACGGAGATGCCCTCTACGTGATTATGCCGATGCGTCTGTAAGCCCTGGTTAGTAAGCATTTGGCTCACAATCGAGAAGGGACCGCACTGTATTATCAACAGGCGGTCCCTTTATTTTTTCTGAATATTGCCGCTGAAACTTTCCCAGCCAGCGGGGCGAGGGGTCTATGGCGCTGACCCGCCTTCTGATTTCTAATTTTCGAAATATCTCTCACGCCGATCTGCTTTTGGACACTGGGGTTAACCTGTTCTGTGGCGTCAATGGCAGTGGCAAGACTTCCATTCTTGAAGCTGTTCATATGTTGGCTACAGGCCGCTCTTTTCGGTCTCGCCAGCACAAATCGGTTATCCGCCATGATCATTCAGGGCTCACGGTTTTTACCCAGCTGGATACGGGCTTCAATCTTGGGGTCGAGCGCCTAGCTGATGGCGGTGGCCGTGTGCGTATCAACCAGGCGGCGGCTGAGTCCAGTTCACAGCTTGCTAACTGTCTCCCCTTACAACTGATTAACAGCGATAGTTTCTCCGCCCTGGATGGCGGCCCTGGAGTGCGCAGGCGACTTCTGGATTGGACAGTGTTCCACGTGGAACATCTCTTTGCTCAGGAATGGAAAAACTATCAAATCGCACTGAAGCAGCGAAATGCCTTGTTGCGACGTGGTAAAATCGATCCGGACGCGATCGGGATTTGGGAGCATCAGTTGTCCCAAAGTGGCGAACAGGTGGACACCCTGCGTCGCAGCCAATTCGAGCAATTGCGTGCAGCCGTAACAACGCTACTGGAAGAGTTACCTCCCAGCCTGCTAAATCGGGTGGATATGAGTTATCGACGCGGTTGGCGAAAAGAGGTTGAACTGGCCGAGGCGCTTAGAGAGTCTCGGGATAGTGATCTCAGTCAGGGACATACCCGCACTGGGCCTCACAGAGCAGATCTCCGTTTTACCGTTGCAGGTGAGCCTGCACACAATGTTTTATCCCGTGGCCAGCAGAAGATGCTGGTATGCGCCGTACGCACGGCTATGGCGCAGTTGGTTTGTCGTCATCGAGAGAAACCGGTATTTCTTGTGGACGACCTCCCAGCAGAGCTGGATGATCACAATCAGCAAGTTTTTGCCCAGTGGGTTGGTCATTGTGCCAGCCAGGTACTGGTAACCGGAATAGATGAGGGCACTACAAGCCGCCCCTGGCGACAATTGGAAGCCCCTTGGAATTGCCCAAAAGTGTTCCACGTGGAACATGGGAATATCAGCGCCGATGCATCGGCTGCATAATAAGTTGAATGGAGCGAATAAATGTCAGAGCAGCAAAGCTATGACTCGAGCAGTATCAAGGTACTCAAAGGCCTGGATGCGGTGCGCAAGCGCCCCGGAATGTATATCGGTGATACCGACGATGGCACCGGCCTGCACCACATGGTGTTCGAGGTGGTCGACAACTCCATCGATGAAGCACTAGCAGGCCATTGCGATGAGATTCGCGTAACCATCCATCCGGATGAATCGATTTCTGTCTCAGATAACGGCCGTGGTATTCCAACAGAAATCCACCCAGAAGAGGGGGTTTCTGCTGCAGAAGTAATTATGACCGTGCTGCACGCCGGTGGTAAGTTCGATGACAATACCTATAAGGTATCCGGTGGTCTGCATGGCGTGGGTGTGTCAGTAGTAAATGCGCTGTCAAAAGAGTTGAAGCTGACTATCCGCCGTGGGGGTAAGATCCACGAGCAAACCTATCATCACGGTGTGCCCCAGGCTCCACTGGAGGTGGTGGGAGATAGCGATACCACCGGCACCACCGTGCACTTCAAGCCCTCTGCAGATACCTTCAGCAATATCGAATTCCATTTCGATGTACTGGCCAAGCGCTTGCGCGAGCTGTCCTTCCTCAATTCCGGTGTACGTATTGTCTTGAAGGACGAGCGTAGTGGTAAGGAAGAGGTCTATGAATACGAGGGTGGCTTGAGTGCCTTTGTGGAGTTTCTTAACCAAAACAAAACTCCCATCAACAAGGTGTTGCACTTCCAGAGCCAGCGCGATGACGGCATCGCCGTAGAAGTGGCGCTACAGTGGAATGACAGTTTCCAGGAAAGCATTTTCTGCTACACCAACAATATCCCCCAGCGCGATGGTGGTACCCACCTGGCAGGCTTCCGCGCGGCGCTGACTCGCGGTTTGAACACCTATATTGAGCGCGAGGGCCTGGGCAAAAAAGATAAGGTCAATACCACCGGTGACGATGCCCGAGAAGGCCTCACCGCGATTATCTCTGTAAAGGTACCGGACCCGAAATTCTCCTCGCAGACCAAAGACAAGCTGGTTTCCTCTGAGGTGAAGCCCGCTGTTGAGCAGGAGATGGGACACCATTTCAACGACTACCTGTTGGAGAACCCTCAGGAAGCCAAGTCCGTCGTTACTAAAATGATCGATGCGGCGAAAGCCCGTGAGGCGGCGCGCAAGGCGCGTGAGATGACCCGTCGCAAGGGTGCCCTGGATATCGCTGGTCTTCCCGGAAAACTGGCAGACTGCCAGCAGAAAGACCCAGCCTTGTCGGAAATCTACCTGGTGGAGGGTGACTCTGCCGGTGGTTCTGCTAAGCAGGGCCGCGATCGTCGTACCCAGGCGATCCTGCCGCTGAAGGGCAAAATCCTCAATGTGGAAAAAGCGCGCTTCGACAAGATGCTCTCCAGTGCCGAAGTGGGCACCCTGATCACCGCACTGGGCTGTGGCATCGGTAAGAGCGAGTTCAACCCGGACAAGCTGCGTTACCACAGCATCATCATCATGACCGATGCGGATGTGGATGGAGCCCATATCCGCACCCTGTTGCTCACCTTCTTCTTCCGTCAGATGCCGGAGCTGATCGAGCGGGGCCATATCTACATCGCGCAGCCGCCACTGTATAAGATATCCAAGGGTAAGCAGGAGCAGTACCTAAAAGATGAGGGTGCTCTGACTCAGTTCCTCACCAACGCCGCCCTGGAAGGCGCCACATTATTTGTGAACCCGGATGCACCTGGACTATCTGGCGCTTCCCTGGAAAGCCTGGTGGGCGAGTATCGCAGTGTGCTGGCTACTATTGATCGTCTGTCCCGCCTGTATCCAGAAGAGGTGCTGCGCAGCATGATCTACCTGCCCAGCTTGTCTCAGGAAGACCTGCAGTCCCAGGAGAAAGTCGCGGCTTGGAGTGAGAAGCTACAGGAGAAACTCGGTGACGAAGAGAGCGGTGGAACCCGTCGTCACGAAGTGACGGTTCAGGAGAACACCGAGCGCGGCCTATTCCTGCCCCATATCCATATCGTGGCCCACGGTGTCGGCAGTGACTACCTGATTAACCACGAGTTCTTCGATTCCGCTGAGTACGCGTCTGTTTGCGCTCTGGGTGAGAAGATGGTGGGGCTGTTGGAAGAAGGTGCCTTTATTCAGCGCGGCGAAAAGCAGCACGTTGTTGGCAGCTTTCCTGAAGTGATGGACTGGCTGATGGGCGAGAGCCGCAGAGGCTATGGTATCCAGCGCTATAAGGGGCTAGGTGAGATGAACCCGGAGCAGCTTTGGGAAACCACCATGGACCCAGAGAGCCGCCGTATGCTGCAGGTCACTGTGGAGGATGCCATTGCCGCAGACCAGATCTTCACCACCCTAATGGGGGATCAGGTAGAGCCACGCCGTGACTTTATCGAGACCAATGCCTTGGCGGTAGAAAACCTGGATGTTTAAGTCTTCCAGACGCTCTTGCGCTTAAAAATAGATGGATTACCTGGGGCGGTTTTATACCGCTCCAGGCAAATATCGATCGAAATCACCCCGCCAGCTTGCCTTTCAACTTATCCTCAAGGCGCCTGAATAGACTCACAACAAACTCTCGAAAGACTTTAAAGCGCAGCACATTGCGGTGTTCCGGTGTAGAGACCAGCCACAGATCGTGCAGGCTGGAAGGCTCCGCGCCGGGTAAGCGAATTACTCCATTAATCCCATCGGCGAGAAAGCAGGGAAGCCTGGCTAAGCCCAGTCCGCTTCTGACGGCTTCTAGCTGTATCAGGCCATGGCTGATCTGATGTTGATAGGGCAAATCCGGATAAGGGGTGTTTTGGGCCCAGTTCACCCTGCCATCCTCACTGCTCCAGCCGAGCCAGCGGCCGTGTTCTGGTAGTGATTCTGCAATATAGGCTGGCGAGCCGTAACAGCAGCTAGGTAGGTTGGTAAGCTTACGGGCAATAAACCTTTCGGGTACCTCTGCACCTTTGGGCAGGATTCTCAAAGCCACATCCGCCTCGTGTTTCTCGAGGCTGAGCACCTGGCTGGTCACTAGGAGCTGAACGTTTATCTGTGGGTAGTCATTGGTGAACTCATTGAGGTGCGGAATCACAAGATGGGAGGCCACGACATCAGGCATGGTAACGCGTATTTCCCCAGAGAGCCGATGGCTACCACCCTGCAGGTGCTTCTGTGCCGCGTCGAGGTACTGCTCTGCGGATTTGGCATAACCGAGCATGGCTTCTCCATCTTCGGTTAGTTGATAACCTTTGGAGTTACGGTAAAACAGTCTGGCTTGAAGCCTCTCTTCAAGAGCGTCAATACGGCGGGATACAGTGGAGTGGCTCACTCCAAGGTCTTCAGCAACGCTGCGGGCACTATGACTCCTGGCAACCGCAATAAAGAACTGAATATCAGTCCATTCAATGGATCCTTTATGCAACACAGTGTCCTATTTTGTTATATTCCGTTGCAAATAGTGTCCAGCTAATCTGTCTCCCGTCAATATTTATTGCACCGAACATCCTGGGAGAATCCAATGAAAATCGTTCAAGTTAAGAGAGAAGTTGCCATAGACCACCCGATTGAGGAGGTCTGGAAAGTGCTTGCTGTGGATTTTGATACCGCTTACCAATGGATGATGCTGATACCGCATTCCTTTGCCAAAGAGGGTACACCGGTTGGCAATGCCAGTGTAAAAGGGCGTGTCTGTGTACTGACAAATAAAGGCCCCAATGGTCTTGTCGCCGATGAAACCATCACAAGATTTGATGATAAAAAGCATGAGCTGGATGTGTCTGTAGAAACCAAGAACACACCGCCAGGATTTCCGGTGAAGAAAAGTTTATCGCAGTTTAAATTAGAGGCTTTATCCGAAAATGGGACAAGGGTGAGCTTCACTGCGAACATGGAGCTGGGTGCCATTGGTGGCGTACTGAGCCCGGTAGTGAAAAAAATGACGGGCACACAGTTTGGTAAAATGTTGGAGGACCTAAAAAATCATTTGGAAAAAGGCCGGCATCTTACCGGTGAGGCCGCTGCTTAGTTGGCTGAATATTAAGAATATAGTTTTATAAGCCCTTCTGTTTCTGCTATCAGCAAGCAGAAGGGAATGGGAAAAAAGCAAAGATAAAAAAATATTTTTTGCAGAGAAATCTGACAAAAGCCAAAATTATGAATTACTAGATCTGCATAAATAAGAACTATTTGATCGCGGAAGATTGGGTATTTTGGAGGAAAAACTAAGGGAAAAAGAAAGTTTTTAGAAAAAAGGCGGAGAAAAAATTCCCCCGCCGATCTATGAATTTATTTCTCCAGTAATAACCCGCACTCGCGATGTTCTTCACCCTTGGTCGGATCGAAATACACATCATTATCCGGCAGTTCGTTTTCGTAAACGTACTCCTCTACATCGATCTCCTTCAGGTGGAACATTGGCGCTACTCGAATGGTGCCGTGATTCCCCTGGGTAAAAATATCCAGGTTTTTGCGGTGGGCATTCTGATCGTGGCGAATGCCGTTGAGCCATACATCCGGTTTCAGTTCCTGCATGGCGCGGTTAAACGGCTCCAGTTTCACTGTACGCGAGAAAAAGTCGTGCTCGGGAGTATCCAGGGGCGGAATACCACCGTGGACGGCGTTGTAGTGGGCCGCAGACATCTTTGGAGAATAGGTGCGCAGATTGAGGTTAAGCCGTTCCACCACATTTTCTATGTGGCGGTAGGTCTCCGGGGTGTTGTAGCCGTGATCCACCCAGATCACCGGAATATCCGGCTTGGCTCTACTCACAAGATGCAGAAAGGCCACAGCAAGGGGGCGGAAGTTGGTAAAGACTACCGGGTTCTGGGCCTTTTCCATGGTGAATTGCATGATTTCGCTGGGTTTAGCCTCAGCAAAAGTCTGATTCAATACTGCCAGGTTGGCATTGTGATGAAAGAAGCGGCCTCTCGAAGGCTGCAGGGCATTACTGGAAGCGTTGTGTCCCATAAAAATCAGCGCATTGGAAAACTAGAATGGAAGTCATGCTACCCGGATAGCTTGTCGCGTAGAAACAATAAAAAGGAGTGAATCAATAAGCTTCGGTTATAAGTAATGGGTTGAACCTCGGATTTTAGGTTATGAATTCAGGGGCTGAGACCTCCACAGGACATAAAAATCTGATGCTGGCCATATTCGGCATTGTATCCGCGCTGTGTTTCTACAAACCCATGTTTTTGCAGGAAATAACGCGTGCGCAGGTTTTCACGAAATACTTGAGCCTGGAGTTGTTTACATCCCCCGGCGACAGCCTTAAGTAAGGTGGCGCCAATACCACAGCCGGTGAACAGTGGGCTAACACAGAGGTGGGCGATGTTATCCCTGTCCACCAGGGTAATAAAAGCCTCCGCAACGGCGCTGTGGCGGCCGGTAAAGACCAGACATTGGTTGGATCGGCGGCAGTCTCTACGAAATTCACTACGGCGCTGCAACCAGAACTGACGGGGCAGCGAAGGGTGTGAATTTGTTACAGCGTGTAGCCAGAGCTGTTCCAGCCTATCCAACTCTTTGAGTTCTGCCATTCGTATCATGGGCATTCCCAAAGTGGATACATGGGCCCAATGCTAGTCAGCTCAAAGAGTAGATCCTAGGAAACATCAAGTTATTAGGATAGAAACTAAAAACAAAGAGGTTTTTTCCTCGTAAAGGCGCCAAAAAACAAAAAAATGTTCTGTCATATCCCACCCTTCTAAGTGGTAAAATACAATCATTCTTATTAACAAAAACAATTACAAATTACTTAGATTCATTGGAGGGTTCATGAAGAGATTTTTCCTGTCGCCAATGGCTTTTGCCCTGGCGGTTGCTGTCGCAGCTCCCAGCCTCGCTGAGGAACGTTTAGAGAGCGTATCCGTTATTGGTAACTCCGATTCTGTCTCCAAGCTGCCGGGCTCCGCGCACCTGGTTGATGCCGAAGAGCTGGCAAAATTCGAGTTTGTGGATATCAACCGTATGATGCGCTCGGTTCCGGGGGTCTACATCCTTGAAGAGGATGGCTACGGCCTGCGCCCGAATATTGGAATTCGCGGTGCCCAGGGTGGGCGCTCCGCCAAAATTTCCCTGATGGAAGATGGAGTCCTGGTGGCTCCAGCACCCTACTCGGCACCGGAAGCGTATTATTTTCCGAGTGCCGGCCGCATGGATGCCATTGAAGTAGTGAAGGGCCCCGCTGCGTTGCAATACGGCCCATTCACCGTGGGTGGTGCGGTAAATATGTTGAGTACCCCCATTCCCACTTTCAGCCAGGGGATGGTGCAGCTGGAAGCCGGTGAATACGGTGAGACCCGTGTGCACGCACACTATGGCACCAGCACAGAAAATACCGGCTGGCTACTGGAGACCCAGCAACAGTATGCCGACGGTTTCCGCGAAATTGATCGATCTGGCAGTGCAGATATCGCCAAAGAAGACTATCTGCTGAAAGGTCGCCTGCAATCCAATGCGGATGCGACCTACCGCCAGCAGTTGGATATAAAGTTGCAGTACTCCGAAGAGGAGTCTGGCATGAGTTATCTGGGCCTAACGGATGCCGACTTTAAGAAAGATCCGAACCGTCGATACGGTATCAGCGCCCTGGATGAAATGCAGAATCGCCACAGCACTATCCAGCTGAACCACAGCATCGAACTGAGTGACAACTTTACCCTGCATACCCAGGCTTACTACAACAAGTTTAAGCGCGACTGGTTCAAGGTCAGCGAGGGGGACTTGATAGATGCTGTTAATACCGGCGGCAGTGTTGATGGAGTTCTAGACCCACAGGCGGTATTGGATGGCACCGAGGATTACACCTTCGGTGTTAAGCACAACAACCGTGAGTACGAGGCCAAGGGCCTGCAGATCAGTGCCGATTGGCGCTTTAGCACTGGCACCGTCGCTCATGAATTAGCCTTCGGTATACGTCAACATCAGGATGAAGTCGACAGATATCAGCCCGTAGAAGTTTTTAATCAGACCGATGGCCAGCTGGTATACGAACGTGTTGAGCTGCCAAGTTCAAGCAATAACCGTGTTGAAGAAGCGGATGCAACTTCGTTCTTTATCTACGACGATATCCAGCTGAACGATAAGCTGACTCTCACCGCTGTTCTTCGCTACGAGGAAATAGAGACCGAGCAGCAGCGCTATAACGACGCAGAGCGTACCGAGAAGGGCAGTTACCGCACCAATCAGGTGGATGAATGGCTGCCAGGTTTGGGGCTTGTTTACCAGGCCAGTGAACAGTGGAGCCTGCTGGCAGGTGTACACCGTGGCTTTGCCCCTCCCGGTGCAGGTGCAGCCGATGGCCAGGGGCCGGAGTTATCCACAAACTATGAATGGGGCGCTCGCTTCGATAACGGCAGCCTGAATGCCGAATTGATCGCCTTCTATAGTGACTATGAAAATGCTGTGCAAAACTGCTCGGTGGCGGTGAAATGCCCCAATGGTGCTGAGAGTGGAACCTACCAGTTGGGTGAAGCAGAAATCAAAGGGCTGGAAGCTACGTTTGGAAGTGAGTGGGTGCTCACAAATGGTTGGATACTACCGGTGCGGGCAACCTATACCTTTACTGATGCAGAAATCAGTGAAGATAGTGACGGCAATGACCTGCTTGCCGGCGATAATCTCGAATATCTGCCGGAAAATGTTTTTGCCGTATCCGCCGGCCTCGACAGCGGTGCAGCCTGGCGTTTAAACCTGACCGCGGCTTACCAGGACGAGATGTGTGTGAATACCGGTTGTAACCGGGGGAATACCGATAAATTCGATTACACAGAGTCTCTGTGGGTTGTGGATGCCGCTGCGCACTACGATTTCAGCGCAGACCTGACCGGTTACCTGAAAGTGGATAACCTGTTTGATGAGCAGGTGATTATCAGCCGCAGTCCCGATGGTGCCCGCGCCAACCGGCCGCGCACCGCCACACTGGGTATGAAATACGTTTTCTAATCCCACAGAGTGACAGAGCACTCAATTAGAAACCCCGGCTTTCGCCGGGGTTTCTTTTATAGCGAATAGATGCACGCTACCAGCGGCTGCCGCCCAGGTGGACAAAGTGAGCCTTAAGGTAGTTGGTCTCAGGAATTGCCGGATGTATTGGATGGTCTGCGCCCTGGCCACCGCTGGCGAGTATTGAAGCTCTACGGCCCAATCGGTGCGCCGCACCGCGTACACAATCGAGCAGTTCCTCTGATTGAAGATGCATAGAACAGGAAGCACTTACTAACAAGCCGTCCTCTGACAATAAACGCATAGCCAGTTCGTTTATGTGGCGGTAAGCGGCAAGGCCGGCCTTGTGATCTTTGCGTCTTTTAATAAATGCGGGGGGATCGAGCACTATGACATCAAACTTCTCGCCCTCGGCCACCATGGCCTTCAGAACCTCTAGCGCCTTACCTTGCACGGTATCCAGTCTGTCGGCAAAGCCGTTATGCTGTGCATTCAATTGACACCAGTCCAGGGCCTGCTGCGAGGCATCTACACAAACCGCGTGGCTGGCGTCGTTGGCCAGAGCCTGGATTCCCCAGCCGCCCGCATAGGAGAAAAGGTCCAACACACGCTTCCCTCGTACCCAGCGGTTTAACAGGCGGCGGTTTTCGCGGTGATCGTAGAACCAACCGGTTTTTTGCCCCTGATGAACTGGCGCCAAAAGCGGAACGCCATTTTCCTCAAAGGGCACTAGTTCTGGCACTTCTCCGTAAGCAATCTGGTTAATGAGGGGCATATTCTCAACTGCACGGCCCTGGTGATCATTGCGCAGTAAAATTCCTGTAGGTTGAGTCAGCTCGATTAACTTATCCACAACCACCTGTTGGTAGCGATCCATGCCCCAGTTGCTGACTTGTACGACTAGATGATCGTTAAAGCGATCAACGACCAGCCCCGGTAGGGCATCGGAATCTCCGTAAACCATACGGTAGCTGGGGTGGTCGAAGTAGCGTTGCCGCTGTAGCAATGCGGTTTGCAAGCGCTCACCAATGTCGTCTTCGGAAAAATTGTCCTTGCGGCTCAATAGACGGGCGCAGATTAATTGGCTGGGGTTGACCCAGGCTGTGCCCAGAAGTTTACCCTGACTATCCAGAACCTGGCACTGGCTCCCCGCTTCCAAGCCTTTCAGCGGGGAGCGCTTGGTGTCCACCTCATTACTGTATATCCACAGGTGGCCGCGCTTTAAACGGCGCTCTGCGCCGCGATTCAATATTAATTCCGCCAATTGGGGTCTCCGTAAGCTGGGGTGATTCGCGGAGGCAATTGTGCTTGGCTCGGGGGATAGGTCAAGGATTTCGAGTCTTTGTGGATAAACAGGATCGATGTGCAGTGATCAAAGGGCAAAGTACGAGTAAAAGTGTGAATAACTAGCTACTGGGTCATTTTGTGGATAACCCACAGGAATTCAGATATCCAGTAAGCAGAGTAGCTCACTAGGATGTGAGCACTTACAAACATAATGTATTCTTCGACAATAAATGTAGTCACAACCTCTGCAGGAGGATGGGTGTTTAGCAGAAATGGTTGGTAAAGTGTGAATTAATCGGCAGAATTTACCGCCAAGATAAAATTGTGCCTTGTTGGCGTTGTGGAAAACTCTATCAATGAAATTGACTCAGGACCAGTCTATTCAAATTGCCATGTTTATCTATCCGGGCGCTTCCAGCTTGGATGTGACTGGGCCACTGGAGGTTTTTGCTCTGGCCAATCATCTCCTCCGTGAGGAGGGGCGTTACCCTTCTGACTTTTACAAAATCCAGTTATTGGCTGAAGAATCCGGGCTGGTACAGATGGGCACGGGTGTGAAGCTGTATGCGGATTGTGGATATCGTGAGGTGAAAGATATCCACACCCTGTTGATGAGTGGTGGGCCGCCTGGAAGTTATAAAGCCCTCTATTCCCAAACAGATATTCTCGACTGGCTGTGTGAACAAAAACAGGTGGTTAAACGGATGGGCTCAATTTGTAATGGTGCTTTGATTTTGGCTAAGGCTGGGGTGCTGGCTGGTCATAAAGCAACTACCCATTGGGCAAATGTGGATGAGCTAGGACAGTTTGCCGATATTGAAGTAGACCCTGATGCGATTTATGTATGTGATGATCATATTTATACCTCGGCCGGTATTACCGCGGGTATTGATCTCGCTCTGGCGTTAGTGGAGGAAGATCACGGGCGTAGTTTGGCACTGGCAATCGCCAAACTAATGGTCCTCTATCTCAAGCGAGATGGCGGCCAGCGGCAATACAGCAGCCACTTGATGAATCAGCAACAGAGTGATCGCTTTGCCAGGCTTGTGGAGTGGATTTACCAAAATTTAAATCAGTCTCTCACAGTAGAAAAATTGGCACAGGAATCTGCTATGAGTCCCCGTAATTTTTCTCGCTGCTTTCTCAAGGAGCTGGGAGTGACCCCAGCGCGCTTTGTCGAAAATATCCGTGTGGAAAAAGCCTGCCAATTGTTGTCTGAACAAAACCTGTCGCAGGAAAAAATAGCCTGTCTATGTGGCTTTCAATCTCAGGAGCAATTGAGACGCACGTTTCGAAGACATAAAGGCATACTTCCCAGTGAGTTTCGTCGGCGATTTCATTAAATAAAACTACAAAGGCAAACTCATAATCCATCGTGAAATAATATTATTTTGTGTTCGGCTGTGTTCAATTGAGAATTAAATGAATTATTGGCCTTTTGATAATTTTTTAATTCTCCTGAATGACTGCTTTTTCAACTAAAAAAGATGAATAGTTACAGTATGGGAAAAACACTTTCTTAGATTGCTCCCCAATTAAAATGTCAGAATTCGTCGTAAGTGTGTCTCTTGTTCCAATAGCTGCAATGTAATAATTCTAGGTTCAAAATTTTTAGGTACGTGTTAACCGTTAGATCTCACAGATATGGCTTAGGGGCTAAATAGATAGATCAGATGAAAAATAAAAAGTTTGTGTTGGGTATCTTTGCCCTGCTGTCTTGTATTGGCTATTTGCTCTGGCCGGTTTATCAATTTTATGCCTGGTCTCTGGATTCGTTACCACTTAGTCCATTTGGTTGGCAGTCGTTAGCCACCGAGGCACCATCGACACAAAAGCTTTACCAAAAAGAGCTGCAACCGGCAGCAGATCAGTCGCTTAAAGCCATTGAAAAGCATCGCCAGAAGATTGGTTCTCCTGCAATTTCTGCTGCAGTCTCGACTTGTGGCAAGCTTGTTTGGGCTGGCGCATCTGGATGGGCAGATTTGGAAGAGCAAATACCTGTTACCACTGAGACACGTTTTCGTATCGGCAGTACCTCTAAGGCTCTGACTGGAACAGCTCTGGCGCGCTTGGCACAGAAGGGAAGTGTTGACCTTGACAGTTCAATATCAAACTACCTAGAAGCATTGCCCAATCCGGAATGGGCAGAGATAACTCCACGCCAGTTGGCCTCTCATATGTCGGGTTTACCACATTATAAGAGGAATTCTGATTGGCTTGGTTTGTATAAGACACTGGCACTGGACACTCATTACGAGAGTATGTACCAGGCCCTGGAAATTTTTGACAATAGTGAATTGTTATTCCAACCAGGCACAAATTTTTATTACAGCACCTTGGGGACTGTTCTTCTGGGAGCAGTTCTGGCTGGTTCAGAGCAAAAAAGCTATTTGAATGTGATGGAAGACGAAGTCTTTATTCCTGCCGGAATGAAAAATACTGAGGTCTCTCCATTAAATGGCAATATGGAAAGAAATATTGCCCGTTTCTATAAAAGTAATGGTTTAAGCGGGGATGAACTTCGCCTGCGTGAATGGCGACCGGTGGATTTAAGTCATCGTCTGCCGGGAGGTGGTTTTATTTCCACACCCACTGACCTGGTAAAGCTTGGTGCACACTATCTCGACGACAACTTTTTAGCTGCTGAAACCCGGGAAGTTTTTTGGTCCCCACAAAAGCTTGCTAATGGAGAGGTCAATAAGCAGCACTATGCGTTGGGTTGGCGGTACCGAGAACAAGAAATTCCATCTGTGGGAATAGTGCGTCATGCTAATCATGGTGGTGTCAGCCGCGGCAGTCAAAGTTGGTTGATGATTATGCCGGATCACAACCTGTCAGTGGCAGTAAATATCAATCGTAAAACAAAAGCTTTTTGGGATTTTGGTCGTATCTCAATGGATATTGCTGAAGCTTTTATTCGGCAACAGGGTAAATTACGTTGTAAATAAAAAAACCGGCCAAGACTAATACCTCGGCCGGTTTCAAAAAATTACCCCCCCTCTGTCAATCATTGGAGGGAATGGCTTTCTATTGGGTATTCACCATTACTTCGGTTTCGGCAAATACTTCTTGGCCGTTGCCATAGCTAAGAATTCCCAAGGCACGGGAGCCAGGAGCAAGATCCTTCCACTCCAGTTTAATATTACCGTTGGTGCTCACTTGAGCTTGAGAGGGCGCAGTTAGCTGGGTATTACCGTTATCACCGTTTAGATTGAAATTAAAAAGAGTAAACGGTGTGGAGCCCGCCGCAGAAGCATAGTCCACTACATGCACCTCATACTGGCCAGGGAGGGGATTGACCATAGTGACTGACTCTGCAGAAGTCGGAGATGTACTGTCGTCTACCTCAGATCCGTTAGGACCAGGACCGTAGACGACTATATCAAGATCATCGCTGCCACTACCATCACCCACATCGGCATCAAACAGGGCGATACGGGCTAACTCAGTACCCTCAGGGATATCAAAATAGATCACTTGAGTAGCCTGATCCTCGACACTGCTGGCTACTGCCACAGCTTCAGCCAGGCCGCTAATGCTGGCTTGGAAATTTCCGCTATAGCCAAATACCACTTCCTGGTCAAGAACACCTTCAGTACCCATGATGTTTATGAACTCAGAAGTAGACAGCGGAACGGGCCTCACAGCAATTGGGCTGCGTACATCCTGGCGAGAACCAACGGATTTCCAGGTTAAGTCACCGAAGACCCACTTATTTAGAATTGCAGTGTCAGTGGCACTAAAGGTGACCTCGAATTCTGCGCTTTCTCCTTCCCTAAGGCGTAGGATTTTTGGGTGGACATCTACTTCAATACCTTCTGGTGCATTAACCGATGCCCAGTACCACCTCTTTCCTGGGGCCACGCTGGTCACACGGCGTTTCACGGTCTGGGTTCCGACTAGTTCACCTATGCCGATTGACGGCAGATTGAGATCGCTGGAGTCCAGGGAGTAATCCATGGATACCAATTCTTCACAGGTTGCAGGCTCTAGAATCTGCTCCTGGAACTCGGCACCACATAGAAATGCCAAATAATCATTAAGCCCTGCATCGTAGACTAGACCTGGACGGAAAGCTGCGGAAGGTACGATCGCGCCAGCACCAAAATCAAATGGGTCTGCGGCTTCAGGACCGAAGGACTTCAGCAGGTCGGTGCGTGCAGTGGTCATCAGTGCGGACTTGGCCATTGCTGGGGACCACTCAGGGCGGGCTTGCTTAAGAAGAGCCATAATGCCGGCTACATGAGGGCTGGCCATGGAGGTACCGTTTAATGATTCAAATAGGCTACCACCACTCAATACCGGTGAGGTACCTGCGAGGATACCGACCCCCGGTGCTGCGACATCCGGTTTAATAATATCCGGTGCACCAACGTTATGGCCGCGGGAGGAGAATTCTGCAACTCGATCCTCACGGGATACCTGTAGCTCCGGATCAAGAATTCCGCTAACACCAGCGGTAGAGGCAATAAGCTCACCGTCTTTGTAGCGGATCATTACGCCTGGGATAGTGGTATCCGGAGCAGACATTGAGAGTGGATCCATACGGCCATCGTCAGCCCCATCGTTGTACACCACTATAGCCACAGCCCCCGCATCAGCGACATTGTTGTATTTACTTGTGAAAGAGCAGCTGCCGCGTTTTACCAGGGCAATTTTACCTTCCATAACTTCGGGGTTTTCCAGCGCGGAACA
Source organism: Microbulbifer mixtoriginis (SeqCode) (assembly GCF_052466715.1). Lineage (NCBI taxonomy): Bacteria > Pseudomonadati > Pseudomonadota > Gammaproteobacteria > Cellvibrionales > Microbulbiferaceae > Microbulbifer > Microbulbifer mixtoriginis (SeqCode). The sequence goes on along the minus strand of NZ_CP174288.1, from coordinate 4,499,230 downwards.
GGCTTCCAAGGGCTCGCTTACAACGATAGGTCCTGACAAAAGGCCACTATCCTCAAGGGAGACAGGTCCACCACCTTCCATCAGTTCATAGGTACCAGCAATAGCCTTGGGTGCATCGACTTGGAGCACAGTTGCGAAGCTTTGGTCATCCTCAGATGCTGCTACTGCAGTGATCCATGGAACGCCGGAGGGTGTACCCATAGTACGTGGGCCGGGACCGTCATTGCCTGCGGAAGTGGCGACAAAGACGCCTGCATCGGCGGCAAATAGGAAGGACAAATCACGACCACGAGTAAATACCGTGCTTTCTCCACCTACAGAGAAGTTGATTACGTCGACTCCATCAGCGACAGCCTCGTCAATGGCCGCCATAGAATCAGATGAGTAACAGCCGCTTCTATCCGGATCTGATGCGTCCCAGCACACTTTATATGCAGCAATTCGTGCTCTGGGAGCCATACCAGTTAGGGTTTGGCCATCTGGAGTTGGTACTCCATAGTTACCGCCGGCGGTGGTGGCAGTATGGGTTCCGTGACCGTCAGCATCTCGGGCGGACATAAACTCATAGTCTGCCAGAGTGTTGTTGGTAAGGAAGGAGGTGTTGAAGGCTTTGGCCTTGATCAATTTATTATTACAGGTAAAGGCGGCATCATCTGGATTGAATTCGCTATTACCAAAATCACAGCCTTCGCCGGTAAAGGATTCTGGAATTGGCCCGTAGGGAATATCGACTCCTCGATTGCCCCGACGTGGCGTTGGTGTGTCGGCAAGGCTTGGATGCTCGGGGTGAATCCCTGAGTCAATTACACCAATAACAATATCTTCACCAGTGATACCCCAGAGCCAGGGACTGGGTATTTGGGTCAATCCGAGAAAGTCCGCAGTGGAATCTGTGTGCATCTTGAGCAGTTCATCTTCCCAAACACCCTTTACATCTTTGTGAGCGCGTAGAGCTTCAGCTTCTTTCTCACTCATTACTGCGGCAAATCCATTAAAGGCTGCTTCGTACTCATGTACTTTTCGGGCCTTAGGAACTGCGGAGAGAACTTGTTGGCGACGTGTTTTCAAGAAGTTGGCGTAGTGGCGATAACTGCTACTACGGGGATCTAGTTTGCGCTTTAGGGCCGGCTTAGTGGCAGAGAGGCCTGGAATAGTGCCGCGATAGGCAGATAGAGGTTCACCATCCAGTTGAACAATAAATACTCTTTTTTGTTTTTCCAGATTGGGCAAGTGTGTACCGTCAGGTGTATCTGCAAAGCTGCTAGCTGATGCCAGCAGCCCCGCCAAAAGCGAGGAAATAATTTTTCTTTTCATCGTAAACTCCCATTTTATTTTTTTTAGCAGACGGGATTTCGAGAGAAAAAAATATTCCAATAACAGAAAACCTATAAAAATATTTTATAAATTAAGTTATTGGAAACAACTTTTTTCAAACTGTGATCATTTCTGGCCTGAGCAACAACTTACAAACCAAAAAGGAGAGGCTCGCCTTGCTCATTAGCTTTTAAAGGAAAATGGCGTGCGATTCAATGAAGTGCTTCAAAATAAAAAAATTAGACGAAAATCTAACATGAGATTGTATGAAAGTCAGTTAATCTATTATTGATAGAAAGGGGTGTTAAGTAATATTTCAAATAGAAAAATTACAAATACAAATTTGTAAATTAATTCTGTAAAACAAATCTGCTAAATTGCGCTAAATCATTAAATACGATGGTATTGGATAGGCGTGAATTTGGTTTTTGGAATAATTGTTGCATTGTTAATTCACCCTCCCCAGATTTGAGCAGTACGGGTTTGCAATCTTTTTGTAACGCTAGTTTTAGGTCTGCTAGTTTGTCACCAACTAGATAGCAGCCATGCAAGCTGGTGTCGAATTCCGCTTCGATGGCATCCAGCAGGCCCGCCTGGGGTTTGCGGCAACGGCAGTTGTCTTCGGGCCCATGGGGGCAGTAGAAAATCGCGGCAATTTCACCGCCTGCATCCTCTACCTGGGAACGCATCTTGGCGTGTATCGCCTCCAAGTCATCCAAGTCAAACTGGCCCAGGGCCAGGCCGCTCTGGTTGGTGGCAATCACCAGTTGGTGGCCAGCCTGACTGAGCGCAGCCAGCGCTTCAATACTGCCGGGCAGGGGCTGCCATTCGTCTGCGGATTTTACGAACTGGTTGGGGTTTTGATTAATGACCCCATCGCGGCCAAGAAGAATTATTGCCATGTCGATTCGCCTGTTTCGTTGAGGCGGGGCGCAGAGCCCCGCTTCAAGTCGCTATTACTTGGCTGGAACCAACAGGGAGATGTCGGCAACTTCGAGGAACAGTGCACGCAGCTGGGCCAGTAGGGCCAGGCGGTTGTTGCGCAGTTGCTCGTCGTCACTCATTACCATCACATGGTCGAAGAAGTTGTCCACGGTTTCACGCAGGCCCGCCAGGCCGGCGAGTCCTTCGGCGAAAAGCGCATCGCTATACAGCGGTTCAACTTCTGTGCGGGCAACCTGTACTGCGGCGAACAGGGCTTTCTCCGCTTCCTCCTGCAATAGTGCTTCATCGACACTGCTGGGCACTGTGCCATCCAGCTTGGCAAGGATATTGGAAACGCGTTTGTTCGCGGCGGCCAAAGCCCCGGATTCTGGCAGCTGGCTGAAGGCGTTAACCGCGTGCACACGGTTGTCGATATCCAGCGGGCGCGACAGCTTACGCGCGGCAACAGACATAAATACCTCGGCGGCAATGCCCTGATCCTCGTAGCGGGCGCGGAAGCGCTCCAGTACATACTGCAAAGTCTGCTCTACCACTTTGTCATATTCACCCAGGGCGGTGCGCGGGTAGTTGTCGCGGGCCAATTCCAGCAATTCGCGCAGGTCCAGGTCGAGGCGCTTCTCTACGAGAATGCGGATGATCCCCAGGCTGGCGCGGCGCAGGGCGAAGGGGTCGCGGGAGCCGCTGGGGGGTTGGCCTATGCCGAAGATGCCGACCAAAGTATCCAGGCGATCCGCCAGGGCGATTACAGTGCCGGTGTCGCTGGCGGGCAGCTCGTCGCCGGCAAACTTGGGCATATACTGCTCGTACATGGCCTTGGCCACATCCAACGGCTCGCCGTCATTTTCGGCGTAGTAGTAGCCGGCGATGCCCTGCATATCGGCAAACTCGAACACCATCTCGGTAACCAGGTCCGACTTGCACAGGCGGCCGGCGCGCTCGGCCCAGTCGCCGTTGCTTCCGGTTTTCTCAGCGATGGTGCGGGCCAGGGCGGCTACCCGTTCAGTCTTGTCGTAGACGCTACCCAGGTGCTGCTGGAACACGATTTGGCGCAGTTTCTCGCGGCGTGATTCCAGGCTGGTCTTTTTGTCGGTCTCAAAGAAGAAGGCAGCATCTGCCAGGCGCGGACGGATTACGCGCTCATTGCCGTGGATAACCTGGGCGGCATCCTGGCTCTCGATATTGGACACGGTGATAAAGAAAGGCAGCAATTGGCCATCTTCATCTACCACATGGAAATATTTCTGGTGCTCCTTCATGGAGGAGATCAGGGCTTCAGCGGGTACTTCCAGGAAGCGCTCTTCGAAGCGGCCGGTGAGGGCGACAGGCCATTCAACCAGTGCAGTCACTTCGTCGAGCAGATCGTCATCGATGACCGCTTCACCATTGACGTTGTTGGCTTCGGCGATCACCTGGGCGCGAATGGCTTCGCGGCGCTCGGCGAAGTCAGCCATTACGTAGCCGGGTTCGCGCAGAACCTGTGCATAGTCGTGGGCGGAGTGGATCTCCAGCTCGCGATTGCAGTGGAAGCGGTGGCCGCGGCTGGTGTTACCGGCTTTTAAGCCGAGTACTTCACCGTTGACTACCCTGTTGCCAAACAGCATGACGAGCCAGTGCACCGGGCGCACGAACTCCTCGCGGCGCGCACCCCAGCGCATTCGCTTGGGAATTGGAAGTTGCGCCAATGCCTTCTCGACAATGCCCGCTAACAGGGATTCGGTTTCAGCGCCTTTTTGCTCGCTGATAAAGGCCAGGCGCTCGCCTTTGTCGGTCTCTTTGCGTCCCAGCTCTTCAACAGTTACGCCGTTGCTGCGGGCGAACCCCTCAGCGGCCTTGCTGGGCTTACCCTCTTTATCGAAAGCGGCTTTGACAGCCGGGCCCAGCTTTTCAATTTGTTTGTCCTGCTGCTTATCTGCCAAACCGAATACTGCTACGGCCAGGCGACGGGGGGCTGCGTAGGCTTTAACTTCGCCAAAAGACAACTCGGCGCCTTTGAGGCCCTGGGTAATACCATCGGCGAAAGCGCTCATTAATTTGTGTAACGCCTTGGGCGGCAGCTCTTCGGTGCCCAGCTCTACCAGAAAATCCTGAGCCATTACTGCTTCTCCTCTTGCTCGATGTCTTCCGCCAAAATATCTGCCCGCAGTGCTTCATCTGCCATGGGGAAGCCTAAGGCGCGGCGCGCATCGTAATAAGCCTGTGCCACGGCGCGGGCCAGGGTTCGTACGCGCAGGATATAGCGCTGGCGCTCAGTCACTGAGATGGCGTGGCGCGCATCCAGAAGGTTGAAGGCGTGAGAGGCCTTCATAACTTGCTCGTAAGCGGGCAGCGGCAGGCCCAGCTCAATCAGGCGTGTGCTCTCGCGCTCACAGTGATCGAAGGTCGCGAACAGGAACTCCACATCGGCGTGTTCAAAGTTGTAGTGGGACATTTCCACTTCGTTCTGATGGAAAACGTCGCCGTAGGTGACGGGGCTGCCATCCGGGTTGCGGGTCCACACTAAATCGTAGATGGACTCGACACCTTGCAGATACATGGCGATACGCTCAAGACCGTAGGTGATCTCGCCGGTAACTGGGTAGCACTCGAGGCCGCCCACCTGCTGGAAGTAGGTGAACTGGGTAACTTCCATACCATTCAGCCAAACTTCCCAGCCGAGGCCCCAGGCGCCCAGGGTTGGGGATTCCCAGTTGTCCTCAACAAAGCGAATATCGTGGACAGCGGGATCTACGCCCATGGCGCGAAGGCTATCGAGGTACAATTCCTGGATATTGTCCGGGGATGGCTTCATCACTACTTGGTATTGGTAGTAGTGCTGCAGGCGGTTGGGGTTCTCGCCGTAGCGGCCATCGGTGGGGCGGCGGCAGGGCTGTACATAAGCCGCGTTCCAGTTTTCCGGGCCTATGGCGCGCAGGAAAGTGGCCGGATGAAAGGTGCCGGCGCCCACTTCCATATCCAGAGGCTGTAGAATGACGCACCCTTGGCGCGCCCAATAATCCTGTAGGGCAAAAATAAGTCCCTGGAAGGTACTGAGATCGTATTGCTTGGACACCGCTATCTCCGGATCAGTATCTGCTGTGGGCAAAGGGACGCAATTATAGCGGCAGCGACTGCTGCGCTTAAAGCGCTATAGCCGCGTCAAGGGGTTTCAATGGCCATACTTGGGCAACACGACCACTTTAAAGTGGTTTTTGTATAGGAAGTAGTGAGTGGATATTAAGGGGCGCCTTGCTGTAGGAGCACTGAAAATCATCGGCAAATTGCCGTTGCACTGGTCGCGGCGATTGGGTTGGTTTGCTGGCAAAATGGCTGTGTGGACTCGTTCCGAAGGCCTGCGCCTGAGCCGCATTAATCTCAAACTCTGCTATCCGGCAATGGACCCCAAACAGCGTGAAAAGCTGGCGAGGGAGAGTGTGATCAACACGGCCATGGCGGGTTTTGAGATGGCGTCACTGTGGAATACGCCCTGGGCAAAAAATGAAAATGCCATTGTTCGTGTGCGCAATCAGCAGTTACTCAACGCCGGTGAGACCGATGGGCGCGGCACCATTGTCTTAATGCCACATACTGGCAACTGGGAAATATTCGGCCTGTATGTGGGTACCTTGTCCCCCTGTGCTGTACTTTACCAGCCTCCTAAAATAGAAGCCCTGGACCCGGTGATTCGCAGCGGGCGCGAAGTAACTGGCGGCAAGATGGTGCCCACCAATGTGCACGGTGTACGCGCGCTGCTTAAATCATTGAAAGCGGGAGATTTAGCCCTGATTCTTCCCGACCAGGAACCGGATATGGGCGGTGACTTTGCCCCGTTTTTTGGGCGCCCGGCCCTGACGATGACCCTGGTGCATAATCTGATACAGCGCACCAAGTGCCATGTGGTTTTTGGGTTTGGCAAGCGTGTAGAAGGCGGTTTTGAGCTGGTTTTTGTCCCCGCAGAAAAAGCGATTTACAGCGAAGAACAAAAAGTATCCCTGGCGGCGATGAACCGCGGTGTGGAGGCCTGCATCGCCCAGGCGCCGGAGCAGTATCAGTGGGAATACAAGCGCTTTCGCAGACAGCCGGAAGGCAAGAGTAAAATTTACCGCAAACAAACATAGGGGCCTGAGCGGCCCCTATGTCTATCGGCATCTAGGTAAAATTTACGTCGCGTGGCGAAATGCCACAATTACCGGCATACACGCGGCGCGCCAGGCGGGGAAAAAACCACTGACAAAGCCGATTACCAGCGCCAACACGGCGCCCTGCACGAACAGGTCTGGGGACATCTCAAAACTGAACACCACCTGGGTAAAACTGCCGCCCAGGGTTGAGGTATTTAGGCCGTCGAAGAACAAGTAGGCGGCCAATGACCCCAGTAGTCCACCGGCCACCGCCAGTACCATCGCTTCAGCAATCGTGCCGCAGAAAGCGGAAAAATTACTGAAGCCGAGGGCGCGCAGGGTGGCAATTTCCTTGGCACGGTCCGCCACTGAGGTGTACATGGTATTGAGTGCTCCAGCCAGGGCACCGAGGGCCATCACCGCACTGATAATCCAGCCAAAGGTGGCGATGTACTGCAGTTGTTTACCCTGACTGGCGAAGTATTCTCGCTCGGTCTGCGCTTCGAGATTAAGGCGCGGTTCCCGCGCAATGGTTTCCTTGACCGATGCCAGGCCGTCGTCATTGTCCAGTTGCAAGCGAATGGACTGATAACTGCTGCCACGGTTGTAATGGCTCTGGATTGTTTTGATATCTGCCCACAGCTCACTTTCAAAAATATTGCCCCCTGTGGAAAAAACTCCGACAACTGTCCACAGGTTTTTACCAAAGCGCACTTCCTTGCCAATCTCGAAACCGCTGAATTCCCGCAGGACACCTTCGCCGACAATCATTTCATTGGTTCCGGGAACAAACATACGGCCTTCGGTTAAGTGCATGTTGGTGCGCATGGCCATACCGGTTTGGTTGAGTCCGCGCAGGGGGATATTGGCCTCGGTACCACTGGACTTTTTGATACCATCCACAATGACATAGAGTTCCGGTGAAACCTGTGGGCCGTTGGCGTCCCGGGCGACTCCGGCAGATTCGCTAACCAGGTTGACCTGATCCTGCAGGATCACCGAGTTGAGCTCGGTGGAGGAACCCTCGCGCATCAGGATGGCGATTTGGTTGGAGCCGGCGCCGCGCATAGTTTCTTCGAAGCCTTTGGCCATGGCGAGAAATGCCAGCAGTATTGCCACCACCACCGCCGAGGCCAGTACCATCGCCAGTGACATCCACAGGCGCCGGCGCAGGCTGCCCAGGTTCATCAGGGTCACTGAAATAATTTGTGCAATTAGAGAGCCCATTGGCTTTCCTCCGGTTGGGCTTGATCAATCGGGCACCTACAGTTGTTAGGAACTCGATCTGATGTATTTAGGGCTGACGATTAAATGCCGAGACAATATTCAGTCGCAGCGCGTTAAAAGCCGGTAGCAAGCCGGTAATAATTCCCAGCAGTAGCATAAAAAACAGCGCCTGCAGAGCGATATCGCCATCGAGAATCAAGTTGGGCAGGAAACGGGCGAGAAAGGTTTTTATTCCTTCAACTAACAGCCAGGCCGCAGCGAGTCCGGAGAGACCGCCGATAAATGCGACCAACAGGGATTCTGATAGCACCATGCGAAAAATACGTGCGCTGGAAAAGCCCAGGGTTTTGAGTACAGCTATCTCGCCGGTGCGCTCGCGAATTGCCAAGGCCATGGTATTGCCAACCACAATCAGAATGGTGAAAAACGCGGTAAAAACCACCGAGAAAATAATCAAACCGATATTGCCAATTTGCTCGATAAAAGCTTTATTAAAGGATTTTTCCGTACTGGTATCGGTTTCACTTTGCGAATTGGCAAAACTGTCATCAATGGTTTTGGCTACTTTCTCATTGAGAGAGGGATCGTCAGTAGTGAGTGCCATCCACCCTATCCAATCATTGCCAAATGTCTGAGTTTCCATGAAGTATTTATAATGGAATAACATTTGGCGAGTATCGTACTGCTCGGTATCCCCTTTAAAAATTCCTGAGACTACAAACTCCCAGGTATAGCCACCATCTTTATGGGTGAATATATTTGAGGAGATAGGAATCCGGTCACCAATTTTCCAGCCATATATTTGCGCGAGTTTCTCACCTATCAGTGCGCCCTGACGATTGTTAAACCAAGCCTGTTTTTGCTCATCCGGAATCACTATTTCTTCGTAAACGCGTAAATAGGATTCGGGGTCCACTGCCAGCGAGACAATTTGTCTACTTTGTTCCTGATAATAACCGCCAAACCAGTTCAGGTGAGTGACATCTTTTACTCCCTCGACCGCAGCGACTTTTTGGAAATAAGAGATGGGTAGCGATTGGGTGAAATTAATCCGGTTAAAAACTACCAGGCGATTATCAGCGGATAACTCCACACTGGAATTGAGTGCAGATTTCAAACTGGTCACTGCGCCAAAAATTAAAAAAGCGATAAAAATTGCAAAGCAGGTGAGAAATAACCGCAGAGGTTTCCTCGTCATGTTTTTATAAATTAAATAGAGATCGTTCATGCCACTATTTCCCTCTGCACAAATTGTCCCTTGTCGAGATGCAGGGTGCGTTTTGCGTATTTGGCTGCGGCCGGGTCGTGGGTAACCATGACGATGGTCTTGCCGTGATCGCGGTTGAGTAGTTGCAGCATCTCCAGGATTTCATCGGCGGTGGCGCGGTCGAGATCACCGGTGGGCTCGTCACACAGAATGAGTTTAGGATCGGAAACAATTGCGCGGGCGATGGCCACCCGCTGTTGCTGGCCGCCGGACATTTCACTGGACATATGTTTGGCGCGATCGCTCAAGCCCACCAAAGCGAGGGCGGTTTCGACATTTTTGCGGCGTTGTGCCTTGGAGAGCTTGGTCAACAGTAGCGGCAGTTCTACATTGCGTTGGGCATTGAGCATTGGCATCAGGTTGTAGAATTGGAAAATAAAACCAATATTCTGCGCGCGCCAACGGGTTAGGGCGCTCTCATTGAGGGAGTCTATACGGGTGCCATCAAACCAAATTTCCCCGCTGGTGGGTTGATCGACACCGCCGAGCATATTTAACAGAGTGGTTTTTCCGGAGCCGGAAGGCCCCATAATGGCGACAAAATCTCCTCGCTCAATACTCATATTGAGATCGTCAAAAATAGAGATTTTCTCTTTACCTTTGATAAAACTCTTGCCGACATTTTTTAACTGAAACAACACATCTTCAGACATCTGTAATTTCCTTTTTTAATGAATAATTAGAGCCGTAGTCTGTGCCGTTAAAGAGCGACTTCCTCCCCGGCCAGGAAGCCGACCTTCACCCCCATATCCGGTAGGATACGGGCGTCTTTTTGATCGATACCGATACGCACACGCACCGTAGCTTTGGCGCGATCGGCGGTTGGAATAATTGCCACCACCGTGGCGGGAATATCCCACTCCGGGTAGGCGTCTAGATTCGCGTTTACCCTTTGACCAGTGGAGACCCGGCCGATAAATGCCTCATTGACATCCACTTCAATTTCCAGGGAGTTCATATCCACAATGGTACAGATACCGGTGCGGGTGAAACCGCCTCCGGCGGAGCTGGGTGCGACAATTTCTCCGGGCTGAGCATTTTTTTGTGTAACGATTCCCGCAAAGGGCGCGCGTATCGTGTGATCCTCCAAGCGCTCCCGCTGTCGCTCGGCTTCCAGTTTAGCAACCTCAATATTTGCCCGGGCGCTGTTTAAATCGGCTCTCAAACCTTCAACAGTGGCCTCACTCTGGGTGAGTTGTGCTTTGCTGGAGTAGTTTTTTTCACGCAAGCCAGCGAAACGCCGGTACTGACGCTCTGCTTCTTTTAGCTTGGCGAGAATACTGGCTTCCTGGGCTTGCAGTACCTGAATCTGCGCACGGGCAAATGCCAGGCTGACGCGCGCTTTGACGTCGTCGAGGCGGGCTAGCACTTGACCTTCCTGCACCTGCATACCCTCCTCGACATCCACACTGCTGATCAGTCCCATCACTTCTGCTGACACCGTGGCCATGCGTCGAGCGGTGATATATCCGGAGGCATTCAACACCGTTTCCAGACGTGTGCCAGTGGGAAGGGCAGATGGCGTAGTGTGTGTGTTGGCGGGGTTTGGGATTGTGTTAGGGCTTGTGGGTGAGTCTTCGGGCAAGAGGGAGGCGCCAAAAAAACCAACTAGCAGGCCGACGACTGCACCGGTGGAAGCCGCCAGCAGGGTTTTTTGGGACGATGACGGTAAATCATTGGGAGCCGTATCCCGGTCAATTTTCAACTGACCGAGCAGCTCACTGGTGTTTCTGCTCATACAGCCATGTTCTTATTGATTACTTCCTGTAAAGAACAACTGTGGCAGAAACTAAAAAATATTGCTATTCGATCTGACTTGCGGCGTTGGCGTCAAATTAGTGGCGCCAAAAGGCGGGAGTTAAGAGCACCAGTAGGGTGAAAATTTCCAGGCGTCCCATCAGCATGGCGAGGATCAGAAACCACTTGGCCACCTCATTGACTGAACCGTAGTGAGATGCGGCTTCACCCAGAGCCGGGCCGATATTACTCAGGCAGGAGGCCACCGTTGTCACAGAGGTGACGAAATCTTCGCCGGTGGCAATCACAATAATCGAGAGAATAAAAAACGACAGCACATAGACGGCAAAAAAGCCCCACACAGCATCGGTTACCCGATCGGGTACGATCTTGCGGTTAATCTTAATGGGTATCACCGCATTGGAGTGCACCAGGCGATTCAATTCGCGCATACCGGATTTCATGATCAACATGCCGCGCACCGCTTTGATACCACCGGAGGTAGAGCCGGCACAGGCGCCAAGAATACCCAGAAGAAGCAATGCGTAGGGAAGGAATACCGGCCAGGCGGAAAAGTTTTCAGAGGCAAAGCCGGCAGTGGTACTGATAGAAACCACCTGGAAGAAACCGTGTAGCAGACTGTTGCCTGGTGAGAAGATATTCAGAATCCAGAGATAACAGCTGATCAACAGGCCGGCCCCCAAAATCAGCATTACATAGAAACGAAATTCGGAATCGCGCCAGTAGTGCTTGAGGGTTTTATTGCGGAAGGCGTAAAAGTGCAGGCCAAAGTTAATTGCCGCGGTGAACATGAAAATAATGCAGATCACCATAATGGCCCGGTTGTGAGCGTAGAAGCCCATACTGGCATCGTGTGTGGAAAAGCCGCCGTTAGCCACGGTAGAGAAGGCGTGTCCCACGGCATCGAACACGGTCATGCCCGCCCACCAGTAACCGATGCCGCACAGAATGGTCAGGATTACATAAATTACGATCAGTGCCCGCGCCGTCTCGGCGATGCGCGGTGTCAGCTTGGTATCTTTCACTGGGCCGGGTATTTCCGCCTTGTACAGCTGCATACCACCGATGCCAAGCATGGGCAGGATTGCCAGTGCAATAACAATTACGCCGATACCACCAAACCACTGTAGCTGCTGGCGGTAGTAGAGGATGGCTGGAGGCAAGGAGTCCAGGCCGGTAATTACGGTGGCGCCAGTGGTGGTGAGCCCGGAAATCGATTCAAAAATAGAATCGGTAATACTCAGGTCCGGCTGTGGACTGATAATAAACGGCAGGGAGCCAAAGCTGCCGAGGATTAGCCAGAATAGCGAAGTCACCACAAAGCCGTCGCGGGTGCGCAGATCCTGGCGCAGGTCGTGCACCGGCAGCCACATAAACAAGCCGGTCACCAGAGTGATCACAAAGGCAATAACGAAGGCGTTGTGGGTATGGTCCTCATACCACAGGGACACGGCGATCGGTGGCAGCAGTGTCAGGCTGAACACAGTGAGGAGAATTCCGAAAACTCGCGCAATTACCGCAATTCGCATTGGCGCCTGTCAGCCTGTTATCTGTTGTTACTTTATATATATGGACGGCGGAGTTTGTAATCGCCGGACTATTCAATAAAAAATATGATTTAGAAAAAGCCGAAGCCAACCTGGAACAACTGCTCCACATGGCGTGTTTGGCGGCGATCCACCAGGAATACAATCACGTGATCGTCGCTTTGCACAATTACATCGTCGTGCGCCATCAAAACTTCGCTGCCATTTTCTGTTTCGCGCACTATGGCACCGATGGAGGCGCCCTCGGGCAGATCGATATCCTCGATTTTCTTTCCCACCACCTTGGAGGTGCGCTCGTCGCCGTGGGCGACAACTTCGATCGCCTCGGCGGCACCGCGACGCAGGGAGTGCACATTAACCATATCGCCGCGGCGCACATGGGTGAGCAGGCTGCCGATAGTATTTTGCTGGGGCGAAATGGCAATATCGATTTCACCGCCTTGAACCAGGTCCACGTAGGCACGGTTGTTGATCAGGGTCATCACCTTGCGCGCGCCCAGGCGTTTGGCCAGTAGCGATGACATGATGTTAGCTTCGTCATCGTTGGTGAGTGCGAGGAAAACATCGGTGTCCTCAATATTTTCTTCCAGCAACAGCTCCTGGTCCGAGGCGCTGCCGTGCAAGATAATGGTGTGAGACAGCTCCTCGGATAAAAATACGCAGCGTTCATGGCTGCGCTCAATAATTTTAACCGAGTAGCGGTTTTCCAATTTGGTTGCGAGCCGCAGGCCAATATTGCCACCACCGGCAATTACCACGCGCTTATAACCGTGTTCCAGGCGGCGCAACTCGCTCATTACCGCACGGATATCGGCGCGTGCGGCGATAAAAAATACCTCGTCGCCGGCCTCGAGCACCGTGTCCCCCTGGGGAATGATCGGCCGGTTGCGCCGGTAGATGGCCGCCACACGGGTATCCACCTTGGGCATGTGCTCGCGCAGATAGCGCAGCTGATGGCCTACCAGAGGGCCGCCCTGAACTGCCAATACAGTGACCAGCTGCACGCGACCACCGGCGAAATCCAGCACCTGTAGCGCGCCAGGGTGTTCCATCAGGCGTGCGATATATTCGGAGACCAGCTGCTCGGGGCTGATCAAAACGTCGATGGGTATCGCCTGGTTGTCGAATAACTCGGGGTACTGCAGATAGGAAGAGGCGCGCACGCGCGCGATCTTGGTGGGCACACGGAACAATGAATGGGCAATCTGGCAGGCTGCCATATTGGTTTCATCGTTATTGGTTACCGCCACCAGAATATCGGCATCCTCAATGCCGGCATTCATCAGCACGTCGGGATGGGAGGCGTGGCCGTTAACCACGCCAATATCAATGCGATCACGCAACTCGCGCAGAGTTTTTTCGTCGCTGTCCACCAGCACAATATCATTGCGCTCGGAGGCCAGAGCCTCCGCCAGTGAGCCGCCCACCTGGCCGGCGCCGAGAATGACAATTTTCATATCGGATGAGACTCGCGGCTAGCGCTGCTGTTATTCGGCCTTGCTGAGCAGAGCGTAGTAGAAACCGTCGCCGCCACCGTTATGGGGTAACAGTTGCATTCCAGCAACTTGTTTTTCACCCCAGGACTTACCGTGCAGCAGTTGCGGAGTATTGTCGCTCGCATCGTCGGTCTCCGCAACGAAGGCGGCGACAACTTCACTATTTTCGGCCGGTAACACTGAACAGGTGGCGTATAGCAGACTGCCACCGGGTTTAAGCAGTGCCCAGGTGGCGCGCAGAATTTCCGCCTGCAGCCTGGCCAACTCGGCGATATCCTCGGCACGGCGCAGCAGTTTGATATCCGGGTTGCGGCGAATCACCCCGGTGGCAGAGCAGGGTGCATCGAGCAGAATACGGTCGTACTGCTGTCCATCCCACCAGGCATCCGGCGCAGCCGCATCGGCGCAAATTAACTGTGCGGAGAGGCCGCAACGTTCGAGGTTTTCCTGCACCCGATCGAGTCGCTCCTCCTCGATATCCAGGGCACTCAATTCTATAGCGGGCTGCTGCTCCAATAGATGGCAGCTTTTGCCTCCCGGCGCGGCACAGGCATCCAGCACCCGCTCGCCTTCACAGGGTGCCAGCAGTTGCGCTGCCAGCTGGGCGGATTCATCTTGCACACTCACCAGGCCCTCGGCAAAACCGGGCAGAATTCCCACAGGTACTGCTTCGAGCAGGGTGATGCCAACCGGAGAGAGGGTACAGGCCTCGGCGGACAGGCCGGTCTCGTCGAGCTGCTGCAGGTAATCCTCGCGGGAAATGCGCGCGCTGTTGACCCTCAAGGTCATGGGGGGATTGGTATTGTTAGCGCGAAAAATCTCCGACGCTTGCACTGGCCAGGCGGCTTTGATCGCCTGTTGCATCCAGGCGGGGTGCATAGAGCTGAACTGGGGGTTGCCGGACAATTTTCGCTGCAAACGCTCGCGTTCGCGTAAAGCGTTGCGCAGTACGCCGTTGATCAGGCCAGTGGCGCGATCCAACTTGAGACTGCGGGCGGCATTGACCGTGGCAGAGATAGCAGCGTGATCGGGGATGCGGGTGTATTCCAGTTGATACAGGCCCAGCAGGATCAGTGCGCTCACCAGGCTATCGCTGGGGGTTTTGCGCAGTAGCTTGGTAGCGATCAGTTGCAGGCGCGGGGCAGTGCGGGCACTGCCGTAGCACAGCTCGCGCAGCAGGGCGCGGTCGCGCTCCTCAACCTTGTCTTCGGCTTTAGGTAACAGGCGTGCCAGTGAACCTTGCGCTTCCAGTAGTGCGGCCACCACTCGGGCTGCTTCGGCGCGTACATCTCTACTCATAGTGATCCCAATTGTGTGCCGGGAGTGAACAGCGCCCGGTAGCCTTTCAAAATTTCCGCTGTGGGCAGCGCTTTTTTACCGGGTAGCTGAAGTACTTGCAGACGCAGGGCTTCGCGACCACAGGCCACCAGAATACCCTCGTCATCGCTGGCTAGAATGGTGCCGGGCGTATCGCTGTGACAGCCGCGTTCCAGGCTGGCGCTGTAGATACGCAGGCGTTGTTCGCCTTTACTTTCGCTATAGGTAGTCCAACACACCGGGAAGGGATTGAAGGCGCGGATCTGGCGCTGCAGTTCTTGCGCCGGGCGCTGCCAGTCGATGCGCGCTTCCTCTTTGCTGATTTTATTAGCGTAATTGGCTGTAGCATCATCTTGAGTCACCGGCTTGGCGACGCCTGAGGCCAGCTGCGCTAGGGCTTCAATCAGAGCCGGGCCGCCGAGTTCGGCAAGCTTGTCGTGTAGGCTGCCTCCCGTATCTCTCTCAGTAATGTCACAGCGGCGCTCCACCAGTACCGGACCCGTATCAAGCCCGGCTTCCATTTGCATGATTGCCACACCGCTGTGGCTGTCTCCCGCCTCGACGGCGCGCTGAATGGGAGCGGCGCCGCGCCAGCGCGGTAGCAGGGAGGCGTGTACGTTGATACAGCCCAGTCGCGGGGTGTCCAGCACTGCTTGCGGCAGGATCAGTCCATAGGCCACCACCACCATGATATCGGCGCCGAGTGCCGCCAGCTCTTCCTGAGCTGCCTGGTCGCGCAGGCTCTGAGGTTGATAAACGGGGATATCGTGGGAGAGGGCCAGCTGCTTGACCGGGCTGGCCAGTAGTTTCTTACCGCGCCCCGCCGGCCTGTCCGGTTGGGTGTAAACGGCGATGACAGTGTGGTCGCTGTCGAGCAGCGCCTGCAGGTGCACGGCGGCAAAGTCCGGCGTGCCGGCAAAAATGATATTCACTGGCGGATTCTCAGATCGAGGGGTGGAGATGGCGCCGGGCCAGCCGGCGGCCAGTTTTTATAGATCAGGCGCGTCGGCGCTGGGACTTTTCCAGCTTGGAGCGAATGCGGTTGCGCTTGAGTGGGGAGATGTAATCCACGAACAGTTTGCCATCCAGGTGGTCAACTTCGTGCTGGATACACACTGCCAGCAGCCCCTCTGCCTCTATGGCAAAAGGTTCGCCGTTGCGATCCAGCGCCTTGACTCGCACCCTGCGCGGGCGTTCTACCGTCTCGTAGAAACCGGGTACCGACAGGCAACCCTCGTCGTACTGGTGGATCTCCGGGTCCAGTACTTCGATCTCAGGGTTGATAAATCCGTACGGCTCGCTGCTGTCTTCGGAAATATCCACCACCACGACGCGCTCATGCACATTGACCTGGGTGGCGGCGAGGCCTATGCCAGGTGCGGCGTACATGGTTTCGAACATGTCGTCCAGCAGTTGACGGTGCGCGTCGGTAACTTCTGCGACGGGTTTGGCGATCTCACGCAGGCGCGGATCGGGAAATTCCAGTATCTCGAGTTTAGCCATAACACCTGTGACAAACTTCTAGTATTCGTTGAACGTGCGCTGATAACATTATGATCGCGCTCAATATTTACCGAGTGGACCCCGATTTTCGCTGGCGCCTTGCGCCCGGGGCCGGCCACATTTCCTGTAGAAGGGTGGTTCGGCGCTGAGAATTATAGCGATAAAGAGCATAGGAATGCTTCCATGAAAAAAATAATCCTGGCCGCCGTCTCGATGTTGGCGGTCGCCCTTGGCACCCAAGCGCAGGATCAGGTGCGCCTGAACCCCAGCCATCCGGATGCCTATGTTGTGCAAAAGGGCGATACCCTCTGGGATATCTCCAGTGAATTTCTGGTACAGCCCTGGTATTGGCCGGAGATCTGGCAAGTAAACCCCCAGGTTGAAAACCCCCACTTGATCTACCCCGGCGACAGCCTGCGCCTGGTGTATGTGGATGGCCAGCCGCAACTGCAGCTGCAGCGCGGCCCACGGGCTTATCAATTGTCCCCCGGTGTTAATGGTAACCGCTTAACGCCGCAGATCCGCCGTGAGGCGGTGGAGGATGCGATTCCGGCGATTCCCCTCGATGCCATCAATGCCTTCCTCTCGCGCACCCGTATCGTCGAGCCCAATGCCTTCGAGGGTGCGCCCTATATTGTGTCCGGCTCCGATAACCACATTTTGATGGGGGCCGGCGATACCATCTACGCACGCGGTGATTTTGAAGTGCCCCTGGCCTCCTACGGTCTCTACCGCCCGGGCCCGGTGTATGTGGACCCCGTTAGCAATGAGACTCTGGGACGCCAGGCTCTTGGGATAGGTGAAGTGGATTTGCTACAGCTGGACCCGGATAACCGCCCTGGATTTTCCGTCGCCACCCTGGGCGTGGCCAGCACCGCCCGCGAGATCCGTCTCGAGGATCATTTGATGCCGGTGGAAGAGCGCTCTATCGATGCACTCTTTCACCCCAGTGCCCCGGCCGTGACAGTGAATGGCTTGATTGTTGGTGTCGATGAGGGTGTGACTCAGATTGGTAAATTCGACGTAGTTATCCTCAACCTGGGTGAGCGCGATGGCATAGTGCCTGGCAATGTGATGGCAGTTTATAAGCGCGGTTCTTTAGTGCGCGATCGTATCGCCGGAGACAGCGTGAAGCTGCCCGATGAGCGCGCTGGTGAGATGATGGTTTTCCGCACTTTTGAAAAGATGAGCCTGGCGCTTATTCTCGAAGCGGATCGCCCCTTGGCGGTGATGGACTCGGTGCGCAACCCCTAAATAAGTATTGAAATCGAGCGGCGCCTCTTGCTGTTTGGAGCGCCGTAAATCTGAATACAACCCTTCCTGTAAAACAGACAAAATGGTGAGCCCGCATGGATGCGTTGACCGCCAGCATGGCCCTGCTGCGTTTAGAGGGCCTGGGGCCCGCCCGCTACTGGCAGCTGCTAGAGCATTTTGGCAGCCCCGATCGGGCCCTACTGCAATTCCCCCCAACTTTGTTGAGCAAACTACCGCCGCGGGCCCAATCCCAGTGGCGTGACTGTTGTCGTCTTGGCCTGCAGAGCGAATTGTTGGAGTGGGTGGCAGCCGAGCGCGCCCGCTGTGCACAAATCGGCGTGCAGCTGCTGTACCACGGTGATGCAGGTTTCCCGAATTTGCTCGCAGAGATCTCGCGACCACCGCCAATACTCTATGTGCGGGGCGAAGCTGCTGCTCTCACCTTGCCCCAAATCGCTATTGTTGGTGCGCGTCGCGCCACGACTTCTGGCCTGGATAACGCTCGCAGTTTTGCCATGGAGCTCGCCGGATCCGGTTTTGCCATCACCTCGGGGCTAGCACTGGGGGTGGATGCGGCCGCGCACCAGGGTGCTTTGCGGGGACAGGGAGCCACGATTGCGGTGTTGGGCAGCGGTGTCGACTCCGTCTATCCGCGTCAGAACCGCGCCTTGGCGGAAGAAATCCTGAGCGCGGGTGGCGCCATTGTCAGTGAACTGCCACTCGGCAGTAGCGCTGAGGCGAAAAACTTCCCGCGTCGCAACCGGATTATCAGTGGGCTCTCTATGGGAGTGCTGCTAGTGGAGGCTGCGATGCGATCGGGGTCGCTAATCACTGCGCGGCTGGCGTTGGAGCAAAATCGAGAGGTTTTCGCTATCCCCGGCTCCATCCACAACCCGATGGCCAGGGGTTGTCACCACCTGATTCGCGAGGGGGCAACTTTGGTGGAGACCAGCGCAGATATCGCTGGGCAATTGGGGGGGCTGTTAGCGGAGCCCGCGGATAGTGAGCCCCTAAGCAATACCCCGCTGGATAATCAGCAGCTGTCAGTGTTATTAGCCCTGCAGGGAGGGCCTCGCAGTATCGAGCAGTTGGCCGTGGATACTGGGGAGCCGGCGGGTGAACTGATGGCGCTGCTATTGCAAATGGAGTTGCTAGAGCTATTGGAGCAGCTGCCCGGTGGTTATCAATTGACGGCTCAGGGAGCTGCCTGTTGTCTCCAGAAAGAAGGCGTGGCCACCTGAATCCTCCCCTGAAGGACCAGCCGCCAAGCGATTCGCGAAGTCAAAGCGCTGCGTTAATACTCTGTGGACTCGAACACAGGAGGCAAGTCATGGCGAATAATTCCAAGCTCACCACGGATGCTGGCGCACCCATCGCGGATAACCAAAATAGCCTTAGCGCCGGACCACGTGGCCCCCTATTGATGCAGGATTATCAACTGCTGGAGAAGCTCGCTCATCAAAACCGTGAGCGGATTCCCGAACGTACGGTACATGCCAAGGGCTGGGGAGCTTACGGTACTCTGCGGATTAGCGGAGATATTGCCAAGTACACCTGCGCCAAGGTATTGCAGCCCGGTGCTGAAACACCAATGATAGCCCGCTTCTCCACTGTAGCCGGAGAGTTGGGGGCGGCGGATGCCGAGCGCGATGTGCGCGGCTTTGCCCTCAAATTTTATACAGAAGACGGCAACTGGGATCTGGTGGGCAATAACACCCCGGTCTTCTTCGTGCGCGATCCCTATAAGTTTCCCGATTTTATCCACACGCAAAAACGTCATCCCCGCACGCATTTACGCTCCCCTACAGCCATGTGGGATTTTTGGTCGCTATCTCCAGAGAGTCTGCACCAAGTTACGATCCTGTTTTCAGATCGCGGCCTGCCAATTTCACCTATGCATATGAATGGTTACGGCTCCCACACCTACTCTCTGTGGAACAGTGGCGGCGAGCGCTTCTGGGTGAAGTTCCACTTCAAGACCCGCCAGGGGCACAAATTTCATACCGATGCCGAAGCGGAGTCAGTAATTGGCCGCACTCGCGAGAGTTATCAGGAAGCCCTGTTTGGTGCGATTGAGAAGGGTGACTATCCCAAGTGGAGTCTACAGCTACAAGTAATGCCCGAGGCCGATGCTGCCAAGACAAATTACAACCCTTTCGATCTCACCAAAGTGTGGCCACATGGGGATTACCCGCTGATTGAGATTGGCGAAATGGAGTTGAATCGCAACCCCGATGATTATTTTGCCGAACTGGAACAGGCAGCCTTCTCTCCCTCAAACGTAGTACCGGGCATTAGTTTCTCCCCGGATAAAATGCTACAGGCGCGAGTGTTTTCCTATGCCGATGCCCATCGCCACCGTTTGGGTACTCACTATGAGAGTCTTCCTGTAAATGCACCTCAATGCCCAGTGCATAACTACTATCGAGACGGCGAGATGAATACCAGCGGGATTCGCACAGGCAATCCCGATGCCTATTACGAACCCAACAGTTTCAACGGCCCGCAGCAAGACCCCAGTGCCAAGGAGCCGCCACTAAAGCTTTCCGGTGCTGCCGATCGCTACGATCATCGCGAGGGCAACGATGATTACGGCCAAGTGCGGGCGCTTTTCAATCTTTTTGATGACGCCGAAAAACAGAGACTCTTTGGCAATATTGCCAGAGCTATGGCCGGAGTACCGGATGAGATAGTACAGCGACAGTTGGTACTTTTTTCTCAGGTCGACTCTAGTTATGCTGAGGGCGTAGAGTTATTTTTAGGAAAAAAATGAAAATACTTTCTATTTCGTAAAGCTTTAATTACCTGACAGTTATGGTAAAAATGTATTTCTTACTTTAAAAAATAAGAAGATGAGCTTATGGATTGGCTGATAAAAAAAATAACTACCCTCTCATTTTTCACTGTTTGGCTGTCAGCTTGTTCAGTTCAACCATCTATTATTGATTTGTTACCACCTCCAGAGTTTTCTAAAAAGCAGCTTTTATCTGGTTCTATTTTAATTGGAGAGCCTGTAAAAATTAATGATCTGCCAGAAGTTGATATTTTGGCAATAAATTCCGAAATGGAAATGTTTTTAGACGAAATAAAAGGTAAAGACGATACTGATCGGTTAAATAATCTCTTACTAAAATTGCAGGAAATTAATTTCTCTCTCTTTTATGAAGCTAATGCTACTTTAAGTGCTTCTGAAGTGTTTTTAGAACAGAGGGGTAACTGTATGGCCTTTAGTGCCTTTATGGTTGCCATGGTTAGGGAACTCGGAATAGAAATAAACTTTAATCAGGTATTTATTCCAGAAACTCGATACTTGGAGGATCAGCAGACCTATGTTTATCAACACATCAATACTATTTCAGACCTAGGAAGTAAAAAACAGGTTTTGGATTTTAATTTTATTGACTACGAGTCAGATTATCATGGGGAGGTGTTAGATGACTCGGAAGCATTTTCTAAATTCTATAGTAATTTATCAGTAGACTTCCTTTCAGATAGGAACTTCAAACAGGCCTTTCTCTATATTCGTAAGGCATTATTATTGTCGCCTGACTCCTCAAATCTATGGAGTAATCTAGGTGCAATTTATCGATCTGCAGGCTACCGAAATCTGGCGATCAGCACTTACAAAGTCTCTCTAGAGCTGGACAGCCATAATATGGTTGCACTGAATAACATGGAAAGGGCGCTCAGGGAGAGGGGGGATTTGGAGTCGGCCCAGGTTCTCTCTAAACAGTTACAAAGCTACCGTGAACAAAACCCTTACTACTGGTATGCCAGTGCTCAGGCAGCTTACTCGAAAAAAGATTACGTCTCGGCAATCCGAAACATTAAGAATGCAATTTCACTAGAAAAAAACGATCATCGCTTTCATTACCTTCTGGGGCTTGTGCGATTCAAGTCTGGGAGTCGAGGTTATCGTAAGAATTTTCAGCAGGCATTAGTTCTGTCAGAGACAAGGTATGATCGAACACATTATAAGAAAAAATTTGATGCTCTGGGAATAGAGAATATTGAGCCAGTAACTCGTAATAAAGAATATAGACGCCCATTTTCTCGATGGGAATGGTGGTATCAAGATACTTAAATTAAGACGCAATATTGCAAGATATGATGCTATTTGTACCATAAGCACAAAGTTGCCTCTGTTTTGAATTGCTGAGGGCAACATCTTGTGCGCGGCTGCGCAATCCGCTAGATTTTGGCGCTTATCCCTACTTTGACAGTTGAGAGAGTTGAAATGAGCAAGCCTTTTGTAGCGATCCTGATGGGGGCCGGCCCCGATCTGCCAGTTATGAAAGCCGCCTTCGGTGTACAGGAGAAGTTAGACATCCAGCAGTGCGAAGCGAAGTAGCAGCGATACTGTCATGAGGTACTCTCCGCTTGCTGTACAGAAGGCTGCCCGTGCTCTTGCGGCGGGCGGTGTTATCGCGCACCCCACCGAGTCCGTGTGGGGCCTCGCCTGTGATCCAAATAATCTGCAGGCCGTAAGGCGCCTGCTGCGCCTGAAGAACCGCCCACTGGAAAAGGGCCTGATCCTGGTTTCCGGTGAGGAGGAAAGTTTTAGTCAGCTGCTCGACCCACTCAGCGCTGAGCAGCGCGAAAAGATGCGGGAAACCTGGCCCGGACCCGTGACTTGGCTGGTGCCCCATCGTGACAGCATACCCTATTGGGTCTGTGGCGCCCATCCCGCAGTGGCCCTGCGTCACACCGACCACTCTTTTACCGCTGCGTTAACAAGGGCTTTTGGCGGTGCTATCGTATCCACTTCTGCCAATCCGGCGGGGTGTCAACCTGCCCGGCACAAGTACCAGGTACTTCGCTATTTTGGTGATGCCCTCGACTTTGTCGGCGGTGGTTCCACTGGGGGCCGAAATTCCCCTAGTGAGATTCGCGACCTGCTCAGCGGAGAGCAGTTGCGGGCGGGCGGATGAATTCTTTAAAACGAGTTAGTGTTTCCCAATGAGTGATATTGATACCAAGGAAGTAAAGGGCTACCTGCTGGATCTACAGGATCGAATCTGCAGCGCGCTGGGTAGCGAGGACGGCCTGGAGTTTCACGAAGACGCCTGGGAGAGGCCCGGCGGCGGGGGCGGTAGAACCCGGGTGTTGGAAGAGGGAAATTTAATCGAGAAAGGTGGGGTCAATTTCTCGCACGTCTATGGTGACGGCCTGCCGCCCTCTGCCACGGCCAGCCGCCCAGAGTTGGCTGGCTGCTCTTTCGAAGCGATGGGGGTTTCTTTGGTGATCCACCCGCGCAACCCCTATGTACCCACAAGTCATGCCAACGTGCGCCTGTTCGTGGCCAAAAAGCCTGGCGCCGAGCCGATCTGGTGGTTTGGTGGGGGCTATGACCTCACTCCTTACTACGGTTTCGAAGAGGATGTGGTGCATTGGCACAATACTGCAAAGAACGCCTGTGCGCCCTTTGGTGAAGAGATCTATCCGCGCTTCAAGCAGTGGTGTGACAAGTATTTTTACCTGAAGCATCGCGATGAGGCCCGCGGAGTAGGCGGCCTTTTCTTCGATGATTTTAACGAAGGTGGTTTTGAAAACGCCTTTGCCCTAACTCGCGCCGTGGGTGATAGTTATTTGGATGCTTACCTGCCCATTATTCAAAAGCGCAAGGATACGTCTTACGGCGAACGCGAGCGGGATTTCCAGCTTTACCGCCGCGGCCGTTATGTGGAATTTAACCTGGTATTCGATCGCGGCACCTTGTTTGGCCTGCAGAGCGGTGGGCGCACCGAATCTATCCTTATGTCATTGCCCTCGCTGGTGAGTTGGAAATACGACTGGCACCCAGAAGCAGGTTCGGCGGAGGAAAAACTCTACACGGATTTTCTGCCGCATAGGGACTGGGTATAACCCCAGATCAGGCACTACGGAGGTTCGCTGTGCAACAAACGCGATTGGAAGCCATCAACTCGCTATTTTTGGATTACAGGCGTCACTTTGAGACCGGGGATGCGGAACAGATAGCGGACTATTACCGTTTTCCTCTGCATTATTACCGTGAAGATGGCAACAAATTGGCGGTAGATCGCGGCGCCTTCGTGCAGCAGGTTGAGAAGCTGCTCAACGCTTATAAGCGCCTGGAGGTATGCCAGATACTCGGCACTGTCACTGAAATCATCGAATTGAATGATTACAGCAGCTTGGCCAGTGTACGCTGGACCCTGTTACATCACAGAGAAGAAGACGATAAGACCCTCGAACTCTACAGTTCACACACACGTTACCTGCTCACAGATACCGAGCAGGGCCTTAAAGTCGACGCTTTAGTACTCGTCGATGAAAGTGCCAAGATCCGCGAGGCGGCCAGGGCGCGCAAGAGGGCCCAGTCGTGAGTGACCGCTATGCAGTGGTAGGCAATCCCGTCGACCACTCCCTGTCTCCACAAATTCACACCGCCTTTGCCGCCCAGACCGGTGAGGACCTGGTATACGAAAAGCTACTCGCCCCTCTCGATCGTTTTACTGAGTCGGCACAAACCTTTTTTGCCGAGGGTGGGCGCGGCCTCAATGTGACAGTGCCATTTAAGCTTGAAGCTTGCGAGCTGGCTGATGCGCTTACCGAGCGCGCGGCCGCTGCCGGTGCGGTGAACACCCTGGTATACGGAGAGAGTGGAAATCTGCTGGGCGACAATACCGATGGCGCCGGCTTGGTTTCAGATATTCGCAACAATCTGGGTTGGACAATTCAGGACAAGCGGGTGTTACTTCTGGGGGCCGGTGGCGCCGCCCGCGGAGCCCTGCTGCCGCTGCTGGCTGAGCACCCCTCACAGCTACATATCGCTAATCGCACCGCCGCTAAAGCCTGTCAGCTGGCAGATGAGTTTTCCCACTATGGGGCTATGACTGCAGGCGGACTGGATCAGCTGTGTGGAGGTTTTGATCTGGTTATCAATGCCAGTTCGGCGAGCCTGAGTAACCAGTTGCTGTCCCTGCCTGATCACCTTTTTACAAGCACTGGTCGGGCCTATGACATGGTCTACGGTGCAAAGCCGACGCCTTTTGTAAACTGGGCCCGTGAACTGGGGGTTGAAGCAGCCGATGGTCTCGGCATGTTGGTGGGACAGGCCGCGGAAGCCTTCTATTTATGGCGCGGGGTGAAGCCTCGTGTTGAGCCGGTGTTGGCGCAGTTGCGGCGAACACAAACAGCCAGATTAATTCGGCTGAAGTTATAACAACAAAAATTAAGAGGATGCTGGCTGTGCGCGAGTGGTTGCGTAATCTCTCTATGTGCTTTGCGGTGGGTTGTTTCGGCGGCCTTTGTTATGCCCTGGGTCTGTGGGCTATGGGCAGCTACGGGTTTACCCGCTGGTTGGGGGTAGACTTGGCACCGCACCTCAGTAACGCTTATTTATACCAGCGTATCGTTTGGGGCGGGCTCTGCGGTCTGTTGTTCTTGCTCCCCTGGCGCAATGCTTGGCTATTGCGCGGTGCTTTATTATCACTGCTACCTGCCGCTTTCCTGCTGTTCTACCTCCTGCCCCAGCGTGGCTATGACTATGGCGCTTTTGTGCTGGGAACTATGACTCCACTAGTGATCGTTCTCGCCTGTGCTATTGGCGGTATTGCCGCATCCGCGCTGCTGCGACTACAGGGTAAGTAAAGTAACTGAGGCCAGTTAGGCACCGCCGCAAGTGACTGCGGCGGCTGCTCCGATCAGGCCTCAAACTCAATTTCGATAAGGCTACAGCTCTGGGTGTGGCCCATAGCTCTCTTGATGGTGGGATATACAGAGGCGGTGGCGACGCTGACGCCCAGCTCGATTCGCTGTTTTTTATCCAGCTGCTCAGAGATACGCTGGTCTAACAACGGATCAATGTTTTTGTAACTGGCCAGCGCAGTGGCAAAGTCAAAAATATCCTTGAGAGGCTCCGGTAAATTACTGCCGCCCTGAATGCAGGCCTTTACCAGTTGCGGAGCGACATTGGCTTCCAACGCCATGCGCACATTCAATTGCAGGCAGGCACCGCAGTCCGCCACCTGCATGGCGGCCAGTTTGCTCACCCAAAAAACCTCCAGCGGTAAGAATTCCCGGTGCATCGACAGGGGCTGGAACTGTACAAATTTTTCAAAGCCCTCTGGAGACGAGCGTAAAAACTCTTTTAGATACTCCATGTCGTAGCGATATTTCTTGGAGAAGGCATCCATTTCTTGCAGCTGCTGCTGTTCTGTCATCTCTATGGCTCCTATTGCCGGTGATAGAAAGTCGGACCTCCTCGGTCCTGCAGCCAAGTTTTATCGGTATTGCTGTTAGATAAAAATTAATAGCTATCGGATTTCTCGATAGGTGGACTGTAATAATTACCGTATAAACGCCGAGCTTCCCGGGCGAACCAAAGGCCGGCTTTGCCTTGAGCTGTTTTTGCCGACCACAACAGGTCGACATCCAGGCTCCAGGCGCTCAGTGCGCTGGTGAGTTTCAGCTCCACCAGTTTTCCACTCTTCAGGAAAGGGCGAGCCAGCTCATAAGGCGCGTTGACCCAGCCTATGCCTTTGCAGGCCAGATCCAGGGCCTGTAGCAGGGAATCGCAGACCCAGACCTGCGACGAGAGCTGCCAGCGTTGTTGGCCCTCCTCCATGGCTGCGATTATTTGCCGGTGGCGCGCGGCCTCACGCAGAGAGCTAGGCTGCTGATGCGCCAGTGGATGGTCCGGTGTGGCCAGGCAGAGAATTTGTTGGCGTCCGAGTGTGTTGAACTCTAGTGCGCCCGGGTAGCTGCCGCCGCTTGTCACAAACGCAAAATCGGCTTCGCCTTTGGCGATACTTTGCACTGCCTGATGATGACTGGAACTGCGCAGTTGCAGCTGGGTGTGGGCAAAACGCTGGCTGAAGCTTGCCAGTACATCGTTGAGGCGATCGGGCATCACCAACTCCTCAAACAGGATACGCAGCAAGGGTTCCTCGCCGCGCTGGTAGGAGTCCGCGGCCTGCTGAAAACGCTGCAGCTGCCCCAGCGCTTGGCGGGCAAGCGGCAACAGGGCCATGGCCGCAGCTGTGGGGTGTGGGAATTTTCCGCTACGGTCGAAAAGGGCGAGTCCCAGGTCCAGCTCAAGATTCTGAATACAGGCACTTACCGAGGATTGAGCACGCCCCTGTTCGCGGGCAACAGCGGAGAAAGAGTCCAGCTCGCAGGCGCGTACAAAAGTATGCAATTGATCAGTATTCAGATTGAGCATGAGTGTCGAATCGCCCGGCGATGAGTTATTCAATATCCTGGCGCAGATATTGATCCTTCAGATTCACATAATTTTGCGCAGAGTAGCTAAAAAACGCCTTTTCCTTATCGGATAACGGGCGGGCTTTGCGGCAAGGGGAACCCACATAGAGATAACCGCTCTCCAAGGTTTTGCCTGGTGGTACCAACGCGCCGGCTGCTAAAACGACCTCGTCTTCTATAACCGCACCGTCGAGTACTATGGCGCCGATACCGATCAAAATCCGGTTGCCGATGCTACAGCCATGCAGGCAGGCCTTGTGGCCAATTGTGACGTCTTCGCCGATTGTCAGTGGCCACCCCTCGGGATTAAACGGCCCCGCATGCGTGATATGTAATACTGCACCGTCTTGGACACTGGTGCGGGCACCTATCTGAATTCGATGCATATCCCCGCGTACCACCGCCATGGGCCATACGGAGCAATCATCACCCAGAGTGACATCGCCAATCACAGCTGACTGTGGGTCAACAAAAACACGATGGCCAAGTTGCGGGGATTTCTCGCTCGCAGAATCGTTGTGGCTGCGCAGTGGGGACATAAAGAAGCTCCTGTACAATGAATCCTCTATCATAGCTGTATCCTATTTCGAGCACAGGGTCCCGTATGTCCAATCCATTGTTGAATATCCCTCTTCTGCCACCGTTCACCCAGCTGCAGCCCGAGCAGGTTGAGCCTGCAATTGCAAAACTCATCGGAGACTGCCAAGGGCAGTTACAAAGAGGCTTAGAGAACCCTGGCTGGGAGAGCACCTTGCAGCCACTTGAACAGGTTCAGGATCAACTCAACCGGGCCTTCTCTCCGATCAGTCATCTCAACAGTGTACTGAGTGGTGAATGGAGAGCGCCCTATGAAGCGGCGCTTGCTCAGGTAACTGCCTATTGGACTGAGCAGGGGCAAAACCGCGAATTGTACGAGGTGTATCAACAGCTGGCGGCCTCGCCGGAATTTGTGAGCTGGCCGCAGCCGCAAAAGAAATCTGTAGAGTTGGGTTTACGGGATTTCGAATTAAGTGGGGTCGGCCTGGAGGGTGAAGCTCGGGAGCGCTTTGCAGCCAATAGCAAGCGCCTGGCTGAACTTTCCAGCCAGCTCGCCAACAATGTTTTGGATGCTACCAATGCCTGGACCTGGCATACGGAAGATGAGGCAGATTTAACTGGCTTGCCGGAAACCGCTATAGCGGCGGCGAAAAGTGCAGCAAACACAAAAGGCAAAAGTGGTTGGTTGATCACCCTAGAGGGTCCGAGCTATTTGGCGGTAATGACTCATGCGGAGAACCGAGAGTTGCGCCGGTTGGTGCATACCGCATTTGTGAGCCGTGCCTCTGAGGTTGGGCCCAACGCTGGAGAGTTCGACAATTCAGAAGTGATGGAATCTATCTTGGCACTTCGCGCAGAGCAGGCCCAGCTATTGGGAATGGCTAATTACGCCGAGTTGTCTCTGGCTAGTAAAATGGCGCCAGATTGCGAAGGCGTATTGGAGTTTCTCAATGACCTGGCGAAGAGAGCCAAGCCCGCAGCTGAGCGGGAAATGGCTGAATTACGCGTATTTGCCAGCGAAGAGTATAAGTTAGAAGAGCTTCAACCTTGGGATATTGCTTGGGTTGCGGAAAAACTCAAGCAGCAGCGTTATGCCATTAGCCAGGAAGAGCTGCGCCCTTACTTCCCTTATGCCAAGGTTCTGGAAGGTTTATTCGCCGTAGTGGAAAAGCTCTTTGGAGTTGCTGTTCAGGAAGACACTTCAGTGGAAACCTGGCATAAAGATGTACAGTTTTTCTGGCTTTATCGCAATGGTGAACGTATTGCGGGTTTTTATCTGGATGCCTTCGCGCGAGAGAAAAAGCGTGGGGGTGCCTGGATGGATACTGTTGCCACACGTCGTCAAGGTGAAGAGGGCTTGCAGCTGCCCATCGCTTATTTGGTGTGTAACTTTAGCCCCGCAGCGGGAGATATGCCCTCTCTGCTAACACATTACGAAGTCACTACCTTGTTTCACGAGTTTGGCCATGGCCTGCATCACATGCTAACGCAAATTGCTATAGCGGCGGTTTCGGGTATCAATGGTGTGGCCTGGGATGCGGTAGAAATGCCTAGCCAGTTCCTGGAAAATTGGTGTTGGCAACCTGAGGCGATCGCCATGATCTCTTCTCATTACCAAACTGGAGAGCCGTTGCCTGCAGAATTACTAGAAAAAATGCTTGCGGCAAAGAATTTCCAGTCCGCTATGTTCACTGTGCGACAACTGGAGTTTGCAATTTTTGATTTTCGACTTCACGCCAGTGAAGAAGTGATGGATACGCAGAAAATTCAGCAGCTAATGTCAGAGGTACGCACCGAGGTGGCTGTAGTTCCCGTGGCTAAGGAAAATCGCTTCCAGCATGGTTTTAGCCATATTTTTGCCGGTGGCTACGCTGCAGGATATTACAGCTATAAGTGGGCAGAGGTACTCTCAGCAGACGCATTTTCACTATTTGAAGAAAAGGGTATTTTTGACAGTGCTACTGGCGAGAGTTTTTTGCATTCTATCCTCGAACAGGGTGGCAGCCGGGATGCTTTAGACCTGTTTGTAGAATTCCGAGGTAGAAGACCCGATGTTGATGCACTATTGCGTCACTCAGGTATTGAGCAGCTTGAATTAAATATCAGCCCGGCCTGAAAAGGCCGTTAAGTCATGCATGTTGAGCAGTAACTATGGTCGATCAGGAAAATTCCGGTGGGCATTCCAAAAAATCCAAAAAACGATTTATTGCTGGCGCTGTTTGCCCACGCTGTAGCGAGATGGATCGTATAGTCAATTACCAGGAGGATGGAAAAAATTTTCGTGAGTGTGTTTCCTGCGGATTTAAAGATGAAATACGCCTGCAGTCCGCGCCTTCTGAGCTATTAACCCGGGTTAGTACTGGGCAGAGAAAAGAGGCGAGTGAAGAACCGGTAAAATTTATTCAACCTACCAAAAAAAATAAGTAGTGAAAAAGGCAATTGTAGTTATAGCCGTGCTTGCCATTGCAATTATTGCTGGCTTGTACGGCCTAAATCATTATCGAAAAATTCAGAAACAGCAACTGGAGCAGACCTCACATCTATTGGCCAGTTGCGTCAACCAAGGACTTCTCAGCCTATTTCGTTTACAGGCAAATGATTGGCACAAGAATCCAGGCTTTGTTCTGCAACAGCAGCGATCACTTAATGAGAGTGTCGAAGGCCTACCGGAAAAGATTTTAGAGGGAAAATCCTTTAAGAAATGGGAGTATGCTGTCGATATCTGTAATAAATTAACAAGAAATAGCAATTTACAACATATTACTATTTTCAGACCGCTTGCCGACCTCGCTTCATTTGAAATGTCAGATGCTGCTACGTTTAAAAGTAGAAAGTCACTGAGAAAACGTAAGAAAACTATTGGTGCACTGAGAGAGTCAGCACAGGCAGCGGATAGATACCTGAAAGATTTACGCAGTGATATAAGTACTCAGATGAAAGTTTATAGATTTTCTGATGAAGAAAAAGAATTTATTCAAAAACAAATAAACACAGAAGTTCTGGACTATTATCAGAAAGGAGATTTTTCACTTAATAATGCCAATGTATATCTTGAAAGATTATCAAACTTTTATAAGTTGATGGCCGAAAATCCGAAAGCTTACACTGTGCGTAGTGGCAGTCTTTATTTTTATGATCGCTCTCTAAGAAGCAAAATTGATATTTTGAATCGAGCAATTTTACAAGGAGAAAGCGAGTTCTTTTCCAACTACACTCAGATTTTGGTCAGTAAGCAGATAAGAGCTTTGGGGTTTTAAAAAATTGTGAGCGGGTATTAATGCATTATTGTTCCCGCTCAATATTTGTCATCCTGAGATTATTGTTTTTATTTCCTGAAACCATGAGTTTCATAGATCAACAAAACTTCGGAAAAATTTTTAGACATTGATTTCTAATGGTTTTCAATCTAATCAATTGTTGTACATCATCTCCGATATAAATTCAGTATCATACTACTCTATTCTGTATTCAGCTGAATAATTTAGCTTATTACAAGCCAGAAACCCTCTAAAACTTAATATATAAAAGTATTAAATTATTTCTTAATCCATGTGTCGGTTACAGTGTAGTATCGAAAGTAAGCAACAAGCCCTAAAGATCGTGCGCCAATCCACAAAAAAAGACTAAACCATATGCCATGGTTTCCCCAATCTCGAGTTAACCACCAGCTTGGGAAAAAAATTAGAATAGTAGCTATAAACATAGTATTGCGCATTTGTCGGCTTTTTCCGGCGCCAATAAAAACACCATCAAGTTGGTAACTCCATACGGCTAATAGCGGCAGAGCGCAAAGCCACCAATAAACGTTATTTACTTGCTGGATCACACTAGAGAGATCTGTAAACAACTTTATTATTATTGGCTGACAAAATATCAACAATAGAGTAATAAAGAGTGCACTTCCTAAAGCCCAAATGCCTGCGGCATTAACTATTTCCTGAAATAGTTTTTTTGATTTTTTTCCTATTGATTCACCTACTAATGCCTCAGTTGCATGGGCAAAGCCATCCAGCGCGTAAGAAGTCATCATTAATAGTTGTAATAATATTGCATTGGCTGCAAGGGTGGAGTCTCCTTGGGCGGCCCCTTGAGCAGTAAAGAATGTAAATGTTAATAACAGCAAGCAGGTTCGAATAAATAAATCTGTATTGATTTGCAGTAACTCAAGCCAAGGCTTCCACTCTATCCATGGCTGAAATTGAGGGGTTTGAAGACACTTTTTTAATGCTTTCCAAATTTTAGGATTAACACGCTTAAGTAAAAACAATCCCATCAATAAGGCGAAAGTATCAGCACAAACTGTGGCTATCGCAGCGCCTTTTGCCCCTAAACCAAGACCGAGAATAAAAAGAAAATCCAAAAGTATATTGAGTATATTTGCTGCTAGCAAAATATATAGTGGAGCCCGGCTATCCTGTCGGCCTATAAAGAAACCCAGTATGGCAAAGTTAACTAGTGCAAGAGGAGCACTTATCAGACGAATCTGTAAATAAGCCACTGCATGCGGGCTGGCTGCACTACTGGCATTCATCCAACCAACAATATTGTCTAGCAAAGGATAGGTAATAATCTGAAGTAGTATCCCTAATGCCATTGCCAATAGTATTGCTCTTAGCAACCATTCAACACCACCATCTTGACTGCGTGCAACGACACCAGTGGTGCCCATGCGAAGAAAACCGAAGGCCCAAAGCAGCATTGTCATAACACTTGCGCCAATGGCTACTCCAGAGAGGTAAACGGCCGAAGAAAGGTGACCGAGAATTGCGGTATCTACTGCCCCAAGTAAAGGAACTGAAATATTACTAAGAATCATAGGCCAGGCAAGATTCCAAACCCGACTCATGCTTCTTGAATCAATTGTTAGGTACTTCATAGGGGCTACTTATGATTAATAACTGTAAGAAAAAAAACGTATCAGTTTGGAGTTTTGTCTGATGTATTTTAAGAGGGATTGGTATCGTTTTGGCGCATAAATCATCTGTTACTAAGCTGTCGATTATACCTTATTGTTCAATTTGATGATTGTTGAAGGCAGGATTGGACAGAAGGGAGCAATAAAGGAGAGCAATTTTATACAAGCAATAAAGTGGTACTGAAGTGGAGAGTCTGTGTGAATGCACAACGCAAATAATCTTTTTAATACAAATTAATCGTCCCGGGACAACAGAACTTGAGCTTATTGCAAAATAGGAGTTATATCATCAAATAATGATTAAATTTATTTGAAATTTCCTATGCAGGAAGCTGGTTTGAGCATAATTTATCGCTATAAGGCCTGATTGACTTTTCATTGACAATATGTTCCTGTTGTACCTGCAGTAGTTGCGACAAATAAAGAAACACAGGTTGTTGGTTGTACCTTCCGGGCGACGACATCTGAAGTAAAAATTTTTTTACTAAAATAACAAGTTGCACTGACGGCAGTAATGCGGGGATGTCACCTCGTCCAGTGTATGTAGTCTTGTGTTACTACAGTATGTCCAAAATTATTGAGTGGATTTAACCCTGTAACAGTATATAGACAGGGCTATTTCAGCTATCCGTGAAGGCCGGCGGCCAAAAATAAAATTCGGGTTTTCGAAGGAAACCCGCAACCACGGAGATCTGTAGGCGATGTTGAGAGGCTTTGATCGGCTGTTCGCCTTGCTGGCCGCTTCGCTATCTGTCCAATCCGTACTGGCGGAAGAGCAGGCTGTTGAGCGCTGGGGGGTCAATATGCCCAAAGGGGTGACAGAAGTTGCCCAAACGACCTATGAATTACACATGCTGATTTTCTGGATTTGTGTAGCCATTGGTGCTCTTGTGTTTGGTGTCATGTTTTACAGTATGTGGCGTCATCGTAAGAGTAAGGGATACAAGGCTGCACAGTTTCATGAAAGTACAGCTGTGGAGCTGGTGTGGACAATAATTCCCACTGTCATTTTGATTCTCATGGCTATTCCTGCGACCAAAACCCTCTATGAGATCTATGATACCGATAAAGCGGATCTAGATATCATGATTACGGGGTATCAGTGGAAGTGGAAATACGACTATATTGGTTCGGATGTTACTTTTTTCTCAAATCTCTCAACCCCACGCAGCCAAATTAATAACGAACAGCCAAAAAGCCCAAACTATCTATTGGAAGTTGATGAACCCTTGGTTGTTCCTATTAAGAAAAAAATTCGTTTTTTAATTACTGCCAATGATGTGATTCATGCTTGGTGGGTACCTGACCTAGCTGTAAAAAAAGATGCTATTCCAGGTTTCATTAATGAATCCTGGACACGTATTGAAGAGCCTGGAATTTATCGTGGGCAATGTGCAGAACTCTGTGGCAAAGATCATGGATTTATGCCGATTGTTGTAAAAGCTGTTCCCCAAGAAGAGTACAACGCTTGGCTGGATGGGCGAGTAGCCTCTGCAGTAAAAATGCGCGAGCTTACGGGAAAAACTTTTACTTTTGATGAGCTCTTTGCACAAGGGGAAAAAGTCTATAACAGCATGTGTGCAGCCTGTCATCAGCCAAATGGAAAAGGGGTTCCCGGCGTATTTCCAGCGATTGCCGGATCAAAAATTGCGACAGGTCCCCTGAATACCCATCTCGACATAGTCATTGATGGATCACAGGTAAACCCCGCCATGCAAGCATTTGGAGAACAGTTATCTGAGGTGGATATAGCCGCAGTGATAACCTATCAACGCAATGCTTTTGGTAATGAAATGGGCGATACGGTTCAGCCCGTTGATATCCTTAATTTTAAGAATAAGCAGTAAGCGCTAGGGGATTTTAACATGGCACACGGACCTCAAACTGGCTTGAAACGCTGGCTATACACCACAAACCACAAAGATATTGGTACTTTGTATCTTTGGTTCAGCTTTGCAATGTTTTTCCTGGGTGGCTGTATGGCACTCATTATACGTGCTGAGCTTTTCGAGCCTGGACTACAAATCGTACAGCCAGAATTTTTTAATCAAATGACGACCATGCATGGATTAATCATGGTCTTTGGGGCGGTAATGCCGGCATTTGTCGGGCTAGCAAACTGGATGGTCCCGATGATGATCGGCGCTCCAGATATGGCATTACCACGGATGAATAATTGGAGCTTTTGGATTTTACCTTTCGGTTTTGCAATGTTGGCATCGACCCTCTTTATGGAGGGGGGAGCACCTAACTTTGGTTGGACATTCTATGCCCCCTTGTCGACAGAATATGCACCACCGAGCGTCACATTTTTTATATTTTCCATTCATATTCTGGGTGCATCTTCCATTATGGGAGCCATTAATATCATAGCGACCATTCTGAATATGCGTGCTCCAGGCATGACTTTAATGAAAATGCCGCTTTTCGTCTGGACCTGGTTGATCACTGCTTATCTTCTAATCGCAGTGATGCCAGTACTAGCTGGTGTAGTGACGATGATGCTGATGGATATCCACTTTGGTACCAGTTTCTTCAGTGCTGCAGGTGGTGGCGACCCAGTTCTATTCCAGCATGTTTTCTGGTTCTTTGGGCACCCAGAGGTATACATCATGATCTTGCCTGCTTTCGGTATTATTTCGGCAATCATTCCCACTTTTACGCGTAAACCACTATTTGGATATAGTTCCATGGTTTATGCCACAGCTGCAATTGCATTCCTCAGCATGATTGTGTGGGCTCACCATATGTTTACAGTGGGTATGCCTATAGCCGGTGAGCTGTTCTTTATGTATGCCACTATGCTGATTTCAGTACCCACGGGTGTGAAAATTTTTAATTGGGTTTCTACCATGTTTAGAGGCTCCATGACATTTGAAACTCCCATGCTGTTCGCTATAGCTTTTATTATTCTGTTTGCTATTGGCGGATTCTCAGGATTGATGTTGGCCATTGCTCCAGCGGATTTCCAGTATCATGATACCTACTTTGTAGTTGCCCATTTCCATTACGTACTGGTTCCTGGGGCTATCTTTTCCATTACGGCAGGGGTTTATTACTGGTTGCCCAAGTGGACAGGGAATATGTACAACGAAACTATGGGGAAAGTGCATTTCTGGTTAGCTTTCATCGGATTGAATTTAACCTTTTTCCCGATGCATTTTGTCGGTCTGGCGGGTATGCCCAGAAGAATTCCAGACTACGCACTACAATTCGCTGACTTTAATCAGATGGCCAGTATGGGGGCATTTCTTTTCGGTGCGGCTCAGGTGGTATTCCTCTTTAATGTGGTACGTACAGTCATGGGTGGTAAAAAAGCCACTGATAAAGTATGGGATAACCCGGAGGGGTTGGAATGGACGGTGCCATCACCGGCTCCCTATCACACCTTTGGTACCCCTCCGGTTATTCGTTAATTTCTGGTTCTTGTGCCGATGAAATTTAGCGAAAATACGAAAGTTTCTGCGAAACTGCTGGCGCTTGCCGCCAGCATGCTGGTGTTCGCCATATTCGTGATGCCACCACTTTATGATGCTTTTTGCGAGATTACTGGGTTGAATGGTAAAACTGGCGGGCGTTACGAAGCGGTCCCTGCTGCTATCGATACCAGCAGGTCTATCACCGTTCAGTTTATTGCGAGTAATAACGACAATATGCCTTGGAAGTTTTCTCCCAGTGTAATGTCGGTGGAAGTCCATCCAGGTGAGGTTATGGATACCGTTTTTATCGCTTTTAATCCTACTGGAAGGGATATGATCGGTCAGGCCATTCCCAGCTTGGTTCCTTTTAAAGCCGCGGAATACTTTCACAAAACTGAATGTTTTTGCTTCAATCAGCAAATTTTAAAAGCGGGTGAACAGGCAGAGTTACCATTGCGATTTATCGTTGATCCCGAGATTCCTAACAGTGTAAATACCATAACCCTTTCCTACACGCTGTTCGATGTTACGGAAAGAATTTCTAAAAATATCGAAAAAAATAACGAGCCCGAGCGAGAGGGATAAAATTCATGGCTAGTGAAAGCAGTTATTATGTTCCAGAACAATCCAAGCTGCCGATATTTGCCACTATAGGTTTGTTTTTAATTGCCTTTGGTGCTGCAAATTGGATCAACGGTGGTAGCTCCTATATTTTCTTTACCGGTGCGCTGGCTTTGGCTACAGTCTTATGGTTCTGGTTTGCAGCGGTAATCAGAGAAAATATGGCTGGTCTGAACAGTGAACAGTTAAAGAGATCTTATGTCTGGGGAATGGGATGGTTTATTTTCTCTGAGGTTATGTTTTTTGCTGCATTTTTTGGGGCCCTATACTACATAAGAAATTTCTCTGTTCCTTGGTTAGCTGGGGAAGGCGATAATGGAATATCCAACATGTTGTGGGAGGGGTTTGAGAATACTTGGCCTCTCTATGTGACTCCGGATGCAGCAGCTCATGGTGATACAGCACAATTTATAGGACCTAAAGATGTTATTGATCCATGGCATTTACCTCTTTGGAATACAATAATTCTTTTATCTTCCAGCGTTACCGTACATTTCGCTCATGTGTTTCTTAAAAAAGGTGAGCGTGGGAAATTTAATCTGTGGTTGGGAGGAACTGTTCTTCTAGGTTTCATATTTTTATATCTTCAGGCGCAAGAATACTATGAAGCCTATCAACATCTTGGACTCACTTTAGAGTCAGGAATTTATGGCACAACTTTTTTCATGTTGACGGGTTTCCATGGAGCTCATGTAACTCTGGGAACGATAATGCTGCTCATAATGTTGTTACGTTCTGTAATCGCACATCATTTCAAACCCAATGATCATTTTGGCTTTGAAGCAGCAAGCTGGTACTGGCATTTTGTAGATGTTGTCTGGGTTGGCTTATTTATTTTTGTATATGTGCTAGGCGCATAATTTATAAGTACATAGGATTCGCCTCAGGTTGAATTAACTTGAGGCGATATAAACTAATATTTATCTGTCCAGGGGGCAGTATTAGCCAAAATGCCGCTTTCGAAGCCATACCAGATGGCTAATAAAAGAAGTGCGGCAAGAGAAATCCGTATACCTAAAGCATAAAGAGTACGTTTAGACTGGGGAGCACCCATATCTCGCAGTAGAAAAAATAAAGCACTGGATAGGCTCACCAGTATCGCGAGAAAAAGAACGACTATAACGATTTTTAGCCACATGTAATTATTTTCCATTATTTTATGTAGTAGCACATGACAGTAGAGATACCATCAGTTTCTTCAGATAATACCAGTGTATCATTGATTCGTAACTGGTCGATCACCCTGTTTTCTTTTGGGTTTATTCCAGTTTTTGTGTTGTTGGGATTTTGGCAGCTCGGTAGAGCTGATGATAAGAGAATCATAGATTTAGAAATCAATTCAAGATTGTCATCCCAACCAGAAAATCTACATTTAGTTACGAATTTAAAAAGATTCCTGCCTGTAAAATTAGATGGAAATTATTCTGATGAATATTTCTTATTGGATAATCGAACTCGCACTGGAAAGGTAGGGTATGAGGTTCTTCAAGTCTTTATATCTGGTGAACAGAGATGGCTAATAAATAGAGGCTGGATTCCATTTTCAGCTAGCCGGGATGTAATGCCTGAAGTTAATTACCCTAAAGATAAGATAAAAATCAATGGGTTTTTATACCCGGTTGAAAACTTAAAATCTATAGAGACTAAAGAAAAAATAATAAATCGTAGAATACAGATTGTTAATAAAGAAATTGTTCAGAATATGACGCTCAGCAATAACAACTGGATCGTTAGGTTAAGTGCTGACTCAGAATCAGCATTCATAACTGATTGGCAATTAGTAAATAGCAGCGTGGATCGACATATCGCTTATTCGATTCAATGGTTTGCTATGGCTACAGCTTTATTTTTTCTTTGGCTTTTTACTGCTACCAATTTTATAAAAATAAATAATTAGGGGTATGATAATGGAAGGAAGAGAAGGGTCCTCCACTCTGCAAGAAAATGGAGAAATAATAACAAATTCTTCTTCAAAAAAAATACAGATATTTTCTATTGCAGCATCGGTATTTCTGCCGATTGTTGCAGCTTATATAGTGTTTTATACGGGAGTGGGAATACCTGATGGAACAACTAATCAAGGTGAGTTACTTCAACCACCGATTAATTTTAATGATTTAAAAATATCTTCACTTGAAGAGGAGACACAGTTAATTGGGGGGGAACACCAAAAGTGGAGATATCTCATTATAAGTCCTTCAGACTGTGGTGAGGACTGTGAAAAACTATTATATACCAGTCGCCAAGTGCATATCCGATTGGGTGAGAAAGCCAGCCGAGTTGAGAGGCTTCTTGCAACTCATCATTCCATGACTGAAGAAAAAAAAGAAAAACTACAGTTAGAACATCCTCGTCTAAAGATTTTCAGATTGAATGACAATAGCGTAAATACGCTACATGAACTGACCGACCATAAAAAAATTGATGATGTTAAAGCAATATTAATAGATCAGGAAGGATTCGCAATGATGATCTATGACAACCAACATAGTGGTAATCAACTATTGAAAGATATCAAACGCCTATTGAAGTACTCCTATGAAAAATAATGGAGAGTGACATGGAATCGTCAGAAAAAAAGAAAATAAAGCAACCTATAAAAGAGCAATTTGGTTGGCGTTTGAAGTTAACATTGGCTGGATGTGTCTTAGCCATAATTGTTGTTACTTTAGGAGCATTTACTAGGCTTGTTGATGCTGGGTTGGGCTGCCCCGATTGGCCTGGTTGTTACGGCCATCTTACTTGGCCAGATAAAAATCATGAAATTCAAGCGGCTAACTATGCATTTCCAGATACGCCTGTAGATACTAGCAAAACTTGGCCTGAAATGGTGCATAGATACTTTGCAGGCATCCTGCTTTTATTAGTCGCTTCACTTGTTTACATATCCTGGCGTAATCCTAAACAACGCACTTTTAAACAGATACATTTTTTGATGGCCCTGATTACTTTGCAAGCGGCTTTCGGTATGTGGACTGTCACCTTGAAGTTATGGCCTCAGGTTGTCACTGCGCACTTACTAGGAGGAATGGCAACATTATCTATGCTGTGGTTACTCGTAGAAAGAATGAGATATGACAAATTATCAGGTCAATTTAAAAATTACCGTAAACTTCATAATTTATTACCACTTGTCGTTTTGACTGCTATAGCAGTAGTTGTTCAGATAGCCTTGGGAGGCTGGACGAGTTCAAATTATGCTGCACTTGCCTGTCCAGACTTCCCCACGTGTCATGGAGAGTGGCTTCCTAAAGCTGATTTTAAGGAAGGGTTTAATATCCTCCAACAAATTGGGCCAAATTATTTAGGTGGTGCTTTGGAAAGTGATGCACGTACGGCTATTCACTTTATTCATCGTATCGGCGCTTTAATCGTGACCGGACTAGTCCTTAGCCTTTCATTTTTTTCCTGGAAAGCTGGTGAGTATCGTTGGGCCCTTATATTGATTGCTTTGATAGGGATGCAGGTAAGTTTGGGTGTCGCAAATGTAATTATGTTTTTACCACTATCAATTGCTGTTGCTCATAATGCCGGTGCCGCATTTCTATTATTAGGTATTTTAACTTTCTGTTATCGTATTTACTCAGCTGGCTCTATTGAAGTACGAGAAAATAATTCTAAAAAAAATAGAATTATAAAAGATTCAGAATTGGCTGCCGAGTTGTAATGATCTATGTCTTATCAAGGAAGAATTAGAGAAGAAGAATATTATGGCTATACAAACTGCTAAATTGAGCTTCACTAACTGGCGTGATTATTATGAACTGACTAAACCCAGAGTAGTCATGCTGATGATTCTTACATCTCTGATTGGTATGTTGTTAGCTGTTCCAGGAATGGTTCCGTTAGAAATTTTAATATTGGGTAATTTAGGTATTGCCCTTTGTGCTGGTAGCGCTGCAGCGATTAATCATCTGGTTGATCGTTACATTGATACAAAAATGGCGCGTACTAGCAATCGCCCAGTCGCAAGAGGAAGAGTTGAGCCACGCAAGGCCATACTATTTTCTCTGTTGCTGGGTATTCTTGGTATGGCAGTGTTAATGGTATTTGTGAATGTCTTAACTGCTTGGTTAACACTGATATCTCTGATTGGTTACGCTGTTATTTACACTATGTTTTTAAAGCATGCCACACCTCAGAATATTGTCATTGGCGGACTCGCTGGTGCAGCACCGCCACTACTCGGCTGGACAGCGGTAACTAATGAAATTCATCCACATGCCCTGTTACTGGTACTGATCATATTTGCCTGGACACCTCCGCACTTTTGGGCACTAGCAGTGCATAGGAAAGAGGATTACGCCAGAGCAAAAGTTCCTATGCTTCCAGTTACTCACGGTGTGCCATACACAAATCTGCATATTTTACTTTATACATTTATTTTATTTGCAGTTAGCTTACTTCCTTTTGCGACTGCAATGTTAGGTTGGTTATATCTTCTTGGGGCGGTGGTGCTAGGTCTTGGGTTTATATATTGGAGTTTGGTAATGCTACGGGGTCGAGACCCCAATGCGGGAATTGAAACCTTTAAGTATTCTATTATTTATCTGATGGCTTTATTTTGCATTATGTTGTTGGATCACTATTTAATATCGGTGTAAAAAATGACTAATTTTCATAAGATGGCTGAGCCTAAATTCATACAACGCCAAAAGCGTGGTGTTCGTATAACGATTACGGTTTTACTGATGTTTATTGTGGCAGTTTTGGTTGGCTTTGTTCATAAGTTAAGTCAGCCAAGGATATTAAGTGATTCTGAGCTTCGCATAAATGGTGCCGTAAAATTACAGCGAGCAAGAATTTTAGATAATTTTCAGTTAATCGCCGATACAGGCAGTGCATTCGAAACAAAAAATTTGAAAGGCCAATGGACTTTCATATTCTTTGGATTTACCCATTGTCCCGATGTTTGCCCTACAACTCTGTCGAGTCTCAATAGTTTCTATAAACTCCTTGATGAAGATATTCGTGCAGATACCGATGTTATTTTAGTTTCGGTTGATCCTGCCAGAGATAAACCACTGATCTTACATGATTATGTTCGATATTTTAATAATGATTTTCTCGGTGTTACTGGCAATTTCATAGAAATAAAGCGTTTTGCTAGTCAACTTAATGTTCCTTTTAATAAAGTTATTCTAGGAAATAATGATTATACGATGGATCATGGTTCTCAAGTTGTATTAATAAATCCCCTTGGACATTACCATGCTTTCTTTAGAGCGCCACTAGATCCGGCAAAAATGAAATTAACCTATCGTTCGATTCGTGCCACTTTTAATGGTTAATTTACATATTGGTGTATTCCCATAAATTACTCTTTGACCTGTGTATACTTTGATGTAAGGAAGTAAAGTGCAGTTGAAAAGCCTTGACAAGGTTCACTCAACGGATGTTTCTAAAGTCCCTTGGGGTGCACCACTTATATTATCCTTATGTATTATTCCTTTTGGCTGGGCTGGCTTTCTTGCACCTCTTACCTGGATCGCTTTAACCACATTTGAAATATGCCGAGGGTGGAGGCGTACGGCTTTATATTTTGTTTGTATTGCCCTTATGCTGTTGGCCGGCTTTAATATCATTCCTGGTAGTGAGCGAATTCAAATTTTAACTCCCTACTCAGATAGTGCAGGGAATTTGATATATGCGAGTTTCAATATTGGTAAAGCATTAGTTGCTATTGGCTTACTCGCTTTTATGCTTCGTCAAAAACAAACCGTACGACCTATCGATTTATTTTTTTTAATAATTACTATTGCTATTCCAATCACTATTGGGTTGGTTTTGTATGGTCCTTCGGTAAAAATATCTAATGTTATATTAATAGCAGCAGTTATCAATCTTTTAGTCGTATGTATTAGTGAGGAAGGCTTTTTTCGCTGGGTGTTACAAAGAGGATTAGAAGAATCCCTTGCTGAGTGGCGATGGCTTTCTGTTCCAATAGTCACAGCTATTTTTACCATGCTTCATGTTGGGTGGTCTGCAGATACATCAGCAGTTATTCTACTTGGTTTAGCCTCTTTTTGTTATGCAATTCTCTGGTATTTACGTAGAAATTTTTGGCTTTGTGTGATGGCTCACTGGGCGGTCAATGTATTTCATATGTTATTACTCCCTTATCCTCTTCCGGCTTAAAACTGAAAAGTGATAATAATCTATCCAAGATATTTGTTGAAGCGTACTGATAATGTTCAAGTTTTTACCGAAGATCTTATTCACGTTTACTATTTGATTGGAAGATTCTTATGAAAAAATGCTTGGCTTTTATTTTTATATTCTTATCGGCTTGTGATGAGTGGAATGTTGAAAATCACCATGCACTTGCGAAAAAACTTGTACTGGAAAATATGTTAGTGGATGGTCATATAGATGCTCCATATAGGTTGTCGAAAGAAAATGTTGATGTTGGTTCCAGTGTAGAAGGTGGAGACTTTGATTATCATAGGGCCATCAAAGGTGGTTTAAACGCTCCTTTTATGTCGATCTACATACCTGCTGAAAAGGAAATTGATGGAACTGCTAAGGATTATGCAGACCAGCTGATTACTAATATCGAGACATTGGTAGAAATGCATCCCGAAAAATTTGCGATTCCTAAATCTTTAAAAGAATTAAAAGCTCAAGTTGAGCGGGGTAAAATTTCACTACCTCTGGGCATGGAAAATGGTGCAGGTGTTGACGGAAGCTTAGATAATTTAAGGCATTTTTATAACCGCGGAGTTCGCTATATTACCCTAACCCACTCTAAGAGTAATCATATCTCGGATTCTTCCTATGATGAGTCAAGGCCGTGGAAAGGATTGAGTGAGTTTGGTAAGGATCTAGTGAGAGGGATGAATGCACTAGGTATTATGATTGATGTGTCCCATATTTCTGATGAGGCCTTTTGGCAGGTAATGGAAATTTCATCAGTTCCTGTAATCGCCTCACATTCCTCAGCGAGACATTTCACCCCAGGTTTTGAGCGCAATATGAGTGATGCAATGATAACTGCGCTTGCAAAGCAGGGCGGGTTGATTATGGTCAATTTTGGTTCAACATTTATTAGTGCTAAATCTAGAGATTCCTATAACTCAATTAGTCGGCTGACTGAAAAATATATTAAAGAAAATAACTTAGATATACATAGTCCGGAAGTTGAAAAATATACAGAAACGTTACATCAGGATATGTTTGTCTATGCCGATTTAAGTGATGTACTTGATCACTTTGATCATATTCGCGATTTAGTTGGTGTTGACCATATTGGAATAGGCTCAGATTTTGATGGTGTTGGTGACAGTTTACCTGTTGGGTTGAAAGACGTTTCAGAATATCCAAACCTTGTCTTTGGTTTACTTGAACGAGGTTATAGTGAAGAAGACATCAAAAAGATCCTCGGGTGTAATCTACTGAGAATCTGGCAAAGCAATGAAGAGTATGCGACTTCACAAGGGCACTGATTTAGACATTGACCTCAAGTTGGTGAGCTATGCTTTTAGCAATTTTATAAATTTTACTGTCGAACCTGAAAACAGGTCTTTTGAAGAGATTAATTTTTATGTTTCCTCGGCTGAGGAAGGCACGGCTTTTTCTTGGTTGGCTTGGTCTTTTAATTGCTATGCCATTTTTTCTTTGGGGATTGGCAAGTATACTAAATATTGTTCCATCAATAATTCAATATTTTGGGATTCAAGGGATAGGTATTCCCGCGATGATTACAATATCAGGGTTGTTATTAGCTGCGGTAGGGTTTTGGGACTATGATTAAATTTGGCGGTTAAATCAATGTTGAAGGCATCTGATTTCTTTATTTTATTGGCTGTTCTGATCTCATTTTTTTTATCTGGGTACTTATGGTTTAACGGCTATAAGGAACAGGGTATTTTTACTGCCTTATGGGTGCCCAGTATTTTAAGTTTTGGCATCTACTTTAAAGTATCAGCCCTTCTGGCAAGAAGATAAAGGCTATGTCTGATACATTAATTTTGATAATAGGAATTGGCGTATCTATCTGTATATTAATAGGGGTAGGACTGACTATCTATGAATTCTATAAGGCGGGTTATGAGCCAGTTGGAGATCGATCGAAGAAGAATAAGTCTATTAAATAATTTCGAGAAACTTATAAGATAAA
Source organism: Microbulbifer mixtoriginis (SeqCode) (assembly GCF_052466715.1). Taxonomy (NCBI): domain Bacteria; kingdom Pseudomonadati; phylum Pseudomonadota; class Gammaproteobacteria; order Cellvibrionales; family Microbulbiferaceae; genus Microbulbifer; species Microbulbifer mixtoriginis (SeqCode). The sequence goes on along the minus strand of NZ_CP174288.1, from coordinate 4,454,666 downwards.
AAGGGAAGCCAATGGCTTCCCTTTTTGTTTGCGAAAGCCCTTTGATTAGAAGCTATAAGTCATTTTTCCGTAGATAAAGCGTCCGCGTGGATCATGCTGTGATTCTACATAACCATAAAGATCTGTATCGCCATCACCAATAGCGAAGGGTGGTTCTTCATCAAAGACATTATCCGCGCCAAGACTCAAAATCATATTTTCGAAACCGGTATAGCGTGCCTGTAAATTCATGGTCAGGAAGGAGTCTACAGTACGGGAACTATTAGTGTCATAGTCAAGAGTACCATCGAAGTCGATATCCGGCGTATCCTCAAATTCACCTATATAGCTCAGTCCTGTACTAAAGCCGAAGGTACCGAAGGTCCAGTCAGCGGTAGCGTTCCAGCGATGCTGTGGATATTCGTACTCTCCGGCTAGATCTCGGGTAAGGAAGGAACTGCCTTCTGAGTTAAGTTCTACTCTCTCAAACTCCGCCAGATAGGAATAATCTAAGCGAAGTCCTAACTCACCGCCTGCTATCTCAAGTCCACTGTATACAACACTTAAGTCTACCCCCGATACTTCCTGCTCTCCGATATTGGTAAAACCGCTGCGAATAGACTGTAGTGATCCTAAAGATTGGCCTTGGAGTGGAGTATTGCGTCGGCAGATTGTGCTGTTTTGATCGTTACAATTAAGGTTATAGATGTAACCAAATGGAACTTCATCAATCTTACCCTCCTGAGTAATATTCCAATAGTCCAGAGATAGCTGCAGACCATCAATAGGCTCGTAAACGGCACCTATATTGTAGGACTCGGACTCTTCTGCATCGAGGTCTGGGTTTTCTGAATAGATAATTGTGTAATCGAGTTCAATACAATCTTCACTATTAATATCATTAGCTTCACAGCCATAGGTATCTGCAAAGAATACGGATTCTTGCGAGTCACCAAGACCTATTTGAGCGAGTGACGGTGCTCGGAAGCCGGTGCCCCAGGATGCTCTAAGAGATAATTGATCAGTGGCAGTCCACAACAGCTTGGCCATTGGGTTAGTGGTGTTGCCAAAGTCGCTGTAATCGTCGTAACGAGCGGCCAAAGTTAGGTCGAAACTGGCAGGAAGGGGGATGGCTACTTCGACATAAGCCGAGGAGATATCACGGCTGGCACTGGCGGATACGGACTCAGTGCCAAAAATGAGCCCACGCTGGAATTGATCATCGGGGATGTCGGAAGCTTTTTCTTCACGATATTCCAAGCCAGCTGCTATAGCAATGGTACCGCTGGATGTTTCGAATAAATTGCCATTGATTGTGAAATCGTAGCTGGTCAGTTCAGACTTGCCCTGACGTACTAGGTTGGTGGTGATGGCATCAATCACTGAATCAGGATTTTGTACTCCACCAAAGGGATTATAATTACCCGCATTAATCTGCTCTTGCAGCAGGTCGGTGCGTACCCAGCCTTGGGATTTGCTCCCGGTTTGTTTGGACTCGCTACGGGAGCGTTGTATGGATGTCTCCCAGTCCCAATCTGCGATAGAACCACGTAGCCCGAATACACCGCGCAAGTTGTCAGTTTCTATATCCCATTGGCGTGCCCCAGCATCTACAGTGCGGTAAAAGGCGATATCGACATCTTCTCCAAAGGGGTTATTAGGGTGGTCTGCGGGTACATAGAGGCCCGCATCTGCATCCAGAGGCGTAGGAGCACCTTGAGCTACAGAAGTATTATGCTGAACTGCTATTTCGCTAAAAAACTCTATGTTGTCATTTAACTGCTTATGACCCAGCATTAATAATCCAGTGCGTTCCGCTTCGGGTGTAATCAAAGTCCAGGGGCCATAATCATACTTACACACGCTGCCAGATTTGTTGACAGCTATGCGATCTTCGGGACAGCTGGGATCTTTTGTTGTTTTGTCAGCCATTGGTAGAATGAAACTTCCGGGAAATCCACGGGCTGAGCGAAAGTCCATACCACCTCGGCTGGATTGGTTAGCGGTACCTAAACTACTGCGTTCGGTACTATCTAAGCGACTATTTTTGTGGTGGTCAAAAATAACAGTGAAATTGGAGTTTTCCCCATTGATACCCCACACAGCAGAGAAAGACTGTTCGTCATAGCCATCTGCACTGCCGTAGTCCATAGAAACTTCAGTGCCTTCGAAATCTTTGCGTAGCACTAGATTGACTACACCGGCTACCGCATCAGAGCCGTAAATGGCGGAGGCACCATCCTTCAAGACTTCCACACGCTCAACAGCGGCCAACGGAACACTGTTGATATCGACGAAGTTGGTGGTTATCCCTTCGGCAAAGGCACTGATAGCGACACGGCGACCATTAACTAGCACCAGAGTTGCATCAGCCCCCATACCACGCAAACTCACCGCAGCTGCACCGTTAGCGGTGGAATCCTGGTTGTTGCCGCGGGTGGAGAAAGTGCCGTTACCGGCGGCGGGGTTTTTCTCAAACAGTTGCTGTAGGTTGGTATAACCGGATTTCTCGATGCTCTCGCGGTCCATTACCTGGATCGGGGTAGCATTTTCAAATTCAGAGTTGCGGCTGATGCGGGAGCCGACAACGGAGACCTCTTCAATAGCACCTTCCTCGGCAGCGAAGAGAGCCTGTGGAGTTGTTGAAGCGGCCGTGGCCAAAATGGCAGAGGCCAACACATTGCGACGGAGAGTGAATTTTTCCATGTTTATTGCTCAACTTTTTTATTGTCATAGTCCATGACTGGCCCAAATTGGCTGGTCGTCGAGCAACACTAGCAATGGCGGAAAACTGAAACAATTAGCTCAGAGCTGGGCAAAGACCCTGTGGATAAATGGGTGAAGTGAGTCGCTTTTTTTGGATGAAATAAACGCCAAAACTACTAAAGGCAGTGTATTAGAAGCTGTGGCAGCGCTTAAAGGCTGTAAAAAGGAGCACTAGTAATTTTGAAGTGGATGTAGTTGGCTACAGAGAAAAAACACAGCCGCTGCCAGGACAATAGAGGGCCCGGCTGGCGTGTCCCATAAAATAGAGGCGAGCAAGCCGAGCACTACGGCGAGGCAGCCGATCAGGGATGCCAGCAGCGCCATTTGCTCTGGAGTGCGGGAGAGCCTGCGCGCGGCAGCAGCGGGAATAATCAGCAAGGCGGTGATCAGCAACACACCAACCACTTTCATGGCAATGGCAATTAGCAGGGCCAACATCAGCATTAGCGCCATGCGTATTCTTTCTACCGGTACACCTTCCACCGAGGCCAGCTCCTCGTGCAGAGTGAAGGCTAATAATTTTTCCCATATCCAATAAAGCAGACCGAGGATGCCCACGGCAGTAACAGACATCAGCACCAAATCTTGGCTGCCTACGGCGAGTAAGTCGCCGAGTAACAGGGAGAGTAGGTCCACTTTAATTTCGAACAGGCTGACTGTCACGATTCCAAGAGCGAGCATCGAGTGGGAGAGAATCCCCAATAGAGTATCCACGGCTAACTTCTGCCTGCGCTGCAGGTACACCAGTAGAATTGCCAGCAAACAGCAGGTTGCGCCAACGGCGAGGGTGGGCATGATGTGTAGTACAAAGCCGAGGGTGACACCGAGCAAGGCTGAGTGTGCCAGTGTGTCACCGAAGTAAGCCATGCGCCGCCAGACGGCAAAACAGCCCAGTGGGCCGCTAACTAATGCGACTAGCAGACCGGCACCCAGGGCATACCAGAGAAATTGGCTGTGCAGTAATTCGCCGAATTCGACCACTTAATATTGCTCTCTATTTTTGCCGTTCGACTTTGCACCAGAGTGATTGCACTCTCCGGCAATATCGCCACTCAGTTTGTGCTGATGGTTATGCTGGTGGGTATAGGGAGCCACGGTATCGCCAAAGAGCGCCAGGTAGGCGGGATCTTTACTCACCTGTTCCGGGTGTCCGTGACAGCAGATGTGTTGATTGAGACACAGCACCCTGTCGGTGGCGGCCATCACCAGATGTAAATCGTGCGACACCAGCAGCACTCCGCAGCCCAGCTCATCGCGAAGGGTGGCTATCAATTGATACAGCTCACTCTGCCCACCAACATCGACGCCCTGGGTGGGCTCATCCAGTACCAGTAATTGCGGTTTGCGGGAGGCGGCGCGAGCGAGTAGTACTCTCTGCATCTCCCCGCCAGAGAGGTTTGCCAGGCTGGCTTGTAACAGCTGCCCGGCACCCACCCTATCCAGTGCAGCCTGTGCTTGAGTAGTCTTTATTCCCGGCTGGCCCATTTGTAGGAAGCGCTGCACGGACATGGGCATCGAGTTGTCTATGTGTAAGCGCTGGGGCATATAACCGATTCGCAAGCCCGGTTGGCGCCAGACGGTGCCACTTGTAGGCTTGGTCAGCCCCAGTAATAGTCGCAGCAGGGTGGTCTTGCCGGCGCCATTGGGGCCGATCAGGGTGACAATCTCCCTCTGAATCAACTCCACGGAGATATCCCGGAGTAATTGCCGGCCGGCGAGTTGTAGCGCGACACGGTCGGCGGTAATTAGCGGCGGGGAAGGGTTCAGGACAATATCTCCGGGACGGGCGTGAAAAACCGTATGTTTGTGGCCTCCAAGCGAGGACTCAAAAGGAGAGTCTGTCACCAGTCGGGCTGGCGGCACGAAGCCGGTTGTGATTATATCTCAGTTTTGCGTCGCCAAATGTCTCTCATGTCTCCCTCTTCGCGTGTTTTCTACTTTTCCGCCCTGATGTTGTTCTGCCTCAGCCTGCTGGCCTGTGGTAAATCGCAGCCCATGGAGCGCACAGAGCTGGTGGTGAGCGTGCGCCCGCTGGCACTGATCGCACGGGAAATTGCCGGTGATAACCTGCCGGTGAAAATATTAATCCAGGGGGCCGACCCCCACCATTACGCCCCCAGTGTTGCGGAGCGGGCACGTCTGGAGCGCGCCTTATTAATGATTTGGTTGGGGCCGCAGATGGAGGGGCTGCTGGCCGGGCAGGTGAATTCGCTACCCGAAGAAAGGCAATTGCAGTTATTGGGCGCAACTGAATTTGAGTACCAGGGGGCCAATGCAGCCGATCCCCACCTGTGGCTGCGTCCGCGCAATGCGGCATTGGCTGGGGCCCTGATCGCTGAGCGCCTGGCACAATTGCAGCCGCAACAGGCTGAGCTGTATCGCAGTCGCGCCCGCGACTTTTCCCAATCTATGGCCAGCCTTCAGAAAGTGCTGGACCGGGCCCTGTGGGCCTACCGCGATGTACCCATAGTGGTGACCCATGATGCTTATGGACATTTCTTTGGCTCCGCTGGGGTGAATACCCGTGCTCTAAGTAATGGCAGCGGTGGCGGTCGCGGTGCACGCGCCATGTTAGGCCTCAGTGGGATGGGGCGAGGTTGCCTGTTTGGAGAAGTCCCAGAAAATACTCGGGACCGGCAAGTGGCAGAGCATTTGGGGTTGGAATATGTCGCTCTGGACCCCCTCGGAGAACAGCTGGGGCCCGATGCCAGCTATCGCGACTTGATCGAGTCACTGTTGGTACAGGCGCGCAGCTGTCTTAGTGAGATACCCGACAGCGGTGTAGATGAAGCAGAGGAGTAAACTGGGCCCCAGGTAATGTGATGTCGACTTGGGAAAAAAAGATGGCCCGACAGTAGAGACGCGGGCCATACCTTGTAACCATACCTTATTAGAGCCGCTTAACCGGCATTACCGGATTTATTTTTGAATTGCAGAAGTTTTTCTGCGCGCGCTGAATCTCGCTCGGCCTTGCGCTGCATCTTTTCCAGTTGACGCATCTGGCGTTGAAATAACGCTTCACTCTGTTCCCTGGTGGCTTCTTCCAGCATCAGCTCGTGACTTGGTATCTGTGGATAATCTGCTGTAGCGGAGACCGTTTGCTGGGACTTTTCCGTTTGGCAGGCAGATACCGCGGCTACTGGCGTTGCTAGAAATGAGGCGGTAAATAGCAGTGCGGCGTACATCACTCCTCTCATAATAAGAATCCTTCCTGTACATCTGTGGGTAACTTTTTTGCGGAAATAAAAGGCCCCGTGCCGCCTGTGGGCGGCCATTGGCATTTGTTTCCGGGGAGTTGGCGATTAATGAAAGTCGCTACCGGCAAGACTAGACAAGCCTGAGCATTTGGTGAGATTGCTGCGTCGATTGTTAGTAACCCAGCGTCGAGATGAGTTGGCTTTGCCGCAGGGGCTGTGGTGGCGGTAAATGTTCTGCCTGGCGCTAGCGAGCGGAAAAACTGTGCAAAGGGGGGTATCCTATCGGCCAATCCAGCGCCGCGAGCGCCCGACAGGACAAATAACAGAATCCCGAGATTTATGAGTAAACAAAGCACCCCTGCCGCCCCGCTGATCCTGGTGGATGGCTCCTCCTATCTGTACCGCGCCTTTCACGCTCTTCCGCCGTTGACCACCAGCCAGGGCAAACCCACCGGCGCCGTGCGTGGTGTGATCAGCATGCTGCGCCGCCACTTGAAGGAGCATCCGCAAAGCCCAGTGGTAGTGGTGTTTGATGCGAAGGGAAAAACCTTTCGCGATGAGATGTTTGCCGAATACAAGTCCCATCGCCCTCCCATGCCGGACGACCTGCGCGAGCAAATTCAGCCGATCCACGATATTATCGATGCCATGGGGTTACCGCGCCTGGTGGTAGATGGGGTCGAGGCGGACGATGTGATCGGCACCCTGGCCCTGGAAGCCCAGCGTAAGGGCCAGGAAGTGATTATCTCCACCGGTGATAAAGACATGGCGCAATTGGTGCGCCCCGGCGTCACTCTGGTCAATACCATGTCCAACACGGAGATGGATAGCGAAGGGGTTGTGAAGAAGTTTGGCGTTGGGCCGGAGTTGATTATCGACTTCCTCGCCTTGATGGGGGATAAATCCGACAATATTCCCGGTGTCCCCGGAGTAGGGGAAAAGACGGCGCTGGCGCTGCTGCAAAATCTCGGCAGCCTCGAAAATATCTACGCAGACCTGGACGCCATTGCACCGTTGGGATTCCGCGGCGCCAAGACTCTCGGCAAGAAAATGGCCGAACACCGCGAGGCGGCAGAACTCTCCTACAAACTGGCCACCATCAAGACCGATGTGGAGATGCCTTATCACCCACAGGATCTGCATAATGCGGATCCCAATACCGATGCCTTGAAAGAGTTGTTCACCCAGAATGAATTTCGCGGCTGGCTGGAAGAGCTGACCAGTGAAGAGTCTGAAGAGGCCATGGCTGAGGCGGTTGAGCGGGATTATGTCATCGTTACCGAGATGACTGAATTCGACGCCTGGCTTGAACAGCTCAAGGCATCTGAGATCTTTGCTTTCGATACCGAGACCACCAGTCTTAACTATATGCAGGCAAAACTAGTGGGGGTGTCTTTTGCGGTAGAGCCTTACCGTGCCGCTTATGTGCCTCTGGCCCACGACTACATGGGCGCACCTGAGCAGCTGCCCTTCGATGAGGTTCTCGCCAAGCTGAAACCACTGTTGGAAGATGAAAAGCAGAAAAAGGTGGGGCAAAACCTCAAATACGACAGTCATATCCTGGCCAACTACGGCATCGAGCTGCGCGGTATCGCACGGGATACGATGTTGGAGTCCTATGTACTGGACAGCACCGGCAGCCGCCACGATATGGACAGCCTGGCACTAAAATACTTGGGCGAGCACACGGTACATTTTGAGGATATCGCCGGTAAAGGTGCCAAACAGCTTACCTTCAACCAGATCGAGCTGGATAAAGCCGGTCCTTATGCTGCTGAAGATGCGGATATCACTTTGCGTCTGCACAATGAGTTGGGCGCACGCCTACAGAGGGAGCCGACGCTGCAAAAGGTACTCGATGAAATCGAGATGCCACTGCTGCCGGTGCTCGCACTTATGGAGCGCAACGGCGCCTATATCGATGCGAAAATGCTCGCCGAGCAGAGTGCCGAACTCGAGCAGAAGATGCGCGCGTTGGAGCAAAAGGCTTACGAGGTGGCCGGTGAGGAATTCAACCTGGGTTCCACCAAGCAGCTGGGAGTCATTCTGTTTGAGAAATTGCAGATCCCGGTGATCAAGAAAACCCCCAAGGGGGCGCCATCCACTGCCGAAGCGGTACTGCAGGAACTGGCCCACAATCACGAGCTGCCAGCGCTGATCATGCAGTATCGCGGTCTGGCCAAATTGAAGAATACCTATACCGACAAGCTGCCGAAAATGATCGACCCCAGCAGCGGACGGGTGCATACCTCTTACCACCAGGCGGTGGCAGCCACCGGTCGACTGTCCTCCAGTGACCCCAACTTACAGAACATTCCCATCCGCACTGAGGAAGGGCGTCGTATCCGCCGTGCCTTTACTGCGGACCCGCGCATTAATGGCGGTAGTGAAATTATTGCGGCGGACTATTCACAAATTGAGCTGCGCATCATGGCGCACTTGTCTGGGGACAAGGGCTTAGTGGATGCCTTCGCCCACGGAGCCGACATTCACCGCGCCACTGCTGCAGAGGTCTTTGAAGTGGCGCTGGATGAAGTCAGTGATGAACAGCGCCGCCGTGCCAAAGCCATCAACTTTGGCCTGATCTACGGTATGTCAGCGTTTGGCTTGGCCAAGCAATTGGATATCCCACGCGCCGATGCGCAGACTTATATCGACCGCTATTTCGAACGCTATCCCGGTGTGTTGCGCTATATGGAGGATACCCGCCGGCAGGCGGCGGAAAAGGGCTACGTAGAGACCCTATTTGGTCGCCGCTTGTATCTGCCGGAGATCAACTCGCGCAACGGCATGCAACGCCAGGCGGCCGAGCGTACCGCGATCAACGCGCCAATGCAGGGCACCGCCGCAGATATTATCAAGCGCGCCATGATAGCCGTGGATGCCTGGCTGAAAGAGCAGCAGCTGTCGACAAAACTGATTATGCAGGTACACGATGAACTGGTACTCGAAGTGCCTAAGGATGAGGTTGAGACAGTGGCCAGTGGTGTACAGGAGATTATGCAGGGCGCTGCCCAATTACATGTGCCTTTGATTGTGGATCTGGGACGCGGCAAGAGCTGGGATGAAGCGCATTGAGTTTCTCAATTTTAGCGACTGGTTCATCCATTTAGTAAAAGAGCCTGTTCAATGAGATACGCCGGTACAAGATGGCTTAATAGGCGTCTTTTTGATGAAAAAAGTGCCAATAAGTGTGTTTTAGTCGGCGTTTTTGCATTCTTTGCGCGAAATCGTGGAACTGTTCCGGCGACATCCCCTCTAAAAAGGCAAGATCGTTGGAATGCGTCATCATCCCCCAAGGAAGTCAGATGTTTGCCCCGGAACTCCCCCAAGTCCGGGGCATTTTTTTTGCCTTCAAATAAAACCCTTCTACAGCTCTTGCTTTTTCATGGATTAAGCGACACAAGTAATTCCCGCAGGCCCGCTGGCGTTCATCTGGTCTAGTCTGAGCACTACAAAGATTTCATTCGTTTGCCATAACGTCTGGGCGGCTAGGATTATTAACTGCCCTTGTCCCCTGGTTACAGAGAGGGCCATCAATGCAGAACAAAACTATAGCGTTGGCAGCGGAGCACAAAACTCTACAGGCTTCTCTCACGCTGCCCCAGGAAGCGCGTGCGCTGGTGATCTTTGCCCATGGCAGTGGTAGTAACCGCAACAGTCCGCGCAATATCGCCGTGGCTCGACGTCTGAACGATGATGGATTTGCCACACTTTTATTTGATCTGCTCAGCAAAGAGGAAACCCGTGCAGATGAGGCTACCAGTGAATACCGTTTTGATATCGACCTGAGTGCCCGGCGCCTGGTGGAAGTGATCGATTGGGCCGCACATGGGGAAACTACCCGGACTCTGCATATCGGACTATTCGGCGCCAGCACTGGGGCTGCGGCAGCGTTGATTGCCGCCGCCGAGCGTCCGTCTCTGGTGGGTGCGGTGGTTTCACGGGGCGGCAGACCGGACCTGGCCGGTTCCGATCTACCCCTGGTTAAGGCGCCCACGCTGTTGTTGGTAGGCGGTGATGACAAGCAGGTGCTGGAATTAAATAAAGAGGCCCTAAATCATATGGTCAATGAGCCCCGCTTGCACTTGATACCCCACGCCGGTCATTTATTTGAGGAACCCGGTGCCATGGATGAAGTAGTGCGCATGACCGAGCGCTGGTTTCGTGCGAGTTTACTATGAGTAGACTGAAACTATTTAGCCTGGATGCCGGCGCCGATTTTGCTGGTCGTGTGGCTGCAGCCCTGGGTGAACCACTAGCTCGCCACGAAGAGCGATGCTTTGCCGATGGTGAGCATAAAGTGCGTCCATTGGATGATGTCGAGGGGGCGGATGTCTTCCTGGTGCAATCCCTATACAGGGACCATTGCAGTAGTGTCGATGAAAAACTGCTGCGTTGTTTGTTCTTCATTGGCGCACTGCGCGATGCAGGGGCGGCACGTATTACCGCAGTAATGCCCTACCTTTGCTACGGACGCAAAGACCGCCGCACCAAATTACACGATCCACTGCCCACTCGCTATCTGGCCAGCTTGTTTGAGGCCGTGGGGACTCAGGTGGTCGTGACTCTCGATGCCCACAACCTGGCTGCGTTCGAGAATGCTTTTCGCTGCCGCACCTTACATTTGCTGTCGGAATCGCTGTTACTGGAGTTTGCGCTGAGTCAGCTGTTGGCGGAGCCGCGACCACTATCGGTTTTATCGCCGGATGAGGGCGGTATAAAGCGCGCGGAGGCCTTGCGCGAGGCCCTGAGTGAGCGTCTGGGGCGCCCAGTAGGTTGCGCTTTCGTCGAGAAGTATCGCAGTGGAGAAAAAATCAGCGGGGGCACCTTGGTGGGGGAAGTGCAGGGGGCGGTCGTGTTGGTTGTGGATGATCTTATCGCTAGTGGTGCAACGCTCTGTCGGGCGGTGGAAGCTGCCCATGGAGGCGGGGCGCAGCGTATCCTGGCACTGGCCAGCCACGGCCAATTTAGTGGCGATGCTTTCTCAAACTTGTCACAACTACCCTTGGAGGCGGTGGCAGTGACCAACTCTTTACCCCAGTTAAATTTGCCACAGAGTTTCCATCTACTCGACTGCGCCCCATTGATGGCGGAAGCGATTCGGCGCCTGCATGATTGTGGTCCGGTGAGTGAGCTTACACTTTAATTTTTTCAGTAAATTAGTCTTATCGACAAAGTAACTCTCTGCTTCACATCTGTCTTACGCAATTTTGGCGAATAAATACTCCTCTGGAATCCGTTCCATCCCTATCACGCGTTATTTTTTCCGCCCCTGAGCCGCATTTACATTTATTTACTTAAGCAATGGGAACAAATGGGGCAAATGTCCTATCGAATAAAACAGATCATTGTTGCTCCCTAACCCCAAAGCGTTCAGCTTTTTAACCCCGGAATTCCCCAAACCCGGGGTTTTTTTTGTCTGCGCGCAGGAGGATTTGTTTTCCGCCTCTCTGGACCTTTCTCATTAGCTGCTGATTTATTGGTGTCTTTGGAACCTATTTCCGGAAATTAGTGATTAAAGGGCATAGTATTCGCGCACCTCTGATCGTGGTGTTTACTGGCTGGGAAACGAATCTGAGCCAGCCTAACCTTCCAATATGCAAGGTGTTTGCATATGTAGAGGAACCCTCAGACGTACCCGTCCCCCTGGGTGCGTCTGGCAAGTGCCCCACCCCAAGGGCACTGACCCCTAGCCGGCAGCCCCCATCTGCCGGCTTTTTTTATGCCTTGTTCTCAATACCTCCCTAAGAGTCTTTTCATTTGTCTCTTTCAATTAAATGCGCTTGCAAATGATAATGTTTCTCATTATCTTTAATTTAAACCTAACAGGGGGGTTACCGTGAATTTACGTTACCTATGTGCTAATCACCGCCAGTGGCTGATTGAGAATAACGATCGTGCGGAACAGGCGTGGTTGGATTGGATGGAGCGCGGCAGGATGCTGTGCGAAGAGGGAAATCATAGTGAGGCAATTCCCTACCTGGGTTGCGCGTTTGATGTGGCGGGAATGCTGCTCACAAGCGAGTGGCCCAGCTATGCCGTATCTGCAACACGTTTTAGTGAATGTGCCGCTCAATTAATGGCGGCTTACCGGAAGCAGGGAGATGAAAAACACCACCATTACCTCCTTGTTGGAGCCAGTTCTGTTCTCGCCCGCAAACTGGGAGATCGCGATAAACAGCGGCTTGCCGCTGACTGCATCAGCGCACTCTATACGGATGGGGACGACGAGCCGGCACCCTTACTTGCCGGGGGAAAGCTCGTATCCCATGGCGGGGCGAACCTGCAGTTGCATTAAAGGGGAGGCGGCAGCAGAGGTCGAAAAATCCTCGCGTCTGCTCACCGTTGCTATTTGCGAGGACACCCTGGTGGATCTGTTAGCACAGCGTGCCCTCTGCGCGGAGGCGCTGCACTGTGCGACCCCCCAAGCGCGACGTCGTCTGCGTGAGTTGCTACTGCGTTCGCTGTTGCCCGGGGGAGAGAACATTTCGCCGGGCCGGAACTGACAGGGTGATCTTGGAGCCCCCGACCTCCTTGATCATCGCTTTGACTTGCAGATCGGTGGCTTTGGATCGATGTTCACTGAGCAGAACCGCGTGCAAAGGCGTAACTGGATTTCGTCTCCCCCAGAGTTTGCTTTAGCTCTCAGTCTCGGTTGGCACTTCAGCATCGGTCTGGGGCGCCAGCCAGGTGTTTAGCTTGCGCTCCAGCTTGTCGAGGCCGGTTTTTTTCAGTGAAGAAAAGGTCTGTAGGGTAACGCCGCGACTCAACCCTTGCTCCTTGAGAGATTTCTCCACGGCGAACAGGGCGTTGTTGGCTGGGCCATTTTTCATTTTATCGGCCTTGGTAAGCAGGATATGCACGGGCAGTCCGGCCTCTACCGCCCAGGTGAGCATATGCAGATCGAACTCCTTGAGAGGCTGGCGTATGTCCATTAATAACACCAGGCCGCGCAGGCAGGTGCGCTGCTCCAGGTACTCGGCCAGATGGCGCTGCCACTCGTCTTTCATAGCACGGGCTACCTTGGCGTAGCCATAGCCCGGTAAGTCTACTAGGCGCTGGTCTTCTGACAGGCTGAAAAAGTTGATCAGCTGGGTGCGCCCGGGGGTTTTAGAGGTGCGCGCCAGCTTGTTGTTGCTGGTCAGGGCATTGATGGCGCTGGACTTGCCCGCATTGGAGCGGCCGGCAAAGGCCACCTCGGCGCCAATGTCTTCAGGACACTGTGCCAGAGTGGGGGCGCTGGTGAGAAATCGTATGGAACGATAGTTCAGTTTCTGTGGTTGGGCTTCAAATTTGTTAATTGGCATCGTTTAAGTCTGCTGATTCAGTACACTCGCTTGGCGCGCAAGTATATAATGCCGCGGTTTTCGCGTCGCAGGACTATCGGGGGCGACACGAAACGCCATATTTCAGCGCGCAACGGGACGACGTATGAACAGCATTATCAAGAACACTGCTCTGGCACTCGGTTTGGTTTTCGGCTTGGGGGCCGTACCTTTTGCAATGGCTTCTGGCGATGCTGCTGCGGGCAAGGCTAAGGCCGCTCAGTGCGCCGCCTGTCACGGTGCTGATGGCAACAGCCTGTCACCAGCTTTCCCAAAAATCGCTGGCCTCGGTGAAAAATACCTTTATAAGCAGCTTCAGGACATCAAAGGTACTCCTGATGGTGAGAAGGCCCGCGACATACCGCAGATGATCGGTCAGCTGGATAACTTTAACGACCAAGACCTGCAGGATATCGCCGCCTACTTCGCCTCCCAGCCAATGCAGCTGACTGGCTCCACTGCCTTTCCGGTGATGCTCAATAGTGGTGACAGTGTCGATAGCCTCATCCTTGGCCGCAAGATGTTCCGCGCAGGCAATAAAGAAACTGGCGTACCGGCTTGCATGGGCTGTCACTCTCCCACCGGTCAGGGCAATGCGCCAGCGGGTTATCCGCGTCTGTCCGGTCAGTATCCGGAGTATATTGAAGCGCAGCTGAAAGCCTTCCGTGCGGGTACTCGTGCCAATGATGGTGAGATTCGCACCATGCGTACCGTTGCCAAGCAGCTCTCCGATGCAGAGATCAAGGCGGTTGCCAACTATATCGCTGGTCTGACCGACTAAAAGGGTTAGCCACAGTAACGAGAGGCCGGTCACACACCGGCCTTTTTTGTGCCCGACGCTCGCTCAAGTGAGCGGGAATTGGGTAAAGTATTGCCACTTTTGCGACCTTTCCTTGCGCCTGGCGCTGGGAACTTAAATAATCTGCGCTGTCTATTGTGTCCTCAGTGGCCCGACAGTATGCCGCCAAATCAGGCGCTCGAACCACGAATGTACAAGCTGGAGAAGACTTATGAGAGCAGTTCTCGCCCCTATAACGATGGTTTTGGCTGTGTTGTTCAGCCTAGTCGCCTGCGCCCAAGAAGGCGGTGAATTCAAGGCGGGCCAACACTACCAAGTGCTGCCACAGGCGGTAGCACAAAAAAACGCCAATAAAATCGAAGTGACCGAGATGTTCTGGTATGGCTGCGCCCACTGCTTTCATTTCGAACCGACCCTGGAGCGCTGGAAAGAAAAAATGCCCAGTGATGTCTCCTTGGTGAAGCTGCCGGCTATTTGGCAGCCAGTGATGGATGTTCACGCCCGCTTGTTCTACGTGGCTGATGCCATGGGTGTTCTGGAAAAAATGCACACTCCGCTGTTCAATACCATTTACAACCAGCGCCAAATGCTGGCGATTCGTGAAGGTCGCAACTTTAAGCCCGACCTGGCTGCTATTGAAGCCTTATTTAACAAGCATGGCGCCGATGGTGCTAAAGCGGCCAAGCTGATGAACTCCTTCGCCATTAACAGCAAGGTCAAGCAGGGTGTTGCCAATCAGCGCGCCTATAAAATGACTGGTACACCTGAAGTGGTTGTGGCTGGTAAGTACCGTATCAGCTCCTCTCTGCCGGGTTACAAGGGCAAAAGCAATGGTCAGGAATTGATGCTGCAGGTAGCGGATTACTTGATCGCCAAGGAGCGCGCCGATCGAGGCTAATAGCCCACCTGAAAACAAACCCCGCCCAGTGCGGGGTTTTTTGTATCTAGGCGTTTGCCACAATTAACGACTACCACCCCTTTCGTTATCTGCCAGTAACAGGAAGTCATTTTTGCGAAATTCATGGACTTTACTACTCTTGCTGGCCCTCTCAGTTCAATCTCTTTGGGCGCAGCAGGTCGCGGAAAATGACAAGCTTGCCGCGCGCGCGAGCAACCTGCTTTCCTATATCGCTGTGGGTTACGGGGATGCCATCGATAAAGGCCAAATTATCGATACAGGTCTCTATCAACTCCAGCAAGACCATGCTGCCGAGGCGCTGGATCTGGTGCGGAAGTTGTCAGATAAACCGGGCCGTTCAGCCCTGGAAAACAGCATGGCAGGGTTACAGGCGGCTTTGAGCCGACGCGAGGATGCTGAAAAAGTGCGAAGGCGCGCCAATGAGATAGCCGACCGATTGGCGGCTCTCTATCAAATGCAGCGTTCACCAGCCCACTCACTGCCTTCAGCCAGCTTGGCTGCTCCCCTTTTCCAACAGCGCTGCGCCAGCTGCCACGGTAGATGGGGCCAGGGTGATGGAGCCCTGCCCGATCTGCGCGATGCTAGGCGGATGGCGAGTTTCAGTCTTTATGACCTCTACAATACTCTCGACCCTAACGTGGATAGCGTGCATAGCGAGCGGGTTGATGGCGACTTAAATAGTCGCCAGCGCTGGGCTCTCGCGGTGACGGTGGCCGCTTTTGCCGTAAAAAATCAGCTGCCACCCTCCGCCGATCTTGCCGAGCGCTATCCAGCACTGATCAGTCTGCCGGGTATGGCGGTAACCCGACCGATTGAGTTGCCCACTGATGCCAGGAGTGCCTTATTGTGGTGGCGGGGCCACCCGCACCTGATCCGCTCCCTCGAACACCCCCTTACTCGCGCAGAGGGGTTACTAAGCCTGGCGGAAACCGCTTATCGAGGCGGTGACAATGCCGGTGCTTATCACAAATTGATGCTCGCCTATCGAGAGGGCTATAAGCCGTTACAGCAATCCATTGAAATGAGCGACCGGGTTTTGTACAGCAAGTTACAAGCCCAATGGCAAACATTGCGCCGAGAAGTGCTCTCAAACGCGCCCAATACTGATGTGATCGCTTCAATTCAAAATTTAGGCACCTTGCTGGGAAGAGCCAGAGCACGCCTGGAACCAATGCCGGGGGGACACATCAGCTATTTATGGGCGGCATTGCTCTTTGCATTGGCACTAGCACTGGGGGTGTCACTTTGGTGGGGACTGCGCTGGAGAAAGCGGTCTAGACTTTAAAGGGTTTGTGCGCCAAATCAGCTGATCAGCCGTGAGGAAGTCGCCGTGGCAAGATCCTTATTCTCCGCTCTTATTCTCTGTTGTGTGGTGCCGCTTCAGGCGGCCGAACCGCTAGATGCCTTTCCTGCAGAAGTTGAGGGTAAGCGGCGCCATGTTATTGAGTTGCCCAAGGTGGTCGATGAGAGCCGCTTTATGGTTGAGTTAGTGCCAGGCAAGAATGCATTGGCCGATTGCAACCTGCGCAGTTATAGCGCGCCCTTACAGCGCCAGGTTCTACCGGGTTGGGGTTACCCCTATTATGTGCTGGCAGAACCAAAGCCCTCCAAAGGTACCAGTAAAGTTTGTGGGTCCGATTCCGAATCGCGCCGTTTTATCCGCGTGCGCGGTAACGGCCTGATACTGCCTTATTCAAGTAGCCAGCCCCTGGTGGTGTATCTGCCGGAGGGCGTCCAATTGAAATACCGTGTGTGGCGTGCGGATAAAAACCTATCTGATGCTCACTCAAAATAATGATTGCTCGTAGCCCTATCTAACAGCCTTTCTAATTCCACTCCCCCATAGTGGCGCCTCAATAAATATTTTTAATGCTTCTAATGCCACTGTGGGATTTAGCGTCTAGCCTTACTAAGCAAGGGATGTGAAAAATAGCGCCTGTGCGATTTTTCACGCCGGTTTTTTTGGCCTGTGGCCGTAACCGGCCAGGAAAATTGGCGGTGACGCCAGCCGCCGTTTACAGCAACCCCTTTCCGCGGTTCTTACCGTGGAGCACTTACGGTAGAGCAGCGCATGAAGTATTTGCGTAATCCCCCTTCGAATTTTGTGTTTGTCGCCATACGACAGAGTTGTGCCATTGCCTTAATGCTGTTCCTGTTATTGCCCTCGATGGCAACGGCGGAATCAGCTCAACAAAGGTGGGCTGGCAACTGGTTGGTAGTGAGTGAAGGTGACGACCAACTGGTTTGGCAACTCAATGCCGATGGCTCCGGTTATGCCTATGGCTTTAACTCCGGTGGCAGATTGACTCATGGGTTTGCCATTAACTGGCAACTGGATGGTGATCGTGTGCGGGTCCGCACCGGTGCTTCCGTTAGCTGTAAGGGCGGTGTGGTCTCGGTGGCGTTTCGTGGTTGGAGCCGCTCCACTCTGTTATTTGCCGTAATAGACGGGCGGCACTGGCTGCAGGCTGGCGGTGGGTTACTGAGTTTCCAGCGCCGATTGAGTGACTGGAGTACGCCTAAAGCGGGTAGTAACTGCCCCAACATTGCCAGCTGATTTTTGGGTCCGAGTAAGAAACAAAAACAGGAATTTTCCACTCAGGGAGGGGAGCGCCGAACATTGGAGTAGAGCTGTGATGCAAAAGTCCTTGGTTTTGACTCTGGTATTTTTGCTCACAGCATTTTCAGCTTTTGCCAAGGAGGAGCAGAAAAAAAAAGAAAAACAGAGTGAACAGACACAGCAGCGCAATGCAGGCTGGCACGCTCAATCCAAGCTGAATGCCAGCCAGTGGGTGGGTGCCTGGCTAATCTCCAGAGATGGGGAGGCCCGCCATGTATGGAGTCTCAAACCCGATGGTACTGGCCGCTCCTACGCTTTTCTCCCACATGACGGAAAAATGCAATTTGCTTTTGGTTACGATATCCACTGGTATTTTGATCCTTTCACCCAAATGGCCAATATAAAAACCGGTCGTAGAATCATTTGCCGCAGAGGAAAAATATATCCCTATTTTCTCACCTTGAAATCCTATGAGAGCGATTATTCAGTGCGAGGTAAATTTGCCTGGCAGACTACCTGGACGGAAGTGAGTATCGGTCGGGATCGCCTGCATAAATCTCTGATTGTTTTTGTTGCACCATTATCTGCCTGGCATGATCCTGGCAAGGGTGCTCCCTGTCCCGAGTTCCCTCGTGTGCGTCTGGAAAAAGCGATTGATAGAATGTTGCAACGCTGGGAAAAGAAAGATTCCCCCGATTTAGAGGTGAATACTGCACCAGCTCCGGGCGAGCCAGAGCTAGAAGGAGAGGAGCTGAAAAAAACCAATAAAAAGAGGGTGAAAACCCGTCAGCGAAATTAAAATAAAAACCTCTGAGACAGTGGTGTTGTCATCCATTAATAGAACGTGATGATCAAGCAGGTCATATGGCCATGTAGTTTTACCTGTGGGAAATGTTCCCTCTGGATAATTACACTAGGTGGTTTCTGACTGGTAACCATTCGCTGAGTATTTTCACAGCAGGTTTTTTCAACGGCAAACCGGATATGACTGCAGAAGTTTCCCTCGCAAATATCCTGAGAAATATGTGCCCAAAGTTACATGAGGAAACCTACGTGTTTTGCCAGGTGTCGGATGCTCGGCTCGAAGAAGTCTTGACTCAAAGCCTGTGTATCTTCCGCGAAGGCGAGGGGATGAGCGCGATCTTACCCAGATGCTTGGCACAGCAGTATGGGATTGCTTCCAGCGGGCCCTTCAGACAAATTACCCTGCAGGTCTTTTCCGGTCTCAGTGCGGTGGGCCTTACCGCTACAGTCGCCAGGGAGCTGGCTGATGCGGGCATAGTGGCGAATATGGTAAATGCCCTGCGTCACGATCATGTCTTTGTCCCTGAAGAGAGCGCGCAGCGAGCCTTACAGCTTTTACGCGGGCTCAGTAATCGGGTGTATTACACCTGAGCGCTTGCCAGTGCGTATTAATTACCCTGAACCCCAGCCCCACGGCGAGATTCGCCAACTACTACCAGACCTGTTCTTCGTCCCTGGGACCGTAAAACTGGCACCGGCGGTTACCATTAACCGCAACATGGCCATTGTGCGTTGGCAGGAAGAGCTGATACTGGTGAACCCGATACGCCTGCGCCCAGCGCAAGAAGAGAAGTTGCAGGATCTCGGCCGAATAGCTCATGCAGTGCGTCTTGGCTACCATCACGGCCAGGATGATCTTTATTACCGTGACCATTTTGATCTGACTTTTTGGCGGCAGACCGGTTCGAACTTTTATCCCCCCAGTGCTGATAGATTGGTGAGGGATGGTGGAATTTGTCCAATACCCGGCAGTCGCTTCGTGGAACTGCGTTACAGCCGTTACCCAGAGGCATTCTGGTGGTTGCCCTTCAATGACGGCCTGTTGCTGGGCTGTGATGCTCTGCAGTATTGGGGGAAGTGGAGCGGTTGTAGCTGGTTTGGCCGAAATCTGCTGCGACTGTCCGGTATGCGCTCGGGGATGCAGGTACCGCCTGCCTGGCGAACACGGATGACTCCTGAAGGCCGGGACCAACGCTGTTGGCTGCAGGAGGATTTTGAGCGCCTGCTACAGCTGCCCTTCCTACACTTTCTGGCAGCCCATGGAGAGTTTTGTGCGGATCGGGCCCATGAGGAAGTGACCGCCGCAATAAGCCGAGCCTTTCCTGGGCTCTACAAGGCCGCCTGAATTCTATATATTAATCCTTTCAAGTAAGTGATTACTCACATTTTGGTGCTCTGCGCTAAGTCTGAACGTGGTAAGATTGCGCTCCTTTTTGGTGCGGTGTTGGTTCTGTCTGGCAGACCGCAAAGATTTATTCGAGAAGTAGTAATCCGATGAAAAGAAAAGTCCTGCTCAGCGGCCTGCTGTCGTTGCTGCTGGTGGCCTGTATGCCAGTTTCCACCAGCACAGCCCCAAGCGCGAATATCGACAATATCAGTCGGGATGTGAATTACCTGGCTTCTGCAGAGCTGGCGGGAAGAGACACAGGCAGCGAAGGCTACCTCAAGGCGGCGCAATATGTGGCCGCGCAGTTCCAATCCATGGGGCTCGCTCCGGCTGGTGAGCAGGGGTATTTTCAGGATGTACCTTTCCGTAGTGCCAGCTGGAATGGCACTGAGCCGACTTTTGTTTTAAAGGGGGGCAAAGGTGAGGTCGGCTTTGCCTTCGGGGAGGACTTTATCACCTCGCCTTCTGCGTCCAGTGAGCAGGCACGCTTGGAGGCCGAGCTGGTGTTTGTTGGCTACGGAATTGAAGCGCCGGACTATGGCCTAGATGATTATGCCGGATTGGATGTGAAGGGTAAGATTGCAGTGATACTGAGTGGTCGCCCGAAGAGTCTGCCCAGTGAAGTGGGGGCTCACTATGCATCAAGCCGCAACAAGGGTGAGACCGCTGCTCGTCATGGTGCGGTGGGTTATATCACCATTTATACCCCCGAGCGCGAGAAGCGCCGCCCCTTCGTGCGCTATGCGGAGCATCGTCACGATGAGACTTTCGACTGGGTAAACCGAAAAGGCGAGCCGGGCAGCGCTATCCCCGGTTTGTATCCTGGTGTATTGCTTGATATCGATGCGGCGAGCAAACTCTTCGACGGTACCCAACAGAGCCTCGCAGCTATCTTCAGCATTATGGAAAAAGGTCAAAATCCCCGTGGATTTTCGCTGCCTTACCGTGCTGCCCTGAGTACAAGCTCTAGGCACGAGGAAGTGCGTAGCCCCAATGTTGTGGCCGTATTACCGGGTAGCGACCCGGTGCTTAAAAATGAATATGTGGTCTTCTCTGCACACCTGGACCATATCGGTAAAAAAGAAGATGGCCAGATTTATTACGGCGCTCAAGATAACGCTGCAGGAATCGCAGTAATGCTGGAAACCGCACGGTTGTTTGCGGAGTCTGGCCAAGCACCACGACGCTCTCTATTGTTTGTTGCGGTGACCGGAGAAGAGAAGGGATTACTCGGCTCGGACTACTTTGCCGAATACCCTACCGTACCTCTGCAGTCCATCGTGGCCAATATCAATCTGGATATGCCCATGCTGCTCTACCCATTCCGCGATATTATTGCCTTTGGTGCCGAGCATTCGTCCCTTGGCCAGATTGCGGAGCATGCGGCAAAACTCAGCGGTTTAAAATTGAGCCCTGATCCCATGCCTGAAGAAGTGATCTTTGTTCGTAGTGATCACTATAATTTCGTTCGCCGCGGTGTGCCCTCTATTTACCTAATTACTGGGCGCGAAGCTCAGGATCCGAATATTGATGGTACCGCTAAACAAGTGGCATTCCTGAAAGAGAGCTATCACAAACCCGGAGATGCGCCTGATGCTGGGGTGAGCTACGCAGCTGCTAGGCAGTTCACCGAAGTTAATTATCTAATTGCCAGGGAAGTGGCGGATGCTAAGGATAAGCCTTCATGGTATGAGGGAGATTTCTTTGGGGAGCTGTTTGGTACTAATTAGGTTACACAGACTATCACTTCAGTTGTAAATATTTTGTGAATAAATTTTTACAAGATAATTATGGGTTTGTGTTAAATTGCGCCGCCTATCGGTTAGTTACCGGTGAATAAAATATATTATCAGTATTAGGTCTAAAAAATGTTTAAAAAATTAGCTTTGGGGACTGCAGTTGCTGGATTGGTAATGGCAACGGGTTGTGCAAGTATCGTGAGTGATAGTTCATATCCAGTAACTATCAATAGCTCTCCGAACGGTGCAAACTTTACCATCATCAATGAGGCAGGTTTGGATGTTCACAGTGGCGTAACTCCTGACACTATTACCCTGCCAGCATCTGATGGATTCTTCTCTTCTGCGAGCTATACGGTGAAATACCAGATGGCTGGTTATAGTGAGCAAAGCTTTTTGATCAAAGCTGGCATGGATGGTTGGTACGTTGGTAATATAGTTTTTGGTGGTTTAATTGGCTGGTTGATTGTAGATCCTGCAACTGGTGCAATGTGGAAACTGCCAGAGTCCGCGCATGTTACTCTTCAGCCAAGCACTGCAGCTGCTCCGATTGGCGGGTTAAATATCGCTTCTATTGACGAAGTTTCTGAAGATGTGAAGTCTCAGTTAGTACGTATAAAATAACTACTTGTTTGAGATAACAAACCACCCTTTAGGGTGGTTTGTTATTTTGGTTGTTCAGATCGACATAACTCCAACCATCGCTCAATCCCCGCACTTCTATATTTTTGTCGATGTAGGGCGAAATAAAATTCTCTGTGAAAATTTCTCTGTGATACCGGCAATTCGATTAATGAGCTCCGCTTCAGGGCATCAGCTAAAGAGACTCTAGACAGGCAGCTGATACCGAGCCCAGCTTCCACCGCTCGCTTAATGGCCTCTGTATGTTGAAGCTCCAACAAAATATGGAGTTTTGGTAGTAGTCCGACCATTGCACGCTCAAAAGTCTGACGTGTACCGGAACCGGGCTCCCGGGTAATCCAGGTGGCTTTGAGCAGATCTTTGTCTGTCAGGCGCTTGCGTTTGGCCAGGGGGTGAGAGGGGGCGCAAAAGACGACTAATTCATCACTACGCCAGGGAATCATCTCCAGATCCGGGTGATTAAATTCACCCTCAATAAGTCCAAGATCCAGCTCAAAGTTGAGCACCCGCTCGGTAATTGCCGAGGTATTGGCGACCTCCAGCTCCACGCGTGTGCCGGGTTGCTCCTCCATGTAGCGCGCCATTACGTTCGCAGCCAGGTAATTGCCGATGGTTAGGGTTGCCCCTATTTTTAGGCGGCCCAGATAGCGATGACTGGCCAGGCTCTGTTCTAATTCCTGTGCCCGTTCCAGCAGTTCCTCCGCCTTGGGCCATAGTTGCCTACCCAGCTCATTCAGGCGCAGGCGCTTGCCGGTGCGCTCGAATAAGCGCAACTCAAACTGTTGTTCGAACTCTTTTAGGGCGGTGGAGGCGGCAGACTGGGACATGCTCAGGCTCTCTGCCGCGCGGCTCACATTCTCGTGGTGGGCACAGGCCAGGAATACCTCCAGTTGGCGCAAGGTATAGCGCAAAGGGAATTCTCCACTTAATCATTAAAATAGATAAGGAATATCGAAATATCCCACTTTGCCAATAGATCTTCCAGAGCTAAAATTCAACTATCAAGAGACTCGTGGAATAACCGGTTTTAAGTTTATGTCCAAATTGAATATAGAGAAGGTGTTGGATGTCCATCACTGGAACGACACGCTGTTTAGCTTTAAGACCACCCGAGATTCGGGTTTTCGCTTTGAGAACGGACATTTCACGATGATCGGTCTGCAGCAGGACAACGGCCGTCCACTGCTGCGTGCCTACTCCATTGCCAGTGCCAACTACGAAGATGAGCTCGAATTCTTCAGCATCAAGGTACCCGATGGTCCCCTGACTTCTCGTCTGCAGAAAATTGTGCCGGGCGATGAGATCTATGTGAGCCAGAAGCCCACCGGTACTCTGGTTGCGGATCACCTGTTACCTGGCAAGCGCCTGTGGTTGCTGTCTACGGGTACTGGTTTGGCACCTTTCATGAGCATTATTAAGGATCCCACTGTCTACGAGCGTTTCGACCAAGTGATTCTTACCCACGGGGTGCGCTATGTCTCTGAGCTGGCTTATCAGGAACAGATCGAGAATGAGCTACCTGAGCATGAGTATTTTGGTGAGATGGTGCGTGAGCAGCTGCTCTACTACCCCACTGTAACTCGTGAGCCTTATCGTAATACCGGCCGCCTGACCGACTTGATGCTGACCGGTAAGCTCTTTACAGATCTCGATGTGCCCAAGCCGAATGTCGAGGAAGACCGCTTTATGTTGTGCGGCAGCCCGGCAATGCTGAAGGATCTCACCAATATCCTAGATGACTGGGGATTCAAGGAGACCCGCGCAGGTGTACCGCACGAGTATGTGATTGAGCGTGCTTTCGTCGAAAAGTAAGTTGGCCTGTCCACCCATAAAAAAACCACCCTCAGGGTGGTTTTTTTATGGGTGAAATACAAACGCTCGAAACTATCCTGACCTTGTGAAACCCTTACCTTCTATTTTGATTCGAGGGTGAATTTGCTGGGAGTGGCTAGATGAAGCGGTTTTCGCTGGGAGTACTACTGTTTTCCTTCCTGTGGCTAGGTGCCTGTACACGAGTGCCGGAGGGGGTTGAGCCCGTACAGAATTTCCAGCTGCAGCGCTATTTAGGCCACTGGTATGAGATAGCCCGCTTGGATCACTCTTTCGAGCGGGGCCTGACCCTGGTAACGGCGGACTACAGCCTCAACCCCGATGGTTCTGTCGCAGTGGTGAATACCGGTTATTCACAAGCGCGTGATGATTGGCAATTGGCGAGAGGGAAGGCTGAGTTTGTTGGCGCAAAAGATGTAGGACACTTGAAAGTTTCTTTCCTTGGGCCCTTTTATTCTTCCTATATCGTGATTGCCCTGGCAGGCGATTATCAATATGCGATGGTTTCCGGCTATAACAAATCCTATCTGTGGATATTGTCCCGCACCCCGACTATGCCCAAGGATGTTCTGGAGCGGTTTTTACAGAAAGCTAAGGCGATGGGTTATCCCGTCGACCAGCTGATTTTCCCCAAGCAGGAGGCGCAGCCGGGTAATAAACCCTCCGCTCAGTCTTCAAGATAAGGGCCTGTTCAAGATTCTGCGCTCCCTCCACCAGCTTGTGCAGACCAATAACAGCAAAACCAGAGCCGGCCATTGGCGTTCAATCGGCTCTTTGTTTGTGTGGGTTTTAGCTATTGGTCCCAAACGCGCGGTGGCCATTTGTCGGGTCTCCCTGGCATTTACAGACTGCTGCCACTGAGGCCAGTCCTCCTTGGCAAAGATATAGAAATCCAATGTCGCTTCGCCCTTCAAATCCGTCTTAAGCTGATGCCAGCCAGAACCCTGTGGCCAGAAGCTGTAGCACTGGCCCTGGGAATTACTACTTACGGCGACACCACTGATGGGTAGGGAGTTTTCTTGGGAGCTTAATAATATTGGTCTCTGATTAGAAAAAAGTGGGCTGCATAGGGTGGTGCGTACCTGTGTACGCGGTAACTTATTGGAGAGGGTTACTGGCGGCTGACTACCTAAATGCTTGAGTTGGTAATCAATAATCGACTTCCACAGGCTGGCGAATTCAGTAGCAAACCCACTGGTCAGCCAGCGGTGGCTGTCGCTAAATAGAATAAAACCCAAGTGCTGCGTCTGGGTTGAACGTCCCCAGAAAAGGGGAGCTTCTTCATTACCCAGTAAGAAGTCACTAGAGCTGGGCTGCGCGGCTATAAGGCCTAGATTGCGCAGTGGGGGAATCTCCGGATGGTCCGCTTTTTGGTAGCCAAAGCCGGAGTGTAAATGGGGTGCTTCTCCCCTTTGCAGAGGCATGGATTGGGCTGCAGCGTATTGGAGAAACTCTTCAGAGCTATCGCCACTGACTAACCATAACAGTGACTTTGTGGCGGCCAGCTCGCGGAGCTGATGCTTTTGTTGAGAGGAGAGTTGTGCCCACAAACTGCTATCGAGAATGGCTAAATCGAAGGGACTTTCATTCGTGAATAAATCTGCAGACTCGGTAAGTGGAAGGCCGTTGAGAGTTTCTTTTCTACTAATTTCAGGTGCCAACTGGGTCATCACTTGTGCTGCTACACCGGATTGGCGCAGCCAGCGAGAGAGGGCGGCTGTCTCAAAAGAGGGGCGTGCCAGCCACAGTAATAACTTGGGTTGGAGCGGTTCTCGCACCAGTATGGGTAAGGGATCTGTATGAGTTTCGCCGGCTTCGCTTTCCGTCCGTACTCGGTATATCTGGGGGCCTGCGAGTTTTGGAATGGCAGTGAGTTGTGCCTGAATTGCTTCTCCCACTTTCAGCTCAAGACTGTCTTCAATATGGCCGTAGGGATTGAGCAGACTAATTTTTACGTTTTCAGTCAGTGGCTGGTTGTTGTGAACCTTTAACTTTAAAGAATCACCCAAGGTAATTTTCCGCTGCCAGTCCAATTCCCAGCGGCCATCAGATTCCTGGATCTTCGATAACTCCAGACGCACCGGTGCCAGGTCCCGAAGTTTGTCGCGGCCGAGTGGCTCCCCATTAAGGGAGATATTTTCCACACCATTGAGATTTATTGGATGTGAGCTCGCCAGTTGTTTGCTGTCGATAGAGATATTGCGCTCGGCGGGAATGATTGCCGGCGGCTGCCAGAGCATCCAGGCACTCAACCAAATCGCCAGTTGAAGGCCATAGTCGAACGGCTTGGCACCTCGGCGGTGCAATAGTACGAGTGATGCTAAGCAGGCCAACAGGCACAGGCCGGGTATCAAGAAATCAATCACAATGACTTCTCCCCTTGCTGGTGCAGCCAACGGCTGAAATGGCCGTCTGCCTCAGTTTGCAAAGGCAGTGAAGGCGCAGATTCCGGTGCTGGTAGTAGCTGATAGAGCAGCTGATTCAGGGAGTTTGTGCAATCAATGCAATTCGGTTGCTGGTGGCGCTGCTGGTATAAACGCAGCTGTTTGGACAGCTCCAGGCCAAGATCTAATGATTGCTCTGTGGCTAGCTCACTTATCTGCACCAGCAAATCAGTATCGAGTTCGGCGCCAGCATCTACCTGGGCCATTAGGGCGAGCACCTGTGCTCTTTGTATTTGTTCAAAGGCACTGTCGAGGGTTTCTGGCGCTACGTCTTCCCGTTCACCGCTAAGCCGGCGGCTTTCGTCTATGGGGGGCGCCTCGAAGCCGACTCTCTGTAAGTAAATACGCGAAGCCTGCTGTACTTCTTTGATAAAGCGCAGAGCCCGGTGCTGATGGGGCAGGGAGGCCTGGGGCTCTATAACCGACAGGTCGCGCCAGGAACTCCACATGGCATTCAGCGCGTTGCGCAGTAGCTCCTTTGTTTGTGGGTCAAACAGGGTGGCATGTTCAGAGCTGTCATGCCGGTGTCCGGCAGAAGCGACTATTCGTGCCGCCTGTTTGAAGCGGGAGTCATACTGGGCGAAGGGAGTGGCATTTTCTTCGCCATGTGCCTGGTGCTCACCTTGTTCTGTGTGATCGTGGCTATGGCCGTGTTCGGACTCCTCTTCATCATCGTGCTTCTCGCTCTCTGCGCCAGAATGCTCCGCTTCCGAATCCTCTTCGCCGAGAAAACGGCCGTAGCGCATACGCAACAGATTCTGTTCATAGGCTAAACCCTCGGAGCGTTTGCGAAACTCCTGTGGATGCAGCTGCTCTCGCTCGACTAGTAGGGCCTCGGTGTCAATAATCAGTTGGCGTTGGCTGCGGAAGTACTCCGGTAATATCTTAATCGCCATCCCCTCGCTGTCACTCAGCCCGAAAATCTCCTCTTGTGGCCAGCGCAAGATAAAGTGTTGGCTCTTGGCAACGTTGGCGCTGGGCTCGCGGTTATCCTTGGCCTCCAGATACCAGTAGAGTTCATCTCCCGCTTCCATGGAAAACTGGTGGATGGGCAGGAGGAAATCGTAGCGAGCTGCTTTCTTATCTTCCGAGAGGCTTGTTGATAAAGCAGTGGATTGCAAACTGGTGAGTGGAATACGCTCTTCGCGAAAGCGTAAATTTTCCCCGGTGCCGCTGGCGAGGGTGACCAATAAATCTGCAGAACTCACCTGGTAATCATCACTAATGATTACTTTCACGGGAATACCTTGGGTGCTCCCTTGAATGGTATCGACGCGCAGACTGGGTGCCTCAAAGGTAAACTCCGGGGCACTGTCTTTATGCACTCGAATATTATGGATTTCCGGCAAATGTATTTGGCTCTCCGCGAATTGCACTGAAAGCTGGTAAAAGTCTGCCTTAGCGATAGTGCGTTGTAATTGCCATTTTTTACTGGGTAGATTACCTAGCGGAGAAAAGGCGAAGCGCTCAGTTTCGGCCAGCATTTCCAGCCCTTGCACCGGTTGATTCAATTCAAGTTGCCACTCGACCGCAGACTGCTCCGGCACGTCGACTTGTAGGGATTGGCTGTCGGCTGCGAGCCCAGTGTAGGCGGGCGGCTGGATATGGGTTGCCGCGCGGGTTATGGCAAGCTTTTCGGCAACGGGAATAGCCGTATTTTGTTGTGTGGTCTCAGTTTTATCCCCGGTTAAGTGAGAATCGCTCAGTACAAATAACAATAGTCCCAGGCAGGCACCGAAGGCATTTGTCAGGGTACTGCGGAGTTTTTTTGGACCGAAAAACGACCGGTCGCCACTTTCCAGCAGTTGTTGCAGCGCTGTTTCGATACGCGTGCGCTGTAATTGCTGCAATGGACTTAGGTTGGTTTTCTGTTGGCTAAGCAACTGGCTGCTGTCTTGCAGCTGTGGATATTGTCCATCCAACTGTCGACATAGGCTTTCAGGGCTTGGGCGCCAGCTGCGATCCAATAGAATTGCTACAACAATAATTCCGAGCCAGGCGAGCAATAGCCACTGTGGCCAGCCGAATACAAAAATGCCCAAGCCAGCCAGAAGGCTGAGGCCAGTGGCAAGCCAGAGATAGGGCCGCAGGGCTGTCAGTTGCCAGCGCCTGCGCACAGCGTTAAGGGTGGACTCACGCTTATCCATGGTCGGCCTCCCCGTTACTATCGGTTGCCATAATGACTGCGGGTCGCGATAGGACAATTAGGCGTTCAAAAGCCAGAAGTAACAGTAGGGCGGCTATTAACCAGGGTTGCAGTTGTTCAATACGGCGGTTTTCTACCTCGCTGTCTTCTACAGGAAGGCCTGCCACTACTTTATTGGCAGACCAGTGGCCACGATTTTGGTGTTGCAGAGCCCAGTCTTGCCCAGACCAGTGCAGCCATAAGCGTTCAGGTAAATCCG
This sequence comes from Microbulbifer mixtoriginis (SeqCode), assembly GCF_052466715.1. Taxonomy (NCBI): domain Bacteria; kingdom Pseudomonadati; phylum Pseudomonadota; class Gammaproteobacteria; order Cellvibrionales; family Microbulbiferaceae; genus Microbulbifer; species Microbulbifer mixtoriginis (SeqCode). The sequence goes on along the minus strand of NZ_CP174288.1, from coordinate 4,425,867 downwards.
CGCGGCGATAAAAGGCCTCGCTATACCAGTCACTTTCGTAGCGCAGCCAACTTCCCCGTCCCACTGAGGCCGCCTGAGCTGACTGGCTGTTATCCACAGCAACGAAGTTGAGATTATCGGCAGGGGGGATACTGTTGTCGGTGATTAACAGGCCCCCATCTGTAACAAATTCCAGCACGGCTTGTGGCAGGGGAGCGGGGCCCGTGTAGATCAACCAATCTGCCTGCTCGGCATTGGGTGTCTCTTCTTGTTCCTGAATATGCACCGATAGTCCCGGCATATTGCCTTGCCAGTCTTCCAGCACAGGCGCCCACCAGCTGGGCGCTTTGCCCATTAAAGCGATACCCGGTAATACCGGGCTCGGAGCTGTGGATGCTTTGTCGAGGCCGTGCCACTGCCAATGGGGACTGACCCTTAGTGCCTGGTGGGATGCTGGAACCCCGTTGTTTATCAACAGGATATGAGCCCTGCGCAAATCCGCCCGGCGTGATAGTGCTGATAGAGTTTTCCACAGGTCCACATTTTGTGGTGGGGGTGAGGTTACGGAAGGTGTTTCTGGGGATAACCACAGCACTTTATTACCTTCCCCCACAAGCTGCGGCAGTGAACTGTGGATAAATGTATTCGCTTCGCCCGCCCCAATTCTGGGGTCTACCAGTATCACGCCCTCTTGGGGATAAATTTCCCGTTTAACCAGCGGCTGTGCCAATAAACTTGCCAGTAGGGCGACGATTAGTAGGCGCAATAGCAGCAACCACTTGTTATCCACAATAGGGCGGCGCGCGCGACTCTGTGAATATCTTTGTACCCATTGCAGCGCAGCAAAGGAGATCTGCTGTGGATTACTTCGGCGTAGCAAATGAATGGCGATAGGGATAATCAGGGCTGTGAATAGCCATAGCCACTGTGGGGATTGAAATAAGTTATTTATCCACAACATCTCAGCACAACCTGCCGTGCAGTTGAATAAATTGCTGCAATGACTTTTCCACAGGCTGCTCGATAAGGTCGGTCTGTAGTGAACACTCCTGTGTGGCAAAGCGTGCTTTTAACTCGCTCTGTGCTTGAGCAAAAGCATCCAGGTAAGACTGGCGTTGCCGCTCGGCGTCCACTTCTAAAGTTGCGGGAGTAATGGCGCTTACTTCTGGATTGAGCAGCTTTAGCTCTCCGCCAAAAGGAAAAGTCTGTTCTGCCTCAACTAACAATTGCAGTGGCAGGCAGGGGCGGCCGGCGGCATGCAGGCGTGCGGCAAAATCGCCGATTTCATTGCCCTGTTGAAAAAAATCACTCAGCAACACCACCTGACAAGGGCGTTCAAAGTATTGCCACAGCGGCGCCAGTTGAGCTCGATCTGGCCAGTGGTCGCTGGCGTCGAGTTGTTGTAGCTGAAGGGCGATTTGGCGCTGGTGGCTCTCACCCTGGCCTTCGGGCACATAAACCGTCCGGCTGCTGTTAAACGCCAATAGGGAATAGCTGTCTCCCTGGGCATTGAGCAGCCAGCAGAGGCTGGCAATCCAACACTTGGCGTAATGCATTTTATTCAGGCTGGGCTCGACAAAGCTTGCTTGGCCCAGGGAGGCGCTGCTATCGAGCACAAAGCACACGTGCATGCGGCTCTCCTGCTCTGTCTCGCGCACATAGTAGCGATCGCTGCGGGCGAACAGTTTCCAGTCGATATGGCGAATGGAATCGCCCGCTTGATAGCCTCGGTACTGATGAAATTCCAGACCGGTGCCACGGCGCTGGCTGTGTTGCACACCGAGCATCACGCCCTCGGCGATATGTCGCGACAACCACACCAGATCGCGACAACTGGCCAGGGTTTTGGGGGACAGGTATTCCACGCTGATCAGTCCTGGCCCGGTTCCGGCACCGCCGTCAGTAATCCATCAATCAGCTGTGGCATCTGCACGCCATCGGCCTGGGCCTGGAAGCTGAGCAGCACCCGGTGGCGCAGCACTGGCAGTAACAGGCTGCGGATGTCCTCGCGAGTGACGGCGAGGCGTCGTTGCAAAAGGGCCCGTGCCTTGGCGGCGAGAATCAGAGCCTGCCCCGCGCGAGGGCCGGCGCCCCACTTGATCCACTGTTGCAGGGTATCGCTGCCGCTGGTTTCCATACGGGTAGCGCGCACTAGTGCCGCCACGTAGCGGTACAAATCGTCGCTTACATGAATTTCCCGCACCAATTTCTGCATTTCGCGCAATTGCTCCGCATCCAGGCTGGGGCTGGGTTTGACCCTGCTGGCACCGGTGGTGGAGCGCAGGATTTCAACTTCATCCCGCTCATCGGGATAGTCGATATGAATATTTAACAGGAAGCGGTCCAGCTGAGCTTCCGGCAGCGGATAGGTGCCGGCCTGCTCGATGGGGTTTTGTGTGGCCAGTACGAAATAAGGATCGGGCAATTTCAGTGTTTTACCGCCCACGGTTACCGAGCCTTCCTGCATGGATTCCAATAGGGCTGCCTGGGTTTTCGGCGGTGTGCGGTTAATTTCATCGGCGAGCAGGATATTGGTGAAAACCGGGCCCTGCTGGAATTTAAAAAAGCGCTTGCCGGTGCTGTGATCCTCTTCGAGGATCTCACTGCCGAGAATATCTCCGGGCATTAAATCCGGGGTGAACTGTACCCGCTTAAAATCCAGCGCACTGGCATCGGCGAGGGTTTTTACCAGCAGGGTTTTACCCAGTCCCGGCACCCCTTCGAGCAGGGCGTGGCCGCCGGCCAACAGGCAGATCAGCATCTGCTCCACCACAGGTTTCTGGCCGACAATCACCCGTGCAATTTCCTGCTGAAGATTGTCGAGGCTGTGCAGTTGTTCTTCGATACTATTTTCCAGGGTGGTCAACATAATCAGCTCGTCAGTGCGTAAATAACAATGTTCACCGCAAATTTTGTGTTGTCGATGGCGAGCCAGCGTTTGTTGCGGTAGTCGTAGTCCCATTCGCAGCCGAAATCCTTGTTGCTGTAGAGCACGGCGATACGGCCGTTTACAACAATGGCTTTCAGGTAGTCGTGTACCAGATCATCACCCCAGCCATTTAATTCAAAGCTGGTTACCGGCAGTTCATCGAATTGAAAGAAACAGCGGTAGAGGTCGTGATTGTCCGGGAGTTTTTGCAGGCAGTCTTCGCCAAACAGCTCGGCCATCTGCGCTTCAAAGGATTTGGCAAAGAGGCCGTCGATATCGTGGTTGCAGTCGTCGACAAATACGAAACCACCGCGATTGACGTAATCGCGAAAATTCTTTGCCTCTTCCGTGGTGAATTGCACCAGCTTGTGTCCGGCCAGGTAGCAGAAAGGCGCCAGCAGCATTTTCTTATCGGCCAGCGGCACTATGTGCTCTTTGGGATCAACCCTCAGATTGGTGTACTCCACCAGTGAGTTGAGCAGGTTGGAGGGCATGCGCTGATCCACATCCCAGTCACCGGACTCGTACATCAAGCGGGTGAAATAAAAATCGTAGTGCTCCTGCGCACTACCCGGTGCGGTATTTTGTGCGCGTGTGCCCAGCGGCAGCGCTGCGGCGCAGCTACCCAGGATCAGGCGCTGAAGAAAAGCCTTGCGGGTGAGGGACACGGGATAACTCTGTTACTGCGTTGGTTTATTGTTAGCTAGAAAGGAAAGTAGGTACTTCACTCAAGACCGTATGAGGCATGGATGCCGATTACGAGCGTACAGGGACGTATTCACAGCGTGTCTTGAGTGAAGTGCCTGCTTTCCTTTAATCATAACGCTAGGGCCATACCGGTTTTCCGGCCTGACCCCTGCGTGGATCAGTGATTAGCCCAGCTTGCGCTTGGTGTTAATCACATTGATACCGTCGAAGCGTGCAGTGGAACTACCGTGGGATACCGCACTGGTTTGCATCGGCTGTCCCTTACCGTCAAAGAAGGAACCACCCAGGCGGTAATCATCTTTGTCGCAGACCTGCGAACAGGCATTCCAGAATTCCTGGGTGTTGGACTGGTAAGCGACGTCCTCCACCATGCCGGTAATCTTGCCGTCTTCAATCTCGTAGAACAGCTGCCCACCAAACTGGAAGTTATAGCGCTGCTGATCGATGGAGAAGGAACCGGCACCCACAATATAAATGCCTTTCTCCACATCCTTGATCATATCGTCAACACTCAGCTCCTCCTTGCCGGGTAACAGCGAAACGTTAGACATGCGCTGGAATTGCACGCTGGACCAACTATCTGCGTAGCAGCAGCCGTGGGATTTCTTTTGCCCCAGCATATGTACCTGATCGCGAGTGGCCTGGTAGTTCACCAGCACACCGTCTTTTACCAGATCCCAATTGCGGGTCTTCACGCCTTCATCGTCGTAGCCGACGGCACCGAGAGAGCCGGGCTGTACCTTATCGGCAAACAAATTGACCTTGTCACTGCCGTATTGGAATTTGCCGCTGCGCCATTTATCGATAGTAGCGAAAGAGGTACCGGCAAAATTGGCCTCGTAGCCGAGTACGCGGTCCAGCTCCAGCGGGTGGCCGACGGATTCATGGATGGTGAGCCAAAGGTGGCTTGGGTCCAGCACCAGGTCGTACTTGCCTGGTTTGACCGATTTAGCCGTGAGCTTTTCCTTGGCTTGTTGCGCCGCCAGGCGTGCGTCTTCGGCCATATCGTAGGAATCGCGATAGAGCACCGTCTGCGCTTGGATCTTGTCTTCGGCGCGGCCATCCAGGTATTCAAAGCCGCGTCCTACCGGCTGGCTGAGGCCCTGGCGCGTGCGGAAGCCACCGGTTTTCTTGTCCACTGCAGTGACCGAGAAGGGCGCCCACAAACGGTGAACATCCTGGTCGATATAGGAGCCGTCGGTAGAGGCAAAATACTTTTGCTCATTCACCAGGTACAACATGGAGTTGATATAGCTGGCGCCGGCATCCAGGGCAGACTTGTTTACATCCATCAACAGATCCACCTTGTCGGCCAGGGGGATCTGCATAGCGTTTTTCTGGATCGGTGTCTGCCAGCTGACTTCGCCATGACCTTTCACCGGGGCCAGTTGTACTGGCTCCTGCTGGTACTTGGAGTTGGCCTTGGCCGTGGCTACTGCCTGACGGGTGGCGCGGGCGACGCCATCGGCGGTCAGGTCATTGGTGGCAGCAAAGCCCCAGGTGCCATTAGCAATAACCCGAATGCCCATGCCGATAGATTCGGTGTTCACCACGTCCTGCACTTTCATCTCGCGGGTGATTACGTATTGATTCAGGTAGCGACCAATACGCACATCGGCATAAGTGGCGCCGAGTTTAGTGGCGGTATTCAGGGCGACATCGGCAAATTCTTTTTTTACCGAGAGATCAATACCGCTTTGCGTCAGTTTGCTCTCGGCCACCAGATTGCCGGACAGCGGCAACATGGAAACACCCAGGCCGGCACCGCTGAGCTGGAGAAATTTTCTTCTATCCATTTCGTTATCCTCAAGTGGTGCTGGCGGTTAAACGGCGTCAGAAAGGCTGCTGAAAGTAAAGTCGCGTACTTTCAGTGCGGGAATCATGGCGGACATGCCCCACATACCCACTCGCTGGGGGACGCCCATATCTTCGATATTGTTGAGCATGATTACCGGGCTCTCGTTGAAGCGGAAGTTCTTCACCGGGTATTTAATCTTACCGTTTTCGATATAGAAGGTGCCGTCGCGGGTGAGGCCGGTGAGCAGCATGGACTGCGGATCGACCATACGGATATACCAGGTGCGGGATACCAAAATACCGCGGCGGGTATTTTTGATCAGTTCTTCGGTGGTTTTATCGCCGCCGATCATAATCAGGTTTTTGGGCTCGGGGACCACTTCGCCTTTGCTTTGCTCGGCCCAGTAGCGGCTGCGCGCTAGGTTTTTCACTACGCCGTCTTTCACCCATTCGGTGCGCCCCAGCTGCATAAAGTCACCGTCGGTCCAGGGTTGGGCCGGCACATCGAGACTGGTGGGGTCAGAGTAGAAATTTACGCGCTTGTCGAACATCTTCTCGCCGGTGCGGTTGCCGCCGCCCTTTTTGCTCATAAAGCTGCGGCCTTCGTCGGCACTGCGCGCATCGAAGCCGCTCATCATGTAACCCACCAGGCCGGACACCGCATTGGGCTCCAGGATCACGGTGTACTTGCCCGGTTCCAGGGCGCGGGCTTCCTGGGATAGGACCGCTTTGTCGATGGCGACAGAGGAAGTGCTGCCAGTATTCATGGCGCCGAAATCGGTAACATCACTTTCGGCCCAACCGGAACCCAGGCCATTCTCGGTGCGCATAGTTACGGTGAAGTTGGCTGAAGTGGAGGCGTGGTAGCCGAATAGCCCCTTGCTGGTGGCGACCGCGGCAAAAGAGCGCTCGTCTTCCAGGTAACCTGCGGCAACCACTTTCTTTTCCTTGGCTGCAATAATGGAATCTGCGGCTGCCTTGGCGCGCTGGTCTGGAGTGATATCTGCGGTGGACTTGGCAAAACCGTCCACGCTGACATATTTCTGTGGTCCCAGCATCGGCATGGCTTCAGGATTTTCTGGAGACAGCTTGGCCAGCTCTTCCGCGCGACGCATCACTTTTTCCAGGGAGGCATCGCTGAATTCGTTGATGGTGGCTACACCGGATTTCTTGCCGAAACGGGCCTCTACCGCCAGCTCGATATCGTTGACGATGCCACTGGTGGAAACACTGTTGCGCGCATAGCGAATATTGCCTGTCTCGCTGCCGGCCAGCTGTGCGCTGGCTTCATCGGCGCGGCTGTATTTCAAAACCTTGTCGAGAATACGCTTCGCTTCACTTCTACTCAGAATTGCCATTGCCTTTTCTCCAATTACTTATTCTTGTGCGCCCTTCAGGAAATCTTGCGCTTGGTATTGATTACATTAATTTTGTCAAAACGGGTGGTGGAGCAGCCGTGGGATACCGCACTTACCTGGCTGGGTTGGCCCTTACCATCGAAGAAGGTTCCGCCCAGGCGGTAGTCGCTGCTGTCGCATATCGCCGAGCAGGAATTCCAGAATTCCTGCGTGTTGGACTGGTAGGCGACGTCCTCAACCTGGCCGACGATCTCACCGTTTTTGATCTCATAGAACAGCTGTCCGCCGAACTGGAAGTTGTAGCGCTGCTGATCGATGGAGTAGGAGCCGCGTCCGACGATGTAAATGCCTTTTTCCACATCGCGGATCATGTCTTTGGCTGAGTACTTCTTCTCTCCCGGAGCCAGAGAGACATTGGGCATGCGCTGGAATTGCACGCTGGACCAGCTATCGCCGTAGCTGCAGCCGTGGGATTCCTTTTGGTCGATCATATGCACCTGATCGCGAGTGGCCTGGTAGTTCACCAGGATGCCATCTTTCACCAGATCCCAACGCTTGGTTTTAACCCCTTCGTCGTCATAGGCGACGGCACCGAGGGAGCCCGGTTGTACCTTGTCGGCAAACAGGGTGACTTTGTCGCTGCCGTACTGGAATTTACCGCTGCGCCACTTATCCAGGGTGGCGAAGGAAGTTCCCGCATAGTTGGCTTCGTAGCCCAGCACGCGGTCCAGTTCTAATGGATGGCCCACAGATTCATGGATGGTCAGGCATAGGTGCGAGGGTTCCAGTACCAAGTCGTACTTGCCCGGATCGATGGATTTGGCCGAAAGCTTGGCCTTGGCCTGCTCGGCCGCGAGCACAGCATCCTCGGCCATATCGTAGGAGGCTTTGTAGAGCGTGGTCTGTCCGCGAATTTTGTCTTTGTCGTGGCCAGCCAGGTATTCATAACCCCTTCCCACCGGGTCGCTGAGGCCATTACGCGTTTTGAAGGCCCCACTTTTCTTATCCACAGCGGTCACCTGCATGGGCGCCCACAGGCGGTGGATATCCTGGTCGATATAGGAGCCGTCGCTGGAAGCAAAGTATTTCTGCTCATTGACTAAATACAGGGAAGAGCGAATATAGCTGGCTCCGGCTTTAAGTGCCCCATTGTTAACATCCATCAGGAAATCGACTTTCTCACTGATGGGCACCTGCAGGGCATTCTGTTTGATCGGTGTCTGCCAGGAAACCTCGCCTGCGCCTTTAACCGGTGCCAAGCGCACGGGCTCGGTCTGATATTTGGCGTTGGCCTTGGCAACGGCAACCGCCTGGCGTGCGGCGCGGGCAACGCCATCGGCAGTCAGATCGTTGGTGGCGGCGAAACCCCAGGTGCCATTGGCGATTACGCGGATACCAGCGCCGAGGGATTCGGTATTGACGATATTCTCCACGTTGGTTTCGCGGGTCATCACGTACTGGTTGAGATAGCGACCGATGCGCACATCGGTATAACTGGCACCGGCTTTGCGCGCCGTATTCAGGGCGACATCTGCCAGGTGTCGTTTGTGCGAGCTGTGCATGCCCTCATTGAGCAGTTGCTCGGCGCTGACCTGAATGCTCTGCAGTGGTAATAAAATACCACTGGAGCCGACGCCGGCGATCTTGAGGAATTTTCTTCTTTCCATTGGCTACCTTTATCCCCCCATAGCGTTTGGGGGTGTGCTTATTGTTATTGTGCCCGATACATACAAGAGGCCCGGCCGGGCGCCTTGTCCAGACAACAAACCTATACAGGTAACAGGCCATGATTGCTTTTGTAAAGTGTTGGTTCGGTGAAATGAGGTTTGCTAGGGGCAAATGGTTACGGAAAGAGGAGGGGGATGAATCAAGTTGCTAAATGGCTGCGCGCTGGCGCACCTCAGCAAAAGTCGTTTCTATAAGCAAATTGCCGTTACGAAACACTGGTCTCAGAAAATTCTTGTATTGATTTACATCCTCCAGACGAATGGTTCTGAAGTCGCCATTCTCGCATTGAATCAGGGCCAGGCGTCCGCGCTTGGATTTTTTCTCTGGCCCTGTGCGCGGGTCCTTGTAGATGTCTCGCCAGATACCGTTGATGCGAATAGCACTGGCTTTCATGGCAAAGCTCATTAAGTCCCTGTCGACTTTTTGCAGCAGTCCGCCGCCCATACCGAAAGCGACATTCTCGGCACTCTGTTTATGCTTCTGCATTGCCTGCAGTATTTTGGGGATAGTGAAGCGGGAGATACTATCTCCTTGGATAACACGAATATACTCAGGCAAAACACGGTAACCTTTGCTGTTGGTGTGAGCTCCAAATATATGCATCAATCGCTCTATACAATCGACAACAATCTGTACAGGGTTGCCGGAGTCTGGGCGGATAACCAAGGTCCCACCACTGTTTTGAATCGTGTTTTTTAATTGGCCACCCCAGATACTTTCCACTGCATGCCATAAATCATAGCTATCACTGACCACCGCAACGGTTTTATTTTTTCCGGAAAAATGTTGCAGAATGTTCTGATAGGCCAATGCTTCCCCATCCCGGCCCCAGGCGGTAATGGTGCTATGCTCCGCAGCCGGAATAGAAAATCCAGGCATATCGGCATGGTAAAAATTTCTCGCACCTAATATTCCTGAGAGAGTATCTGTTCCGTAAAAATTCACTAAATGAGCCATACCACCCAACGTGGCACTTTCCAAGCTACTGGCCCCACGCGCGCCGAAATCGTGTAATTGAAAGGGGAGACTCTTCTGGCTGTCGGCCGTTTGCTGTAAATAATGCGCAATGATTTTTTTGATTTCCCGGCTCTGTGTGGCGACAGTACAGGGATACCAGAGAGCGCGCACCAGTGCGGTCTCAAGATAACTGGTCAACCAGAAACAGGATGGGCAGGTATTAACAATTTGTGCCATAACATTGTGTAAAGGAATAATGCCTCCTTCCTCTACAGCACAAATCTCTAAAGGCAGCAGCCCTCGATGTTTACTGACGATATGTTCCCAGCCCGCGCGATTAAAGGGCAAACCGTGGGCCTTGAGTAGCTTTCCTGCCTCTTCAATATTGGCAAATGTGATAGGTCTTTGTAGGTACTGTTTAATAAAAGCTTGTAAACCAAAAAATACCGTTTCAGAAAATTCCCCGCCGCGGCACTCGATATAGCTGCTAATAAATTCCGTACCTGGTGGATACTGCAGGTAGTGGCTGGCTTTATAGCTATCGACATTGAGAATCAGGTTTTCTATCGACATTACATCCGTCAGTTGGCGATGGAACTATGGGTGTGTCGCCAAAAGCCTGTTTCTGGGTGTGAAAAACAAAAATATTTTTGCGGGAATTTATCCCTGTAAGGATGTGTAATTTAAAACAACTGGCGGTAATCAGAACAATTCCTTACAAAAATCCCCTGAATTATAGATAGCACAATCAACAAAAGATTATTTTTCCACACCGGCTGGTTCTGTCGTACCAATAGGTCATGCGAGTTTTAATTGACCCTACACATAGTGGTGTGTACTTTTGTATACATGGCAAGCAAGGGATCATTATGCTCAATAAAACACAATCTATATCGGCACGCCTATCGGCGGAAGATTATGCATATTTGATGTCGATTGATCGCAATGGGGCGGTGACCCAAAGTGAAAAAGTACGCGAAATTATTGCACTGGCGAGAGAGTCTATTGGCGGGGATTGTCTTTCCCGCAGCTATCTCTCCTCTGCAGAGGCCATGCTGCCGTTAAAGGCTCGTTATCTGGAGGAAAACCAGCGGAGCCTGTTGATTGAGGCGGTAATGGACCTGCTCACAGAAGGTGCCGCCATTATCCAAAATGTGGCCGGTAAAGAGCCAATGGCACCGGAATTAGAGAAAGACTTGTTGCCAAGTGTCGAGGCTTTCCTGGAAAAAATGTTGCTGTTGTCACAACAGAGCAGTCCACGCAGCATTCACCGTGATTCCGCCGTGAGAATTCGTGAAAGCCTTGAAAGTGAAACTGCGGAATAAGTATCTGCGCAAATGAGTTTTATGGTTAAGCAAGCGGCAGAATTACTGTTGAAATAAAAACGGTAAATCCACAGTCTGTTGTGGTAAGTACTTAATAGAGTTTGTCAGATCTTGAGGGACTTGGTCTGGCTTTGGTGGAAATTAAACAGTAAAAGGAAAGAAAATTTTGAGAGAAGGATTAATTAAGCGCATTTCACGCTTAATCTCTGTGTCTGCGAATGCAGTTGTGGACTCAGTTGAAGCTGCTGCGCCAGAGTCAGTGATGGAACAGGCAATCCGGGATGTGGATGATGCGATTAAGGATGTGCGAGATCAGCTAGGGAAAGCAGAAGCATCTAAATATCTAAATAGTAGAACGTTAAACGAAGAAAAAACACGTCATAAACGTTTAGCTGAACAAATTACCATCGCTGTAAATGAAGGTCGTGATGATTTGGCTGAAGTCGCCATCGCCAAGCAAATGGATATTGAGGTGCAGCTTCCAATTTTAGAGAAAGCGATCAGTGAAAATGAGATAGAAATAAAGGAACTAGGTTCTTATATTCTTGCTCTGCAAGGTAAGAAGCGTGAAATGCGTGAGCAATTACAGGAATTTATTGCAGTCAATAAAAATGCAAGAGGTAGCGTTGTTACTGATGAATATGGTAGGGATAGAAAGTCGAAAGCCCAGGTAGAACAAGCTACAGATGCATTTAATCGAGCAATAGGTAGTACAGCTATATCGACATTTGATTCCGAAATAGATGCCAGCAAGTTAGCAGAGCTTGAGGAGTTTGCACGAAATAATCGTGTGAAAGAACGTTTAGCCAAAATTAAATCGGGGGGCTGATGATATTCTTGTTGCAAGATCAAAACCTGATCTTCACTGGCGCGCTATTTTTAATGTTTATGATAGCGCTTCTTGAAGGCGTGATGACATTGATTGGTGTTGGTATTTCAGACTTACTGGATAACGTACTACCAGATTTTAATGTTGACGTACCAGACACAGGGTTATCAGGGGGGATGACTAAACTACTCGGATGGTTACGCTTTGGGGAAGTGCCTGCACTTATCCTGTTAGTTACTTTTTTGGTTGGTTTTGGAGTAACGGGCTTATTAATCCAAATACTCATGGAGTCATTCTTTGGGTATCTATTGCCGGGCGGTTTACTTGCTGTCGGAGTCCTTTTCCTGGCTCTCCCCCAGGTACGTTTTGTTGGCAATATCATGCGACGCTTTGCCGTGGGTGATGAATCTGAGGCGGTTGAGAGAAACTCCTTTATTGGCCGTGTAGGGATTATTACGATCGGCAGAGCAGAAATCGGTTCACCGGCAGAGGCGCGTTTTAGTGATGAATACGGAACCACACACTATGTAATGGTGGAGCCGGATGAGAGTGAAATATTTAATCAGGGGGATAAGGTGTTACTGGTTGAAGAGCTGGGAGCACATTTTCGAGTAACTCGCCCCAGCAGTATACATCTTATGGAGAATAACTAAATGGAGAATCTAGCAGTGATAGGAAACCTTCCGATTATGGTATTTATTGCCGGGGCTGTATTAGTGGCCCTGATTGTTATTGGGACTATTTTTGCACGGCTTTATACCCGTGCCTCTAAAGAGCGTTCTTTTGTGCGTACCGGTATGGGTGGGCAAAAAGTTATTATGAATGGTGGTGCACTGGTATTACCGGTGTTACATGAAATTATTCCGGTGAATATGAATACCCTGCGCCTTGCGGTGTCCCGCAAAGAGCACCAGGCGCTGATTACCAAGGATCGCATGCGTGTGGATGTACTTGCGGAATTCTATTTGCGCGTGAAGCCCGATGCCGAGGCGATTGCCAATGCGGCACAGACTTTGGGCCTACGCACTCTGGACCCCGAAGCCTTGAAGGAAATGATTGAGGGCAAATTTGTCGATGCGCTTCGCTCTGTGGCCGCCGAAATGGAAATGGCAGAGTTGCATGAACAACGCAGTCAGTTTGTACAAAAAGTACAACAGGTAGTTTCCGAGGATTTGTTGAAAAACGGACTGGAACTGGAGTCTGTTTCTTTGACCGGTCTGGACCAGACTCACAAAGAGTTTTTTAACCAGGATAATGTCTTCGATGCCGAAGGCCTTGCCAGCATGACCCGCTCCATTGAAGCGCGCCGCAAGGAAGTGAACGACGTCGAACAGGAAACTATGGTGCAGATCGAGAAGAAAAATCTCGAAGCCGAGCGCCAGAAACTGGAAATCGATAAGGAAAAACGTTACGCCCATTTGGAGCAACAACGCGAGCTGGAAAATCGCGAGGCCGCACAAAAAGCTGATATTGCTCGTGAACTGGCCGCTCAAGACAGGGCTGCGCGTCAGGCAGAAATTGAAGCCCAGCGTGAGGTTAGTCAATCCCAGATTGCCGCTGAGCAGGCGACTAAACTGCTGGAGATTGAAAAGGAGCGCCGCCTGAGGGAGCAGGAAATTGAGCGCGAGCGTATTCTCGATGAGCAGCGTATCTCCAAAGAGAAATCTGTAGAGATTGCGGAGCAGGAGCGGGCAATTGCCGTTGCAGAAAAATCCAAAGAGCAGTCCCAGGCAGACCAGCAGGCCAACGTTGCACTGGCTGAAGCGGTAAAAGCGGAAGAGCAGGTGCGCACTGCCAAGGACGTGGAAGTGGCAGAGCGTGATAAGCGCATCGAGATTATCGAAGCCCAGAAAGTGGCTGAGCGTCAGGCTACCGGTATTAAAGTAATGGCCGAAGCGGAGAAGTCAGCTGCAGAAGATAAAGCCGAGGCACTTCGCCTGCAGGCTTCTGCAGAGGCAGAGGCAATTCGTATTAAGGTTGAAGCAGATCGCGAGAAATACGCGGTGGATGCTGAAGGTCAGCGTCTGATGAACGAGGCATACAACAGTCTCAATGAAGCTCAGATTGCGTTGAAGAAAGTGCTGAGTCTGCATGAGAATCTGCCCAATATTATCCGTGAAAGTGTTAAACCGATGGAAAGTATTGATGGCATGAAAATTATTTCTGTTGAAGGTTTAAATGGTGTGGATGGTCGTGCATCTAGTGGAATTCTGGATGGAGAATCGGAATCTAAAGGCCAAAGCCTGCCGGAAGCTTTAGTCGGCAGTGCTCTGAAGCACCGTGCGATGGCCCCCTTAGTGGATTCTCTCTTGAAAGAAGCGGGTGTTGGCAACTTAAGTAAACCCGTTGAGACAGAGAGTTAATATTTTTCAGATTTGGTAGATAAACGATATTTGGGCTTTATTTACTAGTTATTTATCTGATAAAAACTCTAATCTCGCAACCCAGGTCTTTAAAAAAGATCTGGGTTATTTTTTAGGGAAAAGAAATTATGAAACGTTGTACCAGTTGTAAAAAAGGTGTGCTCAAACCAGTTGTCATTGAGCAGTTGTTTCGTGCACATACCTGCTCAAGTTGTGGTGGGAACTGGATTTTGGTTGAAGACTATCTGACTTGGAAAAGAAAAAATCCCGAGTACCAGTTTTCCGATAATATAGCTGTGCTAAATGAAATCGTGGCTGAAGATACCAAGAAAGCTATTTTATGTCCGGTAACAGGCATGATCATGCAGAAGTTAAAAATTACTGCGGCTAGTGAACACCGTTTAGATTATAGCCCGACAGTTGGTGGTATTTGGCTGGATAAAGGAGAGTGGGAGCTTCTGCGAGCTGAGGGGCTTGCTGCTTCTTTGAACTCATTGGTTACCCATGAGTGGCAGAAAAAGGTTAGGGATACTAGGGCACAAGAGACTTTTTCTGAGGTTTATAGAAGCAGATTTGGCGAAGAGCTATATGACAAAGTAAAAGAAATTCGAGAGTGGTTACATTCCCAAGAAAAGAAAGCAGATATTCTTGCCTATTTGACCGCGGAAGATCCTTATTCTGCGGAGCGATAATTACCAGTTTTGTAGTGATGTTACTCTGGGAGCATGATTCATTAATGTTTCCTTTAGCTGAGTAGTTGATGTTTATGTGCTATTTAAGTCGCTAATTTAAATGGCGCATCAATACTCTTTTTTTGATGTCGTCTTTAAAGGCTGAATCGACATTTAAATTATCCGTATCTGGGTTTAATAAACTGATCTATTAATAATGAAGAAAAATCGTATAAAATTGATAAAAGATTCTCAATTTTTTTCGTTAGGCTTCTGGAAGCGCCTTTGAAGATTAAAATCTGGATGTTAACCTGATTAAGGTCGCTAATTTGGTTTGTTGCGACAACTAATATATAAAAATAACTAGGTTAGGAAAATGACTATCAAAAAAATTCTATTAGCGAGTTCCCTAATTTTTGCCTCTTCTTTAGCCGTGCCGGCTTTTTCTGCCAATCTTGTTTGCCAACTAAATGTTAAATCTGGCGGCCAAGTGTTTGGAAATGGCACTTCCCACTGTAATGGAATAGATTTCAGTTTTGGAAGCTCCACTTCTGGAAGTTGGAGTATTACCAATATCTCTAAATCTATTGACCGGGTCCATTGGATAAAAGGTTGTAATTCTGGGCTGTCATGCGGTGTGACAGTCAGAGCTTATTCACCCAACGAGGCGCAGGCCTATATCCATTACAAAGATGGAAGTATCGAATATGTAACAGCCAACATGTGGTACGAAACCGGGCATTAAGTTAGTACTAAGGCGCCGATTGTTCTATCGGCGCTTCTATTTACCAGTGGACATCTACTTAACCAGATAATACTCGCGTCGATTTTCTCACTTTAAATACGTGGCGAACCCTCTCATCATCGGCTTTTATTAAAGCCATGGAATACAAGGACTATTACAAGATTCTCGGTCTGGAGCGGAATGCTGATCAGGCGGAGGTCAAGCGTGCCTATCGAAAGTTGGCACGTAAATACCACCCCGATGTCAGTAGTGAGAAGGATGCCGAGGAGCGCTTTAAAGAGGTGAATGAGGCCTACGAAGTGCTTAAGGATCCAGAGAAACGTGCGGCCTATGATCAGTTGGGTAGTGGCTTTCAGTCCGGCCAGGATTTCCGGCCGCCCCCTAATTGGGATCAGGGGTTTGAGTTTCACGGTGGTGGTTATACCGATGCCGATAGTGAGGCCTTCAGCGATTTCTTTGAGAGCTTATTTGGGCGAGGCGGATTTAGTCAGGGCTATGGCGGCAGGCAGCGGCGCCAGTACAGTGCTCAGGGGGAAAACACCTACGCGCGAATCGCCATAGATCTGGAAGACAGTTATCGCGGCAGCAGTCGGCAGATTACCCTTAAACACACGGTGTTGGGGGAGGATGGGCGCCCGCAACTGCAGGAGCGCACACTAAACGTCAAGATTCCAAAAGGGATTACTGAAGGTCAGCAAATTCGTCTGGCCGGGCAGGGTGAAGCAGGCATTGGCGGCGGTAAACCCGGTGACCTTTATCTCGAGATCATGTTCAACTCTCACCGTCTCTATCATACCGAGGGCCCAACGGTTTACCTGGACTTACCCATGGCTCCTTGGGAGATGGCCTTGGGGGCCAAAGTGCAGGTACCAACACCGAGCGGGCCCCTGAAAGTTACCATCCCTGCCAATAGTGATAACGGCAAGAAGCTTCGCCTCAAGGGGCGGGGTATCCCTGCCAAACAACCTGGTGATATGTACATCGTGCTGCAGACAGTTACCCCCTCTGCCACTAGCGATGCCCAGCGCGAGGCCTATCGTCAATTCAGTAAGGCCTTTGACTTTAATCCGCGCCAATCCATGGGGAGCTGATAATGAGAGTTAGAAAGGCCGAACAGGTCACCGGTGTGCTGCTTGATGAAGAGAGTGAACTGAGTTTGAGCGAATTGTGTCGCGCCTGTGAGCTTCCTGCTGAACGTATATTGGCACTGGTGGAGGAAGGTATTATCGAGCCACGTGCGCGCAAACCCCGCTGGCGCTTTAGTGGTATTTGCGTGCGCAGGGTTCGTCGTGTCTACACGCTGGAGCGGGATCTTGGAGTCAATCTTGCCGGTGCTGCGCTGGCGCTGGAATTACTCGAAGAGATAGAGCGGTTACAAGCACAGCTGGCGCGATTAGAACAGCGGCGAAAACGTTAGTGTTTATTCATGGCTGGCTTGTAACAGTGGACCAATGACTTCAATTTTCTCAATCCAGATAACACCGTTGTAATTCTTAGGCAGGAAATTTAAATCCTCTGGTCGGTAGATAGCGGTAAGGCCGCCCTTTTTGTCTCGATGATCCAGCACTATGACTAAACTGCCGCTTCGGGCTACCCGGTCGATAAATCGGTTCGGCCAACCCCAGAGTGCCCATTGCCAGGTATTGGGTGCCATAACAATACTGTTGCGGCAAGCCTCGGGGATATAGCCGCTCCACCCAATCAGCAAATATCCCAGTGCACAACTTTTTGCGCTGTCCCTACTGAAGGCCAAAGCTTTGGGCCTTAACTCCCGTATTCTTGCGACTGGGCGGGGGCCGCCGTAGACCATTAAGCGCGAATCGGAGAGTAGTTGGTGTTGGCGTAAATAGTTATTTAGTAGGTCTGCTTCTTTGGGGTCATTACTTTTTATATTGATCAGGAATTGTCGATCTGGGAAGTGTTGCAGAACTTCTTTCAATGTGGGTAGCAGTCCAATGCCCTGGCCGCGAAAAGGGAAGCTTTTTCCGCCATCGAAGGTGTACCCATAGCCGATATCGAGCTTCTTTAGGTCAGTGATGGCATGCTTCCGAGTGACGCCTCTTCCATTTGTACGGCAATCCAAAGTCCAGTCATGAAATACGGCAAATTCACCGTCGGTTGTGGGATGGATATCGAGTTCGACAATATCCGCGCCATGCGCAAATGCTGCTTCCATGGAGGGAATGGTGTTTTCAAGATAGCGGTGCTCAGGCTGGAATATGCGAATAGCCGTACAATCGTCACGCCCTAGATTATCGCGATTGTAGGTTTGGTAGACACCGCGATGGGAAATAAGAACGGGCTCGCCCTGGGGTGTTGGAGCCAACCAGGAAGCATTTAATAGGTAAATAGCTCCAAAGCCGAATAAAGAACCCAACATGCCAACTTTGGCAAAAAAGCTCCGCCTCATAAAAGCATCTCCGTCATTATTTCCCTTGAGGTGCTGCCAATACTAGCTGGCACTGGTCTGGAAGAACGGGCTTTTTGGGGGCAAATTATGGCGAATTCAGGCGGTAAACTTGGGGTGGTGTGAAGCCACCCCAAGTACGGTCAAAGTGCGGCTTTAGTAATGGTGGTGATGAGGTAGCCAGTGTAGATAAGGTAAGCTGTCAAAAGAGCACCGCCTTCCCAGCGGTTGATTCGACCCTGGCCACGAAAGCCATAGGCGAAGACAAATAGGGCCAGGGTCAAGCCGATCACCATGGGCCAGTCTCTGGTGAGTACTTCCGGTGGCACACTGGACATGGGAGCGATAGTGCCGGCAATCCCCACCACGGCCAGCAGATTGAACATATTCGAACCCACCACGTTGCCTATCGCAATATCGTGTTCGCCTTTGCGCGCGGCTACTATGGTGGCAGCCAGTTCTGGTAGAGAAGTACCGAGGGCGACAATAGTAAGGCCGATAATCAGATCGCTAACGCCCAGCGATTCGGCGATGGTCACTGCGCCCCAAACCAACAACCGCGAGCTGACAATCAGAAGTACCAAGCCGGCGATTACCCAGAACAGAGCCCGGCCCAGGGGCATGGCGTGTTCTTCCAGCTCCTCAGCGACCTCACCTTCCAGATTATCGCCTTTGCCGCGCAGGGCGGAGAATACACTCCAACCGATCAAGCCGAAGAAACCCAGTAACAGAATGATTGATTCCCAGCGCTCCAGCTTGTCATTCCATAGGAAGGCGCCACTCAG
Organism: Microbulbifer mixtoriginis (SeqCode); assembly: GCF_052466715.1. NCBI lineage: Bacteria > Pseudomonadati > Pseudomonadota > Gammaproteobacteria > Cellvibrionales > Microbulbiferaceae > Microbulbifer > Microbulbifer mixtoriginis (SeqCode). Next base: position 4,407,286 of record NZ_CP174288.1, on the reverse strand, counting down.
AAGAGTGATGGCCATTAATAGCGGTAGCTCTTTGCGCACAATTTTCGAATGTACGCTCAAGGGAATTATCAGGGCGCTGAGACCAAGGATCAGGCCGGTATTGGTGATATTGGAGCCATAGGCGTTGCCCAGGGCCAGGCCGGGGCTGCCATCCAGCGCGGCAATAGCTGAAACTACCATCTCTGGGGCAGAAGTACCGAAACCGACAATCACCATGCCGATCAACAGCGTGGGCATACCGGCGTGCTTGGCTGTGGCAGCGGCGCCTTCCACGAAGCGGTCAGCACTCCAGACCAGCACAATAAAGCCGGCGATAATGGCGAGAGCGGCGAGAAGCATAGGCAGTCCTCAAAAGATACAGGCGGATTGGGGCATGGCCCGACAAACGGTCAGCGATTGTACCGGCTCTCGGCGTCACAATCAGTGAATTGCTGAAAAGGTAGGCGCGATATCTGTAAAAAATCGAAAGTGTCCCGCCAGTCAGATGGTTCCGCTGCCAGTGTGGGCTACAGTCAATGCATGGCCCGGTAAATCTACGGGATGGCTGAGAGGCTCTGTGCCCCGGTGCGAAGCCCGCTCAGTTGGTGGAGATGTCGGGTATGTTTACGCGGGTCGCACAGAGCCATGGGCGGCGGATTCCGCGACATCCATGTCACCGGCCACTCGCCGGCTAGTTAGGAGGCCTATATGCAATTCAAAGCTTCAATCGGAATACTGGCGGCTGCGCTGGTGCTGACCCTCTCCGCTTGTGAACAGAGGAAAAAGGAAGAGACCATGGACAAAGGCGGGATGGGTACTGCTGAAACCGGGTGCTGCCAGCATGCAGAAAGTGCCTGCGCCGGGGATGTTACCAAATCCCAGTGCGACCAGATGAGCGGCAAGTTTCATAAAGAGCATATGTGCCGCACCGATACTGGCAAGTGCGCTCGTAAATAGCATCTGCTGCTGAGGGTGCGGTACAAGCCTGTGCTGCGCCTCTCTTTCTCACCTGAATCGCTTATCTAGCGGTCTTTCTTACAATTCACGTGAATGCATAATCTCCTCATATTTAGTGACTGAATGCTGCCTTTGGGTACGTATTCCTGGCCCCCTTGACATTAGTTACATCTGCAACTAACTTCCTTTGCGCTAGAAATTAACCAGCGCGCAGCCCCGATAAATGGCGCCGCGATGATAAGAGACGGAGGACTGCATGGCCGACTTATTTGAGAACCCGATGGGTTTGGATGGCTTCGAATTTGTAGAATTCACTGCGCCGGAGAAAGGCATTCTCGAGACTGTGTTTAGCGCCATGGGCTTTACTAAGGTGGCCAGCCACCGCTCTAAAGCCGTGGAGTTGTGGCGCCAGGGTGATATCAACTTTGTCACCAACTACGAGCCCAACAGCCACGCCTACTACTATGCCCAGGAGCATGGTCCCTCTGCCTGTGGCCTGGCCTTCCGGGTGAAAGATGCCAAGTTTGCTTACGAAGAAGCTTTGCGCAAGGGCGCTCAACCGGTAGATGTACAGACAGGCCCTATGGAGCTGAAACTGCCGGCTATCAAGGGTATCGGTGGTGCGACTCTGTACCTGATCGACCGTTACGAAGATGGTGAGTCCATCTACGATATCGACTTTATCTGGGAAGAGGGCGTTGACCGTCGTCCGGAAGGTTGCGGCTTCCACACTCTGGATCACCTCACCCACAACGTGTATCGCGGCCGCATGGATTACTGGGCCAAGTACTACGAAGATCTGTTTAATTTCCGCGAGATCCGTTACTTCGACATTAAAGGCGAATATACCGGCCTGCTGTCCAAGGCGATGACTGCACCGGATGGCAAGATCCGTATTCCGCTGAACGAAGAAGCAGCTGGTGGCGGTGGCCAGATCGAAGAGTTCCTGATGAAGTACAACGGCGAAGGTATCCAGCATATCGCCTTTGCTTGTGATGACTTAATTGCCTGTTGGGATCGCCTGAAAGAGCGCGGTATGGAGTTTATGACCCCGCCGCCGGATACTTACTACGAAATGCTGGAAGAGCGCCTGCCAGGGCATGGCGAACCTACCAAGGAATTCCAGAGCCGCGGCATCCTGCTGGATGGCACCACCGAGGGCGGCCAGCCGCGTCTGCTGCTGCAAATTTTCTCTGCCAATATGCTCGGCCCGGTATTCTTCGAGTTTATCCAGCGCAAGGAAGACGAAGGTTTCGGCGAGGGCAACTTCAAAGCCCTGTTCGAATCCATTGAGCGCGACCAGCTCAAGCGTGGCGTCATTAAAGAAAAGGAATAACAATCGGAGGCTTCAATGGGCATTAAGCGCATTCACCACGTGGCGTATCGCTGCAGGGACGCCAAGGAGACGGTGGAATTCTACCGCGATCTTCTCGGTATGGACTTCCAGCTGGCCATTGCCGAAAACGAGGTACCCTCAACCGGTGAGCCGGACCCTTACATGCATGTCTTTATGGACGCGGGTATGGGGAATGTACTTGCCTTCTTCGAAATTCCCAACTCCCCGGAGATGGGGCGCGATGAGAACACACCCAAATGGGTGCAGCATATCGCTTTCGAAGTGGAGTCCATGGAAGAAATGCTCGCGACCAAAGCGCGACTGGAAGCGGCCGGGGTCGACGTACTCGGCCCTACCAATCACACGATTTTCCAGTCTATCTATTTCTTCGACCCCAACGGTCATCGCATTGAGCTGGCTGCCAATACCGCCAAGCCTGGTATGCACAAAGAGCTGAAGCGGGTTGCTGAGGATATGTTGGAAGAGTGGTCGCGTACTAAAAAAGCCCCAAGGCACGCCGCCTGGATGCACGGGGAAGAAGAGTTTGTGGAAAAAACTGAAGGGGAGGCACAGTGAAGTTAGCCAGCCTTAAATCCGGCCGCGATGGCCAACTGGTTGTTGTTAGCGATGATCTTACCCGTATGGTGCCGGCCGGCGATATCGCTCCCACTATGCAGAGTGCATTGGACAACTGGGCAGCCGTCAGTGGCGAGCTGGAGAAGCTGCACGAGCGTTTGCACAACGGCGAGATTGCCGGAGAGCCATTCGAGCAGAGCCTGTGTGCATCGCCTCTACCGCGCGCCTATCACTGGGCCGATGGCAGTGCCTATGTGAACCATGTTGAGTTGGTGCGCAAGGCTCGTGGTGCCGAGGTGCCTGAGAGCTTTTACAGCGATCCGCTCATGTACCAGGGGGGCTCTGATACCTTCCTGGCCCCGCGCGAGCCGGTGACCATGCCGCAAAGTGAGGGCTTTGGTATCGATTTCGAGGCGGAAATCGCCGTAATCACTGACGATGTACCCATGGGAGTATCCGCCGAGGATGCGCTCTCCCATATCAAATTGGTGATGTTGGTGAATGACGTTTCCCTGCGTGGACTGATTCCTGCGGAATTGGCTAAAGGTTTTGGTTTCTACCAGTCCAAACCCTCCAGTGCTTTCTCACCGGTATGCGTGACTCCAGAGCAGCTGGGTGAAAACTGGCGTGAGGGCAAATTGCACCTGCCACTGGTCTCACAACTGAACGGTGAGAAGTTTGGTGAGCCCAATGCTGGTGTGGATATGACCTTCCATTTTGGCCAGTTGATCGCCCATGCGGCGAAGACCCGCCCACTCTGTGCGGGTACTATTATCGGTTCCGGTACCGTATCCAATAAGCTGGATGGCGGTCCCGGCAAACCGGTAGCAGAGGGTGGAGTTGGCTACAGCTGCATCGCTGAGATCCGCATGATCGAAACCATCCAGAATGGTTCGCCTAGTACACCGTTTATGGATTTCGGCAACACTATCGCTATCGAGATGTTCGATGGTGAAGGTCAATCTATTTTTGGGCGTATCGAGCAGACAGTGGAGAAGGTTTAATATCACCTTCTTGCCACAGTCTATGTCGTAAAAAAGGGGCAACCGTTAGGTGCCCCTTTTTTATTTAGATACCTTCTGTTTAGATTCCTTTTATTTAGACCCCAAGCCGACGCATGGAAAGTAATGGCATTTGCCGCCGTATATTGGCCAACTTTTCAGCTTCCAATGTGGCAGTGATGACTGCTTCACCCTCGCCGGCTTCGGCCAGGATTTCACCCCAGGGATCAATAATTGCGGAATGTCCCCAGGTACGTCTTTTCACCGAGTGGGTCCCCCCCTGATTGGCTGCAATTACAAAGCAGCCGTTCTCAATCGCACGTGCTTGCAACAGGGTCATCCAGTGTGCCCGCCCTGTGGTGTGGGTAAATGCCGCAGGCACCAAAAAAATCTCAGCACCGGCTATGGCTAGCTGGCGGTAGAGTTCGGGAAAGCGCAGATCAAAACAGATACTGAGCCCCAGAGCCCCCCAGGGCGATGTCGCCACACAGGGCTCGTTGCCGGGTTCAATACTGGCGGATTCACGATAGCTGCCGGTAGCGTCCTCAACTTCCACATCAAATAAATGTATTTTGTCGTAGCGAGCCAGCAAAGTGCCTTGATCGTCGAATAGCAGGCACGCTGAGCGGCTGCGCTTCCCCTCAGTAGGGCTACCGTCGGCTCGCTCCAGTAAGGGTATCGAGCCTGCGACCAGCCAGATACCCAGCTCCTCTGCCCAATTTGCAAGGGCGTGTTGAATGGGTTGTCTGTCTGCGTTGGCTTTACCAGAAATGCAAAAAGGTTCGGCCACGGAAAAACTACCTTTATCCGAGAAATGCGCAAAGTTTTCCGGCAGTAGTATCAGTTGCGCGCCGTGCCCGACTGCTTCCTCAAGCAGTTTGTAGGCCCGTGAAAGATTATTTGTAACGCTCTCGCCACTGACCATTTGCACTGCTGCAACACAAAGGCTTTTCACTAAGGGTCTCCTTTTTCTCCAGTTTTATTACGGAGTATTGATAAAGCTAAAACCTGATAATGAGAATGAAATGTAACAGAATGATAATTCTCACTTTGCTAGCCCCACTTATCTTGAGGCGAACTTTGGATAGGGTGAACCCCATATTGGTTTAACAAGCTCTTTTTTAGTGTAGGTCCAGTTTCGTAGGGGGATGGCTACTGAAATTTCTCAATAGTTTTCTGCAAAAATTTCCCTCTCCATTTTTTCTTTATACTTTTTAAGCAATTAAAAAACTGGGTGGTTTTGTATATGGTCTTAGCAGAAATGGTAATTCCGAGGGAAAACCCTACCAATTAAAATTTCAGCAGTAATTTTTAAAATCTTACTATCTGTTTTTATCGTGGTTGAACAAAAAAAATACCACTATAGCCAATAAAATTTGGCCAGCACCACTTAAAACCTCCCTTCAAAATAAGTATTTATGCGGCCTGGAAAAAGAGTGCCAGAGTCGATTTAAAAAGCTTTTCTATTTCCTGTTGGCGCTGAAACTTTTCTGCTTCAATGCCGGCCCAATCTGATAAGTGGCGTAGAAAAATTCCACGAAATTTTTAAAAGGGATTTTAAAAGCGCTTTTCTTGCCTAGTAGAAGTGAGAGAATAAAAATGCCTATTTGGGTCGACAAAACCATTCTTACCGTAACTGGTACACGTGTACAGCCCGTGCAACAGGCGGTGCCCAGATACAATGGAGTAATTGTCAAGGACTTTAGCCAATGCTTCGATCCGGTGAAGGGGTTGATCACCATGCATGAAGATACTGCTGGTGGTGTGTGTGAATCCCTCTCGGCTTTTTGGATGAAGTATCACTCTGAAGGCGGTACTTTGTGGAGCTGGTTATACCCCAATAACACGCTCGATGAGCGCCATCTCTATCATGTGATGACTTTACAACAGGCAGGCATGCACGATGATCAGGATCGGATTACCGAAGCCTGGTTGGGGGTGCAAAACCTGTATCCTGTCAGTCAGAATATTTTTGGGGGGGCTTTCCCCAATGGGCGTGGTGGTAATACGATTCGTGGTATTAATAATCCGCGCAGAGCCAATGGGCAGAGCGGTTTGTTCTCTCCCAATGCCTTGGCTCGGGAAATTATTCTCGATCAAACGGGCGGAGCGGGCTGCTATAAAAAAATCAGCCTGGATGGCACTTTCGCCGGTCACACCATGGCTGCCTGGGTAGCGCAAGACATCGCTTTCTTTGATCCGAACTTTGGCGAATTCTGGTTTGAATCCCGCGCTTCTTTCTTTAATTGGTTTACCCAATCCTTCTGGTATCAGTCCATGTATTCCGCCGGTTTGAGTGGTGGCTTTGCTATTCGCTCTTATGCGCGCAGGGGCTGATTAGTCACCAATAGTGTGGGAGTTGCAGCCACTGCGGCTCCCACAGCCCTCTCAATTCACACCCTTTTATGTAATCAATCTTCAACCACCTCGTCCTCAAGTCACGAACTATCTCGGTTTCAGAGTCACGGAAAACAATCTTGCAGTGTGTCACTCATGTTAAGGTTGGCCGGTCATAACGAATATCAATTTCGATGAGCATAAACTTAGCGATTAAATGGAGAGCAGCGTGAAATCCGGCAAGGCCCTGGCAAAACACTTTAAGCGGCTATCTGGCGTTATCTTGGCCACTTGTGTACTAACCCCAGTATCTTGGGCCACAACGGCAACAGAACAGCTCCAGGATGTGATCGAAGACCACTGGCAATATCGTCTGCGCGAGGATCCAATTACTGCGGGACGTATGGGGGTGTCGGACTATAACCGCCAGTTGCCGGGGGTGACTGCTGAGGATAGAGCGCGTCGGTTGAAGTCCGAGCAAAAATTGCTGCAGCGCTTGCAAACGATAGACGCTAGCGAGTTAGCGGATTCGGACAAGGTTAATCGGGAGTTGCTCGCCTGGGTACTGGAAAATTCCATCGAGGCCAATCAGTTATTCTTGAAGCGTATACCGCTCAATACCTTCTCTAGTTTTTTCGGCACGGCCCTGGATGCGCACAGTGGCCTGGCGATGACCAGCGTCGCGGATTATGAGGATTACATCGCTCGTATCCGCGAGTTTGGCCGCTTCTTCGATGAGAATATTGCCAATATGCGCGAGGGTATTCGCACAGGTTTTGTTTTGCCCAAAATAGTGGTGCAAGGCATAGCCCCTACGGTGCGAGCCCAGGTTTATAAAGACCCAACTAAAAGCAGCTTGTATAAGCCATTTGCGGAGATGCCTGCTGCAATTACTACTGAAGAGCAGCAGCGCCTGCGCAATGCCGGCAAAGAAGCCATTGAACAGGTCGCTATTCCGGCTTTTGACCGTGTAGCAAACTTCCTGGAAGGGGATTATCTGAAAGCCGCCAGTGAGACCCTTGGGGCTGAACAGCTGCGTGGTGGTAAGGATTACTATCGCTACAACATCGGCTATTACGTCACCTTGGATATGGATCCAGCGGAAATTCACCGCACAGGTTTGGCCGAGGTGAAGCGTATTCGTGCAGAAATGGAAGCGTTAATAAAGGAATCTGGTTTTAAAGGTAGCTTTGCGGAATTTACTCACTTTCTGCGTACGGACCCCCAGTTCTATGCCAAAACGCCGGAAGAGCTGCTAAAGGAGACTGCCTATATCTCTAAGCGAATCGACTATGTGTTGCCGGAGTTCTTTAATCTGCTGCCACGCACTCCCTATGGCGTCGTTCCGGTACCCAGCGAAATCGCGCCCAACTACACTACGGCCTCCTATAATCCTGCCGCTATCGGTGGCACCCGTGGTGGGGCCTATTGGCTGAATACACACGGCCTGGATCAGCGCCCCTTATATGAACTGCCTGCACTGACTTTACACGAGGCGGTACCCGGTCATCACTTGCAAGGTGCTTTGTCTCAGGAACTGGAGAATGTACCGGACTTCCGCCGAGAACTTTACTTAAGTGCTTTTGGTGAAGGATGGGCGCTTTACTCCGAGCGCCTTGGCAAGGAGATGGGCTTATATACAACGCCTTATGAACATTTTGGTCGTCTCAGCTATGAAATGTGGCGTGCGGCACGTTTGGTGATCGATACCGGTATTCACTCTCAGGGCTGGACTCGCCAGCAGGCGCTCGATTTCCTCTCCAGTAATACCTCGCTATCTCCCGCGAATGTACGCGCAGAAGTGGATCGTTATATATCCTGGCCGGGCCAAGCCCTCTCTTACAAAATGGGAGAAATTAAGATCCGCCAGTTACGCGCTCAAGCGGAAAAGGAGTTGGGAGAAAAATTTGATCTGCGTGCTTTCCACGATGCACTGTTAAAAAATGGAGCCCTACCGCTTTCCATGTTGGAAGAGCAGATGCAACGGTTTATTGCGGAGCAGAAAGCCTCTTAAAGTGTCTTGTTTTGCAATCCCGCTCTTCATTGTTAGAGCGGGATTGCCAGAATAAGCCAGCGTATAACCGGAAAATTATTGATACAAGCGGTAAAGCAGCTTGTTTTCAGATAAAACCTATCCATCCCATAGCGTGTGCGTATTTTATTAGCATTCCGCTACACATCAGTACGACTACCCCTCTCAAATAGGTGGGGTTGATTTTAAAAAGGCAGTGTGACCCTATCCATGCACCTATGACTTGTCCAGCCATCATCAGGATACCTATAACCCATACCACTTGCCCTGCAACTAAAAATACCAATAAAGAGGCTACGTTGGTGGAGAAGTTAAGAGGCTTTGCCATTGCGGTGGCTGTCAATAAATCTTGTCCTCGGCAAGCAATGCCTGACAAAGTGAAAAATGACCCAGTCCCAGGCCCAAACATGCCGTCGTAGTATCCAATAAATGGGATTACCCCATATTGATATTTCTTGCTAGATAATTTTGGTTCATCATTATTCTGGGCTATAGCCGGAGAAATCAGAAAGTAAATAGCAATAAATAACAGTACTATAGGGATAATAAAAGATAAGATGTCAGTATTGATAAGTTGTACGGATATGGTTCCAATAGCGGCTCCAATAAAGGCGGATAGCATCAACCTCCTAACCCCATCCCAGCTTACTTTTTTACCCCTAATCATCATATAAGTGGCTGTTGCTGTACCGATACTGCCTTGTAATTTATTGGTACCTAAGGCAGATAGTGGTGGAACACCGCTTAAGATTAAGGCCGGAACGGTTATCAGGCCGCCGCCACCTGCTAATGTATCGAGTAGGCCGGCAACAATAGCAACGAAAAATAAGATAAGTAATAACTCTGTAGAGAAGCTAGCGAAATCCAAAAAGATACCTCCTTTCGCCTACTGTTAGATTTATTAGCTAATAAAGCCTGAATATTTTTTACAGGAAGAAGAATTTATAAATTTCCCGCCAAACTAATAAGAAATAACTTATTTCTGACGAAGAAATACCCGTCTAATTTGCTTTCTCTTTCCCCTGCCACCACATCAGGAAGTCCTCTCCCACTGAATACTGGGGCAGGGAGTGGCGGCTTCTGCTAATTTCCTGCTCCTGCTCCATTTCGGTTACTTTTAATTTTGTAGCTTCAAACCAGGCTTCAGGATTGTCCACACCTTGGTTAAGGGCCTCACCGTAAAGGGCTGAGCTAAACCAAGTGCGCTGAGAGTCGTCACTGCAACCAAAGGAGCTACGGTCGGCAGCGGCTGAAGTAAAGATTACTCTGTTGGGGTTATTTAAAGCTTCTATCCACTGTCCGGAAAAGCAAGCCGAAATTATGATCCATTGGTGCTGAGCGTTAATATTGTCTAACCACTGTTGCCCATCTTTTAGAGATAGGTCGTTAAGTGGTATTTCACCTTCGGCAATTTTGAAGTCTCCATTGCGAGCACCATGGCTTACAAGATGCACCAGAAGCAAATCTTCTTTGGGGTCCATCAGTTGGTCTAAAGCTGTTAGACTTTCCTGGATACTGGTTCGAGTGGCCAAGGGAAAACCGTAACCGCCACCGTTACTAAGGCGCAGCAGTCGCTGGTCGATATCAAAAGCTTCATCTAGGCGTTCTGCCACCCACTCCAGCTCCCTTGCAAATACCGGAGAGGTACCATCACCACCTACTAGTAGTGTGTAAATATCACGGATGCCGGGTCTTTGTGGGGGCAGTGCGTTTATAGCATTTCGTAAGCGTTCACTCTCACTGTAGAGGCGGGTTTCCGCTTGGGCGCCGGGTATATTTGCCAGTGCGCGCCAAGCAGCTTCGCTAGGGTAATAAATACCTTCGGAGAAATAGCCAGGTTTCTCGATAATGTTGCCTTCAGCATCCTTACTAATTTGTTTACCTTCCCCCTCAGCTTCCCCATAGCTGAATGTGGCATGGATCACAGTGCCGTCAGGCTGAGTGAGTTCACCCTCGCCAGAGTATGAGCCGTACTCAAAGCCGCCGGTATAACGATAGCCATCGCTATCCGAGTAGTTGCCTTGTATTAAATAGCCGTTTTCAAAAGTGCCCTGATAAAGGCTGCCATCATCGGTACTGAGTTTGCCTTCGCCATGAGGGTCAAAAGCCAAAAATTCGCCATTGTAAATGTCACCGTCATCCCAATTTAACGTACCGTTTTTTAGCTCCCCTTCAAGGAATTCACCTATCCACACAGTTCCATTGCAGGTATAGCGACCTTTGCCGTGGGGCTCCCCATTGAGAAACTCGCCTTCATAAGTACAACCATCATTTCCGGTTAATACGCCTTCGCCCGTCATGCGGCCTTCTCGAAAGTTGCCACGATAAAGGCTGCCATTGGGCCATTCGAGTTGGCCCTGCCCATGAAACAGGCCGTTTAACATATCGCCTTTGTATACCGAGCCATCTGGCAAGGCGGTTCCGCCTGCAAACTGAGTTGGCTCGCAGGCACTGAGTAAAAAAATAAGCGGGAAAAAGTAGATAGATCTCATTCCATGATCCAGCATCAGGGTTTAGGAATGAGACTAACAAAAAATGGTGCCAGGCGGCCTCTATGTTTTATTCAGTTGGTCGAATTTAAGACCGTATTTATCTAAAAGTTGGCGTATCCGGTGAGAGTCGTTATTGGATTTTTTTGCTGTGCGGCTCACTTGAAACAATTTGCGCCCGGCCGCCGCCATAGAGTTGGACTCCTCACAAACTTGAATCAGTCCCGCCAGCTTGATCTGCTCGTAGTAATCCATCTGTTCGATGCGGTCACGGCCCAACAACATTTCAATACGGGCAAAGGGCAGTGATGACTTACTCTGTGGGCTTTGCCACTTAATCTGTAATCTGTGAATTTCCTCCTCCACTACCTGGGTCGTGATACGCCCGCCGTCGGCGAGGGTGCCCATGCGCAGGATACTGGCGTTAAGATCGCGAAAGTTCGCTGACCAGCTGGCCTCTACCGAGCGACCAAAGTTCAGGTACCTCTCCCGCGCCGCTTTATTGAAGCTCACCAGGTGGCCAGACTTTGTGGAGAAGGCTTCAAGCTCAAAGTCGATATTGGGTTCCAGGTCTTCAATGCGCTCACGCAGGGAGGGTAGGCGGTAGGTCCATAAGTCGATACGAGCCAGCAGGTCTGCACGAAACTTACCCTCGCGGCTGAGCTGTACAAGATCCCGGTTGGTACCGGCGATCAACTGGAAGTGACTGCTCACTTCTTTGTCTGAGCCGAAGGGCATAAAGCGCTTGTGCTCTATGGCTCGCAGCAGCATTGCCTGCTCGTCCAGTCCCAATTCACCGATTTCGTCAAGAAATAGCAGGCCCTTATCTGCCTCCATTAAAAGCCCAGGGCGGTGAGTGGTGGCGCCGGTAAAGGCCCCTTTGCGGTGGCCGAATAGGGCGGACATGGCATTCTCACCACGCAGGGTGGCGCAGTTTACTGCTACCAGGCCTCCTTCCAATTTTCCGCGTTGTTTACGTAACTCATAGACACGCTGGGCCAGCTGGGATTTTCCTGCCCCCGTCGGTCCTGTAATGAGAATGGGCGCATCGGAGCGAATAGAAACCTGCTCTAACTGCTCGATCATCTGGTTAAAGGCCTGGTTGTTGGTTTCGATACCGCCTTTCAGGTAGGTAGTGCCCTCCTGGTGTTCTCGCTGGAAACGTGAGGCAATCTGGTCGTACTTGGATAGATCCAAATCGATAATCTGGTACTGACCCGGCAAATTACTGTTTTTCTGTGCAGGAGAAGTTTGCAGCAGGCGCCCAGGGAAATAACCGGCCTCTGTGAGCAGGTAGAGACAGATCTGGGCCACGTGGGTGCCAGTTGTGATATGTACCAGGTATTGCTCCTGATCCGGCTGAAAAGCGTAATCGCGGGCGAAATCCAGCAGGTTGCTGTACACACTCTCGAAATCCCAGGGGTCATTGAAGTTGACCCGGTGATGGACCACGTTGGTTTCAGGGGAAATACGTGCAATGTCCTCAGTGACCTGGTCTGCCAGGTTTTTCGAGTGGTTGTCGAAAAGGAGCTCCAGCCGATCGATCAGTAGGTCATCGTGCTGGCACATAGAGATATTGGGGCGCCACTTGTCCCAACGCTTGTCACTTTTACCGCGCCGGTCTTTAGTCGTGCCGAGAATACTGATAGCTACTGTTTTCATACTATCTAAAATAATAAATAGCTATCTTAAAAGATAGATTTTCTATACATCGTACTGGGCTAACCCTCTCTTAGAACGCTGCCTATAAAATAATTTTTTCATAAAAAACAATGAGTTACAGAAATTGGGAAAGTTTCTGCAAAAGTTGGCACTCAATTCGCTATATCAATGGCAAAAGAAGCGCGTGAAGTGGTAACGCGGTTTCATGAGATTCTTAAAGGAGCGAGAGATGAAGCCATTGCCGTATGAAGTGATGCAGGCAGGTGGGGTACCGATTAAGTCCTGGACCTTAGGTGTGCCCTTTGAAGAAGAAGCCAGGGCTCAGCTTAAAAATATTTCGCAGTTGCCTTTTATCCACAAGTGGGTGGCGGCAATGCCCGATGTACACCTGGGCAAAGGCGCCACCATTGGCAGTGTGGTACCCACCCTGGGAGCGGTAATCCCCGCAGCTGTGGGTGTGGATATTGGCTGTGGCATGATGGCAGTCCGCACCAGCCTCACTGCAGCACAGCTGCCAGACAACCTGGCGGGCGTCCGCAGTGCCATTGAGCGCGCCGTGCCCCACGGCCGCACTGGTCGACACCGGGGTAGGGGTCGGGATAAGGGTGCCTGGGAGAATCCGCCGGACGATGCACTTGCCGGCTGGGCGCCGTTGGCAGAGCAGTTTGAGGCGCTGAAAGAGAAGCACCCAGTATTGAAAAATACCAATAATATCAATCACTTGGGAACGCTTGGCAGCGGTAATCACTTTATTGAGATGTGCCTGGATGAGCAAGGCAGCGTGTGGCTGATGTTGCACAGTGGCTCTCGTGGTGTGGGTAACCGTATTGGTACCTACTTTATCGAAAAGGCCAAGCGGGATATGGAACGCTGGCATATCCACTTGCCCGATAGTGACTTGGCCTATTTCCCCGAGGGTAGCGAGCATTTCGATGACTATGTGCAGGCGGTGGAATGGGCGCAGGAATTTGCTCGCATCAATCGTGAAGTCATGATGGTACGCACTATTGGCGCGGTGAAGCAGGCACTGGGTATGGATTTTGAGGCGCGCATGGAGGCGGTAAACTGCCATCACAATTACGTTTCCCGCGAACAACACTATGGCAAGGAGGTACTGGTAACGCGCAAGGGCGCTGTAAGGGCGCGTGTTGATGAAATGGGCATTATTCCCGGAAGTATGGGGGCCAAGTCTTTTATTGTGCGGGGGTTAGGAAACGAGGAAAGCTTCTGCAGCTGTAGCCATGGTGCCGGGCGGGTGATGTCCCGCACCAAGGCGAAAAAACTGGTATCCCTGGAAGAGCATCGCGCGGCTACTGTCGACGTGGAATGCCGTAAAGATGAAGGTGTGATCGACGAAACCCCATCGGCCTACAAACCTATTGAGAAGGTTATGGCAGCACAAAAAGACCTGGTGGAAATCGTTTACACCCTCAAGCAGGTAGTCTGTGTCAAAGGATAGTTAGCACAGGCCAGGGATAAGGCGTTTAATAGTGAGGAATGTCGGAAGTTATGCCTAAAGGGCAGGCTCTCCGCAATCAAGTTTGAATGTTTGTGTTCCAGTCAGCGGAGCCGGTTCTGTATGTCGGCCTGGCACCCCCGACGCTGGCGGTAGGTGTACCCACTGGGGCAATCTTCAAACGCCTACTTTGTAGCTCAATTGGTAGAGCAACCGTTAAATCGGTTTGTTACAGGTTCGATTCCTGTCAAAGTCACGTCGCCTGGAAAGCGACCTTAAGGGAAGGCGAGAGCCTGGGGTTCGAGTCCCCACAAAGAAGCCCTCTTTGTTGAAATCTATCCGGGGCCTACAGTGCCTTATGGTTTCGGTTATTGGGAATTGCAGCAATAGCTAGCCATAAAGGCACGCCGGCGGCAGTGTCGCCTTGCGTGGGTTTACGCTGTGCGTGTGGATTACAGCATTTGCATTGATTCTATTTTGGCCAAGGATGTTGGCTTCGTTACCCAGGATGGGTGCAAGAAGAACTTTGCAGAACCGCTGTATTTTGCACCCTCTGTGTATAAGCGTTGGGCCACTCTGAGATCGAGTGGGCCCCACCCTAAAGGAATAAAATGATAAGAGATCGGAGAAATGAAGTCTCTCTTTAAAATATGGAAGATTGTCAATGTGGCTGATAACGAGCGAGCACTACTGTTTCGCCGCAGCCGATTTGAAAGGGTGCTGCCACCAGGGCGTCACCGTATTTGGCTGCTCTCAGGTGATGTACGGGTGGAGACCTATGATATTACTGAGGTGGTTTTTGATGCGATTAAAGCAAAATTCCTGCTGAATACTTATAGCGAAGTGTTAGGTGAATATTTGCAGTCCTACGAATTGTCTGATCAACAAGTCGGACTTTTCTATCGGGATGGTAACCTGGTAGATATCCTTCCCCCTGGTTCATACCGGGCCGTATGGAAAGGAGGGGAAACCGTTCGTGTAGGTATTGTGGATATTTCCAGGGAATACACCATTGATGACAATGTACTGGGGCTTCTCGGTCGCGGTGCCTGCGCAAGCCAAATACGCATCGCTGCTCAGGCAGTAAGCTATAACGAAGTCCCCGATGAGCATGTGGGTCTTTTAGTTGTCAATGGAAAGTTGGAGAAAGCGCTGCAGCCGGGTCGTTATGGATTTTGGAAATACAATCGCTCTATCGCAGTGAAATTGATAGACATGCGCCTGCAAACTATTGAAGTGAGTGGCCAGGAAATTCTAACCAAAGATAGAGTTAGCCTGCGTATCAACTTAAGTGGCAGTTTCAAGATTACAGATCCACAGCGGGTGGCATTGAAGCTCAGTGATTATAAAAACCATATTTATCGTGAATTACAACTAAGTTTGCGTGAAGCGGTGGGTACCCAGACTCTGGATAGCTTATTAGCAGATAAAGATCGACTGAATATTGTTATTGCAACGGCTATCCATAAAAAACTAGCGCATTATGGTATCGAGATTGTCAGTGTCGGAGTGAAAGATATTATCTTACCAGGCGACATGAAGATGATTCTTAATCAGGTAGTGGAAGCTCAGAAGGAGTCTGAAGCGAATTTAATAAAGCGTCGTGAAGAGACCCAGGCTATGCGTTCCCTGCATAACACTGCCAAGATGATGGATAACAATCCTACATTACTGCGTCTAAAAGAATTGGAATCCTTAGAAAAAGTCAGTACACGCATCGATAAAATATCAGTTTATGGCGGCCTAGAAGGCGTGCTTAATGATTTGGTGAAGCTGCGTCCAACAGCTTAAGGTAGCAAGCTATCAAGTAAGCTTTGAGTTTTAAGGACTTAGGCAGTGACTAAGATAGATGGTGCTCAGGGGAAGGGCTGCAGACAGATTTTGCGGACTTCCCTTACTTTGTCCTTATGACTGGGAATGCCGGTTCTTATTAAAACTATTCGTGCAGGCCGTAAAAGCCTGGCCTTTCAAATCGTATTGTCACCGCTATTGTTGACCAGTGGAGTAAGCAAATTATGCTTTGAACACTGTGTCTACAATAAAAAAACCATTTTAGATTTTTCCAAATAGAATTTTTTGTCGACGTTAATACGTATGGGTGCAGGAAAAGAAGCTGGACGAAGATATAAATACTGGCTGTAGATTTTTCATGAGAGATCGGTTCAAGGGCTACTAAAGTAATCCGATGAAGAAGTTAGATAAAAATAGAAATAAAGTAACTCAAGCAGCGCAGTTAATTGAGGAAAATCTTCATAGAAATTTGAAAATCACCGATATTGCTAATCATGTCCATCTATCGCCTTTTCATTTTCAACGATTGTTTTTTGCTTATATGGGAGAACCTGTGAATCGCTATATTGCTGTGCGCCGTCTGGAGACCGCAGCATTGGAACTCACCAACACTCCAAACATCAACTTACTGCAGCTTGCAATAAATTGCGGTTTTCAAACCCATAGCGCTTTTTCTCGGGCATTCAAAAAACAGTTCGGAATAAGCCCCTCTGCTTTTCGCAATTCTCCCGAAGCCGCGGAAACAGGGGTGCAACAGGGCCGCCCGTATTTGATCAATCAGCCGCCGCGCCAGGTGATTGAGCCAGTCGAGATCGTCACTCTACGACCATTCTATTTCCGGTTTCAGCAGTCGAGAGGAACCTATGAAGGCCAGTTTTTCCACAAGAGTGATTTAGATATTGGTGCATATTTTTTAGCGCTACTCAAAGAGACAGTGCCACCGGATCAATTCTTAATGAGCTGTTTTCCTAACACGCCCCAGATGCTCAATGATGATACCGTTACAGTTTGGTACGGTGGAGCCTACTCAGAACGCCCGAACAACAACAAAAGCTATAATTGGCACATGTTCGACGCTGGAACATGGGCGGTCTTTGAACACTGGGGGGATTACAAATTCCTCTACCAAACTTGGAACCAGATTTATCGCAACTGGCTTGCTCAGACAGCCTATAGGCTGCGTGATGAATTTCCGTTCGAAGCTTATTCGGGAACACCGAACTACATCGCCCCAGCAAAACAACTCACTCGTATTTATATTCCACTCAGAAAAGCATGATAGGAACAGCAGGTTTCCACTTTACTTGCTAAATTCGTCCGGAACAAAATTGTTCGGGATTAAGCCATGCAACTTCATCAATACCCAGCCACCCAGATTTGTGCAGCCTTGTCGGCAGGGGATATCCAGGCCAAAGAGGTAATACACCACCAGCTAGAACGTATACAGCGCCTCAACCCGGTGATCAATGCCGTTGTAACACTTAATGAAAACCAGCCTACAAGTAACATGCGTCCGTTGGCGGGTTTGCCCATCACCCTGAAGGATCAAATTTACTATCGAGGGATGGCCTGCACATTCGGGTCGGAACGTTTCAAGGGGTTCCACCCTACCCAAACCGCATCTGCCGTGGAACGACTGCTGAATGCCGGTGCACAGGTTATGGGTAAAACGAATCTCCCGCCCCTCTCGATGGACTTTCAGTGCAGTAATACTCTATTTGGCACCACTAACAACCCTTGGAATTTAGAATACACACCGGGGGGGAGTAGTGGTGGCGGCGCAGCTGCGATAGCGGCGGGGATGAGCTTTGTCGATATTGGTACAGACTTGAGTGGGTCTTTGCGTATCCCCGCCTCATTTTGTGGGGTGTTTAGCCTTCTGCCGAGCGAGGATGCCATTCCCATTGATGGGACTATGCCAAACCAGGCTGCACCGCTGAAGCATTTTGCTCGAATAGGGCCGATTGCCAGAACTTGCGATGACTTGGACTTGGTATGGACACATATGAATAACCAGCCAGACGTTGGGCAGAAAGAGTTTAAAATGCCAAAGGTCAACTGGAGTGTCGATAGCGGCGGGATTGAAGTTTGTAAGAGCATCGTTAAATGTTTTGAAAATGCGAAAAACGCATGGGAAGAATCTGGGGTTCACGTAGTACAGGCTCAACCAAAAGATTTCGATTTTAAACGGGCACGTCGCGCATTTGGTGAAATTATGGGGTTTGAAACAAGCGCTTTAATGTCGGCGCCTGTACGTTTTCTTTCCAGCATTCTTGGGCGTGCAAGTGCGCGCCGTTCACCAGAATTCATCGCGAATGTCATGCTTGGCTATCGCCACAATAAAAGCCGCCTTAGCAATGCAATTGACGAAAAAAAGATATTGTCTGATGCTATTGATGCCTTTTTGGCAGATAACAGTGTATGGGTGTTGCCCGTTACGGCGACTTCGGTGTTTAAGCATATGGCGCCAACCAGCGATCGCAATGGTGTGCGTGATTACGCCCTCCCTATGTATATCAATGAGCAACCGGTAAATTATTTTGATGCGATGGCAGCCTTTACAACGCCGATTTCACTGACGGGTCATCCTGTTGTGACCTTACCAATAGGATTTGATAGGAACGGGCTTCCGGTCGGAGCACAGCTGATCGGCCTTAAAGGCCAAGAGAAAGATCTTATCGAAACTGCGAAACGCTTACATAACATTCTGAAACCACACCAGTGTCCCATGTTTACGAATGGCTAATAGTGGTTTCTTTGTGTCAGTTAATCGGTGTGGCTATCGATTTGTGGTAAGAGGATGAGGGTTAGTGGCGAGAGGTAGCCGGTAAAAATTGAAAAAATATGTGCCAACAGTAGGTAAAAGGGCATTGAGATGCCCTACATCTTTAGGCATTCATTGCCCTAAGTTAATATTCTATTGCAACGGTAACGGCAGAATTCACCAGATTTTTTTTGTGAAATCTGTCCTTATAGGGCCGTCTATATCGCTAGTAGCTGTTTGGCTTGCCGGCCCCATCTTTGAGGTAATCCTGAAGACTTTCCTGCAGGTAATAATCCCAGCCACTTTTACACATATCCCAACATTTCATTTCTGGAGATAGACCAATATGGGTAAATTTAATCAGAGTTCCCGTATTCTCCTCAGAAAATTCGAAACGCAGAGTACTGCCTTTCCACTCCTCGGGGTCATCTACGTTATCGGAAACCATATTGGATTCAGTACATTCAAGCTCAATCAATTTCTCGGGCTTCAATATTTTGGCGCGAAAGACCCAGTAAGATTGACCTTTGAAACCGGTTTTGGCGATGTCACCGACCTTTAGGAAGGGTGCGCTTACCGGTGTCCACCACTGGGACATTTTTTCGGTTACTGCCTTGTAAGCATCTTCCCGGGAACTTGGGCTAAAAAATGATGTAGTGTAGTTGGACATCACCGTTCTCCATAGGGTCATCGAAGCTGGGTCTGGAAGGCATGGTAAAGAATGCTATTTACCTTTCATTAGCAATCCAGAGATTTCACCCTTGGGATCTAGTTTGCTGTGCATATTAATAAAGACCTTTCCATCCATTAGCGCTTTTCGATAAGGCTCTTCCACCATCCATTTACCCATAATAAATCCACTGGTGCCCTCGGAGCATTTCTTTTCCAGTCCGTGTTTATCCTTATCGGTTTTGGTCTTGGGCCAATCGGGAACCATTCCGGGGTTTGTCGGCATTCCACAGATAGTTTGGATAATCGGACCGCTCGCTTTACCGGGCTTGCAGATAGGCGGCTCTTTGCCATCGCCAGCGCATTGCATATGGAAATGCGACATGGCTACCCCACCGGGTGATAGATCGCTGTAGCCAACCATAAAACTCAGCATATGTGTCTGGTTATTGTAGGCGCCAATAAAGAATCCACCCGCATCTTTAGGGGTTTGTGGATTCACCTTTTTGCCGAGCATATTTTCGTTAGCGGTGGTCAGGTCAGCCTTAAAGATGGTAAACCGCTTGTCATCCCCGGCATCGGACCAGGCTTTCTCGCCAGATCCATGTTTGGTGGTTGGTGAGTCTTTTTCTTTTTTATTGTGGTTATCTGCAGTAGTGAAAGTGGAATAGGCCAGTAAAAACATCGCCATTATTAAATAAGCGATTTTGGGTAATGAACTGAGTTTCATAAACCTCTCCTCTATATTGAGTCGATCTTGTTATTACCTATACGAGAAATTTAATGCCAGACGCTTAATAGCGCTCATATTCACTATGAAGATTGGTGTAGATCATGGATGGCTGGCGATAACTACTTGTAGCATATGTACTTGGTTCTGGCCGTTTAGGGCCAATTTAGGAGACAGTATTTTTTACTGGGTATCTTGGGGAATAAAGGAATTCGTGGAAACGGACTATCCGGCTTTACAAGAAGCGATGGGTATAGGGAGGATGCAGCCGGAAAAAAATTGGGGTTATCGAAAAAAATTATTAACGTGCATTTTCGCTAAATTTAAAATACTGGATACAGTGATTGCTCATCCGTACCCAGTGACTCTGCTGTCTAGGATGGGGCGCTATCACCCCGCATCCTTCCAAACTAATTCCCGCTCTCGGGCATAAAGGGGAATAAAGTTAAATTGTACCTCTGTGCCCCCCTGCGTACGCCGCTGAATATTCAATTTTCCATTCAGATTACTGGCACGCTCCTGCATGATTGACATACCGAAGTGGTTGCGTTTTTCCGGTGCGTTGCTGA
Source organism: Microbulbifer mixtoriginis (SeqCode) (assembly GCF_052466715.1). Lineage (NCBI taxonomy): Bacteria > Pseudomonadati > Pseudomonadota > Gammaproteobacteria > Cellvibrionales > Microbulbiferaceae > Microbulbifer > Microbulbifer mixtoriginis (SeqCode). The sequence goes on along the minus strand of NZ_CP174288.1, from coordinate 4,386,938 downwards.
TACCCACACCATTGTCGCGGATGCGCACATTGAGCGATTGGTTATTAGCCTGAATCATGCTGATTTGCACCATATCGCCCTGAGAGTGGTATACGGCATTCTGGGTAGCTTCGCGTACCAGCTGCAGCAGATGGATTTCCTCGTGGGGAGTGAGCGGTACTTCATTGAGGTGATAGTCGAGCAAAATAGTGATCTGCGGGTGTTGCTCGCGATAAGCGAGGATGGATTGCTCGAGGATATTGCGTAGGCCGCCAGGGCCTATCTGCAGCCTGAAGGTGGTGAGCAGTTCGCGCAGCTGGCGATAGGAGGAGTCCAATCCCTCTTTTAGCTCGGTAATAATCTCCTTCACCTTGGACTTATCCACCTGCTCGCTGCGATTGGCGCGATTGAGCCTAGTGACTTGGATTTTCAGGTAGGACAGCGATTGGGCCAGGGAGTCGTGCAGTTCCCGCGCGATGATCGCGCGCTCATCCAGAAGGGCAACGCGGCGCTCTTGGGCCTCGCGCTCGTTGATGGCAATGGCGGCGGTGACGCTGTCGGCAAAGGTGGCCAGGCGTTGTTGCTGTTCCTCATCGAGGCTGTTGCCTCTGGGCAGAGTGCACATCAGTACGCCGTAATTGCGCTTATCCACTTCCAGGGGGAAGCGGTACACGCGGAACTCTCCCTCATCGGAGGGACCGCAGGTGCTCACGCAAACACGACAGTCACTGCCGCTGCACTGGCTGTTGCCAAACCCCTGTACCAGATGTTCGTAGGGGGCTTCGCCTTCGGGTGTCATCAGGCACAGATCCAGGTTGTTCAAGTCGGCGACATTGGCGAACTCGCCCAGCCATTGCCCCAGCTCGGACCCGGCCAGGGGCCCCTCGCTAATACGCCGTGCCAGTCGGTATTGGAAATCCAGTGCCTCGTGGCTCTTCTGTAGCTGGGCAGTTTTTTGTTCGACGCGGTGGGCCAGGTCACGATGGGTTGCGTGAATCTCGTCGCTCATATAATTGATGGTGCGCGCCAGAACCCCCAACTCGTCTTCGCTGTCGATCTCTAGGCGATTTTGGTTGAAGTTCCCCTGGGCGATGCTCATTGATCGGCTGATGAGTTGCTTCAAAGGTTGCTCCACGGAGCGATGGAGTATGTACATGGACAGGTAAACAAGCGCCACTATGGCGAACAGGGAAGCCACCTGTACCAGGCGCAGCAGGCTGATCTTTTCCTCGGCGATGGTTTGATAGTCCAGTACCAGGGTGTCTACATCGTGAATAAATGGTTCCAGGTGGGTGGCCAACTGTAGGGAATCCATGCTGGTGCGACCGGCGGCGATGGATTCCAACAGCGGTCGAATCTCTTCCTCCCAGCTGCCGATCACCTTGCGGTAGTTGCGCGCCGCGCGCAGGTTATCGCTGGCACTGAAGTCGGAAATACTCAATACACGGCTCAGGCGCGAAGTCACTTCGTTCGATAGTGTGGCGGTGGCTTCCATATCACCAGAGGGTGCTGTCGCTGCGAGCCGGTAGCTCATAGCGCGCAGGGAACCGGCCAGGTTCACTGCGGCGGCATCGTTTTCCGCGGCGTCAGAGATAATGTAAGAGGCCACCATGGAGCTCAGCGCGACTAACACTGTGAGCAGCATCAGGGTGCCGATTCGATAGACGATGGACTGTCGGATTCGATTCAACATATCAGTTCACTTCGATCTCGGGCCGCTGTTGGATAGCCTCTATTGTGCCGCTTAGAAGCGCTCAAATTTGTGAGTACCACCAAAGAGTGCCAGTTTTGCACAAAATTTAACCTATTGCCTGTGTTTTAAATACCGCCTAAGTCATTACGGGACTTACGCCCAACCTCAACCAACAACTGGCGCCATTTTCTTACCTACTCATGGGTAGTTCAGCGCTTTTCTACCCCTTTTTGGTCAGGTGATCCTCTTTTACAGCGCTTTTATATTCCCAGCTAAACCGATGCTTTAACTGCATTTCGATGCCCTGGGAGTACCGCATGAGCCATTTCCTGGACCGACTGAAATATCTGAAGAAACAAAAAGAGCCCTTTTCCGGAGGACACGGGGAAAAGACCCATGACGACCGCAGCTGGGAAGACGGCTATCGTCGCCGCTGGCAGTTCGACAAGATCGTGCGCTCCACCCACGGGGTGAACTGCACCGGCTCTTGCAGCTGGAAGATCTACGTCAAAGACGGCTTGGTCACCTGGGAGACCCAGCAGACCGACTACCCGCGCACCCGCCCGGACCTGCCCAACCATGAGCCCCGAGGTTGCCCGCGCGGTGCCAGCTACTCCTGGTATATGTACTCGGCCAACCGCCTCAAGTACCCGAAGATCCGCAAGCGCCTGGTAAAACTCTGGCGCGAAGCCAAGTTGAGACACAGCGACCCTGTGAATGCCTGGGCCAGCATTGTCGAGGACCCGGCCAAGGCCAGGTCCTACAAAGAACGTCGGGGAATGGGTGGCTTTGTGCGGATTAAGTGGGATGAAGCCAATGAGCTAATCGCCGCTGCCAACGTCTACACCACCAAAAAATACGGCCCCGACCGGGTAACCGGCTTCTCGCCGATTCCCGCCATGTCCATGGTGTCCTACGCCGCAGGTGCCCGCTATCTGTCATTGATCGGCGGTAACTGCCTGAGTTTCTACGACTGGTACTGCGACCTGCCGCCCGCCTCTCCACAGATTTGGGGCGAGCAGACCGACGTGCCCGAGTCTGCCGACTGGTACAACTCCAACTACCTGATCGTATGGGGCTCCAATGTGCCGCAGACCCGTACCCCGGATGCGCACTTCCTCAGCGAGGTGCGTTACAAGGGCGCCAAGACCTGCGTAATCACTTCCGATTACTCCGAGTGTTCCAAGTTTGGCGACACCTGGCTGGCACCACGTCAGGGTACCGATGCGGCCCTGGCGATGGCCTTCGGCCACGTGATTTTGAAAGAATTCCACGTCGATAAGCCCAGCGCCTACTTCACCGAATATGTGCGCACCACCACCGATATGCCGATGTTGGTGACCCTGGAAGAGCGCGACGGCAAGCTGGTACAGGGCCGCTTCCTGCGCGCCTCCGACCTGGCGGACGACCTCGGCCAGGACAACAACCCGGAGTGGAAGACCATCGCCGTCAACCACGATGGTCAGCTGGTGTCACCTCAGGGTTCCGTAGGTTATCGCTGGGGGGAGCCATCAGCGAAAGATGGGCGCGGTAAGTGGAACATCGAACAGCGCGATGGCCTCACAGGTGAAGAAGTAAAGCTGAAACTCAGCCTGAAAGACTGCGCCGATGAAATCGCCCAGGTGGCCTTCCCTTACTTCGGTGGCCAGACCCACGAGCACGACTACTTCCAGCACACCGACCACAGCGATGTGATCGACTACAAGGTGCCGGTGAAGTTTGTGCAGAACAAAGACGGCGAGGTGCTCAAAGTTGCCAGCGTCTACGACCTGACCCTGGCCAACTACGGCGTGGAGCACGGCCTCGACGATCCCAACTGTGCGCACAGTTACGACGAAGACAAGCCCTACACACCCGCCTGGCAGGAGAAAATCACTGGCTGTCGCCGCGAGAACGTTATCCAGGTTGCGCGCGAGTTCGCCAACACCGCCGACAAAACCCGTGGACGCTCCATGGTGATTGTGGGTGCCGCCCTCAACCACTGGTACCACATGGATATGAACTACCGTGGCCTCATCAATATGTTGATGATGTGCGGGTGTATCGGTCAGAGTGGCGGTGGCTGGGCCCACTATGTAGGGCAGGAAAAACTGCGCCCGCAAACCGGCTGGACCCCGCTCGCTTTCGGCCTCGATTGGCAGCGTCCGCCGCGCCATATGAACGGCACCTCCTTCTTCTACAACCACGCCAGCCAGTGGCGCTATGAGAAGTTGGAGATGGACGAAGTGGTTTCGCCATTAGCCGACAAGAGCAAGTGGCAGGCTTCCATTATCGATTACAACAGCCGCGCCGAGCGTATGGGCTGGCTGCCCTCCGCACCGCAGCTGGGTATGAACCCGTTACAACTCACCAAAGATGCCGCTGCTGCGGGTATGTCCGCCAAGGATTACACCGTACAGCAGCTCAAGCGCGGCGCGCTCAAGTTCGCCAACCAGGACCCGGATAATCCGCAGAACTACCCGCGTAACATGTTCATTTGGCGCTCTAACCTGCTGGGTTCCTCCGGTAAAGGCCACGAGTACATGCTGCGCCACCTGCTCGGCACCAAGCACGGTCTGATGGGTAAGGACCTGGGTGAAGCCGGCGGCAAGAAACCGGAAGATGTGGCCTGGCACGATACCCCCAGTGAGGGCAAAGTCGATCTGCTGGTGACACTGGACTTCCGTATGTCCACCACCTGTCTCTACTCCGACATCGTGCTGCCAACGGCCACCTGGTATGAGAAGGACGATCTCAATACCTCCGACATGCACCCCTTTATCCACCCGCTCACCAAAGCGGTGGACCCGGCCTGGGAAGCGCGCAGCGACTGGGACATCTTCAAAGGTGTGGCGAAGAAATTCTCCGAACTGACTGACGGCCACCTGGGGGTGGAGAAGGATCTGGTAACCCTGCCAATCCACCACGATACCCCCACCGAAATCGCCCAGCCCTTTGGGGTGAAGGCCTGGTGGAAGGGTGAGTGCGACCTGATCCCCGGCGTTACCGCGCCGAGCATGATTGAGGTGGAACGCGACTATCCCAACACCTACAACCGCTTTACCTCTATCGGCCCACTGCTGGAAAAACTCGGCAACGGCGGTAAGGGCATCAGCTGGAATACCGATGACGAGGTGGACTTCCTCAAGAAGCTCAACCGCACCTGGAAGGATGAAAGCGCCCGCGATGGCCGCGCCCGTATCGACAGCGCCGTAGATGCCGCCGAGATGATCCTGTCTCTGGCCCCTGAAACCAATGGACAGGTAGCGGTGAAGGCCTGGGAAGCCCTTGGCAAGATTACCGGTCGCGATCACACCCATCTGGCCAAGCCTAAGGAAGACGAGAAGATACGTTTCGCCGATATCGTGGCGCAGCCCCGCAAGATCATCTCCTCACCCACCTGGTCCGGCCTGGAAGATGAGCATGTGAGCTACAACGCCGGCTACACCAATGTGCACGAGCTGATCCCCTGGCGCACCATCACCGGCCGCCAGCAGTTCTACCAGGATCACGAGTGGATGCGCGACTTCGGCGAGACCATGTGTGTGTACAAGCCGCCCATCAACCTGAAAACCGTACAGCCGGTGCTGAACCAGAAGCCCAACGGCAACAAGGAGATCCTGCTGAACTGGATCACCCCGCACCAGAAATGGGGCATCCACAGCACCTACTCCGACAACCTGCTGATGCTCACCCTGTCTCGCGGTGGCCCCATCGTGTGGATGAGTGAGAACGACGCCAAGCTGGCGGGTATTGAAGACAACGACTGGATCGAAATCTTCAACGTCAACGGCGCCATTGCCGCCCGTGCGGTGGTGTCCCAGCGGGTGCCAGACGGCATGGCCATGATGTACCACGCCCAGGAGCGCATCGTGAATACACCGGGAGCGGAAACCACCGGTACCCGCGGTGGTATCCACAACTCTGTAACCCGCGCGGTGATGAAACCCACCCATATGATCGGCGGCTACGCCCAGCAGTCCTACGGCTTCAACTACTACGGCACTGTGGGCTGTAACCGGGACGAGTTTGTGGTGGTGAGAAAAATGAACAAGGTCGACTGGCTGGATGGCGAAGACGTCAAAGAGCCAGCGCGAGAGGAGGTGTAACAATGAAAGTTAGAGCCCAGATCGGCATGGTGCTGAACCTCGATAAATGTATCGGCTGCCACACCTGCTCCGTGACCTGTAAAAACGTCTGGACCTCTCGCGAGGGGGTCGAGTACGCCTGGTTTAACAACGTCGAGACTAAACCCGGTGTCGGCTATCCCAAAGAGTGGGAAAACCAGGACAAGTGGAACGGCGGCTGGACCCGCAAGAAAAACGGCAAGTTGCAGCCCAAGATCGGCAGCAAGCACCGGGTGCTGGCCAACCTGTTTGGCAACCCGGATATGCCGGAAATCGACGACTACTACGAGCCGTTCGACTTCGACTATCAGACCCTGCACAAGGCGCCGGAGCAAAAACACCAGCCGGTGGCCCGCCCGCGCTCGCTGATCAGTGGCGAGCGTATGGAGAAGATCGAGTGGGGTCCCAACTGGGAAGAAATTCTCGGTACCGAATTCGACAAGCGTAAGAAGGACAAGAACTTCGAACAGGTCCAGGCGGATATCTACGGTGAGTTCGAAAACACCTTTATGATGTACCTGCCACGCCTGTGCGAGCACTGCCTCAATCCAGCCTGTGTCTCTGCCTGCCCCAGCGGTGCCATTTACAAGCGCGAAGAGGACGGCATCGTCCTGATCGACCAGGACAAATGCCGCGGCTGGCGCATGTGTGTGTCAGCCTGTCCCTACAAGAAGATCTACTACAACTGGAAAACTGGTAAATCCGAGAAGTGTATCTTCTGTTACCCGCGTATTGAGGCGGGCCAGCCAACCATCTGTTCCGAAACCTGCGTGGGCCGTATCCGCTACCTGGGGGTGCTGCTCTATGATGCCGACCGCATCGAGGAAGCCGCTGCGGTAGAAGACGAAAAAGCCCTCTACCAAGCCCAGTGCGATATCTTCCTCGACCCCAGCGACCCCAATGTCCAGGAAGCTGCTCGCGCCGAGGGTATCCCCGAAGCCTGGCTCGAAGCCGCGCAGAAATCCCCGGTGTACAAGATGGCCATCGACTGGCAGATCGCCCTGCCACTGCACCCGGAGTACCGCACCCTGCCCATGGTTTGGTACGTGCCGCCGCTGTCTCCGATCCAGAACGCAGTGCAGGCCGGCCAAGTGGAAACCGTCACTGTGGGGCGCGGCGCCGAGATCCCCGATCTCTCCACCCTGCGTATCCCGTTGCAATACCTGGCCAACCTGCTCACCGCCGGCGACGAAAAGCCAGTGGCCCGCGCCTTGGAACGCATGATTGTGATGCGCGCCTATATGCGTGGCATCCATGTGGACGGCGTGCAGGAACGCGAGTTGCTGGAAGAGGCCGGGATGACCGTAGCCCAGGTAGAAGAGATGTACCGCTATATGGCCCTGGCCAATTACGAAGACCGCTTCGTGGTGCCTTCAAGCCACAAGGCTTACGCCGAGAACGCCTACGACATGAAGTCCTCCTGTGGTTTCAGCTTCGGCAACGGCTGCAGCACTGGCAACGACAGCACCAATATCTTCGGCGGCAAGCAGAATGCAGTGCGCGAAGTGATACCGGCCAAAGTGGTCGACTGAAGCCGAGGGGAGAGTACCGATGAAAGTATTAAACCTGATCGCCCGCCTGCTGGATTACCCGTCCGATGAGCTGGTGGCGCACCTGGATGAGTTAACCAACTGGGTGGCGGAATCCGAAGACCTGGATAAGCCCCTGCGCGATTTGCTGCTGGCGTTTATCTCTCATTACGAGCGTATGGATGCGCTCGATTGGCAAAGTGAATACGACGGCCTGTTCGAACGCGGCCGGGCTGTGTCCCTGCACCTGTTCGAACATATCCACGGCGAATCCCGCGATCGCGGCCAGGCCATGGTGGATCTGATGAACCGCTACAGAGCCGCCGGCCTGGAACTGAATGAGCGCGAACTGCCAGATTACCTGCCCACCTACTTAGAGTTCTGCGCCACCCAAGGTGAAGCGGCCTACGGTTGGGTGCACGATATCACCCATGTGATTGCCCTGTTGAGCGCGCGCCTTTCAAAGCGCGAGAGCCCCTATCACCTGTTGATGGATGCGCTCTTGCAGATGGCCGGAGTCTTCGTCGACCTGACCGCGCTCAAAGAAGAAGTCGCCAATGAGGAGCGCGACGATACCCCCGAGGCGCTGGACAAGATCTGGGAGGAAGAGGTGGTCAGCTTTACCGGCGCCAACAATTGTGACCAGTCCATAGCGCGGCCCAGCGCTGCGCAGCTGCGCGACGGCCAGCCCCTAACCTGGGCCTCCAGTGCCAAAGATGCCGCGCAGAATTCTGCCCAGCCCGTACCACAGGAGTAACAAGATGAACTATCTGAATACGCTGCTCTTTGCCATCTATCCCTTTGTTGCCCTCACGGTGTTTCTGGTGGGGAGCCTGATCCGCTATGACCGCGATCAATATACCTGGCGCACCGGCTCCAGCCAGTTGTTGGAGCACAAGCAATTGCGCATCGGCAGTTACCTGTTCCATATCGGGGTGATTGCCATTCTCGCGGGCCATTTTGTCGGCCTGCTTACGCCCAAAGCGGTGTGGCACTTACTCGGCATTGAAGCTTCCACCAAGCAGATGATGGCAATGGTTATCGGCGGTTTCTTCGGGGTAATCTGCTTTATCGGCCTAACCATTTTGATTAAGCGCCGCCTCACCAATCCGCGAGTGCGCGCCACCACTTCCAAAATGGACCTGACCATACTGCTGATGCTTTACGCCCAGTTAATCCTCGGCCTGATCAGTATCCTGGTTTCCGCCGGCCATATGGACGGTGCCGAAATGCTCAAACTGATGACCTGGGCCCAGTCCATTGTCACCCTCGATGGCTCCGCAGCCGCAGCGGCTATCGCCGACGTAAATATCATCTACAAGCTGCATATTTTCCTCGGTATGACCCTGTTCCTGCTGTTCCCCTTCAGCCGCCTGGTGCACGTATGGAGTGTTCCAGTGCAGTACTTCCGCCGCAATTACCAGGTAGTGCGCGCCAAAGCCGCGCGCTAATCCCAGCAATCGTTAACCAGGCCCGCCAAGTGTGGGCCTTGTGTGGAGAAGAGTCATGAGTGCATTACTAGCTTCCGACGCCGCCGGGCACGAATTCGAACTGGCTGAAGCCGTGGCCGTGAACGGCAGTGAAATTCCCGCAGACCTGATTTATCAGGAGATGCAATACCAGACCGCCAACTCCCCGCGCCAAGCAATTTACCGCGCTGCACGGGCATTGGTTATCGGTTGGCTGTTACGGGAAAAGGCCGCAGGGCAGGGGCTTTGCGCCGCCGATGAAGACCTGCACAGCGAGGCCTTCGACCACGCCGTTTCAGATCTTTTGAAAGGTGAGTTGCAAGTGCCCCCGGCCAGTGAAGCCGAGTGCCGCGCCTATTTCGAAGCCCACCCACATAAATTCCGCTCCGATCCCCTCGCCGAAGTGCGCCATATCCTGATCCCGGCCGCACCGGATGACTCCGAAGCCTGCGCCAAAGCGCGCGCCGCCGCTGAGGAAATGCTCAAGCAGATCCGCAACGATGCCAATCCGCTACAGACCTTCGCCCAGTTAGCCCAATCCCACTCCGCCTGTTCCTCCGCCGAAGCCGGTGGCAGCCTCGGCCAAGTAGGGCGCGGTGATACCGTCGCGTCCTTCGAGCGCGCAGTATTTGAGCAGGGCACCGGTTTGGTAGCAGAACCTGTGGAGACCCCCTACGGTGTGCATCTGATATATGTGGAACACTGCGAGTCGGGCCGCCCGCTGGAATACGAATATGTTTCGGAGCGAATCGAGGAATACCTAACTGAAAAACGCCGCCGCCAGATGACTAGCGACTATCTGCAAAAAATGGTGCAAGCCGCGCAAATCTCCGGCCTGGATTTATCGGGGGAGGCCCACTGAGGGGCAGAGATTCGCCAACCGTTCGCACACGATTGCGACTGGGTAAATTGAAGTGGAATTCTTAATCCAGTACAGGTACAAATCCACTTGTTAATCTTTTCTATATAAGAGGCCGTAACCTAAACCACTAGTAGCCCCAAATAGAAGGCCTACTGTAAGTACATGCGTTAGATAAATTAACCAACCCCAAAGCGTTGGATAGCCATTAACTGCTTTTATTACATCTATGCCGATTAAAGTATCTTCAACCCTGCCAATGTAACTGCCATCAGGGTACGGCCAGTCATTAATTCCAGGATATAGAGAGCCAACAATTAAACCTAGACACATACACTTAAATAGATTTAACCCACAGTATCTTTCTATGATTAATGCAAGTGGTACATAAATCATCATGTGTGCTAGCGATATAGGAATTGAAAAAATCAAAATAAATGCTGGGCCGGCTGAGTTTATTTTAGAAAATCCTAACGTACCTGCCAGTAACAAAAGTACTATCGAAGGAATAAGGCTTGCAGCAATGATTGATGGTATATGTCGCACAGAGATTTGGTTTGAACTTACGTCCAGAAATTATAAGCTATCATAGGGTGCCTAAGCTATGTAATTGATTGATGTGTCATATCCAGCTAGTACTTTAGCATCAAAGTGTCACATGATGTCTAAATGTGTTAGTGTGACTGTCTTCGCAAAGACCAGAGCGCAGCGATTATTACTATTCCACAAAAACCTAAATATATTATTTTGCCGTTCAAATTTTCAATATCAACACACTGCCAATTTTCACACTGACGGACTATAAAAACATTTCTCGGATCAATCCAGAAAATTATACCTGCCGTTATTGCGAAAAATATAACCGGGTAGGATCTTACTTTTGGGGCAACTTCGGCCAAGAATGCCGCAAGCCAGAAAGCGAACGGTGATGCTAAATATAACTTTAATTGGCTCTGTCCAGAGAAAATCAAGCTGGTAATTGTACTGAAAAAAGCACACAGCCCGATAAAGAATCTAAGTCCGCTTAATCTGGAAAGACCACCATCATCCTTGGTAAATTTGTAGCCATATCTTTTCATGGTTTATACTAGTGTATTGATGGGCAACCTAGGTGTAAACCGTTAGCCATTGAATTTGAAGCTCAATCTAGTCTTAGATTTACACCAGCTTCCTGACCAGTCAAATTTCCAGCTTCTTACTGCTTTTACAGCAGATCAATCAAATAAGTTATCCGGCTCTGACTCTACAATTTCAATATCTTGCAAAGTTCCATCAGGATTAAGCAGGGCAATTAGCACTACCCAGCCATCTACAGGTCGTCGGTACTCTCTCATTGGATATTTAGGGTCATATCCCTCAATGCGCTGAAGATTTTCTGGGCAAGGAGTGGTGTTTTTCTCCGACAAAAAAAAGAATAGCGTTAATATGAACTTATCCTGATAAGCTTCCTTGTTGTCTATTATTTTCTTCATTAATCACTGAAATAGTTCTTTCTATAAATCTTTTATAAGCTTTTTGGGGTAGGAATGGGGATTTATTATTTATATTGAACTTTTCCAAAATATCCTTAACTTGTGTATCAATCATTATTTGTTCCACACCCAATCCTTTTTGATGAAGCTCTTGAATTTTATTTATCCATGTAAAAGTATTTTTCCTGAATTCAAGCAAAGATGACTTGTTTGCTGGAGCACCATGCCCAGGTATTATCAAACTCTGATCATCACCCAGATTTAAAATGGCCTCAATGGCTTCATTAAAACCTTTAATTCCGCCAGCATAAAATGTTGGATGCCAGCTGGTATCGAATACATCACCAACAAATATAGAATTACTTTCCTTATGGTAATAAATATTGTCGATTGTTGTATGAGACTTGACTTTAATGTGAGTGAGTTCATCTAAGTTGAAGCTGCTCTCTATCAGTTTTCCACCTTGCTTTTCAAAGTGCGCGTTTCCACCGGTGTGGTCAGAATGCGCGTGTGTGTTTAAGATGAAGGAGATAGGCTTATCGTAAATTGATCGAATCGCTTGATCTAACGCACTTAACTGATTATTTCCTGGCATAGGATCAATGAGTACCAATCCATTTTCCGTTGATATTAAGCCAATATTCGTTCCGTACTCTTTTCCACTCAAGATATGTAGGCGTTCAGATACTTTTTGCATACTAACGCTACTTGATAAAGCGATAGAGCTGGTGAGTAGAAATAAAGTGGAGGTCAGAATTATAAATCCTTTCAAAACTAATCCTCTTGCATTGTAATAAATGGTTCTTTAGTGTGTATTGGCTTTGTCAGTTGCACTTTGGATACGGGATGGTATTGGGCTACTTTGGTAAGGCTAGCCAAAAACGTTAACTGCACATAATTGCTAGCCGTAGCTATTCCACGCTAATTTTAATTTCATCAATAGGGTAAGCCGGCTTAATTTTGAGCACAACTTAGTGTCTTGATGAAGGCAATGCATGATATTTAAGTAACCAGTAATGTGAATTAATGTTTGCTGGGGAGAACTAGCTACTTCATTGAATGAAAACCGATATTATTTCCTTCGGTATCTTGCGCTATTGCGATAAAACCATGCTCTCCAATAGACATTTTAGGCACTACTACCTTCCCACCTGCTGGCTCGACTCTGGCCAGTTCAACAGAACAATCTTCGCTATCAAAATACGCTAGAGTGCTATTACCTCCAGCTTCAACACCCTCCATTTTACAAATTGCTCCACTTGCACCCGGCTCTTGTTTCATTGGAAATGCCCACATCTCGGGTTGAGGGAAGTCTTTTACTTCGTCAGGATTGTCTAATCGAGTTAACTCCTGCTTGAGAACAGCTTCATAAAATGACTTTGCACGAACCATATCATTTACATAAATTTCAAACCAACAAACTGCATTTGTATTCATTTGAGTATCCTCACTGTTAAGTATCTAAGTATGGTTTGTATTTCTGGAGACATAACGAAGTTTTAGAAAGATCATTTATATTTTACGCGCAATAATGAAAACTACCATGTCATGCATTCCATGCTGCCATAGAACTTCAATGGTAAAACCAGCGTCTTGAATTTCTTTCTCTAATTTTACTTTTGTTAGGATGAAGACATCGGGCATTAAGCCCATGAATTTTCCCAGAGGCGCTAAGAGCTTAATAAACCGTATATAGGAATTACCCATACAAACGGTACTACTTACGAAAACGCCACCAGGCTTGAGGATTCTAGCAGCTTCTGCCAAAACATCTCTTCTATCTGGTAATAAGTGAATAACATTTAAACCCAATACTGCATCAAAACTTGCAGACTCAGCATTGAATTCGGTTAATGTACCTCTGGTAAATCTAATATTATCGATGCAGGCTTCCCTGGCCTTAGTTCGACCAATCTCAAGCATATTTTCAGATATATCTACCGCTTCAATATGTTGCACATGTGGAGCGTGGCAAATCGCTGTAGTCCCTGTTCCGCAACCAAACTCCAAAATATTCATATCAGGCTTAAAGAATTTCTGAGTATCTGAGAGCTTCTTCTGATAACTTGCCTCGTCAGAAATAGGGCTCCTGGCATACTCCTCTGCTTTTCTATCCCAGAACTTATCAGACCTAGTCATATCAGTTCCTATATAAATGCCAAGGCGTTATCGGCGCTGACTCCTGACTCATTACGCCTCAAGCTGCGGACTGCAGTGCCCGAAAGCCTTAACATTTTAAGTTTCAAAACCCATTAAGAACACCCCACAACTTATCCCAGCGTTCAAGCTTTTCATCAGCACTCAACAGTCTTGGCTGAATTTGAATAGGGTTGCCAAGTTGATTCACGTCTTGCAATAAATTGGAATTTACTGCTCCGCGAAGTTGACCATTTATATTGCAGCCTACGGCTAGTAGTTCATTACAAGCTTTGCAATGGTAGAAATTAGCAAGCTGATCACCATTTTGTTTAGTTAAAATCCCATCACCAATGAAAACTACTGACATATTCGGATCACTAATAATACGTGACGGGTTGGCTTGGCAATAATTACAATCGCAAATGCGCGGATTCAAACCTTCGAGTAGTCCAGCTAACTGAACTTCAACCCGCCAACGCTTACATTTACACGATCCCTGAAAGAGCATAATAATTAGCGCCAATTACGATGAAAGGTACGCTCGCCTCAATTGCCGGAGGCTACTGGCGCCTTTTTTCAGAGCTTTGGCAAAAAAGGTGACAGCAACCGCAGATCAGATTGCTTGCACTTGGTACGCCCAGCATAGGCGTGAACTAATAGGGTGAAACTCCCCTGTAGGAAGATCATCATTTAATGGCATTCCATTAAATGCTAACTACCAGCGAATGGCAACTGCAACAGGGTGAGATCTTTGGGTAAGGGTGCCACTGAAAAACTACAAATTATCGAATAGAAACATCACTTAATGCTTAGCCTAGAGGCGAGGTGGTCAAGGGCACTGAAGCCATGTGATCTAATGGGTAGAGTAAATGATGAAGTTGTGTAGTGAAAGTCACCCCCGTATCAGGGGAGATCTGTGTAACCTGCTGGTATGAAGCTGTCAGCATGGCCGCTGACTCATAAGTAGGCCCAACCCGCTAGCCACCATCGCGGGGAAAAGAAGCGGTGAAACATAGCAGTGACTCGGTCAGTAATGACCAAGGTGATTAGGCAGAAGTCAGCCGGCAACATAGTAGTCTAATGCCAAGATTAATACCTTGGTCATGGTGAAGGCTTGAACCTAAATCCATTACGGACTGGGAGCCGCCCATTGCGGACCCGTACGATGGCTGGTGTGGAGGCCGGTAGCTAAAAACTACCGTCTACCCGATTTATATCCTTAGCTAAATAGTGGCACATCATCATGAATGTTCGACCAAGGAGGCTTTTCTGATGTATACACTTGGATTTTTGGTGCTAGCTCATCAGTATAATTTTTAATTATACCTAATGGTAAAACAAAATCGCCCGGGAAATGCTTCCCGTTAATAAGGTGGGTTGGTGTTCCACATGTGGAGCAGAAATTTTTGTATGATTTTTCGGTAGCTTGGTAATTGATAACCGAGTCTTCGCCTTTGGATAATGAGAATTGTTCTTTTGGAACAACAGCATAGGTACTGTGATCAGAGCCTTGTAACTTTCTACACATAGAGCAATGACACTTCACTACTGTCTTAATAGGAAGATTAAATTCCCATGCTACAGAACCACAATGACAGCCGCCTTTTATTTTATTCAATTTCGCATCTCCGTGAAATATAACCGTTGATTATATTCATTTATTATATTTTCTTCGGTTTAAGGTAAGGCTACATGTTAAACGACATATAATATATGATACAGATCATATTAAATTGTAGGCACATAAGAACTCATGCCTTATACAAAAGAGCATAAGGAAATTACTCGTAGACGAATTCTTGAAAGCGCGTTCAGGCTTTTTACGGTCAAGGGTTTTGATGGCGTTACAGTGGATGGAGTGATGAAAGATTGCGGGCTCACCAGAGGAGCGTTTTATGCTCACTTTGACAGCAAGGCGGTGTTGTATCGTGAGTCCTTAAAATTTGCAGTCAATGGCACTAAGCTTGCCGAACTTAAACCAGATGGCACTACCGATAAGGAATGGCTATGCCTACTGCTTGATGGATACCTTAGCTTAGAGCATGTGCGGGGTGAATACCCATGTCCACTTGCATTTTTAGCTACGGATATAACCATGCAGGATGAAGAAACAAAAGCAACTTACGCAAGCATCTACGATGGCATGAACAAAGCAATTTTGGAATACGCCAAAAGCTATGTTGATTGCGACGAAGATGATATTTTGTCAGTAACTGCAATGCTCATTGGTGCAGTAGCCATAGCAAGAATCATAGGTAACGAGAGTTCCGTTACAAAATTATTGCAAGCGTGTCGCCAACAGGCGGGGTTGAAATTGGGTGGAATATAACGCTGAGCATATGGGCGGCCGAAACAGAGCGAAGCGATGTATAGATCGTCCCAGCCCGCGCTATTTTCAGATGAAAGCTGCGTTTGTATGGTTGTTCTAGTTCGATTCAAATGTTGAAAACCCTTTTCGCTAACGGGTAAATTGAGACACACCTTCGCCGGTCACCGAAGATCTTTTCTGCCACAGTTCGTTGCATTGTCGGTTCATAAAGGCCGATAACAAGTATGAACGTAACAGACACTCATTAGGCATAACTCGAATAGTCATGTGGGACTCAAGCCCGAAATACCTATATTTTATGGAACCTCAAGAGATTAATATCGGTATCGATGCTAGTAGCATACAGCTCGATATTTTTGTGATATCAACTGGCCAATTCTTTACTGTTACCAATGATAAATATGGTATTAAGGACACCGTTCAACAACTGTAGTGCCTTAAACCCAGAAGAGTACTTATAGAGTCCACCGGAAGGCTTGAATTGGAGTTTGTCTGTGCTGCTCACAAGGCGGGACTGCCTATAGTTGTTTGCAATCATTCAAATGTAAGAAACTTTGTAAAGTCAACAGAGCAACTCGCCAAAGCTGACCAGCTGGATGCTGTCGAAATTGCTCACTTTAGGGAGGCAAAGAAGTCGATGTTATCGCCAATAAAACCAGTAAATTTAATATTAGAGACTTACTGCTGGATCTAGCATCGCTGGTTTAATAATGTGATGCTTTATACGCCAAATGGTAAAAAATTAACTTGCCTTTATTGACTTACTAGCAACAGTAACTGCAAAATAATCATGTTGTAAATTTTGTGTCAATTTCAATATTTGTTTTTTCGTAAGGATGCGTTAAATGAAAAAATTAAACTTACACCTATCGGTAGTTGCAATATTATTCTCGCTTCTCTCTCACCAAGCACTTTCTACAGATGTGTCATCTGGGTATAAAGCCAAAATAGAAATGGATTTTTTATTGGCCCCAATAAAAAATGAAGTTGATTTGGAAAACTATTTAGCTATTACTCCAATAGAGAATAGTCCTCTGAGAGTTCTGCCGGAAATAGAGCGAGATATATTTATTAATAGCTTGGTCTTTACCAAAAAAGGTCTCGCTTCATTTGATTACAGTGCACTTACTTATGGACCGAGTGTTACCGAAGTTTATAGCATTTTAGCGCTATTCGGGTCTCAATCCGTCACTCCATTTTTACCAGGTTTATCAGTAACATCCGGACCGGATAAATCGATAATGAATGCGGCCGATACTATGCCAGTCGCATCCCAGTTGCTTGATTATCAATGTAGGTGGAATAGCCCTATTAACCAATTTTCCTGTCTTTTTACTCCATTTCAAACTTGCTTTCCTGCTTGGTGCACCTGATAGTTAGTTAGGTTGATATCCCCACTCAACTGAGTGGGGATATCAAGAAGGCTAGAAGGGTTAGCTCTATATATTGAGATTGTTATCTAATTGGATGAGATTTCAAAATCATACTTGGGTTTACGAATCTAAAATTTACATTATGAGGAGGTCTATTGGTTAGATTACTGAAATATTTACATGCTTCATTCAATTCGATTTTCACAGTTGTAGTAGATGCAGGATTTCGCAGTAAGAAATAATAATAACCTCATCTCCTTTTTTAAAATAGATGATTAAAAATGAATAATATAAAAATATTGGTTTTTGTGATGCTAATTTTTAATGCAAGCTTTGAGGTTTGGGCAAGTACAAACAAACCAATAAAGAGCCTTTACAACCAAATAAATCAAATCTACAAAGATACACGAATGGATCCAAGTGGGAACAAATTACCTAAGAAGTTTTACTCAGATAACTTTAGTCCCATTATAAATTCTGAAGCCTTAAGTGATTTTAGTGGAATTGAACTGGAATACCTATTTCAAGCTACAAAAACCGCTATTGCTTATGATCCAGATGTCAATTACGCCAAAGATATGGCTAGAGTATTACATTATTTAAAGATAAAAAATCTTGTGAAAGAGCGTCACTTAGTTGCTCTGCAGGAGGCCTATATTGCAACTCGACAATTTGAATTAGCCAGCAACATGGTTGAACAAAAAAGTTCTGGATATTTACAAGTTATACCGGAAGTTCATAGGGTTAGCGAAAAAACATCTAGGCATCCTACAATTTGGAAAGTCGAGAAGAACTCTATTAAACAGAGTGCTTTTAGCATACCAGACAATGGCCCATTCATTTTGGTTGCATCAAACCCCTTATGTAGTTTTTCCATTTCAGCAGCTCAACATATTATTGTTGATGAGGAGCTATTAGAGATCTTCTCTGAATACTCATATTGGCTCACTGAGCCTAGGGGTAAACTGTATATTGAGGGGTTCCTAGATTGGTCGCGAAATTATCCAAGCTTACCCACAGGTTTGATGCATGAGACTCCACCATGGTCTGAGTTACCTGAGTTGCGTAGCAACATAGGAACTCCGGCATTTTATTTCTTTTCTGATGGTAAATTTATCGAATACTTTGTTGGTTGGCCACGAGAGGGAGAACCTGAAGCACTGAATAATGCTCTCAGGAATGTCGGTTTGAATCGTTCTGAAAAACAAATATCTGTAATGAATAGGGGTGGCTAATGGACTTTACCGAGATTGATAACATCACTACTCAATATTTCTATGTAATGAAAAATAAACCCGTAGACGTATCAAGAATGCCATTAGCATTGTAAAACAGCTAAACCTGTAGATGATAATGCTGTCATCTAGGGCTGAAAAATTGATACCTTAATAAGTAAATTAGAGATCTGATCACATTTTTTAGGTTTGTAAGAGCAAAATTACTCTCTTTCAACAGGTTTGAGATAGACTTTAAAGCTTGTCACTCAGATTGCCAATATAGTCACTTAATATCTATCATTAGCGCTATTATTGCGTTGAACCAAATGTCATCGTTTACAAATAGGCATAATATGAAGGCATTCACACTAACTATTTTAGTTATTGCAGTACTATCTTTCTTTTTCTTACAGTCAGCGTTCTCTCTAGATGCTTCACTAAAAAGTCAAGGCGAAAAATTTACGCGCAGTAGTTTAATTAAACAAAAACAAAAATATTGGATGGATAAAAGAGAAAAGGATTACCAGCTTGCTCCAATAAAAAATCAATTAGAATTAGAAAAATACTTAGAGATTACTCCAACTGAGAAATCACCTTTGAATGCATTATCGGAAATAGAAAGAGAAATATTTATTAATAGTTTGACTTTTACTAGTAGAGGAATAGCTGGATTTGACTATAGCGTACTTAGCTATGGTCCAACGGCTACAGAAGTCTACAATATACTTGCATTATTCGGTTTTCAATCCAATACCCCATATTTACCAAACTTAACAGTAGCATCAGAATCAGATAGCTCAATAATGGCAGTAGCAAAAATTATGCAGGGCGACTTTGTTTTATTGGATAGTCTTTGCATATGGAATACTGATATTAAACAGTTCTTTTGTGGACAGCGCGGGCTTGAAATTTGTTTCCCAATGATTTGTTTGTAAATAATCCGTGTTTTGTAATTCGGTATTTTCCTATATATTGCAGTACATAAATCCTAGACCCCACTAAAAGCGACACACTTGGTGATAGCCAAGGAGGAAAGTTGGCTGTAGGCTGGTTAACTTCCACGCAAATAAGCCAGCAATCCCATGGAACCTGCACCAGCCAGCTGACCCTCAACGAACGATATCAGATTTAAGTCCTCAACGGGCCAGAGCCATTGCGCAACAACTCAGTCGTTCAAACAAAACCATTTCTCGTGAGCTAAATCGCTGTAGCCTTTATAGTGCGAAGAGCGCTCACTTACTATATATGGGTAGGTCGACATCGTGTGCGTATGGTCCTGTGTATTTCCATAATGTCGCTATCAAGTCCCACTTCATATTAAAGCCAATGTAGAAACGTCTAGTCGACGTTGGAAAATTTAAGAATGTGGCTCTAATTGCATGTCTGAGAAAGTAATTTATCATCCTGACTACCATGGTGAAAAACAACACCTATTGGGATGAAAATATTGCTTAAAAGCTTGACGAGTAACCATAGTCATTTGTTATGTGGTATGTCTTCATGCCAGCCGGCACGTGAGTACCGGACAGGGGGATGCTTTGGTTAGCACTTGGGTGTTGCCTTAGATGATCATAAAGCTCTGGGCGACTCTTAAGCTGATTAAGCAATTCGAGAGGACGCTGGCGGACTTCGCCAAAACGATACCCGGAGGCGGTTTGCGTTATCGTCTCCAGTGAAACCGAGATCCGCGCCGGCCTATCGGCTCACTCGCCACGCACGAGTAATTGCAGGTCCTCCGGATTCCCTTCGATAAGGCGGCTAAGGGATTCGGCGCGAGAGATCCGACCGTCTCTTAGCGTGTACAGGCTGATTACCTTGATTGTGAGCTGTTGGCCATCTTTCGCCTTCGCATCAGCTATCCGATCGCCCTCGCCAATTACGGAAAGGTAGTCGAACCTGACGGCTGAGTACTCCATTCGGAACAAATTGATACGCGAATCGAGTTGCGATCGGCCAATCGTTGTGTCGTCGATAACCTGCACGAAGTCTTCGGTAAAGTAGCGGTCGGTGACCTTAGAATCAGCGTTTGGATCACATACCGCTTTGGCCATCTCATCCAGAAACACTTCGGCCTGTTCACTATTCATTTTTCGGTTCTTCTCCATTCGCGTCAAATAGTGGCCGAACGTATGGCCAAGCATCTAACGCTAAAGTTGATCGAGCCGTCATGCAGTTCGCAAGAATATAACAATCTAGGCGAAGCCTATCCTGCGAATTTGATTATAGCGGCTTCGGGCCAGTACTCTGTTATGCGCAAGTTGGTCCGCCCAAACCTTCGGTAGCCGGTTGGCAGTAAAGACGACCGCTGTCCCGAAGGTTGAAAGTGAATAATGCACTAGCATTGCACCCGTTCATGAAACTCGAGTCAGAATTTCCATGGGAAGCGTGCATAACCCTGTTTTTATCAACCCTGAAAGCTCCCCATGCGTCATATGTCTCAAGGCGGAGCGTAGGCTGTACAGCCCAGCCACCGGCTGGGCGATCTTACCTGGCTCGCATTGAACGATCTGCTTGAACTGATTGCATTTATGTGATGTTTTGTCTTTGTGCCGGCGCATGCTAAGTATTGATGTATGATCCTATACCTCCATTGGAGGCTGGGTAGGCATCCTGACCTGGCGCAACGTTAGGCGATTTATAATTTGGACTTGTATCCATTGGTGCCGCAAAATGAATGACCATCAAGCCGCCAAGCAATGGAAATAGCCAAACCAAACTGCATTGAATTGCCTTTTGAACTCTATGTGAGTAATCAGAACGTATACACCTATATGTAGCATAAAGGTTGAAAGCAGCCAGCAAAACTAAAGAAATGATTAAAAAATATTCTTGATTCATAGATAGTTAGCTCCTGTAATTATGGCTGGTTTTTCGCAGGATAAAACCAGGCCAACAACCTGTGTCCGTTAGCTTTTTTTGGTACCTTTTAAATTTATAGCCTTTGGAAAGCTTTTACCTTTGAATGTCTTCAGCATTATTATCCCAATAATCGTGCCAATAGGGAAACCGAATAATAGTAAGAACGCGTGAAAAACAACGATTTTACGTGCTAATTCAATTTTGAATAATATAAGAAGATGAGATACAAAAAGAAAAGTCGTCACGCCCAATAAGGAATAAGATAGAGATTGTGTTTCATAACCTCTTAAAGATGACATTATTATGTAACTCCAAAATCCGAACCATAAAAGTAATATAAATGTTGACAAGTAGCTCCATATATTAAACTTTACTAGTTCCTTATGAATAAAGGAGTTCTCGTTGGCCTTAGGGGCAGCGTAAGGGTTTGAGCCATCTTCATCAGAAATACCATGAAATTCAGCTAGATCTACATTGATACTAAAATTATCTTTATTCATTTATTTAGAGTTTACCAATATTCTACTTCAATAGTGATATTGCCCACTAACAGTGGTATACAAAAGAAGAAGCATAATATCACTTATAAACATAGCTTAATATTGGGAAGCCGTTTTAATTTGGAAAAAATATATTAATCACTGTATTCACAAGCAGGAGCTACCTTATGAATATTTATCACCAGGATTCAGATTGGATTTCAGTTTGTTAAACCCAAACAGGTTACTTGCCTGGATGCTACTGGCGTCCTACATCTGGATAGATCGTGGCTGCGGGTGATCTATCCTTCGTAGTTATGCCTATTGTTTATCGACTTCGTTTTCCCATTCTTCTTCACTTGTTTGGTTTAGAATGCTTTCATATGCCTGAATGGAAGCTCTAATATAAGTAAGGTCTTCGTAACTAAATGACATTTTACATCTTTCGTTTCATGTACTTACAAGGTGTTGATGTACAAATCTATGCATGTCCAAGCTTATTACCTTGTGTCATACAGAGCTACTATATATAAGATTCATAGTTTCTGCTGGTTCTTTAATCTATTTGACTTTATGGCTGTTTCAACCTCTTTAGCTTCTTTCAATATTTTAGACTTGTTTTTCTCAACAAACTTTCTAATATCTTCCTTGCTAATCTGTTTGTCTTTAATCGTCATTTTTTCGATCTCTCATACGGTCAATCTCAGTTGGATTTGTTTGTTTTCCCGATGGTTCTTCTATTGTTGTATCCTTTGATTTCTTTTTCACTTCTTCAGCATGTTTCTTCATCTTTGATCGAATCTTATTGATTCGATCTTTCTCTTCTTGTGAGAATTTATAACCACTCATAATTTTTTCATTCCGACTCTTTTTCCGTGGTAAATCTCAGGCGCTGAAAATCCTTGGCTTTCGTAGTAATCAATTGCACCTTTTACTGGGTCTAATACCCAAACCTCGTCAGCACTAATTAAGTTGGCATAAACCGTAGCTCCAAAAGATAATATTGGAAAGACACCTTCTCCCAAGGGATTTGGTCTTACCGGTGTAGATTCGATAAGGTTCATTCTTACCTTTGTACCATGCTTGGATGCAAATCCATAACAAAGCCCGCAAAGTTGATTCTCAAACCAAACTGACATTTCATATCTTTTTGGCTTCTTCTGATATGCATTAAATTCTGGCTCCCAGTCCCAACTGGCTCTCGAAGATCTTAGATTTGATCCTCTCATTTCTTTCCAAGAGTCAGCCAGTCTTGCTGTCTTCAAACTAATGCCTTTTATTGATGTCTGGGGCCATGATTCCTGTGTAATAGACCAAACCTCTTCCCTGAGCGCTTGGTAGTATCCAATAACAGAAGGGTAATTGTGAAAAGCTGAATCTTCCATAGTATTTCCTATACTTAAATCAAAATATTTCCACTATATTTGAAGAGCTATTTTCTCTTAGTTGGTAAGATGCCGAAAAGTTTGATCCAGTTTCTAGATTTGCTTGGACAGTTCATGGTGCCCAAGGTGGCTGTCGCCGTAAATTGAATCATGGTTGTATACAACACCAAGCTCTGCTGAAAACATAAGTAGAGTCAAAGCTGGAGCTTATGATTTTCAGCAGGAGCGTCCTGTTAAAGTGGATAACTACCCCTTCCACTGGTTCCTTCGAAAAAGCTTCCAATTACGATTAGAGATATTACTAGGAAAATAGTCATCCCAAGCGTTTGGTAAACATTTTGGTTGACGACGGTTTCTAATCTTTATTGGGATCTCTAGTTCATTTTCCAACGAAGCATAGTATTGCTTCATCTCGTTCTTGGTTTTAGGGTGTCGAAAATACCCCATATGGATCTCCATTAGCTATGAATTGCTAATGGAAACCAAACCCTCTTTTTAACAGTAGATTTCTATAGTTCATGCTTTCCTGCCAAAGAGCTTTAATAGTGTGCTCAACTGAAGCTGGATCATATCACTTGTCGACCAATGCCAAAATGGCAAATAACTATACCTAGAGCCGATATATCAATCGGTAAGTTATCCAGTACAGGCGAAAAAACACCTATGCAGAGATAGGAACAAGTGTACCGATTAAATGGGATTTTAAGTGCTTTATGAGAATGGCATCGCGACTAAAAAGGGACAACCCTACATGTCTCACTGCAATACCTAGGCTATTGGGATATTTTCTATCGACACAAGAAAGACACATTGAGTGGCAGTTTTAATAATTAATTGCTTTTAGTTCTCACGTGAAAGCGAGTAAAGAGTAACCATCTAAATAATCACTCTTATGGATAACGCAAATTATCTAAGCTAAGGAGCATAAAAATATAGGCACTAAAATGATCTTATTGGATTTTATTCAGTTTGTTTTAGTGTCAAAGCTGCGTAAAATCGATTGATATTTATTGGTATTTTGGCCGGAATTGGGTGGCCTTTTGAAGGCCGATGGCCAAAGACCAAAGGGATTCGAGAGAATCAAGACATCTAAGAGTTTTCTAAAGAACCATCTTCTCAAAGGAGAACGGTAGCGTGACGTAAGAGATAGTAAAAGGCGCTGACCCAAGGTGCAGCAACACCAGGGGCCAGCTAACCAACTTGATAGACTAAGTATCAAAATGGCTATATGGATCATACGCTAGAAACCCGCTCGTCTTCAATAAAGTGGAGTACATTCAGCGGCTTGGTGCGACTCCCCAAGCTCTGGAAGCGTTGTGCCTGCCTTTTCTTTTTCTATGCCTACCGTTCCCGCGCACCACCCCGTATTTCCTCACAAAGTTACTTTCTCAGCCTTCCATCAGAGAAGGTTTACCCATGGTTTGAGTGTCAGTAGGAAATAACTATGTTGATCTTAAAGCGCCGGACAGGTGAAAACTTAAGGATTGGAGCCAATGTCTCAGTCACTGTATTGGAAGTTAAGGGTAATCAGGTGAAGATAGGGATACGTGCTCCTAAATCCCTATCCGTTCATCGTGAGGAAATATATATTCGCTTACAAAAAGGGTTTATTCTGGGAAACGAAGATCGGTGAAAAAGTGTTTCGCGATTACGGGACGTTTGAAAGAGCGGCAAATTACGAAGCAGAAAACGGAGTGATTTGTCCGCTTGTCCTTTTTTTATGATTATAGTTTAACCATTGTGCGTTAAAACCAAGATTTTTTGATCAAGTATTATCATAAGAACTTTCTCTTGCCCGTGGGAGTAGAAAGAGCCAGGTGCTGTTGCACTATCAATAATGATTCCTTGTAGCTTTGCAGGCATCTTTACGCACATTAGTTCATAGGCCCAGTTTTCAGGTCTTGTCCAATCCTTTCTTGGAGTATGCATCCATTCTCCATAGCTATAATAAAATCTGCTATGCCCTCGTGCCTGTTTGGCTGTATTGAGAAATTCAAGAACCTCCGCTTTGATTTTATCTAAAGTTGTTTCTTCAAGCTCATATATATGAACACCACAAGCTTCTCTTATACCTTGTAAATCACTGTTACTGTGAAGCGTGCTACCTAGATCGAATTCTATAGGTATTATGTCTCTCCAATTTTTATCATCTAGCCAAATGAGATAGCAACTCCCTAAAAATAATATAATTAATATAGAAGCCGCTACTTTCATCATGTTTTCTCATTCACATATTGTCTTATAACGGGCAGTATGCGGGCAAGGCCACCCCATCGGCTATCCAACCACGCAGTGACGTTCGTTGATAAAATTGTTAATTATTTTCATTTCTAAATAGCCTTGGTTGCTCAATACAAATATCTAGATATTTGGCCGCCTTTGTTCCTTTTAAAATTTTTGGAATCTTTCTATACAAAACTATAGCTGGGATATCAATACTACTATTCACACTAAATTTATTTAACTCGGATTTAACTTGTAGGAAGTTAAATCCAATTTTACGTGCAATATACTGCTCTTATTTTGCAATAATTTCTCCACCGTCGCCAACAATTTTGATATTTAAGTTAACCTAGTAGCTATTGTGGACTGCGATACCCCATAACATCTTTATCAGATCAGGCTTCGAAATCATATTAATGCTCTAGACACTTAACGCCCGGAACACCGAGTAAATTGAAGCGCAGCATAAATTGTGTCCGAGTACTTGTTTTAAATCATCTTGTACCTCTGTACATGACTTCGCCTTCATTTATTCCAAGGTCAACACGCATGGCATTTAACATAGAATCAGCCTTTTCTCTCAATTCAGCCCATGTTGCCTGCCCACCTTCGTAAAGCAAAGGTAAAAAGAAGTCGATCATTTCATTGTATCTATCCAAAACATCTTGGCATGAAACTAGCGATATGTAACCATAAGCTTTATTTCGATTTAATGAAAAAGAATGCTCAATTTCTGAATTGATAGATTCTTGCTTTGATGTAGCAACAGCTTCTATTTCTCGTAGAATTTCTGAAACAATATGAATTACATCTTTATAGATCGCTAGTTTATCAAAGTGGCGATTCAACTCTTTTTGTTTCAGAGAGTCTATTTGAGCTTTCAAATCTTCTAAGGTAGCCTCATTCTTAGCTTTTAATTTTTGAAGGCTTTCTTCATGCTTTGCTCTTTCATTTTGCAGCATTCGCTTAGCCCATAAGCTTCCTAACCAATGAGAGAAAGCGCCAAGTAATAATGCACTGCCGCCTAATGAAGCGATAATTGCTGCAGCTATTTTAAATATTTCTTCGGTACTCATAATGATTTATAACAGCGTATTCAAAAGAAGCTGCATCATATCACTTATTAACATACTTCTAGAATGGGAAGCCACCTTAACCAGAAAAAGACATATCATTCAGCAGGTTGGCCAGCATCGGCAAAAAACTACCTTAGTGGACATATTACGGCTGTACTATATTTCATTTTTTAAAGAATTAAACTATTAAAGAATCAATATGCAAGCGCATCCGTTACTATGAATTTACGAAGCTACTCTTGATCTGCACTAATAACAAAATATGTAATCGTTAAGTGCAGCGGTGTATATCAAAGCGAAACGGAGAAAGTGTGATGGATGATATACGCCCAAAACTATCTGCTAAACCAGAGCCCTTAATAGATATTCTGAGTCTGCATATTCTTAAGTAGGTCTATCGTACCTGGTATCCCAGGTCTCAACCACTAGAAGAAAACAGCGCTGCCACCGCCAATAAAGTAGCCACCCAAATCCCACAAAGAATCTTCCAGAAAAGGGAAGCATCTCTTTTCTCAGTAGGGTCTTCCCTTAGGTAATCCGGGTTAGGATTGGTCAGGTCGCGTATAAATTCCGTCAGGGTGGAGTAGCGCTGTTCCAAGTCGATACTGCATCCGCGCTCCAGGGCGCGGTCGAACCAGATGGGGACTACCGGATTAAACTGGCTGGCGGTGCGGTAGCGCAGGCGTTCGAAGTCGGCGTGGGAGCGGCTGTTTTCGATCTCCTCGCCGTAGGGCAGTTCGCCGGTAAACATTTCATAGGCAATAGTGGCGAGGGCATAGATATCGCCGCGAATACCGCTGTTGTGCCCAAGGATATAGTGGGGGTCGGAGTAGCTGGCGGTGCCCAGCGCTTCCGGGTGTTCCAGGGGGTGGAAAATCTCGGCACTGCCGGCTACATAGACCGAGCCGAAATCGATAATTTTTACCCGCCCGTCGCCGTCGATCATGATATTGGCCGGGCGCAAATCCTGGTGAATGGTTTCCTGATCGTGGAAGGCCTGCAGCCCGGTGGCAATTTCCTTAAGGATACGAAACGCTTCCGCCGGTTTGGGAAAGCGGTTATTGGTGATCCACTGTTCCAGGGTGCTGCCTTGCACATACTCCATCAGGTAGTAGAGCGCGGTTCGTGGGCGGGTCTGGCGGTGCAGGCGCACTACCTGGGGGCTGCGAATACGCAGGCCTATCCACTCCTCCTGAATAAAGCGGTCGATATAGTGGATATCGTCCTCGTAATTTACCGAGGGGGTTTTCATTACCAGGATTTCCCCGGTGGCACTGTCGCGCACCAGGTACAGTTGGCTGCGCTGGGAGGAGAACAGCTCCCGCTCTACCTGGTAACCATCCAATACCATGCCCGGTTCCAATTCTGGCGGGAAGGGCAGGCGGGTAAGCTGGCGGCTGTAGTCGTCCAGGGTGGTTTGTGGCAATGCTTTTACCTTTACCACTAATGCGGAGAGGTTATCGTCACTGCCGTTTTCCTCGGCGAGGCGCACCAGGGTTTCCGCTGTTTCCTGTTCGCTTATTTGGGACTCTGCCAGCAGCTCGCGCAGTAGATCCTGTTTAATAAAGTCGTGCAGGCCGTCGCTGGTAATCAGCAGCACATCGTCCTTAGCCAGGCTGAGCTGACCGTAATCCACTTGCAGGCCGGTATCCATGCCCAGCGCGCGGGATAGCATCTGCTGGCGGTGGGCCAGGGTGATGTTGTGGTCCCGGGTGAGGCATTTAAGATTGTCGCCTCGCAGGTGATAGATACGGCTGTCGCCGATATGGAAATAGTGGGCGGTACGGGATTTAAAAATCAGGGCTGAGAAGGTGCAGAGGAAGCCCTTTTCCTGTTGGGGAAAGTCGTGGCTCTTGCGGTATAGCTTGCTGTTAATGGAGGCGAGGATTTTTTGTCCGGCGTGGGCCACAGACCAGGTATCCGGCACCTTGTAGTAGTCCCGCACAAACTGCTCGGTGGCGGTGTGGCTGGCGAGGGCGCCGGCTTCGGCAGAGCTGACTCCGTCTGCCAGTGCGGCGACTGCGCCCAGGTACTCCTGCAAGTGCGGGTTATCTGGCCAGTGATAGATTGCGGCATCTTCGTTCTGCGGTTTGATGCCGGCACTGGTGCAGAGGCCGTGGCTCAATCGCGGTGTTTGGGCTTCGGGGTTTGCCTCGGTTTCTGTTTGCACCCCGGAATTGGTTTCGCTCACAGCTTTCTCCACTCTCTTTTCGTCCCCTCAGACCAGCAACAAACGCAAAGAAGGGCCATTGGCCCTCCTTTGCGTTTGTTGCTGGATAACAGCTTTCCGATCACTCCACGCTGATCAGCTGCACTGTGCCATCCGGTAGCACTTCGGCGATATTGCCTTTGGGCTCCTCCAGGAACAGGCAGGCGAAGAAGATCACCGCTGCTGCGCCGCAGATAATCAGGAAGAACTGGCTGTAGCTGACATAAGACAGGGCAGTTAGGAAAGTAACCGCACCCACGTTGCCGTAGGCTCCGGCCATACCGGCGATCTGCCCGGTCATGCGACGCTTCACCAGGGGTACGACGGCGAATACGGCACCCTCACCGGCCTGCACGAAGAAAGAGCAGCACATGGTGGCCACTACCGCAGCGGGAATCCACCAGCCGCCGTTGATCTGGCTCAGTACAAAGTAACCCACTGCCAGGCCGCCGATCAGGAACATCAGGCTGCGGCGGCGTCCCAGTTTGTCAGAGAAGTATCCACCGGTTGGGCGGGCCACCAGGTTCATAAAGGCGAAGCCAGAGGCGAGCAGGCCGGCCTTCACCGGGCTCAATCCTTCAAAGGTTTCCAGGAAGAACAGGGGCAGCATAGAAACCACGGCCAGCTCTGAGCCGAAGGTGACGAAGTAGGCCAGGTCGAGGATGGCTACCTGCTTGAAGTTGTATTTCTCCAGCTCGGGCACACCTTCGCGCAGGTGGTCTTTGTTTACATTCCAGATCATACGGGTCTGGAAGGCGAACAGTGCTACCAGCAGTCCCCACATTGCGTAGGTGGCATTCTGGCTCAGCAGGGCTACGCCGCTGGGAGACAGTTTGTAAGCCAGCGCTGCCAGTGCCAGGTACATGGGCACATTCATCAGCAGGTAGAAGTAGAAATCCCGCTTGCTGGTCACTTCCAGGCCGCCGCTCTTTTTCGGTTTGAAGTAAGTGGAACCTTTAGGAGTGTTGCGGGCAACGCGGTAGTAGATGATGCCGTACAGGCCGGCGATGATGCCGGTGAGGCCCAGGGCATAGCGCCAGCCGTCTTCACCGCCGAACAGCAGGGCGATGGTGGGCAGGGTCATGGCACCGGCAGCAGAACCGAAATTCCCCCAGCCGCCGTAAACACCTTCTGCCAGGCCGACTTGTTTGGCTGGGAACCATTCACCCACCATGCGGATACCAATTACAAAGCCGGCACCCACAAATCCCAGCAGGAAGCGGAACAGGGCCAGGGACTCATAACTGTCTGCGGTGGCGAAGCCCAAACAGATTAAAGATGAGGTCATCAGCAGACCGCTGTACACCAGGCGCGGCCCCAATTTATCCACCAGCATACCGATAATGATACGGGCGGGAATGGTGAGTGCCACGTTGAGTATTAACAGGGCTTTTACTTGCTGGCTGGTGAGGTCGAACGCTTCCTTGATAAAGACCATCAGCGGAGCGTGGGAGAACCACACCACGAAAGTCAGGAAAAACGCAAACCAAGTAACGTGCAGCGTCTTTATTTTGGGATCGCCCCAATTAAATAAATTGAGGCCGCTGGATTGACTCATGACTATTTTCTCCGGCTTCTCAGAAATTTAGAGGTGGATAGGGTCATGGCCGATAGTATTTGAGCAGCGCTACAGGGAAAGTACACAAAGGGGGTAGTTGGGTACTGAATAAAGGCTTTGCTGCTCGGGATTAGCCCATTTGGGGTAGTGCCTTTTAAGGGGAGCTGCTGCCTATTGAATAAGATTTACCCCTTGTTGAGTAGCCATAAAAAATCGGCTTGTGAGCGGAGAGTTTTTGGGAGTAATTGTGATTACCGGGGTTTTTATGCATCTTGCTGGCAGGTGGCCTTTACCAATACTGCTCTTTTCAATCCGTTCGTGGTGGCGCAACAGGTACGTATTGATCGGGCAGCCGATGTGGTGACCAAATCATTTTCCCGAAAACTGAAAAAATAGGAGAAGCCCGCCGTGCAATATACCCAGCAACTCGCCGGGCGTGTGCTGATATTTGCTTCGGCCATGTTTGCTGCGAACTTTTCCGTGTGGACACTCTATGCAGTGCTTGGAGTAGAAGTCCGCGAGCAGCTAGACCTCTCAGCCACAGAATACGGCATCTTACTGGCCGCGCCGATCCTGAGCGGTGCGCTACTGCGTTTTCCCGCCGGCCTGTTGGTGGAATATTTCTCTGCAAAAAAACTCATCCTCTTGCAAATGCTATTACTGCAGCCGGTACTTTTACTCTTGCCCTATATCGAGAGTTACGGTGAGCACCTGCTGGCCGGTTTGTGGTTGGGGATTTCCGGGGTCTCCTTCGTGTTGGGTATTCGCTATATCACTCCGTGGTTCGAAAGGAGGCAGCAGGGCACGGCGATGGGCATTTTTGGTGCAGGCAATGCGGGGGCGGCTATCACCCTGGCCCTGGCGCCAGCGATCCAGAATTGGCTGGGGCGAGAATGGATTGGGCCGATTTATGCGGTTGGTATTTTGCTTATGGTGGTGTTATTCGAATTTTGTGCACCTGAAGAAACCCGCTATATGCGCAGTCGCAACAAGGCAAAAATTCAGCACCATCTAAGGCCACTGATGCAGATCAAGGTGTGGCGTTATGGGCTCTATTATTATTTTGTCTTCGGCAGCTTTCTCGCACTTTTACTGTGGCTGCCGAATTACTACCTGGCGGTGTACGAAGTCAGTACCCAGGTGGCGATGGCGCTGACCCTGCTGTTTGTGGCCCTGTCCAGTTCGCTGCGTGCGCTGGGTGGCTGGTTTGCAGATCGCTATGGTGCGCGCACGGTGAATTGGAGTGTTTTCTGGACCTGCTTGGTATGCCTGTTTTTTCTCAGTTACCCCCCAACCAGTATGACGATTCACGGGGTGGAACGGGATGTGCATCTAAATATCGAGGTGGGCATTGAGTTGTTTACCCTGCTGTTGCTGGTGATTGGTATTGCCCAGGGGTTTGGTCGCGCTTCAGTTTACAAGGCGTTACACGATAATTTTCCGGCACATATGGGTAGTGTCGGTGGCACTGTAGCCACAATCGGTGCGCTGGGTGGTTTTACTCTGCCGGTCCTGTTTGGTATCGCACAGGATTTAGTGGGTATTCACAGTGCGGCGTTTATGTTGCTCTACGGCGTACTGGCAGTTTGTATGTTGGTAATGTACCTGGCAATCCAGAGGGAGCAATATCAACAGCGTTTGGCCTTTGCCAGGCAAAATAATTTTTTGCATGAGGATGCGAGTAACTCTGCGGCTTTGCCAGATAGGTAGCGCCCACTACCAAAATGGAATTAAGTGTGTGTAAAGGGTAGGAAGTATTTATTTTTTCTACCGAGAAAAACTGTGGTTTCAACCACGTCTGAAAAATTGTAATTTGTCACTGTCACTCCGTTGTTGCAAAGGAAAAGCGTAATGACCATTTCCAGATTTCCCAAAATTTTCGGTGCTTTACTGTTGGGGGCCTGCAGCACAGTCGCATTGCAGGCCGCTGCGCAGGATGGTGAAAATGCCACTCTTGTCGACGCGCTTAAATCCGGTGAAGTCGGGTTGAATCTGCGTTATCGCGTAGAGATCGTCGACCAGGAAGATTATGACCAGGATGGTATTAATGGGGATGCACTCGCGTCCACTCTGAGAACCCGCCTCAACTGGCGCAGTGGCAGCTACCGCGGCTTCAGTGGTTTTCTTGAGATGGACGATGTTACTGCAGTCGGTAACGACAATTACAACTCCACCGTCAATGGTAAAACTAATTACCCGGTAGTGGCCGATCCAGATGGCACAGAGGTTAACCAGGCCTATATCCGTTATAACGGAGAAAATTCCATAATTACTGCTGGTCGCCAGCGTATTAACCTAGATGGCCAGCGCTTTGTTGGCGGTGTTGGCTGGAGGCAGAACGAGCAGACTTACGACGGCATACGCTATCAGTATGGCAGCGCCGACAGCCTGCAGCTGGACTATAGCTACGTGTACAACGTAAACCGGGTTTTTGGTGAAGATAGCGCCGGCGCCGAATTTGAAGGCAATATCCAGCTACTCCATGCCAGCTACCCGGTGGCCGAAAACCATAAAGTCAGCGGTTTTGTTTACAGCCTGGATTTAGAAAATTTTGTGAATAATTCCAGCCGCACCTATGGGGTGGATTACAAAGGAAGTTTTGGCCCTGTAAAAGCTAATCTAAGCTACGCGCGCCAGGACGATACCGGGGACAACCCCTTCGACTACAATGCCGACTACTATCTGGCGGAAGTTGGCGCAGACCTGGGCCCGGTAACCGCAAAACTCGGTTATGAAGTACTGGGTTCTGATAATGGCGTTGGTTTCAAAACGCCGCTGGCTACCCTGCATAAATTTCAAGGTTTCACCGACCAGTTCTTGGTGACTCCAGGTGAAGGCATTGAGGATATGTATATCAGCGGTGCTATGAAACTTGTGGGTGGCAAGTTGAATATGGCCTATCACAATTTTGATGCGAATGAAGGTTCCGCAAATTATGGCCATGAGTGGAATATCAGCTACGGCCGCAAGCTGACAGAGGAAATTTCTGCACTGGTGAAATACGCCTCTTACCAGGCTGACGATCACAACGTGGATACCGACAAGTTCTGGTTAATGGTTACCGCCAATTTTTAATTAAATAAAGCCGCTCCATAGCGAGGCCCCGGCTCTGGCCGGGGTTTTACTTATAAAAACCGACGAATTTCTTTAGGGGAATTTTTCGGTTTTTAGCCATTCTGCCTACTGAATTTCTATTTTGTGATGTTATTTCCCTTATCGGTTGGCATCACTGTGAGTACCTAGGGAGTACCACCTTTGCCCCAAGCATAAATTAACCAGCTTGATACACTGACATCAGTTTAAACACCGAGTCCCGCTACCTAAACAGCGCCGTTTTTTATTGACGTTGCAAGGTGCCGGGACCGTGGCCGTACCGGCCACCAGGGTCTAGCGGGAAACTGCGCGGCCTCCCGACATTGGAAAGGCGTTTAATGTTACAAGACAATTTTGGCCGTAGGTTTTACTACCTGCGCCTGTCCGTGACGGACATCTGCAACTACCGTTGCAACTATTGCCTGCCCGAGGGCATCGGTTGCGGACGTTCCCTGGAAGGGGAAAATCCTCTCTCAGTGGCTGAGGTGGGCACTTTAGTGCGCGCTTTCGCTTCACTGGGTACGGAAAAGGTGCGCCTTACCGGCGGAGAGCCCTCCCTGCGCAAAGACCTGGTGCCGCTGCTCGAAGCCGTGCGCGCTAGCGATAAGATTCGCCGCTTAGCCATCACCACCAACGGTTACCGCCTGCCCAGTCAGATTGACGGCTGGCACCGCGCGGGCTTGGATCAGGTGAATGTCAGTATCGACAGCCTCGACCCGGCTCAATTCCACCATATTACCGGCCACAATCGCCTGGATAAAGCCTTAGCAGGCCTGGATCGCGCCCTGGCCTTGGGTATTGATACCAAGGTCAACGCCGTGCTGATGCGCCAGTACAACCTGGCCGAGCTGGATAACTTCCTCGCCTGGGTTCGTGAGACTCCGGTGACCTTGCGCTTTATTGAATTGATGCGCACCGGCGATAACCGCGAGTTCTTCGCCAGCAACCATGTCTCCGGTGGCGATATAGAAACCTTGTTGCTGCGGGAAGGCTGGGAGCAGGTGATCCGCACCCGCGATGCCGGCCCGGCGCGGGAGTATTTCCACCCGGATTACGCCGGTCGTATCGGCCTGATTACCCCTTACGGCAAAGACTTCTGTGCAAGCTGCAACCGCCTGCGGATATCGGCCCAGGGCAAGTTGCACCTATGCCTGTTCGCCGACCAGGGCTTTGATATGCGTGAAATCATTGCCGATGGCGATAGCGAGGCACTGGCGGCCCATATCCGCGAGTTGATTGTGGATAAGACCGCAGGCCACCAGCTGCACGAAGGTTTTACCGGCGCTACCCGCAACCTGGCGATGCTGGGGGGCTAGGGTTATGGCCAGGGCTTTCGTTGGCAAATCGACAATCGGCGTGGTGCTGGCCGGCGGCCGCTCCAGCCGGATGGGCCGAGACAAGGCCCTGCTGGCCCACCCCCAACGGGGCAATTTTTTGCAGCATGCCGAGGCATTGCTGAGTGAGCTTCCGCTGGAAAAAGTCGTGACCAGCGGCGCCCGCCCTGGAGCGATTGAAGACCTGGTGCCGGAGCGGGGTCCACTGGGCGGCCTTTATTCGGTAGCCCTGACAACCGGTGCCGATGCAGCCCTGGTGATTCCAGTAGATATGCCCCTGCTTGGGCGGGAGCACCTCGCAGAGTTATTGGCAGAGGGGCAGGCAAGTGGCCGGCCCTGTTATTTTGAAAACTTCTTTTTTCCCCTGTGGCTGCCGTTAAATGGTGACTGCCTGGATTATTTGCGCCGTGCCGTCGAAGGCAGTGCGCGCAATTCTGTCGGCGCGCTGCTGCGTCACCTGGGGGCCAAATCCATACCCATAAAAAGTGCCGGCGATTGGCATCGCAATATCAATACGCCGGCAGATTATCTCGGCTTGAGTACGCCGGATAAAACTACAGAAAACAGTTTTTTGAGAGACCACTGAATATGTCCGCACACGCTAGCAAAGAATTTGTACCGCTCAATATCGCGGTACTTACCGTATCCGATACCCGCAACGAGCAGACTGATACCTCTGGCCAGTACCTGGTGGAAGCCCTCAAAACTGCCGGCCATCAGCTCGCGGATAAGCGCATTACCCCGGACGATGTTTACCAGATGCGCGCGGTGGTCTCCGCCTGGATTGCCGATCCCAAAGTGCAGGTGGTATTGGTGACCGGCGGTACTGGTTTTACCGATCGCGACTCCACGCCGGAGGCCCTGAGCCCGCTGTTCGATAAAACCGTCGACGGCTTCGGCGAGCTGTTTCGCCATATTTCCCTGGGGGATATCGGCAGCTCCACCGTGCAATCCCGCGCGCTCGCCGGCCTCGCGAATCGCACACTGATATGTTGTATGCCCGGCTCCACCGGAGCCTGCCGCACGGCTTGGGAAGGCATATTGCTGGAGCAGCTGGATGCCCGCCACAAGCCCTGTAACTTTATCCCCCATGTGCGCTTTGCCAGCGGGCCCTGCGAGAGCCGGGGGTAATTCGTGAGCCAGTTAACCCATTTAAACCAGCGCGGCGAAGCCAGCATGGTGGATGTTACCGAGAAGGACATCACTGACCGCAGCGCCTTGGCCGAGAGCAGTATCAGTATGAGTGCAGAGGCTTTTGCACTGCTGAGCCAGGGGGCGCACAAAAAAGGCGACGTGCTCTCTGTAGCTCGTATCGCCGGTATCCAGGCTGCCAAGAAAACCTCAGATTTAATTCCCCTGTGCCATCCACTGGCGCTGACCAAAGTAGCGGTGGATTTCGAATTACAGCCGGAAAAACACAGTGTGTATATCACCGCTTTCTGCCGCCTGGCTGGGCGCACTGGGGTAGAGATGGAAGCGTTAACCACAGCTTCGGTAGCGGCGCTGACCATTTACGATATGTGCAAAGCCGTGGACCCGGCGATGGAGATCGGCCCAACCCGCCTGCTGCAAAAAACCGGCGGTAAGCGCGGCCACTGGCGCGGCGATGCTGCGGACAAGGCGTAACAATTTCAGAGGTGTAAAGCGATGGTAAAGGTTCTGTTTTTCGCGCGTCTGCGCCAGCAATTGGGCATGGGCGAGACTACCCTGGCGGACTTTTCCGGCAGTCTCAGCGAGTTGCGTAAAACCCTATGTGAACAGCACCCGGATTGGAGCCCGCACCTGCAAAGAGACGATATTCGTATGGCCTTGAACCAGGAGCTGGCAGAAACCGGAGCCCAGGTGAAGGCTGGGGATGAAGTTGCATTTTTCCCGCCGGTTACCGGCGGTTAGTGGTGCCAATATGAAAGCCGTTGATCGTATTGAAGTCTGTGAAGCGCCCCTCGACGTAGCGGCTGAATATACTGCGCTGCAAGGCAACAGTGGTGATGGTGCCTGCGCCCTGTTTGTGGGTTCGGTGCGGGACTTCAATGCCGGTAGTGATGTATGCGGCCTGGCCCTGGAACACTATCCGGGCATGACCGAAAAAAGCCTGCAACGGATTATCAATGATGCCCGCGATCGCTGGTCCTTGGGTCGTGTGACTATCGTCCACCGGGTTGGCCCCATGCAGATCAACGATGAAATTGTTTTTGTCGGTGTTACCAGCCCCCACCGCCAGGCTGCCTTTGCCGCCTGCCAGTACATCATGGATCGCCTCAAAACTGAGGCGCCTTTCTGGAAGCGCGAAGCGGTAGCGGATGAGTCCGGTAAACCTTCAGAGCGCTGGGTCGAAGCCCGGGCCAGTGATGCTGCGGAGATGGAAAAGTGGTCCGCCGGCTGAGCCTGCTGCTATCCGCTTTACTGGTGGCCATCACGCTGCCGGTTAATGCGGATAACTGCACCTTGCGGGTGGCGGTAGCGGCCAGCTTCCGCCCGGCACTGGAAGAGGTACTGCCAGAATTTGAGCGTCGCCATGCCTGTGTGGTGCAAATCAGCAGTGGCAGCTCAGGGGTGCTCTACCAGCAAATAGCGCACCGCGCGCCCTTCGATTTATTCCTGTCTGCCGATCGCGAGCGACCTGAACTGTTGGAAAAGCAGGGTGGGGCACTGGCCAACAGTCGTAAGACTTACGCCCTGGGTTTACTGGCTCTCTGGCACCCAAAATCGGAATCGAATATCGAGCAGTTACTGCAAACCTGGCCTGATAAAATTGTACTAGCCGATCCCAAAGTAGCGCCCTTTGGCAGTGCCGCACGGCAAGCGCTGCAAAGCCTGGATTTGTGGAAGAAAAAACAAACTCAATTGGCCCGGGCCCACAATGCAGGCCAAGCCTATTTAATGCTGGATTCCGGCAATGCGCAGCTGGGCTTTGTCGCCGCCAGCCAGATGCAAGCAGCCGGCCGCGACAACTATTGGCTGTTGCCGCAGCATTTGTACAAACCCATTGAACAGCAGCTGCTGATTCCCACCCAGAGTCGCCGACCTAAAGAGGCGCAATCCCTCGCTAACTATTTGCGTTCAGGGGAAGTGCAGGCGCAGTTATACCACTTGGGTTACGGTGTTTTGCTAACTCAAGATCGAAGTAGAGATGGAGGGAGTGGCTTATGAATATCGCCGCTGCCGACTGGCAGGCCTTGTGGCTAACTTTAAAATTGGCCGGCTTAACCACCTTACTCCTGTTTATTATCGGCGTGCCCTTGGCCTGGAAATTGAGCCAATGGCAGAGCCGCTGGCGCCATGGCATAGAGGTATTAATTACCCTGCCGCTGGTACTGCCACCCACGGTGTTGGGTTTTTATTTACTGCTTTTATTTTCCCCTAACTATGCCCCCGGGCAGTGGCTGTCACAACTTTTTGATGGCCCCTTGGTGTTTTCCTTTACCGGCTTGGTATTTGCGTCAGTGATTTATTCCCTGCCGTTTATGGTGCAGCCGCTGCTGGCCGCGTTTAATGCCAATGGTCAGCGCCTGACCCAGGCTGCCGCAGCGCTGGGTATACCGCCCTGGGCGGCACTATTAAAAGTTCTTTTGCCGGCGAGTCGCGCCGCTATTGTGAGTGCCTGCGCTTTAACCTTTGCCCATACTCTGGGTGAGTTCGGGGTAGTGCTGATGATTGGTGGCTCTATTCCCGGTGAGACCCAGGTGGTTTCTATCGCTCTTTATCAACATGTGGAGGCGATGGAATACGGTGCGGCGCACCGGCTGGCTTTGATGTTGATGGGAATTACTACGGTACTGCTACTCGCTGCCCGTTGGCTGGGACATAGTTTGGCCCCGTGCGGATCAAACAGCGAGCGCGCTAAGCCGGTAATGGGGGTGCTGGGCTAATGGAAATCACCTTACCCCTATTCGGTACTGCGTCTACCACTTCTGATTCCAACGGATTGAGTGTTACAGGGCTGGTGACTCCGCTTAACGCTGCGACTCCCTGGCAATTAGAGCTGCCTGCCTCTGGAGTTTTTGGCCTTACCGGCCCCTCCGGCAGCGGCAAGAGCACATTACTGGCTGCTTTGGCTGGCCAGCGCCATTGCCGTGGCAATATCACTTTTGCCAATACGGTTTGGCAGCGCGGACGCCGCGCCCTGGCTACCCACAAAAGAACGCTTTCTTTGGGCTTTCAGGACAGCCGCTTGTTTGCCGGCCAGTCAGTGGCAGATAACCTGGCACTGGCCCGCCGTTACAGCCGTAGGCCACTGCCCGAGGACGAGTGTGGTCGTCTGCTAAAGGCTTTTGGTATTGAACCGCTACTCCATCAGCCGGTGGAGTTACTCTCTGGTGGAGAGGCCCAGCGAGTGGCTGTATTACGCCAGCTTTATAACAACGCGCCGCTGCAATTATTTGATGAGCCACTATCAGCGGTTGACCGCGCCCAGGTACTGCGACGCCTATTGCCGACCCTACGGGATTTCTGGGCTCGATATCCGGCGCTGGTAATCTGGACCAGTCACGACTTTGATGAAATCCAGCTGCTGGCCCAGCGTTGTTTATGGATGGATTCTGCCAATTTGTCCGCACCACTTCCTTTACCTGAAGTTGCCCAGCGCCTGGATAACCACGGCGTAGGGGATAGCTGCCGCAGCCGGATTGAAGCGCGAGTGGAATCCCTAAACGATGGTCTGCTGACTTTGGATTTAGGGGGGATTTCTATCTTTGCAGATAGGGTGGCAGGCCATTATCGCAAAGGCGATACCGCTGCTTTTCTGCTGGAAGCTGGAGATATCAGCCTCAGTGTAGAGAAGCCGGGCCTGTCCAGTATCCTCAACTGCTTGCCGGTAACTTTAGTAGCTAAGCAGAACCTTACCGATGGCCGCATTCGTTTACAGTTAGCCGCTGATGATCAGGTGTTCTACGCAGATATTTCCCGTCTCTCCTGCGAGCGCCTAGAACTGCGTGAGGGCACTACCTACTTTGCCCAGTTTAAGGCCGGTAGTCTTGCCGGTTTGTAAGCCTCTTATTTCTCTTTGAATAATCTTGTACTGAAAACTTCTGCGGAATATGGAGGTTTAAAATGGCTGAGGGAAATGGCTGTGAAAAAGGTGTCGCTTCTCCACCAGTGCATCATAAAAAAGGGGAGGTAAAAACCTCCCCGAAGCAACGGTATCCCGTGAGTGAAACTGAATTAAGGGTTATAGAACTCCCCGTTTTTACGCAGGTAGAACCAGTAGTTAACCACCAGGCAAACCGCGTAGAAGATGGCAATGCCTGCCAGGGCGTATTCCGGGGTAGTGGCTTTGATCTGCTCGCCGAAGACCTTGGGAATATAGAAGGCGCCGTAGGCGGCAACTGCTGAGGTCCATCCCAATACTGGACCTGCCTGCTCTTTCGGGAACACCATGGCGATGGTGCGGAAGGTAGAACCATTGCCGATACCGGTAGCGGCGAACAGCACCAGGAATAGCAGGAAGAAGGGCAGGAAGAACTCTTCCGGCGTGGCTGAGCCGTAGGCGGCCTTCATGTAGTAAGCCACACCCAGGGCACTAGCCACCATGATTGCAGCACAGATTTGGGTAACCAGGGCTCCGCCGATACGGTCGGAGATCCAACCACCTACCGGGCGAATCAGGGCGCCGATAAATGGCCCCATCCAGGCGTACATCAGGGCGCTGGGGCCATTGTTGTTGATGGTATCGTGAGTCATAACCCCGTCCACCATCACATGGCTGTACCCGAAGATCACTTTGATAGCCAGGGGGAAGGCCGCCGCGAAACCGATAAAGCTGCCGAAGGTCATGGTGTAAATCACACTCATTACCCAGGTGTGCTTGTTGTTGAAGATGCGGTACTGGCGTTGCAGGCTGGTTCTGATCTCACCGGGCAGCAGTTTCAAACCGAACACGGTGGCAGTGATTACCAGCACCAGCACGATTTCCTTGGGCACGCCCCAGCCAGAACCATTGGCCGCTTCGGGAAGCAGCAGCCACAGACCTGTGATTGCGGTGAAGAGGCCGATTCCCAACATCATGGTCATCTTCATCATCGCGCCGATAGAGCTGCCCACATCCGGGGTGACTTCGTCGGTGCGCAGGTTGTTCATGCCGAACCAACCCACAAAGGCCAGTGGAATCAGGAAAAGCAACCATACAAAACCGGCATTTTGAATCCACGCTTCAGAACCGGCCGGTATCTTGCCAATCAGGGAGCCAGAGCTACTCACCAGGGTCATGGGATCGCCGCCAGCAGCGCCGAAGGCTCCGAAGGTCATAAATAGCGGTACCAGGATCTGCATGGTGGTAACACCGAAGTTGCCCAGACCCGCATTCAGGCCAAGCGCCAGTCCCTGCTTTTCCTTGGGAAAAAAGAAACTGATATTGGACATGGAAGAGGCGAAGTTACCACCGCCGATACCAGACAGCAGCGCCAGCAATTGGAATACCCACAGTGGAGTCTCCTTGCTCTGCAGGGCGATACCGGTGCCGAGTGCTGGGACCATCAACAGGGCTGTGGTGAATACAATAGTGTTGCGCCCACCGAACAATCGAATAAAGAAGCTACTGGGTATTCGCAGGGTAGCGCCGGTGAGGCCGGCGATGGCCATTAGGGTAAACAGATCGGCTTTGGCAATGGGAAAGCCAAGGTTGAGCATTTGAACGGTAATAATGCCCCAGTAGAGCCACACGGCGAAGCCGCACAGCAAACTGGGAATGGATATCCACAAATTCCGGTTTGCGATTTTCTTGCCCTTGGACTGCCAGAATTTGCTGTCCTCCGGGGCCCACTCGTAGATGTCAGACACGGCGGCCACTCCTCCTCGAAATGATTCGTACAGCCACTATGGGCCGGGGTTTGAGCCTACTCAATTACCAACAGGAAGTAACCCTTTTGCCCTGGAGTAATAGCTACCTCTTAGGGGGTAAGTGCCGAGGTGGGACGCTATGGTAAAGTCACTGTACAGATTTAAACCAATTTTCAAATTGAAGCGGGGCTCTCTATGATTTCTTCTGCTACGGTAATGATGGTCGATGACCACCCGCTATTTCGCAAAGGCCTTAAACAATTATTTGCAATGGAGCCCGGCCTGGAGCTGGTGGCTGAGGCCAGTAGCGGAGAGGAAGCGCTGGTGCTGGCCAAGCAACACGAGCCGGACCTTATTCTGCTGGACTTGAATATGCGCGGTATGGATGGGCTGGATACACTGCGCGCAATGCGCGCTGCGGATGTATCCTCACGTATCGTGATACTCACCGTTTCTGATAATAATGCCGACGTGGTGTCTTGTATCCGCGCCGGTGCCGATGGCTATCTGCTCAAGGATATGGAGCCCGAGGATATTCTTGAACAAGTCATTCTGGCTACTCATGGCAAGCTTGCAATCAGCCAGCGTCTCACGGAAATTCTCGCCTCGGCACTGCGCAAACCGGATAACTCCGGAGCGGATATCCTCTCCTCTCTCACAAGTCGTGAATACCAAATACTGCAATTAATCG
Organism: Microbulbifer mixtoriginis (SeqCode); assembly: GCF_052466715.1. Taxonomy (NCBI): domain Bacteria; kingdom Pseudomonadati; phylum Pseudomonadota; class Gammaproteobacteria; order Cellvibrionales; family Microbulbiferaceae; genus Microbulbifer; species Microbulbifer mixtoriginis (SeqCode). The sequence continues at coordinate 4,345,092 of NZ_CP174288.1, read as the reverse complement.
CCGATGGCCTGAGTAACAAATTAATTGCTCGCGAATTAGATATTAGTGATGCAACAGTGAAGGTGCACGTTAAACACTTATTGAAGAAATTGGGGATGCGCTCCCGTGTGGAAGCCGCTGTGTGGATGGTCAATCAAAGACGCCCTGATTTCCAGGATCGAAACCACTGATCACTCTGCCCTAACCGCAAAGGACTGAAGTAAGAGAAATTCTCTATGCCCACTATCGACTGCTGTAGCCAACCGGGTCTGATGCCCATAGAAAGTGCCCGCGAAAAACTTCTCGAAGCATTGAGTCCAATCAGTGGCACAGAGACTTTGCCCCTGGCACAAGCCGCCGGTCGAGTATTGGCTGAGGATGTTATCTCCACAGTAAACCTACCGCCCTGCGACAACTCTGCGATGGACGGTTACGCCCTGCGCTTCGAAGACTTGGCCAGTGGCTTACCGTTAGAGCTGATCGGCAAATCTTTTGCCGGTGCACCTTTTGACGGTGTGGTGAACCCGGGCACTTGCGTGCGCATTATGACGGGAGCCGCAGTACCCGCTGGTGCAGATACGGTGGTGATGCAGGAAAATGTCGATGCCCAGGAAGAGTCGATACGTATAAACGGTGAAGTTCGCTCTGGAGATCATATTCGCCGCTGCGGTGAAGATGTTGCCGAAGGGGCTAGCCTGCTTAAGGCCGGAGAGCGTATTAGCGTTCCCCATATCGCCCTGCTCGCCGCTGCCGGTGTTGGCACAGTGGCAGTAGTGCGCAAACCAGTCATTGCCCTTTTCTCTACTGGCGATGAACTGCGTCAGCCCGGCGAAGCCCTGGGCAAAGGCGATATCTGCGATAGCAACCGCATTGCCCTATTGGCTGCTCTCGATCAGTTGGATCTGGAAATTTTGGACTTGGGTATTTTGCCCGATAACAAACAGGCCATCACCAATGCCTTGCAACGCGCTTCCCAAGAGGCCGATGCCATTATTACCTCCGGAGGAGTCTCCGTTGGTGAAGCGGATTACACCCGTGAAGTGTTGGAAGAATTGGGAGAGATTGGCTTCTGGAAAGTAGCGATGAAGCCAGGCAAACCTTTTGCCTTTGGTTTCCTACAGGGAACCCCTTTCTTTGGCCTACCCGGCAATCCGGTTTCCGCTTTGGTTACTTTCTACCAGCTGGCCGTGCCGGCCCTGAGTGTGATGAAAGGCGATCAGTGGACTGGCCCGCAGACCTTACAGGCAAAACTGTTAAAACCCCTAAAGAAAAAGCCCGGCCGTACCGATTTCCAGCGGGGAGTTTACCGCAGCGATGAAAGTGGGGCATTGGTGGTGGAGCCGGTTGGCACCCAAGGGAGCCATATTCTTTCCGGTCTGGCTGTTGCTAACTGCTTTATCGTTTTAGCGCGGGATAGCGGCAGCGTAGAAGATGGGGAGCAAGTGGTGATTGAGCCTTTGGGGGTGCCGTTGGGGTAGGGCTGCTAATAGACTTTTGTGGCTGGCCGCAGCCGAAATATGTCTATCTAAGAAAGTTTGTCTGAAGCTGATGTAATCAGAGAGGATTAGCTTGGCCCTTTGGGCTCGCTGCTCTACGGCAGCTTTGCTGCCTCCGAGTCGAATCTGAGTTCGAAGGAAGCTTGGGAGTTAGCCATATACAAGAAAGCCCGCATAAGCGGGTGGTGTGCGTGAGGATTAGCTTCGCCCTTTAGGCTCGCTGCTCTGCGGCAGCTATGCTGCCTCCGAGTCGAACCTGAGCTCGAACGAAGCCCGGGAGTGAGCCATATATAAAGGAGCCTGCATAACCTGTATAAGAGGGTGGTGTGCGTGAGGATTAGCTTCGCCCTTTGGGCTCGCTGCTCTACGGCAGCTTTGCTGCCTCCGAGTCGAACCTGAGTTCGAACAAAACCTGGGAGTGAGCCATATACAAAGAAGCCCGCATAAGCGGGCTTCTTTGTATATGGCCCGCCCGAGAGGATTCGAACCTCTGACCTTCGCCTCCGGAGGGCGACGCTCTATCCAGCTGAGCTACGGGCGGTTTTGGCTATCAGCGCCAATGGGAGGCGGATTATACAGAAGGGTGGGGGCGGGTGAAAGGACTTATGGCGCTTCTACGCAGGCTTTGGCAGGGGGCGGCACAGTGCTTATAATGCGCGGCGTGGAAGTTTGCGGCAGTAAATCGATAGTCTACGGGCCAACTCACTTCGGCCCTTTGGGGGAATAGCATGAAGAGCATTTTGGGTATTGTGGCGGCACTGGCCGTCAGTGCGGCTGCGGCAGTGGCCCAGTCTGTTGACCAGGAAATTGAACAGCGTATCGCTCCAGCGGGTGAGACCTGTATGAAGGGCGAGGAGTGTGCGGCGGCAGTAGCGGCTGCCCCGGAAGCTGCCAGTGGCGGTGCCCGCAGTGGTGAAGATATCTACAACAAGAGCTGTACTACCTGTCACGCGGCGGGTATAGCGGGCGCGCCTAAGTTTGGTGATGCCGCTGCCTGGGCACCGCGTATTGCCAAGGGCATGGACACTCTCTACACCAATGCCATCAATGGTATCAATGCCATGCCGCCCAAGGGCCTGTGTATGGATTGTAGCGATGACGAAGTGAAGGCAGCGGTTGATTATATGGTGGATAACAGTAAGTAAGCTGTTTCACTATCGGAAAAAGGCCGCTTATTGAGCGGCCTTTTTTGTTTTGGATATCTGCTTTTACCGGTACAGCAATATTTGAAAATATTTAATCAAAAAGAAATTAATCAAACATACTCAACAAAGACCCCAAAGTTTCCTCCCCCTTTGCCTGATTCTGCTCCGGCGTCGCCTTACCAAATCCTTCCAGCAACACATCCTCTTCCGGCAGCTCGTCGATAAAGCGGCTGGGTGTGGTGTCCTGGGTTTCGCCGAACTGTTTGCGCTTGCCCGCTAGGGTCATGGTGAGGGTGCGCTGGGCGCGGGTAATGCCCACGTAGGTGAGACGGCGCTCCTCTTCGATATTGTCGTCCTCAATACTGTTGCGGTGGGGAAGTAAGTTCTCTTCCATACCGATCATAAACACGTGGGGGAACTCCAGGCCCTTGGCGGCGTGTAGGGTCATCAGGCTCACCTTATCGGTGGCTTCCTCTTCTTCCTGGCGCTCGAGCATATCCCGCAGGATCAGTTTGGAGATGGCCTGTTCCAGGCGGATATCCTGCTCCAGTTCATCGTCGGTGCCCTCCATAATCTTGTTGAGGCTCTCCAGCAACCAGTACACATTCTCCATGCGCTTTTCGGCCACTTTCTCGCTGCTAGCGTTTTGCGAGAGCCAACCGGCGTAGTCGATATCTTCCAGCATTTCACGCAAGGCGCCATTGGCGGTGGTATCGCGACAGTTGCGCTGTACCCCTTCGAGCCACAGGGCAAAGCGATTTAGGCGTTCGTAGCCCTGCTCGTTGATATGCTCCTTAAAGCCCAATTCCGAGCAGGCTTTGAACATGGAAATCTCGCGGCCCTTGGCGTAGTTGCCCAGGGCTTCCAGGGTGCTGGTACCTATTTGGCGGCGCGGGGTATTGATAATGCGCAGGAATGCGTTGTCATCGTCCGGATTGACCAACAGGCGCAGGTAGGCCATCACGTCCTTGATTTCAGCGCGGGCGAAGAAGGAAGTACCGCCGGACATCTGGTAGGGAACCTGGTGTTCCTGCAGTTTCATTTCGATCAGGCGCGCTTGGTGGTTGCCGCGATAGAGCACGGCAAAATCCATAAACTTGCAGCCGCGGCGGCTCTTTTGCAGAAAGATCTCGTTGGCGACCCGCTCCGCTTCCTCGTTTTCATTGGCCACCTTGAGAACGCGGATCTCTTCACCCAGGCCGCGATCGGACCACAATGCCTTGTCGAATTCGTGGGGATTGTGGGCGATCAGGTGGTTGGCCACTTTGAGGATGCGGCTGGTGGAGCGGTAGTTTTGCTCCAGTTTGATCAGGCGAAGGTTGGGGAAGTCGGTCTTCAGCGCACTCATATTCTCCGGGCGCGCGCCGCGCCAGGCGTAGATAGACTGGTCATCGTCTCCCACCACGGTGAGGCCGCCGCGCCCGCCCACCAGCAGCTTCACCAGCAGGTACTGGGAGTTGTTGGTGTCCTGATACTCGTCCACCAGCAGGTATCGAATCTTCTTGCGCCAGCGTTGCAGTAACTCTGGATCTTTGTCGAACAACTGTACCGGCAGCAGGATCAGGTCGTCGAAGTCGACGGCATTGTAGGCTTTGAGGGCTTCGCAGTAGCGATCGTAGGCAATAGCGATGGCCTGCTCACCGGGGCTCTGTGCCTGCTCCAGGGCACGGCGCGGGGTGAGCATATCGTTCTTCCAGTTGGAGATCTGATTCTGCACCCGATCCAACAGGTCCGTATCCAGGTCGCCATCCCTGAGCATCAGCTCCTTGATCAGGGCGCGGGCGTCTTCCGCATCGAAGATAGAGAAACCGGGCTTAAAGCCAGCGGCGCGATATTCCTTGCGCAGGATATTCAGCCCAAGGTTGTGAAAGGTAGATACGGTGAGGCCGTGACTCGCTTTGGAGCGCTTGCCATCCGGGCCAGCCAGCAGTTTGCTGACCCGTTCTTTCATCTCCCGTGCCGCCTTGTTGGTGAAGGTGAGGGCGGCGATATTGCGCGCGGCGTAGCCACACTGCTCGATCAGGTAGGCGATCTTGCGGGTGATTACGCTGGTCTTGCCGGAGCCGGCGCCGGCCAGTACCAGGCAGGGGCCATCGACATACTTCACGGCTTCGGATTGGCGGGGATTGAGCTGGGTCATAGAGGGGCTGTAGCTAGGTGTAGCGGAAAAGGGAGATTCTAGCAGCTTTGACTAGAGTCCTCCCAGCGCCAATGCGAATGACCGATTACGGATGCAGAAATTTCTAGAGAGTAAAAAGAGAGAACCGTTAACTATGTAGTTAGTACTCTATCCCTATTTCCTGGTCGAGTGGGGACTATAGGGACAAATGATATCAAGTTCTAAATCAGTACAAAGTCAAATGGCCCTTATGTTCCATTGGCTAGAACAAGATTCTTTAAAACAGTTTAGCTGAAATATATAGGGAGATATTTTACCGGCTTACGGGTATAGATAACTAACTATCTGAGAAGTTGGCATCTCAGGTATTATCGCGTAGTAGATCATAACATGATATCCAAAAATAGGATCTTAAATTCTAAATTAGGTGTAATATTTCGAGGGTTGCATATATTTTATGGGTTCTTTGTATAATATCACTGAGGTAATTGCTCTTCATATATTTAAATAGTACTTGAGTTCATTTTTCGATGTATGTGTATGGTAATCCTCTATCGTCAAGTTTATCTATGATATCTATTGTTAATAGAATTTTTGTGGGATGATATATCTGCAATTAATTTTTTAAGTGCTTAAGAGGGACTTATGAGTAGCTTTAATATGAGTAGCTTTTTTTGGGTTATGGTTGGAGCATTAGTCGGTTGTAGTTCAGATTCGGGTTCTACAAATATTCCTGAACCCCCACCTGGATTTATATGTAGAGATTATCCGCAGAAAATATTTAAGAAGTTGATTTCTAATCATAATGGAGAGATAGAAAATCCTACGCTGGAAAAATTTTATGCTAATTGGGATTCTAGTTTGAATTCTTACAGTATTAAAACTGTCGACGAAAGTGTTGTTTATATAGATACATATGACTCGCGCAGAAGCTTTATATTAAATCATGAAGATTTTTTCCCTAATAATTATTTAAAATCTTATTACATGGACTATATTGGCGGCGTTGGGTCGGAGGCGGTTAATAATATTAGTAATGGACTTGTAAGTTCAACAAATTACCGTACTATTGATATTATTCAAGAGGAGCATTTGTATCACTGGACAGAGCACGATAATAAAGATAGACCTAGAGATGGTTTTTATTCTTATGTTGATGATGGTGTTATGGGTTGTGAAAAGTTATCTGTTGAAACTTTTTATAATGAAGAAGATAGGATTTTGGAAACGGTTTATAAAGTAGCCGAGGATACCGTTTTTTATAAAAGCCCTTACTCTGATTATGATTATTCAAAGAGTTATTCTTGCCAAAGCCGGATTGTAAAAAAATATTATGATGATTTTGGTAGCGTATATTTAATAGAATATACGCTTGGTGAAGGAGATTCTGAAGAGTATAGAATGTATGAGTATGAATATAAATATGAAAAATTCGCCTCCGTTTGTGTGAATAATTAAAAATTAATATTTTTGGTTTAGGTTTGCCAAAACAGCAGATAACCAACTGGCATGCTGGTTGATCAAACTTCTTAACATTTAGCTTGAGAGATTTCTCTCAAGCCATTTTAATAAAATGAAAAACGTGGATGTTGGCTCTTTTTAGCTTGCCTTGCAGGGTAATCTATAATAACGAAACTAAATTATAACGAGACTGTGAACACCTTATGTTATGGGTATACATTAACTTTGGAATTGGCTATAACTGCACCTTTTCCCTGCTTGTGTAACCCCATGCAACAACCCATCGCCGGCTACCATCTGGATGAAGAGGATCACTGGGTGGCGGAGCTCGCCTGTGGCCACTTTCAACATGTACGCCACAATCCCCCTTGGACCAACCGGCCCTGGGTAATCACTGAGCAAGGGCGCGAGTCCATGCTGGGATTCCAGCTCAATTGCAAGAAATGCGATGAGGGTGCACCGCCCGATACGCTCGAAAAGGTTGTATAGCCATGACAAAACTCTGGGTCGATGCCGACGCCTGCCCGGTAGCCATCAAGGAAATCCTGTTTCGCGCCGCTGAGCGCACAGCCACAGAACTGACACTGGTTGCTAACCAAGCGGTGCGGGTGCCGCCGTCGCGCTATATCCGCTCCGTGCAAGTGACCGCTGGTTTTGATGTGGCGGATAACGAGATAGTGCAGCGCTGCGAGGCGGGGGACCTGATTATTACCAGCGATATCCCACTGGCAGCAGAGGTGATCGACAAGGGTGCTGAAGCCCTTAATCCCCGTGGGGAGCGCTATACCAAAGCCAATATCCGCGCGCGTCTGAATATGCGGGACTTTATGGATACCCTGCGCTCCAGCGGCGTGCATACCGGCGGACCACCGGCCCTTAGCCAGGCGGACCGCAAAGCTTTTGCCGATCAGTTAGATCGATGGCTGGCAAAGAGTCGCAAGTAACTTTAAGGAGAATTGCCGTGGAGAATTTGAGGCTGAAGCCAATGGAAGAGTGGCAATTCCCAACATTGATGTCTTGGCTACCTGATTGGGAGCAGTGCCAACAGTGGGGTGGTCCTGATTTCAGGTTTCCGTTCGCGGGGAGGTCCTTCTTGGAGGATTGCCGTTGGCCGGAGTTACCCAGCTACGCACTTCAGGACAGCAGCGGTGATGTGCTGGCTTTTGGGCAGTATTACCAACACCTGGGCCGCTGCCACCTAAGTCGCTTAATTGTCTCTCCCAATCATCGCGGAGCCGGATTAGGGCGTGCGCTGGTAGTACAGCTTGCACAAACAGGAGCCAGAGCCCTGGATGCAATCGAGTGCTCTTTATTTGTCCTGCGTACTAATCTAGCGGCACGGACTCTCTACCAGAAATTGGGTTTTGAGGAAGCGGCTTATCCAGGGCAGCGAAAATGGCTGGAACAGTGCGATTTTATGATTGCACCTTCTAAAGGTTTTCAGCAGAAACAAAATATTGAATAGCGAATATTCCATGCCTGAATTAATACAACCCATCACTGAACGCTTACAGCTACGCCAGTGGCGAGCGAAAGATAAGCCTGTATTTGCTGAAATGAATGCCGACCCAAGGGTGATGGAGTTCTTCCCCTCATTGCTGACGCGACAGCAGAGTGACGCCGGTGTGGATCGCAGTATTACGCATATTGAGAAGTACGGCTGGGGCTTTTGGGCCTTGGAGCTGAGAGAGACCGAAGAGTTTCTCGGATTTGTCGGCATGAAAAATGTGACTGAAGATTTGCCTTTCGCACCGGCGGTAGAGATTGGCTGGCGCTTGGCCTTCCCTTATTGGGGAAAAGGTTATGCCAGTGAAGCCGCAAAAGCATCTTTGGATGTAGCTTTTAATACTCTTAGCCTGAGTGAAGTTGTTTCTTTTACGCCGCTTCAGAATCTTCGCTCCCAGCGGGTGATGGAGCGGCTGGGCATGCGGCGGGATTCTCTTGTCTTTGAACATCCGCAGGTTCCAACCGAAAGCCCTTTGTTAAAACATTGTTTATATCGTATCAATGCTGATGAATGGTCTAGAGGGCATTCAATCAAATAATTTGTCAACTCTGGGGGCTCTTTTGCTGAAAAAGGGGCCCCTGATTAGTTTCGTATTCATTTGCGGCCTCAAGGTCCTCCCTGCGAAGCCGCGCCTTATCGAGAACCATTCTGAAAGCCAGGGGCATCATGAATATTGAGTGATTCCCTGGTAAATTTTCCCACAATCAGATGTTTCTTAGGGTGTGTATGTTCTGCTGGAAAGAAATACATACACCTATAGAACGGTTTGCATTTCTTTTAGTCCATTTGATGCTGTATGAAGGCAGAAAAAGTTCGCCAAATTTAAGTTAATCATTTTTTAGTTGACTGGACTTTCATTACTTCAAAATGGTCTTAAGGGTATAGGTGTTACCAGGAATTTTCTCAGCGCGTAGCTACCCAGACAATGGCCAGATTGATTCAGCCTGATTCAAAGCGATTAGTCCTTCGCCAATGGCGAGAAGAGGATGGTGGTGATTTTGCTCATTTAAATGCAGATACTCGGGTTATGCGGTTCTTTCCCTGCACTCTGAACCGAACTAAAAGTAATAAGCTACTAAATACCCTTAAGGAACATATCGATGAATACGGGTGGGGGTACTGGGCGGTGGAATTGAAAGAGAATGGACAATTTATTGGTTTCGCTGGTATTAAACATGCTTCGGCTGAGTTGCCTTTCTCTCCAAGTGTGGTACTTGGTTGCCGCTTCATTAGGGATTTTTGGGGGCGGGGGTATGCCAGTGAAGCGGCCAAGGCTGTCTTTGCAGTAGCATTCGAACAATTAAATCTTACTGAGGTAGTGGGGTGTACCGCATTAAAAAATCTTCCTTCACAAAGAATGATGCATGGCCTGGGTATGAGTCGTGACGCCTCAATCTTTGACCATCCACTGGTACCGAAAAACAGCCCCCTGCGGCCTCACTGTTTGTATCGGCTCTCGTTTGATACCTGGTGGGAGCAGATAGGCGGAAAATCCTATTAAGTGGTTTAAATTAAAATTATAGATAGTCTTTAAGCTATTCAATGGAACCTATTTAATGGACTTGCGTCATAAACAGCACTCTCAATAAACATAAGAAACAAAAGCAAATGGAGGTGTTTTATGATGAATCTGTTTCGGTTAAAGGCAATAAAAGTTGTCCTTATAAATATTCTGCTGTTAATCAGTTTGCCAATGGCTCATGCGGAGTTCATAAAAAATACGAGTAAACGTCCGGATACCTCAACCCTTTATTGGTCTCTAGAATTTCCTGCCCACAGTGAGTCTCACGGCTTGTTATTGATCGCTCAGGGCTCAGGTTGTCTTCCTGCCATTAAGAATAAGACAGTACAACAAGTTAAAAAGATTGTCCCAAAATTTGCCGTGCTATTGGTAGAGAAATACGGGGTTACCCATGCGGATGGCCCCAATGACCAATTTAAAGATTGCTCACAGGCTTATGTGACGAACCATACCGTTGAGCAGCGCACCCGGGATATCGTGCAAATAGTCGAAGAGTTAAAGGGAGCCGACTGGTGGAATGGTAAGCTGGTTCTCTTTGGTGGCTCAGAGGGCGGTGATGTTGTTGCCCGTTTGGCCCCCAAATTAAATCCAGATGCGGCTGTAGTTTTCTCTAGTGGCCTCGGGCAATCTTTTGCTGAGGTACTTAAGTCCTTGGTTCCTCCTCACGTAGCGACAGAAGTCGATGCCAAACTCGCTTACGCACGGACGAATCCTGAAAGTGTAGAAGTCTGGGGGGGGAATTCTATGCGCTGGTGGGCCGATGTTGTAGATCGGGTACCAGTCAATGACTTATTAGATAGCCATGTCCCTGTCTTATTGATTCAGGGTACAGAAGATAAGTCCTCTCCCGTCAGCTCCGGCCGTGCAGCGCGTGATGCTTATACAAATGCGGGGCGATGTGAATTAACTTATTGGGAGTATCCCGGTTACGATCACTATATGACAGATATCGATGGTGTGAATCACCGAAGAGAGGTTTTTGAACGAGTTGCTGGATGGATAGAAAATACCTTACTTAATGGAGCACCCAGATGTATATCCGGTGTAAAGAAAATAGAGAGCAATTGATGAATATAAGAACCAAACTAGCCGCGATAGTAATGACAGTTTACGCCAGTACCACGATGGCAGAAAATTTTTCAGTATTGCCGCAACTGGAAAACTACAAAGTGCCAGAATCTTGGCGCCAGCCAGTAGCGCCTCTAAAAATAGCAGATAATACGTGGCAAATAGGTACAGAGGGAATTACCTCACTGTTATTAAAAGGCAAAGAGGGATCGATTTTAATTGACGGTGGCATGGAGCAGACCGCTGAACATTTATTGGAGAATATGCGCAGGTTGGGAGTCGCCCCCACGGATCTCAAATTAATCTTGCACAGTCAGGCCCATGCAGACCACGTAGGTTCCTTAGCCGAGCTAAAACGCGTGACTGGTGCACAGGTAGTAACCAATGCCGAGTCGGCAGTGCTGATGGCTCGCGGTGGTGCCAATGATATTCACTTTGCCGACGAACTTTTATATCCCCCAGTAAAGGCAGATCGTATTCTTCATGATGGCGAGCAAGTGGTTCTGGGAAATTTGCGTTTACGCGTACATTTTATCCCAGGCCATACACCGGGCAGTATGGCCTGGACCTGGGAAGATGTAGCTGATGGTAAAGCTACAGACATCGCTTATGTGGATAGCCTTACAGCGCCGGGTTATCAACTGATTGATAATAGCCGCTACCCCAATATCGTAGAGGACTTCCGCACAAGCTTCGCCCGTGTGCGCGATTTACCTTGTGATTTACTCATTACGCCTCACCCGGCTGCAAGTGGGTGGGTATTCCAGGATACTATTACCAGAAAAGTAAGAGTGGGCTGTAAAGGATATTCCGATGCAGCTTCGGAAAAATTTGAACAACAACTACGTAAATAGTTAGAAGTAATGATTTTTTTGTTGTAAATAATATGAGTTATTTAAAATAAATTAATTCGAGTTGTTCTCATATGAATAGAGTTAGCAGTTAATAATGTTTAAAGCAAAATCATTTGAAGGTGTTTCAGTAAATTTTATTGGTCGTTTTTTATATGGGGTGTTTTTAATTATTTTTTCTCAGAAAGCTTTTTGTGAAACTACATATGCCGTGGTGGGAGGTAAGTGGTTTGATGGGACGGATTTTAAGGAAGCTACTTGGTTTGTTGACGAGAATGGCTCTTTGACTAAGACCAAACCACAAAAAGTTGATTATACCTTTGATGCCAGTGGAAAGTATGTAGTGCCGCCTTATGCTGAAGGACATAATCACAATCTACAAAACCCTTGGGGTATCAAGAATTTTGGGCCTCTGCAGATCAAATCTGGAGTTTTTTATAGCGTGCAGATGTGCAGCTTTGGTGAGAAAATTAAGGCGCAGTTCAGTAGTATAGATACCATGGATGTTTTGTATGCGTCAGATTGCATGACTGCTTCGGATGGTCACCCGATTGCTTTTTATTTTAAGGATCGATCAAACCCCACTGAGAAAGAGATTCAGGATGGTAGAGGTAGCTTGCTAATCGTTGACAGTTTGTCAGATCTTGACCGAGTTTGGCCTGGAATTATAAAAAAATCGCCAAGATTTCTCAAAATTGTTCTCGTTGGCAGTGAGAATTTCGAAGAGCGCCACGGAGATAAGAAGTATCTTGGCGTTAATGGCCTAAATCCGAAATTGGTGCCGGTTATTGTCGAGCGTGCTCACCAATCTGGAATTCCAGTGGTAGCCCATGTAGATACAGCCCACGATGCTATGGTAGCGATAAAAGCCGGTGTCGATGTTTTGGGTCATTTGCCCGGATATAGAATTGCCAGAAACGAAGGCTTCGATATTCAGGACTATGTTTTGAGCGATACTGCTATAGCTTTAGCTGCTGAGCAGGGTACAAAGTTGATTGCAACAGCTAGTGTACCCACTGGACACAAATACTCAGAAGGTGAATTGAGTGAGATACAGAAGATTCAGAGAGATAATCTTACCCGTTTACGTAATGCTGGCGTATCTTTATTAATGGGGAGTGATAATTTTTCCGGTACGGTACTTCGTGAAATGCGCTACTTGGACTCTCTAGATATTGCACCGAGAGAAGTATTACTTAAATCCTTGACCATGGATACTCCGAAGTGGATGTTTCCGGAGCGAAATTTAGGCACCTTTGCCGAAGGTGCTGAGGGTAGCTTCTTAGTGTTGGAGGGCAATCCTCTAGAGGATTTAGGTTTTCTCGATAAGATTTACATTGGCGTGAAGCAGGGGAAAATGTTAGTCAATGATTCCAATTAATGATAGGTAATAAATTTTATTCGGGTATAATATTTTTGGGGTTCTAGATTTGTTAAAAAATACCCAGCTTGATTGCCAAGCTGGGGTATGTTTTCTCCATTTTAATATGCCCTTTTTTTTAATTTGCTTCTAACAAGCGATGTACCTTTGGTACAAGATAGAAATACATTAGTGGGACCAGAATGGCGGTCATTATTAAAGCCTTTAAACCAATTGCAATTTGCAATTCTAGTGCCTGTATCCCCAGAAGTAATAGAGTAACAATGGGGTAAACCAATGCCCATATGCACAGGACGGGTAGTATCGGTCTCTTCATCTATTCAGCTCCTCCATAAATTTAGAAATTGCCTTGAAATACCCAGGCAAAATTTTCTGTAAAAATTGTTTTCCACTCTTGGTGAGCGCTACACATTTTGCCCTACCATCGCTGGAATCTGCTTCCATAGCGATAAGCTCATCTTCCACCATGCTTTTCAAGGTTCGTGTCATTACCGGCCGGGAAACATCAATTCGTTCTGCAATTTCTGAAGCTAGTAAACTGTCTCTTTGAGGCTCCCGGTCGATAACGATCATCACTAAGAAACGCAGCTGGGAGGTTCCGTGCTCAGTAAAATAGCTCTCCAGCTCTCGTAAAAGCAGGCTTGCATCCCGCATCATGGTAAGTGCGCCCTGAACGGCAGTGGGATCTTTTACTGAATAACGTTTGGCATATCCTTCAACCATTTGTTGCGAGGGAAGAGCTTTGAGGAAAAACATTAGGCCAGTCTCTTGAGCTTATTGATCTCCACCGGCTCTTTTAGCCACTCTTGATAGGCTTCGAAGATCGGAGTGATATAGGGCATGGTGTAATGCTTTTCTAAGTCTTCCTGGCTGCGCCACTCCTCGTATAAAAACAGGCATTTCCCATCCTCGTGCACTGCGAACTGGAGGCAGCCTTCCTCTTCGAGGGTATTTGGCACTATGGATAAGATGGCCTGTTTGGCTTGCATAAAGAATTCTGCCTTGGGGGAAATTCTGGCAATAATGAATAGGTGATTATTCATAAGGTTAACTCAGCAGCGTATAATATAATTACCATGATAACTATAGTTTTTGACCTGTCAAATATCAGTACAATATACAGCTGATGGCGCTGTAGCAATGAGAATCCACTCAGGCGGTAAATTCGGGATTTAGAGGGTGTAAAGAGCTTTTAATGTGTATGAACGCTTGCCTGGCGTCTGTCTAGATTCCGGTAAGCCAACGCTTCGGCAATTTGTGCTGTACCAATTCTTTCCTGTTTGGCTAGGTCCGCCAGAGTGCGGGCGACTTTAAGCACTCGATGATAGCTGCGTGCAGAAAGCCCAAGTTTTTCTACTGACTGTCGCAGTAGCAGTTTTTCGGTATCACCTAGGGCGCAGTGATTTTCCAGCGGCGCCCCTTTTAGCAAGCTATTGATTGTTCCCTGTCGCTGTAACTGCTGTTGGCGGGCATTACAGACTCGCTCACGCACACTCTCAGATGACTCACCGGGAGGAGAGTCCTGTAACTGTATTGCACTCATTGCGCCAACTTCCACCTGCATATCAATACGGTCCAACAGTGGTCCGGACAGCTTGTTGCGGTAGCGGTCTATCTGGTCCGGTGTACAGCGGCAACGAGTTTCCCCCAAATAACCACAGGGGCAGGGATTCATCGCGGCCACCAATTGGAAGTGGGCGGGGAAGGTGACTTGCGCTCTGGCGCGAGAAATACGCACCTCGCCATTCTCCAGCGGTTCACGCAATATCTCTAGGGCATGGCGGGGAAACTCTGGCATTTCATCCAGAAATAAGACCCCGCGGTGGGCCAGGGAAATCTCCCCTGGGCGCGGTGTGCTGCCGCCACCCACCAGAGCGGTTGGGGAGGCGCTGTGGTGGGGGGCGCGGAAGGGCCTGTGACTCTGATGGGGTAATCCAGCGCTGGAGTACACAGCCGCCACTTCTATAGATTCACGGCTGGTCAGAGGTGGCAATATACCGGGCAAACGGCTGGCTAACATGGTCTTGCCTGTACCCGGTGGTCCATAGAACAAAAGGTTGTGGCCTCCTGCTGCAGCGACTTCCAACGCCCGTCTCGCCTTGAGCTGGCCACGAACATCAGCGAGGTCTGCAGTGTGTGTAATTACTCGCTCTAATTGCTGCTCGGCGCGGGGTAATTTTTCCCGGCCATTCAGTTCTGCACACACTTCAAGAAGCGAGTTGGCGTTAGCGATTTCGCTGCCAGCGAGGGCGGCTTCGCTGCCGTTTTCTTTCGGTACTATTAATAGGCGTTGAGCGGCAGCACTGGCGATTGCTGCAGGAAGTGCGCCGCTGACCTGGCGTATTCCGCCGGTAAGGGCGAGCTCTCCGATAAATTCGTAGCTTTCCAAGGGCTCACTAGGCACTTGGCCGGAGGCGGCGAGTATGCCTATAGCGATGGCGAGATCGTATCGCCCGCCGTCTTTGGGTAGGTCCGCGGGGGCCAAATTAACGGTGATACGCCGCTGGGGGAATTCAAAGTGGCTGTTAATTAGGGCACTGCGTACCCGGTCGCGGCTCTCGCGCACGGCAGCTTCGGGTAGGCCGACGATATGAAAGGCGGGGAGCCCGTTGGCCAGGTGGGTCTCAACGGTGACCAATGGGGCGTTAACACCCAGCTGGGCACGGGTGTAGCTAACTGACAGGCTCACATTTTCATCCTTGATGCGGCAGCTTGTGGAAGAACTAATCCTCGGGTTTGTGTTCTCTCTGTGCGAGAGCCTGCTCCAGTATTTCCACCTTGTCTTCCAGGCGAGCCAATTTTTCTCTGGTGCGCCTCAGTATCTCCACTTGAGTATCGAACTCGCGCTGGGAGACCAGCGGCAATTTATCCAGTGAAACCTCCAGCGCACTGCGCAGGTCATTGGTAACAACTGTGCCCTGCTGTTGCAGTTCTTTTAAGAGTTGTTGCAGTTTGTCCGCAGCCACGGGCAACTCCTTGCTGTCAAAATCTTATTTAATGGCACCAGATTGTAACCCACACCCTATAGCCACAAAAGCTGACTCTTTGTGCACTATTCTGATCACTGCCTCTGTAAGATTCCCCACTTCTGTGCACGCGATGACAAACAGTTCCATCTTGGTGCGTGAGACTTTGCGGGCTCATTGTTCGTATTTATTCCGGTTGTCTGCTTTCCCGTTAACTTATTGATTTCATTGGATATTGCTGTCCTGGCATCAAGTCTGCAGTGAAAAGGCAGGTGTGCCATTTACGATCACTGGGAGTCTGGGAAAGTAGCGGTTCACAAGACGCAAGAGACCCTCTGTCATACCCGACAGTGCAGGACCGATTGCAGGCGGCGCCATTACAGCTCTTGAAATACAGCCTATAGAAATTTAGGAGAAATGAAGTGGAAGTTAAAAAGCATAAAATTGCCACTATTTTCGCTGGCGCTTTACTGGCGTTGGGCACTGCCAATCTAACAAATGCTGAAGAAAATACCTCTTCCAGCAGCTCTCAGGAAGAGGGCATCAGTTTCAGCGCCAACCTGGGTATGGTTTCAGATTATCGCTTCCGCGGCATTTCCCAAAAGGATAGAAATCCCGCAATTCAGGGTGGTCTGGATCTGGATTTTGGCAATGGCTTTTACGTGGGTACCTGGGCTTCGCAGGTGGATTTTGCTTATGGGTTTGATGAAACCGATTACGAGCAGGATTTTTACGGTGGTTTCTCCTCGGATATCAATGACTTCATTAGTTACGACGTCGGCTATATCTATTACGCCTATCACGGTAGTGACCAGGATGAAGATTACTGGGAAGTTTACGGCAACCTCAGTATTTCAGATCTGACCCTCGGAGTTGCTTACTCTCCCGACTATTGGGCGCAGAGCGACGAATTTTATTACACCTTTGCGGAGTACAGTTTCTCACTGCCAGCAGATCTGAGCCTGGATTTGCATGTTGGTTACAACATTTTTATGGAGCGTAGTGAGTTCCTTTATGAGGACGATGATTATATCGATTATTCCGTAACGCTCAGCAGAGACTTCGGTGGTTTGAACCTGAGTGCGGCTTACGTAGGTACCGATGTCAGTAAAGAGGAATGTTGGGATACCGATTGGTGTGAGCCAACCCTGGTAGTTGGTGCTACTTATACTTGGTAATCAATTCGCCCGCGATATTTCGCGGGCATTTTTTTGGGGGAATCCATGAAATTAATCACCGCAATTATCAAGCCTTTTAAGTTGGATGCCGTGCGCGATGCCCTCAGAGAAGTGGGTGTTAATGGCGTGACTGTTACTGAGGTAAAAGGGTTTGGTCGGCAAAAGGGCCATACCGAATTGTATCGGGGCGCTGAGTATGTCGTGGATTTTTTGCCGAAAACCATGCTGCAGATTGCCGTAGAGGATTCTGAGTTAGACAAAGTTTTGGAGGCACTGGGCTCCAGTGCTCACAGCGGAAAAATCGGTGATGGAAAAATATTTGTTGCCAACCTGGAGCAGGTAGTGCGCATACGCACCGGCGAAACCGGCAGAGACGCGATCTAACTCGATAGCAACAAACATAATTTTAAAAATATACAGAATTGAACGGAGAGAAACATGGAAAACCAGATATTTCAGTTGCAGTATGCAATTGATACTTTTTATTTCCTGATGTGCGGTGCCCTGGTGATGTGGATGGCTGCGGGTTTTGCCATGCTGGAAGCCGGCCTGGTGCGCTCAAAGAACACTACAGAAATCCTCACCAAAAATGTTGCGCTGTTTGCAATAGCCTGCATTATGTATCTGCTCACTGGATACGCCATTATGTATGATGGCAACTGGATGCTATCTGGCATTGAGGCATTTAGCCTCGACACTATACTTGCCGATTCCTCCAGTAATGGATTTGAAGGCGATTCCGTTTATTCGAGTGCTTCTGACTTTTTCTTCCAGGTCGTATTTGTCGCCACCGCTATGTCCATCGTTTCCGGTGCCGTGGCTGAGCGTATGAAGCTGTGGAGCTTCCTTGCTTTCGCGGTGGTATTGACTGGCTTTATTTACCCTATGGAAGGTTCCTGGACCTGGGGTAGCCAGGATGTCTTTGGTCTATTTAGCCTGGGTGACCTCGGTTTCTCCGATTTTGCCGGTTCCGGTATCGTACATATGGCCGGCGCCGCCGCCGCTTTGGCTGGCGTGCTGTTGCTGGGCGCACGTAAAGGTAAATACGGACCCAATGGCCAGGTTTATGCGATTCCCGGTGCCAATTTGCCGCTGGCCACACTCGGTACCTTTATCCTTTGGATGGGCTGGTTCGGCTTCAATGGTGGTTCCGTATTAAAACTGGGCGATGCCGCTAGTGCGCATTCTGTAGCCATGGTATTTGTTAATACCAATGCCGCTGCAGCCGGTGGTGCTATCGCCGCACTGATTACCGCCCGCTTGCTGTTCGGCAAGGCCGATCTCACGATGCTGCTCAATGGCGCGCTGGCGGGCTTGGTGGCAATTACTGCCGAGCCCTCTACTCCTACTGCTCTGCAGGCCACTGTGTTCGGTATGTTTGCCGGTGTTCTGGTGGTCTTCTCCATCATTACTCTGGATAAACTCAGAATTGATGATCCGGTAGGTGCTATTTCCGTGCACGGTGTAGTTGGTCTGCTCGGCCTGTTGCTGGTCCCCATAACCAACGAGGAGTCGACCTTTGTGGGTCAGTTGGTTGGCGCCTTGACGATCTTCCTGTGGGTCTTCGTAAGCTCCCTGGCGGTTTGGTACCTGCTCAAGCTGGCAACCGGTATCCGTGTCAGTGAGGATGAAGAGATGGAGGGTGTTGACTTGGCCGAGTGTGGAATGGAAGCTTACCCGGAATTTATGAGCAAATAGTCGCTCGGTAGTGGCGTCGCCTTAATATTGGGGTGACCGTCGCATTGAGGTTCCCGCAAAGAAGATAAACCAGGGGAAAACACAAGATGAAATTAATAACGGCCGTAGTGAAGCCCTTCAAGCTGGACGATGTGCGCACTGCCCTTTCCGAGGTCGGTGTCCAGGGAATGACGGTAACAGAGGTGAAAGGCTTTGGCCGCCAGAAGGGCCACACCGAACTCTACCGTGGTGCGGAGTATGTGGTGGACTTTCTGCCCAAGGTTAAACTGGAGCTGGCCGTCGATGACAGCATGGTGGATGCGGCTGTAGAAGCTATCACCAAAGCGGCGCAAACCGGAAAAATCGGTGATGGAAAAATCTTTATCACCGCGCTGGAGGAAGTAATCCGAATCCGTACTGGGGAAACCGGTAGCGAA
Source organism: Microbulbifer mixtoriginis (SeqCode) (assembly GCF_052466715.1). NCBI lineage: Bacteria > Pseudomonadati > Pseudomonadota > Gammaproteobacteria > Cellvibrionales > Microbulbiferaceae > Microbulbifer > Microbulbifer mixtoriginis (SeqCode). Next base: position 4,326,305 of record NZ_CP174288.1, on the reverse strand, counting down.
GCGGTGTAATGTTTGCCGATTAATCAGGGTACTTCTATTAATAATGCCCAGTATGTTTAAGGCCCCGTAAGGGGCTTTTGCTTCTCTTTATCCCCTAAAAATGATCCCTGTCGTCTCCTACTAGAAGGTTTCTCCCTACCTGTCACTTAAATCTCCATAACAAACTGCAATATCTCCTCGATTTTTTCCCAACAAAAAACTCTACGGGCTCCGGTGCCTGCAGCTGGCAGCGTAGATTGTAAGTGCCTATATATTAATCGCCGCTTTTGATGCGGTGGGCGATTGCTACTCCGGTGGCTTTCAATTTCATTGGCGCCGCGGGAAGGGGCGGCACAGAGGTACTCCCTCTGTAACAGGAGTAAGGGTTACAGGGTTTTGCTATGAAAGATAGTTATGAAGATCAGGGTAAGAACGCTCGCAGCAAGGATACAGAGGAATTTGCCGAAGAGCGCTCCATTACCTCCCGTGAACGCGCCAGAAGCCAGCTGAGTTCTGATGTTGAGGAATTTCTAGCCGGTGGCGGGGCGATTAATGAAGTCGATCCAGACGTCACCGCCGACCCGCCACGGAAACCGCAGCCAAAATACGGTAGTCGACCTATTTAGTGCTTTCAACGTTGCCGCCCCTGAGATCAGGTCGGCGGCAAAATCTTTTTTGCAGGAAACCCCGAAGCCTGTTGGCCTCAGGGATTCAGTAGCCTGGGCAGCAGGCGCTCCAAAACTTCGCCAATGTAAGAGAGAAACAGAGTGCCTAGGCTGGAACGGTAGTATTGGGGATCGGATGATCCAACTGCCAGCATGCCGAGCTGATTGCCGAGCGGGACCACTGCGGCGGAGGCAATTTCCTGCCATTGGTCTCCGAATAAATACTCTCTTTCCCCGGGACGCAAAATTCCACATATTGGACGGCCATTCCGCAATATGGCGCCAATGGCCGTCTCTGCGCTGGAGAGTGTGCTGGTGCGCACTTCACCGAGCTTGTCGGCTGACACGCCTAGCGGCCCAAATAGGGTTAGGCTGGTAAATTCCACATTGAAGTCATGGGAAAAGCTGTTGTACAGAGCCGTGGTGGCCTCACCAATGGTCTGTGCTTCCAGTAGGGCGAGGATCAGACGGCGGCTATTAAAAAACAACTGATCGTTATCGCGTGCATTGTGCAGTAATTGGTCGAGGCGTTGCCGCATTTCAATATTGCGCTCGCGTAGCAGATTGGTCTGATGTGTCATCAGCGACACGGTCTTGCCATTTTCCCGCGGCAGTTTGATGGTTTCGAGCAGGTCCATGCGCTCGACAAAAAACTCAGGGTTTTGCATTAGGTAACGAGCTACCTGGCGCGCGAGCAACTTGTCATCGCGCTGGGTTTCCCTGTGGTTGCCGGCGACAATCTCATCAGAAGTTTGATTGGCGTCTGTGTGTTCCATCGTGTTCTGTTCACATTGGCGCGGGCGCGTGGTGAATCCTGTGCTCTATCGGAATTAGAGCTGAGGCTCGCCCGCTAAATTATTTAAACAATGATTTGCCCGTGGAAAACTGTAGTCGCGGGCCCGGTCATAGTAACCGGCTGATTCGGCCCACTCCAGTGGATTGTCAGGGACCCGCCGGGAAGGTGGATTTCCACCTGCTCATCCACCAGGTCGCGCAGGTGGGCATACACCATGGCTGCGCAGGCACCGGTGCCACAGGCGTGAGTTTCACCTACGCCGCGCTCAAATACACGCAACTGCGCCTGGCTACGAGAGTCGACTTGCAGGAAACCCACATTCACCTTCTGGGGGAAGCGGGGATGTGCCTCGATTAAAGGGCCGAGGGTCTCTACCGGGGCGCTGTGAATATCGTCGACCAACAGTATGGCGTGGGGGTTACCCATGGAGACTGCGCCGATGGTAAAGGTCTCGTCACTGGCTTCCAGCAGGTAGCTATCCGCACGGCGATCGGCATTGAACGGAATCTTCACCGGCTCTAATACGGGGGCGCCCATATCGACACTGACCTGGTCGTTATCGAGTACACGCAGGTGCAGCATACCCGCAGCAGTCTCGACCTTGAGCCGTTTTTTACCCGTCAGGCGGCGTTCGCGTACAAAGCGGGCGAAACAGCGTGCGCCATTGCCGCAGTTCTCCACCTCGCCGCCATCGGCATTAAAGATGCGATAGCGAAAATCTGCCTCTGGCCCCCGTGGTGGCTCTGCCAGTAGTACTTGATCACAGCCGATGCCTAGGCGCCGATCGGCGATTCGGCGAATTTTATCTGGTGACAGCTTGAGTCTCTGGCTGATGCCATCGAGCATTACAAAATCATTGCCGAGCCCATGCATCTTGCTGAATTTAACGCGCATTCCATTTCTCTGTAAAACTGATTGAGCGGGCCATCCTAGGGGTGCTCGCCACCGGTGACGCCGGCATTGCTGGCGCCCCGGAATTCTTTTGATTGGTAATTAAGAGGCAAGGGTGACACAAAGCCTTAGACCTTTTCAGGCACCGGGGTCTCACCCCGAACCAGGTCGTCGAAAGTTTCCCGTGTGCGCACTAAATAGCTATTCTCGCCATCCACCAGCACTTCCGCTGCACGCGGGCGGCTATTGTAGTTGGAGCTCATGGTAAAGCCGTAGGCGCCGGCGGACAGCATGGCCAGTAATTGCCCCTCGCGCAGAGCCAGGGCGCGGTTTTTGCCGAGGAAGTCACCGGTTTCGCAAACGGGGCCAACGATATCCCAGAGTGTGTCCTCACCGTTGCCCGGAGTGACCGGCACTATATCCTGCCAGGCCTGGTAAAGGGCAGGGCGCAGGTTGTCGTTCATGGCGGCATCGACAATGGCGAAGTTGTGTCCTTCGGTGTGCTTCAGGTATTCAACCCGAGTTAACAGAACGCCGCCGTTAGCGGCAATCGAACGACCGGGTTCCAGTATCAGGCCCAGCTGGCGTTCGCCGATACGTTCCAGAACCGCTTGCAGATAGTCTGCAACTACTGGGGGCTCTTCACCCCGGTAGCGGACCCCGAGACCGCCGCCCAGATCCAGGTGTTCTAGCTGGATACCTTCGGCGGAGAGGGTGTCCACCAGCATCAACAGCCGGTCGAGGGCATCCAGGAAAGGGGCCACCTCGGTGAGCTGGGAGCCGATATGGCAATCCACCCCGGTAACTCTCAGGTGAGGTGAGCGCGCTGCGTATAAATACACATCCAGAGCGCTGTTGATGGCGACGCCGAATTTATTTTCTTTGAGGCCGGTGGAAATATAGGGGTGGGTTTGTGCGTCTACATCTGGGTTGACCCGCAGTGAGATTGGGGCGACAGCTTCGCACTCCGCCGCAACTTGCTCGAGGCGGCGCATTTCGGCCTCCGATTCGATATTGAAGCAGTGCACACCCACTTCCAGGCCACGCCGTATCTCGTCTGCGGTTTTACCCACACCGGAAAATACTATTCGCGAGGGATCTCCTCCCGCCAGCAATACCCTTTCCAGTTCACCCCCGGAGACGATATCAAACCCAGCGCCAAGCTGGGCCAAAAGAGACAGGATACCCAGATTGCTGTTGGCCTTCACCGCATAGCAGATCAGGCCCGGGTGGCTGCCCAGTGCTTCGGCATAGGCTTGATATTGGCGCTCGAAGTGGGCGCGGCTATAGACGTAGGAGGGGGTTCCGAAACGCTCGGCGACCTCTTCCAGTGATACCTGTTCTGCCCACAGGCTGCCTTGGCGATAACTGAACTCACTCATTTCTGCGGTACTTGCTCCTCTGGGTAGCCCTCTTCCGGGTAGTCTTCTGGCGCAGAGTAATCCCCGGGTTCTGAATAGTCGTTTGGTTCGGAGTACCCTTCCGGTACAACAGTTTCTCCGGCCGGAACAAGTACCGGCTCATCCGGCTCCACCGCAGTGCTACTAGTGGGCACCGTAGTGGGCGGGCCTGTGGTGATAGCAGGCGCGGGTTCGGCCGGCGCCTGGGGCAGGTACAGCGGTCCTTTCTGACCGCAGCCGCTGAGGAGTGCAGATGCACTCAGCAGGGCGCAAAGGGGGTAGAGCATTTTCTTTGGCATGGGTGACATCCTGCACTCGGGCTTTAGAGCGGTCTTCGGCAAAAGCCTGATAGTATAGCGAGCCAATAGATTGAACACAGTAGACGGTAACAGAAGTAATAAAAGATGAGCCAAACGGAATATGAAGCGGCCATTGAGCATACCCTGATGGCGATTGAGGATGCCCTGGACGATTGTGACTGGGATATCGATTACGAGCGCAGTGGTGCCGTGCTCACCCTGACCCTGGAGGATAATGGAAGTCAGGTTATTCTCTCCCGGCAATCCGCCAATCAGGAACTTTGGATAGCTGCCAAGTCGGGCGGTTACCACCTCTCGTTTACCGCGCCCGGCTGGAAATGCAGTACCACCGAGGAAAATCTACCGACCCTGCTCAATCGCGTGCTGAGCGAGCAGCAGGGTGAATCGGTCGAACTGGGATTACCGCAGTAATCCCGGTTTACTGATCGGCCGTACCCTAGGCGCCCGGATGAAAAAAACGGGCTCCTAGTCCTGCTGGGGCCTGCCTTAATGACGCCCCTCAATTTGCACTCGTGCTTGTGCACAGGCAGCGCGAACCTGATCGGGAGCGGTGCCGCCGATATGGTTACGAGCGGCTACTGAGCCTTCCAGGGTGAGCACTTCAAAGACATCCGCACCGATATCAGCAGAGAATTGCTGCAGCTGCTCTAAGCTCAGCTCCGCTAGGTCTTTCTGCTGTTCAATGGCAAAGGAAACCGACTGGCCGACGATCTCGTGGGCATCGCGGAAGGCAATGCCTTTGCGTACCAGGTAATCCGCCAGGTCGGTGGCAGTGGAGAAACCCTTGGCGGCTGCCGCCAGCATATTTTCTTTTTTTGCCTTTAGTGCGGGCACCATATCTGCAAAGGCGCGCAGGCAGTCCAGTGCGGTATCGGCAGCGTCGAATAAAGGCTCTTTGTCTTCCTGGTTGTCTTTGTTGTAAGCCAGGGGCTGGCTTTTCATCAGGGTTAGCAGTGCAATTAGGTGGCCGTTCACACGGCCAGTCTTACCGCGTACCAATTCGGGCACATCCGGGTTTTTTTTCTGCGGCATGATAGAAGAGCCGGTGCAGAAACGGTCTGGCAGGTCGATAAAGTCGAACTGGCTAGAAGCCCAGAGCACCAGTTCCTCGCTGGCGCGGGAAAGATGGGTGAGCAGTAGGGCGGTGAAGGCGCAGAATTCAATGGCGAAATCCCGGTCGCTCACCGAGTCCAGGGAGTTCTCGGTCGGAGCATCGAAGCCCAGCAGTTCGGCAGTGCGCGCGCGGTCGATTGGGTAGCTGGTGCCGGCCAGTGCTGCGGCACCCAGGGGCGAGCGATTGACTCTTTTGCGGCAATCCATCAGGCGCTCGAAATCCCTGCTGAGCATGGCATTCCAGGCCAGCAGGTGGTGGCCGAAGGTCACCGGCTGCGCACTCTGCAGGTGGGTAAAGCCGGGCATAATGGTATCGGCTTCGCGTTCGGCCAGGTCTACCAACCCGGTTTGCAGTCGGGTTAATTCGGCGCCGATCCGGTCGATGCGGCCGCGCAGCCACAGGCGGATATCGGTGGCGACCTGGTCGTTGCGGGAGCGGCCAGTGTGCAGTTTTTTACCGGTGGCACCGATGCGTTCGGTCAGGCGCGCCTCGATATTCATATGCACATCTTCCAACTGCACCGACCAGGGAAAGTCACCCGCCTCAATTTCTACTGCGATCTCTTTCAGGCCATTGGCAATCTGGTGATATTCATCACCGCTCAATACCCCAACCTCGGATAGCATCTGTGCATGAGCGAGGGAACCCTGAATATCTTCCAGCGCCATGCGCTGATCGAAGGTGACAGAGGCAGTGAATCGCTCTACGAAAGCGTCGGTGGCTTCGCTGAAACGGCCGCCCCAGAGTTTGGCGGCGGGATTAGTGGCGGAGTCGGGTTTGTCGTTGCTCATGGTTTTCCTGGCTGCAGTGAGGTGAAAGGCCGGGGAGCTTGGTGGTATCGTGCGCTTTGAATATAGGGACAATCAAGAATAACAACTGCATGTCATTTCCCAGGCCGTCGGGCATTATATCGCAGAAAATTCGAAAAACTGACACTGATAGCAAGGATTCTGCGCTTTGCGGGCAGGTGCCTTTTCTTCCGGATTTATGCAGTGTCACCGCCCTGGCCGCATTGGTGTTGATGGGGGAATTGCTGGCCCTGGTTCTGGTGCTCGCCTTGGACGGGCTGCGCGACTTCAGTTGGCAGCGTCTTGGCCTAGTGTCCCTGGTGATTCAGTGGGTGATATTGCCCTGTGCCGCCGTGCTTTGCCGACTGCGCCCCTATCTAGCCAAGTTACCCCACAAACATGCCGGCGCTATCAGCTTTATCGCGGTGTTGGGCGTGCTTGGCTTAGTAATGGGGATTCAGCGCTATGTGCGTGCTCTATTGCTGCAGGCGGATTTCGACTGGTGGGGACTGGCTAGTGATTGTCTCCTTGGGGCTATCTGCGCCGGGGTGGTATTGCGCTACGCCTATTTACAACAGCAGTTATACAACCAGCAACAGGCGGAACTGGGCGCGCGTATCGAGGCGTTGCAGTCGCGCATACGACCCCACTTTTTGTTTAACAGCATGAATAGCCTGGCCAGCCTGATCGCGGTAGACCCAGATCGCGCTGAGCGTTTGGTGGAAGATTTGTGCGTGTTGTTTCGGGCCAGCCTCGCCGACCCAAAGCTGGTGCCGCTGTCGCAGGAAATACAATTGTCCCAACGTTATCTGGAGATTGAGGCTCTGCGCCTGGGCGAGCGTTTGCAGCAGCAATGGCAGCAGCAGGGTACTTTGGAGGATATACAAGTACCCAGCATGTTGTTGCAACCATTGCTTGAGAATGCCGTTTTACACGGTGTGGCACAGCGGCGTGAGGGCGGCACAATTACTGTGGCCGTGAAAACCGAAGGCGGTGTTCTGTACATTGATATTGAAAACCCACTTCCGGCAGAAACTGTGCATTTCACCAGGGAAAGCAACGGTATGGCAGTGGAGAATATTCGTCAGCGCCTTGCCGCCTATTACGGTGATCGCTTCAAGTTTACCGCCGGTCGGGTGGGGGACCACTACCGAGTGCAGCTACAACTACCCTTGTTTCCCCGGGAGGTGGTTCAGCGTGAAACAAAACCGACCATAAATTCCAGTAGAGATACTGAGGTGATGGAGTGACCCAGTTGCGAGTCCTGATTGTCGATGATGAACCCCTGGCCCGCACGCGGCTGCAGCGGCAGTTGTCTACAATCGAAAATTGTATTCCTGTTGGTGAAGCGGCGGATATTGAATCCGCGTTGATACAGGTGCAGATACTGGACCCAGATCTGGTCTTGCTCGACATAGAAATGCCCGGCGGCAGCGGCTTAGAACTTGCCCAGCAGCTTTCCACACGCGAGTGCCCACCCGCGATAATTTTTTGTACTGCCCACGATGAGTTCGCCCTGCCGGCCTTTGCTACCGCCGCGGTGGGTTATCTACTCAAGCCTGTCAGCGTGGAACAGTTGCGCCAAGCGCTGGCAAAGGTGCAGTGCCTCAATAAACCCCAACAAAAACTTGTTAGTGGTGACGAGAAGGATCGCGGTCGCAGCCGTATCAAAGCGGTGAGCCGTATGGGGGTCGAGCTATTGGAAGTGGACAGCATTCGTTGTTTGGTTGCTGACAGCAAATATGTGGTGGCCCATCACCCTGCCGGTGAGACGATCCTTGATGAGTCATTAAAAGAGTTGGAAAGCGAATTTGCCGAGCGCTTTGTTCGAGTGCACCGCAGTGCACTGGTGGCAGTAGCATTTATTACAGGCTTACGCAGAGACGGAGCGAATTATCGGGTGGAGCTGGAAGGGGTAACACAAGCCCCATTGGTAAGCCGGCGTATGCTGTCTTCGGTAAAAAACCTGATCACGGAGATTTGCTAGTAGTTAAACCATTCCGCGCAGGAACACGATTAGCACAGCTGCTACCATCAGAAGGGCAAAGCAAACTCTGATTATTCGTGCCTGTTTAGGTTTATGAAAAACCGGTCGCAAACTTCCTCCCAAACATAGCCAGAGAAAATCGACCACAGCCGCGACTATCAAACAGACCATTCCAGTAGCAATGTAACTTAAGTTGCTTTCTTCAATTGGCAGTAAAAATTGGGAAAAGATGGCAAAGAAGGCGGCATAAGCTTTTGGGTTGAGTAGATTAAAAATAAACCCATCCAACAGTGATGGCGCTTGAGTTTCCGCTGATGGGTTTTTCTCCATTACCGGGGCTGTGGCAATTTTTATGGCGATATAGCCAATATACAAAGCCCCGCAAAGTTGTACGGCAAAGCGTGCCTCGGGCCAGGTTGCCAGCAGGGCCGCTATCCCGGCGGTTGCGCCCATAATTGCAACGCTTAGCCCCAGTAGGATACCGATAAGAAAATGGCTACTTTTCCTGATCCCAAAAGTTGCCCCAGAAGCGGCCAGCGCGAGTGGTGCGGGACCGGGGGAGCCAAGTAGCAGAGCTGTTGCTGCAACAAGGGAAAAAAGTGCTTCCAACATATATTCTTATCTTATTTTCCACCTGCGACATCAATAAATGAGCCGGTTGTAAAGGTTGATTCGTCACTGAGAAGCCAGGCCACAGCCTTAGCCACTTCTTCTGCTTGCCCGCCGCGTTTGAGTGGAATTGCAGATTTTACTCGCTCAATTCTATCTGGTTCGCCGCCATCAGCATGCATTTCCGTGTAAATAAAACCCGGTCTTACACCGTTCACCCGAATTCCCTCACCGGCGACTTCTTGGCTGAGTCCGATGGTTAGAGTATCTACAGCACCTTTGCTAGCCGCGTAATCGATATATTCGTTAGGTGACCCTGAACGGCTGGCGGCGGATGAGATATTGACAATAGTTCCTCCGCTGCCCCCGTTTTTTGTTGACATCCTTTTAATCGCCTCGCGACAGCAGAGCAATGTACCGGTGATATTGGTTCGAAGAATCTCGTTGATACGCTGAGAATCCATTAATTCAACACGCATCTGCGGTTTAATGATTGCGGCATTGTTCACCAGGCTGTTAATCGGGCCGAGATTTTGGTCAACCTTTTCGAATAGACGGACAACCTCATCATCTGAAGTGATATCGGCACGTGCCGCTATTGCAGTAACGCCCAAAGATTGAAGTTCATTTACTAGGTCTTCCGCTTGCTTCCTTCGTTCCCGATAGCTGATGGCAATCTGATATCTACGTTGAGCCAGTAGTTTTGCTGTGGCGGCACCGATTCCCCGGCTGCCTCCGGTTATCAAGGCAACTTTATTTTTCATTTCTATGGCCGCGATGAAGTGAGTAATTCGGTGAGGGGAGGAGAAGGGTAAGGAAATATTGTTCCCCAAGTCAAATAGTAGGTTGGGGCCCTGAGTATCTTGGAATAAAGCAGCTCGGAAATTATTGAGCGCAGCTTGCTGTGGACTTATCGGGAAATTAAAAGCGGTTTTTTCAGATGAGAACCGTTTACAGGTGTTAGGGCGTTGATTTTTCTGTAAACGGTTCTTGGATAGCTAAGCAGCAACCTTAGTAAAGTTGCGGCCCACCATCGCCGTACTCAGAGTCATTTTGTAGACTCAACTCGCCGGCGGCGCTGTTTAAATACTCCGCATCGGATTCAGACTTAAGCTTGATCATCAGGCGCAAGTCATTGGCGGAGTCGGCGTGGGCGAGGGCGTCCTCGTAAGTAATTTCGCCGCGATCGTAGAGTTCATACAGCGCCTGGTCGAAGGTCTGCATGCCCTGTTCGCCGGAGCGTTTCATCAACTCCTTCATCTTGTGCACCTGGCCTTTGCGCACCAGGTCTGACATCAACGGCGTGTTGATCATAATTTCCAGACAGGCGCGGCGGCCATCGCCATCCGGTGTTGGTACCAGCTGCTGGGCAACCATGGCCTTAAGGTTCAGGGACAGATCCATAAACAGCTGTTGGTGACGGTCTGCCGGGAAGAAGTGAATGATCCGGTCGAGGGCTTGGTTGGCATTGTTGGCGTGCAGTGTACACAGGCACAGGTGACCAGTTTCGGCGAAAGCAATGGCGTGCTCCATCGTTTCGCGGGAGCGCACCTCACCAATCAGGATGACATCTGGCGCTTGACGCAGAGTGTTCTTCAAGGCGATTTCGAAGGAGTCGGTATCCAGACCCACTTCGCGCTGGGTCACAATACAGCCGCGGTGCTGGTGGATAAATTCGATCGGGTCCTCAATGGTGATGATATGACCCTTGGTGTTCTCATTGCGGTGGCCGATCATCGAGGCTAGGGAGGTGGACTTACCGGTACCGGTGGCGCCTACAAAAATAATCAGCCCGCGCTTGGTCATGGCCAGATCTTTGAGTACATCCGGCAGGCCGAGGCCGTCAATGGTGGGGATTTTTGTTTCGATGCGTCGCAGCACCATACCCACCAAGTTGCGCTGGAAGAAAGCCGACACCCGGAAACGGCCCACGTTGCGTACCGCAATGGCAAAGTTTAATTCCTTTTTTTCGGCGAACTCACGGCGCTGTTTCTCATTCATGGTGCCCACTACTAGCTCGCGGGCTTTTTCTGGGGTGAGGGCACTGCTACTGCAAGGCACTACGCGGCCGTGCAGTTTGATGGAAGGCGGTACGCCGGCGGTGATAAACAGATCCGATGCACCTTTCTCTACTACCAGCTGTAGGAGTCTTTCTATATCCATGATTGTTACCGCGTATTATTTTTTGACTGAAGAGGGGCCGTTAATGCTTAGAAGTTTTCTGGCATCTTGGCTTTTTCCCGCGCGACTTCGCGGCTGACGATACGCCGTGCCACCAGGTCTTCCAGGCACTGGTCCATGGTCTGCATACCAACGCTGGCACCAGTCTGGATGGCGGAGTACATCTGCGCGATTTTGTCTTCGCGGATCAAGTTGCGGATTGCGGGAGTGCCGCGCATGATCTCGTGGGCAGCGACACGGCCACCGCCGTTTTTCTTCAGCAGTGTCTGCGAGATTACCGCTTGCAGAGATTCCGATAGCATGGAGCGCACCATGGCTTTTTCCTGTGCCGGGAACACATCCACCACCCGGTCGATAGTCTTGGCGGCGGAGGTGGTATGCAGGGTGCCGAATACCAAATGGCCGGTTTCCGCTGCGGTTAATGCCAGGCGAATAGTTTCCAGGTCGCGCATCTCGCCCACCAGAATGATATCCGGGTCTTCACGCAGGGCCGAGCGCAATGCTTCTGCGAAGCCGTGGGTATCTCTATGCACTTCGCGCTGGTTCACCAGGCATTTTTTGGATTCGTGAACGAATTCGATGGGATCCTCAATGGTGAGGATATGCTCGTATTTGTTGTCGTTGATATAGTCCATCATCGCGGCGAGGGTGGTGGACTTACCGGAGCCGGTGGGCCCTGTGACCAAGACCAGGCCGCGCGGAGTATCGGAGATTTGTTTGAAAACTTGGCCCATGCCCAGATCCTCCATGGTTAAAACCTTGGAGGGAATGGTCCGGAATACGGCACCGGCACCGCGGTTGTGGTTAAAGGCGTTCACACGAAAGCGGGCTACACCAGGTACCTCGAAAGAGAAGTCGGTCTCGAGAAATTCTTCGTAGTCCTTACGTTGCTTGTCGTTCATGATCTCGTAGATCAGGCCGTGCACCTGCTTGTGTTCCATGGCCGGCAGGTTGATGCGGCGCACGTCGCCATCCACACGGATCATCGGCGGAAGGCCTGCGGAGAGGTGCAGATCCGAAGCGTTTTGTTTGGCGCTGAAGGCGAGGAGTTCAGTGATATCCATACTGCTACCTTATGGTTCTTGTTTGGGCTCAGGTAAAATCGCCACTCATTTCGGTAAGGGCCTCAGTATATGCGCAAAGCGACAATCGTCGAAAACCTGAATGCAGTAGGTGAGCGGATTGTGACCTGCTGCAACAACTGCGATCGCGATCCTGCAGAAATCACTCTGCTGGCGGTTTCCAAGACCCGCCCGGCGGAGGATTTGCGTATTGCTTATGCGGCTGGCCAGCGACACTTTGGCGAAAACTATTTGCAGGAAGCCCTGGAAAAACAGAATGCCCTACAAGATCTGGATATCCACTGGCATTTTATCGGGCCATTGCAGTCGAATAAGTCTCGCGCGGTAGCCGAGCACTTTGATTGGATGCATACGGTGGATCGTCTCAAGATCGCCCAGCGTCTGTCATCCCAGCGGCCAACTAATTTGGCTCCCCTCAATATCTGTCTGCAGGTCAATATCGATAATGAGCAGAGCAAGTCTGGCATAGCTCCACAGGATTTGAAGGCACTGGCGCGGGAAGTAGTGCAATTGCCGGGGCTGCGCCTGCGTGGTTTGATGGCGATCCCCGCGGCGCGACAGACAGTAGAGGCGCAACACCAACCTTTTTTAGAGATGGCGCGCCTGCTGCATTCTCTGCAAGAGTTATTTCCCAACGAGGAGCTGGATACACTTTCCATGGGTATGTCTGCTGATATGGAGGCGGCGATTGCCTGCGGTGCGACCATTGTGCGCATCGGCACAGATATTTTTGGCGCGCGCAATTACTCTGAATGAAAGATCCTATTTTTATCCGAGCGCTTGCCCGAAGTTCTAGGGCTGAGTTCGTGGGGAAAGTGTAAGAGACCAATGAAACGCTCAGGGACTCTCGAAGTGATATTGCTGGGGTTGACGCTATGCGCAGTGATTTCCCTGTCTATGGCGCACACCCTGCTGGTGACCTGGATGGCCTTGGAATGGTTGGCTTTTCTTTGCCTGCTTTCCTTTGCGCTACCTAAGGTCACACTGATCACCAATTTCTTAGACCGCACCGTCTCCCAGGCCCTGTGGCCTGAGAGCCGGCACTGGTTGTGGATACTTGCCATAGCGCTCAACCTGATCGCTGTTGTGGAAACATTGAGTTTAAGGCCTTAAAAAATAAACGGCCCACTGGGCCGTTTATTAAGCATTACGATTTATAAGAGCCTTTGGCACTACTCAACTAAAGTTAGTTTTTCCTTCTGTGTTTCGTCGAGCAAGTGTTCGGCAAAAAACAATGCGGTAGCCTGGGTGAAGACATCATTGTTTTCCTTTTTACGGTAGCCGTGCCCCTCATTTAACGCATTCATGTACCAAACCTGGTTACCGCTTGCTCGCAGTGCCGTCACGATCTGTTCCGCTTCTGTGACGGGGACGCGAGGGTCGTTTTGTCCCTGCACCACAAACATGGGGATCTGGATTTTCTCCACATGGTTGTTAGGGCTGATACCTTCCAGGAATTCGCGCATTTGCGGATCGCGTTCGTCACCGTATTCCACACGGCGCAGGTCCCGGCGATAACTCTTGGTATTGGTGAGAAAGGTGACAAAATTGGAGATACCGACAATATCCACAGCCGCTTTTAAACGATCCGAATAGTGAACGCTGCTGGCCAGTACCATATAGCCGCCGTAGCTACCACCGAAGACGGCAACCCGCTTGGCATCCAGGTCCGGCTGGGTGGCGATCCAGTCTAATAGCGCGCCAATGTCTTTCACCGAATCTTCACGCTTGTAGCCGTTGTCCATGGCCAGGTAACTTTTTCCGTAGCCGGCGGAGCCGCGCACATTAGGAGCGATCACTGCAGCCCCCAATTTCTTCAACCACAGTTGGTACTTGCTGGAAAACAGTGGGCGGTACTGAGCTTCGGGGCCACCGTGAATGGAAATAATAACCGGCACAGGCGCCTTTATATCGCGTGGTTTGTAGACGAAGGCGGGAATCTTGCGTGGCTCGCCATTTACCTTATCGAAAGTGGGGTAGTGCACCAGCTTGGGCTCGATAAATTGCTCGGTATCCAGGCCGCCCACCTCACTAAATGTCCAGCGGTTCAGATCGCCACTGGATAGGGGGCGCCGGCCCAGATCCAAAACAAAGGTATCAGTGGGGGTTTTGGGGGTGTTCAGTGATAACGCTAACTTGTCTCCGCTGGGATTGAACTCAATATCGCCGATCACACCAATAGGTAGTGTGTCGACTTTGCGGTAGCGATCATTGCGCGGATCGTACAAGTACAGTGCCGACATGCCGTTCTCGTTGGACACGAAAGCACCGCGGCGGCCGTCCTCACTAAGGACAAAGCTGCTGATATCCCAGGGAATACCGGCGCTAATAATTTTCTCATCGCCGCTGGCTAGATCTTTGCGGATCAGTTGGGTGAACTCGCCATTTTTATCGCTAACCAGGTATATGGAGCGGTCGTCGTAGCTAAAGCCTGCGGGAAAGTTGCGAGAGTCTTTTTCATCATCACCGGAGAGCAATGTTATTTCGCCGCTGTCCAGGTCCAACAGGTGAACTTTAGAGCGGGTGGAAGAAATATATTGCAGAACCAGTAGCTGGCTGCCGGATTGAGAGAAGTCACTGGGTCCCCACCAGCTACCATCCTCCGATTTTAGTATCAGGCGATCTTCATTTTTCTTGTCGCCAATCGTAGTCAGCCAGATATCGTTGGCCCTACCATCGCGGCGGGTGCTTTGGTAAGCCAGGGCCGAGCCCTGCTTATTCCAAAGAATGGCACCATTGCGAGATTCGCCATCGCTGAGCATCTTGCTCTTACCGTTGGCACTGTCAAATAGGAAAATCTGCGCATATTCGTTGCCGCCGGCGTCCATGGTGTAGGCCAGCTGTCGGTGCTGGGGGCGGGTAAGTACTTCCCCAATGGGTTCGTCAAAAAAAGTCAGCTGGCGGCGGGCTCCTCCAGCGCGCTCTACCTTGTGCAGCTGGTTTACTTCGCCAAAGCGGGTACTGATATACATACCGCTGCCTTGCATATCCCAGCCGCGAAAACTGGCTGAGCGCACATTCTGGTAGCGGTCGAGCTCTTCCACCAGGCTCGCTGGAATTGGGGGAATGTCCTGTAACTGCAGCTGGCCATTGTTCTCGGTGCGGGTCTCCACTCCATGGGCAACAGCAGCCGCGCTGAGCATTGCGGCGGTCACCAAATAGCGCCATTTCAACATAGTGTTCTCCTTGGCTAGCGCGCTGGGGCGCGCTTCTCTTGTTATTGGAATTGAGCGACCACATATTATCGGAATCCCTGCGGGGTATAACAGCCAGTAAAACTCACAGAGAATGAGGCGAATGCTCGCCGAGGTAACCCAAGTGACTGCAACAAATCCCAAAATTGTTTTTATCGGCGGTGCCGGAAATATGGCCGGTGCGGTAATCGGCGGCCTGCTGGCGGCAGGATACCCGGCCGATAGAATTGTGGCTACCGGGCGTGATCCCCTCAAACTTGAGGCGTTTGCCAAGCGCCACAATACCGTGGTGCACAGTGACAATATCGTCGCGATCGATGGCGCAGATGTCATCGTTTTGTCGGTAAAACCCCAGGTGATGCGCGATCTGTGCATGGATTTGCGCCCCCATCTGAAAGGACGCAAGCCGCTGATTATTACTTTGGCCGCAGGTATTCCCTTGGCTGCCTATCAGCGTTGGCTGGGGGAGCATCTGCCGATTGTACGCGCTATGCCCAATACGCCGGCTCTAGTACAGAGTGGGGTGACCGGGTTGTTTGCAGACGAGGCGGTAACTGCGGAGCATCGCGCCATTACTGTGCGCATAGTCAACGCAGTAGGTATCTCCCTATGGGTGGATAAAGAAGAGGGCATCGACCAGGTGATTGCTGTGGCAGGGTCGGCGCCGGCGTATTTCTTTCAGTTTATGGAGGCGATGATCGACGCCTCCGCAGCCAGTGGCTTTGCCCGCGCCGATGCCGAGCGCCTCGTGTTGCAAACTGCCCTGGGCGCCGCCAAACTGGCCATGACCAGTGATGTAGATGTAGCCCAGTTGAAGCGCAATGTGATGTCGCCGGGTGGTACCACCGAGCGCGCTGTGCAGCGCTTTGAGCAGGGCGGCCTGCCGCAGTTGGTGGCCGATGCCATGCGCGATTGTGCCGAGCGCGCTGCAGAGATGGCTCGCGAACTGGACCAATAAACTTATCAACACAATAAATGGTGCAGGCTGCGCCGCGAGTTGATCACTCTTTAGGGATTTTCAATGACAAGTACCTTCAGCAACATCGGTGTTTTCCTGGTGGCTACCCTGGGTATCCTCTACCTATTTGCGGTATTGATGCGTTTTTTGCTGCAGTTGGCCCGGGCAGACTTCTATAACCCGATTTCTCAGGGCATCGTTAAAGTTACCAATCCGCTACTACTGCCACTGCGCAAGGTAGTGCCGGGTCTCTTCGGCGTGGATATGGCCTCGGTAGTGCTGGCATTGCTGGTGGGTCTAGTGATGATACTGGTTTGCGGTGCGTTTGCCGGGTTTGGTCTTTTCAATCCCCTGAGTGCACTGCTATGGTCTCTGATTGGCTGTGTCGCTACCGTGATTGCGGTCGTGTTTGTGGGAATGCTGATCTCCATTGTGTTCAGCTGGATCGCCCCGCAGAGCAGCCACCCAGCACTGATGCTACTGCGCCAGTTGCTAGAGCCCTTCTGCGCACCGGTACGCCGCTTGATTCCGCCTTTGGGGGTGATCGATATCAGCCCTATCTTCGTGTTTATTTTACTTACTGTGGCGGATAAGTTGCTATTAGGCTTTGCCAGTATGGCCAATATGCCGCGCTTTGTTTATAGCCTTTTCTGGCATATTCCCGGTTTTTAAATTGACTACTGTGCGCTTTTCTTCCACCGCGCGCACTGGATCGCATTTGGCGCGGTGTTAGACTTTTATACTAACGGCTACCGGACCAACTTAGCTTTGAGTGTTTTGGGTCGGTAGCCCGCAGAGTATAAATTACAAGAATACTGTGAAATGGAAGACGCACTCCTACGCCAACATATCTCTGAATACGACCGCTGGAAAAAGAATCTGGATCGACAATTCGCCCAGTTCAGTCAGTGGTTACAGCAGCATTTCCCCAACTCTGCCGGCGCCTGCCAAGTTGTACAACAGGCCCGTGCGCTTCTCAGCGATGATCAGTTCACCTTGGTGTTTGTGGGAGAATTTTCCCGTGGCAAAACCGAGCTGATCAATGCCCTCTTGGCACAGACCTACGGTCAGCGGCTGCTACCCTCCAAACCCGGCCGCACCACCATGTGCCCAACGGAAATCTTTAGCGATGGCGGAGAGCGCGCCAGCCTGCGGCTGTTGCCCATTGAGACCCTGGCGACCAATACCAGCCTTGAGAGCTTTCGGCGAATTCCACAGAAGTGGGTCACGCACGAGTTCGACGCGAATAATCCCGATGCGACCCGCGAAGCTCTGCTCAAAGTGGCCGCCACCAAATCGGTGTTGCCGGAGGAGGCTGCGCGTTATGGCTTCGATCGCCGCCACCTGGATGACAAAGGCAATTTGGTGGAAATTCCCGCCTGGCGATATGCGCTGATCTGCCTGCCACATCCACTGTTAGATCAAGGCCTGCGGATTATTGACACACCGGGACTCAACGCTCTGGGCAATGAGCCGGAGCTGACTCTGAGCACACTGCCTGGCGCCCAGGCCGTGGCATTCTTGCTGGCCGCCGATGCCGGTGTCAGTGGCACTGATATGAATATGTGGGAGACCCACCTGGCTCCTCTGCGTGAACATCGCGGCACTCCGGTTATGGCGCTGCTGAATAAAGTGGATGTGCTTTGGGATGATCCAGATGAAGATGCGCAGCAACTATTGCGGCGCATGCGTTCTCAGGTCGCAAAATTACTTTCCCTGCCACAGGAGAGTGTCACCGGAGTCTCGGCAAAAATGGCCCTGTTAGCGCGTCAACAGCAGGATGTCGAACTTTTGCGCAACAGCTGTTTTACTGATTTTGAAAAGCTGTTGGTTCAACGTTTGCTGGAGCACCGCCAAAAAGTGGCGGAACACCGCTCTCTGCACCAGGCCCTGACGTTGATGGCGGATACCCGCGATCTGCTCAAGCGCCGGCTCAACAGCGGCCGTGCCGCGCTGATGCATTTGCAGCGCAATAGTGCCAGCACTGAGGAGCAACTGACTGAGTTGGGCCAGTTGCAGCAGACTGTGCGTGAGCAACATAAGCTCTGCCATCAGGAGTTACTCACCCTAAAGTCCAGCCAGCGCATGTTAATGCGGCAGAGTACGGCCCTACTCGCGCCTATTACCATACAGCAGCTGCAACGGTTGGTTGATGAAACCAGTAAGGCACTGCATAAGCGTTGGACACCCATGGGACTTGCCAAGGCCATCGATACCTTTATGGAGGGAGTCGATTGCCAGTTAGCCACCTTAGAGCGGGAAGTGGATCAGGCGAATCGACTGTTAGATGCGATTTTTGAGCGTTCCAGCCTGAAGAAGGTGGACAGTGCCGAACAGTACTTCACCATTCGCCAATTCCGTATCACCCTGCGCGGCCTACACCGCCAGGCGGCCCAGCTGCGACGCTCCCCACAGCTTTTACTGGCCCGGCGCAACCGTTTGAGCGAGCGTTTTGTTACGACCCTGGCCAGTGAGGTAGGGCGCCTTTATAGCGAAATGGGTGCCGCGGCAGAAAACTGGCTTGAGCAGGCGCTGGAACCACTCAAGCAACATACGCAATACCAAAAACATCTTTTGAATCGGCACTTGATCAAATTGACCGAGCTGAAGCAGAAAACCCGAAGTCGGCACACCGATTTGCGTACCCTAGAGGATGAAGTACTGCGCAATGATCGGGCCCTGTCGGCCCTGGAGGACTTACTGCGCCACAGTACTTCGGCACCACAGCCTTTGGCGCCAGCGCCGCGCGCGCACAATGTCACCCCACTGAAACCAGCTCTGACGACTTAACGCTCTCGCCGGCGGTTGCTAATTGTCATAAGTTGCAGCACTCCCGTACACTTGCTGGAGAGACAATAACCAACCGCCAAATAACCCGACAGATATAATTACTTTGTCCACGGAAAACTCCAGCCCCTCCCGCGAGGCACCCAGTACAGCAGATCACGGCTCTGTAGGTCTTGTAGCAGCAAAGAGCCATAAGTTTTGTGAACCTCTGCAGTTGGCCTGCGGGCGTGTTTTACAGGACTACACCCTAGTCTATGAAACCTATGGCGAAATGAATGCCGATAAAAGTAACGCGGTGTTGATTTGCCATGCGTTATCCGGTCACCACCATGCTGCGGGCAGACACAGCCCCGAGGACAAGCGCCCAGGGTGGTGGGACCACTATATCGGTCCCGGCAAGCCCATCGATACCAATAGGTTTTTTGTGGTGGCGGTCAATAACTTGGGCGGCTGCCATGGTTCTACCGGACCTGTTTCTATCAATCCCGCCACGGGTAAACCCTGGGGCCCGGATTTTCCCTCCTTGCGAGTGCGCGACTGGGTACACAGCCAGGCGCGCTTGGCAGATATTCTTGGCATAGAGCAGTGGGCCGCAGTGATTGGTGGCAGCCTGGGGGGAATGCAGGCCATGCGTTGGTCTCTGGAGTACCCGGAACGCTTGCGCCATTGCGTGGTGATTGCTTCGGCGATGAAACTCTCGGCGCAGAATATTGCTTTCAATGAGACCGCACGTCAGGCGATAACCTCGGATCCGGATTTCTGTGCAGGGCGCTATCTGGAGGAGGGGAAACTGCCACGTGGAGGTTTGGCCGTCGCGCGCATGATTGGCCACATTACCTATCTTTCCGATGATGGTTTGGCGCATAAATTTGGTCGTGAACTGCGTTCCGGCAGCTTCCAGCAGGGCGTTGACGAAGAGGTGGAGTTCCAGATTCAGAGTTATTTGCGCTACCAGGGTGATAGCTTTTCCAGCAGTTTCGATCCAAATACCTACATCCTTATGACACGAGCGCTGGATATTTTTGATCTCGCACGGGAGTACAACGACGACCCAGTAGCGGCTTTTGCCCATGCGCGTTGCCGCTTCCTGTTGATCTCCTTCACTTCGGACTGGCGCTTCGCCCCCAGCCGCTCGCGGGAAATCGCCGATGCGTTGATGCACGCCAATCGGGCGGTGAGTTATGCAGAAATAGAGTCCGCCATGGGACACGATGCCTTCCTGTTGCCAAATAAGCGCTACGAGGGCGTCTTTCGTGCCTACATGCAGCGTGTAGCGCTGGAGCACAAAGCAGGGCAGCTCGCATGCGTATAGATCTCAATGTAATCCAGGAATGGATAGCACCCGCAAGCCGAGTACTCGATCTGGGCTGTGGTGATGGTGAACTGTTGGAACAGTTGCAGAAGAACAAAGACGTTGTCGGTTACGGACTGGAAATAGATGCGCAGCAGATACATCGCTGTGTGCAGCGTGGGGTCAATGTCGTCGAGCAAAACCTCGATGCGGGGCTTACCAATTTCGCCGATGCCAGTTTCGATACCGTGGTAATGACCCAGGCCCTGCAAACGTTGAGGCACCCGCATCTGGTGGTGGGTGAAATGTTACGAGTTGGGCGCGACTGTATTATTACCTTCCCCAACTTTGGCCAGTGGAAGGCCCGCTGGCACCTGGCTTTTTCTGGGCGTATGCCGGTTTCCGATTTATTACCATTTGAATGGTATGACACACCCAATATTCATTTTTGTACTTTTCGAGACTTCGAGGTGCTGTGCGAGCAGAACGATTGGACTATTTTGCACCGCCAGGTAGTATCTGAGTCGAAATTAGGGGTGGTCTTTAAAGACTTTTTGCCAAATTTATTCGGTGAGACCGCGATATACCACCTGACTCGCTAAACTAATATTTGCGCCAAGTTTTTGTTCCGGGTCTCTGGGGCAAACTGCTGATATGGGTGGTTATCGATCTGGCCAAACCGCCGGGTCTGCCCGGTTATTCAGTTGAAAGGGCGCTCATAACAATTGGAGGTGACCCGTGAACCGCATCTTTAATGTCGCTGCCGCTCTTACGCTGCTCTTCCTGACCGCTAGTGCCATGGCACAACAGGCCCGTGTTATTAAGAATTATGAGGACTTCGGAGATTACCGGGTGATTTTCTCGGTGTTCAACAGTGACTTTATCCAGCCGGATATCGCCCAGCAGTACCAACTGGTGAGGGCTAAAGACCGCGCCTACGTGAATGTCTCTGTGGTGAAAAAAGATGGTGGTACCAAGGGCCTCAGTGCGGAGATGTCCGGCAATGCGACAAACCTGATTCAGCAGTCGAGACCGCTGAAGTTTAAAGAAATTCGGGAAGGCGACGCGGTTTACTATTTGGCACCCTTGCGCTTTGAAAAAGAGGAAACTCTCACCTTCAATGTGGATGTGACCCTGCCCAATGGCAAGAAACAGACAATTTCCTTCCGTCGCAAGCTCTAGCGGCAATGGTGAATGATCTGAGTGAGCGATTCTCTCTGTTTATATGGCTGCAAGCTGTGTGATCACAGAAAGACATCTCAATTAAACTGAATCCTTTGCGGGCCCAGAGCCCGTTTTTTATTTGATACGGCATGTTAAAAAGAATTGTTTTGGCCAGCGGTAACGCCGGCAAATTGCGAGAATTTTCCCAACTCTTCAACAGCTGGGACATCGAGGTTCTTCCACAGTCTGAATTCGGTGTGAGTGATGCAGAGGAGACCGGGCTCAGCTTTATTGAAAATGCCCTGATTAAAGCACGTCACGCCAGCCGCATTAGCGGCCTCCCGGCGCTAGCCGATGACTCTGGGTTGGCAGTGGATGTGCTCGGTGGTGCGCCGGGAATCTATTCGGCGCGATATTCCGGCGAGGGTGCTACGGATGCACGCAATAACAGCAAGCTGCTTGAGGCCTTGCAAGGGATCGAAGAGGTGCGTCGTGGTGCCAGTTTCCACTGTGCACTAGCCTTTGTACGCAGTTTTGATGACCCGGTCCCCCTAGTATGTAGTGCCCAGTGGCGCGGCCGTATACTCAATGAGCCTGCCGGTGAGCAGGGCTTTGGCTACGACCCCCTGTTCTTTGTGGATGCGGAAGGAATGACCTCTGCGCAGATGCCGAGAGAGCTGAAAAACCGCATTAGCCACCGCGCCCAGGCAGTGGTGGCATTTGAAACGATGTGGCAGGAAACTATGCTGGGTACCGATCTTGCAGGATAGAAACCATAGTTTGCAGTTACCGCCGCTTAGCCTTTACGTACATATCCCCTGGTGTGTGCGCAAATGTCCCTACTGTGATTTCAACTCCCACCAGGCGAGCAGAGATCATACGGATACGGAGTATGCTCTCCCACAGGCGGACTATGTGGCGCAATTGCGCCGTGATTTGATCAGCCAGCTGCCTTGGGTGCAGGGACGCAAGCTGCGCTCGATTTTCTTTGGTGGTGGTACTCCGAGCCTGTTTTCTCCCGAAGCAATCGGCCAGATCCTGAGAATGGCTGAGGAGCTGGTTGGCTTCAGTGAGAATATTGAAATAACTTTGGAAGCCAATCCGGGTACTTTCGAGCAGGCTAAATTCACCGGCTATCGGGCCGCAGGGGTTAATAGACTCTCGATTGGCGTGCAGAGTTTTAGCAGTAGCCAGTTGCACAATCTGGGCCGTATCCACAGCGGTGAAGAGGCCAGTGAGGCCCTAGGGATGGCGCGGAAGGCCGGCTTCGATAATATCAATCTCGATCTGATGCATGGCCTGCCTGGACAGACAGAGGCTGAGGCTCTGGAAGACCTGCAGCGCGCTGTCTCCCTGGCGCCTGAACATATCTCCTGGTACCAATTAACCATTGAACCCAATACAGCGTTCTACAGCGCTCCCCCCACGACACCGGGTTCACAGCTGATCGCCAGTATGCAGAGTCACGGGCGCGAGTTCCTTGCCTCTGAGGGGTACTTTCGCTACGAGGTGTCCGCCTACAGTGGCAGGGGGCTGGAGTCGCGCCACAACCTCAACTATTGGGGCTTTGGCGATTACCTGGGTATTGGTGCCGGAGCCCACGGCAAGGTCAGCTTGCCCGCAGAGGGGAAGGTATTGCGCAGTCGCCGTACGCGAACTCCAAGAGACTACCTATCGATTGCACCCCAGGGAGGGGAGTTGTTGCAGCGCGTACTGGCTGAGCCCCATATTGATTCAATAGAGTTCAGCGATTTGCCTCTCGAGTTCTTGATGAACGCCCTGCGCCTGGTCGAGGGTGTACCGGTAGATACTTTTGAGCGCTATACCGGCCTATCATTGGAGGCCCTGCAGCGACATTGGCCGGGGCTGATGGCTATGGATCTGGTACAGCCGCTGGAGCGCCGTATTGCTGCCAGTGCCTTTGGCTTTGACTATCTTGATGAGATTCTTCAGCGGTTTTTGGAGCAGGCCTGATATCTGAGCAGGGCTTGAAAACGGAATTAATGCCCCAAACTCTGGGCTGATCGGCGCAGTACAGCTGTATTACCACAGCCGGCATCGTGAGATGATGCGCCTGCGGTGTCCCCGCATCGAGTAACTAAAGAACAGGAAAGCATTATGAGCGAGCACGCAATCATCAACGTAACCGACGCTGAGTTTGAAGCCGAGGTTCTCAAGGCTGAAGGTCCGGTGCTGGTGGACTTCTGGGCGCAATGGTGCGGTCCGTGCAAAATGATCGCTCCGGTCCTGGAAGACCTCTCTGGTCACTATGGCGAAAAATTGAAAATCGTCAAAGTTGACGTGGATGCCAACAAAGAAACCCCAGCAAAGTACAATGTACGCGGTATTCCTACCCTGCTGCTGTTTAAAGGTGGCAATGTGGAAGGCACTAAGGTTGGCGCCCTGTCTCGCGCCCAGTTGACCGAGTTTATCGATAGCCAGCTTTAATCCCGGTTAATTCATCCTGCAAAGAAGGCAAATTTCTTTGCAGGATGGGAAACACCCGTTATACTGGCTGTAATTCTGTAATAGTTCAGTCAGCTGTGAATCCAGTGACGACCAGCTGAAGAAAACGCCCCCCCATAGGTCCCTGACTATTCCCGGCGTATTTATTCCTCGAATTGAGCTTAATTGAGACGGCTTTCCCTATAACGTTTAGTGTTGGAAAGCTAAAGCCAATGAGTATTACGCTTTTGAAAGGCATGGAGTCCTGGAGTACCGGGCAAATAAACGAGCAAATCTCTGATTTTCAAACCCCTCCTCAAATTATTTCCGGCGTGTCCGCGCCAATGACAACAGAAACCTTAATAAGCAATTGGTATGAATCTCTCCGAATTAAAAACCAAACCCATTGAAGAGTTGATTGAAATAGCCAAAGGCATGGGCCTGGAAAACCTGGCCCGGTCGCGTAAACAGGATATTATTTTTAATATTCTCAAACGCCACGCCAAAAGCGGTGAAGATATTTACGGTGATGGCGTATTGGAAATCCTTCAGGATGGTTTTGGATTTTTGCGTTCCGCTGATTCCTCCTATCTCGCGGGTCCGGATGATATCTATGTTTCCCCCAGCCAAATTCGTCGATTTAATTTGCGCACGGGTGACTCAATTTCCGGAAAAATTCGCCCACCAAAAGAGGGTGAGAGATATTTCGCTCTATTAAAGGTTAACGAAATTAATTTCGATAAACCGGAAAATGCCCGCAATAAGATTCTTTTTGAAAACCTCACCCCGCTTTTCCCCAACGATCGCTTAACCCTGGAATGTGGAAATGGCTCTTCCGAAGACCTGATTGGCCGCATTATTGATCTGGTTGCGCCGATTGGTAAGGGCCAGAGGGGTTTGATCGTGGCGCCGCCAAAAGCCGGTAAAACGATTATGTTGCAGAATATGGCTCAGGCTATCACGCGCAACAATCCAGAGTGCCACCTTATTGTCCTGCTGATCGATGAGCGTCCGGAAGAAGTTACCGAAATGCAGCGCTCGGTGCGCGGAGAAGTGGTTGCCTCTACCTTTGATGAGCCTCCGGCACGTCACGTACAGGTTGCCGAGATGGTTATCGAAAAAGCCAAGCGCCTGGTAGAGCACAAGAAAGATGTGGTCATCCTGTTGGACTCTATTACCCGTCTGGCGCGTGCCTATAACACCACGGTACCCAGTTCCGGTAAGGTATTGACTGGTGGTGTGGATGCCCACGCCCTCGAGAGACCTAAGCGTTTCTTTGGCGCCGCACGGAATATTGAAGAAGGCGGAAGTCTGTCTATTATTGCTACTGCACTGATTGATACTGGCTCGAAGATGGACGAGGTGATTTTCGAGGAGTTTAAAGGCACGGGTAATATGGAGTTGCAGTTGGATCGTAAGATCGCGGAAAAACGTGTTTATCCGGCAATTAATGTTCGACGCTCGGGAACACGTCGAGAAGAGTTGCTGATGCCTGAGGGCGAGCTGCAGCGGGTATGGATCCTGCGCAAGCTGCTACATGATATGGAAGATGTAGCCTCAACTGAATTCCTGGTGGACAAGCTGAAAGACTTCAAGACAAATGACGAATTCTTCCTGTCCATGAAACGGAAATAATTTTTTTATATAAAAGGCGCCCACATCGGCGCCTTTTATATTCTGGTTTGCACAAAGTGATTATTTGCGCGAATTAATGTTGAAAAGGCGAGCTATAAGGCATATAAAGTTCCACATCGTGGCGCTGGGTATGAAATTTATAGTATGGCGCCCGACCGAATTGGCCCAGGGATAACCCCGTAAAGGGCCAATCTCAAATGGATAATCTGGTGGAGCTGGTTATTCATTTGTGACTGCACGACAGCCCACACATCTAGTGAGAACCTTTTGTGAATATCTATATTGGAAATCTGGCCTACGCGGTAACCTCTGACGACCTGCACGAAGCTTTCGGCGCATTCGGAGAAATCTCTCGGGCTACTGTTATTACTGACCGTGAGACTGGCCGCTCTAAGGGCTTCGGTTTCGTAGAAATGCCTAACGACGACGAAGCGCGCAAAGCGATCGAAGAGATGAACGACCAGCCTCTGTCTGGCCGTAACATCCGCGTGAACGAAGCTAAGCCTCGCGAAGATCGTCCGCGTCGCCCTCGCTTCTAAGCTACGGCTAGCTTAAGTTTTTTGCGACCCGCAGCATTTTGTTTGCGGGTCGTTTCTTCCTTTTCTCAATTGGCACCCTATCCTGGGGGCTGTTCCCCTATTTGTAATTTCTGTTTTACACTGCGCGCTGGATTTTTCTTCTTGACCGGCAGCCCATGAAATACAAAGACCTGCGTGATTTTATCCAATTGTTGGAAAAGCGTGGCCAGCTCAAACGGATTAAATTCCCTATAGACCCCAATCTGGAAATGACAGAAATCTCTGATCGCGTTCTGCGCTCGGGAGGTCCTGCATTGCTTTTTGAAAATCCTATCGGTTTTGATACTCCGGTGCTCGCCAATCTGTTTGGCACCACTGAGCGAGTAGCGCTTGGGATGGGGCGTGAGAGCATTGATGACCTACGTGAGGTGGGTGAATTACTCGCCTTTCTCAAGGAACCTCAACCGCCTGAGAATTTGCGCGATGCCTGGGAAAAATTGCCGGTTTTCAAGCAAGTGCTCAATATGGGGCCGAAGGTGGTCAAGGGAGCAGCCTGTCAGCAGGTGGTAGTAGATAAAGCTCACTTAGACCTCACAAAATTGCCAATTCAGACCTGCTGGCCGGGAGATGCGGCTCCATTGGTAACCTGGCCATTGGTGATCACTCGTGGGCCAGATAAGAAGCGCCAAAACCTGGGTATTTATCGCATGCAGTTAATCGGTAAAAACCGACTGATAATGCGTTGGCTCAGCCACCGGGGAGGTGCGCTGGATTACCGTGATTGGTGCCGGAAGCACCCCGGGGAGCCCTATCCTGTAGCTGTAGCACTTGGTGCAGATCCGGCCACAATACTGGGAGCAGTGACCCCGGTACCTGATAGCCTGTCGGAATACGCCTTTGCCGGGCTATTGCGTGGAGATAAAACCGAAGTAACTGGTGCATTGCTCAGTGATCTGCAGGTTCCCGCCAGTGCTGAGTATGTGTTGGAAGGTTTTATCTACCCCGATGACATGGCCGATGAAGGCCCGTATGGGGATCATACGGGCTATTACAATGAGGTGGACCGTTTCCCGGTGTTTACCGTGGAGAAAATCACCCACCGGAAAAACCCCATCTATCACAGTACTTACACTGGCCGTCCGCCGGATGAACCCGCGATCCTTGGCGAGGCACTCAATGAAGTATTTGTGCCTATTTTGCAGAAACAATTTCCTGAAATTGTCGATTTTTACTTGCCACCTGAAGGCTGCTCCTATCGGCTAGCTGTAGTAACTATGAAAAAGCAGTATCCCGGTCATGCCAAAAGGGTAATGATGGGAGTCTGGTCTTTCCTGCGCCAGTTTATGTATACCAAGTTTGTTATCGTTACCGATGATGATGTGAATGCAAGAGATTGGAAAGATGTAATTTGGGCTATGACAACCCGTATGGACCCCGCGCGTGATACGGTGATGGTGGAAAACACCCCGATTGATTATCTGGATTTTGCCTCGCCAGTTTCTGGCTTGGGTTCGAAGATTGGTTTTGATGCTACTAATAAATGGCAGGGAGAAACCAACAGAGAGTGGGGTAATCCTATCGAGAAAGATCCACAGGTGGTCCAGAGAGTCGATGAAATCTGGTCCAAACTAGGTTTTGAATAATTACTGGTCCTACTTTATTTTAGTTGTTCTTCCATAGGGCGTCCCAAGAGGCGCTCTAGTTGCTAATTTCTTAGCATTTAACCATTTTCCATATTCCCGCATCTATAGATAAAGCTGATAACGTCAAATCTCGGTATCAGCTTTATGGCCGTCTTTGATTAATTGTGGGGAATATTTAAATGAGAGTACTTTATGCTGTCAGCTTAATGATTGTTGGCGTTTTCGGATTTTGGGCTATATTGCCAAGCCAGCAGGAGAGAAGCGCCGAGATTACCAATATTGAAGAATTTCTGCCCACAATTATGAAAGAGGCGGCTATTCCTGGTATGGCCGTCTCAAGAGTAAAAGACGGTAAGCTTGTTTTTCAGCAAGTCTATGGAATGGCGGATGTGGAATCTGGTGAGGCAGTTACCCAGAATACTCCTTTTAATATCGCATCAATTAGCAAACCTATTATGGGCGTAACGTTATTGCAATTGGTCGATAATGGAAATTTGGAGCTCGATCGGGATATCAATACCTATTTACCATTTAAGGTGGATAATCCACATACAAGGGGTGAAAAAATTACTTTAAGAAATCTGGCAAGTCACACTGCAGGTATTGCGGATTACTATGACTATGCCACTTATTCTGAAAACCGCGACCCAGAAATTAGTCTTGAGCAACATCTCCGTGCTCTCCTTACTAAGGAAGGTAGTCTGTACAATAATGGAGACCATTATCTGAAATCTATGCCAGGGAAAAGACGGCAATACAGCAATTTATCTGCAGGTTTGGCGGGCCTTCTAGTGGAGTCTGCAATAGGCCAAACCCTCGCTGACTATAGCAAGAATACCCTTTTTCACCGTTTGGAAATGGAAAGTGCAAGCTGGAAACTTAATGGGATGGATCTGAATTCTATAGCTGTGCCTTATAAAGTAGAGCAATGTGTACCATTTGTCTGCCTGTGTACTGATGATGAATCGAGCAAAATAAATTATTTTGTGGGAAGGTTTATTAAGCCACCTTTCGAATATAAAAAATTTCATCCATATCCTCACAATGGTAATCCACAGTATCCGGATGGTGGTGTTCGCGTAAGTATTGCAGACCTTAGTGATTTCCTACTGGCAGTCCTTCATAACCGGGATAAATCAGGGGCGAAACTCTTGTCTGATGCCATGTATGAAGAAATGTTTCGTTTGCAGTTGCCCAAATCGGTTTCTGATTCGCAACGCTTTTTTTGGAGAGATCGCGATGGGTTTGTGGGGCATATGGGGTCAGATCTGGGGGTTTTTACTGCTATGTATTTTGACCCAGACCGTAAGGATGGCTTTATTATACTAATGAACCGTGGTATGGATAGTAAGTCAGCCGAGGCGATGAGGCATATTGCCAGACGCTTAGTGCAAATATAATAATCATAAATAAGATAAAGTGATTAAGGTTGTATCTGAAATTTCTGAAAATCCATTAATAGGTTTTTTCGGTGATTGAGGAAGTTCCAATGGGTATCATTGGGTTGAGCTCTCTCACTATAGGAAAAGGAGTACCAATTATGATTAGAGCCAAAGAGGATATAATTAAAATTCTTGCAGTCGCCCTGTGTTGTTTTCCACTTATGGTGAATGCAGGAGAGACTAACCTGAAGAGTAAGGAAGCTTTCGAACGAATAAAATCACTTAGTGGAGACTGGAAAAAGGAAGGCGATACTGGGGGGGATTTTTATATTAAATTTTCCCAGACTGCCGGAGCCTCTGTTTTGGTAGAGAATTGGCTGTATAAGGGTAAATCTCATTCGCTCACTATCTATCATATGGATAATGGCAATTTATTGGCAACCCACTATTGCCCTCAAGGAAATCAGCCCCGTTTGCAGCTTAGTTCAAGTGGTGAAAGAAGACAGCTGTTATTTTCTTTCAAAGATGCTACCAATCTTTTGGATTTAGAAGCCAATCACCAACATAGTTTGGGCTTTGAGTGGTTAGAGAGTGAAGGGATTATCCGTACAGAGAGCTATATGGAAAATGGAGCTCTAAAGCCTTCGAGTATGCGTCTAGTACGCAAGTAAACTGTCAAATCAATCAATTCTGTATATCACTCTTTCTTGCAATAAAGCTGGTAATGATTCTTCTGCCAGCTTTTTTTGTGCGTCTAATTCAACTAAATATGACTTAGGTAGTATGATGTAATCTCTTCTATACTTCGATGCTATATTGCAGGTTAATTATGCAGTCGACCAATATATTTAACATTTGATGACATTCTTGTCTGGCTTTTAGTGGTCGATAAACAAATTACATCATGATGGTCCTGGGGATTAGGGCAAATAATTACAATATGAGGGAGGGGTGATAAATGGAATTGATTCTTTTTGTAATCATTATGGTGGCAGTCTTAGTCCTGCCATTAAAAATGGCTGCTGCCATGATGGGGGCGAGAAATACAGGAGTTTTCCACTGTCTTTTTGCTTTATTGTTGGCATTAATTGTACAGAGAATAGTGGGCGGCATGTTGCCCGGTGTGAGTGACAGCGCCGGGGTTCTCTTGACTATTCCACTGGCGGCTATTGCCTATATGTTGGTATTGGGTACTGGATTTTTGAAAGCAATAATTATTGCGATTCTGCAGGGAATAATTACTTTCCTAGCGATGCTTCTTTTTGCTGGTATGTTCGCAAATATCTAATAGCTTCGGGCAATTTTTTTCTTATTCAGCTTGGTCAGGTAGCTTTCAAATAGCTTTTTTACGGATGCCTTCTGTTCCTGATCCAAGTTAGATCTCCCTTTAAGTGGCGCTGTTTTATAAATTTTTCTTCTTTTCTGGTGTAAAGGTGAACAGAAGCTTCGCCGCTTTACGATATAGATTTAGTGAAAATCCCCAAGCTAGAGAATTTTATTGCCGCCTGGAAAGCTTTTGTTTTTCCATTGAGGCTATTTCAGTCAAGTGGGGCTGATTTAGGTTGAAAGAAATTTTTCAATCGGAATCCCGCTGAGTCTCCTCCTTAAGGAACTGGCTCAGGGATTCGAAATAATCGTTGAAGGCCTCGAACTGCGGTATGTGCCCGACCCCATCAAGTTCTGTTAACTTCGCATCTGGAATAATGGCAGCCGCTTTTTTACCCAATAGGTCATAACGCCCCAGAGCCTTTTTAATGGGTTCGGCAGCGCGGGCGCGGCCAATCGCGGTGCGATCCCGGGTACCGATAATCAGTAAGGTAGGTACAGTGAGATCTGCGAATTCATAGATAACCGGCTGTGTGAAAACCATTTCTGAAGTGAGGGCATCAATCTTGGCTATATGCTTAGAATCAGGGCCCAGTGACCAGCCGGCCTGAATATCGAGTAGGGAATCGTAGGACTTCCTCCATTTCCCATCAAAATAGGCCCTGGACATATAGCTCTTAATCCCTTCGGGTGTTTGTGCCTGCTCTCTAAGGATGGCTTGTTCCAGGGGTTCGTATGGTACGACGCGCTTCCAGTCCTCCAAGCCGATTGGGTTTACCAAGGCGAGCTTTCTCACCATCCCCGGGTACATTAAAGAAAAGCGTGTAGCCAGCATGCCTCCCATGGAGTGACCAACTACAGAAACCTGATCCACTTTGAGTTTGTCGAGCAGAAATTTGGTATCTGTAGCCATACCGTGCAGGTTGTATTGCATCAATGGCTTACTGGACTTTCCGAAGCCAATTTGGTCTGGAGCAATAACACGGTAGCCCTGTTCTGTGAGCGCGGCGATACTATCTTTCCAGTAGGCGCCGGAAAAATTTTTACCGTGCAGAAGCAGTACTGTTCCCTTAGAGGGTACAAGCTTGTTCGCAGAAATATCCATATAGGCCATGGCCACAGGCTGGCTTAATTTGGATAGCTCTAGAGTCTTAACCGGATAGGGGTACTCGTAGTCACTCAGCAGCTTATCTTGTGGCTGGATTGGGTTGTCAGCAGCCAGCGTCACCTGTGATAAGAGAATGGAAAATAAAATAGCGAAGGATGAGAGATATTGCTGTGACGGTGTCATGGAGCAAGCCTCAAAAAGGATGCGGAGGCTTACTACTATGGGGCAAATAGTATAACAGGAAAAGGGCCCAGATTATCTGGACCCTTGGAGAAACGGTTAGGCGTGTACCCCGAGCAGGGGTTTGTCCTGGCTGGGCATGGATACAGGAGGTAAGTTTGGAACAGCTTGCATCAGCCCTTCCTCAAACAAGCGCGAGGCTTTGTCCTTCTCGCCGAGTGCTTTAAATAGTCGTGCCAGTTCTGCAGAGGTTGCGGGGTCCTGACGTAACAACAGGCTCTTCTCAAAATACTGTTGTGCCTTTCCCCACAGTTCGTTGCGTAAGCTCAGGCGCCCGAGACAGGTGAGCAGGTCGGCACTCTCACCATATTCCTTGAGCCAGCCCTCTGCAGCAGAGAGCTGAGCCGCTGCGTCGGCACCGGTAAGGCGGCCATATAGATCGGCCAGCTTGGGAGCCCACTCTCGGTTTAGTAGCCAACGCAGGTGTTTTTCCGCGGCACTGTCATCACCGCTTTGGTGCAGCAGACGGGCAAAGAGACTGCGAAGCTCTACGTTGCGTTGCCAGCGGCCATTCAGGCCGTGCCAGATGTCATGTAGTTTCTCTCTGTCGTTTCGGTTTGCGGCTTCGATGAGTTGATGTTCGTAGACTTCCCGCTCTAGTTTTTGTCGGTCTTCTTCGGACATATTGGCGTGTTTTTCTAATTCAGGGAGAAGTTCTCTCAGGTTGCTCCAGTCCCCCAAAGCGTAATAGGCCTGCTTGAGCATCTGTAGCAGAGCCGGGTGCTTAGGTTCTAATTGCTTGGCTCGCTTGAGGCTGGCGATACACTGTTCGTAGTGTTTATCCTGTAGCTGCATACGGGCCTGGCTCAAAGCCACTGCCAAGCCAGTGTCATCGCCACAGGCTTCGGCTTTTGCCAGCAACTCATTGGCTTCTTCGCGAAATCCAAGCTCATGAGCGCTGCGCGCGGCAGCCAGGTAATTAATCAGTGGCGCCTCGGAGCGCGGCGCACTTTTTAAAAGTTGTCGTCGGGCACGTGACCAGTTGCCCTCCATAAACTCCACCAGGCCACTAGTGAGACGTCTGCGGGCGACCCGCTGGCGACCAAAGCGCAGGCGATCGACGCTGCCGCGCACAGCGCGAAAGAGACTGCGGCTTATCCAGGTGAGAAGAAACAGGGCGAGCAAAAGGGCAACTAGCGCGACTATGGCGAACCAGAGATTCATCTCATAGCCTTTGTTGAGTTCGCCACCGAAGCCGATTACCAAATACCCGGGGTAATTCTGATTTATCTGCGGCAGTAAGGCGCCGAGAAGTAATAGGGCGACAGCAGCAAAAAGGACCTTTCTCACTGGCTGACCTCCTCGGTGGTGCCGGTGCCATACCCTGACGTTTTGTGCAGCCGCTCAATGTAATTGTAGAGAGCCACCTGTGAGGCATTCAGGTCTGGCATTTGCGCCTGAATGGGCTGTTTGCTGAGTTCTGCCAGTTGTTGCGCGAGTGTGTTGCGCTGGGAATTGGCTGTGCCATAAGTCAGAAGCAGCTCGCGGGCGCTATCAAGAGCGTCCTTGTAAATGGTGCTATCGCCGCGCAATAGAGCCAGTTGTGCCTGCTCCATATTTAGACGCAGGGTTTGGCGAAAGCGTGCCTCGCTTTGAGGGGAGAGCATTACCGGGTTGATATCGCCATCGATGGGGCGAACAGAGTCGCGTAGGAAGTTGGTAAAATTTTTCCAGCTGCGCTCCCATGCAGATTGGTTATCCTGCGTGGGCTCTGCTTTTGCCACCTCCCTTGGAGTTTGGGTCATATCGAATTGCGGCTGTATAGAGGCGCGGATCAACTGCTCTTCCAGGGCGCGCAAGCGTAAATAGAGGCCTTCTCGATCGATATTTTCCACGAGTTTCAAAGCGGTGATATCCCGTGCCAACTGTTGGCGCACTCCGTAGAGATCGGGAAGATTTACTTGGCGCAAAATGGTGTCGACCTTTTCAACAAGGCCCAGAGCGGCGCGGCTATTATCTTCAAGCATCAGCCGTTGATTGGCCATTCGCAATAGGTAGTCGGCCTCGGCCAGCTGCCAGTCCTCCCGGCTCACATTACCGAGCTCACTGAGCCGGTTGCCCTGGGCGGTGAGGCTGCGCTGAAGAGCCGCTAGCTGTTGCTGTAGCTGCAAAATAGTGCGCGTTTGCGATTGTATTTGATTGCGCAACTCAGTATCTGTCTGTTGAAGTTGATCAAGCTGCTGGTTCTGTGGGGAGACGCTCGGCGCTTCTGCCTGCTGGGGTTCTATGGAAGGAGGTGCGGCAGTAGATTGTGCAGCGGGTGCAGTAGAAGTTGTCCCTTCGCGGGCTTGGCTGGAAGTATCAGGCTCGGTAGAAATATTTGGCGATGTGACTTCACCTTGTGATTTGGCTTTCTGTGTGGACACAGTCTGTTTGGCAGGGAAAAAGTCCAGCTGTGCGATGCGGTTGCGCAGTTGGGGCCAGCTGTACCAGGCAAAAGCGATCAAAGCGATAAGCAGCAGAATAAAGACCAGCCACCACCAATGCCCCCCGCCCTTTTTAGGCATCACATTTTTAGCGGCCTTATCAGTTTTGCCTTCTGCTGCTTTGGCAAAATTGCTCTTGCTCCCTCCCTTGTCCAGTGCATCGGAAGTGAGTTCGTTAGCCGGGGTGGAAGGATTGTCCTTGGGTTTTTCGTTGGTCATGGGCTTGGGGCGCAGCTGGTAATTGTCGTCGAATTATAGCGAGTGGCACCGACCATAATAGCGCCGGTGGCGTCGTTTTGAGATTTTTAACCCAATAGGGCAGCAAATTCGAGAGCAATTCAGTTTAGCGCCCTGAGCAGTGCCTCTAGCATAGCGCTGTCTCCGGCATTCTGAGCACCGCTGGTATAGATAAAACCCAGAGCACGGGCTTGCTCCGCGACGCGCGCGCTGGGACAGATAAGGGCAGCCTGGAGGAGGTGTGCGCAATTTGCATGCTCAATGCAGCTGTGTAGGTTCGCGAGAGTCTCGCCACTGTGGACCGTGATGGCATCCGGGGTGAAAGAATACCCCGCCAAATCCGCTGGGGCATCTGCAGGTAGGGACCTACGGTAGAGTTCACAGTAATCCACACGCCCACCCCGTGCGCGCAAGGTGTCGCCAATAAGAGTGCGTCCGCCAGTGCCGCGGAAGATCAGTACCCGAAGTCCTGAAACCTCTTGTAGGGTGGGTAGGGCGAGCAAGTCCTCGGAAGTCATGTGTTCGCCGCTGTGCTCGCAGGTTATACCACGCATCAGTAATGCTTTAGCCGTGGCCGCGCCAATAGCGAGGTAGCGTGGCCCCTGGGGTAATTGTGGCCAGTAATCCTCCAGCCAGTCGACGGCGTAGCGCACCGCATTCTGGGAGACGAAAATAGCAAAATCCACTTGGTCGAAATCGAGAATCCGTTTTTTAATGGCCTGCTGAGCCGCCTCATCAATGAGGGGCTCAATAGCCAACATAGGGATAGTGTCAACTTCCGCGCCCGTAGCGCGCAATAGCGTACCCCAGGTGTCGGCTTGATGGGCGGGGCGCGTGGTCAGTACGCGCTTGCCTTGCAGGCGCTTGGCCATATGGATCTGTCCTGGGCTTAAATCGCGTCGAGAATTTTGTCGGCACCCTGCTCCAGCAACTGTTCAGCGAGTTGAACGCCCAGAGCTTCGCCATCAATGGCTGCACCACGGATTTCGGCGCGGATCATGCGGGTGCCATCGGGGCTGCCGACCAAGCCGCGTAGCCACAGAGCGTCGCCTTCCAGCTCGGCATAACAGCCGATGGGAACCTGACAGCCGCCGTTCAGGCGCTTAACCAGTGCGCGTTCTGCACTGAGTCGCGCGGCGGTTTCATGGCAGTGCAGTGGTTGCAGTAGGGCTTCCAGCTCGCTGTCTTTGCGGGCTTCGATACCGACAGCGCCCTGGCCGCCGGCGGGTAGCAATACAGTGGCGGGGAGAAAGCTGCGGATGCGTTCGCGCATCTCCAGGCGCAGCAGCCCGGCGGCAGCGAGAATAATGGCGTCGTACTCTCCCGCATCCAGTTTGGCTAGGCGAGTGTTTACGTTGCCGCGTAGGAACTTGACCTCCAGATCGGGGCGCTGCGCCAGAAGTTGGCACTGGCGGCGCAGGCTCGAAGTGCCCACAATCGCGCCTTGTGGTAGTTCCTCCAAATTGGCAAAGCGGTTGCTGACGAAGGCATCACGCGGGTCCTCGCGCTCGCAAATAACTGGCAGGTAGAGGCCTTCGGGAAATTCCATCGGCACATCCTTCATAGAGTGTACGGCGATATCTGCGCGTCCCTCCAGCATGGCCACTTCTAGCTCTTTTACAAAGAGCCCTTTGCCGCCCACCTTGGTTAGGGGGATATCCAGCACCTGATCGCCACGACTGGTCATTGGCAGCAACTCTACCTCCAGCTGAGGGTGCTTCTGCTGCAGGCGATCCTTAACATAATTGGCTTGCCATAGGGCCAGGGCGCTCTCGCGCGTAGCGATGCGGATACGGGAAATGGGCATTGGGCTCGATCACTCATTTGTGTGGGCGGGTAATTCTATCAGAGCGCCGGCAGCTATGGCTCAGCTTGCACAGATTCTGGGAGCGGATATCAGGCGCGTGTGCGCAGCCAGTCCTCGAGAATGATACGCGCGGCAATGGAATCCACTGGATTATCGGCATAGCTACCGCGGTGGCCGCGCTCGGCAGCCTCTTCTTTGGCTGCGCGGGTACTGAGGCGCTCATCAATCATTTCTACCGGTAGCCCGGTGCGCCCGTGCAGGCGCTGGCCAAATTTACGTGCACGAGCACCAAATTCACTCTCACTGCCATCCATATTCAGTGGTAAACCCACAAGCAAATAATGTGGCTTCCATTCGTCGATTAGTCGCTGGACCTTGTCCCAGTCGGGTTTGCCATCCTTTGCCGGCAGTGGTGGCAGCTCTTTGGCGCTGCCAGTCAGGCTCTGGCCAAAGGCGAGGCCAATGGAACGGGTGCCAAAATCGAAGGCGAGGGCGGTAATGGGTTTACTCATCAGAGGGAACATC
This sequence comes from Microbulbifer mixtoriginis (SeqCode), assembly GCF_052466715.1. Classification (NCBI taxonomy): domain Bacteria; kingdom Pseudomonadati; phylum Pseudomonadota; class Gammaproteobacteria; order Cellvibrionales; family Microbulbiferaceae; genus Microbulbifer; species Microbulbifer mixtoriginis (SeqCode). Next base: position 4,289,807 of record NZ_CP174288.1, on the reverse strand, counting down.
CGGTATTAGAGGGATCAATCTTGGGCCGGATGATAACCGGGAAGGGCTAGGCGTGTCCGGCCTGTGAGCCGAGCCCTGAGAGGTCGATACCGTGTCGAGCGGCGGCACTTTGCCAGCGTTTTTGCACTGGGGTGGCAAACAGGATTTCGGGTTCTGCCGGTAGAGTCAGCCAGGCGTTTTCTGCCAGTTCCTGCTCCAATTGTCCTGGCCCCCAGCCGGCGTAGCCCAGAGCTAGCAGCACATCGTCGGGGCCATGTCCTGAGGCCAGTGACTCGAGAATATCCCTGGAAGCGGTAAGACTGATTTCCATATTGATTTCGCTCGTCGAGTCGAAATGTACGCCGGCACCGTGCAAGACAAAGCCCTGCTCGGGAGAAATAGGCCCGCCCAGCAGAACAGTTTCATCGCCACGTTGGCTGGAGTCTTTCAGCGACAGCTGCTCGAAAACCTCTCGCCAGTGCACTTTGCTGGGGGCGTTGATCACTATGCCCATAGCCCCCTCTTGGCTGTGCTCAACAATTAGAGCGATGCTGTGCTTGAAGCGCGGGTCCTCCATGCCGGGCATGGCCAGTAGGAATTGGCCGCGCAAGCTGCCATGGGTTAGGTCGCTGTCAATGTTCGAATTGGGCATAGTTGGATTCTAGGTCGCTTGCGTGCAAGGCAAGTTTAGCCGCGCTCGGGCAGCTCACCTGCGGTAGTGGAGAAGCCAGTTAAATCGAAGCGCCAGGTGCGGATAATTTCGAGGCGGTCAGCCTCCTTGCGAATCTCCGCTGGGAAAGGCGCAAAGGGGGCTGCCAGGCGTACAATCTGTTGGGCGGCATCGTCGAGGATTCGCTCTCCCGAAGAGTCCAGAATCATGACTTCCTCCACCGCGCCTGTGGGCAGCAAGCGCACCATCATGCGCAGGCTGCCAGTGATTTTCTGCTGCAGGGCTTCCGCGGGGAAGTTGTCGCTACCTATTGCTTCCACCTTCTGGCGCCATTCGTGCAGATAAGCGGCATCTGCAGAGGCTTTGGTTGCCACTGAGGTCAGGCGTCGCACTCGCGGACGCTGGGCAATAGTTTGGCGAATTTTATCCAGGCGCGCTTGCAGGCTGGCAATCTTTGGATTTGTCCTGGCTAGATCATTTGGGGCATCGCCGCGTTTCTCTTCGGAAAACTTGTCTTCGGCGGGTAGCTCCGGGGCCTGCAGAGGGCTATCGCCGATCGTGGTGATCAACTGGCGGCGCTGGTCAGCAGGCCGTGCGGCTTGCTGCTGTGGTAGAGGATTAACATCGTGAATTTGCGTATCAGCAAATTCGGCGCGACGATTGCTGGACAGCTCCTTTGGGGTATCTGCCGTGCCGCTGGCCTGCTGGTTGTGTTGGGCCAGGTAGTCGGCATCTTCCGGTGCTTGTGGCGAGTTATATTGTGACAGAGTAACTTCCAGGGTTGGTGCGGCTTGCCGCCCTTCAGGTTCGGCAAAAGCCACACCAAAAATCAAAAGCGCGTGAATGGCGCCAGCGAGAAACAGCGAGAACGTAAAACGCTCGCGCTGGTCTGCATAATTTGGCGTCGTGTTGGCGGTGGAATTCATTATCTATTATCGGTTACTGCTTATATCTTGCCGAGCGTTACGCTCGGCATTCCCATCCGGTCCGTTCACTGGTGGGAGTCATTCAAGTTAAAGGCGCAGTTTAGCGCTTTTGTGCCAGACGGTGTGTGATGGCGCTCATTAGTCGCGCACCGATATAAGTATCGTAGGCCGCATCAATCTCACGCACACAGGTTGGGCTGGTGACATTAATTTCCGTGAGGTAATCACCGATAACATCCAGACCGACGAATAACAGCCCTTTTTCCTTCAGGGTGGGGGCGACTTGTTCGACGATCCATCGATCTCGATCAGTCAGTGGCCGCGCTTCACCACGGCCACCGGCGGCTAAGTTGCCGCGAGTTTCACCCGCCTCGGGAATTCTGGCTAGGCAGTAGGGTACGGCTACACCATCGACAACCAGAATGCGCTTATCGCCATCTTTAATTTCGGGAATATAACGCTGCGCCATGATTTGCTGGCGGCCGTGCTGGGTGAGCATCTCCAGAATGGCGCCTAAATTAGCGCCGTCCGGTTTGCAGTGAAAAATACCTGCGCCACCCATGCCATCGAGGGGTTTGAAAATGACATCCCGATGGGTTTTATGAAACTCCCTCAGGCGCTGCATATCCTTGCTGACCAATACAGGCGGGCAGCACTGGGGAAAAGTCGTTGCAAAAATTTTTTCATTACAGTCCCGCAGGGACTGCGGTTTGTTAACGACTAATGCACCTTCGCGCTCAGCCGCTTCAAGGATGTAAGTGGAGTAAATGTACTCATTATCGAAGGGGGGGTCGATACGCATTAAAATGGTATCGAGTTCTCCAAGGGGCACCTCCCTGGCTTCTTCCAGGCTGAACCAACGCTCGGCATCGTCAAATACCCTCAGTGGTCCGCCCTTACCAATGGCACGGCCATTGTCCAGATACAGGTCGCTTTGCTCAAAATAAAACAGCTGGAAACCGCTGTCTTGTGCGGCCTGTAACAGTGCGAGTGTCGTATCTTTCTTAAAATTGATCTGGGCGATGGGATCCATCACCACACCGAGGGAGTAATTCATCTTAGCTTCCGTAGTTGAAGGGATTTTTGATCCCGCGCCGCGGTGGTTGTGGCTGATTGAAATGTTGCCACTGCCAACTTGTAGGGTGGATAAGGTAAGAGCAGCTTCGTCTAGGTGCAACTTAATTAGATAAGTTGTCTGGATTGGCAATAAAAAGTGGTGATTATTTGCACCATAAGGTCTGCGGTGCTTCAGCGCGGCTAGATTCACCTGGGGTTCTGTGATAAAAGTTCCACCCAGTGTGCGATCTTGGCAAAGAGAGACACCCAGGCCCCGCAAGCGGCTCAAAAAAGGGTGCAGATAAAAAATTTTCGCGTGCCCGAAAATAAGTAAACAGGGGATTCAATAAAGACTATGGAGCTTAACTGGGAAAGTCTGACTGTAATGGTGATTGACGACAGTAAGACAATTCGCCGCACTGCCGAGACTCTGCTACAAAAAGCAGGTTGCACGGTCGTCACTGCTACAGATGGTTTTGATGCGTTGGCGAAAATCGCGGACTCCCGTCCCGATGTTATTTTTGTCGATATCATGATGCCGCGCCTGGATGGCTATCAGACTTGTGCGCTGATTAAAAACAACAGTGAATTCCGCTCCACTCCAGTAGTGATGTTGTCGAGTAAAGATGGTTTGTTCGACAAAGCGAAAGGCCGCGTTGTTGGTTGTGATCAATATCTGACAAAGCCATTTAGTAAAAGCGAGCTGCTGGGAGCAATTTCCGCTCACGCAAAGCCGCACCACGCAGCCTAAGTAATCACTAACAAAAAGGGTCTGATTTTTTGGGCCAACCCCTTCGCTCTTTGGGGGGGGATGAATTAACAGACATACCGTTCACCACATCTGCCTGTGGTGGAAGGTTCTGTAGTCTGGCAGTGCATTGGCAGTAAGTGCAGACTTGGCACATGCCATCAAAATAAATACAACAAATCGCCAAGCACTGTCATTTATTGAGCAGTTGCCAATTCGAAGAAGTCATGGGGGAAATGATGGCAAGAGTATTAATAGTTGATGACTCTCCTACCGAAACACACAAGCTGACCACAATACTTGAAAAGCATGGCCATTCGGTAATCACCGCGCCCAATGGTGAAAATGGTGTGGATGTTGCACGCAGTCAGCGACCAGATCTGATTTTGATGGATATTGTGATGCCTGGGTTAAATGGATTCCAGGCCACACGCCAGCTGAGTAAGGATGGCAATACCGCGGGGATACCGATCATTATGGTGACTACCAAAGATCAGGATACCGACCGGGTTTGGGGTATGCGCCAGGGCGCAAAAGCTTATCTCACCAAGCCCGTTGATGAGGGCAAATTGTTGAGTGCAATTGGGGAGGTGTTGGCCTGACGGCCAGCTGCTCAGCGTGCAGTCACAAACCCCCTATCTAGCACTTGTTGATATCGCTCGGCGAGCTAAAGCGCAGGCCACCGGCCTGCCCGGCCGCCGAGAAATCAAACCCTATTGGACCGGAATCGGTTTCTCTTTACTCGGCCACAACTTCGTCGCCTCAATGGATGATGTTGTGGAATTGCTCGAAGTGCCGCAGCACACCTTTATTCCCGGCGTTCAGCCCTGGGTAAAAGGTGTTTCTAATGTTCGCGGCCGCCTGTTACCCCTGATTGATCTCGCAGCCTTTTACGGCGGCCACCTCTCGGGCCAGCGCCAACAGCGCAGGGTTCTGGTGTTGGAGCGGGAAAAAACCTACGTGGGGTTGATTGTCGACAGGTTGCACGGAATGCAGCATTTGGCATTTGAATATGCCCGTGAAGCACCAACAGATTTAATTGAGCCATTTGCGCCGATGGTGCATGGCCAGTTTATTTTACAAAAGGACCGGTGGCTGGTGTTCGACATGCGGGCTCTGCTCAAAGACCCTCATTTCATGGATGCTGCCACTCGTTAAGGTCCGATTGAATTTTCGGCATCTCGCAGCTTTTGAGATGTTGGGGGGACCCTAAAGCGGTGCAGGGATATTCGCACTGACTGAGGGCCATTGTCATTAAAGCGTTAAATATTCAGTGGTATTAAACCGGCCTAATGCTTGGGCCCGCTAGGAGTAAACTATGAAAACAGGCTCCCAGAGCTCCTTTTCCGCGTTTCGCAGTAACCCTGCTGCGCTGGGTTTGGGTCTGCTGGTACTCGCCGTACTGGCGGGGCTGATTGTCAGTATCTATTTGGTGCAGACCCGCAGTGATCGCGATAAAGAGTACCTACAGCAAGTTGCTGAACTTCGAGCACTTTCCTATCAGCTGGTCTCCTATGCACCGGCGGCCACTTCCGGAGACGACGAAGCGTTTGCCGAGCTGGAAAAAGTTTCCGGGCAGATGGCTAACGCCTGGAATCAGCTGCAGGGAATGGATAAAGGCAGCCGCAGGGCGCTGGACGCTGAGCTAGCGACTTACGGTACCGTTTGGCGTAAGTTGCGCGAGCAGGTGGAGACGATTACCGGTAACAAAGAAACGATTATCTTCCTGAACGATGTTGCCACCACTTTGAGTGACTCCCTGCCGGAATTGCAGGCTGAGCACAACAATATTGTGGAAATTCTGCTAGCTAATAATGCCCCCGCTAATCAGGTTGAACAGGCTCAGTTACAGGTATGGCGGGCTGAGCGAATCGGTCGAAACATCGACAAGATGCTGCAGGGTGATGACGATGCCGAAGGCGCAGCCGACCAGTTTAATACCGATGCTAGCTTGTTCGGTAAAGTGGTAGATGGCATGAAGAGCGGTGATGTAGTGATGGGAATTTCTCGCATTACCGATGAGGAAGCGCGCCGCTCGCTCGATGAAATTACCGAACTGTTTGAATTTGTAAGCTCGTCTGTTCGCGAGATCTTCGAAGCAACCCCGGCACTGTTTGCATCACGTCAGGCAACCAACGGCATTATTGCATCCTCGCCACAGCTGCTTGAGGCTCTCAGTACTCTGAACGACCGTATTGTGAATCTGGCCGATGAACGTCAGCCAAACAATATGACTATTACCATTTTGGCTGCAGCATTCGTGCTGTTAATTTTTGCCATGATGGGAATGGCCTTCTCCGGTACCCGCCGCAGTCTGATGGAAGAAGCCGAGACCAATGAGCGCAACCAGCAGGCGATTATGCAGCTGCTGGATGAGCTTGCTGACCTCGCCGATGGTGACTTGACCACCTCTGCAACGGTAACCGAGGCCTTTACCGGTGCGATTGCAGACTCTATCAACTTCACCATCGACCAGTTGCGTGTGCTGGTATCTCGAATTAACGGCACCGCACAGGAAGTATCCGGGCTTTCTCAAGAAACCCAGCAGACAGCCCTGCATCTTGCCGAGGCTTCCGAGCATCAGGCTCAGGAGATTGCCGGGGCCTCTGCCGCGGTGAACGAAATGGCGGTCACCATTGACCAAGTATCTGCTAACGCCTCCGAATCTGCTCAGGTTGCCGAGCGCTCGGTACAGATCGCCAGCAATGGTTCCAAAGTGGTACAGAACACCATTAAGGGCATGGATAATATCCGGGAGCAGATTCAGGACACCTCCAAGCGGATCAAGCGCCTGGGTGAATCTTCCCAGGAGATCGGCGATATCGTAAGTCTGATTAATGACATTGCCGACCAGACCAACATCCTCGCACTGAATGCTGCCATTCAGGCGAGCATGGCGGGTGACGCCGGTCGAGGCTTTGCCGTGGTTGCGGACGAGGTTCAGCGACTGGCGGAACGCTCTGCCGCGGCAACCAAACAGATTGAAGGCCTGGTAAAAGCGATTCAGTCTGACACCAACGAAGCGGTAATCTCCATGGAGCAGACCACCACAGAGGTGGTACGTGGTGCACGTTTGGCACAGGACGCCGGTGTTGCGCTGGAAGAGATCGAGAATGTATCCAGCAACCTGGCCTCTTTGATTCAAAACATCTCCAACGCCGCCCGCCAGCAGGCTTCCTCTGCTGGCCACATCTCCAACACCATGAACGTGATTCAGGAGATTACTTCGCAGACTTCTGCCGGTACACAGGCTACTGCCCAGTCCATTGGTAATCTGGCGCAGACCGCCAGTGCCCTGCGTGAATCTGTTGCCGGCTTCAAACTGCCGCAAGAGGAGAGCGTGGAAACCAATAGTGAAATGTACGACGTGGAGTTGCCGGAGATGGATGCGGAAACTTTCACGCTCGACAGTGAGGAAAGCAACTCCTTGGAGTCCCGTGAAGACCGGGCTCTGGCCTAACCCACAAAATAAAGCCCGGCGCCTTCGTTGGCTGCCGGGCGGAGAGGGCGCACGGAGCAATTTCCGCAAGATTGCGAACCCTGGATCGCTTCGGGTAGAGCGCCTGCATAGAGAATGAATTATTGGGGACTTGGCGTGAGTCACGACAATCCGAACTTCATGGCCCTGGACTGGCTGATAGGCGAAATTAACGAGACTCTGGCACAGGCACGCCAGTTCCTCGAGACTTTCGCAACGGATCCGCAAGCCGGTGAGACCCTGCTGCAGAACAGCTTGTCCCTGGTGCACCAGGTACACGGTAGCCTGCATATGGCGCAACTCAATGGTGCGGCGATGCTGGCTGAGGAAATGGAGCAATTGCTTCAGTCACTAGCCGGTGGCACCGTTGAAAATACCGATGAGACGCGCGAATTTATGATGCGCGCCCTGCTGGAATTACCTCTCTATTTAGAGAAGGTTTCTTTTCAGCGCCGTGATAATGCGGTGCTGTTGCTGCCCCTCCTCAATGATTTGCGCGCGGTGCGCCGCGAGCGCCTGATTACCGAGGGCGCACTCTTTTCCCCGGACCTCACTTCATCGAATCGCATCACCGGAAAGCGCCAGCCTTTGACTGCAGACAATGTGCGCCTGCAGGAGCTGGTGGGCAAGTTGCGCAAGATGTATCACGTTGCCGCAGCGGGGCTAATCCGCGATGTAAACAGTGGTGAGAGCCTCTCTTACCTGGTGAAAATTGTCGAGAAGTTGCAGCTGCTCTACAGCGGTAGTCGGCGGCAGTCTCTGTGGGAAGTATTACTGGGTATCCTGGAAGCCCTGGCAGAGCACCGTATCAATGTGCAACCAGCATTGCGCCATCTGCTGCGCCGAGTCGATGTAGAGTTCCGCCTGCTGCAGGGTCGCGGTGCCAGAGTTCTGGATGCCGAGCTGGATGCAGACTTCCTGAGCAACCTACTCTTCTACGTTTATCTGGCCGGTCCAAATGGTAGCCGTTGCCAGGAACTGTACCAACGCTTTGCCCTGGATAGGGCAGTGCCGGGCACGCCTCGTCCGGATACAGAAGATGTCTTGGCCATGGGGCCTGAAGCATTGGGTACCGCAATAACTGCACTGCGTGAAGAGTTGCAGCTGGTGCGTGAGGCGCTGGAACCCAGTGGCGCAGCCTCCGAACTTCCTCCCCTCAGTGAGACTGCTGCTATCGCCAAGCGGATTGCAGACACCCTCGGCGTTTTGGGGCTTGAGGCGCCAAGAGGTCGTGCCCGCGGCATTTATGAGTATCTACGCGATGCCTCGCGCGGCACTGATGTCGAAGAGTACCTGATGCGCGCCGCAGGTGAGCTGGTGCAGCTTGACTCAGCCCTATCGGCTGCTGTCGACCGTAATAAGCGTGGTGATAACGAACAGCCGATTATGGGGGATGCTACAGATTCGGTGCTGCGCGAAGCGCGCCTGGGCCTGGAGGCGGTTAAAGAGGCGGTCATGGAGTATGTGGCCAGCCACTGGGATATCAGCTATCTAAGCCGCGTACCCCAGCGCCTGCAAGAGGTATGTGGTGGCCTTGAAATGGTGGGCTACCAGCGTGCGAGCAAAATTATTGCCGCTTGTAATCGCTTTATCAGCGATGCACTGATCGACCGGGCAGAGCAGCCGGAATGGCGAATGCTCGACACCCTGGCCGACGCGATCACGAGTGTCGAATACTATCTGGAACGCCGAGTTGAAGGCCTGGATGATACCGAGATGTTGCTGGCTCTGGCCGAAGACAGTGTCGCGAACCTCGGCATTACCTTTACTGATGCTGAGGTATCTGCGGAGGAGGCTGAGTCCGTCCACGAAAGCGCGGTGATTGAAGAGGATAACGCTGGACTTGAGCTATTTTCACCGGAGTTTTTCGATAGCGCAGACACTGACAAAGATAATCGTGAAGAGCAACTTCTCAATGTTGTCTCTGCACCGGCTGAGCCTGAGACCGAATCCGTCCCTAATGTTGAACAGCCAGTGGAGAAAACACTGGATCTGCAGCAAGTGGAAGCCCCTGTTGCGGAAGAAGCTAACGAACAAGAAGACAACTGGTTCTCAACAGTTGAAAGTACTGTCGAGCCTGAGACTCTTTCCGAGGCCCCGGCGGTAGCTGCAGAAGAAGAAATTTCTGTAGCAATGGCAGCAGACAGCGAAGATGAGTCGTCACCTAACGAAGTGGAGCCGCTTGCAGAAACTGGGTCAACCTCAGAGCCTGCTGAGAGCGAATCGCAAGAGTTAGTCGATGATAGCGAGAGCTTGATCGATGATGAGATCATCGAAATTTTCCTCGAAGAAGCCAGCGAAGTACTCGCGCATATCGGCAATTATTTTCCGGAATGGGCCGCTAATTTTGCCAACTCAGACGCCCTGGTGGAGTTCCGCCGTGGCTTCCATACCCTGAAAGGCTCCGGCCGTATGGTCGAGGCGCTGGATATCGGTGAGTTGGCCTGGTCTGTGGAAAATATGCTTAATCGGGTAATCGATGACAGCATAAAGCCTGAGCGCGCCCATGTGCTGTTAATTGAGCGGGTATATCAGAAGCTGCCATCGATGATCGAGGCATTCCGTCTCCGCAAGAGCGATCCGGACAAATCCCTTACCCTGCAGTTACAAGCCTGGGCGGAGCAGCTCAGCCAGGGGCATATCCCCTCGGAACTGCTGGTCGAAGATGCCAATACCGCAGCTACTGCAATCGTTGAGGAAGAAGAATGCAGTGACGAGCGGGCACAGTTGTGGGAGATCTTTGCCCAAGAGGCCGATACCCATCTGGGTGTCGTTGATGACTACCTTGCAGACATGCGTGCTGCGGCTCCGGTTTACGGTGTACCTAGTGACCCCCTGCACCGAGCCCTGCATACCCTGAAGGGCTCTGCGCATATGGCAGAGGTCAAGGTGGTGGCCGAAATGATGGCGCCTCTGGAGCGCTTCGCCAAAGAGCTGCGTATTTACCAGGTGCCCATTGATGCGGATATCTTCGAGCTGATTGGCGATGGCGCAAATTACGTGCGTCAGGTTTTGGCACAGATCCGCGCTGCAGAGCCCATTGAGGTTGAGAGGGCCGAGCAATTCCTTGCCCGTGTTGCCGAGTTGCAGGAACGTTCCGTAGGTCACCTGATCCGCGAGCGCGAAGCGAATGAGCCCAGAGCAGTAGATCCTCAACTTCTTGAAGTGTTGATGGCAGACGGTATGCGTGTCCTGCTGGATGCGGATCAGATGCTCAATCAGTGGCGTGCAAATCCTGCCGATAAATCTCAGGTGAGTGAAGTTGCCGAAGAGCTCAATACCCTGCAGGAGGCCGCCAGTCGCGCTCAGCTACCGACCCTGGCAGAGCTGGCACAGTTACTGCTGGAGGTTTATCGCAAAGTATTGGCCGATCAGCTAGAGGAAGAACCCGCCTTGTGGGCTTCCCTTGAACAGGGACACAACGAGTTACTCGATCTAGTGGATGCTGTCGCCGCTGCCCAGGACTTACCTGAGGTTAGTGAGGCGGTAGAGGAAGCCTTGCGCTATCTGGCCGAAGGCGAAGTGAGCGAAGATGTACCAGAGGATGACTACGACCTGAGCGAATTGGGTATCGAGGCACAAACTCTCGACCCTGAAGTTGGAGAGGCTGCAGAGGTTTCTGATCTAGAAACTGAAAATATTGAAGAGCACTCAATTTCTGTCGACGAGGTGCAAGCCTCCGTACTGGAACCGATTTTTGCCCCCACCGCTGAGTCCGTTTCTGCGACTTTGCCTGAGGTAGAGTTAGAGTCCGCCCAATCAACGGAAGTTGAAACTGTCGATGCTCCAATGGTGGAGATGGTAGATGAGAGCACTGTGGAATCCGTGGACTGCTCACCCGAGCCAGTCTTGGATGACCTCTATGACGCACTGTTCGAGGTGGCCGAGACTACAGACATCTGCGCTGACAAGACAGCTGAATCTGAACAGAGTGCAGTAGAGCCTGCTATTGAGGCTGTGGAGCCTGTTCACCAAGCGCCTACTGTGGAAGTGGTATCAGAGTCACAAGCTGGGCTGAGTATTGCCGAACAACAGCGCCTGTTGGCGGATATTGATCCCGATGTGGTCGATGTCTTTATGGAGGAGGCTGGCGATCTTACCGACGAGCTGGAAGAGCTGATTCAGGCTTGGGAAGACACACCAGAGAGTGGTGAGCAGGCTGAGGCGCTCAAACGGGTTCTGCATACCTTCAAGGGCGGTGCCCGCATGGCCGGCCTTATGGGGCTTGGTGAAGTTGCTCACCGCTTTGAAACAGCGATTGAGGGCATGCGCGATATTGTGAAACCCTCTGCACAGTTCTTTAGCGAGGCGCATTTCACACATGACCGTATTGCCGAGGGAGTAGAAACCGTTCGCGCCTGGATGGCAGGTGAGCAGCTGGAGGCCTTTGTTCAGCTGATCACCACAGATTGGGCCGACATTCAGAACCCGCTTAGCAATGTGTCTGAACCCGTCACTCAAGATATCACGGAGGAAGTACCTCCAAGTGTTGATGCTGAGTTTGTGACTGTCGCTGATGAGTCCATCGTTGTCGATAAACAGGAGTCACTGTCCGCAGAAAGCGAGGAGCGTCCTGAATCTGAGCAGCAGCTAGAGCCCTCTGAGTCATTGCCGCAGCCAGTACAATCTTCTGATGCCGGCAATGTTCTGCCATTTATCCGCAAGCCCGAGGGTGTGGAAAATGAGGTGGCGGCTCCCACCAGGAACCAACCACAGGAAATGGTTCGGGTTGCCGCTGAGCTTTTGGAAGAGCTGGTGAACCTTGCTGGTGAAACCGCAATCTCCCGAGGCCGTCTCGAAGAGCAGATGAGCGAGTTTGGCCTGGCCCTCGATGAGATGGATTCAACCCTGTTGCGTCTCAATGAGCAACTGCGTCGTCTGGATCGTGAGACCGAGGCACAAATCTTGTTCCGCCAGGAGCAGCTGGCTGAGCAGGATGGTGATTTTGACCCGCTAGAGATGGACCGCTACTCATCTATTCAGCAGCTGTCCCGCTCGCTGCTTGAGTCCACTTCTGACTTGATGGAGCTGCGCTCCACCCTGGATAACAAAGCCCGCGATACCGAGACACTGTTGCTGCAGCAATCCCGTGTTAATACCGAGTTGCAAGAGGGGTTGATGCGCAGTCGCATGGTACCTTTCTCACGCTTGGTGCCCAGGCTGCGTCGTATTGTGCGCCAGGTGAGTGCGGAGCTCGGAAAACAGGTGGAGCTGGTGTTCTCCAACGTCGAGGGGGAACTGGACAGGTCCATGCTGGAACGTATGGTGGCACCTCTGGAGCATATGCTGCGCAACGCGGTAGACCACGGCATTGAAATGCCTGATGCACGCCGCGCGGCAGGCAAGGCCGAACGCGGTCGCATCGATGTGGCTCTGGCCCGAGAGGGCAGTGAGGTGGTGCTGACCATTCGCGACGATGGAGCAGGGGTGAACTTGATCCGTGTGCGGGAAAAGGCTGTGGAAAATGGCCTGATGCGCCCGGATGCGGAGCTCTCCAATACCGAGATATTGCAGTTTATTCTCCAGGCAGGTTTTACCACTGCGGAAAAAGTTACCCAAATTTCCGGCCGTGGTGTCGGTATGGATGTAGTTTCCGCCGAACTAAAACAGATCGGTGGCAGCGTGCATATCAATTCCGAGGCGGGTGCCGGCACGGAATTTGTAGTGCGTCTGCCGTTTACCGTATCGGTCAACCGCGCACTGATGGTGAAGATTGGCGAAGACCTGTTTGCCCTGCCACTCAACACTATTGAAGGTATCGTACGCCTGAGCCCCTTTGAGCTGGAGCATTACTACCGCTCTAGCGATGCCCGCTTTGAATATGCGGGCGAGCTGTACGAAGTGAACTACTTCGGCACCCTACTGAAGTCTGGTGCCCAACCGAAGCTCAGTGTTGATGATATGCAGTTACCGGTATTGCTGGTGCGCTCCGAGGGTCACGCTATGGCCCTGCAAGTGGATGCTATCCGCGGCAGCCGCGAGATTGTTGTGAAGAGTCTTGGTCCACAGTTTTCTGGTGTACAAGGAGTTTCTGGGGCAACGGTAACTGGTGATGGCAGTGTGGTGGTGATTCTCGATGCCCATGCCCTGCTGCGGCGTCAGGCAACCCAGTTAGCACGCCCGGATATCCCACAGCTGCAGTTGCAGGTAGAAGAGCAGCCCGAGCGGGAAGAGCGCCAGCAGACCGTAATGGTGGTGGACGATTCCGTAACGGTACGCAAGGTAACCACACGCTTCCTGGAGCGCGAAGGTTATCTGGTCAGTACCGCCAAAGATGGTCAGGATGCCGTGATTCAGCTGCAGGATAAGGTTCCAGATCTGATACTTCTGGATATCGAGATGCCCCGTATGGATGGCTTCGAAGTGGCGCGGCATATTCGCTCCAGTAGTCGCTTGCGAGATATCCCCATCGTGATGATTACTTCCCGTACCGGTAGTAAGCACCGTGATCACGCTATGTCTCTCGGAGTTAATCACTACCTGGGTAAGCCCTACCAGGAAGACGTATTGCTGGAGGCTATTCGAGAATATGCCGGCACTTCGGCCGTTGGCAGTTGAGCGAATACCAAGAAATGAAATATTGCATGCAAGAGGTAGGCAATGAGTGAAGTTGAAGCGCTGCCGCTAGATGTTCCCCAGGAGGTGAGCAGCCTGCTGTTGCCGCTACAACAGGGCCAGATGTTGGTTCCTGTAGAAAGCCTTTCCGAGGTGATCGCTATGCAGGTACCTATGGCGGCATACGATGTGCCTGAGTGGTATCTGGGGGACCTCATTTGGCGTGAGCAACGCCTGCCGTTGTTGTCTTTTGATGTGATGCGTGGCGAAGCACTGGGCGGAACCTCAGAAAATGCCCGTATCGCGGTGCTGAGTAGCGGAAACCCCGATGGAGACCTGCCCTATTTTGCTCTTATATTGCAGGGGACACCGCGTTTAGTAAGGGTGACCCAGGAAGAACTAGTGCTACGGGAGCAAACCCTGGGCCCAGGGGAGCTAATGCACGTGGCACTTTTAGGTGAAGAGGCCGTCATTCCCGATCTGCAGAGCGTAGAGCGTGCCTGCCTTCGGTATAGAGAGTCAGAATAGTGGCGTAATAGCGCGGATGTCTCTTGTATGACAGGTGATAAGAGAGAAAACAATAATCAATAAAAGCAAAGGGGCCATGGGCCCCTTTTCTTTTATTGGTATGCCCACTCATTAAGTGGGCTTATGGCAGGGATGCCGTATCTTAGAAAAGCTCTTCGGGTGGTGGCTCACTCGATCGGTCCCGGCCTGGCATCTCATCGTCGGAGTATCTGGTGCGATAGGGGTTGTAGGCCTCGCGCCCGGGTACCCTATTGGTGCGGAAGATCTCAAACATGCCGCCATAGGAGGTACGTAGGCCGTTCTTGGGGTTGATACGCACGGTCGTTATGCTGTCTGGCTGGGGCAGGTGACGCTCGGGCAAGCCCTCCAGGGCAGTACTCATAAAATCTATCCAGATAGGCAGTGCCGCAGAGCCACCGTACTCATTTTTACCGAGTTCGCCGTAAGAGTCGAAACCCACCCAAGCACTGGTGGCTAGGTAGGGGCTATAACCTGAGAACCATGCGTCGCGCGGGCCGTTGGTTGTTCCCGTCTTGCCAGCAATATCACCGCGCTTCATAGCGAGGGCGCGTCGGCCGGTGCCTTTTTTGATCACATCCTTGAGAATGGAATCCATGATGTAAGCCGTCTCCGGGGTCATGGCGCGCGGTGCCAGGGGGCGTGCCTGGGGCTTGGATGAATCCAGTGGGCCAACCGGGAGTACTTTCAGCTCCGGAGGCTCTTTGCCTTGGTCCGGGCCCTCTTCACCGGGTTGAATTGCCGCTAGGTCGAGTGGCTCCTGATTATTGAATCCTTGGGACTCACTGCCAGGCTCAGGACAGTCATTGCACACAGTGAGTGGTAGGGCCTGGTAGAGGGTTTCGCCATTTACATCTAAAACCCGGTCAACAAGATAGGGTTCCACTCGATAGCCACCATTGGCGAAAGCTGCATAGCCACGCACCATTTCTAGGGGCGTCAGGGCCGAGCTGCCCAGTGCGATGGTGAGGTTGCGCGCCAATTTGCTGCGGTCAAAGCCGAAGCCCTCGACAAAGCCGAGGGCGTAATCGAGCCCCAGTGCCTGCAGCAGGCGAATGGAGACCATGTTACGTGACTTATACAGAGCCATACGCAAGCGGGTGGGGCCAAGGAAGGTGCCACCATCATTCTCCGGGCGCCACACATCCTGCAGGTTGGTTTCCTCGAAGATTATTGGGGCATCGTTAATCACACTGGCGGCGGTATAGCCGCGCTCGATAGCCGAAGCGTAGATAAATGGCTTGAAACTGGAGCCCGGTTGTCGCGCCGCCTGGGTGACGCGATTGAAGTGGCTCTGGCGGAAGTCATAACCACCGACTAAGGCGCGTATGGCGCCGTCTTGGGGATCAATGGAGACTAGGGCTCCCTGGGCCGATGGCACTTGGGTTAGCTCCCATTCCTCAGTAATTTGTGGCTCCAGGGGGCTGGAAGAAACTTCTTCGGGCTCTGCAAATGGATCGGGGTTGGGTGTGTCTTCAAAGGCGCTAGCAAGTTGGGCTGCCCCACCTGCGCTGGTAGGTTCGCCCTGGGAGCCGATAACCTCAGTGTGCTTAATCTCAATGCGGCGCAGGCGCACCACATCACCAGGTGCAAACATCTTCTCAGCAGACTGTAAGCGTGGCCCTCGTGAACTTTCAGTAATATAGGGACGAATGGAATCGAGCCCATTCTCCCAGGGAACCTCGACCACACGGCGGTCGCGCAGCTGTACTTGCAACAGCTTTGGCTCCACCGCAGTGACTACCCCAGGCTCAAGCCCACCTAGCACAGGGATTTCATTGAGCAGATCAATCAGTTGGTCACTGTCATGCAGCAGTTCCGGTGGCAGTCGCTGCTCCGGGCCACGATAACCGTGGCGAGAATCATAGGTTTCGAGGCCGTGTTGCAGTGCCCTGCGCGCCTGGTCCTGCAGGCGGCTGTTGACCGTGGTGATGACCTGATAGCCATCGGTGTAGGCACTGTCGCCAAAAAGCTCAACAGCTTCTTTGCGCGCCATTTCGGCGATATAAGGGGCATCCAGATCCAGATCTCGGCTATGGTAGCTGGCGGTCACCGGTGCGGTAATGGAGTGCTTGTACTCATCCTGATCGATATATCCCAGGTCGAGCATGCGCTTCAAGATCCAGTTGCGGCGCACCAGGGCCCGAGTGGGGTTGGCGATGGGGTTGAAGGTGGAGGGGGCCTTGGGCAACCCCGCCATCATTGCCCATTGTGCCATGCTCAGGTCCTTGATGTCGCGACCGTAGTAAACATGTGCGGCAGCCTGAAAGCCATAGGCGCGGTTACCCAGGAATATTTTGTTGATATAGAGTTCCAGAATCTCATCTTTGCTGAGTTCGCGCTCAATTTGCAGTGATAAGAGGATCTCATTGAACTTGCGGATAAAACGCTGCTCACGGCTCAGGAAGAAATTGCGCGCCACCTGCATGGTTAAGGTACTACCACCAGACTGGATTGAGCCGGTCTGCACCAGCTGCGAGGCTGCCCGCATCAAACCCTTAATCGAAACCCCACTGTGTGAGTAGAAGCTCGCATCCTCTGCTGCCAGTATTGCCTTGATAAATGGTTCTGGCGTTTGTTCGATGGTGATAGGGTTGCGGCGTTTCTCACCAAACTCGCCTATCAGTTTCATGTCTTGTGAATAGACGCGCAGTGGGGTCTGTAGGCGAATATCCCGCAGGCTTTCGACTGAGGGCAGCCCGGGTTTCAGGTAGAGGTAAATGCTGGCGAAAACCATGGCTGCGCCGGCTGCGCCGGCGAGACAGAGCCAGAGCAGCGCTAGTAGACGATTTCGGGCTTTTACTGTCATGAAACTGCTTCTGTGTACTTCATTTGAGTGATTCGGTGAATAATTATACGAATATTGTGCGCTATTACCTATGCAAATGCCGGTTGAAGCGGTAATTTAAAGTGCTATAACATCAAACTTTCATAACCCACGGAAAAGATAAGAAAAATGGGGATTTTCCCTTTTCTGGATAAAGGCCCGAAGGCCATGTTGGGACTCGATATTAGCTCGACCGCAGTAAAGTTGCTGGAGCTAAGTCGCAATGGTGACAAATATCGGGTCGAAAGCTACGCCGTGGAACCCCTGCCGCCGAATGCGGTAGTGGATAAGAACATCAATGATGTTGGCGCCACGGCGGAAGCTATCCGCAAGGTAGTGCGCCGTTCCAAAACCCGACTGCGCCGTGCGGCTGTCGCCGTATCCGGCTCCGCAGTGATCACTAAGACCCTGGAAATGCCCGCTGATCTCTCCGATGAGGATCTGGAAGCGCGTATTGCCTTGGAAGCGGATCAGTACATTCCCTATCCCCTCGAAGAAGTTAGTCTCGATTTTGAGGTACAGGGGCCATCCGAAAGAGGGGATGACCAGGTGGAAGTGTTACTGGCAGCATGCCGCAGCGAAAATATCGAACAGCGGGTTTCCGCCCTCGGTGAGGCTGAGTTGGAGGCGGATGTCGTGGATGTGGAAGCTTACGCTATTGAGCGCACTTACACTCTGCTGGAAGATCAGTTTCCTCCCCAAGAGCAGTTGGTTGTTGCGGTAGTGGATATCGGTGCGACTATGAGTGCACTGTCTGTACTGGTTGATGGCAAGACAGTTTATACACGGGAGCAGCTATTCGGTGGTCGGCAGCTCACCGATGAGATTCAGCGGCGCTACGGCCTCTCCGCCGAAGAGGCCTCTCTGGCGAAGCACCAGGGTGGCAGCGGATTGCCCGATGACTATTATGCCGAGGTTCTGGAGCCGTTTCGGGATGCGGTGATTCAGCAAGTCACCCGCGCGCTGCAGTTCTTTTACTCTTCGACTTCCTACAGCGATGTGGATTACATATTGCTCAGTGGTGGGGTTGCCGCGATGGAAGGTTTGTCTGATTTGGTCGGTGAAAAACTGGGCAAACCCACAGTGATTGCCAATCCTTTTTACAAAATGGCAACCTCTTCTCGGGTAAACCAACAGATATTAGCCAAAGAGGCTCCAGGGCTGATGATCGCGGCAGGGCTCGCCATGCGGGAGAAGGAGTACTGAGATGGCCAAGATTAATCTACTCCCCTGGCGCCAGGAATATCGCGCACAAAAGCAGAAAGAGTTTCAGCAAGTATTAGTGCTGGTGATTATTGCTGCTGCGGCGTCGGTTTTTCTTTGGATGAAAACGGTTGATCGGCAAGTCGCTACCCAGAATGAGCGCAATCAGATACTGCAGGTCAAGATTAATGCTCTAAATAAACAGGTAAGTGAGATTAAGGACCTGAAAAAGCGCCGCCAGGAACTGATTGATCGAATGCGGGTGATTCAGGAGCTCCAGGGGAACCGTCCTCTAGCTGTTCGTTATTTTGATGAGCTGGTACAGGCAACTCCTGAGGGGCTTTGGCTCCTTGAACTTACCCGCAAAGGTTCTCAATTGGAGTTGTCAGGAATAGCAGAATCCAACAACCGTGTATCATCTTTTATGCGCAATTTGGACCAATCCGACTGGTATGAATCTCCAAACTTAACGGATGTTACTGCTAGCCCTGAGTATGGGGAGCAAGCGAGTGCTTTTCAGTTAACAGTAAATTTGAGTGGTCGTAAGAGTGACGATGCTAACGATAGTGATTTAACTACCACTGGCGTTGAGTAAAGGAATTATATAATGGCATTCGCAGAAACTCTTAAACAACTCCAAGATTTAGATATTAATGACATCGACTTTTCAAGAGTTGGAGTCTGGCCGATAGCTGGTCGTATTACTCTCTTAATCATTGTTTCAGCAGTTTTGGTTTTTATTGGGTATTACCTCTGGATAGGTGATCTTTATAACAGCCTGGAACGTGCGCAGAATAAAGAGAAAGAGCTGTTTTTGCAGTTTGAAAACAAGCAATTTGAGGCTGCAAATCTGGATGCGTATCGTGAGCAACTAAGGGAGATGGAGGGCACCTTTGGCGCACTGCTAAAGCAACTACCAAAAGATACAGAAGTTCCAGGATTGTTAGAGGATATTGATGAGTATGGGAGAGGTAGCGGCCTAACGATCGAAAAAGTTGCTCTGGAAAGTGAGTTGGTTGGAGAGTTTTATGTTGAGCTGCCAATTCGTATAGAGGTTCAAGGGGGGTACCATGAATTTGGTTCTTTCGTGAGTGGTATTGCTGGAATGCCTAGGATTGTGACTCTTCATGATTTTACTATCTCAACCAACCGAGATAGTGGTGGGCTGCTTGATATGGTTATCAATGCAAAAACCTACCGCTATAAAGATCAGGAGGATGAGGAGTGACAAAAAAAACAGCCATCGTAGCTACACTTTTAGCGGTTTCTGCTTGCAGTATGAATGTAGATCAAAATGATTTACATCAAAGAATGGCCGAGGTTGAACGGAGGCCTAAAGGTCAAATTGAGCCTATCCCAACGTTTACGCCATATAGCCCATATATTTATAGTGCCGCTGCTCAAAGGAGTCCATTTACTCGCCCTGTTTTGGAGTCTGATCAGCGATTAGTTGGTAGAAGACTTGAAATAGCACCTGATCTAAGTAGACGTAGAGAGTTGCTTGAAAGTATTAACTTTGATGCTTTGGCAATGGTGGGCACAATTTCCCGTGATGGCCAGTTATGGGCCCTGATTGATGATGGCAATGGTGGAATTCACAGAGTAACTGTGGGGAACTACTTGGGGAAAAATCACGGGCGAGTTGTGAGCGCTACCCCCACGCAACTCGATGTGTTGGAAATTATACCGGATGGTACCGGGGGCTGGATTGAGAGGCCACGTGCACTCGCGCTGGAAGAGAAGGACAACGGATAATGATTAATAAGCAGTTTGCTAAGTGTTTGGCACCGTTTCAGATTTTACTGCTCGCTGTATTGATGGTTCCTGCGGCGTTACAAGCGCAGGTGAATCAACTGAACGATATACAGTTTTCAGAGCTTCCCGGTGGCCGGGTCCAGCTGCGTTTAACTTTCACGGAGGAGCCTCCAGAGCCCACTGGATACACAATTGAGCAACCGGCTCGGATTGTGATGGATTTTGCCGGTGTTGAAAGTGCATTGCCACAAAAGAAATATTCACTGGGAATAGGTGCCGCTCGCAGCGCTGTGGTAGTTTCCAGTGAGGGGAGAACTCGCCTAATTGTTAATCTGGATCAACTGCCGGTATACACCAGTGAACGCCATGGTAGCCAGCTCGTGATGGAGATTGGTGAATCTGTAGTTGCGACGGCTTCATCTCCACAATCCCCCACCCATGACAGTGGCCTTAATCTTGGTGGAAACAAGCAGTTCAATGCCTTGGGTGCTATTGCTGTTAACGGGGTTGACTTCCGGCGCGGTGAAGAGGGCGAAGGTAAAGTCATTGTTAGCCTTTCTGATCCGGCAGTAAATATTGATGTGGAACGCACCAAAGGCAAAATCTATTTGACTTTTCTGGGCGCAGAATTGCCCGAATCTCTTCGCCAGAAGCTTGACGTAACTGACTTTGCAACCCCTGTGAATGCCATTACGGTAGACTCTGATGGCCGCAATACCGTAATAGCTGTGGATCCGACAGATGCAGATTATGATTATCTCGCTTATCAAGCCGATAATCAGTACGTGTTGAGCGTAAAACCTCTGTCCGCAGCGGAAATTCGCGAGAAGGAGAAGGAGTTTCAATTCTCAGGGAAAAAGCTTTCGTTAAACTTCCAAGATATTGAAGTTCGTTCCGTGCTCCAAATTATTGCTGACTTTACTGATCTCAATCTGGTGGCAAGTGATACCGTGCAGGGGCGAATCACATTACGGCTTGATGGGGTGCCTTGGGATCAGGCTTTGAATTTGATTCTTAAGGCCAAGGGCTTGGATAAGCGCCAGGAAGGTAGCGTCATTATGGTAGCTCCAGCTGCTGAGATTGCAGAAAGAGAGCGCCAGGAGTTGGAGAGCCGTAGGCAACTGCAGGAGCTGGCTCCATTAAGAACTGAATATATTAGTGTGCGCTATGCTGATGCCGGAGAGCTGTTTTCATTATTTTCTGGTCAGCAAACTGATGATCAAGGAAAGGGCAATTTTGCTGGGGGTAAACAAGACGCTAATCAAGCAAGTATTTTGTCAGCCCGTGGTAGTGCAATTGTAGATGAGCGAACCAATACAATTATCCTTACAGATACAGAAGAAAAAATCGCACAGTTTCGGGAACTGATAGAAGTTATAGATGTACCTATTCGTCAGGTGATGATTGAGGCCAGGATCGTCACTGCAAATAGTGAGTTCGAGCGCGAGCTCGGTGTCCAGTGGAACTATACAGGTACTCATGATATTAACGATGACTCTGTAGTCATTGGTTCTGGAGGGCAAAATAGCACTAGTGTCGGTGGATCTGGAGTTGGACCCAGTGTCTCTTCACCGGACAGCACCCATGATCCTTTATTGGTGGACTTAGGTGTTGGAACACCTGCTGGGCAACTAGCTTATGCGATATTAAAGGACAATTTTTATTTGGGTTTGGAGCTGTCTGCGATGGAAGATGTGGGCATGCTTGAGATTGTATCCCAGCCCAAAGTAGTAACTGGTGATAAACAAGAGGCGAATATCCAATCGGGAGTGGAAATACCTTACTTGGAGGCTACCTCCTCTGGTGCAGCTTCTGTGACATTTCGAGAAGCCGTTCTTGAGTTAAATGTAACACCTCAAATAACCCCAGATAACAATATAATAATGACGCTTAATATCGAGCAGAATAGTGTTGGGGATTTGTTTAGTGTTAGTGCTAATACGGCTGTTCCTACAATTAATGTGAACACCCTAGCGACAAAAGTACTAGTCAGTAATGGCGAAACAATTGTTCTAGGCGGTGTGTTTGAGAGCAATGTTCTTGAGGGGGAGACTAAGGTACCCTTACTTGGGGATATTCCGTACATAGGTAACTTGTTTAAGAAAACTGTACGCACAGATGATAAACGTGAGATATTGATGTTTATCACCCCGCGCATTATCGAAAGTGAGACTTTTTTATCTAAGTGATTAACCGCTCCATCTTTTTAGTCGGCCCCATGGGGGCCGGCAAATCCACGATTGGCAGGTTGTTAGCGGCACAATTGCAGCTGCCTTTTGCTGATACCGATAAAGTGCTGGAAGAACGCACAGGGGCAGATATCCCCTGGATATTTGATGTAGAAGGCGAAGCCGGCTTTCGTCGACGCGAAAGTGAAGTGCTCGAAGAACTTTGTCTGGGTCCCCACCAAGTTATCGGCACCGGTGGCGGTATCGTTCTACTGGAGGAAAACCGGCGGTTGCTGCAAAAGTTTGGTCATGTGATTTATTTACAGGCCGGGGTAGAGCAGTTGCTGGAACGCACTTCCAAGAACAGTAACCGCCCTCTTTTACGAGTGCCCAATCCACGCGCGCGTATTGAAGAAATTTTACAAGAACGCGCCCCTCTTTATCGCGAAGTTGCGGATGTTATCTGCGACACTGATGACCTGACCCCCAAGCAAGCATCAGCCCTGGTTGCTGAGCGCCTTATGGAAAGCCTCTCCCAATAACCCCTTTTTCACTCTGTGCTAAAGTGCGTCTCATTAACTCAATGCGCTACATATTGGCGCTAGTGGGAAGGAGAGCATTGTGCACTGTTTTAATGTGGAACTGGGGGAGCGCAGTTACCCCATTGTCATTGGGTCCAAGTTATTAGCCGACTCACAATATTTACTGCCCTATTTACGTGGGCGCCAGATCTGTGTGGTTACAAATGAGACAGTGGCTCCCCTGTATTTGTCCCGCTTACTGGATGGGCTCTCTGACTTTGATAAGGTTGATGTTGTCGAACTACCCGACGGGGAAGCCTTCAAGACTTTGGATACCGTCAATCGAATTTTTGACGCTCTATTGGAACAGCGTCACAACCGCACGACTACGCTAATTGCCCTAGGGGGTGGTGTTGTGGGAGATATGTGTGGATTTGCCGCTGCCTGTTATCAGCGCGGCGTCGATTTTATTCAGGTGCCCACTACACTCCTTGCCCAGGTGGACTCCTCTGTGGGAGGTAAGACTGGCGTCAATCACCCGCTAGGTAAAAACATGATTGGGGCTTTTTACCAGCCCCGGCTAGTACTTGCCGATATGGATACATTGACGACTCTGCCAGATCGTGAATTCTCAGCAGGTATTGCTGAAGTAATCAAGTATGGCCTGATCTGTGATGCACCATTTTTCCACTGGATAGAGACCAATATCGATGCACTCTTATCGCGAGATCCCAAGGCTTTGGCTTATGCCGTGGATCGTTGTTGTCGTGATAAGGCAGAGGTTGTGGCTAGTGATGAGCGTGAGGCAGGCCGCCGCGCCATATTAAACTTTGGTCATACCTTTGGACATGCAATTGAGACTGTGCAGGGCTACGGGCGTTGGTTGCATGGTGAGGCGGTGGCCGCAGGAATGGTGATGGCCCTGGAGCTCTCGCATTTACTGGGAGACGTGGACAGTGAATTGGTTCAGCGTGTTCGTCAGCTGCTGCAAAAAGCCCAGTTGCCGCAGCAGTCTCCCGCGGATATGAGTGTCGATGATTTTCTGCAGGCTATGCAGTTAGACAAGAAAGTGCTGGATGGCAAGTTGCGTTTGGTATTGCTGAGATCTTTGGGGGACGCAAAAGTTGTCGATGATACGCCTCAGGAAAAAGTTATAGATGCGCTAAGGAACTGTGGTGCCAGGTGACAGGGGATTCGCGAACTGCGCTTATTAGAGAGTACGATCACTTAAAACCAAGTTGACAGGAAATAAATCTGCCTTATTTTTGTTTGGCAGTTAAAAAAACTGTGAATTATTGAAAATGTAGTGGTAAGCAAGTAATATTGCGCGCCCCCCGGAAATAATGGCGGGGCAAAATAACCGCCAATAAGAACAATAAAGAAAGCCCCATTAGAGGGCTTTTTTTATCTCGGGATCTTTTACTTAGGGACCGCAGGAGAGCGTAGCGCGAGCGTTAAGCCATTTTTGCCCATATCAGGCCGCTATCGGCAGTGCCTGTGGTCCCCCAATCGATAGTGACGAGGAATTCTATGGGTAGCAGTCTGTATCAGTTGGATGAGTTTAAGGACAACTGTGGTTTTGGTCTGATCGCTCATTTACAGGGTGTGGCGAGCCATAAGTTAGTACAGACGGCCATTGAGTCCCTCACCTGTATGACCCACCGCGGCGGTATTGCCGCCGATGGTAAAACTGGCGATGGCTGCGGTTTGCTGCTGCAGAAGCCCGATAAATTCCTGCGCGAGGAAGCGCTAAAGTTGTTCGGTCTGGAACTCACTGAGGCCTATGCCGTAGGTTCGGTGATGTTGCCTCTGGATGACGGTGAGGCGCAGAGCGCTCGCCAAATCTTTGAGTCTGAGCTGCAGGCGCAAGGAATGCGGATTGTTGGTTGGCGCACAGTGCCCACTAACCCCGAGTGTCTTGGCCCCATCGCCAGGGACTGCCAACCTCGCTTCGAACAACTGCTGATCAATGATGCCGAAGAGCCACTGGGGGAAGCCCGTTTTAATGCTCGGCTGTATGTGGCCCGGCGCAAGGCTGAGTTGCAGCTGAGTGGTGATGTTTATATCGCCAGCCTTTCTACTAGTGTGCTCTCCTACAAAGGGCTGATGATCCCGGCGGATCTGCCGAAATTCTTCCCCGAGTTGGCGGATCCGCGCCTGGAAACCGCTATCTGTGTTTTCCACCAGCGCTTCTCTACCAATACCATGCCGCGCTGGCCTCTGGCCCAGCCTTTCCGCCTGCTGGCGCACAATGGTGAAATTAATACCATTACCGGCAACCGCAATTGGTCGGTGGCACGCACCAACAAATTTGTTACCGAGCTGATTCCCGAGCTGAATGCGCTGGTACCGCTGGTGAACCGCGAGGGCTCCGACTCCTCCAGTTTGGATAATATGTTGGAGATGTTGTTGGCGGGTGGTATGGAGCTACACCGTGCGGTGCGCATGCTAGTGCCGCCTGCCTGGCAAAATGTTGAGGGCATGGATGCAGATCTGCGCGCTTTCTATGAATACATCTCCATGCATATGGAGCCCTGGGATGGCCCCGCCGGCTTGGTGATGACCGATGGCCGTCACGCGGTATGTACTCTCGACCGCAACGGCCTGCGCCCGTCCCGCTGGGTGATTACCAAAGACGATATTATTACCGTGGCTTCGGAAGTCGGTGTTTATAACTATGCACCGGAAGATGTAGTAGCTAAAGGGCGTCTCGGGCCCGGGCAGATGCTTTCTGTGGATACCCAGAAAGGCAAGCTGTACCACACTGCCGATATCGACAATATGCTCAAGCGCGCCCAGCCTTATAAACGCTGGCTGAAAGAGAAGGCGCGCCGTATTCGCTCCACCTTAGTGACTGCGCCGGTTGACAATAATTTTTCCCACCAACAGTTTAAGGTCTACCAGAAACTGTTCAGTTCCTCTCTGGAGGAGCGCGATAAGGTAGTGCGTCCGATGGCGGAAGCCGGCCAGGAAGCGGTGGGTTCCATGGGCGACGATACGCCGATGGCGGTGCTGTCCCGCTACAACCGCTCGCTCTACGATTACTTCCGCCAGCAGTTTGCCCAAGTGACCAATCCGCCTATAGACCCGCTGCGGGAAACGGTGGTGATGTCCCTGGAAACCTGCTTGGGCCGTGAAAAATCCGTGTTTGAGGAGACGCCAGAGCACGCCGACCGCGTGATTCTGTCCTCGCCGGTGCTCTCCCATATGAAATACACCGCGTTACTGTCGCTGGATCGCCCCGGCTTCGACGCGGAGATTTTCGACCTGAACTACGATCCGGCAAATCTGGATCTTCATAGTGCAATTGAACGTCTGTGTGCCAAGGTAGAGGCTTCTGTTCGTGCCGGCACCGTGATTGTGGTGCTGTCCGACCGCGATATTCGCCAGGGCCATCTGCCCATAGATGCGCTGCTCGCCACCGGGGCCGTGCACCATCATTTGGTGCATGCGGGCCTGCGCTGTGATTCCAATGTGGTGGTGGATACCGCCAGTGCACGGGATGCGCACCAGCTCGCCTGCCTGGTAGGTGTGGGAGCGACGGCAGTACATCCCTATTTCTCCTACAGCATTATCAATCACCTGATCGACAGGGGGGAGCTGCTGTTGGATGCGGCGGAAGCGCAGAAGAATTACCGCAACGGTATTATCAAGGGCCTGTTGAAGATCCTGTCAAAAATGGGTATCTCCACGGTAGCCTCTTACCGCGGTGCGCTGTTGTTTGAGTTGGTCGGTCTTTCCAAAGAGGTGGTGGACCTGTGTTTCCCCGGTGCACCCACTCGTATCGAAGGCGCCGGCTTTGCCGAGTTGCAGGCAGATATGGCCGCGCGTGCGGATATCGCCTGGAAAGCGCGTAAGCCGGTGTCCCCCGGCGGGCTGCACAAATATGTGCATGGCACCGAATACCATACTTTTAACCCGGATGTGGTGACGGCCCTGCGCCGAGCGGCCAGTACTGGGGATTACTCTGCTTGGCGTGATTACTCGGAACTGGTCAACCAGCGCCCAGTGGCAACCTTGCGGGATATGCTGGCCTTCAAGGAAAACCTCGAGCCTGTGCCATTGGAGGAAGTGGAGCCGGTCGAGCAGATTGTGCGTCGCTTTGACTCCGCAGCTATGTCCCTGGGCGCTCTATCTCCCGAGGCGCACGAATCTCTGGCTCAGGCCATGAACCGCCTGGGTGGACGCTCCAACAGCGGAGAGGGCGGTGAAGATCCGGCCCGTTTTGGCACCGACAAAGTCTCCAAAATCAAACAGATCGCCTCCGGCCGTTTCGGCGTGACGCCGCACTATCTGGTCAATGCCGAAGTGCTGCAGATCAAGGTGGCTCAGGGCGCTAAGCCCGGTGAGGGTGGTCAGTTGCCCGGCGGCAAGGTGAATGACCTGATTGCTCGGCTGCGCTACTCGGTGCCCGGTGTCACCCTGATTTCACCGCCACCGCACCACGATATCTACTCCATCGAGGATCTGGCCCAGCTGATCTACGACCTCAAACAGGTTAACCCGGATGCACTGGTATCCGTGAAGCTGGTGTCCCGTCCAGGAGTTGGCACTATCGCCGCCGGCGTGGCCAAGGCTTATGCGGATTTAATTACCATTTCCGGCTATGACGGCGGTACTGCAGCGAGCCCGATCACCTCTATTCGCTATGCTGGTTCACCTTGGGAATTGGGTCTGGCGGAAACACACCAGACCCTGCGAGCCAACGACTTGCGTGGCAAAGTTCGGGTGCAGACGGATGGGGGCCTTAAAACTGGCTTGGATGTAGTCAAGGCGGCAATTCTCGGTGCGGAGAGCTTCGGCTTTGGTACTGCGCCAATGGTCGCGATTGGCTGTAAATACCTACGCATCTGTCACCTGAATAACTGTGCCACGGGTATCGCGACCCAGCGCAAGAACTTGCGCGATGCGCATTATATCGGCACCGCAGAAATGGCGATGAACTTCTTCCGCTTTGTTGCAGAGGAAACCCGCGAATGGATGGCGAGCATTGGTGTGCGCACCATGGAAGAGCTGGTCGGCCGTGTAGACCTACTTCGCATCCTTGAGGGAGAAACCAACAAGCAGAAGAAACTGGATCTGTCGCCGCTGTTACATACCGATGCACTACTCGACAGCAAACCGCAAACCTGCCAGCAGGCCAAGAACGAGCCCTGGGATAAGGGCGAGTTGGCTGAACGCATGGTGGAAGAAATCCTACCCGCCATTGAGAACCTGACTGGGGGTGAATTCAGCTTTGAGGTGACCAACTGCGATCGCTCTCTGGGGGCACGTCTTTCTGGCGAGATCGCCAAACGCCATGGCAATCAGGGCATGGTGGAGACGCCAATAAAACTCAACCTCAATGGGGTTGCCGGGCAGTCTTTCGGCGTATGGAACGCCGGGGGGCTCGAGATGTATCTCGAAGGGGATGCCAACGATTATGTCGGTAAGGGCATGGCCGGCGGCAAGTTGGTTATTCGCCCGCCTGAGGGCAGTGAGTTTGCTTCCCAAGACACCAGCATCGTCGGTAATACCTGCCTGTACGGTGCTACTGGCGGTAAGTTATTTGCCGCTGGCCGCGCCGGGGAGCGCTTTGCTGTGCGCAATTCTGGCGCCTTCGCCGTAGTGGAAGGGGCCGGCGATCATTGCTGTGAATACATGACCGGTGGAATGGTCGCGGTGCTAGGGCGCACCGGCTACAACTTTGGTGCCGGTATGACCGGCGGTTTTGCCTATGTGCTGGATCTGGAGCGCGATTTCTTCGACCGCTGCAATCATGAGTTGATCGAGCTGCGTCGTATCAGTAGTGAAATTCTCGAGCCGCACCAGAGTCACCTGCGCGAGGTGATTGAAACCTATGTCGCGGAGACCGGCAGCGCCTGGGGTGAAGAGCTGCTGGATAACTTCGACGATTACCTGAGCCGATTCTGGCTGGTGAAACCCAAGGCAGCCAGCCTTGCGGATCTTCTTTCTGACGTGCGCAAGCGCGGCGAATAAGGCTGGGGTGGAGAGACAGTATGAAAGACAGACTGAACAACGATTTCCAGTTTATCGACGTGGCCCGTATAGATCCGCCGAAGAAAGATATCATCGCGCGTACCAGTGAATTTGTGGAGATTTACCAGCCATCCAGTGAAAACCAGGTGGCGAGCCAAGCACACCGCTGCCTGGACTGCGGCAACCCCTACTGTGAGTGGAAGTGCCCGGTGCACAACTATATTCCCAACTGGCTGAAATTAATCAGCGAGGGTAATGTGATCGAGGCGGCGGAACTCTGCCACGAGACCAACACCCTGCCGGAAGTTTGCGGGCGCGTTTGTCCCCAGGACCGCCTGTGCGAGGGCGCCTGTACCCTCAACGACGGTTTCGGCGCTGTGACCATCGGCAATGCTGAAAAGTACATCACTGATACCGCCTTTGCCCTGGGTTGGCGTCCGGATCTCAGCCATGTGGAAAAGACAGGCAAAAAAGTCGCGATTGTGGGCGCGGGCCCAGCCGGACTGGGCTGCGCCGATATCCTGATACGCAACGGCGTACAGCCGGTGGTCTTCGACAAGCATCCGGAGATCGGCGGCCTGATCACTTTCGGTATTCCGGAATTCAAGTTGGAAAAATCGGTGATGGAAAAGCGCCGCGAGGTGTTTGTTGAGATGGGGGTGGAGTTCTGTCTCAATACTGAGGTGGGCAAGGACATCAGTTTCGAGCAGTTGCTCAATGACTATGATGCCGTATTCCTGGGGATGGGTACCTACAACTACATGAAGGGCGGCTTCCCTGGTGAGGACTTGCCCGGCGTGCACGATGCTTTGCCGTTCTTAGTGGCCAACGTCAATCGCAATATGGGTTGGGAGAAGGACCCTGCGGAATTTGTCTCGGTGGAAGGTAAGCGTGTAGTGGTGCTGGGTGGCGGTGATACCGCCATGGACTGTAACCGCAGCTCTATTCGACTGGGGGCCAAGAGCGTGACCTGTGCCTATCGTCGCGATGAGGAAAATATGCCAGGCTCCCGCCGCGAAGTGGTCAATGCCAGAGAAGAAGGGGTGCAGTTCCTGTTTAACCGCCAGCCGGTAGAAATTGTTGGCGACGGCAAGGTCTCTGGAGTGAAAGTAGTCACTACCGAGTTGGGTGAGCCCGATGAAAATGGACGTCGCCGTCCGCAGGTGGTGCCCGGTTCCGAAGAAGTCATCCCGGCAGATATTGTGCTGGTCGCCTTCGGTTTCCGCCCGAGCCCGGCGGAATGGTTTGCCGAGCACAGCATCGAAGTAGCAGACTGGGGGGGGGTCGTTGCCCCGGAAGAACAGAAATACAAGTTCCAGACCTCCAACGAGAAGGTCTTTGCCGGTGGCGATATGGTGCGCGGTTCTGACTTGGTGGTAACAGCTATTTGGGAAGGGCGCCAGGCCGGTGAGGGTATTCTCGATTATCTGGACATCTGATTTCCCCGGTTGCTGACGGGAGGCTTTAAGCCTCCCATTTTTATATCTTTGTAGGTCGGCACCAGCCATCAACCTGCCTGGGTGATATTTTTGCCACGCTGTATCTAGTGGCCCCGCCCCCTGTACAATGGCCGTTTTTTTAGCCCGCTCGGTGTACCTATGTCTGATACCAAACCGTCCGAATTGAAAAACGACCGCTTTCTCCGCGCTCTGCTGCGCCAGCCCGTGGATCGAACACCAGTGTGGATGATGCGCCAGGCGGGTCGCTACCTACCCGAGTACCGCGCCAGCCGCGCCGAGGCTGGGAGCTTTATGGATCTATGCCGTAATACCGAATTGGCGTGCGAGGTCACCCTGCAGCCGTTGGAACGCTACCCACTCGATGCGGCGATTTTATTCTCCGATATCCTCACCATCCCAGATGCTATGGGCCTTGGGCTCTATTTTGCCGAGGGCGAGGGCCCCAAATTCCATAAGCCGCTGCGCACTGCCGCTGATATTGAGGCATTGGAAGTGGTGAACAGCGAACGGGATCTGGACTATGTGATGAACGCTGTGTCCACCATTCGCCGCGAGCTAAATGGTCTTGTGCCGTTGATCGGTTTTTCCGGCAGCCCCTGGACCCTGGCCACTTACATGATTGAGGGCGGCTCCAGCAAGGACTTTGCCCGCAGCAAGGAAATGCTCTACAACAGCCCCGAGCTGATGCACCAGCTGCTGACCGTACTCGCCGATTCGGTGACCGACTACCTGAATGCACAGATTCGCGCCGGTGCCCAGGCGGTACAAATTTTTGATACCTGGGGCGGCGCCTTGAGTCACGGCGCCTACCGCGAGTTCTCCCTGCAATATATGCAGCGTATTCTCAGCGGTCTGATCAAAGAAGCCGATGGCCGCCGGGTGCCCGCTATCCTGTTCACCAAAGGGGGTGGTCAGTGGTTGGAAGCGATGGCGGATACCGGTGCTGATGCTCTCGGGCTCGATTGGACCACTGATATCGGCAGTGCCCGTGCCCGTGTTGGGGATCGCGTTGCCCTGCAGGGTAATCTGGATCCTTCCGTACTCTACGCCAATCCTGAACGCATCCGCCAAGAAGTGGAAGCTGTGCTGCATTCCTACGGCCAGGGTAGTGGCCATGTTTTCAACCTTGGCCACGGTATTACTCCGAAAGTAGATCCGGCCCATGCCGGCGCCATGATCGAGGCAGTGGTAGAGCTTTCCGCAAAATATCACGTCTAACTGTGGCAACTAGTGTCTGAGTCTGTGAATGCAGTCTCACTTTGTATAGGTGCTCGCCAATATCTGTCCGTGATATAAATGTGCGCTTGCCCGAGGGGGCCCGGATTTAGAAACGGGGCCCTTGCTGAGGGCGGTCTCCAAGCATTTACTACAGTGGTCGGTACCTCCCCAAGTGGCACTCGAACAGGCAAAAATTTCCGTCGGTGATCTCCAGCGCGGCATGTTTGTGTCTAGGCTAGACAAACCCTGGACACAGACTCCATTTGCCCTGCAGGGCTTTTATATCCGCGATTTGGAGGAGATTCGCCAACTACAGAAGTACTGCCGTTTTGTTTATGTCGATGTACACAAGACCGTAGGCAGTGCCGGTGTTACCTTGCGCCGTTTGATCGGCGCTAGTGGTGCAAGTGCTAAAGGGCATGGCCGAGCCGCCGTGCGCGTCACCATTCCCTGCCGCCCCGTTGCGGTCTCTCACAAGACTTACCCCCCCCCTCAGCCCGCCCAGCGCGAGGCAGGCAATGCGCGCAAGTTGCACGGCCAGATATTGCGCGGCATGGGTGAAGTTATGGGGTTGGTAGCGAGCAATCGACCACTGCCGGTGCCACAGATGAACCGGGTGGTAGAGGATCTGGTTGAGAGTGTGCTGCGCAGCCCGGATGCTTTCGCCTGGTTGGCGCGAGTGCGAGACAGGGATGAACATACTTACAGTCACTCGGTACGCGCCAGTATTTGGGCGGTGCTGTTTGGCCGGCATATCGGCTTGGCGCGACATGAGTTGTTGCAGCTGGGGGTGGCCACCCTGTTAAAGGATGTGGGCAAGTTATCGATTCCCGCAGAAGTGCTGCAGATGCCCAAGCGAGACCCGCGCAGCGAGCTGGAGTATCGTAAATTTGTGCAACACAGCGTGCAGATGCTATCGGCAGATGCCCAGGTCGACCCCCAGGTGATTGATATTGTGCGCGGTCATCGCGAGCGCCACGACGGTGGTGGTTATCCAGGTGGCTTGCGCGGTGACAAGATTCCCGTATTGGCGCGCATGTGCGGCATCGTTACTTTTTATGATGAAGCGACGAACCCCCGCGGCGCCAGCCAGCCCATAGCGCCTTCAAAGGCCGTGGCCGAACTCTATGACCTGCGTGGCATCGCCTACCAGGAACAGCTGGTCGTCGAATTTATTCAGGCGATAGGACTCTACCCCACCGGTACCCAGGTAGAGCTCTCCAGTGGCGAAGTGGGTGTAGTGGTGGAGCAGACCTACGACCGGCGTTTGCGGCCCAAGGTGATGATTGTGCTGGATGCGCACAAGCGCCAGCTGAGTAAACCGCGCCTGTTTGACCTGGCGGCTGCCGAGGATCGTGCAGAAAAGCTGATTGAGCGTGGCAAGATGCGCCCGGAGGAAAAGATCAGCATAGTGCGGGATATAGAGCCAGGGGCTTATCCGGAGGTGAATACCTCGGCGGTGCGAGACGATTACCTTTTCAATAGTGGTGGGCAGCTGTCCCGCTTTTTCTCGCGCCTGGCGAGATAGTTTATTCCCGGGGGAAGCCTTGAGAGCGGCGTAACTTACCGCTCTCCCGAAGAATCAGCCGGCGTCAGCTATCATGCTGCCGAAATACTCACCCATACGCACAGGGGTTTCCGCCTCAAGGCTGTCCAGCCAGCGCACTTGATCCGCCCCAAACAACATGATGACTGTGGAGCCCAATTTAAAGCGCCCCATCTCCTCGCCTTTTCGCAGGTGAAT
The DNA here is from genome assembly GCF_052466715.1 of Microbulbifer mixtoriginis (SeqCode). NCBI lineage: Bacteria > Pseudomonadati > Pseudomonadota > Gammaproteobacteria > Cellvibrionales > Microbulbiferaceae > Microbulbifer > Microbulbifer mixtoriginis (SeqCode). Next base: position 4,256,974 of record NZ_CP174288.1, on the reverse strand, counting down.
CGGTGCATTCTCAAGATAGTTGGTGGTGCGCACATCGCGAGTATGGGGCGCCACCTGGCCCGCCCAAACAGTCTCGATTCCGGCAACGATCATGGCACCAACCAAAATCATGGCCATGGGTCCGGCTTCAGTATCGAATACACACACCAGGCGCTCGTTGCGGGCGAACAGGCGCGGTACGTTTTCGGCGGTTACGGTGTTGACCGAGAATAGCTGGCCCGGCACATAAGTCATGCTGCGCAGTGTGCCGTCGATAGGCATATGTACCCGGTGGTAATCCTTGGGTGACAGGTACACTGTGGCGAAGTGGCCATCGTCAAACTGGGCCGCCAATTCCGGATCACCACCCACCAATTCCAGCAAGCTGTAGTCGTGCCCCTTGGCCTGGAACACACGGCCATTGTGGATAGCACCGAGCTGACTGATGGCACCATCTGCGGGACAGGCCAGGCTACCCTCGCTACTGACAATCGGGCGTGCGCCCTCTTTGAGTTCACGGGTAAAAAAGTCGTTGAAAGTACGATAGGCGGTGCAATCGGTCTCTTTGGCCTCCTGCATATCGACACCGTACTTTTCGACAAACCAGCGGGTGAAAGGGTCTTTGATCGACTTGATTTCGGTGTTCGCCAGCCAGCCCGCAGCGCGGGAAAGAGCGTGTTGCGGAGTCAGGTATTGCAGGGTGGTAAAGAGTTTTGGATTCATACGGGTACAACGTTTTCCGGTAATACTTAATGTTCGACGGGCGTATTGGGCAGGTTGCCCCACTCACTCCAGGAGCCTGGGTAGGCGCGAATATCAAAACCCAGGGACTTACCCACCAACCAGGTAAAACCAGAGCGGTGATGACTTTGGCAGTGGGTGACGATTTTATGTGCTTCATTGATGCCAAGCTTGGCGAGTAGCTCACGCGCATCGGTGCGGATACGCAGGTCGCGCTGAGGGTCCATCAGCTGGGTCCATTCGCAGTTGATTGCGCCGGGAATATGACCGCCCTTGGTAGCCAAGACCCTTTCTCCACTGTACTCCTGGGGGGAACGGGCATCCCAAACGAGGAAGTCGGGGTTGCCAAGATGCTCCTGGATCTCTCGGGCACTCATGGCAGCATCGGTATCGATCGAGACTTCGATATCGCTTGGGGTAACCTGTGGTTCTTCAGTGGTCAGTGGTAACCCGGCACCGCGCCAAGCGTGCATACCACCGTTTAAGTAGCTGTAATTGCGGTGGCCAATACTCTCCAGGGTCCACAGGAGGCGTCCGGCCCAGCCGCCGCCTTCATCATCACAGGCCACTACATGGGTTTCCGGGCGCAGGCCAATAGCGCGAAAAACTCGGGTCAGCTGCTCGGAGCTGGGGAGTTTACCCGGCGCAGGGGCAGTACCCGCCATCAGTGCTTGAAATGGTAGGTGCAGGGCGCCGGGGATGTGTCCGTTCAAGTAATTTTGCAGGGAGCTGAGGTCGACAACCAATAGCTCTTCATGCTCCAGCTCGGCGGCGAGCTCTTCCGCCTCAATAATCAGGTTCAAAATTTATTCTCCGATTCCAGGCTGTTGCGCAGGTGTAAAAAACTGTTCATACGGCGCTCACTGATGTCGCCGTTGGCCAGTGCCTCGTGAATGGCACAGCCGGGTTCGCCCTGATGGTTGCAGTCGCGAAAGCGGCAGTGGCCGATAAAGGGGCGGAATTCCACAAACCCTTCCAGTAGCGCGGCCTCCTCCATATGCCAGAGACCAAACTCGCGGATGCCGGGAGAGTCTATCAGATCGCCTCCGCTGGGCAGGTGAAACAGTTCCGCTGCGGTGGTGGTGTGGGTGCCCTTCAGGGTTGCCTCGGACAGGGCGCCGGTACGGGCGCCGGCACTCGGTAGCAGGGCGTTGACCAGTGAAGATTTGCCCACGCCGGACTGCCCGACAAAGACGCTGCTGCCCTTGGCCAGGGTCTCGAGTAGGTGTGGCAGGCCCTCGCCGGTTTTAGTGGAAAGGCGCAGTACTGGGTAGCCGAGGTCGGGGTAGGGGGCCAGTAGGGTATCCAGTGCCTGGCGGTTGCCATCGTCGATCAGGTCGATCTTGTTCAGCAGCAGGATTGGCGCTATACCGGTGGTCTCTGCGGCGACCAGGTAGCGGTCGATGGCATTAGCGAAGGGCTCCGGGTAGGGGGCTATAACAATCACAATGCGATCGATATTGGCTGCTACGGTTTTCAGGTCGCCGTAGCGATCAGGGCGCTGCAGCTCTGTGTTGCGCGGCAACCGCGCACCCACAACTCCATAGCCGCCATCACTATCACTAGTGGCGGGACGCCAGGCGACGCGATCGCCGGTTACCAGGGTATCGATATTGGCACGCATGTGGCAGCGCTGGCGCAGGGAAGCATCGCTCTCACTTTCCACCAAAATTTGGGTGCCATAGTTGGCGATGACAAGACCGGTCTGTTCCTGGCCCAGTTGACCGTCGTCCAGAGCTTGTTCTGCGGACTCTTCGCGCTTGCGCGCGCGGGCCTCGCGCTCCTGCTGGATCTTGGCGACGCGCCACTGTTGGCGGCGGTTTAATTTGCGTTTACTCATGCACTGGCACCTGGAGATTAGCGGCGGATTATAGCCATTGCCGGGTAGTTGCGGTAACTTGCGCGGAAAGTTTGAGGAGACCCGCTGTGGATCAGAACAACCTGATCTGGATAGATCTGGAGATGACCGGCCTCGATCCGGAAAAAGAGCGCATTATCGAAATCGCCACCATTGTGACCGATTCGCGGCTGAATGTGCTCGCCGAAGGCCCGGCGATGGTGATTCACCAGAGCAAAGCCCTGCTGGATGCCATGGATGACTGGAATACCGAGCAACACGGCGGTTCTGGTTTGGTGGCAAAGGTAAAGGAGTCGAATATATCCGAGCGGGAAGCGGAGCGAGAGACCCTGGAGTTCCTGCGCCACTGGGTGCCGGAGGGTGCCTCGCCCATGTGTGGTAACTCTATCGGTCAGGACCGTCGCTTCTTGGTCAAATATATGCCGCAGCTGGAATCTTACTTCCACTACCGCAATCTGGATGTGAGTTCGGTGAAAGAGCTGGCCAGGCGCTGGCGTCCGGATGTGTTGGATGGGGTGAAAAAACACAGCAGCCATTTGGCTCTAGACGACATTCGCGATTCCATCGAAGAGTTGCGTCACTACCGCGAGACCTTCTTTCGCCTCAGTTAAGCTTCCGACTTAGCGGAGCACTCGGCCGATTAGAGCCTCTTTTCTGCTGTCCCGACTCTTTTCTGCGTCTCGATAAGGGGCTCAGGTTACGCGTTTGATCTTGCGTTTGCGTTTGCGTCCACTGCGTAGCCGCGCCAGGGCCCAATCGATATGCTCCAGCACCAGAGGCGTGGCCGTTTGCCGCGATTGTTCCAGGCTTTCGAATACCTCCTCGCTGGCCGCGCCATTGCCGAGCGCCACCGCCAGGTTGCGCTGCCAGCGCTCATAGCCGATACGGCGGATTGGCGAGCCCTCGGTCTTGCGCAAAAACTCCTCCTCGCTCCAGTTGAACAGCGCCAGCAGCTCGCCGTTGTCGAGGCCGTGGCGCGGGTGGAAATCCTGCTCTGCGGTGGGTTTGGCGAACTTGTTCCAGGGGCAGATTGTCTGGCAATCGTCGCAGCCGAAAACCCGGTTGCCGATTGGCTCGCGGAATTCTTCCGGAATCGGCCCCTTGTTTTCGATGGTTAGGTAAGAGATACAGCGCCCGGCATCTAAGGTGCGCGGGCCGATAAAGGCATCGGTTGGGCAGACTTTAAGGCAGGCCACGCAATCGCCGCACTCGTCAGCAAAATCTCCCTCATCGACAGGCAAGGGCAGATTGGTATAGATCTCGCCGAGGAAGAAAAAAGAGCCAGCTTTGGAATTGATCAGCAGGCAGTTCTTGCCGACCCAGCCGAGGCCGGCCTTGCGCGCCAGAGCGCGTTCCATTACCGGTGCGCTGTCGGTAAAGGCGCGACCCTTGGAATCGATACCCTGTTCGGCACAGAAGGCATCGATCTTCTTGGCCAGGCTGGCCAGGCGCTTGCGAATCAGCTTGTGGTAGTCGCGACCATTGGCGTAACGGGAGACATAGGCCTTACTGGAATCCTTGAGCACTTTGATCGGCTGGGTATCCGGTGGCAGGTAGTCCAGGCGCACACTGATGGCGCGCACGGTTCCCTCTTCCAGTAGTGCCGGGCGCCAGCGCTTTTCCCCGTGGGCGCCCATCCACTCCATATCCGCGTGGTAGCCCTTATCGATCCAAGCGCGCAGGCGCTCACCGTCCTCCTCCAGCTGGCAGTCGGTGATACCAACTTGCTGGAAGCCCAGCTCCCGTCCCCAGAGTTTGATAAGGTCGGCTAATTCGGCGAGCAGTGATTCGGTCATAGATAAAGCGGCTCGATATCCCATGCAAGCACAATGACTGGCCGGGGCGGTATACTTTGCTGTCAGTGCAAGTGCCAGCGATACAATTGCCCATTTTGCCACAGATGACATCTTCACCACATTGCGGGAGCCGCATGGATACGCCACAACCTTTGTACAGTGCCGAATCGGTACGGGAACTCGACCGACAAACAATCGCCGCGCTGGAAATTCCTTCGATACAGCTGATGAAGCGCGCGGCCCGCGCAGCTTTCACCCATTTGCGCGCCCGCTGGACGGATATCGGCCGCATCCAGGTATTTTGTGGCGGTGGCAACAACGGCGGTGATGGCTATGTGATTGCGGCTCTGGCCGCGCAGAAGAAGATACCGGTGACGGTGTTTGCCTGTAGCGACCCCGAACTCTTGAAGGACGATGCCCGCGAGGCCCATGCCTACGCCGTTCGCGAAGGCGTTCAGGTGCTGACCTCCCTGACCGAGCTGGACAGTGCCGATGGTAACACCCTGGTCGTGGATGCACTGCTGGGGACAGGGTTTAGCGGTGAGTTGCGTCAGGATGTTGCTCATGTCATTGAGCGAATTCGCAAGAGTCCCGGTCCGGTTTTTTCTGTGGATATTCCTTCGGGCCTGAGTGCCGATAGTGGCAGCGCTGATCTGGCCGTTCAGGCCGATATGACCGTGACCTTTATCGGTCGCAAGCTGGGCCTCTACTGTGGGCGTGGCCCGGCGCTTTGTGGCGAGGTGATCTTTGCCGATCTCGGCGCCCCCGCACCGGTTTATCAAGCAGTAGAGCCCCTGGCGCAACGGTTTGAGGGCTCCAGCCTGAGGCGCCTGCCCACGCGTGCTGCGGACAGCTACAAAAATATGTTTGGCCATATTCTGGTGGTTGGTGGCGACAGCGGTTTCGGTGGCGCAGCGCTGATGGCGGCGCAGTCCTCTGCACGCAGTGGTGCCGGTCTGATCTCCCTGGCAACCCGCCCGGAACACTTAACTGCCGCTTTGACCCGCTGCCCAGAGGTCATGGCCCATCCGGTTATTTCTGGCCAGGAACTGGAGCCACTTTTAGAGGGGCCCGATGTCATCGCAGTGGGCCCGGGTCTTGGCCGCTCTCCCTGGAGCGAACAGCTGCTGGCCCGCGCCGGCCGCGCTCAGGTGCCGTTGGTGGTGGATGCGGATGCACTGAATATCCTCGCCGCCGGGCGGGTACTCGCAGGTGTAAAACGCGATGATTGGGTGCTAACGCCCCATGTCGGCGAGGCGGCGCGCCTGCTCGGCTGCGATACCGCTGAGGTACTGGCAGATCCCCGCGCGGCGGCGGTGGCAGTTCAGCAGAAATTCAGTGGTGTGGTGATACTAAAAGGCGCCGGCACCCTGATTGCCCACGAAGGCGGTGTCGATCTGATCAACAGCGGTAATCCGGGTATGGCCTCGGGAGGCATGGGGGACCTGCTCACCGGAATAGTGGCGGCCTTGATCGGTCAGCACCTGCCTTTGGTAGATGCGGCGCGCCTGGCAGTTTGGCTGCATGGCGAAGCGGGTAACCGCGCCGCGGAGGGTGGTCAGCGCGGCTTACTGGCCACAGATTTATTGCCCTGGATTCGACGGTTGGTGGACTGATAGTGAGTGAACTGAAATTGCATTTAGCGGACGAAGAGGCAACGGTGGCAGGCGGCGAAGCGCTGGGCCGCGCCTGCCTGGCCAGTGGTCTACAGCGGGGGCTCACTCTGTACCTGAATGGCCAACTGGGTGCCGGCAAGACCACCTTTTGTCGCGGTGTGCTTAGAGCCTTTGGGCATCAGGGTGCGGTGAAGAGCCCCACTTACACCCTGGTTGAGCCCTACGAACTTGGACCCCAGCGGGTATATCACTTCGACCTATATCGCCTGGGAGATGCCGAAGAATTGGAGTTTATGGGGGTGCGGGACTACTTCGCCACGCATAGCCTGAGCCTGGTGGAATGGCCGGAACGCGGCGCTGGCGTTTTGCCCGAACCGGACTTGGAATTGACTCTGCAAGTGCCGGACAGCGGCCGCCAGCTGCTGTTGAATACCCACTCCAAACAGGGAGAAGCGGTACTCGATACCCTGGCAAAGATGCTAAATAAATAGCAATTGGCCTGGATTCAGGGATGTGTAAAAACAATAAGTGAAAGGGTTGGGAAGTAATGAGTAGGATGTGGCGCTCGCTGGTGGCCCTGGTAACTGGGCTGGTAATTGCACTGCCGCTGATGGCGGCTGAAGTGGAGGGCGTGCGCCTGTGGCGGGCGCCGGACCACACGCGCCTGGTCTTCGACTTGAGCGGCCCGGCGGAGCACAAGTTGTTCACCTTGAGCGGGCCGCACCGTGTTGTGGTGGATATTGCCGATACTCAGTTAAAGGCGCAGTTAGATACTCTGGACCTGAAGGGTACACCCATCGCCCAAGTGCGCCACGCCCGCCACAACAAGAAAGACCTGCGCGTTGTCCTCGATCTGAAGCAGCAGATCAATCCGCGCAGTTTTTCCCTGCGCCGTCATGAAGTACTGCCGGATCGCCTGGTGCTTGATCTTTACGACAAAGTGGAAAATCAAGAGAAGACCCTGCAGCAGGTAAGCACTGAACGCGACATCGTTATTGCCGTGAATGCTGGTCACGGCGGTGAGGACCCGGGTGCACTGGGTCCCAGAGGTCTGCGCGAGAAGGATGTGGTGCTGGCTATTGCGCGAAAACTACACAAAGAACTCGATCGCGAGCGGGGTTTCAGCGCGAAATTGGTCAGAACCGGTGATTACTTTATTCCCCTGCGCCAGAGGGTGAAGAAGGGGCGCAAAATGCGCGCGGATCTGTACATTTCGATTCACGCCGATGCCTTTACCCGCAAGGAGGCCCGTGGTGCCGGTGTCTATGCCGTTTCCTCGCGTGGCGCTACCAGTGAGACTGCACGTTTCCTGGCCCAGCGGGAAAATGAATCCGATCTGATAGGCGGTGCCGGTGACTTGAGCCTGGATGACAAGGATGACACCCTGGCTGGGGTATTACTGGATTTGTCGATGACCGCCACCATGAATGCCAGCCTGGATATTGGCGCCAGTGTACTGAATTCACTGGCCAGCTTTACACACTTGCACAAAAAGAAAGTGGAACAGGCGAATTTTTCGGAGTTGCGCAACCCGGATGTACCCTCAATTTTGGTGGAAACAGGCTTTATCACTAACCCCTACGAGTCACGGCGATTGAGTGATCCCAAGTTTCAGCAGCGTATGGCAGAAAAGCTCAGTGAGGGTATAGTGGCTTACTTCCGCGCTAACCCTCCGGCGGGTACCTGGTTGGCAACCAATAAGCCTGCCAAGTCGCGTCGCCATGTGATTAGCCGCGGCGAGACACTGTCCGGAATTGCCGCGCGTTACCGGATTTCCGTGGCCTCCCTGAAGAAAGCCAACGGTATTAAAAACTCAGTGATCCGCGTGGGGCAGACTCTGAGTATCCCCTCGGGTTAGCCGCAAAGTTACCGCCTTATCGGCCCTTCAAATTAGCGTTAACAAGACAGAGTTATGCACGAACGTATCCAGCAATTATCTCCGCGTCTCGCCAACCAGATCGCTGCCGGTGAGGTGGTCGAACGCCCCGCCTCTGTAATCAAGGAGCTGCTGGAAAACAGTTTGGATGCTGGCGCCACGCGGCTGGAAGTGGATATCGATAATGGCGGTATCAAGCGCATGAAAGTGCGGGATAACGGTAAGGGTATCGAGAAAGAGGATTTGCCCATGGCGTTGGCGCGTCATGCCACATCGAAAATCCATGTGCTGGAAGATCTGGAAGCGGTGGCCACCCTGGGTTTCCGTGGTGAGGCCCTGGCCAGTATTTCCTCTGTCGCGCGATTGAATCTGATCAGTAGCCGCGATGAGAGCGGCAAGGGCTGGCAAGTGAGTGCCGAGGGCCGTGATATGCAGGCGCAGCTGGCCCCAGCGGCCCACCCCCGCGGCACCACCGTGGATGTGCGTGATCTATTTTTCAATACGCCGGCGAGGCGTAAGTTTCTGCGCACCGAGAAGACTGAATTTAACCGTATCGATGACACCATCAAGCGCCTCGCGCTGTCCCGCTTCGATGTGTCTATCACTCTGCGCCACAACGGCAAGGGCGTGCACAATCTGCGCGCCGGCAACGGCCGTGTGGAGATGGAGCGCCGCGTGGCGCAGGTATGCGGTCCAGCGTTTATGCAGAACGCCCTGCATATTGATGTGGAGCGCAGTGGTTTGCGCCTATGGGGTTGGGTGGCCGAACCGGCTTTTTCCCGCTCCCAGGCCGATCTGCAATTCTTCTACGTCAATGGGCGTGCTATCCGCGATAAGGTGGTGAGTCACGCGGTGCGCCGTGCTTTTGCGGATGTGCTCTATCACGGCCGCCATCCGGCGTTTGTGCTCTATCTGGAGCTGGACCCGGCATCGGTGGATGTAAATGTACACCCGACCAAGCACGAGGTGCGTTTCCGCGATGGTCGCTTGGTACACGACTTTTTGTTTGGCAGTTTGCATCGGGCTCTGGCGGATGTGCGCCCTGGGCAGAAAGATGAGCAAGCTGAAGAGGCTGATGGGCAAGAAAATGGTGCTGCTGAAAGAGTCAGTGGTATTCAGGCAGGAGAGTTTTCCGGCCAACAAAAAATGCCGCTCTCCAATCGCCCCTCACCGGCGAGCTTACAGCAGCAAATGAATGCCTACGGTGCCTTGCATCAACCCTATCGGGAGCCGGCGGCTGTTGCAGAGCCTGCGGTACCCTCTCCAGATGCGCCTCCGGCTGGCGCTCCTGTTGCACCAATGGCTGCGCAGGCACCCACGATTAACGAAAGTGCTAATGGAGAAGATGTTCCGCCGTTGGGTTTTGCCATCGCTCAGCTGCATGGCATATATATCCTCGCGCAGAACGAGCAGGGCATGATCGTGGTGGACATGCATGCCGCCCACGAGCGTATTGTCTATGAACAGATGAAAGTGGCCCATGCTGCGGGCGGTATTCAGGCACAGCCATTGCTGGTACCAGTGAGCCTGGCGGTCAGCCAGCGCGAGGCGGATTGCTTCGAGGAGCGCAGCGAAGTGTTTACGGCTCTCGGTTTCGTGCTACAGCGCGCAGGCCCGGAAACTTTACTAGTACGGCAGGTGCCGACCATGTTGCACGGTGCTCAGGTGGAGCAACTGGTGCGCGATGTGTTGTCAGATTTACTTGGGCAGGGTGACAGCGAGCGTATAGGCGAGCAAATCAACGAAGTGCTCGCCACCATGGCCTGTCACGGTTCTGTACGTGCCAACCGCCGCTTGACGATTCCGGAAATGAACGCGCTGCTGCGGGATATGGAACGCACTGAGCGCAGCGGCCAGTGCAATCACGGCCGTCCGACCTGGACCCAGGTTAAACTGGCGGATATGGATAAGTGGTTTATGCGCGGTCAATAATCGCGTTTTGGAAGTAGGTGGTGATTTGAGCGAGCGCACTCTGGACGATAAACCCCGCGCAATTTTTTTGATGGGTCCCACGGCATCGGGCAAGACGGATTTGGCCATGGCTTTGGCCGATCGCCTGCCGGTGGAATTAATTAGTGTGGATTCGGCTCTCGTTTATCGGGGTCTCGACGTGGGCTCGGCCAAGCCCAACGCGGAGGAGCTGGCCCGCTACCCCCATCGCTTGATCGATATCTGTGATCCCTGCGAGTCCTATTCCGCCGGTCGATTTCGCAAAGATGCCCTCGAAGCTATGGACGAAATCAGCGCAACCGGTAAGATCCCTTTACTGGTTGGCGGAACTATGTTGTATTTCCGTGCTCTCCTGGAAGGAATGGCAAAGTTGCCAGAGGCCGACCTGAAGCTACGCGCCGAGATTGAAGCGCGTGCCGAACGTGAAGGCTGGCCGGCACTACATGCGGAACTCGCACAAGTCGATCCGCAATTAGCGGCGGAACTGCATCCTAATCACTCGGTACGTATAGAGCGGGGGCTGGAGGTTTATCGGATCACCGGTGTGCCTCTTTCCCAGTTGCGTCGAGAACAATCTGGTGGCGGGGTACATGAACGCTACCACTTGACTCAGTTGGCGATTATGCCCCGTGACAGATCGCTGTTACATCGGCGTATCGAACTGCGCTTTAAGCGGATGCTCGAAGCTGGGTTTGTGCAGGAAGTGCGCGGTTTATTTGATTGCGGCGATCTGCATGAGGATCTACCGGCGATTCGTGCGGTGGGCTATCGTCAAGTGTGGCAGTATCTGGAAGGGCACTGCGATTATGATGAGATGGTTGCTGCGGGAATTGCCGCCACCCGCCAGTTGGCCAAGCGACAGCTGACGTGGTTGCGGCGCTGGCCCGAGTTGGAAATTTTGTACACTCAGGACAGCGAGGGCAGGGTGCGCGAGAATGATGAAATATTGGCCGAAGCCTTGAAATTTCTCGCTTGAGCATCCATAACGTGGTTGGGCTATAAAACGACAAGCTCAGTCAGTCAGTTTTCACAGGGTCGGCCTTTTCCGGCTCGCAACTACACTACTTATTACGCGTATTCGACCTCAGTCGTTTTTTGATCCGCGCACTTCGCGGATACGATTGCGGCCTGCATACCGCATTCAGCTTTTTGACAAGGAGAAAAAAGATGTCAAAAGGGCATAGCTTACAAGACCCTTACCTCAACGTATTGCGCAAAGAGCGTATCCCGGTTTCTATCTATCTGGTAAACGGCATCAAGCTCCAAGGGCAAATTGAATCTTTCGACCAGTTTGTGGTGTTGCTGAAAAATACCGTCAGCCAAATGGTTTACAAGCACGCTATTTCCACTGTTGTACCGTCCCGCGCAGTGCGCGTTCCCCTGTTGAACCCAGCCGCACAGCATGGCGGCGAGGGCAATGGTGAAGGCGGTGAGCGCGAATCTTTCAGCTGATTGAGTTGCGCTTAACGAGACTCGCGCCCCGTTACCGGGGCGCAAGCAGCCGAGTGAATCCGGAGTTGGACTTGCGGCTGCCATTTCAATCTAGGGAGTCAGATAGGCGCCCATTTCCTCATATAGAGATTTCCCATTGTTTTTCGATCGACCGGAATCTGGTGAACTGGCAGTACTGGTACACCTTGAACTCTCCGCTATAGACAGCCCCGATGATCCTCGCGAATTTGAGGAGCTGGCCCTCTCTGCCGGAGCCGATCCGGTCAGTTTTATTTTTGGACAACGTGCCACACCAGACCCTAAAACCTTTGTTGGTCGAGGTAAGCTGGAAGAGATTCGCCAGAAAGTGAAAGAGCAGGGTGCCGAGCTGGTGATCTTTGATCACACCCTCTCACCCAGCCAAGAGCGCAATATTGAGCGTGAACTCAAGTGCCGGGTGCTGGATCGCACCGGCCTGATTCTGGATATCTTCGCCCAGCGTGCGCGCACCCATGAAGGAAAGTTGCAGGTGGAGCTGGCGCAATTGCGCCATATGACCACCCGCCTGGTGCGAGGATGGACCCATCTGGAACGGCAGAAAGGCGGTATCGGTTTACGCGGACCGGGCGAGACCCAGCTGGAAACGGATCGGCGTTTATTGCGTGCGCGTATCGATTCCATTGAGAAGCGCCTGGAAAAAGTTCGCCGCCAGCGAGAGCAGGGCCGGCGTGCGCGCTCCCGTGCCGAAGTGGCTACGGTTTCCCTGGTGGGTTACACGAACGCCGGCAAGTCGACTCTGTTTAACAGGCTCACTGATGCCGACGTGTATGTGCGCGATCAACTGTTTGCAACCCTAGACCCTACTATGCGAAGGGTTGAATTACCCAATGTCGGCGCCATGATCCTTGCTGATACGGTAGGTTTTGTTTCGCACCTGCCACACAAACTGGTGGAGGCGTTCCGCGCGACCCTGGAAGAGGCTGCGCAGGCAACGCTGCTTCTACATGTGGTGGATGCCGCCGCGGAAGATCGTCTGCACCTGATGGAAGAGGTTCAGACCGTACTGGAAGAAATTGGTGCTGCGGATATCCCGCAGCTGCTGGTGTACAACAAAATCGACCTGCTCGCCGACAGTGAGCCCCGCATTGACCGTGATGAAGAGGGAGTACCGCGTGCGGTCTGGCTCTCTGCGGTGACCGGTGCTGGTTGTGACCTGCTGGTGGAGGCGATTGCAGAGCGCCTGGGAGAGCAGATGGTACAGGGGCTGCTGGTGGTAAAACCGCAGCAATCCCGCCTGCGCGCACAGCTCTACCAGATTAACGCGGTGCAGAGCGAACACTATCGGGATAATGGCGATTGCGAATTGCAGTTATTGCTTCCGCGCAGTGATTTCCAGCGTTTACTGGCCCCATTTACAGATGGTGGTGAAGAGCCGGAGTGGCTGCCAAAAGAGGCACTTCCCGATGATAATGAGGAGCAAGAACACTAGCGCCAGCACATTTTCGTGTGGCCGATGCGGCCCCAATTGCGACAAACTTGCCTTCAGCAGAGGTCTGGCGGCAATATTTTGCCGGCGGGGAATGCTAGAATCCGCCGGAGTCAAAGCTTAAATGATCAGAGTTGGAGTAATTTAGATGGCCTGGAATGAACCGGGTGGTAACAACGGCAAAGACCCTTGGGGTGGCGGCGGTGGTAACCGCAATAACGATGGCCCACCGGATCTCGACGAACTGTTCCGCAAAGTCCAGCAGAAACTCGGTGGGTTGTTTGGTGGCAGTCCCAGTACTGGAACGGGCAACTTTCCCTGGATGCTGGTGATTGTTGTTGCCGTATTGATTTATGCAGGGCTTGGTATTTATCAGGTCAACGCCAACGAACAGGCGGTGGTATTGCGCCTTGGTAAATACCACTCGACCGAATCGGCCGGCCTGCACTGGAATCCACCGCTGATCGACAGTGTAACCAAGGTCAATATGACTGAGGTGCGTACCGAGCGCACCACCGGACAGATGCTGACCGAAGATGCCAATATCGTTGAAGTGGTATTGACCGTGCAATGGCAGGTAAGTGATGCGGAGTCTTTTGTACTGCGTGTACGCGAGCCGGTGAAGAGTCTACAGGAGGCCACTGACAGTGCCTTGCGCCACGTAGTGGGCTCTCTCACTCTGAACGGTGTGATTTCGCAAAACCGGACCCAGGTATCCACCGACACCCAACAGCGCCTGCAGGAGTACCTGGATTTGTACCAAACGGGTATCCGTATCGATGTGGTGAACTTGACTGACGCCAAGGCGCCCCGCGAAGTGCAGGATGCCTTTGACGATGTAACCAAGGCTCGCGAGGATGAGGTGCGTCTGCAAAATGAAGCCCAGGCCTACGCCAACCAAGTGATTCCGGTTGCCCGCGGTCAGGCACAGCGAATTATCGAAGAGGCCGAGGGCTACAAGGCACGCGTTGTAGAGAGTGCCCGCGGTGAGGCGGTGCGCTTCGAGAAACTGCTGTCCGAATACGAGCGCGCGCCAGAAGTGACCCGCGAACGCCTATACCTGGATGCGGTGCAGGATGTGATGTCTAACACCTCCAAGGTGATGGTTGATGTCGAGGGTGGCAACAACATGATGTACCTACCGCTGGATAAGCTGACGCAGGAGAGCACATCCCAGGCTGTCCAACGTAAAGACACCTCCCCGATCGTAATCGAAGAGGTCTACCAGCGTATCGTCGAGCGCCTGCGCCAGGATGCCGCCAGCAGCCGCCGCAGCCAGACTGTTCGCTAGGAGGTGATGGAATGAACAACAAATCTTTGGGAATTATTGTTGCACTGCTGCTTGTCGTCCTGTTGGTTTCCTCCAGCGCCTTCGTGGTGAAGGAAACGGAAAAGGCCGTGTTGCTGCGCTTTGGTGAGCTGGTGCGCACCTATACCGAGCCGGGTCTCTACTTCAAGATTCCGTTTGCGGAGAAGCTGCGCAAGTTTGATGCTCGTATCCAAACTGTGGATTCAAGCCCGGTACGTATGCTCAATAGCGAAAACAAGTTCATGATGGTGGACTCGTACGCTAAATACCGTATCTCGGATGTGAGTAAGTTCTACATCGCCACCCGTGGCGATGAGCGCAATGCGGTGCGTCTACTGTCTGAGCGGATCAACGATCAGCTGCGTAACCAGTTCGGTGTGCGTGACCTGCATGAGGTAGTCAGTGGTGAGCGCGATGAGCTGATGGCGGAGATTACCAAAAACCTGAATAAGGTTGCTCAGGGCGACTTGGGTGTGGAGGTGATCGATGTGCGTGTCAAGCGCATCGACCTGCCACCAGAAGTCTCCGAGTCCGTGTTCCAGCGTATGCGTGCAGGCCGTGAGCTGGAGGCAAGGGATCACCGCGCCAAAGGGCAGGAGGCCAGTGAGCGGATCAAAGCCAATGCCGATCGCCAAAAGGTGGTGATTGAGTCCGAGGCTTACCGCCAGGCCGAAGAACTGCGTGGTGCTGGCGATGCGGAGGCGGCATCAATTTATGCTGCAGCCTATACCAAGAACCCCGAGTTCTACCGCTTCACGCGCAGCCTGCAGGCCTATAGGGAATCCTTCCGCAGCAAATCCGATATGTTGCTGGTGGATCCGGATAGTGAGTTTTTCCGCTATCTGAAGGACCCTAAAGGGCAATAAACCAACTTGCGGGGCAAATGGCAGCGGATTATCCCTAACCCCCAGCTGTTTGCCCGAGGTCGTGGCTGTCCTTGCGACAGCCCTACCTTCCTGCTGGCAGTTGGTGCTAAAATCACGCAAACCGGGCCTCGCCCGGTTTTTTTGTGGAAGCCGACGCGCCTCATTAACTCTGAAAAGTCCGTTTCACCATGACTCAAGCCGATCGTTGGATGCTGCCGGATGGCATCGCGGAGATTTTGCCCGCGGGAGCTGTTCAAGTTGAAACCCTGCGCCGCCGACTGTTGGACCTCTACCATTGCTGGGGGTACGAGTTGGTGATACCGCCAATGTTGGAATTCACCGAGTCCCTGCTGGTTGGTATGGGGCGTGATCTCGACCTGAGCACCTTCAAGGTCACAGACCAGATTTCCGGCCGCACACTCGGTATTCGCGCCGATATTACCCCGCAGACAGCGCGTATCGATGCGCATAGTTTTCCTCGTGCGGGGGCTAACCGCCTGTGCTACGCGGGCCAGGTCCTGCACACCCGGCCACGTACCGCGATGGGCTCGCGTGCGCCGATCCAGATAGGTGCGGAATTGTTTGGCGTGGACAGCCTCAGCGGAGATATCGAAGTGATCTCCCTGATGCTGGAGAGCCTGCAGGTTGCCGGGGTAGAAGATATTTATTTGGACCTCGGCCACGTAGCGATTTACCGAAGTCTCGCCGAGGCAGCCGGGCTCGGTGACAGTGAGCGTGAAGAACTTTCCGCGCTGCTGCAGAACAAGGCCAGTGCCGATGTTTACAGCTGGGTGTCTGAGAATATTAGTGATTCACAGGTATCGGGCTGGCTGCAAGCTCTCCCCAGTCTTGCCGGCGGGCTCGACTGCCTGGAACGAGCCGCCACTCAGTTGGCGGGAGCGCCGCAGGCTCTGTTGGATGCTTTGTCTGATCTGCAGCAGGTCGCCGAGGCTCTGGGGCAGCGCTACCCGGCGGTGACCCTGTTCTTCGATTTGAGTGAAGTGCGTGGATACGACTATGAAACCGGCTTGGTATTCGCCGCTTACACACCGGGCCACGGGCAGGCACTCGCCAATGGTGGCCGCTACAACGGTATCGGTGCAGTATTTGGCCGGGACCGCCCGGCAACGGGCTTTAGTAGTGATTTAGTGGCTCTCAACACGCTGGGTACCAGCGCGATACCCGCTGAGGGCGCCATACTCGCGCCGGAGGTAAGTGGTCCCCAGAGCGCCGGGCTGTGGCGCGCAATTGATGAGCTGCGCGAGCGGGGAGAGGTGGTCATTGCCACTCTTTCCGATAGTGCAGAGAGCGATCTTCATTCGCGCTGTGATCGCGAGCTGGTATTCGAGGGCGACTCCTGGGTGGTTAAGTCCCGGGATTGAACAAAGGCGGGCGCAGCGGATGTGCCAATAATGTGCCTATATTGGTGCGGTGAACCCCGCAAGATTCATTGATGTAGGGGCCTCTCGGCCTCCTGCAGAACGAAACCTGAGTTAGAGATTGATACAGATGGGCAAGAATGTAGTAGTGCTGGGTACCCAGTGGGGCGATGAAGGCAAGGGTAAAATTGTCGATTTGCTGACAGAACAGGTCTCCCTGGTGGTGCGCTTTCAGGGCGGACATAACGCCGGCCATACCCTGGTGATCGACGGTGAGAAAACCGTACTGCACCTGATCCCCTCCGGTATCCTGCGCCCCAGCGTAACCTGCCTGATCGGCAACGGTGTGGTGCTGTCACCGGAAGCATTACTCAAGGAAATGTCTGAGTTGGAAGAGCGCGGTGTTCCAGTGCGCAAGCGCTTGCGCCTGTCCCCGGCCTGTCCTCTGATTCTGCCGGTGCATGTGGCACTGGATCAGGCCCGTGAAAAGGCGCGCGGTGCCAAAGCAATCGGTACCACCGGTCGCGGTATCGGTCCCGCCTATGAAGACAAAGTTGCCCGCCGCGGTCTGCGCCTCGGCGACCTGTGTAACTGGGAGAACTTCTGCAATCAGCTCAAGGAGCTGATTGACTACCACAATTTTGCCCTGACCGAATACTACAAAGTCGATCCGGTGAGCTACGAGGACACTCTCGAGCAGGCTAAGATCTGGCGTGAGCAACTGGTGCCGATGATCATTGATGTGGCCGACCAGCTGCATAAGGCCCGCGAACAGGGTGAGCACATCCTATTCGAGGGGGCCCAGGGTTCCCTGCTGGATATTGACCACGGTACCTATCCGTTTGTGACCTCCTCCAATACCACTGCTGGCGGCACCGCCACTGGTTCTGGTTTTGGCCCCCTCTACCTGGATTACGTACTGGGTATCACCAAGGCCTACACCACCCGCGTTGGTAGTGGCCCTTTCCCCACCGAACTCGACTGTGAAGTAGGGCGTCACCTGGGTGAGAAGGGGCATGAATTTGGTGCTACTACCGGGCGCCAGCGTCGCACCGGCTGGTTCGATGCCGTTGCCGTACGTCATGCTATTCGTATTAACAGTATCTCCGGCTTGTGTCTGACCAAGCTGGATGTGCTTGATGGTCTCGAGGAAGTGAAGATCTGTGTCGGTTACCGCAACAGTGCCGGAGAAGAAGTACCAGTACCTTTCGACGCTGCCGGTTGGGAAGGGGTAGAGCCTGTATACGAAAGCATGCCTGGCTGGACAGAGAATACCTTCGGGGTGCGTCGTGAGGCGGACCTGCCGGCCAATGCCAAGGCTTATATCGCCCGTATCGAAGAGCTGGTGGGTGCGCCGGTAGATATTGTTTCTACAGGTCCCGACCGCAACGAGACGATCGTTCGCGCCTCTTCCGCTCTTTGTGAAATGGGAATCCATAACGCGAGCGTATAAGCCTCTAAAGCCTGCTTGTGAATCTACGGTCAAACCCTGGCCTTGCTATTTTTAGTAAGGCCTTTGATCATTAGACCTGATTCAAGTTATCGGTCGAGTGGTTTTGAAGCCACTCGCTACCAGAATTCAATCGGGCCAATTTATGACCTTTTCCGTTTCCGTTGCCAGCCGCTATAGCTTTGCTGAAGAGATTGCCAATAGCGTAACCCACGGTATCGGAGCCGTTCTGGCTATTGCTGGTTTGGGTGTTCTCACTGGTTTCGCCGCACTGCGTGGGGATGCCTGGCATATCGTCAGCTCCAGTGTCTATGCCTCCACCCTGATTCTTTGTTTCCTCGCCTCGACTCTTTATCACGCCGTCAGCCATATAGGCGCCAAGGCGATATTGCGAACTCTGGATCACTCCTCAATTTTTCTGCTAATTGCCGGCACCTATACACCCTTTACTCTAGTGACCCTACGCGGGCCCTGGGGCTGGTGGTTGTTTGGCATTATCTGGGGCTTGGCACTGCTGGGCCTGATTATCCAGTTCACTCCCTTGAAAAAGATCCGTGCACTGTCGATTACGCTCAGCGCCTTGATGGGCTGGGTGGTTATCGCTGCAATCAAGCCCCTGGCGAATAGTCTTGAGACCGGTGGTCTATGGCTGTTGGTGCTAGGGGGGCTCTGTTATACCGGCGGTATTGCCTTTTATTTGTGGCGCAGCCTGCGTTTTCACCACGCTATTTGGCACCTATTTGTGCTGGCTGGCGGTATTTTGCATTTCTTCGCCGTACTCTTTTACGTCATTCCCTGATTTTGTGGCCCTGGTCACAGGGCCTCGCCATCACCAGAACTTCCTTTCGACTCCACTGTCCCCATTAATGACGGATCAAGCGGATGACACCATTGGAGAAATCCGCCTTCCGGAAGAGAGAGGCTCGTTCTAACCTTGTGCGAGCGAAATGTCGTGTCAAAGGTACTCCCATGCCCAGATTGCAACGGTTCCCCGCACTGCTCTATGTTCTTACCCTCTGTTTGACGTTATTCACTCTACAGGCTCAGGCTGCCGATAAGCCGGACCCGGCTTTTGAAAAGTGGGTAAAGGAGTTCCGCCAAACGGCCGTTAAGAATGGGATTTCCCCCCAGGTTTACGACCAGGCCTTTAAAGGCATTACCTCTCCTGACCAATGGGTGCTGGATAGAGCCAGTTACCAGCCGGAATTCAAGGCGCCGGTGTGGCAGTACTTCGACAACCGTGTGCAAAAGCGCGCTATCGAGCGGGGCAAGCGGGAAAAAGAGAAGATGCAGCCCTGGCTCGATAAAATCGAGAAGCGCTTCGGTGTGGACCCCAATATCCTACTGGCAATCTGGTCGGTGGAATCGAGCTTCGGAGGCATTCTTGGCAATGAGACGGTAATGCGCAGTGTAATCCGCTCTCTCGCGACCCTGGCCTATGCAGATCCCCAGCGCAAGAAGTTTGGTCGGCAGCAGTTGTTGGCGGCACTGAAAATCCTGCAGGCCGGTGATGTTGAAGGTCAACACCTGCTTGGATCTTGGGCAGGAGCTATGGGGCACACGCAGTTTATCCCCACCAGCTACCAAGCTTATGCTGTAGACATCGACGGTGACGGCAAGCGTGATATCTGGAATTCGGTGCCGGATGCACTGGCTACCGCTGCCAATTTACTTTCCAGTAATGGCTGGCAGAAAGGTAAGCCCTGGGGCTATGAGGTCACCATTCCCGCCAAGAAAATGCCGGGCGGCAAATTGACAGTTGCGGAGTGGGAGAAGCTTGGAGTCAAGCGCGCCAATGGTGAGCCCTTTCCGAGTAAGAAAGCGGTGGCGGAGCTGAAGCTGCCTGATGGGCGCAATGGTCCGGCTTTTCTAGTATTTAAGAATTTCTTTGTACTCAAGCGTTATAACAACTCCGATCGTTATGCTATAGCCATTGGTTTACTTTCGGATCGTATTGGCGGCGGCGCGCCGCTGGTGAAAGACTGGAACCGCCCATTTACTCCCCTCGACGGCAGTCAAGTTGAACAGTTGCAAAAACTGCTGAAGCAGAAGGGTTTCTACAGTGGTGAGATTGATGGTAAAGCTGGTCCGGGAACCCGAAAAGCGATAAAGGCTTTCGAGAAGAGCGCCGGTGTGGAGGAGAAGGGCTTTCCCAGTAAAGAGGTATTGGAGTTGCTTCAGAAACAGTAGGACGCCTCTAGAAGTTCTCATCCGGTAGTAGGCTGTCCTGCAATAACTCGAGGTTTTCAACTACCTCCTGGGGTTCGTGGAAATAGGCGATGTGATACATCGCCTCTCCCTCCTGCACCAGTGGGATATTCTGCTTGCCGATTATGATTCCCTCGCCATTACTGCGTACCTGGTCTAGTTCATTGCCATAGGGGTCGGCAACAGTGGCGAGCAGGTCACCTGCGTACACTTGATCACCAAGCGCTTTAAGGTGGGTGGCTATGCCGCTGTCGCCGGCTCTTAGCCAGCCACTGCTACGAGCGATAAAGGGCTCTATCAAGCTGCGTCTGCGCCTTACCGGGAGCATACCCAGATGCCTGAGAACGTTAGTCACTCCTTTCAGGCCAGCGCGAATGCACAACTCATCAAAGCGCAGGGCTTCTCCTGCCTCATACAGGAGGATTCTCACTCCCCGATCTGCGGCCGCCTGGCGTAGGGAGCCATCGCGAATCGATGCATTCAGCAATACCGGTACACCGAAAGCCTTGGCCATGGCACGGGTCACATCGTCGTCGAGATTGGCGCGTACCTGGGGAAGGTTACTGCGGTGGGCGGCCCCGGTATGTAGATCGATGCCGTAATCGCATTTGGCCACTATCTCACGCAGAAACACATGGGCCATACGCGCAGCCAGGGAGCCTTTGGCAGAACCGGGAAAGCTGCGATTGAGGTCGCGGCGATCGGGTAGGTAGCGGGTGTGCTGGAGCACACCGTAGACATTGACCATAGGTACGGCAATCAGGTTACCGCGAAGGGATTTTAGACTGCGGCTCTGAATCAAACGGCTGATGATTTCGATGCCGTTCAGCTCATCGCCGTGCACGGCCGCACAGACAAAAATCGTGGGACCCTCCCGTTTACCGCGCTGTACATAAACGGGTATGGCCATTTCTGTATTGGTGTAGAGGCTGACTACAGGCAGGTCTATATGGCGGGATTCCCCCTTGGCCACTGCGATACCGCCAATTTCAAAGTTCGGGGATTCTTGCATGGTTACGTTCGCAATTGAGAGCTCTAAGTTTAGGGAATAGAGCAGGCCAGGGTGGGCCCCGATGAGGGGCGCCAGTAGGATTTTAGAGCCTGATTAGCGGCATATTGGACGTAGTGTGAGAGAAAATCCTTGAGCCGTTCAGCCACATTTGCAGGGCGGGATTCCAATATCCGGAAGTGGTGTACCACAGGCCAGTCTCAATATCGGCGATCAAGCCGATACCGCGCCAGGGGCCAGGAGTTTGTCCAAAAGCTCGGCCATTTCTGTCCTCGGCATCTTTTCCCTGAGACCATTGCACCGTGCCCTGTGCGTCGAAAATAGCCAGCGGTTTTCCCTGTGAGTCAGTGTGATAGTACTCACAGCGGCCGGAGCTCCAGTGGCAGAGTACGGATCCGTTTAAGGGGTGTGTTATCCAATGGCCGATGCCGCGGGATTTACCATCGATCTGGTGTGCTTCAGCCCAGATGCCCAGGCCACTCCAACTGCTGGTGACCCGGCGTTGGCGTGACGATTTGCGATGGGTACAGGTTTTACTCAGACGGCGCCCGAACGGGTCATAGCGGAAATAAGTTTTAAAATCGCCGCATTCTGCGGTGCTCATCAGCCCCCAACCGTCGTACTGGTATTGATAATCTCTGCGCCCGGGAATTTGCCGCTCGGCGACCACGTTGCCGCGTTTATCCCTGTCGATTTGTGCCTGGGGAAACCCGGTCTGGCGTATTGGAGTAGTGAGCTGTAGCGGGGGGCACTTATCGAATTGCCAAGCGAGGGCGAGTCCACTTTCCAGACTAAAAGGGCTTCCAAACCGATGTTTGACTGTACTGCGCACTTCTCCCTGAATATGAATAGTGTTTTGCTCTTTGAACTCACTGCGTAGCACCGGCTCGCCATTGGCATCCACACCGTAAAGCGCGCCACAGGGTGTGAGCGTGTAGGCCAAGTCGAGGTTGTCGGAGCTGGCGCTTCTCAACCAGCCGCGTGAATCGTACTGATACCTCAGGCTGAAATCGCGCACGTCACCGCTGTCGTGGTTCTCGGCGATAACCCGGTTGCGTCGGTCGTATTTAAAACGGACAGATGAATGTAAATTATTAGCTTGAATCAGGCGTTTTTCAGTATCGTAATGGAACTCATTAATTTGGCCATTATTATTGCGTATGCTGGCGAGGGTGCCTCTGTCGTAATAGTGGAAGTACCAACGGCAGTCGTTATCACAGTATTCACTAAGGCTGCCATCAACGCTGTAGTTCCAAGTGAGTTGGCGCTCGTCCGGGGTGCGGTGGCTGATCAGTTGGCCGAGCCCATCATATTGCCAGCAGTAATCACCGGTGGGGGTTTGCAGCTGGGTCAACTGGCCCTGGGTATTGTGGTGTAAAGCCCATTGGTTGCCATCGGCGAAATGTATCTGGCAAATACGGCCGCAGCTATCGTAGTCCCACTGCAAGCTTTGGCTGTTACTGGCATGGATGGCGTGGGGTTGGCCACGCTCGCAGTAATCGATTCCATATTGGTAGCTGCCTATGTGGGACTCGCGTAATTCGCCGGTGGGGCCATAGCGCCACTCACGCCAAGTTTCCCCATTGACGACCAGCGTGGTCATGCGCTGCCAGTGATCGTATTCGAAACCCCACTGCTTTTCCCCTCGGCGCACCGTTTGTAACTGCCCCTGGCCATCCCAGGTAAACTCAATGCAGCCGCCCTCGGGATCTGTAATTTGCGTGAGCATACCGCGATCGCTATAGAGCAATTTCCACTCTTGCTGTTCCGGGTCGATAATTGCCTGTGGCCGTCCCTTGTCGCTGTAAGTGAACAGCCATGATTGTTGTTCACTTAACTGTACTGCCTGTGGGTAGCCGTCTTCACTGTATAAATAACGCTTGCTGTTGCTCCCTTCGGTGATGCGCCGCAAGCGGCCAAATTCATCGTAGCGGAAGAAGGAATGCTGTCCATCGGCATTAATCTGCTGGCATAGATTCCCGTAGCAGTCGTAGAGCCAGCTTTTTTGCCGCTGCCCTTGACGCTCTTTGGTGAGCTGGCCGAACTGGTTGAAGTGCAGCTGGTGTGGAGTTCGCTCAGTATTTTCTACCTGGCAATTCCCACGGTTGTGTTGCCAGGTTAATAATGTTACCGATTCCTCTTGTATCAGCCTGTGGCAGTGCCCTTGCAGGTCGTATTCAAATTGACGCTTGCCACTCACACCGCTGTGCGCTTGCACAAGCAATAAATCGTGATAGTGATAGCTCTCCAGATCGTGATTACTGTGGACTTCGGTTAGTAGACCGCCCTGGAATTCATAGCTGCACAGATTGCGCTGATCGTCGGGAGCGTGGTTATTCAGCAGTTTGGTAAGGCGCCCGCCGCGGCTTTCGAAGTCGAGTACCCGCCCCCAGGAGCTGACAATTTTTCTGGGTAACCCTTCGCTGTAATCAATGGTTAGGGAATTGCCGAACTGATCTCGAATCTCGGTAAGCGGGAGTGCACTGTTGACTCCATCTGCGCGAAAAATTTTATCGGGCTCATTAAAGGTGGAGAGTCGATAGCTGTGCAGACTCTGCCGGAATAGCAGCAGTCGTTCGAAGCGGTTATAACAGCCGTGCCCAATCGCGGGTAACTGGAATTGAATCTTGCGGCCTTCGGCATTAAACAGTTCTACTTGGTTATCCTGCACCAGTAACTGTTCGCTCAGCGAATGACGCCAGCCAGCTCCAATTCCACTGTCTTCATCGATACTAGAGCGGTAGTATCGTTTCCAAGAAAATGGCAGTGGTCCCGGTATTGTGAGGTCCACACATTCGAAATTCAGTTCGCCGGTTGCAATGATTACCTGTTCGTGTACCCGACGGCACCGGCTAAGAGCGGGGACATGAGTCCCCAGTGGGTTGGTACCGGGAGTATTAATAAATTGAACTGGGCCCTCATTGACTCCGGGTAACAGCTCGACTTCAGGCGCAGCTGAAATTGTATAGGTGTTGACCTCGACAGTAGGTGGTTCTGGCCACAGAGGTCGGTGGTGGCCGTCAGTAATTTGGGCCTCGGGAAGTTCTTCAATAGCCTCCACCCAGCGATGGGCTGCCGCAGGATTTCCCTGGGGGAAGGTGGCTGTGGAGGGGCTTAAGACTTTGAGCAGGTTGGGGACCAGCTGGGTGAGACGTTCCGGTGTCATTCTTCAGCTTCCGGCAAACAGTTTTATCGTTGCGCTTTTCTGATAGTTACATCTGGTGATTTTGGTCTTTGGGTTGCGCTCTGCTCTTGTGCGAGTATCTGCGCTGCGGGTTGGGAGGAGTATTCAAGAATACCCGCACTGATATTGTCGCGCCCTCCCATTCTGTTGGCATCATCAATAAAGCGATAAACACATTCCAGAGCAGGGCGGTGAGTGGCAAGCACTCGCTCAATCGCATGATCGTCCAGATATTCAGTTAAGCCATCAGTGCAGAGTAATAGCAAAGCGTTCTCTGTTAATTTCCAGCTATTAATTTCTGCTTCTACAGAATTGGAAACGCCCAAAGCGCGGGTTATGTGATTTCGTACACTGGATTGCTGTGCCTGCTCCTCGCTTATTTGACCACTGTCTATCATTTCTTGAACAACACTGTGATCGCGTGTAAGGCGCTGTAAGCCGAAGTTATTCCATAGATAAGCGCGAGAATCACCAATATGCGCGACGATCAGGAAATCGTGCCACATAACAGCGACAACAATTGTTGTTCCCATTTTTGCAAAATGCGGGTTGGTATTTTTTGTGTTTAGGAGGGCGTTGTTGGCACTGTTGATAGCGTCGATCAAAGTCGCGCGTAAAATCAATTGTTGTTGCTCGGGTGTGCAGGAGAGAAAGGTATGTTTTAAAAGATCTTCTAAATGGAATTGAACGGTTTCTGCCGCTATTTTGCTAGCTGTGGCACCGCCTGTGTATCCCCCCATACCATCCGCTATCACGATATAGGCGAAAGGTTGGTCGGCGCTGGCATACCAGCGAATACTATCCTCGTTTTCCTCGCGAACTTGACCAATGTCAGTGCGTCCGTTGACCGCCAGACTTATCTGATCCATGTCTGGTGCAACTCCCCTTTATTTAAATAGCAACAAAATGCAGCGTAACATGATTACAACCACTAACCAGAGTTCATGTTAACTTGGCAGTAGACTAAGTTTGAAATTTTTTTCCCTGATTTGCGATAATAAAACCTTTATTCATCACTAGAAAGGCATTGCGCCTTATAAAAAAGGATTTGCTGGCAAAATGCCTCGTTTGCCCAGGCTCAATCTAATAGATATCCCTCAGCATATTGTGCAAGTTGGTCACAATAATTTGCCGTGCTTCTTTGATGAGGAGGATTATCAATATTATTTGATTAGTTTGCGCAATGCTGCTGATCAGTACCATGTGGATGTGCATGCATACGTCCTGCTGCCCAATATGATTCAGATTATTGCCACCCCGAGGGTTCCAGATGGCATACCTTCAATGATGCAATCTCTAGGGCGTCGTTACGTACAGTTTGTCAATCACCGTTACAAGCGTTCCGGCACCATTTGGCGAGGGCGTTATAAATCCAGCTTGATTGACTCCGATGCCTACTTGCTGACCTGCTACCGCTATGTGGAACTGCGCCCCCTTTATTTGGGGCTTGCTGACTCACTGGGAAATTATCAGTGGTCAAGTTTCAATCATCATGTAAACACTAAGCATGATAATTTGATTAAAGATCATCGTTTATATACCGACTTGGGTGAAAATGCAGGGCAACGTGCACAGGCTTATCGCCAGCTTTTTCGCTATAGCTTTGATAGCCGGCTACTGGATTACATCGCTGAAACCATTAAGTTGGGGCATGTTCTGGGTGGAGATGCTTTTAAAGATAAGATTGAACAAATCGCCAATCAGAGGGTTCGTCCGCTGAAAAGGGGACGACCAAGAAAGTCGAATAAAATCGAAAAACAAGTAGTGGAAACCAAATAGATAAAAACGCATGATGAGTACAAGCGGTTTCGTTGTGCTGCGTATTTTTTTTACCTGTGGATAATTAACTGTGAGCAAAGCCACTATAGCTGCCGGATTTCAAATCCACGGCGATAAAAATAAAAAGGAAGAAACCATGGACCATGGCAGTGATATTCTAAAAGTCGCAATCTTGGGCGATTTTAGTGGTCGCTCCAGCCGTCGTCAGTGCGAGCCTGAGACTATTGCTCAGCGCAGGGTATATGTGCTGAACCGGGATACTTTTGAAGGAGTATTCAGTGATCTTAGGGTGAGCCTGCAGTTGCCGGTGATGGATGAGCCGCTGCAATTACCTTGTTTTGATGATTTACACCCGGATTACCTCTACAGCCGCCTACCGCTTTTCAAACATTTTATAGCGCTCGGTCAACGCCTGCGTGATCCTGGCCAATTCCAGCAAGCCGCAGAGGAGATTCGTCAGTGGAAACCGGAGCTGACTGAAACCGGGCAAGAGGCTGCGGATTATTCATCTGAGCAGTCAATCCTCGATGAGATTCTCGCGGCGGGTCGCGAGCGCCTGGCTAGGGAAAATGGCAGCGCTTTCCAGGTAGATCAACTGATTAGGGACATTGTTGCCCCCTATGTACAAAAAAGCGTGGATCCCATGCAAGGGGAGTATTTAAACGCCTTGGCCGAGGCGACCTCTGACACTATGCGCAAGGTGATGCATCATAGTGATTTCCGCCAGTTGGAGGCGAGCTGGCTCAGTCTGCATTTCTTAATGAGGCGACTAGACGAACACCCAAATTTGCAGCTGCACCTGATTGATGTCAGCAAGGAAGAGCTGCTTGCCGATTTTGCTAGTGCTGAGAGCGATCTGGAAAAGTCTCAGGTTTTTAAATTACTGGTTGAGCGTGAAACAGTCGCTGGTGATCGTCCCTACAACCTCGTGTTGGGTGACTTTTTTATTACGGACGAGGAGAGGGATCTGCATCTGTTGATCGATCTCTCCACTATTGCGGAAGCGGCTGGAAGTACTCTGCTTCTCGGAGGGGACACCAAACTGGCCGGCTGTCCCAGCTTGGCAGGATCGGTTGATCCAGATGATTGGTATTATCCTTTGAGTGAGCGCTTTGCCGAAAGCTGGCAGGCGGTACGGGATTACTCCGCCAGTGAGTATGTTGCACTGGCAGCCCCCCGCTTTATGTTACGGCTGCCATTTGGCCGTGAGACCTCCACCACTGAGCATTTTGATTTTGAAGAACTAACCCCCGATCAGGGCCACCAATACTATCAGTGGGGTAATAGTGCCTATCTGCTCGCCTTGGCTATCTGCCAAGGTTTTTCCACAACCGGCAGATTCCAGGCTCCCACCTCTGCAACCTATGAAAGCCTGCCTTTGCATCTGCGTAAACTGCCCCAGGGACAGTGGATTACCCCCTGTGCTGAAGCGTTGCTTACCGATCGTGCAGCAGCAGAGTTTAGTCAGGCGGGGCTGAGTACTATGCGCTCGGTACAGGGCCGCGATCAGATTGTCCTCCCCAGTTTGAGATCTCTCGCCGGTGGAGAATTAAAAGGGCCCTGGAGTTAAAAAGTATTTCCCGGTCACGGCATTCTCTGTAGGCCGGGTTTGAATTTCTTGTGTGGAAGGCCATTGTGCCCGAATCATTTTCGCTCTCTTTGGTAGTTTGTGTCCCAGCGGATGAGCGAAGTACAACAACTGTGTGAGTCAGGAAGACATGGATCTAATTCTCTCAGTATTGGCCGACCCCGCAGGGGCCAATATGCTCAAGCACACCAAGCTGTTCACTAAAGATGGGGGTAGTCTGGGGCGCTCTGCTGATAATTACTGGGTGCTACCCGATCCCGAACGTGTTGTCTCATCTCAGCACGCGCAAATTTCTTTCAGTGATGGGCAATTTTTCCTGACAGATACCAGCACTAACGGTACCTATCATAACGATGGCGATAACCCGCTGGGTAAAGGCAATAAACTCCCTCTGAACGAGGGGGATATCATCAATGTGGGTGAATATCGCCTCAAGGTGACGTTGCGACAGCCTCAGGCCGAAAGTGACCTGCCAAAGGGATTGGGCAGTGCCGATTTTCTCGATACTTCCGATCGCACCACCTTCAATGCCAGTGCTATGGCCAAGATGCAGAGCCAAGCGGAGGCAAAGCAGCTGGATAACTGGTTGGAACCCGGTGGCAGCAACGATATTTCCCAGTCTGGCGAATGGGGTTACGTCCCACAGAGTAGTCAGAGTGCTCCCGCGCAGGATGATTTACTGGCTGCAGATCCGGGTCCACTGGACCCCATGTCGGCTTTTGAGCAGCCTCAGTCTTTCGGGGCGTCAGATGTGCAGGGACTCGGTTTACTTGGTAGCGAACCCCAAGGGCAGGCGGCGCCAGGGCAATGGTCCGATGATGAGTGGTGGAAAGATGGCAGTGCCCAGGATCATGTGCCGGCAGATCAACACTCTGTGCAAATTGCTCCACAAACTCCGGCCCAGTCATTTGAGGCTCCTTCCTCCACACAGCCTCAAGCACCTCAGCCGCAATCTTTCCAGGCACCAGCTCCGCAACCCCAGGTAGCTCCTCAGCCTCCGCTTGCGCCCCCATCACTGCCAGTTGCCCAACAGCAGCCCCAGTTCGCCCCAGCGCCTGTGTCACCACCCCCGGTACAAATGCAGCCACAAGCCCCGCAGGCTCAACAGGATAATCCTTTTGCGGATTCTTTTGCGGCAATACAGGGACAACAGGTAGCGGGCGCACCGGGCTTTGATACTGCACAGGCGCCTCCTGCAAGCCCTATGGGTTTTGCCTCTCAGGGGCAGAGCTTTTCCCAATTGCAACAACCGGCTCCTGTTCAGCAGAGCCCGGCGCCTGAAGTACCGGTAGCGCCGGTGCAGCCAGCCCCGGTTCCTCCGGTATCCAGTGTGCTGGCGGCAACGCTGGGCCTGAATATGAATCCCGGGCAACAACAAATAGCCGATCAACAGGCCGCGGAGATCGTCCGCGAAACGGTTTCCCGCCTGATCGACCTCCTACGTGCGCGCAGCAGTATCAAGAATGAGCTGCGTGTACAGCGCACTATGATCCAGACAGAGGCGAATAACCCACTGAAATTCAGTGCCACGGAGAGAGATGCGCTGGAGGCGATGTTCGCCGGTAATGGTGCTTTTTTACAGCCCAAGGAGGCGGTGCAGGATAGTTTCGATGATCTCTCCGATCACCAGGTCGCGGTGCTGGCGGGGATGCGCGCTGGTTACAGTGCGATGTTGCAGTATTTCAGCCCGGACAATATTGAACGTCGCCTGGGGAATACCTCTGGTGTATTCGGCAATAAGAATGCAAAGAAATGGGAGGGCTTCAGCGCGATGTATCGGGAATTAGTGGGCGATCCGGATGCTTGTTACCGCAAGCTTTTCGGTGATGAGTTTGCTGTGACTTATGAAAACCAGTTGTCTGAGCTGAAGAACGCCAGACAGCTGAAAAATTAATAGATCGGAAGAGGGAATTGGTCGTGTCCATAACAAAGTTACTGAAATTCACCCTACTCGGAATACTGGTAGTCAGTCTGGCAGCGTGCCAAACAACTAGGCGCACCCTGAATCTGGATACCAGTGTCGAGCTCTCGGTCAACATCCGCAATGACGTCAATCCGGATGATGATGGTCGTGCATCGCCGGTGGTAGTGCGCGTGTTTATGCTGGCAGACGACCGCCAGTTTGCTCGAGAGGATTTCCTTAATCTTTATGAAAATGCGGAATCCCGTCTCGGCAAGGATCTCCTTGATACCGTTATCCTGAAGGAGTTCGCACCTGGTGAGCAGCGTGTGGAAGAGCTGCCTTTGACTCCAGAGGTGAAGTACATCGGTTTATTGGCAGAATTTGTGCAGTATCAAAAAGCCGATGCACTCATGGTGCTGCCGATAACCGACCACAAAAAGAATAGTTATCAGATTGCCTTGGCCGACACGCGTATCGGCACACCCGATAATATCGCCAAGCGACGCCGAGGCATTGTTTCACCGCTATCTCGCAACGATACCAGTGGGAAGAAGGGCGACACGGTGACAATTTCCAGTGAAGACTATGACTTGATGAAGAAGCGTCTTCAGGAAGCGGAAAAATCTAAATAGAGCGTCGCTCAGCACAGGTTTAATTAAGCCCACTTCAAGTGGAATTGGGTTTTAAAAGGAAGACATATGTCGGTTAACAACAAGGTGATCTGGAGTGAGGGCATGTTTTTACGCCCTCAACATTTCCAGCAGCAGGACCGCTATCTCGAACAGTTAGTTGAGGCTCGCACAGCTTCGCTGGGGCCCTATACCTGGGGTGTGCTGGAGCTGGCGATCGATAGTGAACCGCTCTCTATGGGAAAGATATCGCTATCCCGTGTACGTGCGATATTTCCCGATGGTACGCCAATTCTTGCACCGGAAAATGAAATCCTACCGGATGTCCTGGATGTGCCGGTTAACACCCGTGATGAGATCGTCTATCTATGTGTACCGATGAAGCGTCCCGGCAGCCAGGAATCCATCCGTGACCAGGAAGATTTTCCCCAGGCGCGCTACCAGACAGCAAACTTCGATGCGCGCAATAGTGCCGCAGCCTCCGGGGAGTCTGCCCGTATCCAGGTGGGCAAACTGCGAGTGTGTCTCAAGCTTGAGAGCGATGATCTCAGCGGATACGCGTCTATTGGTATCGCTAGAATACGCGAACGCCAGCCGGAGAAACCGGTCGAGTTGGATGCAGACTATATTCCGCCGCTATTGAATGCAGAGACTTCAGCGGTAATCAAAGCCTATATCGAAGAGGTTAAAGGCCTGTTGGATCACCGCGGCTCCGCGCTGGGACACCGCCTAAGTGATAGTGGCCGCAGTGGCTCAGCAGAGATTGCCGATTATCTGTTGCTGCAGGTTATTAATCGTTTTGAACCTCTATTAAAACAGATCACTGCTCAGCCACGCCTACACCCGCACAGTTTGTTTGTGGAGTTACTGCAATTGGCTGGTGAGCTGTCGACATTTACTTCATCGACCAAGCGCCCGCCGGAAATCCCCAGTTACTCGCACGAAAACCTACAACTCAGCTTTGCTGGGTTGTTTTCAGCCCTGCGCCAGTCGCTCTCAACAGTTCTGGAGCAGACTGCTATTGCCATGGAGTTGGTGCAGAGAAAGTTTGGTATTTATGTGGCCCCGGTTTCCGATCCCTCGCTACTGAAAACGGCCAGTTTCGTGATGGCCGCTAAAGCTGATATGCCCGGCGACCTGTTGCGCAGTCGTTTCCCCACGCAGGCCAAAGTGGCGCCAGTGGAAGCTATCCGTGAGTTGATTTCCGCTCAGCTGCCGGGATTGTCATTGCGCCCCTTGCCAGTGGCGCCGAGACAAATTCCCTATCACGCGGGTTTTACCTATTTCGAAATGGAGCGCAGCGGTGAGCTTTGGCAGGCCATGCAGAGATCTGGAGGCTTTGCGGTGCATCTCGGCGCGGATTTCCCGGGGCTGACCATGGAGCTCTGGGCCATAAGGAATAATTGATATGAGCAACGACAGCTTCAGCACTCCACCGTCGCCCAATGCAGGTGACAGGACCGTAATGATTCCCACTCCAGGTGCCGCAGCTCCGGTGCAGCCCGGTTCATCTGCACAGCCGCAGTTCTTTGCCAATCCCGGCAGTTCAGCGGATATGCAGATTCGCAATAGTTTGAATCCCCTGGTCTCCGCAGCCTCCAAGCTGCTGGGGGTGATTATCAAGCTGCGCACAACCATGAATCACTCCAATGTGCCGGATCTGCACAAGCGGCTGACCAAGGAAATTCAGGCATTTGAGCGGGAATCCAAACAGCTGGGCCTGGCCCCTGAGGCAGTGCTTACCGCGCGCTATCTGCTGTGTACCGTTGTGGATGAAGTGGTGTTGACTACGCCCTGGGGTACGGCGAGTGGTTGGAGTCAGCACTCGTTGCTCAGCCTGTTCCACAAGGAGACGTTTGGTGGTGAGAAATGTTTTTCCATTCTGCAGCGTATGCTGGAAACCCCTGCTTCCCACCTGGAGTTGTTAGAGCTCTTTTATCTTTGCCTCAGTCTCGGTTTTCAAGGCAAGTATCGCTTGGTGCAGCGGGGCCACGAGCAGATTGAGCAGATTCGCGATGAGCTTTATCGGACCATAGAGCAGCACAAATCGGCAATGGACCGTGATCTCTCTCCCCACTGGCAGGGTTGTGTCGAGCGCAAGTCGGGCCTGATTCACTACATGCCTTTGTGGGTGATTATGAGCGTCGCACTGGGGTTGTTGGTTGCCACCTACAGCGGCTATCGCTGGTGGCTTTACGAAATGACCACCCCTGTGGCTGACCGAGTAGTGGAATTAACAGGCAGTGACAGCGAGCCCCCGCAAGGGGAAGGGTGACACTCGGACCGAATTGATCCGGTGCCGACTGAGCCCGGGAGATGGAGCTATTCATGAAACGCTTGCGCGACTTTTTTACCAATAAATGGGTGCTTGGCATTATCGGCCTCGCAGTCCTGTCTGTTCTGATTTGGTTTGGGGCGGACTACATCAAGTTTGGCAGTGATAACGCCACACTGTCCCATACAGTTCGCATTACCATCATCGTTTTTATTTTCGCAATTTGGTTGGTGTGGAACCTGAGCCAGTGGCTGGTTGAACGGCGCCAAAACCAGGCTCTGATTAAGGGCATTGAAGAGTCTCAGGAGAGTACCCAGGATCCGGATGAAGAGCATTCCCTCGAGGAGCTTGAGGCTCTATCGGGGCGTTTCCGCGAGGCCATGGATGTATTGCGCAACGCCCGCTTTAAGTCAGAGAAGGGCAAGGTGTCCCTGTACCAGCTGCCCTGGTACGTCATTATTGGTCCACCTGGCTGCGGCAAAACTACTGCGCTGGTAAATTCAGGATTGGAATTTCCCCTGGCGCAAAGCCACGGTAAAGAAGCCCTGGGGGGAGTTGGCGGCACGAGAAATTGCGATTGGTGGTTTACCAACGATGCAGTTTTGATCGATACCGCCGGCCGTTATACCACTCAGGACAGCCACCGGGTTTACGACAACAGTGCCTGGCGAGCATTCCTCGGATTATTGAAACGCTATCGTCGTCGTAGGCCGATTAATGGTGCCCTGGTTGCCATCAGTTTGCAGGACCTGATGGTACAGACCGATGAACAGCGCCAACATCAGGCCAAGACGATTCGTTCGCGAGTGAATGAACTCCAGCAGGAGCTGGGTATACGTTTCCCTATTTATCTCACCTTTACCAAGTGTGACTTGGTAGCGGGCTTTAGTGAATTTTTTGACAACCTTTCACAGGCGGAGCGCGAGCAGGTCTGGGGTATGAGCTTTCCCCGTGAAGCCAATGCCACTGTCGGCGCGCCGTTGGATAACTTCAGGGCCGAGTTTAACCAGCTGATTGAGCGCTTAAATCAGAGAGTGCTGTGGCGTGTGCACCAGGAGCGCAATGTTGAGAAGCGCGCGCTGCTGCAGGGATTTCCCGCCCGCATGGAGAGTTTGTCAGATATTTTAGCGGACTTTATCAAGCAGACCTTCGAGCCAAACCGCTATGAAACTGTGCCTATGGTTCGCGGTATATATTTTACCAGTGGTACCCAGGAGGGCAGCCCGGTAGACCGTATGATGGCTTCGGTAACAGCGGATTTTGGCCTGGAGCGCAGTGTTGGGCCCAAATTCCAGGGGGTTGGAAAAAGTTTCTTCCTGAATCGCCTGCTCAAGGATGTGGTATTCCCCGAAGCTGAATTGGTGGGGGTCAATCGCAAGGTAGAGAGCGCTAACCTATGGTTGCGCAGAGGGGTATATGTCACTTTAGCTGCGGCATTTGTGGGTTCGATCTTTCTCTGGAGTGGCAGTCTCGCATCCAACAAATTGTCCATGGGTGAAGTCAATGACCACCTGGCGGCCTATGAGCAAGCCGAGGAAAAGCTTAAGGGCAAGAGGCCTACACCGGCGAATGTTTTGCAGATGCTCGAACCCTTGCGGCAGGCGACTTCGGTGTATGACCGCGAGGAGCACCCCTGGATCTCCAATCTGGGCTTGTATGACACCCGTATAGATCAGACGCTGGATAACCTCTATCGGCAAAAGCTTGAAGAGATCTTTTTACCGGCGCTATTGCGAGATATTGAAAGTAACCTCAGTCGCTTGGGGAGTGATGACCCTGCACTGGTCAGTACCCTCAAAACTTATCTGATGTTCTTCAACCCGGACAAATTGGACATCATGACCGTTGAGGGCTACTACAGTGCCCGCTGGGAACGCCAATTACCCGGCGAAGCTCAGGAGCAAGATAATTTACGCTACCACCTCGATCAATTGTTGGCGCGTCCAATACCTGAAAGTGTTCAACAAAATGAGCGTGTAGTGGCTCGCGCCCGCCAACAGCTGCGGCGCATCCCTGTGCCGCAAAGGCTGTTTGCGCAATTGCAAAATAGCGATCTTGGGCAGACCTCTGTCGACTTGTATCAGGAAATCGGCGGTGATACCCAACAGGTGTTTGGTGTGAGAGCTGGCGATTCACGCTTTAGTATCCCCTTCCTATATACCAAGGCGGGTTATAAGGACGTGGACTTTGGTGCAGATTCCCAGTTGATGACCACTATGGCGGATGAGCGCTGGATCTACGGTGGGGAACTCAGTGGTGAGGACTTTACCGAAGCCGACCGGACGAAACTTGGCGAGGATGTAAAGCGTATTTATCTGGGGGAGTATCTTCAGCACTGGCAATCCTTCCTTGGCGGTTTCAGCATTCGCAGATTCAACAGCACTTCCCAGGCGCTTGAGGTTCTCTCAACCCTGTCAGACCCCATTTATTCCCCATTGCTGGCAATCACGGAAATTACTTCGGATAACACACGCCTGACATTGCGACCGGAGCTGTCGGTGGATGCCAAGGGGGTGCCTTTACCGGTATCCAGTACAACTCGTCGACTCGGTGGTGCGGCACTGGATAGCGCGGCAGGGGCGTTGAAGGACCGCTACAAGCCTAATATTGTCGATGTGCGCTTTGAGGAAATACAGCGCATCACACAAAGCGAGAAAGGCAGACCCGCACGGGTTCAGGAGTATCTCCAGACGATCAATAAGATTCAGGAATATCTGACTGAAATTGACAGTGCTCCAGACTCCAATGAAGCGGCGTTCGCCAGTGCCAAAGCTCGTTTTGCTGGGGGCGGCGATGCGATTAAGCAGCTAAGAGTCAAAGCGGCCAATGCGCCGGCGCCTTTTGATAAATGGCTGACCGAAATTGCTGACAGCACTTGGGCTCTGGTCATGTCGAAAGCCAAGGGGCATCTAAACCGGGTATGGCGTGAGCAAGTTTATCAAAGCTACGCCAGCAGCCTGGCAAATCGCTATCCGCTGCGCAGTGACCGGGACCAGGAAGTACCAGTTATTGAATTTAATCAATACTTCAAGCCTGGGGGCATTGAGCAAAAGTTTGTTACTGAATACTTAAAGCCTTTCGTCGATACAAGAAATTGGAAAGTGAAGTATGTGGAAGGGCAGGGTATGAGCCTTTCAACTGAAACGCTGTCCCAGCTGCGTAGAGCGGAGAAGATTCGTAAGACCTTTTTCAAATCGGGAGAAAGCGCAGCTTATTCTTTCCGTATAGAGCCAACCAAGCTGGATTCCAGTGTGCGCCTGTTTGAACTTGAGCTGGGAGATCAACGTGTTCCCTATTCACATGGCCCCAAGACCAGTAAAAAACTCACCTGGCGCGGTGGCGAGAGTAATCGGGTGCGGATTATCTTTGAAGATCTCAATGAAACCGTACACCGTAAACATTTCGAAGGAGATTGGGCTTGGTATCGACTTCTTGCAAGCTCAGATCTTGAGACAGGGCGAAGCAATGCGGAGCGTTTGGTGACCTTCTCTGAAGAAGGGCGGAAAGCACAATTCAAACTAGTGGCTTCGAATATAAATAATCCTTTCGATCGCAGTTTACTGCGTGGTTATCGGTGCCCGGAAACTCTGTAGTAGGGAGTGAGTGACTTGCAAAGCAGCATAGGTATCTTTGGCAAGCTTCCTGGACATGGGGATTTTATCCAGCGTCAGCTTCCAGCGAGTTTCGTCAGGGTGTGGGATGAATGGCTGCAGCGTGCAGTGCATGGCTCCCGAGAAATAATGGGTGAAAGCTGGCTGGACTATTATTTGACCAGTCCGGTCTGGCGCTTTGCCCACAGTAAAGGAATCATTGATGAGAACCCCTGGGTAGGGGTTCTAGTGCCTAGTGTGGATAGTGTGGGGCGTTATTTTCCTTTGACTATCGCCGCACCGTTGCCCTCTTCTATCGACATAATTAACTTTATGTCAGATGCAGATAGGTGGTATCGGGAACTTACAGAATTGGCTGTCAGCGCACTGCAAAATATGCTCCATGCAGATCAGTTGTTCGAGGCCTTTAGTGAGGTGCCGGTAGAACTGGGGCAGCTGGCTACAGCTGCAGCACAGAGTGAGTTCTTTGTCGCGAGTAATGATGCCTCGGGTAACGAAAAGCGCTACGCGGGGTTGCTCGGACAGGTATGTCGTAAGCAGTTCGCCAGTTACAGTCTGTGGTCTTGCGAAGGATCACAGCATCTAGCCCCAACCAGCGTGCTTTGCCCCTCTTTACCCAGCCCTGAATTTTACTGCTCTATGTTGGGTGCCAGTCAGTAAAGACAGTGAATAAATAGGTAAAGGATATCTAGTGTGAAGCAAATAATAGTGGCTTTAAATAGTAATAAGCATCGGCGGCATAGTGTGTTAACCGGTGATATTTCACACAGTGAAACTCGACATATCTGTCAAGTGTACCTACCCGAGTTCACGGCTCTAGCTGGAGAATGTCCGATCATATTTTTAAAGTCTCAAGAAGAGAATGTCCTGGAAAGTTGTGCTTTATTAGGTATAAAACCGGGGCAGAATCTTTTTATTCAGCAGGATAAATGGTTGGGTGGTTATATCCCGGCAACATTGAGAGCTTATCCATTTTACTTGCATTACAAAGATCAACTGGAAACAAATCCAATAATTTGTGTGGATTCATCCTCTCTCTCACTTGGTAGCTTAGATGGAAATAGAAGTAGGCTATTCGATGATGAGGGGCAAGCGACAAATGCATTATTGCAGGCCAGAAACTTACTGAGTGGAATTCATCAGCAGAAATCAAATAATAAAGAGTTTATTCGTTGCCTCACTGAGATGGAACTCTTTCAGGAGCAGGTAGTGGCAGTCGATTTACCTGGTAATACCAAACATCGATTAACCGGTGTATTTTGTGTTACTTCAGAGCGTATGAATGCATTGGATGATAATGACTTCTTACGCTTAAAAGAACGTGGCTATTTAGCTCCAATATACGCTCATATGCTGTCTTTGCATCAGTCAACAAATTTAAGCCGGCTATTCAAAAAGTATCAAGCGAGGCTACTTCACTAGAGGGTTAAGGCTAAACAATAAAAACCCTATTGTTTTTAAACCATTTGAGCTTGGTGAAGCAATGGCAACTTACTCCAGATGCATTAAAGCTCATGGCATAAGTGAAATTAATTGAGTAGCCTATTTAGGAAAAAGCTACCAGTGTACAGGGCTCTTTGGTTGTCCAAATATCCGCCAACCTATCTATAACTGCAGGAAGCAAGGGTTAAGGTATGTCATATATCGTGGTATTTACTGGGGAGATTAGAGCACTTTTTGAGCGGCGAAAGGCAATATCAGCCCTGGGTAGCGAGTTTGGATTTAGTTTTACACAAATTAAAGCGCTTATGGCTAGCAGCCGCTCACAGCTTAGAAAGACTGCAGATCGTGCAGAAGCCTGTCGTTTTGTTCAGAAATTATGGGTGGCCGGTTGGCACTCCAAATTATTTTTGGACTCTGACTTGTTGCACTCTACTAAAGAATCCGTTGAGCGTGGTGCTTCTCATTTACCTGTGGTTATGGGAAAACTCCACTGTGAAGGCTCGCAGCTGCAACTGTGCGCACCGCGTAATTGGGTAGTTTGTAATAATTTGAATCCAAACGCTGAAATTCAGGCTGGTGATACCGAATTAAACCGGTACCTGATTGTATTGGAGCAAAAGCGAACTGAACTTCCCGAAGAGCTAAACCTCACGGACTATGCCGAGGCTCAGATGCAGCAGTGTTTGAGCAAAGTATCTAATGGCAACCTTCTAAGTGGCCCACAAGTGCTAGAGCGCGATTGGCAAATGGGTTTGTTGTACGAGATGAGTGCTAATGTCGGCAAAGATTCGGTTCAATATATGGTTGTTTTTTTTCGTGGCAAAGGGAGTTTCTATACCCTTTTTCTATGGACCTCTTTGCAAAGCTTTGCACAAGCAAAAACAGAATTTATTCAGATAGTGGCAAGTTTTCAATGCTCTCCGGAAAGTGAGACTACCGCAGAAAGTAAGGCCTCAGCTGTAATTGCTGTGTAATTGTCTTGTCAGCGGCTGTAAAATCTAAAAAAATAACAAAAAATATTTGTTTAATGTTGTGCGCTGTGCACTTTTTTTAAGGTATTGCGATTACATTGTGTCATTTGCCTTGATTAGATCTTTACAACGTGTACTCTTCTCGGAAATCTTCTTGAAGGAATTGATTGGGTAGAAGGGACTTTTTTCATGGCATTCCCAAATACAATAAATATCGAAGAACTCACGGCTCCTGTTTCTTCAGAGAGCCCTGTCGGTGAGGATATTCGGGAGGATCGATCACCGACCTCTGATTACTACTCCATCAAAGATGCACGAAATAGTGCTAGGGCCGCAGAGCGCTCGGCCATGTTTGATGACACAGATTCTGATCTGCTGGCCCCTTGGCGTGATGTGGCAAAGGCCGCAGAAAAGATTCTGACAAAGAAAAGTAAAGATCTGGAAGTGGCTAGCTGGTATACAGAGGCCCTAATTCGTCTCCATGGTTTTAGTGGTCTCAGAGATGGCTTTCTATTAATTGAGCAGCTGGTTACCAATTTTTGGGATGGCCTATACCCAGTTCCTGATGAGGATGGTATTGAAACTACGGTTGCACCACTGACGGGCCTTAATGGTGATGGCGGTGACGGTACGCTAATGATGCCGATCCGTAGTGCACCAGTAACCCCGGAGGGGGATTACGGAGATTTCTCTTTTTTCCAGCATCAGCAAGCCCGGGATGCAGATCGTATCGCAGATGAAGATGCTAAAGCGGCCCGCATTGAGACTCTGGGATATAGCCTGGAAGATGTAGATCAATGTGTGAACAGCGCGACTAATGAATGGGCTAAGAATCTGATAGAAACTATAGAAGCTACTATTAGCAGCTATAAAAATATCAATGGTACTTTGCGCTCTAGTTGCGGTCACGATGCACCGCCATCAACTAATATTTCCTCTCTACTGGATGAAGTATTGCGTACAGCGAGATTCATTTATAAGAGTCAGCTTGATGCGCTAGCACAGAGTGAGTCACCGGAAGTAGCTGAAGACACACAGAGTGAGTCCCCTATCGAGGAAGCTGTTCCCAATGTGGTATCAACAATAGTTGCGAATGCTATTGCTGCACCCACCGGACCGGTTAGCTCCCGAGAGGATGCTCTTAAATTACTAGAACAGGCCGCGAAATATTTCCGTACCTACGAGCCACATACTCCTTTGGCTCCAGGATTGGAGCGATTAATAGGCTGGGGTCGTATGACAGTCTCTGAATTGATGACTGAGTTACTACCAGATGAGCAGTCCCGAGCCCTATACTCCCAGTTGACAGGTGTTCGTCTCGATGGAACGGATACCCAACGTTATGTAGCTCCGCCGGTAACGAGTAATACCCCATCACCAATTCCAGCTGCATCTGAGCCAGCATCAACAGCCACTGAAGCTGCATCTGCAGCTGAGGATAGCTGGGGTGGGCAAGCACAAGAAGAAGCCAGCTCGGGTTGGTAATTAATTAAGAACAGCAGTCCCTAAATCTAGGAAGGAGACCTGAGATGTCTGAGAGTATCCACAATAAACTTAAGCGTGTGCGCAAACCACGTGTACATATAACTTATGATGTTGAAACCAATGGTGCGGAAGTTAAAAAGGAACTTCCCTTTGTTGCTGGTGTAATGGGCGACTACTCAGGGGATAACACCGAAAATCGCAAAGCATTGAAAGATCGTAAGTTTGTTCAAATTGATCGCGATAATTTTAACGATGTAATGACCAAGGTTAATCCAAAACTGAATCTTCAGGTGGAAAATACCTTATCTGGTGATGGCAGCAAAATTGGTATTGATCTCGATTTCAATCATATGGATGATTTTTCTCCAGAGAAAATCGTCGATCAGGTTGAGCCGCTGAAACAACTCTTGGAAGCACGCAGTAAATTACGTGACCTTCTCAGTAAGGCAGACCGCTCTGAAGAACTAGAAAAAGTTTTAGAAGACATCCTGAAAAGTACGGAAAATGTCGGTGCTATTTCCGAGCAGTTGGGGTTGAACAAGGATAAAGGAGAGGACTCAGAATGAGCACAGAAGTAGAAAATGTTGCGGAAGGTGAAGCTGAGGAACAATCGGTCAACCTATTGGAGCAGGCTATTGCCGCGACCAAACAAACAGAACCGCAGGAAGCCCAGGATCTGATCGCAAACCTGACAGAGCAGGTTTTAAAAGGAACCGTAACCTGGGATCGTAACCTTACCCAGACAATCAAAAAAGCAGTCAGTGCAATTGATCAGGCTATGTCTAAGCAAATGGCCGCTATTCTGCACGATGAAAAATTCCAGAAGCTTGAAGGTTCCTGGCGCGGACTGAATCATCTGGTGATGAATTCTGAAACCGGTGCAACCATGAAGATTCGCATGCTCAATTTGAGCAAACGCGAATTGTTCCGAGACCTGGATAAAGCGGTTGAATTTGATCAGAGCCAGACCTTCAAAAAGATTTATGAAGAAGAATTTGGTATTGCAGGTGGTGAGCCATACGGGTGCATGATAGGTGATTTCGAATTCACCAGTCACCCTGAAGATATCGAGCTTCTGAGTAAAATGTCCAATGTTGCGGCAGCGGGTTTCTGTCCGTTTATTGCTGCAGCCGGTTCCGGTATGTTTGGATTTGATAACTTTACCGAACTGTCGAAACCCCGTGATCTCGGTGGGATTTTTGAGTCAGCTGAATATATTAAGTGGCGTAGTTTCCGAGATAGTGAAGACTCTCGTTTCGTTACTCTGGTTATGCCACGGACTCTGGCCAGAACTCCCTATGGCGCAAATACCAAGCCAATCGAAGCTTTTGACTTTGAAGAGTTTGAAGTTGATGAATCTGGAGTTTCACGCCCTGCGGACCACGACCAGTACTGCTGGATGAATGCCTCTTATGTAATGGGCACCACCATGACCAAGGCCTTTGCTGAGAATTCCTGGTGTACAGCCATTCGTGGTGCCGAGGGTGGTGGTAAAGTGGAAGGTCTGCCCTCACATATATTCAAGAGTGATGACGGCGATATGGACCAGAAATGTCCAACAGAGATCGGTATTACTGATCGCCGTGAAGCCGAATTGAGCGCTCAAGGATTCTTGCCGTTATGTCACTACAAGAATACCGATTACTCTGTATTTTTTGGTGCTCAAAGTGCGCAAAAACCAAAAGCCTATGACGATCCGGATGCTACCGCGAATGCGGCGATTTCTGCACGTCTTCCCTATCTGATGGCTACTTCAAGAATTGCCCATTACCTGAAAGTAATGGCGCGGGACAAAGTTGGCTCCTTTATGGAGGCTAGTGATTGTGAACGCTGGTTGAATAAGTGGATTACTCAATACACCAACTCAAATCCGGACGCAAGCCCAGAGATGAAGGCAAAGTATCCGCTTTCAGAAGCTCGAGTTGAAGTGAAGGAAATTCCGGGTCAACCTGGGTGCTACAGTGCTGTTGCCTACCTGAAGCCCTGGTTACAAATGGAGGAGTTGACCACCTCCATGCGTATGGTTGCCAATATCCCATCTGCCGGATAAAAACCTGTGCCCGCCTCGGAATAAGGGGCGGGCAATTTTTTGAAAAGCCTTCATCAAAGCTTTAAATTACTTGAAACTGTAAGAAATGCTAATGGGAGTTTTCCGGTGCCCTGCGCAACAAAAAAAGAATTTACAGAAGATTATTTAGATATTTTACCGGAAAATTTAGCGAGTGGAGATCAGGGTGAATTAAAGCGTTTTTTACGCGAACCAGACGAACTATTCTCTTTTGAATACTGGTTAACAGAAATATGTCCTTGTCCAAAAAAGGAGAATTTTTCTGTTCGCCAATATTTGAGTCGTATTATTGTTGAGCTTGATGAGCTTATATGCGATCAAGTTAATCGGATTCTTCATAACCCTCGTTTTCAGCGTCTAGAGGCAAGTTGGCGTGGTCTATCAATGCTGGTATTTGATACACCACATTCAGACAATATTAAGATAAAACTGCTAGATGCCAGCTGGAAAGACTTGAGCAAAGATATGGAGAGGGCCCCAGATTTCGATCAGTCTGGACTTTTTCATTTAGTTTATAACGAAGAGTTTGGTACTCCAGGTGGAGAGCCCTTTGGTTTGTTAATGGGAGATTATTATATCTCGCATCGGCCGATGGCAGATCACCCTTACGATGATATTTTTACTCTGCAGGGCATAGCCCATACAGCCGCCGCCGCTTTCGCGCCATTTATCTGTGCTGCGACACCTCAACTTTTTGGCGTCGATCATTTTGATGATTTGGCCAAGCCAATTCGCTTCTCTGAGGTTTTTCGTCAAAAAGAATATATACGCTGGAATAGCCTGAGAGATTTAGAGGATAGTCGCTTTATAGCCATTACTTTACCTCAAGTACTTATGCGCGAGCCCTATAGCCTAGAGTTTTCAGAGTATCGTGGGTTGAGATTTGAGGAACAGGTTAGCGGATCTCACAACCGGCGATATCTTTGGGGGAATTCCTGCTTTGCTATGGGGGCAGTACTGTTACGCGAATTCAGTGAAGTTGGTTGGTTTTCCCATATTCGCGGTGTTGCACGGGATCATCTTGGCGGTGGATTGGTGACTCAGCTGCCCACCCTGGCCTATAAGCCGGACAGCCGCCCCGGTATGGTTAAGATGACCACTTCGATTCTGGTTACAGATTTTGTAGAAAGGGACCTATCAGAACTGGGTTTTGCATGCTTGAGCCACTGTTATGACACGCCATATAGTGCTTTTAATAGTGTGCCCTCTCTGCAGAAAGCTAAGCAATATACATCGAAAGCGGCTACGGCGAATGCGCGTATTAGTTCTATGCTGCAACAAATTCTTTGCGCCTCACGTTTTGCTCACTATATCAAAGTGATGATTAGGGATAAGGTGGGTGCCTATATGAATGCTGCTGATTGTGAGCGCCAGCTTCAGCATTGGTTGGACCAGTATACTACTGGGCGAGATGATTTATCCTGGGAAATGTTGGCACGTTACCCCCTGCGTGAAGCTCGAGTTCGTGTGGCGGATGAGCCTGGCAAAGTAGGTAGTTATCAAAGCGTAATTCATCTTAAAAGCCACTATACGGTGGATCATTTGGTCTCCGAGCTCAAGCTCACTACGGCTCTGGCAACGATAGGTGTTGGGGCTTCATAGAATTATGGCAAGAGAAAAAAGACTGTTAGCCCCAGTGCTAGATCGACTACTTGAATCATCTAGTAAAGTAAATGTTCACCAATCCCATCAGATTTTACGCCAGCTACGTGAAGGGGTTAGGCGCGACCTGGAATATTTATTTAATACACGTTATCGCTGTATTTCACCACCATCTGAACTGCGGCACTTGGAAGAGTCAAATATCAATTATGGTCTGCCAGATCTGTCTACTGTCAATTTATCCTCATTAGACAGTCGAAAACAATTCTGCCGGGATATTGAGAAGACAATTTTACATTTTGAACCAAGAATTCGCTCTGTAAAAGT
Source organism: Microbulbifer mixtoriginis (SeqCode) (assembly GCF_052466715.1). Taxonomy (NCBI): domain Bacteria; kingdom Pseudomonadati; phylum Pseudomonadota; class Gammaproteobacteria; order Cellvibrionales; family Microbulbiferaceae; genus Microbulbifer; species Microbulbifer mixtoriginis (SeqCode). The sequence continues at coordinate 4,213,155 of NZ_CP174288.1, read as the reverse complement.
TACCACTCAAGATAAGGTAGATGTGGAAGATCCCAGCATACGTTTTCGTGTAGAAGCAGTATTGCATGTTAATCCTGCATCTGAGGTTATCGTATTTGACTCTGCCTTAAACCCGGTAACACAAATGGTAGACGTGTCTGAGATTATGTAATGAGTGAAAAATTAATAGATCTCTATGAGCGTGAGCTCGCATTTATTCAGCAAACATCCGCTGAGTTTGCCCGTATGCACCCTGCAGCTGCATCACGTCTGCAGTTAGATGCAGATACCGTAGATGATCCGCTTGTGGGGCGTTTGTTGTCTGGTTTTGCATATATGAATGCCAGGGTTCAACAAAAACTTAGTGATGATTTCCCTGAACTTACAGATGCAATGCTGGAAACATTGTATCCACATTATTTACGACCCATTCCATCATGTGCGATCGTTCAATTTGAACCGGATTCAGACCTTGATGCAATAACGCAGGTTGATGCAAAAACGTTGTTGGAAAGTGACAGCTTTCAGGGACAAACTTGCAGGTTTACAACTTGTTATCCGGTGGAAATTAATCCGTTTCAACCGGTCAGCGCAAGCTTAATGCCACGCCCGTTTATTGCTCCTGGTTGTAATGAGATTCAGGGAGCAAACGCCGTTCTTAAGCTCTCCCTTAAAGCTTTGAGTCCTGATCTGAGTTTTACGGAGATGAATCCCGAAAAAATAAGATTCTTCTTGCGTGGTCAAGCGACACATGTGTATAGCCTCTATGATCTGCTTTTAACCAAATGTGTAAAGCTGGTTGTGGCAAATGGAGAGAGTGATCCAAAACCGACTTTTCTATCCCCAGAGGATATTTGCCAGGTCGGGATGAATGCAGAAGAAGGTTTACTACCCTATCCAGATACAGCATTCATCGGTTACAGGTTGCTTACTGAATATTTTGCTTTCCCCGAAAAATTTCTCTTCTTGGATATTGAAAATTTACAGGGGGCTTTGAATGATAGTTATGCAGATACATTGAACCTGTATTTTTATCTTTCAGAGACGCATGAGGAACTGGAAAAACAATTGGTTCCAAGTATGTTTGCACTCGGCTGTACGCCTGTTATTAATTTATTTAAGCAGAGTGCAGATCCTATACCGCTCACCCATACCCAGTATGAATATCATGTTATAGCAGATGCTCGTCGTAGCGATGGACTGGAAATATATTCTATTGATGAAGTGGCGGCGACAGACGGTGATGGTGAAACCACTAAATATAGACCTTTCTACGGGATTAAGCATAGCCAACACCACGCGGAACAGTCAGCATTTTGGTTCAGTCGCCGTCGTGAAGTTATAGAAGGGGAGCATCGCAATGAGCAGGCTTCCGAAGTTGATTTGAGTCTCGTCGATTTAGATTTCAATCCGCATAGGATTAATGATCAAACACTCGATATTAAATTAACTTGCTGTAATCGGAATCTGCCTAAGAAGTTACCCAGTGGCAACTCTCAACCTTATCTTGAAGTAGTTGATGGTGATGTCCCAGCGAAACGAATTAGCTGTGTTGTGGCACCAACAGCGACATTGAGGCCTCCGAGGAGAGAGCGAGGCTACTGGAAGCTGATATCACACCTGAACTTGAATCATCTCTCCTTATCTGGAAGTCAGGGATGTGATGCCCTCAAAGAAATTTTCAGACTGTATGATTTTAGGGATTCAGCCAGTACTCGTAATTTGATTGAATCTTTATTAAAGCTGAATACAAAACCCATTACTGCTCCTATCCAGATTGATCAAAGCGTCGTTCTTTGTCGGGGAACTGAGGTAGAAATTGAACTCGACTCGATGATGCTCACTGGCACTAGCCCTTTATTATTTGCCAGCATCATTGAACGTTTTCTTGGCTTATATTGTTCTATTAATTCATTTACTAAATTGATTGCTACGATGAGTGGCAGAGATGGAGAACTTAAAAGATGGCCACCTCGCGCCGGCGAAAAAGCTTTACTGTAATAGAGCGGCTGCGTCGAGAGCCCTATCATTTCGAATTCTATCAGGCGGTGCGTATCCTGGAGCGTGCTGTGTCTTTGGCGGATGGCGGATTTTGCGATGAACCTATTGCTAGTGCGGCTCCACCAGCGAAGGAAATGGTTCGCTTCAGCGCCCAGACCGGTTTATCTTTTATTGGCTCAGACGTTTTACGTTTGGAAAAAAAGACCAGTAATAATGTAGAAATACAAGATAAAGAAGTTAGTCAATGGCATATGGAGGTTGGCTTTACTGGTCTTATAGGGAGTCAGGGTGTAATGCCCTACTACCTGACGGAAATAGTTCAAAAAGAGCTCAGAGAAAATAATACCGCTCTGCGGGATTTTCTCGATATGTTTAATCACCGTCATACTTCGCTACTTTATAAAGCATGGTATAAATACCAATTGCCTGTGAACTATGAACGCCAGCGTTTACGCAATGAAAGGGTTCCAGATATTTTTACACAGGCGATTGCCTCTTTGGCGGGCCTGGGTACTAGCGAGATGCGCTATCGATTGCCAATTCCCGATGAAGCTCTTTTGGGTATGGCAGGCCATTTGGGGCAGGGACGTTGCTCTGCAGCTGCGCTGACCAGCATGATTAAGCATTTCTTTGGTTTGGATGTCGCTATAGAGCAATTTCAGGGGCAGTGGGATGAATTACCGAAAGACATTCTCTGTCGCCTACCTTGTGATGAAGCTCCCAGTGGAGTAAATAACTGTCTAGGGGTAAACACAATTCTGGGTACGCACTGTTTCCAAGCTCAAAATAAATTTCGGATAGTCATCGAACCAATGGCTTATGAGCAATTTATGACTATTGCCCCGGGAACTCAGAAACTGGAATCCCTTAAAGCCTTTATCAAACTAAGTGCTGGGATTGAGTTGGACTTCGAGCTATCAGTATCTTTACCTGCGCAACAAGTTTCGCCTGTTCAGTTAAACAAAAAATCTGATCATGAACCTCTTTTAGGGTGGAATACACATATGGCCAGTGAACAGGAATCAGCAGAACTCATACAGATTACCTTAAGTGCTGAAAATATGTCGCCTGATGAAGCCTTGCCAGCAGCATAATTGTTCATTAACAATAATTTTTAAAAGGATCTTTTTACTGTGATAAATATCGATTTGAAGCGGCTTGTTGATACCATGACACCGCATATGCGTGATTCTCTTGAAGGCGCAGCCGGCCTTTGTTTATCTCAAAATCAATACAATGTTGAACTTGAGCACTGGCTGCTTAAATTATTAGATCAATCAGATACAGACCTTTATCACCTACTGGAAAAACATGACTGTAATCCGGCAAATTTTGCTAAACAGCTTGCCACCTCTATAGCTGGATTCCGCTCGGGAAGTAGCCGACCTCCTGCACTATCTCCGACAATTGTCGAAGCGGCAAAGAATGCCTGGATGCTGGCGTCTATCGACTATGGGCATCGTGCAATCAGTTCTGGACACTTCCTCGCAGCTCTGCTGTTGGAAGAGACTTCACGTCGACAAATTCAAGAATCTTGTCCAGAGCTTAAAAATATAGCGCCTGAGTCTATTCGTGAAACTGCCCGGGCGATGTTTGGGCAAAGTGGTGAGTCGAGTCATATTGGTGCTGCCAGCGCAACTGATGATGGCGCTGCTGCCGTAGCGGCCGCCGCTAGTAAAGCGCCAGCTCTCGACAAGTATACCGTCAACCTGACTGAAAGAGCGAAGAAGGGTGAGATTGACCCAGTTCTAGGTAGAGATGAAGAGATTCGGCAGTGTATTGATATCCTCACTCGTCGTCGACAAAACAACCCGATTCTCACTGGTGAGGCAGGTGTTGGTAAAACAGCCGTAGTTGAAGGCTTTGCCTTACGAATTGCCAGTGGAGATGTACCTGAGCCTCTACGTGGTGTAGCAGTTCGGACGCTGGACCTGGGCTTACTTCAGGCCGGTGCTAGCGTAAAGGGCGAGTTTGAGAATCGTCTTAAATCTGTGATTCAAGAGGTTAAATCCTCCCCAACGCCTATTATTTTGTTTATTGATGAAGCTCACACCATGATTGGTGCAGGAGGTAAGGAAGGGCAGGGGGATGCGGCCAACCTACTTAAACCTGCTTTAGCACGAGGTGAGCTGAGAACATTGGCAGCCACGACCTGGGCTGAATATAAGAAATACTTTGAGCGTGACCCTGCTTTGACTCGGCGTTTTCAGGTTGTAAAAGTTGAAGAGCCCAATGAAGCAAATGCCATTGATATGATGCGTGGTATTGCCACTACTCTTGAAGCACACCATAAAGTACGCATCCTTGACGAGGCAGTTATTGCTTCGGTTAAGTTATCCCACCGCTATATTCCTGGGCGTCAGCTACCTGATAAATCTGTAAGCTTGCTTGACACCGCCTGTGCCCGCGTAGCCCTGAGCCAGTCGGCTACTCCTGGCGCTATTGAAGATGCTCAAATTAATATTGAACGGACTAACACAACACTTGCCAAGTTGGAACGTGAAAATGTAGCTATGGGTGAGCACGAAGAACAGCTGACAGAACTGAAAGAATTCAAGCAGACTGAAGAGCAGCGATTATCCTCATTAAAACAACAGCTTGTTCAAGAAAATGAGCTGATTGAACAGATACAAAAAATTCGAGATCAAATTGACTCCGAATTTATGAAAGGAAAGAGTGAAAATCTGGAGCCCGATTCAGCGCTTTTAGCTGACTATCAGCAACAATTGAAAAGCCTGTCTGCAGAACTTGAAGTAATACAAGGTGATACACCTTTGATGCAGCCATCTGTTGATGAGCAGGCTATCGCTGCAGTGGTTGCCAACTGGACGGGTATTCCCGTTGGGAAAATGGTCAGTGATGAAATCGTAGCTGTTAAAACTCTGGCTGGACGACTGAACAAGCGCGTGATTGGTCAACCCCATGCCATCGAGGCCGTTGCTCAGGCAATTCGTACTTCACGGGCAGGATTGACTGATCCACGCAAGCCAGTTGGTGTATTTATGTTTTGCGGCACTAGTGGCGTAGGTAAAACTGAGACTGCATTGGCTTTAGCCGATGAGTTGTTTGGTGGTGAGCAAAACATCACTACAATAAACATGGCCGAATTTAAAGAGGAACACAAAGTATCTATGCTGCTAGGGTCTCCTCCCGGATATGTAGGGTATGGGGAAGGAGGAGTTCTAACCGAAGCTGCTAGGCGTAAACCTTACTCCGTAATCCTACTGGATGAGATGGAGAAGGCCCATCCCGGCGTACAGGATATTTTCTACAACCTGTTCGATAAAGGTACCATCAAAGATGGTGAAGGGCGTGATATCGACTTTAAGAATACCGTTATCATTATGACCTCTAATGCTGGTGAGGATGCCATTAGAGCTATATTCAGCCAGGTAGAGGAAAAGCCAGAACCAGATGTACTACTAGATAATATACGCCCCCAATTACTACAGAAGTTCAAACCAGCATTTCTTGGCCGTGCTAATGTGGTTGCCTACTATCCGTTGGATGATGAGAATCTGGTTGAAATTTGTAAAATCAATATGCGTAAGATTGAGAAGCGTGTTCGTGAACACTATGGCGCTTCTTTCTCATATGATGAGGATGTACTTATCAATATTGTGGCGCGTTGCCATGAAGCAGATACTGGAGCCCGCAACATTGAGGTAATTCTAAATAAAACTTTATTACCAGAATTGGCCAGTGAATGTTTGGATAAAATGGCGAAAGGTGAAGAGGTTAAGGCAATTAAAGTGTCTGCGACTGAAGAGGGTGATTTCGCTTATAAGGTAGAATAACCTGGAATCTAGCCCAGTAGTGAAGCCAACTTTATTTCATTACTGGGCTAGGTACAACTTAACACCATGCGTTATTGCAACTTCTCTAGGTTATATTAATGAATCATTCTTCCCGCTCTCATGACTAAGTCAGAGATGGCTCGGTGCATGCGTAGGAATACCATGCGGATAAATGAAACTGTTATATCAACACCCTCAACAACAACCATTCCAATTAATTGGGCAAGTCTGCGTACAAGTCGCATCACCCAGAAAGAAATATCTTTGCTGATTTGGTAGGCGTTATGTAGAAAAATTGCCAGCCGGTCTAAAATCGTAAATGTTGTACTGCCTGCTACAACTAAGGATATTCCGGCTAGGTGACTAACCTTTTTTAGAACCCACAGTAGTGCCTCACCTGCTATCCAAGCAGTATTCATAGATAAAGATAGAATACCATCAGATCTTAACCAAGCTTCGACACTCTTGTCCAAATTATCTTTTGGTTTTTTTTGTCTAACTGTATCCCAGTCAAGACTTGTTTCATTTGGGGCGACGGATTCTACGTATGTTTCACTGCTGTGATTGGTCAAGGGGTTATAGCTGGGGGTAGGTAACTCAAAATCTCCCATGCCACCGTCAGGCACATGGATAAATGGCCAAGTGGGTACCATGGGAACTGCATCGGCGCGATGATAAACACGATATATATTTTGTGGTGTCAACCGGCGTTTACAATTACTAGAAAATTGGTCAAGACCAACTCTTGGGCTACCATAAGTGTAGAGTTTTATAGTTCTTCCTGTATTAGCAGAGAGCCAGTCGGCAGCCAGTGTTGCTAATGCGCCTCCAAGACTGTGTCCAACACAATGTATTGTATGTACATGAGATGGAAGGTTATGTGAAAAGCTTTCTAGTTGAGGGAAGAAACTATCAAAGGTATAGTAAAAACCTTGATGTACAGATCCACCAGTGTGAAATCGTTTAATCCCAGCGTTTAAATCGGTTAACAGATCATAACCGCTAGCTGTACCCTTTAGAGCAACAAATGCCTGTCCTTTAAATTTGTCCTTGCCACATGTGGCAACTCCCATTGCATGAGCACTTTTAATTAGGGCGAATGCGCCTGTTTTTCCTTCAATCTTATTGGGAAGGTTTTCTTTTATATCAAAGTCATCTTTGTATAAGTCGAAAAATATCTCTTGATCGTTTGGTTTTTTGATCAGATATATATCAGCGGCAAGCTGCGCACTGTATTGTGGGGTTAGCATTGTGATGATATTCCTTTTTTATAAAAATTTACATGAAGTTTTCAGTGCAGATTTAAATTTTCTTTCTGTTTTGGGTTCATCGGTGAGCTCGCATGATAGATTTATAGGGTTTCCGTTCATTTCAGAATTTTCCCCTGGGTTTCTTTTTGCATAAATCCAAATTAAATAATTTTTATTTTCGTATTCTACGTTTATACTTTGTGAGGATATAAACTCTACAGGCAAAACCTGAGTGACTGAGCTTTCAAATTTTGCAGGGAGTTTAACGTTGCCTTCTCCGTCTGATGTAAAAAAGTCAATTTTTTCGTCCTTCCAGTCGACGCTGCGAGTGATCTTTGCTCCCACTGCTGGTTTGCCGTCAAGGGTAAGTCGAATTTTCATTTCCGAAAATGTGCATGCTTTAAGCGGGTTGAGGAAAGCCATTGCGTTAGCGCCTCCAGATATTAGTGGAAGAAAAAATGTGATTAAAACAATATATATTTGTGAGTTGAGTTTTTTCATAAAGATGGTATAGGTCCTGCAATCAGTCTATATCTATCGTTTCTTTGCCAAGTATTTGGCTGTTTAATATGGAGAGATTTTTAATCTGGATTTCAGTTTTTTAGAGTTAATATTACCCTGATGTTGCTCAATTGCTGATATTGATTATCGGTGAGCCTAAAAGTTCTGGGGTTTGGCTGTACAGAATTTTTGGCTGTTAATAAGTCTCATTGGTCTTAATAGAGTTGCTTATTAATCGTGAGGTGTAACTATGTTAAGTGAGCTTTAAAAGCATTGTCACCTATAATGAATTTGTAGAGATTGTTAATAAATACGTTCTCTAAAATTATCTTTATATATTTCGCGTTTTATACTTCACTATAAAAATTCAGTCTTAATTGGATGCGGCTAGGTATTATTATTGTTAATTGATCTGCATTCCTAATATTTAATACAAGCGACTTTCAGGAAGGATAAATTAGCCACCAATTAAAACTGTAGGGCACCCAATAACAATCTTCCCTCCATGTCCAGTTGTATCCCCCATACGGGCAGCTGGCTTTTTTTGTAGCATTACGGTAGTGCTACCCATAGCAACAGTATCTGGTGGTCCCACACACGTACAAGTGCTGCCAACAGTGGCGGATGGCATGCCGCCGATGATTACTGTTGGAGCACCTGGGCTGAGAATAGGGCCGCCTACATGAGGTACGGTACCAGTAACCATGGGGCATACATGCATATCGGTAATACGTGAAGCTGGCTTGCCCATAATTTAATCCTTCACTCTTCCATTGCCGCCACGGGCCAGATCCAGACCCTGTTTCATATAGCGGTCAAAGCGTTTGGCGGGGTCTACTGGATCAGATAAGACTGCTGCTAATGTAATACTGCCAGCCACTGCGTGTGCATAGAGGTGTTCTGGCGGTTCAACCACAGGCTCGCCTTCGGCTGCGAGGCTGCCGTGGCACCAGCTGGCAGCGGTTGCTGCCCAGCTTGCGGGCGTCTTGTGCTTGGTTTTATCACCCAGTGTTTTACACTTTAATCGCGATTCCTCGTTGGGTTTTTTCGCCCAGGTTTCTGCTGCGATCAATGCACTAACATTGTCTTCGTCAGTCTCAGGACTTTGTATATCGCGTGCCGCAAGGCAGGCCCACCATACCGCTTCTCGTTTTGGCAGACCGTGGGCTAGTAGCTTTATTGCATCCGGGTAGAGGCCAACCTCTATCAGTTGGTTAATACTAACTTCAGGTGCGGTATCTGGCACCAGATGCTCTTCCGCCTCCTCGCTAACCTCAAAATTCTTAAGGAGCTCAGCTGCAGTTAACGCTTGTACTTTGATCAGGTCAGTCATCTGCTGTTTAATCCCATCAATTGATCATGGTAACGCCACCTTTTAAGGTAAGCATACCACCGCCCTTAACTTCAGCCGTCGCGTCTCCTTTGCAGGAGAGCATTGTTCCTTTGATGGTAATACCTGCCGGCGTTAGCTTGATACTGCTGCCACCAACCTTTAACTCAATTGAAGCCTTGGAGGATATCTTGATTGCCCCCATGGCATCGGTTGTTTGGGTGCCTTTACTCACTTTAAGGGTATGGTTGCCTGAACCGATAGTGACAACCTGGTTGCCCTTATTGACATTGAGTTTTTGGTCACCTTTGGCAATGGTGACAACTTCGCTACCATCCGTGACGGTAATACTACGATCCTGTTTGATTTCTAGTGTTTGCTGGTTTTCAATTTTTCCGGTTTGATCGTTATGGATCACAAAGTTATGATCCTTGCCAGCTTCCATATAAATTTCTTCATTGCCACCCTTGTCATCAAACCTAAGCTCATTGAAAGTGCTGCCTTCGTACTCGGTTTTCCAACCACTTTGAGTCGCTGTGTAGTTGGGCCCAGGGTTATCACCGTTATAAACCGCCCCGGTAATCAATGGCCGATCCGGATCGCCATTGATATAGGTAACAACGACTTCTTGGTTAACTCTTGGAACAAAATTCGCGCCCCAGTTCTTACCGGCAAAGGACTGCATTACCCTTACCCAACAGCTATTCTGTTGAGAGTTCCAGGGGAATTTAACTCTGAGCTGTGTATAGGGATCCTGTGAGCTGTCTGAAGCTGTAGCCTTGACCTCTAAAACTCGTGCTACCTGCGGTGAATGGATTTTTTTCGCACATACATTGGGCTGCGGGCGTGGCATTACCGTAGAAGGTATACAGCTAAAGGTGTTGTGGAAGTGGGTATCAATACCATTTCCATCTCCTGCAGAGACATGCACTGAGGTAATAAGATACCTGCCCTTTTCGGAAGATAATGAGTGATCAAAATTGAAACGACCGCCTGCAGTAAAGGAAGGGCAATCACTGCGACCGTGGCTTACATCAAAAAGTGCTTCTTGCGCTTCCATTGCCCGTTCGGCAAGTGCTTTGTGATAGCTGTCTGTAAATTTATGCTTGTGCTCACCATCAACCTGGAAATGGTTTAAGCCATAGAGGCCGCGCATATAATTTGCAACATCATTAAGCTGGCTGGTCGTTTTTACCTGCTGCTTGTTGTCTTTAGTTGCTGTGTACTCGCTATAATCTTTAAGCTCAAACCCACCACCGTGATAGTTGAAGTTTCTTCTCCAGCTACTTACGGTATTTTTGGTTGGATGGCTGCCTCCGCCGTCATACTCAATGTCAGCGTTTTCACAATCATAAAAGTCTTGAGAATCATCGCAAAGAACGAGTTCGTGCTGCCCTGTGGAATGCTTGAAATAGTAGGATATGCCTTCTTCAGCCATCAGGCGATTGATAAAATCAAAGTCGCTCTCGTCAAACTGAACACAATATTCACGGGTAATATACTCAGCATTTAACTTTAACGTGAGTTTTATTACTCGGCTATATTCTCCCAGAACCTCTTCTAGAATCTGCTTGGCAGATTTGTTTTCAAAGACTCGGTTGCTGCCAGCCAAACTGGTAAACCACAGACCCGGTTGCAAAATGGCGCTATAACTGCGTACACCCTCAGCATTAACATCATGTAGAGAGAACTGGGTAACGTAACCATTGATATGGCGAGGTGTTTCAGAGTGATGAATGGAAACTGTTACTGGTTTGCCAACAATATCCTTTTGTTCAATAGCATGGTCATCAGAAAGCAATTGCACTTCATAGCGGAAAAGCTTAGATATATGCTCTTCGCCTTGCAGGGTCGTAGCAATTAGCGCATCTGTGCCAACCGGGCTATCGACCGTAATCATTCTTTTATCTTGATTGAGTGTAGCCATGGGCAGCCCCAACTATCCCTACGGTGCCTGAAAGAAATGAGAAACTAGCAGATTTGCAGATCTTTAGCTGAAAACTCAATGAGCATTCAGCTAAAGACCTGTAGACAGCCCGCAGAGATTCTGCAGGCCATCTTATCCCAAAAGGGTATAGACCTATTACAGCGGAGTAGCGGTAGTGAGGTCGTATCCAACACGCATGTTTTTGGGGTTCTTGTTGGATTTGTCTGCGTGATTGAGGTCAGCCTCAATCTTGGCAAAGCTCAGGGAGATGGATTCCTGAGGTGCGCCGCCAGCAGAAGCGCCGATGCTGTAAGAGGAGATCAGTACGTTTTCCAGCTTATACACAGCATACTTTTCTACAGAGTTAGCGCCAGTTTGTACAACGTGGATCTCAACAGGTACGCCTTCGTCACCAGTTACGGAAGCCTTAAACAGGCCACCAGATGCAGCGTCAATACGCTTGGTGAAGGTAACTTCGCTCAGGCTCGGACGAGAAGCTTCACGGTTGGAGGTAGCGCCGGCTTCCATAGTGATACCGCGACCAACACCAAAGTTGAAGCTGTCAACTTCGATCCAGTCTTCGTAGCCCTTGGCAGTAACGTTACCCTTAGTGGCGAGGCTGTTGAAGTTCATGTAAATAGCCATGGGAAATCCCTCTTTGTTGGCTTGAGATATTGGTGGTTAGTTCCTTGCTACCGCATTAGTGCGGTAACTCAGATGGTGTCGCAATGACAACTGAGGTGATTTAAACAGAGTGAAATACAAAAAAAAACCGAATTTTCAGCTTATAAAATCGACTCTGGCACTAATTATCCAGGGGAGTATATTGATTGCTGGAGGTATGCCGTCTGCGCTTATTCGACTCTGACACTAATTAATTTTCTATTGAACAGAAAAGCTTGATGTCAAAAAAAGTGAGAATCTGAGGAAAATATTAAGAATTGTTAACGGTATCACGTTAATAAAATATTTTAAGTTAGGGATTTTCTTTTGTCAGATGAGCTTGTAAGAAGGTGTAATTAATTGTCTTCAGTATCAGTGTCTCCTCTGAGTCTGTAATTGTCGAGTAGTTTTTTCAAAACAGCTTATAGTCAAATATATTTGCTTACCTGTTCATTGTTGCCTAAAAGGCTGTTCGATATACTTTGCCCCTTAATTAGCTTGACAACCTGCCCGTAGCAATATTTTGTTACGGTCTTTGGATGTGTCGAAAAGCTTTCCCATGGAGGCGGAATTGAACGATAAGACACGTGTTGTTCGGCCGAACGGCAATCTGCCCGGACCGGATCAATCTAAAAAGGGACTGACAGATGATGGCGACGTAACCGTCGTTGTTAATCAGGACTCCACTGGGAAAAATGATCACCCTCCGGTGCGTGGTGCGCAGGCAATACTGCCCTCTGCTGCATCTGGGTTTAATCCAGATGCAACAGTTTTTAGCCCTGCACCTCGAAAGAATACCGGCCAAAAGAAAGAGCCGGGCCAACTCTCTGGTGGAATTTCTGCAAACCCTATTGTTACTTCTGACTCTTTTGAGCCGTTGCCATCTGGCGCTGTAACCAAAACAGTGATCAAGGGGCGATTTGAGTTAGATAAGCTCCTTGGGGTTGGCGGTATGGGGGCTGTTTATAAGGCACTTGATCGCCGTAAGCTGGAAGCGAATGACAGCGAGCCTTATGTAGCAATCAAGCTGTTAAATGATGATTTCCAGAAACATCCTGATGCCTTTATTTCCTTACAACGGGAAGCGCGTAAGTCACAAACACTAGCCCACCCCAACATCGTAACGGTTTACGATTTTGACCGCGATGGTGATCGGGTCTTTATGACCATGGAGTTTCTTGAGGGTGCACCGCTTGACAAACTCCTGCGAGAGCATGCGGATGTTGGGCTGGAGCCCGAAAAGGCGCGTTCTGTTTTTTCTGATATTTCCCAGGCCCTCATTTACGCTCATTCCCATAAGATCGTCCACTCCGACTTTAAGCCTGGCAATATCTTTGTTACCAGTAAGAAAGGTGCGAAGGTTTTTGACTTCGGTATTGCTCGAGCCGTATCTGAAGGGGGGATCGCCAATAAAACTGGCGAGACTACGGTTTTTGATGCTGGCAGTCTGGGAGCTTTGACGCCCGCCTATGCCAGTTACGAGATGCTGAAAGGGGGTGAGCCCGCTCCATCTGATGATGTCTATGCCCTCGGGTGTGTGGCCTACGAGCTATTTTGTGGCCGACATCCTTATGACAAGGTTCCCGCTGATAAGGCCTTAGAAAAGAAGCTACGCCCGAAACGTATTAGGGGGTTAAATCGACGGGAGTGGCGTGCTCTTGAAGCCGCTCTGCAGCTAAAACGAGAAGATCGTACTGACACAGTAGAAAAATTTGTTCAGACGTTTTTTGTCAGCAATACCTGGAAGTGGGTATTAGGTGGGGCTTTCACCATGGTGCTTGTAGGTGCTGGGGTGGGCTATAGCCACTTGGAACAGCAGAATACGGCTGAGCAAGAAAGAGTAAAGATTGAGCTTGAAAAGAAGCTCCAGGAAGAGTTACTACAGCGGCGAATCAGTGATAAAAAAGAAGCGATTAATCGTTTGGTGTCACTGAGTATCCTTACTCCAGCCTGGGAGAAGGACCTCCGCCTTGAACTTCATGAGTATTCTGAGCTCAACCCCAGCGATGAAGAATTTCTCGATAATAAACGCCGTGAAATTTCGGAGCTGTTTCTCGCCGCGGCTACCGGTCAGTTAAACCTGGGTAATCTGGATCAAGCGGATTCCATGCTGGAAAGTGCTGCCAGCTGGTATGGCGTATCCAGCCAAGCTGTTGCGATCAAATCCCAGCTGGCTACGGATAGAGAGAACCTGCGAGCTCGCTTGGAGGCTGAGCGCCTAGAGGCGGAGCGTGAGGCTGAGCGCATTCGTCTTGCGGAAGAACGCGCTGAACGCCGACGCTTAGACTCTATTAAAAACAAGCAAATCGACACTGTTCTGGCCAATATGGAATCCACACTAACCTGTGGCTTTGATATGAATGTCGCCGCAGTGGGAGCGCAGTTATCTCAGCTGGCAAGGCTAGATAGTGTTAAAGCCAGACAGATTCGTCCGGTTGTTGGTGAAGAGCTTAATAACTGTGCCACCAAATTGGGTGCTGAAGACCCACAAAGGACAGAGGCTCTAGTCGATGAGTTCAGGGCGCTTCTACCCGGTTATCAACCCCTCAAAGAATTCAAGCTGGATTTTTGTGGTCACCTAATCCCAGGTAGCGGTGGCAGGGGAGATCGCTACAGTTGTCGAGATCGCCTTGCAGATGGTACCAAGGGGCCAGCAATGGTAGTGGTTCGAGGTGTGAGTGGTCGGCCCTTGGCAGTTGGTAAGTATGAAGTAAGTAACCGAGACCTCGAGCACTATTGTAGTGCAACCAAACAATGTGCAGCCATTGATATCGCCGCGGGTGATCTGCCAGCCAACAACTTAACTCTTCAAGACGCAGAAGCGTATATCACCTGGTTATCCGATGAGACGGGGTACCGCTATCGCCTTCCATCAGAGCAGGAATGGTTTGCAGCTGCCAGCGCTAATGGCGAGGAAGAAGTTGCAGACCGCAACTGCCATTTAAAGTATGGCGGTATTGAAAAGGGGGCTGAGTTAGTGCCTGCCCAGGACGGATCGACAAACAGGTTTGGCTTAGTGAATGCTGTAGGCAATGTTCAGGAGTGGGCGAAAGGTACTGACGGGGAGTTACTTGCGCTTGGCGGTAATCGACAAGACCCCATGAGCCGCTGTCTCGCTACATCCAAAAGGTTGCATGCAGGGCTTGCAGATGCATTAACAGGCTTTCGCATTGTTAGAGATGTAAATTAATAAAAATACGCCGTCTCCAGTCATGTGAAGATTGAAATCGGCCAATTAAATAAGAGTAATTTGGGGGAGTTATGCTTGGGCTTGGAAAAAGTAAGCTGGCGCTATTTATTGGCGTAGGCTTTCTATTATCGAATTTGCCTGTTTATGCTCAAGACGAAGGTTCCAGCTTCCGCAGTCGTGTAAGGCAGGCTTTCGATCAAAATACGCCAACAGTCAATGAGGCGGACGTAACCAAAGACTTTCTACAGCGCACCTATGAAGCTGAAGATCCAAATCTGAATACTGAGATTCCAGAGATATCTCAGCGCAATCAGGGCCCACGGATTACGGTTAAAGAATTTCAATTCCACAGGCTGGAAGAGTATCCAGAATTTGGTATTGAACGCGAAGTTATTGAAGAGATGGCAGAAAAGCTTCGTGTTAAATTTATGAAAGAAGATAAAATCCTCGCTAGTGGTTATACGGTTGATAACCTAGAGGAATTGGCAATTTTATTGGGTAATATGCAAGCCCAATTTAATCCAGGTGGTTTGGGGCCAGCTGAACTCAAAAAACTTGTCAGTGTAATAGAAAAGCAGAATAAAGAACGTGGTTTAAGTTACGCTGATCTGGAAGAAATTGCCGCCGAACTGACTAATTTTTATCGCCGTCAGGGCCTTTTTCTCGCTCAGGTTCAAATACCCGCTCAAGATGTTGAAGATGGTGTTGTAACCCTAACTGTACAAGAAGGGTTGTTGGGGCAGGTCGCTGCAGAAGACAATAACAAATATGCTCTGGAACAACTGGCTAAGCCTTTTGA
Organism: Microbulbifer mixtoriginis (SeqCode); assembly: GCF_052466715.1. NCBI lineage: Bacteria > Pseudomonadati > Pseudomonadota > Gammaproteobacteria > Cellvibrionales > Microbulbiferaceae > Microbulbifer > Microbulbifer mixtoriginis (SeqCode). The sequence goes on along the minus strand of NZ_CP174288.1, from coordinate 4,197,718 downwards.
AGAACAAAAAGGTAAGCTGGTCAACCATGATAATATTGAAGAAGGACTTTACCTTCTAAATGATCTGCCTGGATTAAATGTTACCGGCTATTTTAGTGCTGGAGAAAATCCGGGTGAGACCAAGCTGAATTTGAAAGTTCGTGATGCTAGCAGCTGGAAAACCTCCTTCAGGGCCGATAACCACGGATCAGCTTATACCGGCGATCAAAGGTTTTATACAACTGTAGACTGGCTGAACCCTTTGGGTATTGGGGATGCCCTGACTATAGGCTATTTGAAGTCAACTAATGTTACGGATTTTGACTCAAACTTTGGCTCCGATCTTGGTCAGTTAAGATACAGCCTTCCATTATTTGGTCCGCGCACCAGGCTTCAACTTTCTACAGATTACAATGATTTTGTATTGCGTGATGTTGAAGATCCAGATAACCCTTTAAATGTCCTTGATATTCACGGGGATAATACCAGCTACGCGCTAACAGTAGATCATAAATTCCGTCGTTCCAGGGATTTCAATTTGACGGGTTCATTCGGACTTACTGAGAAAAAGTCAAATCTGCGCGCAATCACCCAGTTTGATGAGCCGGGTGATCATGTGTACGGGGGTGAATTAGGTTTTTATATGGATCACCTCTCCAGTGGTTCTATTCCCATGCTCAATATATTAAGCACCAGTGTTCAATATGGTGAACATCAGAGAGAACTGGAGGAAGACCTACAAGCGGCACGCGGAGATCACTTTGCCAAGATTTCTTTAAATAGCAGTTCACTGCTGTTCCTGCCTATGCCGTTCACGGAAGATCAATCTCGCTTAATAATTAAAAGCCGAGTACAACACAGCGATAACCCCCTGCCAGCATTTGAACAGATGTCATTAGGGGGCGCTAACGGAGTTAGAGCCTTTGATGTACGAGACTTTTCCGCCGATAGAGCTGGGCTTTTATCTGCCGAGTGGTATCCCAGCTTCCCAGAAGTGGTTAACCCTATCCTGTTTGGTCAACGCCTGAACGATATTGTGCAAATTGCACTGTTTGCCGATGTGGGTTACGGCATTGTAAACAATTATAAAGATGGAAAAGAAGATGACTGGGCAAGGCTTGCTGGTGGCGGTCTTCTGTTTAAGTTCAGCTGGAATGAATTCTTCTCCAGCAAAGTATCAGTCGGCTGGCCTATTGAAAAAGACTCTTCCATCGAAGGTACTGGGGAAGATATAGATCAACCAATGGTCTATGCAGACTTTTCTATTTTTTATAACTAATAATTCAGAATTCATCGATAGCTGAAGCTGACCTGACCGCTCTATGCAAGGTACCGGTATGAAAGCCCAAAAAAATACTCTTGAACTGAAAAAACTGACTTCTGCAATCAAGGTATCCCGCTTAGCGTATGCTGGCATGTTTGCAGGCTTACTAAGCCCATTGGCACATGCAGGCCCGGAAGGCGGTGTGGTAACCGGCGGTAGTGGCACAATCGATGTGAATGGCACGACCACAACAATCGATCAAAATACCGATCTGCTTTCTATAGATTGGGATTCTTTTAATCTGAGTGCTGAAGAGCTTGTAAAGTTTCTTCAGCCAAATACCTCCTCAATCGTACTCAACCGAATTTTGGATCAAAGTGCGAGTACGATTCATGGCGCTATTGAAGCCAATGGCCACGTTATTCTAGTAAACCCACGCGGGGTACTTTTTACCGAAAGTGCCACTATCAATGTCGGCGCTATAACCGCTTCTGGACTCGATATGAGCCCCGAGGATTTTATGAATGGCGACTTCACTTTTACGGGGGAAGATGGCTCCGCAGGCTTTGTGGTCAATAAAGGTGTTATCAATGCAGCCAGTGCTGTATTGGTAGGTAAACAGGTCACTAACGCCTCTTCAGGCCTGATTAGCGCAGAGCTAGTCAGTTTGGCCGCTGCAGATGAAGCGATCCTTACCTTCGATGCCGACGGCATGATCGGTGTACAAGTCACTAAAGAGGTGATGGAAAACGACCTCGGTGTTGATAGCGCCGTTTTAAATGAAGGTAATATTAATGGTGCCCAGGTTCTCCTGGAAGCGAGCGTATCCGGTGACTTATTTACTGCTGCAGTAAATAACGAAGGCACGATTAAGGCCCAGGGAATCGACACCAGCGGAGGCAAAATCCGTTTATTTGGTTCCGGCTCCAGTGTAATCAATAGTGGCGAATTGCAAGCCGCAGGAGCCACTGGTGGACAGGTGGTGATCGAAGGGGATACCGCAGAGCATAGGGGAAAAATTGATGTCCGCGGCACCGCTGGGCGTGGCGGCGAGGTCATGGTTCTCGGCGATGAAGTACTGGTCAGCGGCATCATAGATGCACGTGGTACGGCTGATGGCGGTGAAGTATTAATCGGTGGTGATTATCAAGGAAAGAATGACCAGGTTCGTAATGCCAAAAAAACCAAAGTTACTAAAGATGCCCATATTGATGTCAGTGGTATGGGGCAAGGCGATGGCGGTGAGGTTATTGTTTGGGCGGATCATACCACTGAGTTTGCCGGAACTATTCTAGCCGAATCTGGTGAGCAAGGTGGTGATGGGGGCTTTGTAGAGACTTCTGGTAAGGTTAATTTAAATCTTGGTGAAGACAGTTTGTTTGTTTCCACTCTTGGCTCAGTTGATGGCAAAGATGGGGAATGGTTGCTAGATCCCGGTTGGTTTTATATCGCTGCTGAGGATGACTGTTCCAGTAATTGCATGACAACTGAAACCTTACAGGGTTTGCTGGGAAATAATCACATAACGATTAGAGTCACAGCAGATTCTGCCAGCCAGCAGATAGACAATAATCCATCAACGGACATCAATACGACTGGTTCAGATACGGATCCATATAGCGAAGGTATTTGGATAGGAGACAGTATTGACTGGGGTAGCAGCTCTAAGAAACTAACCCTAATATCTGATAATAATATTTATATTGATGAAGGAGTGAATCTTTACTCCAGTGAAGGAGTGAACGATGGTAAGTTTTTTGTAGAGGCTGGCGGAGACTTTATTAATAAAGGCTCAATAGCAATGAAGCGCGTGGGTTTTGATATTGATGGATCATTTCAAAACTTTGGCTCAATTGAAGTTAATGGGCAAAGCACAAACGTTGATTTATATTTGAATGTAGGCTTGGGTGGGGGCGGCTCTGATAATCGCCTAGGTACAATTACATATACTAACGCTGACAAGAACCAGAACTTTGTTGTTACGGGTGGAGCGGGTATTGATAAATTTTACTTCTTAGATGATGGTAATGATTCAATAACTGTTACAGGTAATAAGGCTTTTACTTTATCTAAATATGCATCCGATAACTCAAATTTTACCTTTTCTGATATTGATTTAATTGATACCGCTGGCGGTGAAGATACTGTAACTAGCACAGTTAATTCTGCCGAGTGGACTCTAACTTCACTGGATAATCAAGTTAACCATAGTGGAATTGACTTTTTAAATGCTAATGCATTTAAGGGTGGTAAGGCCACCCTCAACGGAGATGTCGACGGCGATAGTAATGATAGCTATACCCTCGCTAGCAATGGCAATGTCACCGTCGATGATATGACCTTCGTCGCGATGGAAAAAATCGTTGCCGCCGGTGGCACCGATACCGTAGAGGCCAGCGGCGTATCCGGCATCAGCCTGTTGGGCAGCCAATCGTTTAGCGCTGCCGTCACTAACGGCACGACCAGCACGATTATCGTTGAAGGTATCGAAAAGGTTACCGACACCGGCGAGATTACCGGCACCAGCGGCGCGGACAGTTTTGCCGTGGTGGATCTCAGTGGCGACATCGTCGTGCAGAGCCAGAACATCGACTTTTACGGCGTCAGCAAGGTCGATGGTGGTGATAACCCCACCGACAACGGCGATGCATTAACCGGCCTGGCCGATACCGACTTTACCCTGAGCGATAACAGCGGTGGCTTTAGCCACAGCGCGATCGACTTCGTCAACCTGGAAAACGTCACTGCGACAGGCAGCAGCCAACTGGTGGGCACCGCCCAGCAAGAGACCTACGCGGTTCAGGATAACGGTAGCATTACCGTTAACGGGGTCAACTTCGCCGCGCTTAGTGGTGTCAGCGCGCATGCGGATGGCCTCACTGGCCTGGACGATATTGTCGATGCCACCCTGTATAGCGCCGGCCTCGCGCTGACTGGCAACGTCAAAGAAGTGAAGCTGTTGACGACGCCAGACACCAATTTTGTCTTTAGCGGCATCGGCCAAGCGCAAACCCAAATTTTGGACGTCTCCGCCAGCGGTGATGTTGCGATTGTGGCTGGAGATAATGCCCTCGATATCGCCAGTATTAATTTCACCAGTCTGGAAGAAGTAAACGGTGGGGGCAGCAATACCTTAAAAGTTGCCGCCGATGTCAGCCTGAACAACTCCAGTACCGCTGGTGACTTTGATAGCAGCAAGATGCTGTTCTCCGGTTTTAATAAGGTGAACTCCGACAGCGCCATTACCTTGACCGGCACCGATGCGGCCGATGAATTTACGGTAGGCTCCGCTGCGAATCAGGTAGCAGTAGAAGGTATTACCTTCACCAATGTTGATGTCGTAGCAGCGGATGCCGCGACTGGTGACAAAGGTGAGAGTGATATCGTTAACGCAACGGCTATTGATGTGTATCTGACCGGCAATGATAAAGAGTTGTCCACCAACGGCATGCTCTTCAAAGAAATTGAAACCGGGAATGTCACTGATAAACGCTTATTTGGCTCCGCGACAAAAAGCGACAGCATCACTATTCTCGCTGCGAATGAGATTACCGCTAATGCCATGGGCTTCACCGGGATTAGTGAATTAGACCTTGGCGCCGGTGGCGGTAGCGTGACCGGAGTGGATGGTGCCGACTGGCAGTTGACCGCGACAAATAAACAGGTAATTAGCAGCGGTATTACCTTCTCCAACGCCGACACCCTCGCCGCACAAAATGCCAACTTAGTGGGTGTTGCCGGTCGCAAAGAAGAATTTACCCTGGAGGATAACAGCGGTATTGAGGTAGCGGTCAATGAAATGACCTTTACCGGTATCGACCGTATTACCGACAACGGATCAGATACCGACCCGGCAGATAGCCTGGTCAGCAATTTGAGCAGCAGCGACTGGAGCCTGACCGCAACCGATAACCAGGTAACCCATAGCGGCATTACCATTACCGGAATTGAAAGTCTCAGCGGTGGTCTGGCCACACTCAACGGAGATGCTGACAGCGATAGCAATGATAGCTATACCCTCGCCAGCAATGGCGATGTCACTGTCGACAGGATGACCTTCGCCGCGATGGAAAAAATCGTTGCCGCCGGTGGTAGCGATACCGTAGAGGCCGGCGGTGTATCCGGCATCAGCCTGCTGGGCAGCCAATCGTTTAGCGCTGCCGTCACTAACGGCACGACCAGCACGATTATCGTTGAAGGTATCGAAAAGGTTACCGACACCGGCGAGATTACCGGCACCAGCGGCGCGGACAGTTTTGCCGTGGTGGATCTCAGTGGCGACATCGTCGTGCAGAGCCAGAACATCGACTTTTACGGCGTCAGCAAGGTCGATGGTGGTGATAACCCCACCGACAACGGCGATGCATTAACCGGCCTGGCCGATACCGACTTTACCCTGAGCGATAACAGCGGTGGCTTTAGCCACAGCGCGATCGACTTCGTCAACCTGGAAAACGTCACTGCGACAGGCAGCAGCCAACTGGTGGGCACCGCCCAGCAAGAGACCTACGCGGTTCAGGATAACGGTAGCATTACCGTTAACGGGGTCAACTTCGCCGCGCTTAGTGGTGTCAGCGCGCATGCGGATGGCCTCACTGGCCTGGACGATATTGTCGATGCCACCCTGTATAGCGCCGGCCTCGCGCTGACTGGCAACGTCAAAGAAGTGAAGCTGTTGACGACGCCAGACACCAATTTTGTCTTTAGCGGCATCGGCCAAGCGCAAACCCAAATTTTGGACGTCTCCGCCAGCGGTGATGTTGCGATTGTGGCTGGAGATAATGCCCTCGATATCGCCAGTATTAATTTCACCAGTCTGGAAGAAGTAAACGGTGGGGGCAGCAATACCTTAAAAGTTGCCGCCGATGTCAGCCTGAACAACTCCAGTACCGCTGGTGACTTTGATAGCAGCAAGATGCTGTTCTCCGGTTTTAATAAGGTGAACTCCGACAGCGCCATTACCTTGACCGGCACCGATGCGGCCGATGAATTTACGGTAGGCTCCGCTGCGAATCAGGTAGCAGTAGAAGGTATTACCTTCACCAATGTTGATGTCGTAGCAGCGGATGCCGCGACTGGTGACAAAGGTGAGAGTGATATCGTTAACGCAACGGCTATTGATGTGTATCTGACCGGCAATGATAAAGAGTTGTCCACCAACGGCATGCTCTTCAAAGAAATTGAAACCGGGAATGTCACTGATAAACGCTTATTTGGCTCCGCGACAAAAAGCGACAGCATCACTATTCTCGCTGCGAATGAGATTACCGCTAATGCCATGGGCTTCACCGGGATTAGTGAATTAGACCTTGGCGCCGGTGGCGGTAGCGTGACCGGAGTGGATGGTGCCGACTGGCAGTTGACCGCGACAAATAAACAGGTAATTAGCAGCGGTATTACCTTCTCCAACGCCGACACCCTCGCCGCACAAAATGCCAACTTAGTGGGTGTTGCCGGTCGCAAAGAAGAATTTACCCTGGAGGATAACAGCGGTATTGAGGTAGCGGTCAATGAAATGACCTTTACCGGTATCGACCGTATTACCGACAACGGATCAGATACCGACCCGGCAGATAGCCTGGTCAGCAATTTGAGCAGCAGCGACTGGAGCCTGACCGCAACCGATAACCAGGTAACCCATAGCGGCATTACCATTACCGGAATTGAAAGTCTCAGCGGTGGTCTGGCCACACTCAACGGAGATGCTGACAGCGATAGCAATGATAGCTATACCCTCGCCAGCAATGGCGATGTCACTGTCGACAGGATGACCTTCGCCGCGATGGAAAAAATCGTTGCCGCCGGTGGTAGCGATACCGTAGAGGCCGGCGGTGTATCCGGCATCAGCCTGCTGGGCAGCCAATCGTTTAGCGCTGCCGTCACTAACGGCACGACCAGCACGATTATCGTTGAAGGTATCGAAAAGGTTACCGACACCGGCGAGATTACCGGCACCAGCGGCGCGGACAGTTTTGCCGTGGTGGATCTCAGTGGCGACATCGTCGTGCAGAGCCAGAACATCGACTTTTACGGCGTCAGCAAGGTCGATGGTGGTGATAACCCCACCGACAACGGCGATGCATTAACCGGCCTGGCCGATACCGACTTTACCCTGAGCGATAACAGCGGTGGCTTTAGCCACAGCGCGATCGACTTCGTCAACCTGGAAAACGTCACTGCGACAGGCAGCAGCCAACTGGTGGGCACCGCCCAGCAAGAGACCTACGCGGTTCAGGATAACGGTAGCATTACCGTTAACGGGGTCAACTTCGCCGCGCTTAGTGGTGTCAGCGCGCATGCGGATGGCCTCACTGGCCTGGACGATATTGTCGATGCCACCCTGTATAGCGCCGGCCTCGCGCTGACTGGCAACGTCAAAGAAGTGAAGCTGTTGACGACGCCAGACACCAATTTTGTCTTTAGCGGCATCGGCCAAGCGCAAACCCAAATTTTGGACGTCTCCGCCAGCGGTGATGTTGCGATTGTGGCTGGAGATAATGCCCTCGATATCGCCAGTATTAATTTCACCAGTCTGGAAGAAGTAAACGGTGGGGGCAGCAATACCTTAAAAGTTGCCGCCGATGTCAGCCTGAACAACTCCAGTACCGCTGGTGACTTTGATAGCAGCAAGATGCTGTTCTCCGGTTTTAATAAGGTGAACTCCGACAGCGCCATTACCTTGACCGGCACCGATGCGGCCGATGAATTTACGGTAGGCTCCGCTGCGAATCAGGTAGCAGTAGAAGGTATTACCTTCACCAATGTTGATGTCGTAGCAGCGGATGCCGCGACTGGTGACAAAGGTGAGAGTGATATCGTTAACGCAACGGCTATTGATGTGTATCTGACCGGCAATGATAAAGAGTTGTCCACCAACGGCATGCTCTTCAAAGAAATTGAAACCGGGAATGTCACTGATAAACGCTTATTTGGCTCCGCGACAAAAAGCGACAGCATCACTATTCTCGCTGCGAATGAGATTACCGCTAATGCCATGGGCTTCACCGGGATTAGTGAATTAGACCTTGGCGCCGGTGGCGGTAGCGTGACCGGAGTGGATGGTGCCGACTGGCAGTTGACCGCGACAAATAAACAGGTAATTAGCAGCGGTATTACCTTCTCCAACGCCGACACCCTCGCCGCACAAAATGCCAACTTAGTGGGTGTTGCCGGTCGCAAAGAAGAATTTACCCTGGAGGATAACAGCGGTATTGAGGTAGCGGTCAATGAAATGACCTTTACCGGTATCGACCGTATTACCGACAACGGATCAGATACCGACCCGGCAGATAGCCTGGTCAGCAATTTGAGCAGCAGCGACTGGAGCCTGACCGCAACCGATAACCAGGTAACCCATAGCGGCATTACCATTACCGGAATTGAAAGTCTCAGCGGTGGTCTGGCCACACTCAACGGAGATGCTGACAGCGATAGCAATGATAGCTATACCCTCGCCAGCAATGGCGATGTCACTGTCGACAGGATGACCTTCGCCGCGATGGAAAAAATCGTTGCCGCCGGTGGTAGCGATACCGTAGAGGCCGGCGGTGTATCCGGCATCAGCCTGCTGGGCAGCCAATCGTTTAGCGCTGCCGTCACTAACGGCACGACCAGCACGATTATCGTTGAAGGTATCGAAAAGGTTACCGACACCGGCGAGATTACCGGCACCAGCGGCGCGGACAGTTTTGCCGTGGTGGATCTCAGTGGCGACATCGTCGTGCAGAGCCAGAACATCGACTTTTACGGCGTCAGCAAGGTCGATGGTGGTGATAACCCCACCGACAACGGCGATGCATTAACCGGCCTGGCCGATACCGACTTTACCCTGAGCGATAACAGCGGTGGCTTTAGCCACAGCGCGATCGACTTCGTCAACCTGGAAAACGTCACTGCGACAGGCAGCAGCCAACTGGTGGGCACCGCCCAGCAAGAGACCTACGCGGTTCAGGATAACGGTAGCATTACCGTTAACGGGGTCAACTTCGCCGCGCTTAGTGGTGTCAGCGCGCATGCGGATGGCCTCACTGGCCTGGACGATATTGTCGATGCCACCCTGTATAGCGCCGGCCTCGCGCTGACTGGCAACGTCAAAGAAGTGAAGCTGTTGACGACGCCAGACACCAATTTTGTCTTTAGCGGCATCGGCCAAGCGCAAACCCAAATTTTGGACGTCTCCGCCAGCGGTGATGTTGCGATTGTGGCTGGAGATAATGCCCTCGATATCGCCAGTATTAATTTCACCAGTCTGGAAGAAGTAAACGGTGGGGGCAGCAATACCTTAAAAGTTGCCGCCGATGTCAGCCTGAACAACTCCAGTACCGCTGGTGACTTTGATAGCAGCAAGATGCTGTTCTCCGGTTTTAATAAGGTGAACTCCGACAGCGCCATTACCTTGACCGGCACCGATGCGGCCGATGAATTTACGGTAGGCTCCGCTGCGAATCAGGTAGCAGTAGAAGGTATTACCTTCACCAATGTTGATGTCGTAGCAGCGGATGCCGCGACTGGTGACAAAGGTGAGAGTGATATCGTTAACGCAACGGCTATTGATGTGTATCTGACCGGCAATGATAAAGAGTTGTCCACCAACGGCATGCTCTTCAAAGAAATTGAAACCGGGAATGTCACTGATAAACGCTTATTTGGCTCCGCGACAAAAAGCGACAGCATCACTATTCTCGCTGCGAATGAGATTACCGCTAATGCCATGGGCTTCACCGGGATTAGTGAATTAGACCTTGGCGCCGGTGGCGGTAGCGTGACCGGAGTGGATGGTGCCGACTGGCAGTTGACCGCGACAAATAAACAGGTAATTAGCAGCGGTATTACCTTCTCCAACGCCGACACCCTCGCCGCACAAAATGCCAACTTAGTGGGTGTTACCGGTCGCAAAGAAGAATTTACCCTGGAGGATAACAGCGGTATTGAGGTAGCGGTCAATGAAATGACCTTTACCGGTATCGACCGTATTACCGACAACGGATCAGATACCGACCCGGCAGATAGCCTGGTCAGCAATTTGAGCAGCAGCGACTGGAGCCTGACCGCAACCGATAACCAGGTAACCCATAGCGGCATTACCATTACCGGAATTGAAAGTCTCAGCGGTGGTCTGGCCACACTCAACGGAGATGCTGACAGCGATAGCAATGATAGCTATACCCTCGCCAGCAATGGCGATGTCACTGTCGACAGGATGACCTTCGCCGCGATGGAAAAAATCGTTGCCGCCGGTGGTAGCGATACCGTAGAGGCCGGCGGTGTATCCGGCATCAGCCTGCTGGGCAGCCAATCGTTTAGCGCTGCCGTCACTAACGGCACGACCAGCACGATTATCGTTGAAGGTATCGAAAAGGTTACCGACACCGGCGAGATTACCGGCACCAGCGGCGCGGACAGTTTTGCCGTGGTGGATCTCAGTGGCGACATCGTCGTGCAGAGCCAGAACATCGACTTTTACGGCGTCAGCAAGGTCGATGGTGGTGATAACCCCACCGACAACGGCGATGCATTAACCGGCCTGGCCGATACCGACTTTACCCTGAGCGATAACAGCGGTGGCTTTAGCCACAGCGCGATCGACTTCGTCAACCTGGAAAACGTCACTGCGACAGGCAGCAGCCAACTGGTGGGCACCGCCCAGCAAGAGACCTACGCGGTTCAGGATAACGGTAGCATTACCGTTAACGGGGTCAACTTCGCCGCGCTTAGTGGTGTCAGCGCGCATGCGGATGGCCTCACTGGCCTGGACGATATTGTCGATGCCACCCTGTATAGCGCCGGCCTCGCGCTGACTGGCAACGTCAAAGAAGTGAAGCTGTTGACGACGCCAGACACCAATTTTGTCTTTAGCGGCATCGGCCAAGCGCAAACCCAAATTTTGGACGTCTCCGCCAGCGGTGATGTTGCGATTGTGGCTGGAGATAATGCCCTCGATATCGCCAGTATTAATTTCACCAGTCTGGAAGAAGTAAACGGTGGGGGCAGCAATACCTTAAAAGTTGCCGCCGATGTCAGCCTGAACAACTCCAGTACCGCTGGTGACTTTGATAGCAGCAAGATGCTGTTCTCCGGTTTTAATAAGGTGAACTCCGACAGCGCCATTACCTTGACCGGCACCGATGCGGCCGATGAATTTACGGTAGGCTCCGCTGCGAATCAGGTAGCAGTAGAAGGTATTACCTTCACCAATGTTGATGTCGTAGCAGCGGATGCCGCGACTGGTGACAAAGGTGAGAGTGATATCGTTAACGCAACGGCTATTGATGTGTATCTGACCGGCAATGATAAAGAGTTGTCCACCAACGGCATGCTCTTCAAAGAAATTGAAACCGGGAATGTCACTGATAAACGCTTATTTGGCTCCGCGACAAAAAGCGACAGCATCACTATTCTCGCTGCGAATGAGATTACCGCTAATGCCATGGGCTTCACCGGGATTAGTGAATTAGACCTTGGCGCCGGTGGCGGTAGCGTGACCGGAGTGGATGGTGCCGACTGGCAGTTGACCGCGACAAATAAACAGGTAATTAGCAGCGGTATTACCTTCTCCAACGCCGACACCCTCGCCGCACAAAATGCCAACTTAGTGGGTGTTGCCGGTCGCAAAGAAGAATTTACCCTGGAGGATAACAGCGGTATTGAGGTAGCGGTCAATGAAATGACCTTTACCGGTATCGACCGTATTACCGACAACGGATCAGATACCGACCCGGCAGATAGCCTGGTCAGCAATTTGAGCAGCAGCGACTGGAGCCTGACCGCAACCGATAACCAGGTAACCCATAGCGGCATTACCATTACCGGAATTGAAAGTCTCAGCGGTGGTCTGGCCACACTCAACGGAGATGCTGACAGCGATAGCAATGATAGCTATACCCTCGCCAGCAATGGCGATGTCACTGTCGACAGGATGACCTTCGCCGCGATGGAAAAAATCGTTGCCGCCGGTGGTAGCGATACCGTAGAGGCCGGCGGTGTATCCGGCATCAGCCTGTTGGGCAGCCAATCGTTTAGCGCTGCCGTCACTAACGGCACGACCAGCACGATTATCGTTGAAGGTATCGAAAAGGTTACCGACACCGGCGAGATTACCGGCACCAGCGGCGCGGACAGTTTTGCCGTGGTGGATCTCAGTGGCGACATCGTCGTGCAGAGCCAGAACATCGACTTTTACGGCGTCAGCAAGGTCGATGGTGGTGATAACCCCACCGACAACGGCGATGCATTAACCGGCCTGGCCGATACCGACTTTACCCTGAGCGATAACAGCGGTGGCTTTAGCCACAGCGCGATCGACTTCGTCAACCTGGAAAACGTCACTGCGACAGGCAGCAGCCAACTGGTGGGCACCGCCCAGCAAGAGACCTACGCGGTTCAGGATAACGGTAGCATTACCGTTAACGGGGTCAACTTCGCCGCGCTTAGTGGTGTCAGCGCGCATGCGGATGGCCTCACTGGCCTGGACGATATTGTCGATGCCACCCTGTATAGCGCCGGCCTCGCGCTGACTGGCAACGTCAAAGAAGTGAAGCTGTTGACGACGCCAGACACCAATTTTGTCTTTAGCGGCATCGGCCAAGCGCAAACCCAAATTTTGGACGTCTCCGCCAGCGGTGATGTTGCGATTGTGGCTGGAGATAATGCCCTCGATATCGCCAGTATTAATTTCACCAGTCTGGAAGAAGTAAACGGTGGGGGCAGCAATACCTTAAAAGTTGCCGCCGATGTCAGCCTGAACAACTCCAGTACCGCTGGTGACTTTGATAGCAGCAAGATGCTGTTCTCCGGTTTTAATAAGGTGAACTCCGACAGCGCCATTACCTTGACCGGCACCGATGCGGCCGATGAATTTACGGTAGGCTCCGCTGCGAATCAGGTAGCAGTAGAAGGTATTACCTTCACCAATGTTGATGTCGTAGCAGCGGATGCCGCGACTGGTGACAAAGGTGAGAGTGATATCGTTAACGCAACGGCTATTGATGTGTATCTGACCGGCAATGATAAAGAGTTGTCCACCAACGGCATGCTCTTCAAAGAAATTGAAACCGGGAATGTCACTGATAAACGCTTATTTGGCTCCGCGACAAAAAGCGACAGCATCACTATTCTCGCTGCGAATGAGATTACCGCTAATGCCATGGGCTTCACCGGGATTAGTGAATTAGACCTTGGCGCCGGTGGCGGTAGCGTGACCGGAGTGGATGGTGCCGACTGGCAGTTGACCGCGACAAATAAACAGGTAATTAGCAGCGGTATTACCTTCTCCAACGCCGACACCCTCGCCGCACAAAATGCCAACTTAGTGGGTGTTGCCGGTCGCAAAGAAGAATTTACCCTGGAGGATAACAGCGGTATTGAGGTAGCGGTCAATGAAATGACCTTTACCGGTATCGACCGTATTACCGACAACGGATCAGATACCGACCCGGCAGATAGCCTGGTCAGCAATTTGAGCAGCAGCGACTGGAGCCTGACCGCAACCGATAACCAGGTAACCCATAGCGGCATTACCATTACCGGAATTGAAAGTCTCAGCGGTGGTCTGGCCACACTCAACGGAGATGCTGACAGCGATAGCAATGATAGCTATACCCTCGCCAGCAATGGCGATGTCACTGTCGACAGGATGACCTTCGCCGCGATGGAAAAAATCGTTGCCGCCGGTGGTAGCGATACCGTAGAGGCCGGCGGTGTATCCGGCATCAGCCTGCTGGGCAGCCAATCGTTTAGCGCTGCCGTCACTAACGGCACGACCAGCACGATTATCGTTGAAGGTATCGAAAAGGTTACCGACACCGGCGAGATTACCGGCACCAGCGGCGCGGACAGTTTTGCCGTGGTGGATCTCAGTGGCGACATCGTCGTGCAGAGCCAGAACATCGACTTTTACGGCGTCAGCAAGGTCGATGGTGGTGATAACCCCACCGACAACGGCGATGCATTAACCGGCCTGGCCGATACCGACTTTACCCTGAGCGATAACAGCGGTGGCTTTAGCCACAGCGCGATCGACTTCGTCAACCTGGAAAACGTCACTGCGACAGGCAGCAGCCAACTGGTGGGCACCGCCCAGCAAGAGACCTACGCGGTTCAGGATAACGGTAGCATTACCGTTAACGGGGTCAACTTCGCCGCGCTTAGTGGTGTCAGCGCGCATGCGGATGGCCTCACTGGCCTGGACGATATTGTCGATGCCACCCTGTATAGCGCCGGCCTCGCGCTGACTGGCAACGTCAAAGAAGTGAAGCTGTTGACGACGCCAGACACCAATTTTGTCTTTAGCGGCATCGGCCAAGCGCAAACCCAAATTTTGGACGTCTCCGCCAGCGGTGATGTTGCGATTGTGGCTGGAGATAATGCCCTCGATATCGCCAGTATTAATTTCACCAGTCTGGAAGAAGTAAACGGTGGGGGCAGCAATACCTTAAAAGTTGCCGCCGATGTCAGCCTGAACAACTCCAGTACCGCTGGTGACTTTGATAGCAGCAAGATGCTGTTCTCCGGTTTTAATAAGGTGAACTCCGACAGCGCCATTACCTTGACCGGCACCGATGCGGCCGATGAATTTACGGTAGGCTCCGCTGCGAATCAGGTAGCAGTAGAAGGTATTACCTTCACCAATGTTGATGTCGTAGCAGCGGATGCCGCGACTGGTGACAAAGGTGAGAGTGATATCGTTAACGCAACGGCTATTGATGTGTATCTGACCGGCAATGATAAAGAGTTGTCCACCAACGGCATGCTCTTCAAAGAAATTGAAACCGGGAATGTCACTGATAAACGCTTATTTGGCTCCGCGACAAAAAGCGACAGCATCACTATTCTCGCTGCGAATGAGATTACCGCTAATGCCATGGGCTTCACCGGGATTAGTGAATTAGACCTTGGCGCCGGTGGCGGTAGCGTGACCGGAGTGGATGGTGCCGACTGGCAGTTGACCGCGACAAATAAACAGGTAATTAGCAGCGGTATTACCTTCTCCAACGCCGACACCCTCGCCGCACAAAATGCCAACTTAGTGGGTGTTGCCGGTCGCAAAGAAGAATTTACCCTGGAGGATAACAGCGGTATTGAGGTAGCGGTCAATGAAATGACCTTTACCGGTATCGACCGTATTACCGACAACGGATCAGATACCGACCCGGCAGATAGCCTGGTCAGCAATTTGAGCAGCAGCGACTGGAGCCTGACCGCAACCGATAACCAGGTAACCCATAGCGGCATTACCATTACCGGAATTGAAAGTCTCAGCGGTGGTCTGGCCACACTCAACGGAGATGCTGACAGCGATAGCAATGATAGCTATACCCTCGCCAGCAATGGCGATGTCACTGTCGACAGGATGACCTTCGCCGCGATGGAAAAAATCGTTGCCGCCGGTGGTAGCGATACCGTAGAGGCCGGCGGTGTATCCGGCATCAGCCTGCTGGGCAGCCAATCGTTTAGCGCTGCCGTCACTAACGGCACGACCAGCACGATTATCGTTGAAGGTATCGAAAAGGTTACCGACACCGGCGAGATTACCGGCACCAGCGGCGCGGACAGTTTTGCCGTGGTGGATCTCAGTGGCGACATCGTCGTGCAGAGCCAGAACATCGACTTTTACGGCGTCAGCAAGGTCGATGGTGGTGATAACCCCACCGACAACGGCGATGCATTAACCGGCCTGGCCGATACCGACTTTACCCTGAGCGATAACAGCGGTGGCTTTAGCCACAGCGCGATCGACTTCGTCAACCTGGAAAACGTCACTGCGACAGGCAGCAGCCAACTGGTGGGCACCGCCCAGCAAGAGACCTACGCGGTTCAGGATAACGGTAGCATTACCGTTAACGGGGTCAACTTCGCCGCGCTTAGTGGTGTCAGCGCGCATGCGGATGGCCTCACTGGCCTGGACGATATTGTCGATGCCACCCTGTATAGCGCCGGCCTCGCGCTGACTGGCAACGTCAAAGAAGTGAAGCTGTTGACGACGCCAGACACCAATTTTGTCTTTAGCGGCATCGGCCAAGCGCAAACCCAAATTTTGGACGTCTCCGCCAGCGGTGATGTTGCGATTGTGGCTGGAGATAATGCCCTCGATATCGCCAGTATTAATTTCACCAGTCTGGAAGAAGTAAACGGTGGGGGCAGCAATACCTTAAAAGTTGCCGCCGATGTCAGCCTGAACAACTCCAGTACCGCTGGTGACTTTGATAGCAGCAAGATGCTGTTCTCCGGTTTTAATAAGGTGAACTCCGACAGCGCCATTACCTTGACCGGCACCGATGCGGCCGATGAATTTACGGTAGGCTCCGCTGCGAATCAGGTAGCAGTAGAAGGTATTACCTTCACCAATGTTGATGTCGTAGCAGCGGATGCCGCGACTGGCGACAAAGGTGAGAGTGATAAGGCTATTGCCCTAGGGGTTGATGTTAATCTTTCCGGAAACGCCCAGAAATTTGCAAGCTCCGCTATCGATTTTTCTGGGTTTGAATTGGTTGAAACAGAGAGTCTGTTTGGTACTAATCTTGTCGATGTTTTCACAATGGTGGATTCTGGAACTGTTTCAATTTATGGAATGACCATCTCAGAATTAAAAACTCTGGATGCAGGGGGTAGCGTTGATTCTGTAGTAAGTAGAAATGGTATTGGATATGAAATTAACTCTGGTGCGGTAAGTCACGACGGTATTCAATTTACTAGTGTTGAACAATTCTCTGGCAGTAACGCAGAGCTTCTCAGTGTGGGCTCTAATAACGATGATTTTACAGTTGATATTGATGGCCACATTACTATCAGTGGTCTGGAGTTTAGAGATTTAAGCAGCGTTGATGCAGGCTCTGGGGATAACACCATTAATGCGATCGCCTATGGCGCGGGGCTTCAACTTACAGGTGAGTCTGGTGAGGTAAAACTATTTAATAGTGTTGACCCCTTGGTCTTTAAGCAGATTAAACAGGTTACTGTAGGCAAGCTCTATGGTACCGATAATATTGATCAATTCTCACTGAATGATGATAGCAGCAATCCTATTTTAACAGCCTCTGGGATGACTTTTTCTGAGCTTGATAGTGTCGATGGGCTTGCAGGTGAGGATACTCTGTCAGTTGAAGATGCAATACTTGATGGGAATAAAATCAATGGAATTACTTTCCTGAATTTAGGAGATATTGCCTCTAGCACTGTAACTATTAGTGAAAATCAAAAAGGTGATTTTTATATTTACGATACCTATGTGATTTCTTATACAGATATAAATAATAATAGTGCTAATGAATTTAAGTTTACCGGCGTTAAAAATGTTTATACCCAGGGTTTTGCCGATAGCGTAACAGGTTACTCTGGCGCTAATTGGATAGTTTTGGGGGAAAACAGTGCGAAGAACCACGGTGTTAGTTTCCATGGTGTAAATAATCTTATTGCTAATAATGGAGGCTTAATCGGTAAATCCGAGGGTTCTGACTACCTTTTTAGCACTATTAACGAGAAGACTGTAGTTTCCGTGGAGGGGATGGAATTTCATGATCTTGCCCACCTGAAGGGGAGTGAGACGGCGGGGAATGACTCCATTATTAGTTCAGTGTTTGACAGCTGGCAACTGACAGGCGGCGACTGGGAAGTGCAGCACGGGGGTATCACTATCTCCAACGTGGACAAGCTGAAGGGCGGAAGCGGCATTCTGGTCGGTAGTGCTACCGGCACTGAATACACCATGGCGACTGACAACGAGTTGGAAGTCTATGTAGGTGCCGCTGGTATGGCGTTCTATGACCTCAGTGCACTGAAGGGCGGTACGGGTGCGGACAGCCTGGAGAGTAATCTGGCGGCTGACTGGCTGCTGACTGACAACACCAGCGCGGTTGTGACGCACAACGGCCTCACCATTTCCAACGTGGACAAGCTGAAGGGCGGCAGCGGCATTCTGGTCGGTAGTGCTACCGGCACTGAATACACCATGGCGACTGACAACGAGTTGGAGGTCTATGTAGGTGCTGCTGGCATGGCGTTCTATGACCTCAGTGCACTGAAGGGCGGTACGGGTGCGGACAGCCTGGAGAGTAATCTGGCGGCTGACTGGCTGCTGACTGACAACACCAGCGCGGTTGTGACGCACAACGGCCTCACCATTTCCAACGTGGACAAGCTGAAGGGCGGCAGCGGCATTCTGGTCGGTAGTGCTACCGGCACTGAATACACCATGGCGACTGACAACGAGTTGGAGGTCTATGTAGGTGCTGCTGGTATGGCGTTCTATGACCTCAGTGCACTGAAGGGCGGTACGGGTGCGGACAGCCTGGAGAGTAATCTGGCGGCTGACTGGCTGCTGACTGACAACACCAGCGCGGTTGTGACGCACAACGGCCTCAGTATTTCCAACGTGGACAAGCTGAAGGGCGGCAGCGGCATTCTGGTCGGTAGTGCTACCGGCACTGAATACACCATGGCGACTGACAACGAGTTGGAGGTCTATGTAGGTGCCGCTGGCATGGCGTTCTATGACCTCAGTGCACTGAAGGGCGGTACGGGTGCGGACAGCCTGGAGAGTAATCTGGCGGCTGACTGGCTGCTGACTGACAACACCAGCGCGGTTGTGACGCACAACGGCCTCAGTATTTCCAACGTGGACAAGCTGAAGGGCGGCAGCGGCATTCTGGTCGGTAGTGCTACCGGCACTGAATACACCATGGCGACTGACAACGAGTTGGAGGTCTATGTAGGTGCCGCTGGCATGGCGTTCTATGACCTCAGTGCACTGAAGGGCGGTACGGGTGCGGACAGCCTGGAGAGTAATCTGGCGGCTGACTGGCTGCTGACTGACAACACCAGCGCGGTTGTGACGCACAACGGCCTCAGTATTTCCAACGTGGACAAGCTGAAGGGCGGCAGCGGCATTCTGGTCGGTAGTGCTACCGGCACTGAATACACCATGGCGACTGACAACGAGTTGGAGGTCTATGTAGGTGCCGCTGGCATGGCGTTCTATGACCTCAGTGCACTGAAGGGCGGTACGGGTGCGGACAGCCTGGAGAGTAATCTGGCGGCTGACTGGCTGCTGACTGACAACACCAGCGCGGTTGTGACGCACAACGGCCTCAGTATTTCCAACGTGGACAAGCTGAAGGGCGGCAGCGGCATTCTGGTCGGTAGTGCTACCGGCACTGAATACACCATGGCGACTGACAACGAGTTGGAGGTCTATGTAGGTGCTGCTGGCATGGCGTTCTATGACCTCAGTGCACTGAAGGGCGGTACGGGTGCGGACAGCCTGGAGAGTAATCTGGCGGCTGACTGGCTGCTGACTGACAACACCAGCGCGGTTGTGACGCACAACGGCCTCAGTATTTCCAACGTGGACAAGCTGAAGGGCGGCAGCGGCATTCTGGTCGGTAGTGCTACCGGCACTGAATACACCATGGCGACTGACAACGAGTTGGAGGTCTATGTAGGTGCTGCTGGCATGGCGTTCTATGACCTCAGTGCACTGAAGGGCGGTACGGGTGCGGACAGCCTGGAGAGTAATCTGGCGGCTGACTGGCTGCTGACTGACAACACCAGCGCGGTTGTGACGCACAACGGCCTCAGTATTTCCAACGTGGACAAGCTGAAGGGCGGCAGCGGCATTCTGGTCGGTAGTGCTACCGGCACTGAATACACCATGGCGACTGACAACGAGTTGGAGGTCTATGTAGGTGCCGCTGGCATGGCGTTCTATGACCTCAGTGCACTGAAGGGCGGTACGGGTGCGGACAGCCTGGAGAGTAATCTGGCGGCTGACTGGCTGCTGACTGACAACACCAGCGCGGTTGTGACGCACAACGGCCTCAGTATTTCCAACGTGGACAAGCTGAAGGGCGGCAGCGGCATTCTGGTCGGTAGTGCTACTGGCACTGAATACACCATGGCGACTGACAACGAGTTGGAGGTCTATGTAGGTGCTGCTGGCATGGCGTTCTATGACCTCAGTGCACTGAAGGGCGGTACGGGTGCGGACAGCCTGGAGAGTAATCTGGCGGCTGACTGGCTGCTGACTGACAACACCAGCGCGGTTGTGACGCACAACGGCCTCACCATTTCCAACGTGGACAAGCTGAAGGGCGGCAGCGGCATTCTGGTCGGTAGTGCTACCGGCACTGAATACACCATGGCGACTGACAACGAGTTGGAGGTCTATGTAGGTGCTGCTGGTATGGCGTTCTATGACCTCAGTGCACTGAAGGGCGGTACGGGTGCGGACAGCCTGGAGAGTAATCTGGCGGCTGACTGGCTGCTGACTGACAACACCAGCGCGGTTGTGACGCACAACGGCCTCAGTATTTCCAACGTGGACAAGCTGAAGGGCGGCAGCGGCATTCTGGTCGGTAGTGCTACCGGCACTGAATACACCATGGCGACTGACAACGAGTTGGAGGTCTATGTAGGTGCCGCTGGCATGGCGTTCTATGACCTCAGTGCACTGAAGGGCGGTACGGGTGCGGACAGCCTGGAGAGTAATCTGGCGGCTGACTGGCTGCTGACTGACAACACCAGCGCGGTTGTGACGCACAACGACCTCAGTATTTCCAACGTGGACAAGCTGAAGGGCGGCAGCGGCATTCTGGTCGGTAGTGCTACCGGCACTGAATACACCATGGCGACTGACAACGAGTTGGAGGTCTATGTAGGTGCCGCTGGCATGGCGTTCTATGACCTCAGTGCACTGAAGGGCGGTACGGGTGCGGACAGCCTGGAGAGTAATCTGGCGGCTGACTGGCTGCTGACTGACAACACCAGCGCGGTTGTGACGCACAACGGCCTCACCATTTCCAACGTGGACAAGCTGAAGGGCGGCAGCGGCATTCTGGTCGGTAGTGCTACCGGCACTGAATACACCATGGCGACTGACAACGAGTTGGAGGTCTATGTAGGTGCTGCTGGCATGGCGTTCTATGACCTCAGTGCACTGAAGGGCGGTACGGGTGCGGACAGCCTGGAGAGTAATCTGGCGGCTGACTGGCTGCTGACTGACAACACCAGCGCGGTTGTGACGCACAACGGCCTCAGTATTTCCAACGTGGACAAGCTGAAGGGCGGCAGCGGCATTCTGGTCGGTAGTGCTACCGGCACTGAATACACCATGGCGACTGACAACGAGTTGGAGGTCTATGTAGGTGCTGCTGGCATGGCGTTCTATGACCTCAGTGCACTGAAGGGCGGTACGGGTGCGGACAGCCTGGAGAGTAATCTGGCGGCTGACTGGCTGCTGACTGACAACACCAGCGCGGTTGTGACGCACAACGGCCTCACCATTTCCAACGTGGACAAGCTGAAGGGCGGCAGCGGCATTCTGGTCGGTAGTGCTACCGGCACTGAATACACCATGGCGACTGACAACGAGTTGGAGGTCTATGTAGGTGCCGCTGGCATGGCGTTCTATGACCTCAGTGCACTGAAGGGCGGTACGGGTGCGGACAGCCTGGAGAGTAATCTGGCGGCTGACTGGCTGCTGACTGACAACACCAGCGCGGTTGTGACGCACAACGGCCTCAGTATTTCCAACGTGGACAAGCTGAAGGGCGGCAGCGGCATTCTGGTCGGTAGTGCTACTGGCACTGAATACACCATGGCGACTGACAACGAGTTGGAGGTCTATGTAGGTGCTGCTGGCATGGCGTTCTATGACCTCAGTGCACTGAAGGGCGGTACGGGTGCGGACAGCCTGGAGAGTAATCTGGCGGCTGACTGGCTGCTGACTGACAACACCAGCGCGGTTGTGACGCACAACGGCCTCAGTATTTCCAACGTGGACAAGCTGAAGGGCGGCAGCGGCATTCTGGTCGGTAGTGCTACCGGCACTGAATACACCATGGCGACTGACAACGAGTTGGAGGTCTATGTAGGTGCCGCTGGCATGGCGTTCTATGACCTCAGTGCACTGAAGGGCGGTACGGGTGCGGACAGCCTGGAGAGTAATCTGGCGGCTGACTGGCTGCTGACTGACAACACCAGCGCGGTTGTGACGCACAACGGCCTCAGTATTTCCAACGTGGACAAGCTGAAGGGCGGCAGCGGCATTCTGGTCGGTAGTGCTACCGGCACTGAATACACCATGGCGACTGACAACGAGTTGGAGGTCTATGTAGGTGCCGCTGGCATGGCGTTCTATGACCTCAGTGCACTGAAGGGCGGTACGGGTGCGGACAGCCTGGAGAGTAATCTGGCGGCTGACTGGCTGCTGACTGACAACACCAGCGCGGTTGTGACGCACAACGGCCTCAGTATTTCCAACGTGGACAAGCTGAAGGGCGGCAGCGGCATTCTGGTCGGTAGTGCTACCGGCACTGAATACACCATGGCGACTGACAACGAGTTGGAGGTCTATGTAGGTGCCGCTGGCATGGCGTTCTATGACCTCAGTGCACTGAAGGGCGGTACGGGTGCGGACAGCCTGGAGAGTAATCTGGCGGCTGACTGGCTGCTGACTGACAACACCAGCGCGGTTGTGACGCACAACGGCCTCAGTATTTCCAACGTGGACAAGCTGAAGGGCGGCAGCGGCATTCTGGTCGGTAGTGCTACCGGCACTGAATACACCATGGCGACTGACAACGAGTTGGAGGTCTATGTAGGTGCTGCTGGCATGGCGTTCTATGACCTCAGTGCACTGAAGGGCGGTACGGGTGCGGACAGCCTGGAGAGTAATCTGGCGGCTGACTGGCTGCTGACTGACAACACCAGCGCGGTTGTGACGCACAACGGCCTCAGTATTTCCAACGTGGACAAGCTGAAGGGCGGCAGCGGCATTCTGGTCGGTAGTGCTACCGGCACTGAATACACCATGGCGACTGACAACGAGTTGGAGGTCTATGTAGGTGCCGCTGGCATGGCGTTCTATGACCTCAGTGCACTGAAGGGCGGTACGGGTGCGGACAGCCTGGAGAGTAATCTGGCGGCTGACTGGCTGCTGACTGACAACACCAGCGCGGTTGTGACGCACAACGGCCTCAGTATTTCCAACGTGGACAAGCTGAAGGGCGGCAGCGGCATTCTGGTCGGTAGTGCTACTGGCACTGAATACACCATGGCGACTGACAACGAGTTGGAGGTCTATGTAGGTGCCGCTGGCATGGCGTTCTATGACCTCAGTGCACTGAAGGGCGGTACGGGTGCGGACAGCCTACAGAGTGATGCTGGTACTTGGCAGTTAACCGGTACCGCAAATGCGCTCGAGGTAAATGGTGTTCAGTTCAGTGGTATTGATAGCGTAGAAGCTAACAATGCACAGCTGAATGGTACGGACGCAGATGATGTTTTAACCCTAGCCGGATCTGGTATTTCCACGGCCGGAATAGCGTTTACAGGTATCACTAAAGTCAGCAGCGGGGGAGGGACTGACCAGTTAATAGGTACTTCAGGCAATGATACATTTGCCCTGGATTCCAATGGTGATATTACTGCTGCGGGTATTCTCTTTACCGGGCTTGAAAGTGTGGATACTGGTGAGGGTGAGGACACAGTTAATGCAGCCGGCAGTGGCGCTAGCTGGACATCTTCCAGTAATGGCAGCTCCCTAGAAAACGGAGCGGCTCAAGCCAGGGTGAATGGCCTTACTGTTCTGTTTGATAACCTTGAGATGGTTCAGGGAGTGGGTACATATATTGGCCAGGATATCGGCAGTAACTATGTCTTCGATAGCCTCAACAGCATGGAAGTTGCTGGGGTCACTTTTGCGGATCTGGAGAGCCTGAGTGCGGGTAGTGGAAACGATACTATCCAGGGGGCCAATATCGATGCGGTTTGGGATATCAACGATGCACAGAGTACCGTAAGCGGCAATAACAAAAAGCTTGTGTTTAGCGGTATTGAAGCGATAAATGCGGGTAGTGGCCAGGATACTTTTAATTTAAATGGCGGTGAGCTTGCTTCAATAGATACCGGTGCAGGTAATGACACGGTCATACTCTCTGCAACCACCATCGATAGTATTTCCCTGGGAGAGGGGGATGACTACGTGGAAGTGAATGAGAATAGCTCTGACACAGTAGCACTCTCTGGTGGCAGCGGAAGTGATTCCTTCCAGTACAACCTTGCTGGTGATACCTGGCAGGTGAAATCCTCTGGCAACAAAGTAGGCAACTTTAGCTTCTCTGACTTTGAGTTCCTTGATAACACTTCCAGTAATCTTACTTTGGAAACAGACTTTGCTTTTGATTTTGAAAATGGCGGTGTTAATTCCGGCAGCTTCAACAAAAGCGGCGTAGGTTTGCGATTTGCTGGCAGTGGTATGCGTCTCGGCTACGATGGATCAGGGGATATTAATGTGCTTAGCAGTGCCACAGGTACTATTGGCGGTAGCCTCAAAGCTAAGCGTGCAGATTTGGTGGTCAGCGGCGATGTCAACATTGAGTCCGATGTTGATGTCCTTGCTATCTCTACTTCCGGGCCGGATGTCGATATTACGGTGCTGGCGAAAGACAACCTACTGATTGATGAAATCAATGCGGGTCGGGGTAACGTTCAGCTGGCGAGTGAGGGCTTTGGTATGCTCACTGCTGAAACCTACGGCGATACCCATATCACAGCGGGCAATATCACTCTGGGTACCGATACTCAGCTCTGGAGTATTATCGGTAGCGAGTTGGTGCCGCTGCGTATGGATGCGCTTACCAATGTGGCAATTGTTTCTGTCTCCTACTACGAGCCTGAATTTATTGGGCAGGTACCGAACTTCACTAGTAAGGGTGACGAGCTGCAGTCTATCGCTGGTGCTCAGGCATCCCAGGGATTGCGCTCCGCAATCCAAAACGGTGTTGAGGACTTCACCCAGGTTGACCCGGCGATTTTCAGTGCGGTGAAACCTTACAGTAGTGGTGTGGATGCGGTAAATTCCCCGGAAATGCGTTTGAGATCCGGTGAGTTGTTACCTGCAGCGGGACTTTCTGGAACCGATGAGGAAGATCCGGAATTCGATGCCAGGCTGGAAGAGAGCCAGGATGTTACTGTCGACTACCGTGAGCAGGAGACCTTGGCCTCCATTAATTCAGGGGGCTGATGGTCTCTAGAAGACTTTAAAATACCGAACCGGCCCCAGTGGCCGGTTTTTTTATGGGCGTTTGTATTGGAAATATCTCGGGGACTTTTCGTGGGTAAGATTTACATAAGCCGAAACGAAAAAAGGCCGACTCTTTCGAGTCAGCCTTTTTGGAATTGGTGCCCAGGAGAGGACTTGAACCTCCACGACCGTTAGGTCACTAGCACCTGAAGCTAGCGCGTCTACCAATTCCGCCACCTGGGCAAATCAACGTGTGCTCCGTTGAGGACGCGAACTATAGAGATCTGCAGGGGGAGTGTCAACGGTTTCTTAGCGCTTATTTCAACATTTTACCCAAAGGTCTGGAAATGTGCTGAAATCGCTTATAATGCGTTCAACAGCGGCGAAACATTGAACAACAACTCTCTACCTCCGCCGCCTGCCTTTGACCGGATAACCTCCGGAAGCCGCCTCAATGGGCGGTTATCTCAACAACGGATGCTGTTTTGACACACAAAAATACTTCAGGCCCCCTCAACGCTGACCCTCATGCCCAGCGAGAGGCGGAAAAATATGAAAAGCCTATCCCCAGCCGAGAATATTTGTTGCAACTTTTGGAGCAGCAGGCGGAACCGGTGCCCTGGGAATTTGTTGCCAACCTTCTTGAATTAGAGGATGAAGACCGGCGTGAAGGGGTGCGCCGACGCCTAATCGCCATGTCCCGAGATGGCCAGATTGCCAGCAATCGCTCCGGTGATTTTGGTGTGCTGGACAAAATGAGCCTGGTTCGTGGCCGTGTTATTGGCCACCGCGACGGTTTTGGTTTCGTTGTGCCCACGGATGGTGACGGCGATTTATTTTTGTCCCATCGACAAATGCGCAAAGTCTTTGATGGCGATGAGGTGCTGGTGCGGGAGACTCCCGGCGGCTTTCGCGGCAAGCGTGAAGGTGCCGTGGTTCGGGTAATCAAGCACAATACCGAACAGCTGGCTGGGCGCCTTTACCGGGAAAATGGTATCTGTTTTGTGCGGCCCGATAACCCCCGCGTGAACCTCGATGTGATGGTAGCGGCAGAAGATGCCGCCGGTGCCGAACACGGCCAATATGTCGTGGTAAAAATTGTCACACAACCTGGGCGTGACCGCGTACCCCAGGGGGAAGTGCTGGAAGTGCTCGGCGACCATTTGGCACCGGGCATGGAGATCGATGTCGCGATCCGTAACTATGGCATCCCCCATATCTGGCCCGCCGCCTTACAGGAGGAAGTGGATGCCATTGCCAATGAAGTGCTGGAAGAGGATAAAAAAGCGCGGGTTGACTTGCGCCAATTACCCCTGGTCACTATTGATGGTGAGGATGCCCGCGATTTTGATGATGCAGTTTACTGTGAGCTTTTGCCTGACAACAGTTGGAAGCTGCTGGTAGCCATTGCCGATGTGTCTCACTATGTGCGCCCCGGCTCGGTGCTTGATGAGGAGGCTCACAGCCGTGGCAACTCGGTTTATTTTCCCGACTTTGTCGTGCCTATGCTGCCGGAGAAATTGTCTAATGGGCTCTGCTCATTAAATCCGGAGGTAGACCGCTTGTGTATGGTGTGCGAGATGCACATTGATCGCAGCGGTGAAATTACCGATTACCGTTTCTTTGAAGGTTTGATGCGCAGTCATGCGCGTCTGACTTATACCCAGGTAGGGCAGGTATTAGAAGAACGGGACAATCGCGATAGTGGTTTGCGTAAGCAGTTCGCCGCACTGGTTCCACATCTGGATAATTTGCACGATTTGTACCTGGCGTTGCGCAGTGCCCGGGATCGGCGTGGGGCGATAGATTTTGAAACCACCGAAACTCGTATTCTGTTTGACAGCGAACGCAAAATTGAGCGCATAGTGCCGGTTACCCGCAATGATGCGCACAAACTGATCGAAGAGTGTATGTTGGCGGCCAATGTTTGTGCGGCGGATTTAATGGAACTGTCGGAATTACCGGCTCTCTATCGCGTGCACGATGCCCCGAAAGAAGAAAAACTCAGCAACTTGCGCGAGTACCTCGCTGAGCTGGGATTGCGACTGCCCGGTGGCTCCGAGCCACAGCCTGCGGATTTTCAGGCGTTACTGGAGCAGGTCGAGGGCCGTGCGGATGCCCATATAATTCAAGTGATGTTACTGCGTTCCATGAATCAGGCGGTCTATCAACCGGAAAATCGCGGCCACTTTGGCTTGGATTATCGCGCTTATGCCCATTTCACCTCACCCATTCGCCGCTATCCCGATTTGCTGTTGCACCGTGCCCTGCGCTGGCTAATTCGCAATGGTAGTGCCAATGAAGCGGCAGTGGTGCAGAAGGTATACAGCGTGCCGGGTGCCAGGCCCATCGATCGACAGCAGATACTGCCCTACGATATGCCGGCGATGTTACAGCTCGGCGAACAGTGTTCCATGACTGAACGCCGTGCAGACGATGCTACCCGCGATGTGGTTAGCTGGCTCAAGTGCGAATATTTGCAGGATCATGTGGGTGAAGTTTATTCCGGCGTAATTAGTGCGGTAACGGGGTTTGGCTTATTTGTCGAGCTCAATGATCTTTTTGTTGAGGGGTTGATCCACGTGACCGCGCTGCCAAAAGATTATTACCGCTTTGAGCAGGCGCACCAGCGTTTAATCGGCGAACGCAGTGGCAAACGCTACCATCTAGGTGACTCAGTTAGCGTTCAGGTGGCGCGGGTCGATCTTGAAGAGCGCAAAGTAGACTTTATTCTCGAGGAATTGGTGCCGCGTCAAAAGGCCTCCCGTGCTAAGAAAGAAACGACTAAGGTCAGTGCCCGCGCGATGGAAATGGCTGTAGAGCATCAATTGGAGCGGGAGCGACGCAGCAAGCAGAAAAAAGACAGCAGCCGTAAATCACATGCCAGCCCCTGGGGAAAGCGCGCAGAAACCTCAGCGGAAGTAGCGCCTATTCGCAAACGTAAGGTCGGCTCCAAAGAAGCGGTACCTGTGGGAGAGCTGACGGAGGATAAGCCCAGTACGAGCAAGAAAAAATCAAGCGAGGATGCCGACAAGCAAAAAACTGAGGCGCCGGCAAAGCGTCGCGGAAGCAAGCGCACTCCCACGCGCAAAGGCGGTAAACGCCCAGCGGTAGCTGCGCGCAAGGCTGCACAGAAAGCAGAAAAGGCCAAAACGCGTAGCGGCAAAGTTAAAAAGAAGAAGAAAGCTTCTTCTACCAGTAAAAAGAAAAAGTAATCGAGGCATAAGTTGAGCCAAGAATTGGTATATGGCCTGCACGCGGTGCAGGCTTTGTTAAAGGGTTCCCCACAAAATGTGCAGGAGTTGATGCTATTGCGTGGGCGCAAAGACCAGCGCTTGCAAAAAATTATTCAGCAGGCGGAAAAAAATGATATCGCACTGCGTTTTGTCGACCGTCGCACTTTGGATGATAAGGTGGAAGAGGGCGCTAATCACCAGGGGGTAATTGCTCTTTGTGCGAGTAAAACCCAGGTTCTGGATGAGAAATTTCTATTTGGCATGCTCGAAAAGCTGGACCAGAAAGGTGAGGCGCCATTTCTCTTGGTCCTGGATGGCGTGACCGATCCCCATAATTTGGGTGCCTGCTTGCGCTCAGCGGAGGCTGCCGGTGTGCACGCGGTGATTGCGCCCAAGGATAAATCCGCAGGTTTGACCCCGACAGCCCGCAAGGTGGCCTGTGGTGCGGCTGAGGTTTTACCCTTTGTTACGGTGACCAACCTCGCGCGTACCCTACAGCAGTTACAGCAGGCTGGAGTGTGGATTTTTGGTGCGGCAGGAGAGGCTGCTCAGGATGTCTACCAGTCTCAGTTGACGGGTCCTATGGCTTTAGTGATGGGTGCCGAAGGCAGTGGCCTGCGCCGATTAACCCGGGAGCACTGTGATCATTTAATTAAAATTCCGATGGCCGGTGAAGTCAGCAGCCTGAATGTGTCTGTTGCCACCGGTGTTTGTCTATTTGAAGCGGTGCGTCAGCGCAGCGCCTGATTTATTCCTTTTTTTTTGATCTGTAAGTCCTGGTGATTACTGATGCCGGGACTTGCAGTATCTCGGCGTAGCACTTCACACGCAAACCTCTTTTTCCCCTCTATTTCCACTATTCACTGCTAGATTTTTTCCACTGCCACACAGCATTTTTACTGTGCAGCTTTCTATTTCATGCCGCGGGTGAAAAATTTGCGGGTAACTTTCCTTTGATATCCGGGAGTAGCGGTTTGTACGCCTGGCCCCAAAAATTACTGCGACGACGATCGCGTAATGCTCGTTTTGCTGAGTTGATACATCCACATATTCGCCAACTTTATCGTATGGCCTTTCGCTGGACAGGGAATCGCGAGGAGGCTGAGGACCTGGTACAGGATGTTTTGGCAAGCCTGCTGACGCGATCTGTAGCACTGGAAAAAATTCAGCGCTTAGGTCCCTGGTTAATCAAGGTGCTCTATCACCGCTATGTGGATCTTTACCGCCGACGCCGAAGCTCCCCCATTGATGAAGAGGTTGATTGGGAGACGGTGGCAAGCGGCACGCCAGAGAAGGGACTTTCTTCTCAGGTGGAAATGCAGCGCATTTTACTGCAGACGCTATCGAAACTAGAGGTCAACTGGCGCGATACGGTATTGCTGCACGATGTAGAGGGGTACTCCCTACTAGAGGTGGCAGATATTTTGGGCATAAGTGTGGGCACGGTGAAATCACGCCTACATCGCGCCCATAAAAAATTAAAAAAATTGCTCAGTGAGGGAACTATTAGCGAGGGTCATCCGTGTTAGTAATTAGAGGAAAAGCCAATGCTGAAATATGACGCTGAAGATTTTTCCAGTGAGATGTTGTTACGTCACCAGCTCCGCGCCCTGCCGGTTGAGAACCCTGGCGATGACTTGGAAGAGCGTATCTTAAAGTCTGTCTTCGCTGGGCAGGAAAGCAGTCAATCGTCTTCTTTATCAAAATTATTTTTTGACGAATATCGGCGAGTGGGACAGTTGGCTGTAGCTGCGGGTTTCTTCGTGGTCGTGACATTGGGAGTGATACTGACATTCTTAAAAGATACCCCGATGGATGTTGGGGCTGGTTATACGCAGCAAGATGTCGAAGGCACTATCAGGCGGCCAGTGCACCTTTTACTGCACAGCAGTCGCCGGATGCCGGGGGCACTAATCAGGGTCGTCTTACCGGAAAATATGCAACTTGATGGTTATGCGAGCAGTCAGGTGTTGCAGTGGCAAACGGATATTGCTGCAGGAAGTAATCGCTTGTCGTTGCCGGTGAAAATCCTCGGTGAAAATAGCACGGGGGAGATATTGATCGAAGTGGAATACGGTGGGGTGAGCAAGCGACTGCGTCAACGATTAACGCACTTGTGAAGCCGGCCGCAATGTAGGGTTCGATAGCAATTTTTGTCACAACCTAGAGGTAACCAAGCGATGTGGAAACAGGGATTATTGGCGGCGGGTGTCGCTGCAGCAGTTATGTATAGCGGCCCTTTATTGGCGCAGGAGGCACCAGAAGACCTGGATGTCACTCTCACTGTGGTTGAGGAGGGGCAGGATGCGCAAGATGTGGTGAACAACATAGAGCTTCCGCCGGATATGCAGGAGGTGGCTGAGGAAACCATCGCGGCGGTAATGGAAGCAGTAGCGGCTACTGGGCAGGGCGCTGAACATAATGAGGAAATTGAAGCAAGGATGCGTGAGGCCCTCACACGCCACCAGGAGTTGATTGCCAATGCGCGTCTCTCAGCAGAAGCGGCCAGGGAGGAAGCTCTGCGCACCGCTGAAGTAGCCAGGGAAAGTATCGAAGAGGCCGTTAAGAGTGCGATGAACGGTGCAGATATACAAGGCGTTATCGAGCAAGTGATGCAGGATATTCTTTCTAGTCTACCTGCGGATATTCGCGACCAGATTTCTATGGAGCTTGATGGAATGTTTGAGCAGGCTCAGGACAATTTACCCGATGGGCCAGATGCCTAATTAATTGGCATTGCAAAATTTATGACAGGGAATGTTTAGAGGTAATCCACAGTGCGAAATGGGCGAATCGGAATAGTGCTAATTACGCTGTTGGTGTTGATATCACCAGTATCAATAGCTGCAGAGTTCTTCAGTGAGGCTACGGAGGCTTTCAAGCAGGGAAAATACCGTAGGGCGCTTAAGTACTTTGAAATTGAGCGTGAGTCTGGCAATAACTCTGCAAAGCTCAGGTATAACATTGGCGTTACCTTGATGAAACTAGAGCGTTATTCGGAGGCCACGATATATTTTCTCGGCCTCCTGAATAATGCCCGCTGGAAGGATTTGGCCCGTTATAACTTGGCCATTGCCGCAGAGCGAAGTGATCGAGAATTGGTCGCACTTAAACATTACCGTATTGTGCGAGCAGGGGCGGCTACAGAAAAGCTGCGGGACATGGCTGCGCGCCGTCTGCGCTTATTGGCAGAGGATCATCGCGGCGAGCGTGAGAAACCCTGGCTGGCCACTGTCAGCCTGACGGTGGGCAATGATGACAATGCCTATGCGTTGCAAAATGAACTACTGGAAGAAGCCTCGATTGGGGATGACAATTACGCCGAGTTGTTTGCCTGGGGTCAATACCGCCTCAAGGGAACTGCTGGGAGTGGCTGGCGGGTGCAAGGTTACGGATTTGGGCGCAAATACAAGGAATATGACAATCTCGATCTAGCCAGCGCCAGGGCGGGATTATTCCATGATCGCCGCCTGTTTGGTTGGACTGCAGAGATGGGATTTGCCGTCGAAATGGTGACCTTGGGGGGGGAGCCTGTCACACAGCAAGCACGGCTGTTGGGTAAAGTTTCAGGGAATTGGGGGCGCTCCAGAATTGTTTTTTCCTATAGCCCAGGTTACTACTTTGGTGGCGAGGATTATGCTTATTTGGATGGCTGGCGTCAGTACTTTGACTTGAGTTGGCAGCGTTCATTATTTTCGACCGAGGCGAAGTTGTTTTATCGATTCGATTACAACGATCGTGAAGGGCAGGAGAAAGCAGAGGGGGATTACTATAGCTACTCACCCGCTCGTCATACTCTTGGAGGCACCCTGGTTTGGATACCTTCACCAAGGTGGAATATATCCACAGGGGTGGAGTATCGCAGTAGCCTCTATAACGAGAGCAATCGTATTACCGATAGCCAAGGTGATGTGGATCTCTATTTTAGAGAATCTGATCGAATGAGATCCTGGTTAGGAGCAAAGCTTCGTATTACCCCTAATCTCCATGTTAATGGGAAGTACCAATATATTGAAAATGAGGAGAATCGGGAATTCTATACTTACGACAAAAGTGAATATAGTTTAGGGGTTGGTTATAGTTTTTGATAGCTGAACTATTAAATCGCTTGGGGGCAAGGATGGCTCCCCCAAGCGCATCTGTAAATTTATAATGAGTATTGAGAAGTTTAAGTTATTCCTTTTCGAGATTATTGATCTTTTTTATTGGATATTGGCGCCCAGGTTATTTAGATAGTTATAGTCCAGACTGTGTTCAAAGATTTGTTTTGGATGTTTTCCTTGGAATAACTTATTGGCCATGTTGCTATAAAGCGCATAACTCGATTGAAATAAAGCAGGTCCCCAGCTTAGCCTACGAATTCCGGCTCTCCAGAAATGGGCGGGCTCTTCCATACGGGCTAGCAGCATTAAATTGAGTGGCATACTGATTTCTTGTGTTAGCTTTTGTGCGTCCGCCAGAGAGGTTAAACCAGGAATAAATCCTCCGCTGGCACCGGCATCCTGATAATCGGACAACCTTTGCATCACCTGTTTCAGTGAATCCTGGCTGTTCTCCGTACTGTTTAGGTAAATATCGGTTCGCGCATTAATAAAAAAGGGTCGCGCCTTTAACGTGGAGCGAATAGCCAGGATTTTTTCACACAGTAGTTGTGGGCTTTCCCTGCCATCTTCGATATTGATACCGACTATGCCAAGATCACATAAAGTTTTAACTAGCTCGGCGACTTGACTGGGATCAGAGCTGTAGCCATCCTCAATATCAATGGATATCGGGACGCGGGAAACCCGCAAAATGCGCTTAACTGCGCTCAGGTGTTCCGATATTGGCATGCTGCTGCCATCGGCATAACCCAGTGACCAAGCCACAGCGGCGCTACTGGTAGCTAAGGCGGGAGCGCCGGCTGCTTGGCAGAGCTGTGCGCTAGCGGCATCCCAGATATTCGGAAGGACTAAGAGTTGGCTGCCTTCATGTAAAGCGTTGAATTGTTCGAAGTAATTAATAGCCATCAAATTTCCCCATGAGATGATTTATTCATCGAGTAACTGGGGTAGAAAATTACTTCGAGCCTTTTCTAAGTTCTGGTCAAAAACGGAAGTGAACAGAGAAGGCGTTACTGTGTATGGGGGGAGTACTGCGCTGGAAAATAAGAAAGAGTCGAAAAAACTGGGGGTTGAATACCTGAAGAGTTCAGCTGCCTCGGCGCCACACTTTGGATGGCGCCAAGACCTGTATCCCCTCAGTAAGAGCCGGCTTGGTGTTGAGTCAACCAGCTGTCCACTTCGGCGATAATCGGGCGTGGATTTTTGATCCAGCTTAGGTGGGGGTTGCCTTTCGGATAGGTAGCGGCCATCTCACGGGTCTCGCCATCTACGATAGCAGCCAGTTTGCGCGCAGCCTTTACTGGTGCAAAGGGATCTCCGGCCAGGGCGATATGAAGAGTGGGTTGGTTGTTGGGCTTGTGTTTTCCAAAGCGTTTTTCTGGAGCGAAGCGCCCACTGAAAATAGAACGGGCCCAGTCTTTCATCAGTTTGCGCGCTTCACGCCAGCCAAAACCCATGCGTGCGCCAGGGAAATAGCCAAGCAGACTCGACGTGACACTCACTATTGAGGCAAAAAGTAAAATGGCGTACCTGTGCAGTCCGCTCCAGCTGCGGTGGTCTACATGGCCGGAGGCGATGGTGACAACCCTGGCATTGCCGGTCAGGCCGGCACGGGCCGCGAGAGTGCTAGTTTGGCCGCCGATACTGTGGCCGAGAATCAGGGCCGGGCCTGCGGGGAAGGACTCTTCCAGCAGTGCCAGTAGTTGCGGGATAAAGGCAAATACCAGGTCATCGTAGCCGTAGTCGGCATTGCGGTTAGGTCTCGGCAGGCTTTCGCCGGTTCCCGGCAGTTCGGTGATGGCGGTGCTGTAGCCGAGTCGCTGTAATTCCTTCAACAAAAGATGGTAGCGATTGGCGGGAACGCCCATGGCGGGAATCACCAGGACTAGTGGGCCTTCGCCGTTGTGAACGGTGGTGACGGGCACCTGGAAGGCGCCAAAACTAAGGTTGTGCGTTTCTTGGGGCATGGTACTTCTCCCTACAGAGGGAGGCACTATATGCCAGCTCGCCGCCACAAACCCATGACCAGAACGCGCAGTTCAGTGGCTGAATCTACACAAAGACAGGGTTTCGCTGGGCTAAGGCCCAGGGTGGAACGGGTGGTCTCTGAGGGAGCAGTTGGAATAATTAGTTCACTTGTCCCCGCGCTGGAGAAGACACAGCCCACAAATAATTGATCAACTTGCAAGCAATCCCGCAACTGCCTAGAATACGCCGCCCGCAATGGGCTCGGTCTATCCGCGCCCGTTGTACTCCTTGCCTTACCGGACTGTCCGGAAGGCTGATTAACCCGTAAGGAGCTAAAATGCGTCATTACGAAATTGTATTCCTGGTTCACCCGGACCAGAGCGAGCAGGTACCCGGCATGGTGGAGCGTTATACCGCTGCCATCAAGGACACTGGCGGTGAAGTACACCGTCTGGAAGACTGGGGCCGTCGCCGTCTGGCTTACCCGATCAACAAGATCCACAAAGCCCACTACATTCTGATGAATGTTGAGTGCACCGAAGAAGCTCTGGAAGAGCTGACCACCAACTTCCGTTACAACGATGCGGTTATCCGTAATCTGGTAATCCGTGAAGACGAGGCGATCACCGACGAGAGCCCGATCATGAAAGCGGAAAAAGAAAGCCGTGAGCGCAAAGCTGCCCGTGCAGAGCGCACCGAGCGTCGCGAGCGCGCCGAAGAAGAGCAGTCCTCTTCTGACGCCGCAGAAGCTTCTTCCGATAACGCTGAAAGCGAAGAGTAAGGGGATTATCAGATGGCACGTTTTTTCCGTCGTCGCAAGTTCTGCCGTTTCACCGCCGAAGGTGTTAAGCGTATCGACTACAAAGATCTCGATACCCTGAAAGCCTACATCTCTGAGACTGGCAAGATTGTTCCAAGCCGTATCACCGGTACCAAAGCCAAGTATCAGCGTCAGCTGGCCTCTGCGGTCAAGCGCGCGCGTTACCTGGCCCTGCTGCCGTACACGGACAGCCACGAAGCCTAAGCCGCAGTTTGCTTAGACTCATTAATAGAGAAGCTATCTAACTATGCGCGCCGTAGCTGAGTTTATTATGCGCGGGCGCGTGCGGGCGGTGATCCTCACCATGGTGGGGATACCGCTGATAAGCCCGGCAATCCTCGCTCTAGTGAGTTTGCGCCGCGGCAGCAGTGAAGGCCTGATGGTTTTGGCCTGGGCACTGTTGCCGATCGTTGTTATGGGCATGAGCGGTCATGTACTACCACTGGTGACCGGTATTTCCGCCGGCCACTTTGCCGCAGTGTTCTGCGGCGCCGTGGCACTGCGCAGTAGCCGTTCATGGGTCGCCGCATTGTTCACTGTAACAGCGGCCTCGGCGGTGGGTATTTTGCTCACCTCTGCCTTCAGCGGCGGTTTGCTCCAGGGCTTTATGCAAGCGCTCGAAAGAGCGGCAGAGCAGCCCAATACGGTTCCGATGGAAGAACTGAAGCAGGTGTTCTCAGGCGAATTGCAGATCACTGGATATCTGAGCCTGATATCGGCGATGAGCGCCACACTGGCTTTGGTTCTGGGGCGCTACTGGCAGGCGCTACTGTATAACCCCGGCGGTTTCCGCCAGGAGTTTCATCAGTTGCGTATGCCGGTATGGCTGGCGGCACTGAGTATGCTGCTGTGGGTGGTGAGCCTGGTGACCCCGGGTTACGCCTTCTGGGGTGCAGTAATCGCCTTCCCCATGGTGGTTGCAGGTATCGCCCTTATTCACTGGCTGGTCGCCAGTCGCGGTTGGGGGATTGGTCCCCTGGTGGCGATGTACGTGATGCTGGTGATTGGTGGCTTGCCCCTGGCTGGATTCCTGTGTGGTTTGGCTCTGGTAGATAGCTGGATAGATATTCGCGGGCGCTCCGCAAAGTAGGCGCGCTCTGCACAATACAGAAATTGAGGAAACCGAGATGGAAGTTATTCTGCTCGATAAAGTAGGCAAACTGGGCAACGTGGGTGATCGCGTTGAAGTTAAAGCCGGTTTCGGCCGCAACTTCCTGCTGCCGACTGGTAAGGCAATTCCGGCTACCGCAGCCAATGTTGCTGAGTTCGAAGCCAAGCGCGCTGAACTGGAAGCCGCTGCAGCTGCCAAAATGGCAGAAGCTGAGAGCCGCGCTACCAAGCTGGCCGACCTGGTTGTAACCATTGCTGCCAACGCTGGTGACGAAGGCAAGTTGTTCGGTTCTATCGGCACTCGCGATATCGCAGACGCAATTACTGCTGGCGGTGTTGAAGTAGCCAAGGCTGAAGTGAAGCTGCCGGAAGGCGCTCTGCGCGAAGTGGGCGAGTACGAAGTAGACGTACAGCTGCACTCCGACGTGACTGCTGTAGTTAAAGTCGTTATCGAAGCCGAGTAAGGTTTTGCCGACAAGCAGTTGGTGCCACAGGCGCCAGCCGCGCTACAATCGGGCGCTGCACCCTACCGGGTCAGCGCCTGTTTTGTTTCTGGTATCCAGTAAAGTCCCATGATCGACGAATACGCTACCCCCGAAGAAGAAATCCACAGTGAAGAGAGTTCACCGCTGCCACACTCGGTAGAGGCGGAGCAATCGGTGCTGGGGGGCCTGATGTTGGATCCGGGCCGCATCGATGCGGTTGCCGAGCAGCTGAGTGAAGAGGACTTCTTTACCGCCAGCCACCGCAAGATCTTCGCGGTAATGGGCGAGCTGAGCAATGGTGAGCAGCCGCTGGATATCGTTACTCTCGCCGAAGGCCTCGCCAGTCGCGACCTCCTTGGCGAGGTGGGCGGTCCGGCCTATCTGGCGGAACTGGCCGAGAACACTCCCTCCGCGGCGAATATTGTCGCCTATGCCAAGATAGTGCGCGAGCGCTCCATGTTGCGCCAGCTGATTGCCGCCGCCGGTGAAATCAGCCGTACCAGTTTCAATCCCGGTGGCCTGGCCTCCGCCGATCTGCTGCAGATGGCTGAGCGCCGTGTGGCGGAAATTGCCGAGGGACGCGCCAAAGAGGGCGGTTTCGTCGGTGTGGATAGCCTGCTGAAGAAAACCGTCGAGCGTATCGATGAGCTGTTTAAAACTGAAGGCGATATCACCGGCCTCAGTACCGGCCTGACCGAATTGGATCAGCGCACCTCCGGCTGGCAGCCGGGCGAGCTGGTAATCCTTGCAGCACGTCCTTCCATGGGCAAGACCGCGCTGGCACTGAATTTTATCGAGAGTGCCATGCTCAGCCAAGAGCGCCCGACCCTGGTCTTCAGTATGGAAATGCCGTCTGACAGCCTGGTAATGCGGATGTTGTCTTCAATCGGTCGTATCGACCAGGGCCGTATCCGCAACGGCAAGCTGCAGGAAGAGGATTGGCCCAAACTTTCCAGCGCCGTACAAAAAATGAAGGGCAAAGCCCTGTATATCGACGATACGCCTGCGCTCAGCCCCAGTGAGGTGCGCGCGCGCACCAAGCGCACCGTGCGCGATCACACCAATAAGTTGATGCGCGAAAATCCTCGTATGAGTCGCGAGGATGCCGAGGCCAAAAGCCTGCCGGCGATGATTATGGTGGACTACCTGCAGCTGATGCAGGTGAAGGGCTCTACCGAGGGCCGCACCCAGGAAATTTCCGAAATCTCGCGCTCTCTCAAGGCATTGGCGAAAGAGTACGACTGCCCGGTAGTCGCCCTGTCGCAGCTCAACCGCGGTGTGGAGCAGCGCCCCAATAAGCGGCCGATGAACTCGGACCTGCGGGAATCCGGGGCGATCGAGCAGGATGCCGATGTGATTTTGTTTATCTATCGCGATGAGTACTACAACGAGGACAGCCCAGACAAGGGGCTGGCAGAGCTGATTATTGGCAAACAGCGTAACGGTGAGATAGGCACCTGTCGCGCGGCATTTATCGGCAAATATACGCGCTTCGATAACCTGGCACCGGAATATTATCAGGGCGAGTAGATCGCTAGGTGCCAGTCTCTGAAACCTGACTGGTAACTGCTGCTCAGCAAATACAAGGAGGGTGACACCATGCTGTCAGAGCAACAGGTCCGCGCACTGGTGCTGGAGCGTCAGTTTATCCACAGTCCCTGGAAGGAGGGGCTCCCCGCCTTAATAGCCCATCTCGGCGCGCTGCAACTGGATGCCATCCAGCGCATTACCCGTGCGCACCACCACCAGCTGTACAACCGTCTGCCCCGTTACCGTGAGCCAGACTTAGCCGAAGCAGAACAGCGCCGCGAAATTTTTGAATACTGGTCCCACGCTGCCGCCTATATGTCGATGGAACACTACCCCTATGCTCGGGTGCGTATGGATCGTATCCGCGCTGGGCAACGCCACTGGTATGAGAAGAATGCCAAACTGTGCCGCTATGTGCTGGATCGGGTAGGCGCTGAGGGACCATTGCGGGCCAGTGATTTCGTACGCACCAAAAGCGGTTGGTGGGAGTGGTCCGATGAAAAGAAAGCGCTGGAGCAGCTATTTCACGAGGGTGAGCTGATGGTCAGCCACCGAGTGGGTTTTCAAAAGGTCTTTGATCTCCCCGAGCGGGTATTGCCGGCAAATACGTCGATCAGCGCCGCTACCGAACTGGAATACGGCAGTCACCTGGTACGCACTTTTCTCGGTTGCCAGGGCATTGGCCGCCCTGAGGAAGTCGCCTATCTACGTCGTGAAGACAAGCCCCTGATTCAACGGGCCATCGAAAATATGCTTGCCACTGGTGAGCTGACTTCTCATGGCAAAGAGTTGATGCTGACAGAGCAGCTGGAGCAGAGTCCGGCGCGGCCAGCGCGCAAGATGCGGCTGTTATCGCCTTTCGATCCACTGATACTACAGCGCAAGCGCCTGAGCCGGCTATTTGAACTTGAATACCAGTTGGAGTGCTATGTCCCTGCAGCCAAGCGCCGCTATGGCTACTTCTGTCTGCCGATTTTATACGGCGATCGTTTTGTGGGGTTGGTGGACTTGAAGGCCGATCGGGATGCGGGAGCACTGCGTATCGAGACTCTGCACTGGTTGGAAAAGCCCGGTGTCTCGCTGGAGGCGAGCTTTCACCGGGCCTTGGGTCAGTTTGCCCGCTTTCACGGGCTGGAAAGTGCGGCGGCGCTTACAGCTTGACCACCACATAGACTTCCTGGCCATCGCGTTGGGTCGGCATGAAGTAGTTGCCGCCATAGCGGTAGTACTGGATACCATTGATCACTTCAGCCGCGTAGCCTTTGGGCAGCGTCTCTAAGACCTGACCGGGCTGGAAACCTTCTGGGCCAGGATCTGGTGTTGCGGGGACTGTCGCCGGTGCCGTGGTTGGAGCTTGTGCAGGCGCCGGAGTTGCAGCGACTGGTGCTGGAACCGTAACCACTGGTGCCGGAGCTGGAACGACCGCTACCGGTGCTGGAGGCGCTACTACCACATAAGTGCGGGTAGCCGGTACCCACTGGTAATAGGCATCGGCATACTGGTAGT
Organism: Microbulbifer mixtoriginis (SeqCode); assembly: GCF_052466715.1. NCBI lineage: Bacteria > Pseudomonadati > Pseudomonadota > Gammaproteobacteria > Cellvibrionales > Microbulbiferaceae > Microbulbifer > Microbulbifer mixtoriginis (SeqCode). The sequence goes on along the minus strand of NZ_CP174288.1, from coordinate 4,157,701 downwards.
AAGTGACACCGCCCACTTGTACCGGCACGGCTCGGCTTGGCAGTGTTACCACTGAAGCGCCCAGCGGCGCATTCACGACGACGTAACCCCTTGGGCCATGACGGTAGAAGTGTCCGCCGTGGTAGTAATAGGGACGCCCGCCAACGGCAACCCGTACATGATTGGTGGGTAGTATCGGGGCGACAAAGCCAATGGAAATGCGGCTGCCGCCATGGTAGTGACCGTGGCGATGATGATGGCGGTGCTCCCCCCAGCGATCGTAGCCACGGGCGTCTGCAGATGGACTAAAGGCAAAAGCCGCCAGTGCAATGAAGGCACTGGCGCCAAGAACGATATTCAGCTTATTCACGGTCTCTCCAGCGAAGTGATTACTCACATCGACATACTAACCCTTAATCTGACAGCAATGACAGGTTAATTGGTTAAGAATTGTCAAAGTGCTGGAAAGCGAGGCTGCCTCAGCGGTTGCGCTGAATAATCCCCATCAGTTTGTACATCAGCTGGGCAGCGGCGAAATCATAGGCGTGGAAGCCGTCAATCGGCGCGAATTCCAGTACGTCAAAACCGATAATCTGGCGTTGACGCGCCACGGATTCGAACAGGTTGAGGGTCTGGTACCAGCCCAGACCGCCGGGTACTGGAGTGCCGGTAGAGGGAAACACCGAAGGGTCCATGCCATCCACATCCAGAGTAAAGAAGACTTTCTTGGGGAAGTTTTCCGGCAGCTGGAATTCCTGCACGTTGTTGGGCACTAGCTGATGGGCGTCCAGATAGCCGACGTTGTAATCCTTGCGCGCTTGCATCTCTTCTTCGCAGTAGGCGCGAATCCCCAGCTGGAACAGGGGCACACCGGCCTCTACCACCAGGCGCATCACACTGGCGTGACTGTGCTTGTGGCCTTCATAGCGGTCGCGCAGGTCGGCATGGGCGTCGATCTGAACCACACCGAAGTCGGTTTCACCGGCATCCAGCAGGCCTTTGATAATGCCCCAGGTCACCGAGTGTTCGCCGCCGATGCCCACGGGCATCTTACTCAGTGCCAGCACCTCTTTGGTGGCTGCGGCGATATTGTCCATTACCTGTTCTGCGGCACCACCCATTTCAACCGGCGGGCGGGTGTAGATACCTAGCTCGCAGGGTGAGGAGAAGTTGTCGAAAGTTTCCAGCTGCCAGGAGGCCTCGAGGATGGAGGCCGGGCCCTTGCCAGTGCCGCCACCGTAGGAAACAGTCTCCTCATAGGGGATGGGGATGATATGAAAGAAGGCGTCCTCGGGCTTGGGTTGCTCAATTTCGGAGCCCAGGAAGATGGGGTAATCGTTTTCTGGCTGCATCTACGTGTCCTCTGGAGGCGGGGGATTGTACTGCCCGCCGCATCACTATCTTGTTGGGGCTATCAGGAGAGGCGCTCTTTGAAGTCGTCGTAACCGAAGCTCTTGATGATTTTCAGGTCGTCGGTCTCTGAGTTCCACAGGGCGATGGAGGGCAGGGGGATGCCATTGAAGGTGTTGGTTTTCACCATGGTGTAGTAGGCCATCTCCTCGAATACCAAGCGCTCCCCTACCTTGAGGGGGTTGTGGAAGCTGTATTCGCCAATGCTGTCCCCGGCCAGACAGCTCTGCCCGCCCAGGCGGTAGGTGTGGGGCAGCTCGCCGGGGCGAGCGGCACCGGTGATTCCCGGGCGGTAGGGCATTTCCAGAACATCCGGCATATGGCAGGTGGCGGAGGCGTCGAGTATGGCCTGGTTCTGACCATTCCAGGCGGTATCCACCACTTCTGTCACCAGGATACCAGCGAACAGGGAAATGGCCTCACCGGGCTCCAGGTAAACCTGCACATCATATTTTTCAGAAAAATTGCGCACGGCGGCAATCAGCTCGTCGACCTGGTAATCGCGGCGGGTGATATGGTGGCCACCGCCAAAATTGATCCACTCCATCTGCGGGATTAGGTCGCCAAATTTCTCTTCCACGGCAGCGATGGTGCGCTCCAGCGGTTTAAAGTCCTGTTCGCACAAGGTGTGGAAGTGCAGGCCGCTAATGCCCTCCAGCGACTCATCGTCAAACAGTGAACGCACGATACCGAGCCGTGAGCAGGGCGCACAGGGGTCGTAGAGGTCGGTGTGGCCTTCGGAGTGCTCTGGGTTAATACGCAGGCCAAAGCGCAGTTCCGGGCGCTGCTTCTGCATATCCAGGCACAGTTCCCGGTAGCGTTTCCACTGGGAAAAGGAGTTGAAGATCACGTGGTGGGCGAACTGCAGAATTTCGCGTAGTTCATCTTCTTTATAGCCGGCACTGAAAACATGGACTTCCTTGCCCTGGTCGCGCCCGCCGTACTCTTCAAAGCCGAGTTTCGCCTCAAACAGGCCACTGGCACAGGTGCCCGACAGGTATTCAGCAACAATTGGACCGGTGCTGAACATGGAGAACGCTTTCAATGCGGCCAATACTTTGGCGCCACTGCGTTTCTGCACATCGGCCAGTAGTGCCAGGTTGTCGCGCAAGGCGATTTCATCGACCACGAAACAGGGAGAGGGTACACGGTAGGGGTCAAAGTGTCCGAAGTAGTCTAGGCGGGGAGTGAGATCCATAGGGAGCTTCTTTATCCTGCTGCGCGGGATGGGCGCCTGGGCCCATCCCGAAGGGTATGGAAAAGTGCGGAATTACTGGAAGGGCTTATCCAGCCAGGTTTCCTGCCAGGGCAGGCCGTACTTGTTCAGGTCGTCCATAAAGGGGTCCGGGTCCATCTGCTCCATGTTCCACACGCCGGGCTTCATCCACTTACCTTCCAGCATCATCTTGGCGCCGATCATTGCCGGTACTCCAGTGGTGTAGGAGATGGCCTGGGACTGTACCTCTTTGTAGCAATCCTGGTGATCGCAGGTGTTGTAGACGTAGTAGATCTTCTCTTCGCCGTCTTTGCTGCCGCGGATAATGTTGCCGATGCAGGTCTTGCCTTTGGTCAGCGGGCCCAGGCTGGCGGGGTCCGGCAGCATCGCCTTGAGGAACTGAATGGGCACAATTTCCTGGCCTTGGAATTGCACCGGTTCGATGCCGGTCATACCGACGTTTTGCAGTACTTCGAGATGCTTCAGGTAGCTTTCACCAAAAGTCATCCAGAAGCGCGCGCGCTCGATTTCCGGGAAGTGCTTGGACAGGGATTCCAGCTCTTCGTGGTACAGCAGGTAGATGTCTTTGTCGCCGATGCCTTCGGGGAAATTGAAGACACGCTTCTCTTCCATCGGCTTGGTGGTTATCCACTGGCCATTTTCCCAATAGCGGCCGTTGGCGGTAATCTCGCGGATATTGATTTCCGGGTTGAAGTTGGTGGCGAAAGGCAGGCCGTGGTCGCCGGCGTTGCAGTCGAGAATATCCAAGGTGTGGATACGATCGAAGTGATGCTTCTTGGCGTAGGCGGTAAATACGCTGGTCACACCGGGGTCAAAACCGCTGCCCAGCAGGGCCATCAGACCGGCTTTCTCGAACTTCTCCTGGTAGGCCCACTGCCACTTGTACTCGAACTTGGCCTCTTCCGGCGGCTCGTAATTGGCGGTGTCCAGGTAGTGCACGCCGGTTTCCAGGCAGGCATCCATGATGTGCAGGTCCTGGTAGGGCAGGGCCACATTGATGATCATGTCCGGCTTCACTTTTTCGATCAGCTTGACCAGTTCGGGTACGTTATCCGCATCGACTTCGGCGGTATCAATTTTCCGTGGCAACATCTCCGCGATCTTGTCGCACTTGCTCTTGGTGCGACTGGCGAGGGTGATGTTTTCAAATACTTCAGGAACTTGTGCGCACTTGTGCGCAACTACCTGGCCGACGCCGCCGGCGCCGATGATCAGTACGTTGGCCATAAAGATCTCCTTAGTCTGCGACGTTGGCCGCCGCTATCTTCTTAAAGGCTTACCGCCTTATTTTTTAAACTTACTTTTCGAAGTAGGTGTAACCGCTCATGCTGGCGGTATAGGTATGCAGAATCTGCTTGCGCTGGGCTGCGGTGATCAACCCCTGTTTCACAGCGCGCTCCGCCAGGCGGCGGAAACGCTCGAACAGTTCTTTGGGTTGATATTCTACGTAACTCAGCACGTCGGAAATACTGTCGCCGTGAATCTCATGGCTGAAGTCGATACTGCCGTCCTCCTGGATACGCACACTCACCACGTTGGTATCGCCAAACAGGTTGTGCAAATCGCCCAGAGTTTCCTGGTAGGCCCCCACCAGGAAGGTGCCGAGGATATAGTCCTCGCCGTCTTTCAGTTCGTGCAGGGGCAGGGTTTTCTGCTCCTTCTCGCGACCGATAAAGCGGTCGATCTTACCGTCGCAGTCGCAAGTGATGTCGGCGATGATACCCGAGCGGGTCGGCGCCTCATCCAGGCGATGGATCGGCAGTAGCGGGAATACCTGGTCGATGGCCCACATATCCGGGATCGACTGGAAGACGCTCACATTGGCGTAGTAGATATCCGACAGCACCTCTGGCAGGGCCTGCAGGTCAGCGGGTATTACTTCGGCTTCGTCGAGGAGTGCGCGAATCTCCTGGGCACCCTGCAGGAACAGGTTCTCCGCATTGGCGCGCTCGCGCAGGCTCACCTGGCCGTGCAGGTACAGGGAGCGCACTTCGTCGCGATAATAAAGGGCGTCGTTGTAGCTCTCCTGCAGGTTTTTGGGGGTGATACTACTCACCGCATCCTGCAGATTGAGCAACATCTGGTGGTCGCCATCGCTGATCTTGGTGTGCTCCAGTTCCACCGGTTCGAAGCGGGTGGTGTCGAGCACATCGAACAAAAGCACGGAGGAGTAGGCCACGGTAGCGCGGCCGGACTCGGTGATAATCACCGGGTGGGCAACCCCTTCACTGTCGAGAGTCCCCATAATGGCTTCCACGACATCCACGCAATACTCGTCGAGGGAATAGTTCTTGGAGTGGGTGTAGTTGGTCTTGGTGCCGTCGTAGTCCACCGCCAAGCCACCGCCCAAGTCCAGATAGCCCATGGGAGCGCCTTCTTCCACCAGATCGGCGTAATAGCGGCAAGCTTCCAACACTCCGGTGCGAATATCGCGAATATTCGGTACCTGTGAGCCCAGGTGGTAGTGCAGCAGCTTGAGGCAGTCGAGCATATTGTGGCTGCGCAGCTGGTCGACCATGGCAATCAGGTCGTTACTGCCCAGGCCGAAAATGCTACGGTCGCCACTGGTGGCGTTCCAGTAGCCGCCCACCTTGGAGGCGAGTTTCACCCGCGCGCCGATATTGGGGCGCACCTGCTCGCGCTCTGCGCAGCGGATGATGGTTTCCACTTCCGAGGGCGTTTCTACCACGAAGAAAATCTGTACACCCAGGCGCTGCGCCTGCAGGCCGAGGTTGATAAATTCCTCGTCCTTGTAGCCGTTACAGATGATCAGAGATTCGGTGTTGTCCAAAATGGACAGTGCAGCGATCAGCTCCGCCTTGCTGCCAGCCTCCAGGCCGTGGTTAAAACGGCGGCCGGCGCTGGCGATCTCCTCGATCACCTGGCATTGCTGGTTGACTTTGATCGGGAAGACCCCGCGAAAAACATTGCCGTAGCCGCAATCTTCGATGGCGCGGGCAAAGGATTCATTAATGCGGGCGATCTGTGCATCGAGCAGATTTTCAATGCGCAGTAGTAAGGGCATGCCCAGGCCGCGCTCGGTGGCGCCGCGGGCGATCTCCATCAGAGAGACACTTTGGGATTCCCCGTTGGGACCCTCGACCAGGACCGAAACTTCACCGTCTTCATTTAAATCGAAATAGCCGGCGCCCCAGTTGCGGATGCCGTAAAGTTCGGCAGAATCGTCGCAGGTCCAGTTTTTTACTTGTTGCTGTTTCATGGCGCCTTTCCGTTGATCTGTGGCGGGCGCGAATCTTGGGCCCAGCAGTGCTGGAAAGCAATAACTATAGATAAAAAAACGTTGATTTTTTTCCCTGTAAAAAACTAAATATTTATTCGGTTTTTTTCTGGCTTCAGCGCGCTTTACGATGAGGAATTCTTGTGGAAATTTAGCCGCGAAATAAAAAAGCGGTCCGAAGACCGCTGAAGCTTGGGGGGATGGAATAGGGCGGTTAAAACAGTCCGGGATTGGGCACAACGCGGTAGCCGCGTCGTCGGTCATCCCAGCGGTAATAGGTGTCGTAGGCTACGTAGTAGTTGTAGCCACCGACAACCACTGTCAGGGCTGAGGCCGGTAAGCTATGCACGATGGCGCCGTGGGGCGGACGGGTTACCACATAGCCGTGAGAAGCCGGGCGGTAGAAAATACCTTCGCTATAGTAGAAGCCGGTGGCGCCGATGCTGACACTGACAAAATTTTGCGGTAGGTGGCGCCAGCTGTAGCCGTAGCCGTAATGTGCTGGGCGCCAGCGAGGACGATGCCCATGGTGGCCACGGCGATAATGGGGTCTGTGCACCGCGCGGTGCTCGTGCCGGTGGCCTGTGCGGTGGCCGCGGCTATAGCCATCGGAGTAACCATCTTTGTAAGCGTGGCGGACTTCTCGGCGATGTCTGCGCTCCTCTCTACGCTCTCTGCGTGCTTCCTTGCGCTGTCTGCGCTCTTCTCTACGATGTTCTCTCTCGTGCTTGCGATTATGATGTCTGTCGCGTTCCATGTGACGCTGCTCGCGATGGGCTCTTCCCTGTCCGTGGTGATCGTGGTCCATTGCCCGCTGGTGTCCCCTATGTACTTCGGATATGGCAGGGGTTGCCAGGAGCAATAGGCCCGCGGCGGCGATGGCAGTAGTGAGGTGTCTCATGGCAGCGCTCCCGAGCATGGATGGCTCTTTGATGTTGTTTAAAGTCGTTTGTGGATCTTGGCGGGCAGTTTGCCTTGGCGGGTATGAACACTTCCTGAACTCTGCGCGATAACCTGAGGTGGGGGAGAGGTGTGGTGGATAATTTGTAAGTGACTTGGAATCCGGCTGATATGACCTAGACAGTGGTCTGTGAGCTATCAGAGATGTCGTGGGAAAAACCTGGGGATAGCGGCACTTTTGCTAAGTTGAGACGCCTCGTCTCAGCGAGTATGATGCCGCGCTGATACATAGTGAGCGGTAGAGAGATGCAAGTCTTCCACCACGTAGCCAGCCTGCGCGAGGCGCTGGCCCAAGCCCGAGCAGACGGCAAGACCGTGGGCTTCGTGCCCACCATGGGCAATCTGCACGACGCCCATATCGAGCTGGTCAAGTTGGCCCAGCAGCACTGCGACCTAGTAGTGGTATCGATCTTCGTCAACCGCCTGCAGTTTGGCCTGAATGAGGATTGGGACAAATATCCGCGCACTATGGAGCGGGATATGGCCCGGTTGCGCGAAGCCGAGTGCGATTTCCTGTTCCACCCGGATGAGAACGAGATTTATCCCAACGGTATGGACCAGCAGACCCGCGTGGTTTGCCCGGCCATGACCGATGTGCTTTGTGGCGCGAGTCGCCCCGGTCACTTTGAAGGGGTGACGACGGTAGTCTCCAAGCTGTTTAATATTGTGCAGCCGGACAAGGCCGTATTTGGCATCAAGGACTTCCAGCAATTGGCGGTGATTCGCCGTATGGCCGAGGACCTGTGTATTCCGGTGGAAATCATTGCTGCGCCGGTACACCGCGAGAGCGACGGTCTGGCTCTGAGCTCGCGCAATGGCTATATCACTGCCGATGAGCGCCCCAAAGTGGCGGTGCTCAACCAGTCGCTGAATTGGGTTAAAGATGAAATCGTGGGTGGGCGCCGGGACTTTGCCGACCTGGAAAAAGAGGCGCGCCAGCGTATCGAAGACACTGGCTTCCGCGTCGACTATTTCTCCATCTGTTACAGCAAGGACTTACAGCCGGCAGCTGATGACGATAAACAAATTACGATTCTGGGGGCGATGTATACCAGTGCCGCGCGCCTGATCGACAACGTATCCCTGGAACTCTGAGGGGCATCCAACCATGCAAATTGAAATGTTGAAGTGCAAACTGCATATGGCCGCGGTGACCCAGGCCGAACTCTGGTATGACGGCTCCTGCGCAATTGATGAAGATCTGGTAGAGCTGGCCGGTCTGCGCGAATTCGAAAAAATCGATATTTACAACGTGAGCAACGGTGAGCGCTTTCACACCTATGTGATTCTGGCCGAGCGCGGCTCCGGTATTATCTCCATGAATGGTGCCGCTGCCCGCCGTGTACAAGTTGGCGATCGTATTATTATCGCTTCCTATGCCCAGATGACAGAGGCAGAGGCCGATAGCCACAAGCCCAAGCTGGTCTACCTGGATGAAAGCAACAAGGTAGAGCGCAGCACTAATACCATTCCGGTTCAGCTCGTTGAAGCCTGATTCTCTCCGTTACAGGGCTTTGTGCCCTGTAGCATCCCTGCCATTTAGTGATCAGACATCAATAACACTTCCTGATTGAACCTCTTTTCCAGGTAGGACTCATCCAGGGTGTAATGCCAGAGATTTTTCTTTTGCCCTTTAGCAAGGGCGATTTCGCCGATTCTGCCAGGATTGTATTTAATCGGTTGGTCGAGTTGGTATTTGGCGATGGGATCTTGATAGGCCTCCTGCAAAGAAATTATTTCCCAGCCTTCCCGCTGCAGGCGACGAGCTAAATCGCCAATAAACAACGCCGTAATGTCCATTTCGTGTAACAGTAGGACGTGCTTGGGTGAACGCCCAAGATATTTGCTCGCCATATCTTCGTAGTAATTAATACTCGCCATAAGAACGTCGACATAAAACTTTGAGAGTCTCTCCATATCAACCGGTTTCCCGACTTTCACTGCCGCTTGAAAAAGCTCTTCGATATACCAGTCGTAATTATTTAAGGTGATATAGGCATTTTGGTAATTATTTTTCTGTAATAGATTTCGCATGCCATCCCGTTTTTCGATAGTTTCTCCCTCGCGCAGGTAGGGAAAGCGGAAATAGGGTTTAAAATTGTCAAATTGTTGCAGTATATGATGGGCTTGTAAAAAATCCGACTGATAGACGGATAGCTCTGTCTCAAGAAAGTTGGGATGGCTATGGGTGTGATTGCCAATAGTATGCCCAGCCTTGTTGTATGTGCCTATTCTCTCTAGCCCTTCCTGATTCAGTGACTGCGTGGTGGCAAAGAAGGCTACTTGTCCAATTTTGTGCTTTTCCAGGTTCTCAATTAGTGTTTTTGCTCGAGTTGGTCCGTCAAAGTAGCCATCGGCTTTGCGGGGGGCATCGTCAAGCGTAATCGCCAATTGTTTGGCATTAGCTACAGGGATTGTTAACAGGCTGATAGTCAAAATCAGTATAGAGCGCAGCATGATTTATTTCTCTAATGGATTTGTTTGGGGGGCCTTTGCTTAACCTGGATTTATTTGTCTTACTTTTCCGACTTTCTGTCTTAATTTACTTGCTGGGCAACCTTTATGCTCGTGTAATCTAAGTGACCTTTAAGCATTATTTTCTATTGTGTCCATTTTGACCGAAGGTGTATATGACCAAAATACTAGTGAGTTCTTGTCTCCTGGGGTGTGCCGTGCGTTATAACGGTAGTGATGTTGAGGTCCATAACAGCGATTTTGATTGGCTTATAGAAACCCAGGATGTCGTTCCTCTGTGTCCGGAAGTTGCAGCCGGATTGCCTATACCCAGGGCTCCGGCAGAGATTTTCGGCGGTAGTGGTGCTGAGGTTTTAGCGGGCACGGCCAGAGTTATAGGAATTGATCATAAGGATCTGACAGATCAATTTATATGGGGAGCGGACGTAGCCCTGCGCTTGTGTCGAAATCAGGATATCAAGTTTGCGGTGCTTACAGAAAACAGCCCATCCTGTGGTTCGAATTTTATTTACGATGGCAGTTTTTCAGGAGTGAAGAAAAAAGGAATTGGAATAGTGGCTGCCCGTCTAAGTGAATCGGGGGTGTTGGTTTTTAGTCAGCATACTGTTGGAAGCCTTAGAGACTTAGTTGAGACCTCACGTTCGATATAGTTTTAATTAATAAGTGCTTTCTTGCTTAGGAGGAAAGGATTAGAAATGCGCTATAAAGTCATTAATTTTAGAGAAAAGCTAGCAAAGTTCTCGGACCATTGGTCTCCTAAGGTCATCGCGGAGATGAATGATTACCAGTTCAAGCTGGTAAAGATACAAGGAGAGTTTACCTGGCATGATCATCCCGATACGGATGAGGTTTTTATCGTTGTCTCAGGACAAATGGAAATTGAGTTTCGCGATAATACTATCTGTTTGGGTCCTGGGGAGATGGCTGTGGTGCCCAAAGGCGTGGAGCACAAGCCAAGGGCTGAACAGGAGTGCGAGATTTTACTGGTTGAGCCCAGAGGCGTTGTGAATACTGGTGATGCCGGAGGTGAACTGACCGCGGATAATAATATCTGGATTTAATATCCGGTAAATTGCCCAGGGCTTAATCGATAATTTTCTGTTGTTAGTCAACCTTCTGGCCCCTTGTTGTTTTAGCCGTCCCCAGTGGGTGAGGAATGGACGAATTATCTTGTACCGTGTGAATGTTTCCTACTTTTCAGCTCTGCCAGCGGTGGGGGGATTGTTTCACCCAGGCAATGCTATAAAGTGAGCCGAATAAGACCCAATAAATTCAGATTTCTCTATGCCAAAGTGCCAGGCTAATAATAAGGGAGAAGATGATGTCAGATGTGCATACCCGCCCCATACCTGCAAAGTTTGCTGCCAATGCTCTGATTGGCGCTGAAGACTACGAAAAAATGTATCGACAATCGGTGCAAGATCCAGAGGCATTCTGGGCTCAGCAGGCCAAGGATTTTCTGCAGTGGGAAAAATCTTTTACCCAGGTGCTGGAGGAGGATATGCACCGAGGGCATACGGCTTGGTTTGCCGATGGTCAACTCAATGTCACGGTGAATTGCATCGACAGACACTTAGCTAGCCGCAGTGAGCAAACCGCCATTTTGTGGGAGGGAGACGACCCGGCGGATAGTGTGGCGATTACCTATCGCACTCTGTATGACAATGTGTGCCGCTTGGCGAACCTGTTGAAATCTCGTGGAGTGAAGAAAGGGGATCGGGTTTGCATTTATATGCCCATGATTCCCGAGGCGGCCTACGCCATGCTCGCCTGTGCCCGTATTGGTGCGGTGCACTCGGTGGTGTTTGGCGGTTTCTCGCCGGTTTCGCTAAGGGATCGCATACTCGACTCTGATTGTCGCTTGGTGATTACCGCTGATGAAGCGATTCGAGGGGGTAAGCATATTCCCCTCAAGGCTAATGTAGATCAGGCCCTGTCTGAGTGCCCCAGCGTACATACGGCCATTGTGGTAAAGCATATCGGCGCCCCAGTGGACTGGGATAGTAAACGGGATATCTGGTATGCGGATGCCATCGCAGAAATGGATGGCGACTGTGCACCAGAAGTCGTCAGCGCTGAAGATCCGCTGTTCATCCTCTATACCTCCGGTTCCACCGGCAAACCAAAAGGGGTGCTACATACCACCGCTGGTTATTTGCTGATGGCCAGCATGACTTTCAAATATGTATTTGATTACCGGGAGGGTGAGGTTTTCTGGTGCACCGCGGATGTCGGTTGGATTACCGGACACAGCTATATCGTTTACGGTCCCCTGGCTGCAGGAGCCACCACGTTAATGTTTGAAGGCGTGCCCACCTATCCGGATGCCTCACGTTTTTGGCAGGTTGTGGATAAACATCAGGTCAACAGCTTTTACACTGCGCCTACAGCGATCCGTGCACTAATGGGAGCGGGGGATGCATTTGTCACCAGTACAGAACGCAGCTCCCTGCGACTATTGGGGACAGTGGGTGAGCCAATTAATCCAGAGGCCTGGGAGTGGTATTACAAGGTGGTCGGTGATGAGCGCTGTCCTATTGTGGATACCTGGTGGCAGACGGAAACCGGCGCTCATATGATCACACCGCTACCCGGTGCTATGGCGCTTAAACCGGGTTCCGCCACAAAGCCTTTCTTTGGTGTGCAGCCGGTGTTGTTGGATGGGGACGGCAAAGAAATCGAAGGTGCGGGAGAAGGCGCTCTGGCGATTAAAAAAAGCTGGCCCTCAATGATTCGCGGAGTATATGGCGATCGTCAACGTATGATCGATACCTACTTTTCCACTTATCCCGGTTATTACTTTACTGGCGATGGTGCGCGCAGGGATGTGGATGGTTACTACTGGATCACTGGGCGTATCGACGATGTGTTGAATGTTTCCGGCCACCGCCTAGGCACCGCTGAGATCGAGAGTGCCCTGGTGTTGCACCCGGACACCGCAGAGGCCGCGGTGGTAGGTTATCCGCATGATATTAAGGGGCAGGGTATCTATGCGTTTGTTACTCTGAAATCAGGGCGGGAACCCAGTGAAGCCTTGCGGCAGGCGTTAATTGAGCTCTGCTCCACGGAGATAGGGCCTATTGCCAAGCCGGATGTTATTCAATGGGCGCCGGGCCTGCCTAAAACCCGCTCGGGAAAAATTATGCGGCGTATTCTGCGTAAGATAGCCTGTAATGAGTTGGATAACCTTGGAGATACCTCCACCCTGGCGGACCCTGCAGTAGTTGACGATCTACTGGCACATCGCGAAAATCGCTGACCTGAATTTAGCGCAAGTACTATTCCCTGGCGGCGCGGCTGTTGGGGACTGTAGAAAAGCCGGGCATCGCCCGGCTTTTTTGCTCTTATCAGTGCCATCGCGCGGTGGTTCAAGGCCAGTAAATTGACTCAAGGAGAAAGAGTTTGGAGCAGGTAAAGTACCTTTGTGAGCACTATCGCTTTGCAGCTGACCAGCGCCTCAAGGTTTTTAATTTTTTTGTTGTACTGACCATGTTTGTGGAGGGTGGGATTTTTACTGCGGTGGAGAAAAATTTTCACCCGCTTATATTGGCCCTGCTCGGTGGTTTTGTGATGATCCTGGTAACGGTATTTTGGTTGATGGATGTACGCAGCCGCGAGCTACTTAGGTTAGCGGTACCCGCCCTGCAAAATCTCGAGCAACAGTATCCCGAAGAGGCCAGAATTTTTTCCAATGACGCTATCCGCCGTGGGGAAATTGCGCGTTACACCTTTGCCTATCGAGTACTTTTGGTCGGCCAGCTTATCTTTGGATTTGGTGTGGCAGCATATGGGTTGTATCACTGGTATATCACTCCTTAACCCGACCCCTCAAATTTTGGCATGGCAACTTGGCGACAGAATTTGCTGGGTTGTCATCAGCCTCGACACTGTAATGGTTCTTTTCACGCAGTAAAGCCCGTCACGATTCCATTCCAAGCAAGGTCTAACTCCCTTCCCTGGACTATCTTGCAGATTGGCGGTGAAGCCAGCCTAAGAAAGGGAAAGTAAATCCATGTTGGATCACATCAGAATACCGGTCGAAGATTTTACTCGCTCCCGTGAATTTTATCGCCAGGCCCTGGCGTGTTTGGGGTATGAACTGGTGATGGAGTTTGATAATTCAGCTGGTTTTGGTTGGGCGGATAAGCCGGAATTTTGGATTCGCGGCGAGGAAGTCAGCAGCTCTCAGCTTCATATTGCCTTTCGGGCCGAGGAACGTGAGGTGGTGCGTGATTTCTATCGAGCCGCATTGGCAGCGGGTGGTACCGATAATGGTGTACCGGATATCTATGAAGAGTATCACCCGGATTACTACGCAGCCTATGTATTAGACCCGGATGGCAACAATCTTGAGGTGGTTTGTCATTTGCCCGGCGATTTGCAGGAATAATTCAGGTAGTTGCTTATCTAATAAATTAGAGACTCTGTTATGGATGATGCAGTCCGCGCCAAGTACCTACCTATTGCACTGGTAGTTGTAGGTCTGATCTTTATATTTGCTATTTATCCGATGATGATGTGGGTTTGGCCATCTGGGTGGGGGTGGACCCCACGGCAGCCGGAATATGAGCAGATGATTATGGGAATCTATGCAACTTTGGGTGTTTTTCTAATTCGCGCGGCAAAAGATCCCGCAGCCAATGCCAGCCTAATTTGGTTTACCGTTTGGTCCAGCCTGGTGCATGCTACGATTATGCTGTTTCAGGCACTGTACGATCGCACTGAGCGAGCGAATTTGTTGGGAGATATTCCTGCGCTTTTTTTTGTGGCAATTGTGCTTTGGTATCTGATGCCAAAGCGTCACTTTAAAAAAAGTGATAAAACTTGAGGGGGAATTTTATAGTCAGTGCAGCTTATTAATCCCAACTATAAGAACGATAATAAGGTCTAATTTCCCACTAAATATACTCGCTTATAAGCTCTGTCCCTGTAATAGAAACAATTTTAGGGACGGACTTGCCGATGAAATATCTTCCTTTATTTGCATTAACTATCGGCCTGATAGGCGGTGCCAATGCTGAGACATTAACTCGCGATAATGGCGCACCGATAGGTGACAATCAGAACTCACAAACTGCGGGAGAAAATGGTGGGAATTTGCTGCAGGATGTGCACCTGATCCAGAAATTACAGCGCTTTGCCCGCGAGCGTATTCCAGAGCGGGTTGTACATGCGCGCGGCACAGGAGTACACGGTGAATTTGTCGCTACAAAGGATATTGGTGACCTGACCCGAGCGGTGGTATTTGAGCCCGGTAGCAAGACACCAGTTTTCGTGCGCTTCTCAACCGTAATTCATTCCAAAGGCTCGCCGGAAACTCTGCGCGATCCCCGTGGCTTCGCCACCAAGTTTTATACCGATGAGGGCAACTGGGATCTCGTAGGCAATAATCTGCCGGTATTTTTTATTCGCGATGCGATTAAATTTCCGGATATGGTGCATTCCCTGAAACCCTCTCCGGTAACTAATCAGCAGGATCCGAATCGCTTTTTCGATTTCTTTAGCCATGTACCAGAAGCCACCCATATGCTCAGCTGGGTTTATTCTGACTACGGCACCCCGGCAAACTTGCGTCAAATGGATGGTTGGGGTGTGCACGCCTATAAACTTATCAATGATAAGGGCGAAGTACATTATGTGAAATTCCACTGGAAAACCCGCCAGGGTATTAAAAACCTAAGTGCGGAGGAAGCGGCGGAAATCCAGTCGAAAGATTTCAGTCATGCGACGCGAGATATGTACGCGGCCATTGAGAAAGGCGAATACCCCCAGTGGGATTTGTATATCAAGGTACTGAAACCTTCTCAGCTTGATGGCTTTAATTACAACCCACTCGACGCGACTAAAATGTGGCTGGATGTGGAGGAAACCAAAGTCGGCACCATGACGCTCAACCGTGTGCCCACTAATTTCTTCCAGGAAACTGAGCAAGCCGCATTTGCACCAGCCAATATTGTGCCCGGCATTGAACCGTCTGAAGACCGTCTGCTGCAGGGCCGTGTTTTCTCCTACTCCGATACTCAAATGTATCGCTTGGGTGCGAATCATCAACAGCTGCCGATCAATCGTCCCCGCGCAGTAGTGAATAACTGGAACCAAGATGGAGCCGCAAATTACGGGCAGCAGACTTCCGATGTGAACTATCAGCCGAGCCGTATTGATGCCCGCAGCGAAGATCCCAAAGGCCTGTACAGCAATAAGCTGCTCACTGGCAGTACCCAGCAAAAGGCGATTGAGAAGAAACTGCCATTTGCCCAGGCCGGTGTTTTCTATCGCAGCTTGAGTTTGAAAGAGCGTCAGAACCTGATCGAAAACCTAGCTGGTGATCTGGGTAAGGTGCGCGATGACAACACCAAACATATTATGCTGAGCTATTTCTACCACGCCGATAAAGACTATGGCCAGCGCCTGACCAAAGCGGTTGGTGGCAACCTGAGCCGAGTGAAAAAACTGGCCCAGTAATATTGACCCATTGGTGGGCGGCAGTTGCCGCCCACCAAAATGTTTAGGTGAACTCATGAGATCAATTCTATTTGCAATCGTCTTTCTCGCCCAGGGGCTAACTCTAATGGCTCAGGCAGTGGAGCCGGAAAAAAATGACTCTGACTTTACCGAACTCTCCCAGTATTTTTTTGCCGCTGCCAGGATTGGTGATACCGAGGTGCTGCGTGAATTCTCGCAAGCCGGATTTCCCCTAAATACCCGCAATTCAAAAGGCTATACGGCACTGATGATTGCCACCTATAACGGCCGCAGGGAAGCTGTGGATTATTTGTTGCAAAGGGGGGCGGACGCCTGTGCACAGGATCGCCGCGGCAATACTGCGTTGATGGCGGCAATTTTTCGTGGTGAGTTTGCCTTGGCAAGAACCCTGTTAAAGCAGGACTGTGATTCGCAACAGGTCAATAGGGCCGGCCATTCGGCAGAGGATTTCGCCGAGGTCTTTGGTCGTGACCAAATGGTTCAGCTATTGCAGCAACAGCGGTCAAGTGGCGGCTAGTCACTGTAATTCAGGGAGTGGTTCTGGTTAGTGCTATTACACGCCACTTCCCCTTCTACAACCTCTTTGGGTGTCGCTAAAGCTGCGGGGTTATTCTGTGTTTGTCCCCGCCCCCGCGAGCGCGTTAGCATAGCCAACCGATATTCAGTTGGTACCCGCTATGACCCAGAGCCACCATCCCTATGAAGCCCTTACGCCGGACGTGGTGATTGACTGTGTCGAGAGCACCGGGCTGATTTCCGATGCGCGTATTTTCCCCTTAAACAGTTATGAAAACCGGGTCTACCAAGTGGGCATTGAGGGTGCGGAGCCATTGATCGCCAAATTTTACCGCCCCGGCCGCTGGAGTGATGAGCAGATTCAGGAAGAGCATCGTTTCACCCTGGAATTGGCCGAAGCGGAGATTCCGGTGGTGGCGCCGATGCAGTTTGATGGGCATACCCTGCTGGAGTCGGCAGGCTTTCGCTTTGCCTTGTTTCCCCGCCGCGGGGGGCGCCAGCTGGAGCTGGATAACTTCGATCATCTGGAGCAGGTGGGCACTATGCTCGGGCGCATCCACGCAGTGGGTGGCGCCAAGCCCTTTATTCATCGCCCGACTCTGACTCTAAAGCACTTTGCCGTTGATAGCCGCGAATTTATCCTGGGCGGTGATTTTTTACCGCGGGAAAACCGTGAGGCCTACGCCTCGGTAACCGGGCATATTATTGAACAGGTCGCCCCGTTGTTTGAGCGCGATTGGGACTTACTGCGTCTGCACGGTGACTGTCACAGTGGTAACTTCCTGTGGCGCGATGAGACGCCCTGGTTTGTGGATCTGGATGACTGCCTGATGGGCCCGGCCATCCAGGATATCTGGATGCTGATCTCTGGCAATCGCGCCGAGCAAACCGCCTACCTTGATGCGGTACTCGAAGGTTATGAAACCTTCTATAGTTTTGATCCCCAGCAGTTGCAGCTGGTGGAACCATTGCGCTGTTTGCGCCAGATGCACCACGCTGCCTGGCTGGCGCGCCGCTGGCAGGATCCGGCTTTTCCCCAGGCATTTCCCTGGTTTAACACGCCTCGTTATTGGGCGGAACATATACTGGCACTGCGCGAGCAGCAATCGGCACTACTGGAGCCACCTCTGACACTGGGAGCGGTTTGATATGGAAGAGTCCACTGTGAATGCCTCATGCACCGAGACAAATTCGGATTTACTGTGGGAGCGAATTCGCATCGAAGTGGCACAGCAGGTCGAACGCGAACCGATCCTGGCCAGTTTTCTGCACGCCACTATTCTCAATCACAGCTCCTTGGAGGCGGCCCTCAGCTTTCACCTGGCCAACAAGTTGGACAATGCTGTGGCGCCGGCACTGCTGATCCGCGAGGTGATCGATGAAGCCCTGGCGGCCGACCCGGAAATAGGTCGTGCGGCGCGCGCAGATCTGAATGCCACTTACCTACGGGACTCTGCATGCAATTCCATGCACGAACCGTTCCTCTACTTCAAAGGGTTTCACGCCCTGCAGGTGCACCGGGTGGCGCATTGGTTGTGGCGGCAGCAGCGCCGTTCGCTGGCCATGTTTTTACAGCACCGGGTCTCGGTGGTGTTCAGTGTGGATATTCACCCCGCGGCAAAAGTAGGGGAGGGTATCCTGTTGGACCACGCTACCGGTATTGTGATTGGTGAGACTGCGGTAGTGGAGGACAATGTTTCCATCATGCAGTCGGTAACCCTGGGGGGGACCGGTAAGGAGAGTGGCGACCGCCACCCCAAGATTCGCTGCGGGGTTTTGATTGGCGCCGGCAGCAAGGTACTGGGCAATATTGAAGTGGGCGAATGCGCCCAGGTGGCCTCTGGCAGTGTGGTCTTAAAGCCGGTACCGGCAAAAACCCTGGTGGCCGGTGTGCCGGCCAAAGTGGTGGGGCCGGCGACTTGTGCCCAGCCGGCAATGTCTATGGATCAGTGCGCGCTTTCGCAAGTGGAAAAGTAGTGATCGCGACCCCACCTTGTGTGGGGTTTTTCGTTCTTTAGGGAGTTGGATAAACGGAACTATCCTTGTACCCATGAAATACAGTCTCAGCGCCAAAAACCTTGTCTGCCGCAATCTAGAGGCTCACGCCAGTTATTGTGCGGCTCTGCTCAATCCCAATCACACCAAAGAGATCACCGGTATTGTGCGCAGTGATACTGGTCTTTTATCGGGCCGTCTCAACCAGGCGGTTTCCAATACAGTGATGCAGCCACGCATACTGCAGCGCTTCGCGCTGGACTATTTTGCCGAGCGCCACAGCGCATTTACCTTGTGGCACAGCGCCTCCAAGCCTCTCGATGACGAGGCTCTGGCGCAGCTGGGATTACAGCGCAAGCAATCGCAGGTGGCGATGGCCGCAGAGATTGAACGCCTGGCAGTGCAGGGGGCCGCACAGAAAGTGGATGGGTTGGTGTTGTCCCCGGTAAAAAAAGAGGCTCTGCCCGAATATGCAGAAGTACAGGCGGCGGAGTGCGGCAGTGCCCTGGAAGCCGCGGAGCTAAAAAAATTTTACACGGCACTGGCGGAGATTCCCGAACAGCGCCGAGCGCGGCTCAGGTTCTTTTTGGCACGGTTGCAGGGTACTCCGGTGGCGGCGGGCTGCCTGTTTGCCTCCGCCGATGCTCTGGGACTCTACGATCTGGTGACTCTGCAAGACTACCGAGGGCAGGGGATTGGTCGGGCTCTGTTTCACTATCTGCTGGAGCAGGCTCAGAGCAGTCATCACCGCAGTCTAGTGGCGCTGGTACCTGCGGAACGCCAGCAGTTGCCATTGAATTGCGGCTTTTTTGCTGTGGGCGAGGTGGCGCGCTATGTTTACACGCCTTGAGGGGGCTGATCAGTTTGTTGTTCTGTAGAGTCTAACGAGGGTCAAGCGCGTTCAATAGGAAAGGCGATCACCTCTTCGATGGTTTTGTAACCACCGGCCAACATCAATAAACGATCCACACCAAGTGCCACACCGGCACACTCCGGCATCCCCGCCCGCAATGCCTCCACTAATCGCTCCTCGTAGGGATAGAGATTGAGGCCGTGCTTTTGGCGATAGGCATGGTCCGCTTGGAAACGGCGCAGCTGTTCCGCACTATCGGTCAATTCCCAATAACCGTTGGCTAGCTCCAGTCCGCCCACATAGGCTTCGAAGCGCCTTGCCACTGGGGTGCCACTTTCGTCGGGAAGCACCTTGGCAAGCGCCGCTTGGTCTGCGGGGAAGTCGTACAGCAGCGTAATACCCTTACCCATGGTGGGCTCCAGGCGATGGCTCATCAGCAAGTCCAGACATTCGCTGCGATCAGCGGGGCTGAAGGCCAGGTCCATCTCCTTCTCGACACAGCGGTGTAAGTCACTATCGCTGGCGTTATGGGGGTCCAGCTGTAATTCACGCTGGAACAACTCCCGATAGCTGAGTAACTGCACTTGTTGGATTTCTAGTACCTCGCTCAGTAGATCGGCCACTTCGTCCATCAGGCGTCGATCATCCCAGCCGCAGCGATACCATTCCAACATGGTGAATTCCGGGTTGTGGCGGCTGCCTGCTTCACCTTGGCGAAACGCCTTGCCCAGGTAGTAGCAGTCGCCGAAACCGGCGGCCAGCAAGCGCTTCAGCCCAAATTCTGGACTGGTGGCCAGGTAGGCGTTGTCACCACCGCATTGAGTGGGAATGGAATCGATATGCGGGTCGCTGGTAGCGCGGCGTGAAAGCACTGGCACTTCGGTTTCCAGCACCTTGCGCACAGTAAAAAATTGACGAATTTCAGCCAGTAACGCGGCGCGATAGCGCAGGGCTTCAATGGTGGCGCTAGGACGCCAGAGGTTAGAGGTCATGGGATTGGCTCAGGCGGCGGACGGCCGGTGGCCGCCCGCGAGAGGTGGGAAATTAATCTTCTTTAGCGCGGCCCAGGTATTCACCGGTGCGGGTATCTACTTTGATGGTCTCGCCGATTTCCAGGAACAACGGCACTTTAACCACAGCGCCGGTAGCCAGGGTAGCAGGCTTGGTGCCGCCCTGGGCGGTATCGCCGCGCAGGCCGGGATCGGTGTCAGTGATTTCCAGAATGACGTGGTTGGGCGGAGTGACTGCCAGCGGAGAACCGTTGTACAGGGTTACAGTGCAGATATCCTGCTCTTTCAGCCATTTGGATGCGTCGCCCACTGCGTCGGTGCTGGCCTGGTGCTGTTCGAAGGTTTCGGGCTCCATAAAGTGGAAGAACTCTCCATCGTTGTAGAGGTATTCCATCTCGCGGTCCATAACATCTGCGCCTTCCAAGCTTTCGCCGGAGCGGAAGGTGCGCTCCCAAACTCGGCCGGTTTTCAGGTTGCGCAGTTTAACGCGGTTGAATGCCTGGCCCTTGCCAGGTTTGACGAACTCGTTTTCTACAATCGAGCAGGGATCGCCGTCGAGCATTACCTTGAGGCCGCCCTTGAATTCGTTGGTAGAGTAATTAGCCATAGCAATTAGAGCCCTTATAAGTCATGTATCTCTATGATTTTTAACGAGTTTTTCCCTCACAAAAGCCCGGCCGCGGCCCGCTCCAGCCCTGGGAATCCCGTGCGCTCCCGCCATAAATGGTAGCTGCAGGCGACTCGTTAGGCCGCGGCGCAGAGACTTTACCTGCGGCCCTGAAATGTTGGGGCGAGATTATACAGGAGGGCGGCGGCTTGAACGACTCCGTGCGGCGATTTGAAGAGTTGTTATGGCCGCTTGTACAGATCTTGGCTGGAGCTGCTTGCGAGCCCGCAGGTTTGGGCCCGCGGACTGAAAAAAGTAGCGGTGGCTGTGTATTAGCCAAGCGGATTATCGTTGCTTTTGTCGATTTCCCGCAGCAGGCGTCTGGCATAGTAAGCGAAGGTAGCCTGACTGCGTTTTTCCTGCAGGATCCAGTCGTGGGCTTCGCGGCCGAGTTCCGGTTTTATATCCTGAATGGTGCCAGAGGACTCCGCCAGCATTTGCAACTGGGCGGCGCGTTCGCACTGGAGGGCCATGGAGCAGGCTTCCTCGACGGAGCGACAGGCAATGATCAGGCCGTGGTGGGCGAGCAGAATAGCGCGCTTGTCACCGATCGCTTCAGCAATCAACTCGCCCTCGCTGTTGCCCACCGGCACGCCTGGCCACTCCTTGAGGAAGGCGATGTCGTCGTACAGCATGCAGGCGTCCATGTGGGAAATTTTCAGTGGGCGCTCCAGCATGGACAGTGCAGAGATATGAATTGGATGGCTGTGCACTATGCACTTAACATCCGGACGTGCACGGTAAATCCAAGTATGGAAGCGGTTGGCAGGGTTGGCCATGCCGTCGCCGGAAAGGACTTCGAGATCTTCGTTCACTTCCAGCAAATTGGACGCGGTAATTTCATCAAAACCCAGGCCCAGGCGCTGGGTGTAATAATTTCCTGGTGTTTCTGCTCGGGCGGTGATCTGTCCGGCCAGACCGGAGTCGTGTCCGTGGGCAAAAAGAATACGGCAGGTGAGCGCAAGTTTTTCACGCAGAGTCCAATCGGGCACGCCCAGATGCTGCTTCATGGATTCGCTGGCGCGCTCAATCAGCTCGTTTTTATTCATTGATAGTGTTTCAGCCATTTTTAACTCCAATATTTACGGCACAGAATGTTTACCGGTTGCCGTGCGCGGTGGAACTCTGGGAAAGTGCCGTTCAATCTTTTTAATTTTTTGCAGCAAGCACAGTGATTTCACTGTGGTAAATACATCCCTGTATTGTGCCCAGCCACAATAAATGGCCGGGCAAACACGGCTTAGGCGGAGATCGCTTGGGGCTGACTCTGTTTCGAGGTGCGGTAGGCCGTTTCGATAGAATCGAAGAACTGTTGGCGGGCCTGCACCAGACGGCGTCCCGCATCGAGCATGACATCAAGCTGGGAGGCATCTTTACTGCCGATATCGACCATAATATCGCGGATGGTTTCAGCATGGCCGTCGTCGCATTCGATATGCAGCAGAAAGAAAGTTAACTGTTCGTCTGCCACGCCGCGGGCGCGGAAGCCGGCGACGATATCGCTATAAAGGTCCGGTACCAGTGCCTCTGCGCCCAGGCATAGTGCGCCCAGTCCCGAGCTGGCACGCAGGTCGCGGCAGTGTTGGAACATAGTGTCGATCAGGTGCTGGGTGCCCGGCAGA
Source organism: Microbulbifer mixtoriginis (SeqCode) (assembly GCF_052466715.1). NCBI lineage: Bacteria > Pseudomonadati > Pseudomonadota > Gammaproteobacteria > Cellvibrionales > Microbulbiferaceae > Microbulbifer > Microbulbifer mixtoriginis (SeqCode). The sequence goes on along the minus strand of NZ_CP174288.1, from coordinate 4,135,256 downwards.
ATTTCTGCATTTTCTAAGCTCAGACCAAAATGCTCGAGAGTCTCGCGGTAAATCTCAGCGTGGGGCTTGGGGCTGTCGGGTTCCAAACCCAGTTCTTCCATCAGGTTTTCAGCCAGCTCATGTACTTCTTGATTACTGGGGAGGTTGGCCATCATCGCACACAGGTAACGCACGAAGTAGCTGCTGTAAATTCCCTGTTGGACCAGGAAAATTTTCAGCTCTTCCATGGTTATAGAGCCATCGCGGCAGCGCTTGAGGAATGGGTGAGCACGAGTTTGCTCAATCAGTAAATCTTTATTTGCCTCAAGTAATTCAAGCTGCATTTCCATCGAATTATTCCTTTATGTAATTCCATTTTTATTGGACGAGGAAGATGTCCGGTTTATTTTTTTATTGAAATTCGAGTGCACTGAATTCAAGAAAGACAAGGTTATTATCGCTTTGTCTTTGGTTAAATTAACACCGTATTAACCCTGTTGTGAATGGGGGAATTGTGAAGATTTTCCTAAGGAAATTTGTATGAGTAGTAATATTTTTATGCTGGTAGTTATTTTTTTGTTAGTAACAACTTTTATTGATTCGGAGTGATTTTTTACTTTGGTGGTAGTGAAGTCGTTACTTCGCTTGTAGCGCAGGCTGTGCGCCTATGTTGAAAGGGCGATATTGAGATTTTCTAATCTCAAGGTCAGTGTGGCGTTTATTTTTTTGTCGATTTTTTTTCGTTGTTTATGTGACAAAGTTGAATAATTGTGAGAGAAAAAATTTTTGGTACAGGCTTGGTTTACACTCCTTGTTACTGAAAGTCAGGGTGTGGGCCTGACTGAACCCGATATTAATTGGCTTTAAAACCATTGTGACTGTGTGGTTTTACTGGTTTTGGCTCGGTAACTTTGATCGGCAGTTTTCCGCCTTTTGGGTACCGCTATCAGGCTTGGTAGGCCGAATACCTGGAGCGTCTGTGCTGGGGGCAGCTTCTGGTACAATGGCTTCTTTAGTGTTGCTCCCTTCCGTGCGTATTCCTATGGCGAAATCCCCAGCCGTCGACAGCGAAATGATCGACATCTCCGAAGCCCGCCGCTGGCAGGATGAACTTTCAGACCTGATCACTGATCCCGAAGAGTTGATCCGGTTGCTGCAGCTCGACCCGGCGCAGCTGCCTTGGGCGCAACGGGCCAATGAAAAGTTTGCCTTGCGGGTACCGCGCCCGTTTCTCCGCCGTATACGCCCTGCCGACCCAAATGATCCGCTGTTGTTGCAGGTTTTGCCCGGCGCTGCAGAGTTGGAAGTAGTAGCGGGTTATAGTGCAGACCCGCTAAAAGAAGCTGAGGCGAATCCACTGCCGGGGGTGGTACATAAATATCACGGTCGCCTGCTGTTTATTGCGGCGGGACAGTGCGCGGTAAATTGTCGTTACTGCTTTCGCCGGGAATTTCCCTATGGCGATAACCATTTGAATCGCAAACAGTGGTCTGCAGCGCTTGATTATGTGCGCGCACACACAGAGTTGCGCGAGGTGATTTTGAGCGGTGGTGATCCACTGGTAATGAATGATCGCCAACTCGGTTGGCTCGCCGGTGAGATGGCACAGATCCCCCATCTAAATAAATTGCGCGTGCACAGTCGTGTACCCATTGTGGCGCCTAGCCGCATTACTGATGAGATGCTGTCCTGGTTCAGCCAGTCGCGCCTGAAGCCAGTGCTGGTTTTGCACTGCAATCACGCTAACGAAATTGATGCTGAGGTGCGTGGGGCCCTGCTCAGGTTACGCGAAGCGGGAGTGACTCTGCTAAATCAAGCGGTGTTGCTGCGCGGCGTCAATGATAGCTGCGAAGCCCTGGAGGCCCTCAGCGAAACCCTGTTTGATGCGGGTGTGTTGCCCTATTACCTGCATCAGTTGGACAGGGTCAACGGTGCGGCCCACTTCGAAGTGAGTGATAGCGTGGCAGTGGAAATCGTTGAGCAATTGCGCCGGCGCTTACCGGGTTATTTGGTGCCGAAGCTGGTGCGAGAAGTGCCGGGTGTCGCTTCCAAGTCGCCAATAGAGGCTTGCGTCAAACCTTCTAAAGTCGATTAATAAAAATCCTGAGGGGCAGAGGTTAGAAAAATGGCGTCAAATTGATCTGTGCTAAATACACGGCAGAGCCTATCTGTATAGTGGCTGCCGATTAATTGCGCCGCACAGCCCGCGGGCCAGAAAAGCAGCTGCCGGCCTGCTCAGTGATTACTTATTCGCAAAAAAATACTCTCGGGCGTGTTTTTGGCAGGAAGAATAGTGTGACTTGAATCACGCGTACCACCCAGATGTGCTCTTGTATGCCACCACAGGGGCCCCCTAAACTACCGCATGGGGTTGCGGTGCGCTGCCCTGAATAAATAGAGCAAATAATGAATAGCAACGACACTATCCGACTCCTTCTGATTCACGATATGCCTTCAGAGGCACAGCGCCTGGTGAGCATGTTGCATAATGCAGGCAGGCCCAATCGTGCCCAGCATGTCGCTAATGAAGCGGTTTTTACCCGCTTGCTGCAAGATAAAACCTGGGACCTAGTGATTGCCTCAGAAGGTAGTACTCAGGTTCCTCCAGCAGTAACTCTACGCACTATCAGTAAGCTGCAAAAAGATATTCCGGTGATTCTGCTGAGTGAGCGCAGTGGCTCTCAGCCGGTGGTTGAAGGGCTAAAACTGGGCGCCAGGGACGTGGTGACGGTGGATGAAGATCAACACCTATTGTTGGTGATCCAGCGCGAGATGTCGGCTCTCGAAAACCGCCGCCAGGCGCGGCTACACGACCGTCGCTATCACGCCACACTCAAGCGGGCTAAAGAATTACTCGACAGCTCCAAAGATGCCATAGCCTATGTCTCCGACGGCCTACTGGTATATGCCAACGATTCCTTTGCCGAGCGTTTCGGCTATGAAACTGGTGAGGATATCGAATACCAACCGCTGATCGATATGTTGGCGGAAAATGAGCAGGAGGGCGCACGGGAATTTCTCAAGCGCTGCGCTATCGACAACAATGAAGTTGAAGCCAAGGAGTGGCAGTTTACTGCCAGAACTGTGAGCGGTGATCCACTGCCCACCCGTGCAGAGGTACTCAGTACGACTTACGAGGATGAGCGCTGCTTGCAAGTGCGCATTGCCAGTCGTCGCGGCGATACCGAACAGCTGGAAGCTCAGCTCAGCGATATTAAAAATCGCGACCCTCTCACTGGCCTATATAACCGCCAGCATTTTTTGCAGCTACTGGACTCCACAATCAAGGCTTCGGCGGATTCACATCGCACCGGTGGCTTAATGTTTATTCAGGTGGATCGCTTTGCTGAGGAGGTGCAAAAAGTTGTGGGTGTGGCTGGTGCCGACGCACTGCAGAAAGCCATGGCCGAATTATTACAGGGCTGCCAGCGCAGCGGCGACACCCTGGCACGTTACAGTGATGACAGTTTCTGCCTGCTGAGCTCCGATACCACGCCGGATAGTATTGAGCTGCGCGCTAAAGACATACTCAAACGAATTGCAGACACTATCTTCGATGCCGCCGGCAAGACCCAGCAGGTGACCGCCTCGATTGGGATTTCATTACTGAGCGAGGCTTCCAGTGGCTCCCAGCAAGTGCTGGAGCAGGCACAAACGGCCCATAAACAGGCCCTCGGCGAAGACGCTCAGGGCGGTGCTTTTGCCCTTTATGAGCCGGATACCGAAAACAGTGCCGATGCCGGTACCTATCACCGCGCCCGAGTGGTGCAGGCGCTGGAAGCGGGCAACCTCAAGCTACTGTACCAGCCGATCCTGAGTCTGCAGGGCACCGGCGAGCAGATGTACGAGGTTTTAGTACGTATGCTTGATGAAAAAGAGGAACTGGCGCCGCTGGCTTTTCTGCAGGAACTGGGTGATGCGGGGCTGTCGGCAAAGATGGATCGTTGGGTGATCCTTACCGCGATCAAGGCCGCGGCCGCCGCCAGGGCCGGGGGCAAGGAAGTTTCGCTGTTGCTGCACCTCACTACCGCCTCACTACTCGACAACAGCCTGCCGGCCTGGTTGGGGGTGGCCTTCAAGGCCGCCAAGTTGATACCCGCTTCGGTGGTATTTCAGTTGCGCCAGGAGGATATCACCAGCAATTTACACGCTGCGCGGGACTTCACTACCCAGGTACAGCAGATCGGCTGTCGTGTTTCAGTCTGTCACTTCGGTACCGGCCTGAACCCGTTTAAGGCGCTGGAACATGTGAAGGTGGATATCGCCAAGATCGACCCGTCATTTGTGCGCGAAGTGCAGGACGAGGGCGAGAGCAGTGATACCCTTGCAGGGTTGGTACAGCGCCTGGGTGAGGCGAATACCAAGGTGATCGTGCCCCATATCGAGCAGGCCAGCATGTTGCCCACTCTTTGGCAAACCGGCACTGACTATATCCAGGGTTACTATGTGCAGGCTCCGGCAGATGAGATGAATTTCGACTTTAGCCTGGATTGATCCGGCTCTTAATTGGCGAGAGAAAACCGCGCGACTCGATGGGCCGCGCGGTTTTTTTATGCCGCTTAAACCTGATAGCGGCTGCGCAGGGCAGCAATGGCGTTGCGCGCCAGAGTGGCATAGCCTGGAGCCGGTGCAGGCACTTCAGCGGGAGCACTACTCTCACTCCAGGCTCTTTGTATGTGGTTGGCGCCGGCCTTTTGCTTATAGATTCGCGCCAGGTTGGTGTTGTAACTCTTACTGGTGACAGTATCCACATGGTACCAGTGGGCTTTGGTGCGAGAGTGGGATACATCCATCAGCAGGTAGCCGCGCTGGGTTACGTCAACCCACTTCAGATGAGGAATCAGTCCATCCATGGCGATGGCGGCTACATCAGTTAAATGGGACTTGTCCAGGAAGCTGGAGGTCACACCCGGGGTGACAAACTCGCCGCCCAGGGCACCGCGGCCGGTTAGGCGGCCGTACTCGAGAATATTGAATGGATTACTGGCCAGGTCCCAGGCCCAGGAGCTGTGGATATCTCCGGTGAGCACGACAAAATTGTCGATATTGTGGTTGCTGATGTGATCGAAGAGGCGCTCGCGGGAGGCGGTGTAACCATCCCATTGGTCCATATTAATCGACAGATCTTTGGCTAGGGTCAGTTGCGCCATCATCACTTGCTGCCCCAGTACCCGCCAGCGCACACCGTCCGCTTGGGATTGCGTCAATCCGCTGTGCAGCCACTGCTCCTGTTGTGCGCCGAGGATACTGCGATCGGGATTATCGGCGGTCTTCTGGTCGAACCAATTGGCCTGCTCGTCACGCGCGGCAATTCGCGTATCCAGCATCATCAAATCCATCAGGTTGCCAAAGCGGAAGCTGCGATAAATGGCCTTGTCACCAAATAAGTCGAGGATGCCGTTATCGCGGATTGGCATCCATTCAAAGTAGGCCTGGTTTGCCACAGAGCGGCGCACCGCCCAGTCGCCTTCGCCGTCTTGGGGGTTGTGGTTCTCCGCACCACCGGCCCAGGCATTGTTGGTGGTTTCGTGATCGTCCCATACGCAAATAAACGGGTGCTGGCGGTGGACTTCCTGTAGATCGGGGTCTGAGCGATATTGTGCGTAGCGCTGGCGATAGTCCTGAATATCCACCATTTCCTTGGCGGGAATTGGCTCGCGTCCGAGGCCACTACCGGTGCCAAAACCACCGGGACCATATTCATAGATGTAGTCTCCCAGGTGCAGTACCACATCCAGATCTGCGCGCAGGGCGATCTCGCGATACACATTGAAGTAGCCCATCGGGTAGTTGGAGCAGCTGGTAACGGCGAAGCGCAGGCGCTCTACATGGCCGGTGGGCAGGGTGCGGGTGCGGCCGATCGGTGAATCGATACCGTTGGAGTAGAAACGGTAGTAGTAACTAGTGCCTGCCTGCAGTCCTGATGCGTCCACCTTGATGGTGTAATCCACTTCTGGGCCGGTCAGCCCGCTGCCGCTGTTAACCACCATGGCCATTTCCGGGTCCAGTGCGATCTGCCAGCTATAGGGCACCATGGACTGGAAGGCGGGATCATCGGAGGGGGTGATCCTGGTCCAGAGAATAACGCGATCCGCTAGGGGATCTCCGCTGGCTACGCCGTGCTGGAATGGCTGCAGGCCAGCACCATAGGCTTTCAGCAGTGGCAGCGATGCCAGGCCGGCGCCGGAAAATTGTAGAAACCGCCTCCGGGATAGTGGCATGGGACTCTCCTTTATGTGCTTGTTTTAGAGGGCCCGCAGTCTGAATAGGGAAAGTGAAGGCTTTGTTAATTGATGGGGGGATTTTTGTGTTGTAGGTGCGGATTAGTCGGCAAATTCGTCCGCCAACCGATAAGTTGAGACATATGTCTATTTTTATTGCCCCTGAGAGCACGATCGCCGCTGGCGAGACTCTGTACACCTTCATTGTGACCGGTATCCAGCAGCGGTCTTTCCCGCTGTCGTTCCGCAAGCGCTTACTCTCGGGTATCCTGTGGCGCAAATTGAAAAGCTGAACCCAGGGAGTAGACCCATGTTGCCCCGTTTACTATGCACCAGCCTGATCGTCGGCGGCCTCGCCGTAGCCTCAGGTTGTTCCAAGAATGAACCGACCAAGGTCGAAGCTGACAGCGCCGATACGTCGGTAAAAGCGGCTGCGGTGATCGAGAAGAAAAGCGTTGCAGAAAAGGCGCCGCAATCCGGTGTGGATTATCACTCCTTCGCCAATAGCAATGACTACCAGGTGCAGCACCTGGATCTGGACCTGACTGTCGACTTCTCCCGCAAGGTACTCGAGGGCGAAGCCAAGCTGGACTTCAAACGCCTCAACGATAAGAACCTGCCGATGGTGCTCGATACCCGCGAGCTGGAAGTGGTTTCTGTATCGGCTAATGGCGCGCCGGTGAAGTTCTCCATGGGTGAGAAAGACAGCCACCTGGGCACTCCGCTGAATATCGAGCTGCCGGAAGCTGCCGACAGCATTACTATCCGCTACCGCACAGCGCCGGGCGCCTCTGGCGTTCAGTGGCTGGAACCGCAGCAGACCGCGGGCAAGAAGCATCCGTTCCTGTTTACCCAGGCCCAGGCGATTCACGCGCGCAGCTTTATCCCGCTGCAGGATTCCCCGAAAGTTCGTATCACCTACAACGCTACCGTTCGCACCCCGAAAGAACTGCGCGCGGTAATGAGTGCGAACAACGATCCGCAGGCGGCCAAAGATGGCGTTTACGAATTTGAAATGCCCCAGCGCATTCCCTCTTACCTGATTGCCCTGGCAGTAGGCGACCTGCAGTTTAAGCCCATGGGTGAGCGCACCGGTGTTTACGCCGAGCCGTCCATGCTGGAATCTGCAGCGGCGGAGTTTGCCGATACCGAATCCATGCTGGAAGTGACCGAAAAGGCGTATGGCCCCTACCACTGGGATCGTTACGACCTGCTGATTCTGCCGCCCAGCTTCCCCTTCGGCGGTATGGAAAACCCGCGCCTGAGCTTTATCACTCCGACGGTGATCGCCGGCGATAAGAGCTTGGTAGCCCTGATTGCCCACGAATTGGCCCACTCCTGGTCCGGCAACCTGGTGACCAATGCCAGCTGGCGCGACTTGTGGCTGAATGAAGGCTTCACCACCTACCTGACCAACCGCATCATGCAGTTCGTCTACGGTGATGAGCGCTATCAGATGGAAATGGCCCTGGGCTATGACGACCTGCAGGCGGACCTGGCCGATAAAGAGCCCCGCGATGAGATTATGGCGATCGACCTACGCGGCCGCGATCCCGATGAAGTCTTCTCCAATATTCCTTACGAGAAAGGTTCCCTGTTCCTGTATGAGCTGGAGCAGAAAGTGGGCCGCGAAGCTTTCGACCGCTTCCTGATGGAGTACTTCAACCACTTCTCCTTCCAGAGCATTACCACCGAGGATTTCGTTAAGTACCTCGACAAGACCTTGTTGGTTGAGCACGCCGATAAGTTGGATCGAGAGCGCATTCACCAGTGGATTTTCGAGCCGGGTATTCCTGAAGGTGCGCCGCACCCGCAGTCCGATGCCTTCAGCAAGTTGGACCCAGTGCGTCAACAGTGGTTGGACGGCAAATTGGCAGCGAAGGATATCGACACCAAGGGCTGGACCTTCCACCAGTGGAAGTATTTCCTCGACGGTATGCCGGAAAAGTTGACTGAAACGCAATTGAAGGAACTGGACAGCGCCTTTGGCCTGACCCAATCCCGCAATAACGAAGTGGCCTTTAGCTGGCTGATGATTGCCGTGCGCAACGACTATGAGCCGGCCTTCGAGCGCCTGGAGAACTTCCTCACCAGCATCGGCCGCAACAAGTTCCTGCGCCCGCTATACCGCAATATGGTTGAAACCGGCAAACAGGATGTGGCAGCGCGTATTTTTGAACGCGCCAAGGTGGGGTATCACCCGCTGACGGTAAAAGTGAACAGCCTGGTAATCTACGGTAAAAAAGAAGGCTAGCTCGGTCTTCAATACTTGTGCGATTTTGGTGCTGTGCACCAGAATCGCCACTCTCCATACTGGTTGTTGCCAGCGCAACACTGGCCACCTACGAGCTTTCCCTCGCTTTATCTGCCCGTTTTTCCTCTTACCAAGATTAACTTAATGAATCTGCTAAAGCTGGTTTCGGATTGGGTTTGGCTGGCGCGCAATGCTAAAAAAGGCCTGTGTAATCGGTTGTGTAGCAAAGCTGAACAAACTGGTACAAAAGAAAGAATTTTACGTCAATTTTCTGGCATAAAAATCATTAAACTGCTGTTCAAAACGGAACCCATTGCGTACCCTGCTGCTCGAATAAAAATCCATTTAGGCAAAGGGAGGTACCTATGTACAGGCGGATTTTAATATTGGCTTTTCTCAGCCTTTTGGCAGCAGGCTGTGAGTATGAACCCAGTGCCTGCTCGGATAACACTAAGCCGCGCTCATTTCCCTTCCCACACGCGGTGATATAAACCTTTTTTGGGACACCTTTAAGAAGGCTGTCCCAATTCGGCAATTTGCTGGTCGTTGAGACCGAACAGGTAAAGCGCCGCATCTAGTCCAAATAGAGTGATAGCTTGCGGCGCCTCCCTGCGGACTTTGGGTTTCGGGTGTATGGCGATACCCAGGGCACCCAGGTTCAACATGGGGATATCGTTTGCCCCATCCCCAACGGCAACCACTTTTTCCAGCGGCACGCCCATCTCCTTTGCAGTTTCCCCCAGCAATAACCGCTTGCGCATTCCGTCCACGATAGGCTCTATCACTTCACCGGTGAGCGTGCCCTCGGCGAACTCCAGTTCATTGGCGTATATCAGGTCAACAGCCAGGCGTTCCCTTTGTAGGAAATTGGCGAAGTAGGTAAAACCGCCGGACAAAATGACAGTTTTGCAGCCGAGTTTGCGTAGGCAGTGCAACAGGTTTTGCGCCCCATCTTTTAGTGGCAGTTGCGTGGCAATTTCTGCCAGGCGCTGTTCGGAAAAACCTTTTAGCAACGCCATACGTTTTTTGAAACTATCGCGAAAATCCAATTCGCCGCGCATGGCGGCCGCAGTGATGGCCGCCACCTGGTCGCCGATTCCGGTAATCTTGGCTAGCTCGTCGATCACCTCTGCATCGATCAGAGTGGAATCCATATCGAAGCCAGCCAGTGCCGGTACTCTCTGACTGGTGCCCTCCTGCAAGACCAGATCGGCTCCGATTGCTTCGGCCAGTTGTAGGCAGGCAAAACGTGCCGGGGAAAACTCCAGTTCAGCGCTGAACTGAAAGCGGATGACCGTGCACTCGTGCCGGTGGGCTAGGGTGTCGATGACATCGATATGCCAGTGTTGTTCAGCACAAAAATCCAGCAGGCGCTGCAGTTGTGACAGGGTGGCTGCTGGGCTTAGGAAGGTCAGGCACCAGGGCGATTGCACGTCTGATGGTATCGCGCTGGGTAAATTCAATTGGCAACTGGCGGCGTCCGAAAAGGGGGCTGCATTGTCGTATTCCAACCCCAGCAGTGCATGGCCGCCGCTATAGGTGAGGTAGCGCACAGAACAGTCGAAGTGTGACTGGGTAATTTGCGCCAGGGGCAGATGAAATTCTTGTGCTTTAGTCTCGACGCCCATAGCGAAGGTCCCCAATTTATTCAATAAGCGACGCATTATAGCTCTAGCGGGAATCTTCGTTAAAATCAGCGCCGCAGGTTGGGCCCGCTTATTTATTACAAATTAAAAAATCCCGTGTGGAACTATTTTGTTGCGGGATCGACCAACGGCACAGGAAATTACACTGCGTATTATTTGCGCTTTGTGAGGATAAAATTGCGCCAGGGCCTTGGCCGTGGAGAGTTCCAAAAACGCAAGGTAATAAAAAACAAGGCAAGGTATTAAAGCCGTATTTATGTCTGTATCGATGATTTCCCTTCTGCGCAGGTTGCCAGAGCAGTTTGCGCGTTTATCTAAACGTACCCGCCAGCGTCTGCTGGCTGCGATGATCTGGCTGATACTGGCGCTGTTCTGCAGCGTGGCTCTCGGTCATTACTATGCGCAGCGCCATGCCGATGCGGTGGAGAGAGACCGGGCCTCTGCGCAGGTTGCGGCCAGTTTTCTCGCCGGGCAGAGCCTGGAGCGTATTGTTGCCGATGATCGTATCAGTATGCAGCTGTTGGCCAGGCAGCTGCTGGAATTGCCCGCTATCAGCGGTGTTGCTGTTGAGGATGTGGAATCCAATAGCCTGGCGGAAGTTGGTGATCTGAAGAGTGGCGAGACCATCAGTGTGCCAGTAGTGCTGCATGACAGTATCGCCGGCAATGTTACCGTAGTCCTGATTCCTGGTGCGGACGTCAGCTTTCCCTGGGCCAGCTTATTGCTGACGCTGGTATTTGCCCTGCCATTTAGTGCAGTGGCGGCACTGATGACAGGGGGTTTTTCCGCGCAGCGCAGTTTGCCAGCGGAAGAGCCTCTTTCCTCTGCGGATCTTCCCGAGCAAAAGCAAGACTCTATAGGCCTGTACCTGCGGCCATTGAATTGGGCTCAATTGACCAACCAATTGAGTCGCAGTGCGCTTGAAGGAATTCAGCGGGAATTGGATGGGCGTATGCAGTTGCTGCGTCGGATCTACGGTGCCCATCCATTGAGTTGTGCAGGGCCACAAGTTGGTTTGGGGTTTTCCGGAGCCGATTCGGCGTTTCGTGCGGTCTGCTGTGGCCTGTTGCTGCGGGAGATGCAGAGTGTCAGCCGCGCTACCGGTTTGAAGTTGGCCCTGGCGGTGGCGCCTTGTGAGCCAAGCACGCCAGATTTTTCTGCTGAACAGCTACTAAACCAATCGCGTGGTTTGTTTTTACATCCTGAGTTGCTGGAGGATAGCTCTCTGGCTGGGCGTATTGAGCACCACGGTGCTGGCTGGGCTCTGGAAATCACAGGCCTTACACCCTCCTATCAAAAGTTGCTCGACAATCAGTTGCAACAGCTGTTGGGCGTCTGATCTCTCCCTTCCGATTACTGCGATGGGTTAATGACTGAATAGCCCCTCGCAGTTATTTTTGGCGTTTGCTTTACGTTTACGTCAACGTAAACTCTTGTTAGGCTCTGTTGCGTCTCGAGGAAGTACTTATGAAAGCCAAAGCCAGCATCGTAGAGCCCCAGAGTTACAGTATTTCGGAGCTGGCGCGGGAGTTTGAGATAACCACCCGCGCCATCCGTTTCTATGAGGACAAGGGCCTGCTCAAACCGGAGCGGCATGGTCAGACCCGTGTCTATAGCCCTGAAGAACGTGTACGGCTGAAGCTGATTTTGCGCGGCAAGCGCCTGGGTTTTTCCCTCGATGAGAGCCGCGAGATTATCGATATGTACGACCCCGCTCATGGCAATGTAGAGCAGTTACAGCGCCTGCTGGAGCGTATAGCGCAGAAGCGGGCACAGTTGCAGCAGCAGCTGCGGGATATTGAGAGCCTGATGGGGGAACTCGGTGAAGCCGAAGCCCGTGCACAAGCGGCTTTGGTAAAGAGCCGCAACGAGGAAAGCCCCTAGTTCACCGGTTAAAAATTTCGACAGGCGCCTGCGAAAGCCTGTGACCCGCAGAGGTTTAGCGTGTCACCCGATGTATCGAGTGGTTGCAGGTGCCGTCAGTTTAAAAGACTTATTGAATAATTATTGGAGTCACTATGAACACCTCCTACCCAACCCTGAATTTCGGTCTCGGTGAAGACATCGATATGCTCCGTGACATGGTTTACAAGTTCTGCCAGGCGGAGCTGGCCCCGCGCGCGGCGCAGATCGATGAAGAGAACCTGTTTCCAGCGGATATGTGGAAAAAGTTTGGCGAGCTGGGTCTGCTGGGCATGACCGTGGAAGAGGAGTTCGGCGGTTCCAATATGGGTTACCTGGCACACGCTGTGGCCATGGAAGAGATTTCCCGCGCCTCTGCTTCTGTGGGCTTGTCCTACGGTGCCCACTCCAACCTGTGCGTAAACCAGATCCGTAAAAATGGTACCCGCGAGCAGAAGCTCAAGTACCTGCCCAAGCTGTGTTCCGGTGAACATGTAGGCGCCTTGGCCATGAGTGAACCCAACTCCGGTTCCGACGTGGTAAGTCTGCAACTGCGCGCCGAGAAGCGCGGTGATCGCTTTATTTTGAACGGCAATAAAATGTGGATCACCAACGGTCCCGATGCCGATACCTATGTGATCTACGCTCGCACTGAGCCGGGCATCAGCTCCGGTGGTATCACTGCATTTATCGTTGAGCGCGGTTTCGCCGGCTTCTCCCAGGCGCAAAAGCTCGACAAGCTGGGCATGCGCGGTTCCAACACCTGTGAGCTGGTGTTCGAAGACTGTGAAGTGCCGGAAGAAAATATCCTCGGTGAACTGAACGGCGGTGTACGCGTATTGATGAGCGGTCTCGACTACGAGCGCACGATTCTCTCCGGAGGCCCTGTCGGTATTATGCAGGCCTGCCTGGATGTGGTGGTTCCCTATATTCACGAGCGCAAGCAGTTCGGCAAGGCCATCGGTGAGTTCCAGCTGATGCAGGGTAAGATCGCCGATATGTACGCTGACCTGAATGCCAGCCGCTCTTACCTGTACGCTGTGGCCCGGGCTTGTGATCGCGGTGAGGACTCGCGCAAGGACGCCGCCGCTGTAATCCTGTTTACTGCGGAGCGCGCAACACAGATGGCCCTGCAGGCTATCCAGACACTGGGCGGCAATGGCTACATCAACGAGTACGCCACTGGTCGTCTGCTGCGCGATGCCAAGCTCTACGAAATCGGCGCGGGCACATCTGAAGTGCGCCGTATGCTGATTGGTCGCGAGCTGTTTAAAGAGACCCGCTAAGGCTGGGCATTTCTTCTCGCCGCCGGCGCCTGCCGGCGGCAGCTGTCTCCAGCCGGGCACTGCGGCAATAAGCTGCGCCCTGTGGAGGTCTTTTCTCCGGGAAAGTGAATCGGACTTTATGAATCAGTTGCAGAGCAAAATAAACACGCGCGATACCGCCTTTGGCGAAAACCGCGAGCAGATGCAGGCGCTGGTGGCAGACCTGCGCGAGAAAGTGGAAGCCATCGCCCAGGGCGGCGGCGAGCGCGCAAGGGAAAAACACCTGGCGCGAGGAAAATTATTGCCACGGGACCGTATCGATGCGCTGCTCGATCCGGGTAGCCCTTTTATGGAATTTTCCCAGCTGGCCGCTCACGAGGTTTACGGTGAGGATGTTCCGGCTGCGGGTATCATTACCGGCATCGGCACCGTCTCCGGTCAGCCCTGTGTGATAGTGGCTAACGATGCCACTGTAAAAGGTGGAACCTATTATCCCCTCACAGTAAAAAAACACCTGCGCGCGCAGACCATCGCCGAGCAGAACAATCTGCCGTGCATTTACCTGGTGGATTCCGGTGGTGCTAATTTGCCGCGCCAGGACGACGTTTTCCCAGACCGTGAGCACTTCGGTCGCATCTTCTTTAACCAAGCCAATCTCTCTGCACAGAATATTCCGCAGATCGCGGTGGTTATGGGTAGCTGCACCGCCGGTGGAGCCTATGTGCCGGCCATGGCAGACGAATCCATTATGGTGAAAGAGCAGGCCACCATCTTCCTGGCGGGCCCGCCCCTGGTGAAAGCGGCCACCGGTGAAGAAGTTTCCGCCGAGGAACTCGGCGGTGCCGAGGTGCACTGTCGCACTTCCGGGGTTTCCGATCACTACGCCAATAACGACGTACATGCGTTGCAGTTAGCGCGCCGCTCTGTAGCTCGCCTGAACCGTATCAAAAATCCTGGCCTGGATATCCAAAAGCCTGTGGAGCCGATTTATCCACCGGAAGACATTTACGGCGTGGTGCCCAAAGATTCGCGCCAGCCGTTTGACGTGCGCGAGATTATCGCGCGGGTTGTGGACGGATCTGAGTTCGATGAATTTAAAGCGTTGTACGGCACCACCCTGGTAACCGGTTTTGCCCGTATCCAGGGCTACCCGGTGGGAATTGTTGCCAATAACGGCATCCTGTTTGCGGAGAGTGCGCAGAAGGGCGCGCACTTTATTGAGTTGTGCGCGCAGCGCAAGATTCCATTGGTTTTCCTGCAAAATATCACTGGTTTCATGGTGGGCAAACAGTACGAGGCGGGCGGTATCGCCAAACACGGCGCCAAGATGGTGACCGCTGTCGCTACCGCCAAGGTGCCCAAAATTACCATCCTTATCGGCGGCTCTTTCGGCGCCGGTAACTACGGTATGTGTGGCCGCGCCTACGATCCTAACTTCCTGTTTATGTGGCCCAATGCGCGCATTTCGGTTATGGGGGGTGAACAAGCTGCTGGCGTATTGGCCCAGGTGAAGCGCGACCAGATGGCCGCCCGGGGTGAATCCTGGAGCGAAGAGGAAGAGCGCCAGTTTAAGCAGCCGATTGTGGATAACTACGAACACCAGGGGCACCCATACTACGCCTCCGCACGCTTGTGGGATGACGGCGTTATCGATCCGGCGGATACCCGCCGCGTGCTCGGTCTGTGCCTGGCGGCGGCCAGCCACAAGGAACCGGAAGAGACCAAGTTCGGCGTGTTCCGCATGTAAGGAACCGTGGTTGCGGCGCCAGCGAAATGTTCCGGTGCCGCTTTTGATAGACGCCCCAATCGAGGAATTACAATGAGCGATAAATTGCTGTGCGAAGTGGATAGCGAGGGCGTGGCCACGGTCACCCTGAACCGGCCGGAAATCCACAACGCTTTTGATGATGAACTGATCCACGAGCTGGCCACCACCTTTGACACCCTGGCGCAAAACCCCGCTGTACGTGTGTTGGTACTGGCCTCCAATGGCAAGAGCTTTTCTGCCGGAGCCGACCTCAACTGGATGAAGCGCATGGCGACTTATTCAGAAGAGGAAAACCGCCGCGACGCAGCTGCGCTCGCCGCCATGCTGTACAAGCTCGACACTTTTCCTGCTCCCACTATTGCGCGAGTACAGGGCGCCGCTTATGGCGGGGCCGTGGGCCTGGTGAGCTGCTGCGATATGGCCGTGGCCTCTGAGCGCGCCAGCTTCTGTTTGTCCGAAGTCAAAATCGGGTTGCTGCCCGCCACCATCAGTCCCTATGTCATCAATGCTATCGGCACTCGCCATGCGCGTCGTTACTTTGTCACAGCGGAACGTTTCCCCGCCGAGCGCGCGGAACAGATCGGTTTGGTATCCGAAGTCTGTGCCGAGGCTGATCTGGACCTGCATGTGCAGAAATTAGTGAATGCCATTGCCGACAATGGCCCCAAGGCAGTCGCCATGGCCAAGCAACTGGCTATGTCCATGTCCAACCGGGTTATCAACGATGAATTGCAGGGCCAGACCAGCGCGTTGATCGCTGCCGTGCGTGTATCGCCGGAAGGACAGGAAGGGTTGAGTGCGTTTTTAGATAAGCGCGCACCCAAATGGATGAATGGCGGCGAAGGGTAATTTTTATGATTCGCAAACTGTTAATAGCTAATCGCGGCGAAATTGCCTGTCGCATTATCAAGACCGCACGCCGCTTGGGGGTGGCCACTGTCGCCGTTTATTCCGATGCGGATGCCGACGCCCTGCATGTGCAGATGGCGGACGAAGCGGTGCACTTAGGTCCGGCCCCGGCCAGGGATTCGTATCTGGATATCGACAAAGTATTGGGTGCTGCCAAGCAGACTGGTGCCGATGCCATCCATCCGGGTTATGGCTTCCTGTCGGAAAATGCCGAGTTTTGCCGTGCCTGCGATAGCGCCGGCATTATTTTTGTCGGCCCGCCCACTGGCGCGATTGAGGCGATGGGCTCCAAGTCCGCCGCCAAACGTATTATGGAAGAGGCCAATGTGCCCCTGGTGCCCGGTTATCACGGCACCAACCAAAATGAAGAGCTGCTGGAAGGCCATGCCAACCGCATCGGATATCCGGTATTGCTGAAAGCCGCTGCCGGCGGTGGTGGTAAGGGCATGCGCCGTGTCGACAGTGCCGATGAATTCCACGAAGCTCTGGCCGCTGCCAAGCGTGAGGCCATGAATGCCTTTGGCGACGACATTATGTTGCTAGAGCGCTATGTGGTGAGTCCCCGCCATGTGGAAATCCAGGTGTTCTGTGATCAGCAGGGCAATGGCGTCTACCTGTTTGAACGGGATTGCTCGGTGCAGCGCCGCCACCAAAAAGTAGTGGAAGAAGCTCCTGCGCCGGGCATGACTCCGGAGCTGCGCGCCCGCATGGGTGAAGCGGCCCTGCGCGCGGCCCACGCGATTGGTTACGTGGGTGCCGGCACGGTGGAATTCCTGCTGGATGCCAGCGGTGCCTTCTACTTTATGGAAATGAATACCCGCCTGCAGGTGGAGCACCCGGTGACGGAAATGATTACTGACCAGGACCTGGTGGCCTGGCAGTTGTCAGTTGCCGCTGGCGATACCCTGCCCATGAGCCAGGATGAGCTGCAGATCAACGGCCACGCCATGGAAGTGCGCATCTACGCCGAAGACCCGGACAATGATTTCCTGCCGGCAACAGGCGTGTTGGTACGCCACCAGCCCCCGGCGGAGGGCGAGGGTGTGCGGGTGGATACTGGTGTGCA
Source organism: Microbulbifer mixtoriginis (SeqCode) (assembly GCF_052466715.1). Lineage (NCBI taxonomy): Bacteria > Pseudomonadati > Pseudomonadota > Gammaproteobacteria > Cellvibrionales > Microbulbiferaceae > Microbulbifer > Microbulbifer mixtoriginis (SeqCode). The sequence goes on along the minus strand of NZ_CP174288.1, from coordinate 4,118,246 downwards.
GACTGGCGATGAAATCAGTGTGCATTACGACCCGATGATCGCCAAATTGATCTGCCACGGCCGCACCCGCAAAGAAGCCCTGGCCAAACTGGATCGCGCACTGCGTGATTATCAGATTGCCGGTGTGCGCCACAATATCGAATTCCTGCGCCGTGTGATCAATCACCAGGCGTTTGCCAGCGGTTGTATTTCGACGCACTTTATCGAGGACTACGAGGCGGAAGTGCTGCATCAGGAGCAGACACTGACGCCGCTGAAATGCGCTGCTATTGCCGGTTATTTACAGCAGCGTGAAGAGCGCGATCTGCGCAACAGCGCACCGCAGCGAGATCCTTTCTCCCCTTGGCATAATGGTGATAACTGGCGCAATGCTCTGGCTGGCAGTCGCACCCAAACGGTGGACTACCGTGGCCAGCACGCTCAAATTCGCTTTGTGGCGGAGGGCGATAGCCTGCGCTGGACATGCGATGCCTTGCCTGAAGAACAAAATAGCGGTGACATTCGCCTGCTGCCGGGACGCGACTTGATGCTGGTGGATGGCCGCCGCATGAGTTTCTCCGCCGTGGATACCCGCGATGGCGGTGCTGTATTTATCGATGGCACCCAGGTGGAATTTAAGTTGCTGCCACCGGATATCGGTGAGAGCAATGACCAGGCCCACGGCCTCGATGCCCCCATGAACGGCACCATAATTTCGCTGCTGGTTGAGCCCGGCTCTACGGTAGAAAAAGACCAGCCGCTACTGGTAATGGAAGCCATGAAAATGGAACACACCCTGCGGGCTCCAGCCGCTGGTACCGTGCAGCAGTTCTTCTGTGCTGAAGGTGAGCTGGTGGATGGCGGTAGCCTGCTGGTGGATTTTGCCGGGGAGGAGCAGTAATGACTTTGCCCAAGCAAGTCAAAATCGTCGAAGTGGGCCCCCGCGATGGGCTGCAAAATGAAAAGCAGCCTATCTCTGTGGAGACCCGTATTGCTCTGGTGGACAAGCTCAGTGCCAGCGGGCTATCGGTAATTGAAGCCGGCAGTTTTGTCAGCCCCAAGTGGGTACCGCAAATGGCCGCCAGCGAGGAAGTGCTGGCGGGTATCCAGCGCAAAGATAGTGTTATCTACAGCGCACTCACGCCAAACTTAAAAGGCTATGAGCGTGCAGTGGAAGCCAAAGCGGATGAGGTCGCCGTATTTGGCGCGGCCTCGGAAGCCTTCACCCAGAAAAACATTAATTGCAGTATCGCTGAGAGTCTTGAGCGCTTCCGCCCGCTGGTGGAAAAAGCCAAGCAAGACGGAATACCCGTGCGCGGTTACGTATCCTGCGTACTTGGTTGCCCCTATGAAGGCGATATTGACCCGGCCAAAGTGGCAGAGGTTAGTGCCGCTCTATTGGAAATGGGTTGCTACGAAATTTCCCTAGGCGACACCATCGGTGTCGGCACCCCGGAAGCCGCCAAGCGTATGCTGGAGCAGGTGATGGCCCGTGTACCTGTGGAAAAACTTGCAGTACATTTCCACGATACCTACGGCCAGGCACTGGCCAATATCTACGCAGCCTTACAAATGGGTGTCGCAGTAGTAGATTCCGCCGTAGCCGGCCTGGGCGGTTGCCCCTATGCCCGTGGCGCTTCCGGTAATGTTGCCAGTGAGGATGTACTTTATATGCTCAATGGCATGGGTATTGAAACTGGTGTGGATTTACAGTTGCTGGCAGAGGCAGGGAATTTTATTTCTGAACAGCTGGGGCGGGAGACTAACTCCCGTGTGGCTAAGGCTTTGGCGCCCTGTTGAGGAATTTCTGGGGCGGTTAGAACACCGCCCTGAAACTACAAACTTGAAGATCAGATATCTACCCGATAAATCAGAGGGTGGTTATTTCCGTTACCCTCCCTGCAACCCCCTACTCCAAAACCTACGGTATTAGATTTAGCAAAATATGCAGCCAGAAGTGATGAAAATTGCTCTTTAGTGTCATTATTGTCTGTTCCATCATTGTGATCGAACTCTATGACTACATGGTTACTTGACCCAGATGAGCAGTCTTCCCCTAATTCGTCGCCGCTAGCATTTGGTGAGAATTTAATTACTGCATAGTATTTATAGGTAGTAATGCCTTCGATAGTTTTATTAGGCTCAATGGTACTTGATGCAAAACTGGTGCTGGATAGTAGCGCGACTAGTAGTCCGGAGGATAAATTTTTCATTTTCATAATATAATTAAAAAATTTTACCACTTAAAGTATAATGAAAATCATCTGTCAATTTTTTAGTTCGACCATTTTATGGTTAATTAAGAAAAATTGAAATCGATTTAATGTTATTTCGTACCCCTCGTTTAATTGGAATTAACCGCCATATTTGCAAGTGATAGTTATTGCTAGAAGTTCCCGTGCTGCGCCTAAAAAAGGAAAGAGTAGGCGTGAATAATAATTTTTAACCTGGATTTTTTGGTTTTCAATATGGGGTTAATTGTCGCAGGTGGTAAGCTTTTTTATTTCTATTTCAGTAAATTTTTGTTGGTTGGTTGGTTGTTTTAAGCTGATAGCTAGAAATTGCTGTATTTGCTTCTTATTGTCTTTTTGAATTTGAGTTGTTGAATAATTATAGCGATTCAATATTCCGATTTGGGTATAAGGTTAAAGGTTACCAATTTAGTAATTATTTTTAGATTTGGGCGCTAAAACCCTAAATGGCCGCATCATATCGTAATCCTCATGGGAGAGTAGATGGCAGTGCCATACATAGAGTCCCTCGCGGTCAAAGCGTGCAATTACCCGGGTCACTTGGCCGGGAAGAGCGATCACGGTATCTTTGGGGCCGCTTTCTTCTGGTTGTGGTGGAAGGGGTTTCCCCTGTAGAGATTCTATCTCCAGCCGTGCTCCCTGAAATACTTCACCGGTGTGCATAAATTTCTGCGGCTTGGCAATTAGTTTTCCTTTAAAAGGCTGGCGATCCAGTACCTGAAATTCCACCAGATGAATATGGATTGGATGAGCCGATACTGTAGGGTTATATATTTCCCAGATCTCAATGGCGTTGTGCTGGATTATTTCTGTAGTAGGGTCTTCAAAAAACAGGGAGCCCTCCTTTACTGGACCTAACATGAGCAGATTGCGGCCGTAGGGATCATCCAACCGGTAGGTGGCAAGTTGTCGTGTACGACTGGCTTGGTTAAGCCTATTAAGTGGTGCGCGCAAAGGAGTATTTAGGGTGAGTTTTAAATCTCCAATGGAATTTTTAATCTCTGATTTCTGCTTATTAGAAGGGGTCTTTATCGGTGTTGAAGCAATATGGAATTGTAGGATCTGGCCTGTAGTATTTGGATCGGTAGCTGGTGTGATGCCGCCGCGCCCATCGCTTAATACGTGTTTACCATTCGGGTTATAGACAAGTGGAATTGAACTCTTTGGATCATTGGCCTCTACAAATCCTTTAAAAGGGACATCCGGCCCAAAGTTCCGCAGTGTCAGTTCACGCTCTTCATAACCACTGAAATCTACTAAAACATCTGCTCGCTCTGCGGGTGCCAATATCAACTCGTTCAATTTTACAGGGTAATCGAGAAATCCGCCGTCACCGCCGACTTGTACAAAGGGTGTATTTTCATCGATCCTGAGTATCAGTGTGCGGGTATCAGATGCGTTGAGTAACCGAAATCGATAGACGTGTGGAGTGACACTGACTTTGGGCCAGGTCATGCCGTTTACCAGAATAATATTGCCAAAAAATTCGTCGAGATGGGACGGATTGGGCCAATTGGCCTTAACCACCTCATGGGAAACCGGTGATGGAGGCTGGTCCCTCCAGCCAGGAAAATACAGCTGCCCATCGGAGCTAAACAAGCTGTCTGTAATAGCGGCTACAAAAGTGCGCTCTTCTGCAGGGAGCAGTTTCTCCTGTATCAGACGGTCTTCATTGTCATCGCCAACCAGGTAAAAACCGAATAGACCTGCGTAAACATTAAGGCGCGTCATGCCCAGGGTGTGGTCGTGATACCAGATAGTGGCGGCATCCTGGGAGTTGTCGTATTCGTAAATCCTTTTCTCAAATAATGGTCCCGTCTCACGATAATTGCGGGTGTACCAAGCGAGGGGGTTACCGTCACTTTTCCATTCTGTATGCCCGCCGTGAAGGTGGATAACCATAGGTACAGCTTTTGGATCTTTTACGTCGGCGAGGTGAATGGATCGATCCACAGGAAATAGATGCGGACCCGGTAGCTCATTCGCCCAGTGTACAAATACCGGTTGGCCTTCTCGGGCGCGAATAGTAGGGCCAGGAGAGTGGATGCGACCTGCATATTCAAAACCCCAGGCCTTTGTCATTAAACGTTTGCCTTTCTTATCCCGTAGCCCCATCCAAACTTCAGTGGGGCGGGCGGGTAGTTTAAGCGGGGCTGAGCCCTGAGGGTGGATTTCTACGGGTATTGGCAGTTCATTGACAAACTTATCCACAGTTGCTGGATCCAGCAGCCGCAGGGGAGTTGCTTTAGCTACATCTTCAGCAGCAGCAGTCAGGGCAAGGGGAATTAACAACAGCAGGAAAAAGATTACCCGAAACATTGGCTGTTTTTAGCAGTAAGTATTTAACAGTCAAGTATAGGTAAACAAGCGGTTTCGGTGGCGTTAACTTGGGGGCAGGGAAGGGGGTACAGGGCCCTTCCCTGATGCGACCCTTCATTAGATAAAGCGATTGATCGCCGTTTTGGCATTGTCTTGATAGGTAGGGTTGTCCAGGTCCGGGAAAAGCTTCCGCTGTTCACCAAGAGATCCAGTCAATCCGCGTTCACTGCCGTAAAAAATACCTGTGCGGAAGGATCTTGTATCCAGTAGGGCATCGATATAGCGCTTGGCGCCTATTTCTACTTTGTGGACTTTGCCCAATAGCAGCATAATCCGCATCATGCCCTTCATCATATATTGCTTGAATAACGACAGTGTATTGAAGCCCTCTGTGCCTACAGTAGCCCCTGGACTTATGGTTACGAAGCGGATATGGGGGAATTCTCGCGCCATGGAAGACATCCATAGGGCGCCCATATACTTTATCGGACCATAGGGTACCGTAGCGTCTTTGGTACTCGCATAGAGCTCTCCTTCGCAGATCTGCATAAACTCCTCCACAGAGGCGCTTTTCAGCTCTGGTCGCTTCATACCCATCTCTTTTACACCGCGAGCGGCCTCGGAGCCGGCATAGATAGCAGTCTGGGTTAATTTATTGGCTTTCAGTAACTCGTTAGTCAGTAGAGCATGCCCAAGCAGGTTGACGGCGAAAATTTGTGTGACTCCTTCGGGGGTCTTGTTGTAAAACTCTTTCCCCCCGGTACCGCCAGCATTCATAACCAGCGCATCAACTGGGGAGTCCAGGTTGTTAACTGCCTCTTTCACAGATTGTTGATCCGCGACATCGATCAGCAATACTTCGAAGATATTCCTGCCTGTTTCCGACACCAGATCGGCTTGGGCTTCCTTGGCTTTGTGGAGATTGCGGCAGCCGAGATAGATCTTGTTAATCTGCTGGTATTCCGCCAGTTGCTTGGCGCATTCCCTGCCTAAGCCTGCATTCGCTCCGGTAATCAAAACACTCTTAATCATCTTTCTGTCTCTGTGGATATTGGGAACTGGTGCCCGGATATGGATATACCCGGCTGTTGGAGAGAAAGATAAGCGGTTAAGCGCCTCGCCTTTTGACATTTCTTGCTGTCTTAGTGGGATACCAAGACCGCAAGAAATATCAAAAATAGGGCCTTACTGGCCAATATGATTAGGTCATCTCTTCAAATACGGCAAACTAAGGTGACACTATGAATCAGGCGAGTTCGATAGAAAGAAAAATTTTTCAATTGCTAGTGGTAGCGTTGGCGGTGATCTGTTTTGTACCCGGGGGTATCAGCGCATTTGGAGGGCTGAATGGCAGTGCTGCCCTGAGTGGTGGTGCTATGATTTTTGGCACGGATAGCCCCTTGAGAGGATTTGGGGATAATCAATATCGATTTGCCTTTGGTGTTTTCTTTGCCCAGGGGTTGGTTCTATTGTATTTCCTGAGCAATATCGAAAAACATAAAGTATTGTTTTACTTCGTAGCTTTATCCCTCTTCATTGGCGGTCTGGGCCGCTTAAGCAATATTCTGGAATTTGGATTGGTGGATGATCAGGTCTTACCGCCTACGATTATTGAGCTTGCGATAGTTCCACTTCTGGTTTTTTGGTATAGGCGAGTGGCCTCTCAACGTTAGTCATTAGAGGCTCTTGGATAGGTAGCTCAAAATTATTTATGCTTAAGAGGCTATTACTATGTTACCAGTATTTTTACATATAGAGTCTTCACCAAACTTACAGGAATCGCAGGCTCTTCAGCAGTATATAGGTTTGGCTCTGCAATTAATGCAACAGTATGGAGGGGTGCCTATTGCCTCTTATGATGTGGAAGAGGCCTTGGACGGAGGTCGATCACCAAAGGCATTTGTTGTGGTATCTTTTCCAGATCGGGAGGCGATCTATGCATTCTTCAATGATCCAGCCTACCAGGCGATTATTCCTTTGAGGGACAAGGCATTTTCCCATTTACGCTTTTTTATCACTAGTGAACGAATTTAATTTAAAGGCATGCTAAACCGGGAAGGTATTGCTCAAAAATCTCACCATCCCAATGTAAACAGGTAGGAAAGGAGCCTCATATGCAGCGATTTTTTAAAAGTATCAACTTCGTAGAGCAGCATCTATACGACAAAATTTCTGTTCATGAAATTGCCGCTGCCTCTCATTACTCCACCTACCACTTCAGCCGTATTTTTAAGGCATTAGTGGGGGACTCACCGAAAGAGTATTTGCGTAAGCGCCGATTGACCGTCGCCGCAAAGAGGTTATTGAGTGAAGATATTGGTATTCTTGAGCTTGCCATGGAGTGCCAATTTGATTCCCAAGAAGCGTTTACTCGCGCTTTTAAAGCTTTATTTAATGTAACCCCGGCGCAGTATCGAAAGCAGCAGGATCCTTTTCGGCTGTTGTATAAGGATCAATTTAGCCCCCATATGCTGCACTTCTTGAAAAATGAGCTGTCCATGGAGCCACAAATTATTTCGCGCCCAGCGATGCAATTGGTGGGGGTAGCGCAGGAATACGATCATGAAAATCTCAGCTTGCCAAAGCTCTGGTCTGCATTTCAGCCCTACAGGGATAAAATCCCCAATCGAATCAGCGATGAATCTTTTGGTATCTATGAGTGTTATGAGGAAGCGGGTGATGAAATTCAGTTTAAGTATGTCTGCTGTGCGCCGGTTGCCGACCTGACTCAGGTACCCGAGGGTATGGTGGCGCGGGAACTACCGGAGCAGCTATATGCAAAATTTGTTCACCGCGGATCTATTACCACCCTGGAACAGACATTGAAGTATATTTGGGGAAGCTGGTTGCCAAAGTCCAATTACGACTATATTGAGAGGCCAGACTTTGAGCTGTACCCACCCAGATATCAGGTTACTAGCCCGACAGCGGAAATGTTTCTCCATATCCCGGTCAAAGAAACGCCGTAATCGCTTGGCAATAGCGTAGTTTTTTCGCTACTCAATCTTTTTGGTTGCCTGGCCTGCGTTGTATCGGTAGTGCCCGGTAATTTTAAAGGAAAACAGCATATCTTCCAGCACGGGTCCAGCCCCGATATTGTGTGCGACCAAGTACCGGTTGGTCTTTAGAGAGCGTTTCGCAGTCACAATACTGATATGTGGTAAATTACCGGGCAGCATCCAGGTAACGATGTCCCCTGGTAGATAATCCTCTGCCTTGTCACTTATTGAGAGTGATTGCCCTTTGCGAGTAAAAAAAGCCTGTAGATTGGGTGCTCGCCGGTGATCAATATTTTTATCTGGCCTCTAAATGCGTTTAGATGGGTAGGCTTGAAAATGACCCGATATATCCTCGTGAACTTCTTTTTGCAAATCGATCCCCAGCTTCCTATTTGATCGAATCACTACGTCGGTACAAACACCGGTATCAACCGGCACATCTCCATTTGGATAGAGGATAGCTACATAAGCAGGATTGTAGCGTACTTTATGATAGGTTCGCTCCAGAGCAGCTTCGGCCAGGGGAGTATTTTTTGCGTAGCAATTGGATGAAATAATGTCGAACAAGAAAATTAATCTCCTCACTTTAAGCTTCCTTTTTTATTTTAAGTGGATGGATTTACTTTTCCATATATGGTGTCAGCCTTAATTCCATTTGGTCATATCAAATCGATTTTTTTATGAAATAGCGCTGTCTGAAAAGCTCGAGTAAATGGCATAACTGAATAGGCCGGCAACAAACCAAAAGAAGATGCTGGAGAAAAATATCTACCCAAAGCTTGGTTCCTCTTTTTTAAGGAGGGAGATTGCTGATATGGTATCTGGGAAAGTTGAAGGAAATCTAGAAAATTAACCTGGTTATCACATAAAATAAAATGTGAAAGAAAAATCTAATTATACTTACAAAAACTCCTTCCATGTTTCCTGCTAATTATTAGCTAGAGAGTGTAAACTTAATGACCTATGGGCTTTTTTAAATCTATTAATCGATTTCATTCATTTGGCAATGACTGATGAGTGTCTTTGTCTTGATCGGGGCGGGTGTTAATTCTACCCGCTGCCTCCTTACTAATTGTACTTATTATCTGAAACTAATGGATAAATCCATTGCCTAAATCCACTGGCATAGTAAAAATCTTAAAAGCCAGTAGATTTATTCTTGTCATTGGTCTCTCATAACGTAGATATGATGGACGCCGCGTAGCGGCGTCCAAGAAGGTGGAGGCCTCGGATCGATAGATTTGCTATTTATATTAGCAATTAGTCAGCACTTGAAAAAAAGCATCTAACACCATCGCATTTAATTGACTTAATGCTATTTGATGGCAATGAATTCACATGCTGATCTTTTACGTCAACTCTTAAATTTCCTCCTCTGGAATGATTAACCAGTTGTATATGAGTAATAGTCGCATCATTCCAGGTGTAAGGAGCGGGAGGCTTTGGAAGATATTTCTCATTCTTAAAGAGGCTCAAAAATTCAAATTTATTTTCCTGATAGAGCTCGTCTAGATACCTAGCGTTGGATGACAATTTATCTCCATGTAGGATAGTTTGACATTTTTTCTCTTGAAAACATTTGTTTGGATCTAATTCATCGTAGTTTGTGAAGAAAATTTCGTCATTTCTTTTTGCTTCGCATTCTTTATCAGTGGAGTTTTCGTCTTTGCAGTGGATGCTATTCATATCAATATTTCCGAAATTGAATACCAGTACTCCTATTGAATAAGAAATGTCATTTGGGAAACGTACCACAACATCCTGTGATACATATAGTGTAGAAGGATAAGTACACAGTGGTTTACTTTTGTTGGCGACTTTTGCTTTGAACTCCACCTCAAGAGAAGTTATATCTCCTAAGGTTATTGGTTTTCCTTCATTGGTTCTTTTTAATGATAGATCAGGCCACTCCCAGCTAAAACTGACTTCTCGCAATTTGCATGGGTCAGGTAAACCTTGTGTATTATTAATGAGAGCGATTTCAAGTGGACTTCCCCAGCCTCCAGAAATATTCCATAGAGACCACCCGGGAGACCTGTCTTTATCTGAAATATCCCATCCGTATGTTATAACATTCCATAATGGGCAGTACCCGTTATTACCGAACGAATCGCACCTGCTTGAAGTTTGGCGCCTGGAAATTATAGGGCAATCATCATTTTGTAAGTATTCCGTTTCCATGTCAGCAACATCATGATTTTGTTGGACGTGCCTAAAGCATCTATTTTTAGGCCCATCATTCCATAGAATATCCAGTTTTTCTCCTCCAAATGCATTAACTGAAACTACTGCTATTAGCAGTACAATTAATTTCATTTTCATGATTTTATCCTTGCTTTTGAAATATTGAAATCAGTGTTAAGTGTTTAATTGGTATGCAAAATTAGCCAGAAAACCATTTTCAATCAGGTATTAATGAGAGTTGTGATGATAGGTGGGGTCATTTCATACAAGTTCTATTCTAGAAAACTGTAAAGTCATTAAGTAGGTGAAACATAAGTCGTCCCAGCACAGTCGTGCCTTTAAATAGGTTTAATTCGAACTCATTCCTTTTTCTCTGTATTTTCTTTATTTATCCATTTCATGGCTGTTTACCTGGCTAACTTATCTCAAGCTAACGCTGTATTTATCCCAGTACCATTTAAAGAACGGTAATTCAACTAGTAAAAAGCTGATTAGAGAAAAGCCAAACCAGTTAGCAGCAAATAGCAGCATATTAAAATTGTATCCGGACTCCCAAAAGAGAGCGCCGGCGATCAGTAGTGCGATACCAGTTGCCAGGAGGTCATTAATTATGATCTTGTTAAGGTCAGCGCCTGCATGCCTTGGGTGGATATAGAGATAGGCGGCGCAGATGATTATAGCGTTAACGGTTAGTAACGTTACCTCGGGTTTCAAAATTAGATCTCTCTGATTGGTACAACTTTGAATACCATTATACGGCAGGACTGCGCCAAAGTACTCTAGATATTGGGGTTATAGAGGGTTAGTTAGCTACTGGAATCTGTGGGAGTTATTGCACTTATCAAAGGGGAGAATATTTTTAGCTTTTAATTTTTTATAGCGAACACTCGTGCTCTATTATCATTAACCCTAAGATTCAGGGGGTATTTTTATCAAGCCTGGCAATCCGTTATGTCTGGTTGTTTAGCGTGGCCCCTGCTAAAGGGAATCGCCCATTGGGGCTATGGAATAGGCAAAGAGGTTCAGCCCTGTTACTGCTGTCGCACTAATAACTCCATAATCTGCTACCATCAGCGCAAATCCTGCTGTTAGATCGACTCTTATGAAACTCTTGCGTTGGCTTCTGTTAATCCTACTGGCTCTACTGGTAATTTCAGCCCTGGCGGCGCCAGGTTTCATTGGTCCTAAGGTGGAGGAGGTCTGGAAGCAGCAGCTGAGCAGGATGCAGGGGGGAAGCACTACCGGTTATCAACGCGGTTGGTTTGGAGCTGAAACCAATACTGAGGTGGCGCTACAGAATGGCACCACTGAGCTGCATACTGAAATTCATCATGGCCCATTGCTGTTAACTTCTGGTGGGCCCCGTCTGGGGGTTATCTATAGCGAGACCCGCCTAGATCTAGAGCAATTAAACCCGCAGCTACGCGCTCAACTTGAGGGAATCTATGGCCGCTTGCAGAGCAGCCCCCTGGTTTTGGAAACCCTGGTTTTAGCGGATAACCGGGTACTCAATACCCTGCGCCTGGAACCCTTTAAAAGTTCAGGTGATTTTGGCCAGCTGGCATTTACAGGTGGTGAGATTGCAGTGTCGACAGATTACAGCGGCGCGGTGTTGGATGGGGTAATCGATCTGGGTAGCCTGACCCAGATGCGCGATGGCGTGGAAGTATTATTTACCGAACCGCTTAAAGGAGAGTTTCAGTTAGAGCCCCGCCGTGGCGGTAAGGCACAGCTATATCTGTCACTGTTGCGCGCCGAGCGTGATTCGGGGCCGGCGGAACTGCGGGATATTAGCCTGGAACTGGATATAGAAATGCTCGCTGCGCAGACCCTCAAAGTGGTGAGTGATCTGCAGCTACCCAGTGTGCAGTCTGCCACCCCTATTACTTCTGTGCGCCAACAGATGACCCTGCCTAAGATCAAGGCTGCCGATCTGGGTCACTATTTACGTGTACTACTGCCGGTGGCGGAGCGCAATTGGGCGAGTGATATGCGTCCACCCCTGCGCCTGCAACAACAGCTGGTAGTGGAATCTCGCAATGGTCCGGTTCTGGTGGATGCGGATATTGACTGGAAAGGAATGAAGCGCCCTCCGCGCCATCGCAACGGCAGCGCTTTAAATCAATGGCTGAATCCCCTGGTGGGCAACCTGACCCTGAGTGCGGCGGAATCGGCGTTGCTGCAGTCGCCTCTGGTAGGCCAGGCAATGATGTTGCGACAATACGGTTTGCTGATTGAGCAAAACGATGAACTGCAGATGCACCTGGAGGTGAATCGCGGGCGCCTGGAAGTGAATGGCCAGCAGTTGCCACCAGATTTGTTCCTAATGGCGCTGACCGGACAATTTTAAAATCTGATTGGTTTAACGGTTAGATTGGAGAAAGGAGTGATGTGATCGTTCCTTTCTCTTTCCGGTAAATCCATTTTTTAACAAGTCGGTATCTTGGGGACTCATTGCGTCCTAATTTATATCGAACGGACAATGCAAAAATCCTCTTGCTGTTAGATTAAAGGGGCACTGAGCCAGCTAATATCATAGTGAGGTGGCAGTACATCGTCCGGCAGGTTTTTTCTTTCCTGTGGGGGCAACTTTAGAAACTCTCCTTGTATTCCTAGAGCTTCACACCCCATCTCCCAGTTAGCGCACCAGATACCAGTAGCCACTGCGGCATAGTATCTAGAAGATGTTGTCGCATAAAAATCAAGGCGCACTTGAGAGTCTTTCTTGTGGGCAATACAGCGTGTGGTTTGACCGTTATAGGAAGACGGTGCCCACCGGCAACTTTCAAAACATCGATTAAACGCCTCCCAGGGCGATTTATCTATTTTTAATGCTTCTTTCATGGCGTTATCTACGAAAAACAGGTCGGACAGCGGCAGACGCTTATGAAACTGAGTGTTAAAAAAACGGATAAACAATGGTGCGTACCAGCTTTCGTAACCCACAGCGCAGAGACAAATAATAGAATCCTTTTTCTTATCAAAGCGCTCGCGGAGGTGGGTTTTGACACTGCGGTGATCTGCTCCGGGACCAATCCAGCAAGTCCCTAAACCCATTCGCGTAGCGTCTAAAACAATCTTTTGCAGGGTTCTGCCGATATCAAGAATGGCCGTTCGATTGTATTCCGCTGGGGCTATTGCAACGAGGAAATATCTGGCATTGACCACCGGCCAAACAGTGATGGGTGCTTTGACCCACTCCAGACGTATCGGTGCATTGCCGAGACGTGGTTGCTGTAGGTGAATTGCAATACGAGCTTTTAGTGCTTGCTCATGGATGGGGATTAAGGGACGGGTTTGATAGGCGCGGCACGATCTACGGTCACGGATCAGCGCGAAAATATCTTCTCGGCTGCGGGCTTTGGGTAGCGGTTCCGGCAAACGGATACAAAAACGGCAAGTCACAATATCAAAAAGAATAATGGCCGTTAGTATCAAGGGTAGCCAGATCAACACATTGGCCAGTCCAGTTAAACCTACTAGATATATGAGTCCCACCAACAGGAAGAGGCCCAGAGTGATTGGGACAGGCATTAGGTACTGCAGCCAACCAGTAAATTGAAGTTGCAACTTTATACCCAAAAGACGAATAAACAGGCGGCGAAGCCAAAGGAGATGCACTTTGTCGACCATGGCCCGCTCGTTGGGTCCAAAGCTGGCGTAAATGACTTTTGACTTGCGGGTTCTAGCCGTGGTTTCAGGGTCGCTCATTGGCATCTCCTGTAATGCAAATGACCACTTGCATTATGCGCCAGTTTATATCGAAAAGGAGATTCTATGCAGTGCACCATTGATGAAGCCAAGCTGTTTAAAGTAGTTATCAGCGAATGGATGGCTCATGGATATGGGTGCTGTACAACTAGGGACATGGCCAGTATCGCAGGTGTTAATAAGGCGATGCTGTTCCGGCGGTTTTGGCGGTAAAACTGATTTATTCACACGGGCGATAGATCATCAGCTGGCTGATACCCCGTTGGAGTTATTCTGTATTTCGGGAGATCTGAATACCGATCTACGGGTTCTAGCAGAAGAGTAAATGGACACTTATCGATTGTATGGGGGCGAGGGTATAGGCGAGCAGAGTGGGGGACTCTGCCCGCAAACGGTTATCCGGTATTGCGCATGCCTGCGGCGATACCGGCGATCGTTACCATTAGGGCACTCTCCAACACAGCGTCATTCTCCCGCTCGCGCAGTCGCGCCATTAATTCGGCCTGAAGCAAATGCAGTGGATCGGTATAGGGATCGCGCACGCGGATGGACCAACGCATCACTGGGTTATTGTCCAACAGACTTTCGCGACCGGTGAGTTGCTGCAAAGCACTCACTGTATGAGCCAGGCGTTCGCGCAGGCTTTCCCCCAGCTCTATCAGCTCCTTGTTGTCGGTGAGGCGTTCCTCATACCAGGAGGCGACACGGGTATCGGATTTCGCCAAAACCATCTCCAGCATATCCACCACGCCCTGGAAGAAGGGCCACTCACGACTCATTTCTCCCAGGGTGTCGGCTTCGTCTGCCTGTTTTAGGGCTTGTTCGAGTGCGGTGCCGGTGCCGAGCCAGGCGGGTAGCATCAGGCGCATCTGGGTCCAGGCGAACACCCAGGGAATGGCGCGTAGTGTTTCTACGCCGCCACCGGGCTTGCGCTTCGCCGGTCGACTACCGAGAGCCAGACGGCGGAGTTCCGTCTCCGGGGTGACGGTGCGCAGGTAGGCCACCAGAGCTGGGTCGTCACGCACCACTTCGCGGTAACTCTGCACCGAGATTTCCGTGAGGCGTTCCATCTGATTGCGCCACTCGGGACGAGGCTGGGCCGGTGGCATCAGGGTAGCCTCCAGTGTGGCGGCCACATACTGCTCCAGATTGTAGGCGGCAACGGAGGGGCGGCCGTATTTGAAGCGGATCATCTCTCCCTGCTCGGTAACGCGGATACGCCCAGCCACCGAGCCCGGTGGTTGAGATAACAGTGCCATGCGCGTTGGAGAGCCGCCGCGGGAAATGGAGCCGCCACGGCCGTGGAACAGGGTTAGGGGAATGCCGTGATTGCGGAAAATTTGGGTGAGCGCTTCCTGAGTACTGAACTGTGCCCAGGCCGCGCCGAGGAAGCCGGCATCCTTGGCCGAGTCTGAGTAGCCGATCATTACTTCCTGGCCCTCCAGCACGCGCTGTTTGTACTGGGGAATATTGAGCAGGGTACTCATGGTGTCGGCAGCATTATTGAGGTCGTCCAAGGTTTCAAACAGTGGCACCACGCGCATAGGTTGGTTTACCCCGGCAATTTTCTGCAGCAACATGACCGCCAACACATCGGAGGGCTTTTTCGCCATGGAAATCACATAGGCACCAAGCCCCTCGTGGCCCTGCTCAGCAACCACCTTGCAGGTTTCTAATACCTCGCGCACATCCCCATCGCAGAAATCCGTATGGTAGAAATCCTCATCGATTAATGGCCGGCGGTTATCCAGCTCCGCCAGGAGGAAGTCCAGTTTGCTCTGCTCATCCCAGGTGGCGTAATTCCCCAGCCCCAGATAGCGTGTGATAGCGTCGATGGCATCCATATGGCGGGTGGATTCTTGACGAATATCCAGGCGCAACAGGGTGATACCGAAGCAATTGAGCCGGCGCAGGGTGTCTTTGAGCTGGCCATCGGCGATGGCCGAGAGCCCCACCGCGCGCAGAGAGCGGTCGATCAGGTTCAGCTCAGTGAGCAGTTGTTGACCGCTGTGAAATACTGCACCCGCTAGTTCCTGCTGCTCGTTAATGCGGGCCTCCAGTTGCGCGCGAGTATTGCGCAAGCGGTAGCGCACCCGGCGGAGTATGAGTCGGTAGGGCTCATGGCTTGGGCCTGTTTGTGCCAGTAATTCCTCGCTGGCCTTGTGCATGGATAGATCGGCCAGGAGGTTTTCCACATCGCGCAAGAGAAGGTCGGCGGCCATCCAGCGCGCCAGCAGTAATACCTTGCGGGTTACCGCTGCGGTAACATTGGGGTTGCCGTCGCGGTCGCCACCCATCCAGGAGGCGAAGCGTATGGGTACCCAGTTATCCGGCAGTGGCGGTAATCCCGCTAGGGCTAGTTCCTCCTCGATGGCGCGCATAGTCTGGGGTACTGCCTGCCATAGGGACTGTTCAATGGTGGCGAAGCCCCACTTGGCTTCGTCTACCGGCGTGGGCCTCTCACGGCGGATTTCATCGGTGCTCCAGGCAGAGAGTATTTGCTCGTGCAGATGACGTCGCAGCTCGCGGCTCTCTTCCTGGGTAAGGTCTGGTCGGTCCAATGCGGCGAGGAGATCGGCGACGTGGTCGTACTTGCGGATCAGGGTGCGACGGGTGACCTCGGTGGGATGGGCGGTGAGGACCAGCTCCACGGAGAGATCCCTGAGTGCGGTGTGTATATCGTCGGTTGAGCGATTGATGTTCTTTAGCTCCGCCAATACCTGGCGCAGGCCGCGGTCTGTATCTGGGTCGCCAGAAAAACGCTGATGCTGCCGGTGCAGGCGTTCGCGATGGCGTTGCTCGGCGATATTGGCGAGATTCAAAAACTGGCTAAAGGCGCGCGCCACTTCCAACAATGTATCGTCGTCGAGAGGGTCCAGCAGCTGGTGTAAGCGATCCACCTGCATCTCTCCGCTACTGCGGCTTTCCACTGCGGCCTGGCGGATGGTTTCCACAGTATTAAATAGCGAATCACCGGCTTGCTCGCGCAATACCGAACCGAGCTCCTCGCCGAGTAGGCGGACGTCCTCCCGCAACGGGGTGTTTTGATCCTGACTCACAAGCCTTTTTCTCCCTAACGATATCCGGTGAAAGTACCGGGCTTTATCTTCGCATAATTTTTTCGCAAGGAGGCTGTGCTGCCAAAATAAAAGATTTTTTCAGTAATAAATTTACTTAAATAATGATAAATAAAGGAAAGGTCTTACGATAAAGGTTGGTTTTTAGAAAATTTATAATCCAGCAGGTATAAATATCATGCTAGGTATTTTATCGACTATTAGAGAGAGCTCTCGACCAGATTTTTTTAGGAGGGAGGTCATCAGGAGGGGAATTAAATTGGAAAAAGCGAAGAGTAACTTGGTAAGGAAGGCGTGAAATTTATAGGGGATTTTTAAATATCCCCTATTTGCGTAGGGCAGAAGCGCCCGCGCGAGATTTTCACGCGGGCCGGGTTTTAGTAGTAGTCATAGGCGGGGCGGCGATCGACTAGGCGCAGCCAGCCGCGAATAACCCGGTAAATAACCCAAATCCAGTTTACGGCGAGAATCACATAGCCGAGACCGAAAACCCAAAAAGTCAAAGAACCAACCACAGTCCACAGCAACCAGAACCAGAAAGTGCGGATCTGCCAGCGGAAATGGGACTCCGCCAGGGTGCCGCGTACATCGCTGCGCTTGAAATAGTTAATCAGTACGCCAACAAAAAACGGAACCGCGGTAAATAGGCTGATGGCCTGGATCAGGTAGACCATGATGGCCAGATCTCGACCACTCTGTTCGCGGGCCTCTTGGGAGCGTGTGGGGTACTGCTCTGACATAACTTTATTCTCTTGTGGACTCTGAAAAATATAGTGTGGTCCCCAATGCGCAATTCAACTTGACTGCGTTGGAATGGTATTTTTACACGACAGTCGGTGAAGAGCCCAGGGTGTCGTAACGTCCCATGTTATTTTAGTGCCCACTCGGTGTGCACATTGCGCTCGCGCCATGCCTTCAGCTGTCGCACCGATTCCCGCATCAGTTGCAGTAATTCTGTACGCTGCTGACGGCAGTGTTCGCGTTCGCTGTCGATGGAGAGGTTGGCGGCGAGACTGCGCAGACGACTGGCTACGCTATCGAGCCCCACCTCTGCCGCTGCCCGGGCGACGTCCTGCGCCTGTTTTTCTGCATCCAACCAGTGGCGGCCGGTGAGGGCGCTGGTGAGCGCAGTGATTCGTTTGGGTAGGGTGGCGCTGCGGTCACTGAGTAGCTCGGCGAAGGTCAGGTGATCGAGAGTGTCCTGCTGGCGTAAAAGAGCACTGGTGTTGAGCAGCTGGGTGGGGCGGTTTTTTTGTTGTGGTGACGTCCCCTGCGTGCGCCGTGAAGCCCATTGCATCAGTTGCATTAGCTGGCGATCGGCAATTGGGTGGGTAAGTACGCCGGTAAAACCTCGGGCCTGATAGCGCTCTTTATCGCCGGTTTTGGCAGATTGCAGCAGGGCGAAAATGGGTAAATCGTTGCCCCGCTCGCGGCGAATTTCTCGTACTGCCTCCACGCCATCCATCAGTGGTAGATGGGTGTCGGTCAGGATTAAGTCAAAGTTTTTTTGGAGGGCGGCGCTGCTGCCGTCGATACCGTTACACTCCCTTTGTACATGGTGGCCCATGGCTTCCAGCGGCGCTTGCAGGGATTCGTGTTTATTATTTTCCACCAACAGGATGGCGAGGCCGCTGCCAGTATTGCCGAGCACTTCCTTGGGAAGTTTCAGCTCTACGGTTTCCACCTTGCCGATCTGACGTAAATCGTCCAGAGATTTGAGAGCGGCGTTTAACTGGCGCTTGCCGATTTCAACCAGCGCTTTGATATTGTTGTCCTCGCTGCGTCCAATCAGGTTGAGGGTGCCCATCAATGTATCCAGGGGGTGGTGCAACTGGTGACGTACTATTGTGAGCAGATCGGATTTTTCCAGGCGCAGTAATTCGAGGCTTTCACGAGTTTCTTCGAGTTGCTTCTCTAGGGCGAGAAATTCACTGTTGCGGCTATGCACCTGCTGAAACAAATTACTGTTTTCAGCGCTGATATTATCGACACGCTCTGCACTCTCTTTACGTAATTTGCGCAGGCTCAATTGTCTATTGAGTGTAAAAGCACAAATTAGCACAGTTAAAATCAGCGCCGCGATCAACCAGTAAATAGGAATTTGTTGCTGCAGAGCATTTAATTCAATGGCTTGTGCGGTGGTGGAGATTAATACTGAGCCGCACAGTAGTGCTCCGGCTAGCAGAGCGTGAAAAAAAACACGACGAGAGGGCAATCCCCCAGAAGAAATGGCTTTTATCATCCTTATAACCACTTGTGTTAGGGCGGACTAAATCCTGCAGTCCGCAGTGTGATTTTCGCGGTAGGTTTTGATCGATACTCCCGAAAAGATCAGAGCGTTTGATACTGCAATATGGCACGGCGTACAAGAGATATTTTTATAGGACTGGCAGGCTAACGGGTGGATAATCCGGTCAGAGGCATGAACGCTATCGCCATTAGCCAAGAGTTATTGCGCCAAAAACAGAGTATGGTTTTTTTGGGGGGGCTTGATGCTGAAGAATTGCACGCTATTACATAGGCTTATATAGCGAGAGGTTTTGCACGAGGTTGGCGTATTTTACCGAGATCGGTGGCACAGCGTTCCTCGATAAAATACGCAAAAAAATAAAAATATCAGGGTTGATTCAAGCGGCCTGAGGTAGGCGTTCCTGCAATAACTGCAACATGCGCTCAGAAGGTAGAAACAGGCGAATTCCATCACAATGGGCGAGCAATTCCTGATAAAAATAATCGAAATGTGTGCAGCCCAGAATCAGTATCTGTACGCCGCTTTTCACCAGAGCCGCGACCAGATCATCCAAAGCGTGCTGACGCACGATCATCTCGGCGGCGAGGCCATCCTCAATATCTTCGACGATCTGCAGATTGCCGATACCGATCACCTTGGCGGTTGTGTTGCGCTCGAGAATTTCACGCTCAATATTGGCGCAACTTTGGCAGTTGGCGGCGAGCAGGCCAAAGTTGCGGTAGCGCTGGGTGAGTTCGGCGTATACCTCAAGGGGAGAAACCACCTCAATTGGCGAGGTGGATTTGACCGCTTCCATATCCACCGCACCGGAAAGGGAATTGCAGTAGATCATGGCGGCTTCGGCGCCGGCCTGATGCAGCTGTTCAATCGCTTCGATCAGCTGCTGGGTGAGAGCGCCTCGCTCTAGCGCTTGCAGTTGTGTCTGTGCCTGGGGCGATGTTGACAGAGACATACCGACGCCACGCAGCTGACGCGCGGCGAGGAAATCCAGGCCAAAGCGGGTGTCTGTGGGGGTGCCGGCGACCACGCCAATGGTCATAGAACTTTTTTCAATGGCGTTATCGGTCAACACAGTCATGCTCCTCTCTCGTAATGCTCAATCGAGTATTGGTGCCCCTTAGATGGCGCGTCTGCCCAGCAGGGGAACCAGCGTATTAATCCACACTCGGCGCACCCAGTCGAGATAAATTCCATAAGGCCGCCCCAAGGCGCCTGCGATCAGCATAAAAGTGATACTGGCTGTGGCAATTTCGTCCCAGCTGGCACCGCCTAGGCGCATATTGGCCATATATAGGGGAAACTGGAAGCTGAGGAAGACAAAGGTGTCTACCAAGTAAGCATTTACAAAACCGCCGCCACCAAAGCGGTTCACAATCCAGCTGCGGTACCTGCTGAAAGGGCGAGCGATCAATGTATTGAACACCAGAGCCATCAGACGCACTTTCAGGTGCTCACTCCAGCTCATACCTGCCAACACCAGCTCGATGGGGATCGCCACGGCCCAGGAAAAACTGTTCATGGCGAAGATATCGAGCAGGAAATCCCAGCGTCGCGAGTTGGGTGCGGCTGGTTCGGCGTCGGGGCCGGATGGTGTTAATGCGGGCGCGGACATGGAGCAGACAACCTCTTGAACCTCGAGCCGCCATATCAAGATGGCGGCAGGCCGGCGATTATATCTCCAAATTGCGTAAATGCTAGCCTTGCATCTCGACTGGTGAGGTCTGCCGAGATAAACGTCCTACTAATTATTAGAAAATTAATCTAATTATCTTATTGGCCTGACGCGCCTCCTGGTCACGATGGCGCCGCAGAGGTTAATATGCAACTCTTTGCATAAGACGAATCGGAGCCGCCATGTCCCTGCGCTATGCCGTACTCACCCTGCTGGATATAGAGCCCGGCAGTGGCTACGACCTAAAGCGCCGCTTCGAGCGCAGTGTTTCCCATTTCTGGAGCGCCAGCCACCAGCAGATGTATCGGGAGCTGCACAAGTTGCACGACGAAGGATTGCTGGATTGCGAGGAGCAACCGCAGGAGGGCAAACCGGACAAAAAGGTCTACAGCCTCACCGACAAGGGGCGTGCGGAGCTGCGCGATTGGGTAATTCAGCCAGCGGCACCACAGAAGATTCGCGAACCCTTTTTAGTGCGTATGTTTGCCGGCCACCATTTGAGCCAAGAGGAGTTGCGCTCGGCTCTCAATGATCAGCTGCACAGGCACCGAGGGCTGTTGGAGAATTATCGGGAACAAAATGAGCGGGTGCTTAAGAGTGACCCCGCCCTGCAGGAGCGCTATTGGCTGGCCCACCAGACGCTGCTGTTAGGCATAGAGGCGGAGAAAACCTGGATCAACTGGGCGGAAAATATGCTGCAGCAACTGGAACAAAAATGTGAAGAGAGCAGTTAAAAAAACCGGGCGATGCCCGGTTTTTTGTGTCTATGGTGCGGAAATAAGTCGAGCGCTAAATTATAAAGCGACTTTCTCCACTACCAGGCTGCCGATAGAGTAGCCTGCGCCAAAGGAACAGATAATTCCGCGCTCACCTACTTGCAGGTCATCGCTGTGCAGATTGAAGGCGATGACAGAACCGGCGCTAGCGGTATTCGCGTAGCGGTCCAGCACTACCGGGGCGCGTTCTGCGCTGGCTTCATCACCCATCAGTTTCTTGGCGATCAGATTATTCATGTTGATGTTGGCCTGGTGTAACCAGTAGCGGCTTACTTCGCGGGGATCTGTGCCGCTCTCCCCTAGGTGCTCCTCAATATGGGCGGCGGCCATGGGGCAGACTTCCTTGAATACCTTGCGGCCGTTCTGGCGGAACAACTTGCCGGGGCCGAAAGGGTCCACATCGGCAGCGCGCGCAGCATAGCCGAAGTTGGAGCGGATATTGTTGGAGTAGACGGTCTTGGCCTTGGTGCCGAGGATTTCCCAGGCAGTGTCTACGCTGCAGGTCTCGCGGCGCTCGATCACACTGGCGACCGCCACATCTCCGAAGATGAAATGACTGTCGCGATCGGTAAAGTCCACTTGCGGTGAGGCCAATTCAGAATTGATCACCAGTACGGTGCGTGCGGCGCCGGAACAGATGGCATCTACCGCGCGCTGTAGAGAAAATGTTGCCGAGGAGCAGGCGACTTCCATATCGAAAGCGAATCCATCGATGCCGAGGGCGCCCTGAATTTCGATGGCAATGGCGGGATAGGCGCGTTGCATATAGGAGGCGCCAACAATCACCATGTCGACATCGGAGGCCTGTTTATTGGCTTTCTCAAGCGCCAGTTTGGCGGCTTTTAGCCCCATCTCCGCCTGAACACACAGGTCGTCGTCATTGCGCTCGGGAATAAAGGGGCGCATGCGCGCGGGATCGAGAATTCCTTCACGGGTCACCACATAGCGGCTCTTGATACCGGAGGCCTTTTCGATAAATTCCGCAGAGGATTGTGGCTTGGGCTGCAGTTCGCCGGATTCAATTGCTTGAGCGTGCTCCAGGTTGTACTGCTTGGCGTAGCTATTGTAGGCGTCTACCAGCTCTTCGTTGCTGATCGCTTCCGGTGGGGTCCACAGGCCGGTGCCGCTGATGACAATGCCCCGTGGCAACTTGTGTTCACTCATCGCTGAATCCCTGGCTCGCAGCAAAACACCTGCGAGCAATTAGTCACTGATTAAAACCTTAGCCTTTAGCGGTGCCGGCTTGTTTGGGATTTATCTGCCAGAACGGCAAGGCAAGTTATTGTGACGTCTCTGTGACTGCCGGTCTATCTGCGGTCGCGCCGAAGAGTCATGGCGTTCTGGCCAAAACGAACGCACTGACCTTGTGTGCACCAGCTTTCAGGAGTATCTGTGCCGCCGCCTCCAGGGTGGCTCCGGTAGTCAGGACATCGTCCACCAGCCCGATATGCATTCCTTCAACGGATTCACGCAGGGCAAAACTTTGCAGTAGGTTGCGTAGGCGTTGTTGCCGGCGCAGCTGCGACTGGGTGCGGGTGGCGCTAGTTTTGCGCAACAGTCGCGCTTGCACCGGCAAATGCCATTGCTTTCCCAACTCGCTCGCGATCAGTTGCGCTTGATTGTATCCGCGTTGCCAGTAGCGCTGCCAGTGGAGAGGAATGGGGGCGAGTAAGTCGGGGGGCTCGTTGTGTGGGACTATTGAAGTGGCGGCAAGTTGCGCCAGGCTATGGCCGGCGGCCAGGTCGCGTTGGTACTTGAAGCGCTGGATTAGCTGGTTCACCGGAAAGGCATACTGCCAGGCGGCCTGAACCCTCTGGCAGTGCGGCGGCTGGCGCAAACAACTGGGGCACAGGCGTGCGCTGGAGGCCAACGGCAGCGCACAGCTTTCACAAGCCTGGCCCAGATAGGGCAGGTCTCGGATACAGCTGGCACAGATACCAAAGTCACCGGCTCTATCACCGCACAGCAAGCACTGCGTCAGGTAGCGGGAGAGTCGAGCTGAAATCAGGCTGTAAACCATAAGAGAGCTTCTGAGTTGACAGCAGGTGGGGCCTGGCTAAACTGGCCAGTCTGTTTGGTCGAGTTTGCCACTGCTGTCTTCTGCAGTCACCCCGCCCGAATACATAAAAACAGCACCCCAACTCCAGTAACAGAGAGAGTAAGCTTGTGACTGCAGCCCAGACTATGCCCGCCGCCGATATCCGCCACGACTGGACCCGTCAGCAGGTTCTGGATCTCTTCGCTATGCCATTTAGCGATCTGATGTTTACCGCGCAGCAGGTTCACCGGACACACTTCGATCCCAATCGGGTCCAGGTCAGCACCCTCTGTTCCATTAAGACCGGCGCCTGCCCGGAAGATTGCGCCTACTGCCCGCAGAGCGCCCGTTACGATACTGGGCTGGAGCGGGAAAAATTGATGAAAGTGGAGAAGGTGTTGGAAGAAGCTCGCGCGGCCAAGGCTGGCGGCGCCACTCGCTTCTGTATGGGAGCTGCCTGGCGCTCACCCAAGAAAAAAGATATGCCTTACGTTACCCAGATGGTGCGCGAAGTGAAAGCACTGGGTATGGAAACCTGTATGACCTTGGGGATGTTGAATGATGACCAGGCGCAGGAATTAGCTGATGCCGGGCTCGATTACTACAACCACAATCTGGATACCTCACCGGAGTATTACGGCGAGATTATTACCACCCGCACCTACCAGGATCGGCTGCAGACACTGGGGCGCGTGCGTGCCGCCGGTATGAAAGTCTGCGCCGGCGGTATCGTCGGTATGGGCGAGGGCGACAAGGACCGCGCCGGCCTGCTGATGCAACTGGCCAACCTGCCTGAACACCCCGAGTCGGTGCCCATCAATATGTTGGTAAAAGTAGCTGGTACTCCGCTGGAGCAGGAAAAGGACTTAGATCCCTTCGAATTTATTCGCTGCATCGCCGTAGCGCGCATTATGATGCCCAAGTCCCATGTGCGCCTGTCCGCCGGGCGCGAACAGATGAGCGATGAGATGCAGTCTATGGCTTTCCTCGCCGGCGCCAACTCCATCTTCTACGGCGAGAAGCTGCTGACCACCGCCAACCCCGAGGCCAACAAGGATATGCAGCTGTTCTCCCGCCTGGGTATCCAGCCGGAGGAGTATCAGCAGTACGCCGATGAGAGCGCAGTGGAAGCGGAGCTGAATGCACAGATTACCGAGCAGCAAAACGACGCTTTCTTTTACGATGCGGCCAAATGACCCTGGATAAAACCCTGCGCCAGCGTCTCGATGAGCGGCATCGGGACAATCTTTATCGCCAGATTAAAACTCTGGAAGCGGCGCCCAGCCCCATCGCTGTAGTGGATGGGCGAAAGCTGCTGACCTTTAGTAGTAACGATTACCTGGGACTGGCAAGCCACTCAGAAGTTATCCGTGCCCAGCAGGCCGGTGCTGAGCTGGGCGCCGGTGCCACCGCTTCCCATTTGGTTAACGGCCACCTTCAAGTCCATCAACAATTGCAACAGAGCCTTGCCGAAGTCACCGGACGCGAGGCCGCACTGGTTTTTTCCAGTGGTTATATGGCCAATGTGGGGACACTCTGTGCGTTGCTGGGCCGCGCGGACAATGTTATTTCCGACAAGCTCAACCACGCCTCCCTGATAGACGGCGCGCGCTTGTGTGGCGCCAACAGTTTACGTTTTGCCCACAACGATCCAGTTGCCCTGCGCCGCCAGCTGCAAAGGGCGGCCGCACGCGGTGGCAATACTCTGGTGGCGGTAGATGGGGTCTACAGTATGGACGGCGACAGGGTTCAATTGGCGGAGATTGCTGCCCTGTGTTGGGAATTTGATGCCTGGCTGATGGTGGATGAAGCCCACGGCTTTGGAGTGATGGGGAGTGAACAGCTGCCCCTTGCCGGCAGCTGCGCGGCCGCCGGTCTCGGCCAGGATGAAGTGCCGGTACTGATGGGTACGCTGGGAAAGGCCGCCGGCAATGCAGGTGCCTTTGTGGCCGGCTCGCGTATGTTGATCGATTTTTTGGTGCAGTTTGCACGGCCTTATATTTATACCACCGGTATGCCGCCGGCAGTGGCGGCAGGTTGTATTGCCGCAATTGAACTGATGCGCAATGCGCCCGAGTTGAACCAGCGTCTGCAGGCGAATATCACTTACTTCCGCCGGCGTGCGGCGCAAGCGAATTTACCTCTGACGGATTCATCCAGTGCGATTCAACCACTCCTGTTGGGCTGTGAAGAAACTGTGATGACTGTGTCCAAAAAGTTGGAGCAACGTGGCTTTCTAGTGGGCGCTATTCGCCCACCTACCGTGCCCAGAGGTACCGCTCGCCTGAGAATCACCCTGAGTGCCTCCCATAACCACAGCCAAATTGATACTTTGGTAGATGCCCTCGTAGCTGTGCTTCAGGAAAAAATAGCGGTGCCTTTGTGATTGAGATAGAGAACCTGGTATTCCTGCACGGTTGGGGGGGAGATAAAGGGCCCTGGCTGCCCCTACTCGAAGCGGTGCGTGAACAACTGGCACAACCTTTGACTTGTATCGAATTACCGGGGTGTGGGGAGCGTAGCGGCGAGCCCTGGCCACAATTAGAGTCACTTTTACAACGGCTGTATAACGAACTGCCTAATAACTGTGTTTTGGTTGGGCACTCTCTCGGAGGCATGTTGGCCCTGCAGTTGGCGGCCAGACCGGGACAGAAAAAAATCCTCGGTGTTGTCACCATCTCTGCCAATGCCTGTTTTGTGGAGCGGGACAACTGGCCGGGTATGCAGCGGCGTGTTTTTGAGAGATTTCGCAGGGCCTTTGTGCAGGACCCCTACGCAATCTGGGAGCGCTTTTGTGCCCTGCAGTCCCATGGTGACAGTGCCATGCGCGACCTGCTCAAACAGCTGAAAGAGCGCCGGCCCAATATCAATGCCGAAGCCTGGAAGCGGGCCCTGGACTGCCTGGCGGGTTTGGATAATCGCCATTTACTGCAGACACTCAAAGTCCCCTCTCTGCACCTGTTTGGCAAGCGGGATGCCCTGGTGCCCCAAGCTGCCGTAGAGGAGATCCAGGGCTGTGGTGCAGCGGTAGAGGTGATTGAGGGGTGTGGTCATAAACCGCATTTATCTCAGCCGCGTCAAGTGGCAGAGCGATTGCGGCATTTTGTCGAGAGCCTGTCTCCCTCTGATAGCGGTACTTCCGAGCCCTTCGATAAATCTGCAGTGGCGCGTTCTTTTGGTCGCGCCGCCGCCAGTTATGACGACTGCGCCCATATACAGAGGGCGGTGTGCCGGCAGTTGATGAAAATGGCAGATCGTCACTGGACGCCACGCACGATTGTTGACCTTGGTAGCGGCACTGGCTTTGGTAGTGAATTGCTGCGCCAACATTTTCCCGAGGCACGGATTATCGCCTTGGATCTGGCGGAAGATATGTTGCGCTACGCCCGCATAGAGCGCCCCCAGGCTGATGATTATATTGTTGCGGATGCGGAACAGCTGCCCCTAGCAGATGACAGCGTGGATCTGGTGTTTTCCAGTATGGCGCTGCAGTGGTGCTATCGCTTGCCACAGCTGTTTACCGAGTTGCGTCGGGTCCTCTCTCCAGAGGGATTCTGCCTGGTGGCGACACTGGGGCCGGGCACGCTGGCAGAGTTGCGTAATAGCTGGGCCCAGGTGGATGGCGATATACACGTCAATCGTTTCCTTCCCCTGGCAAAGTGGCGTGAAGCGGCGGTGCAGTCGCAACTGAATGGTGAGGTGCTCGATGAGCAGCGCCTGTTGTATTTCGATAGCCTGCGCCAGCTGATGAAGGAATTAAAAGGTGTGGGAGCACACAATATTAATCGTGCCGCTAAGCGGGGGATGACTGGGCGCGCCAGGTTACAGAAACTGGCCGAAGCCTATGAAGGCCTCAGGCAGCCCAGAGGGCTGCCGGTAAGCTACGAGGTCATCTATATGAAGCTGGCCTGTGGACTCGATCAGGGGTAGATATCGATGGGGATCGGGGTTTTCACCAGTGCCCAGATCTCGTCCATTTCCCGGTTGGAGGCCACCGCGATACAGCCATCGGTCCAGTTATTGCGGCGCAGGTGTCTCTCCATATAGGACCACTCGGGCTTGATGCCGTGGATCATGATATCGCCGCCAGGGCTGACCCCCATTTTGGCTGCCCGCGCACGGTCCTGTTTATTTGGATAGGACACATGAATGGAGCGGTAGAAGCGACTTTTAGGGTTTTTCCAGTCGAGGGTATAGCGCCCTTCGGGGGTGCGTTCATCTCCCTCGCGGACCTTGTGTCCTCTGGGATTATCGCCGAAGGAGACGGTGTAGCTTTTCACTACCCGGCCGTCGCGAATCAGCTGCATCAGCTTCTTCGACTTGTACACAACAACATGATCGACAGGAGTTACTTTTGCTGAGGCGAGCAGAGGCATCGCCAGCAACAGGGCAAGAGTCAGGTATCGCATGGTCTCTAAGCTGCTTGAATGTTTTCAGTTATTTCGAGATTTCCCGCGTCCCTGCAGAGCAGTTTCCCCTTTTGAGGGAATTATTTTGTGAGCGCGGCCCCGTGCCTTTGTTATCAGTGCTTGGCTTGATTTGTTCAAAATCTGCGCTACACGACTAAATTATCATCAAGTGGCTGGCGTGAAAAGTCACCACAAGAAAAAATTTGAACTTTTTGAATAGGGGAGGCCTTGGTCTTGGGCAGAAGTTATTTTGTAGCCGGTACCGATACCGAAGTGGGCAAGACCTTTGTCAGTGCGGCCCTACTCACAGCGGCCGTGAATGTGGGATTGCAAACCGCAGCGGTAAAACCGGTGGCCTCCGGTTGTGAGCAAACTGAATATGGGCTGCGCAATGAGGATGCCTTGCTGTTACAGGAGGCCATGACTCTGCAGCTGCCTTACCAGCAGGTGAACCCTTTTGCACTGGAACCGGCAATCGCCCCCCATATCGCCGCCATAGAGGCGGGTAAGCAGCTCAACGTATCGCGCATGGCTGGAGTCTGCCGCGGTGTGATGTGTGCCGGCGCTGATCTGGTGTTAATCGAGGGGGCTGGCGGCTGGCGCACACCCCTGGGTCCCAGAGCCTTTCTTTCGCAACTGCCGCGGGAGTTGAATACCCCGGTGATTCTGGTGGTGGGTATGCAGCTCGGCTGTATCAACCACGCACTGCTGACCGCTGAGGCGATTCGCCATGATGGGCTGCCTCTGGCAGGTTGGGTGGCCAACTTCGTCCGTCCGGGCATGGCGCGGGCCGAGGAAAACCTGGCCACCCTTGAGGCCCTGCTGCCGGCCCCGTTGCTCGGTGTGCTGCCCCACAGCGAGACGCGGGATTACCGAGAAGCGGCGCAACACCTGGATATCCGCCCGCTGATACCCAGCTAAAGCACCTCATCAAAGCATTCTCAGTCGGGCCCGAGAGGGCCCAAATCGGTTGACTTTGTACGCCTTCGGCCCTAGATTCAAACAAGCGTTTGAAACACCTGAATGAGGACCGGGAGCATGGCCGACTACAAGGCGCCACTGCGGGAGATGAACTTCCTGCTGCACGAAGTATTTGCTGCGGAAAAACTCTGGGCGGAACTGCCCGGGTTGGCCGGAGCTGTGGATCGCGAGACCGCAGATGCGATTCTCGAAGAGATGGCCAAGTTGGCTTCCAACACCCTGGATCCGATTAACCGCAGCGGTGACGAAGAGGGCTGTGATTGGAACGATGGTGTTGTGACTACCCCTGCGGGCTTCAAAGAAGCCTACGCCACTTTCTGTGAGGGTGGCTGGGGCGCGCTGTTGGGCAACCCAGAGTACGGCGGTATGGGTATGCCGAAGATGCTGGGCGCTCAGGTCGAGGAAATGATTAACGCCTCCAATATCTCCTTCGCTCTCTACCCGGTACTGACCAACGGTGCCTGTCTGGCGATCGATGCTCATGCCAGTGAAGCGCTGAAACAGAAATTCCTGCCCAAGATGTACGAGGGCACCTGGGCCGGGGCCATGGACCTGACCGAGCCCCACGCCGGCACCGACCTGGGTATTATCCGCACCAAGGCCGAGCCCCGCGAAGACGGCAGTTACAGCATTAGCGGCAGCAAGATCTTTATCACCGGCGGTGACCAGGACTTGTCCGAAAATATAATTCACCTGGTACTGGCCAAGTTGCCGGACGCACCCAAGGGCCCTAAAGGCATTTCCCTGTTCCTGGTGCCGAAGTACAAGGTGAACGAAGACGGCAGCATCGGCGAGAACAATAACGTTAATTGTGGTTCCATTGAACACAAGATGGGCATTAAAGCCTCCGCTACTTGTGCGATGAATTTCGACGGTGCTCAGGGTTGGCTGGTGGGTGAGGAGAACAAGGGCCTCGCCGCTATGTTTACCATGATGAACTACGAGCGCCTGGGTGTGGGTATCCAGGGCCTAGGCGCTTCTGATCGCTCCTACCAGAACGCCCTGGAATACGCCCGTGATCGTATCCAGAGCCGCTCTCCCGCTGGTGCCCAGCAGCCGGAAAAAGCGGCTGACCCGATTATCGTGCACCCCGATGTGCGCCGTATGCTGCTTACCCAGAAAGCGTTGGTCGGCGGCGGTCGCGCCCTATCCACCTACGTGGCACAGTGGCTGGATATTTCCAAGTTCGGCGAAGGTGAAGAGAAGAAAAACGCCGAGGCGCTGGTAGCGTTGCTGACTCCTGTGGCCAAAGCCTTCACCACCGATATGGGCCTCGACTGCACCGTAATCGGCCAGCAGGTCTTCGGCGGCCACGGCTATATCCGCGAGTGGGGCCAGGAGCAGCTGGTGCGCGATGTGCGTATCACTCAGATTTACGAGGGCACCAACGGTATTCAGGCACTGGACCTGGTGGGCCGCAAAACCGTCGCCAGCGGTGGCGCCCTGTTCGAGCTATTTGCCGCGGACGTACAGAAGTTTATCGAAAGCCAGGTTGATCGCGAGGCGATGGCGGAGTTTGTACAGCCGCTGGCAGTCGAGTTGCAGCGCCTGCGCGAGGCCACCGAGAAGATGATCGCAGCCACCAAGGAAGACCCCCACGCGCCGGGTGCGGCTTCGGTGGAATACCTGCACCTGTTTGGCTATGTGGCTTACGCCTTTATGTGGGCCAAGGTGGTTGCAGTAGCGCTGGACAAGCAGGAGGCGGACAGCTTCTACAAGGGCCAAGTGAAAACTGCACGCTTCTATTTTGCGCGCTTACTGCCGCGCACCCAGGCACTCGCCAGCAGCGTCAATGCCGGTAGCGCCACCCTGATGGATCTGGAAGAGGAACTGTTCTAACAGCCCTCTCGGTAGATTCTAAAAAAGCCTCGCCTTGCGGGGCTTTTTTTATGGAGTCGCTTTTCGCTTTCTCCTACACTCGGGAGAAAACAATAAAGAGCGAAACAGCCAATGACCAATATCTCCCAGAAGAGACTCTCCGAGGAAGATCAGGCCCGGGTCGATCAGTATCTGCAAAGCGCGGTCAACCAAGTGGAGCGCAAGCCCTTCCGCCCCTGGTTGTTGTTCGTCATGCTCCTGGTGGTGCTGACCCTGCTGTCGTTGATCAGCGTGTTGATCGCGCAGACCAAAGGCGTGGTGTGAGGGGCTTGCTATGGAGCCCGATAAAAACTTTCAGCCATTGGATTTTACTTGCCTTGACGATGACGAGATGCGCCGTCGCGCAGGGGACTTTTTCCGTTTGATGCGCCGGCGCCGCTCGGTGAGGGAATTCTCAGTTAAACCTGTGCCCCGCGAGGTTATCGAAGACGCCGTGCGTGCCGCCGGTAGCGCTCCCAGCGGGGCCAATATGCAGCCGTGGCATTTTGTCGTCGTTGAAAATGCCGAGGTTAAACGACGTATTCGCCTGGCCGCGGAAGAGGAAGAGCGCGAGTTTTACCAGCGCCGTGCCTCAGAGGAATGGCTCAACGCATTGGAACCCCTGGGCACAGATGCGCACAAGCCTTTTCTTGAAACGGCGCCCTACCTGATTGCAATTTTTCTGAAGAAGTTTTCCAGTGCGGAAAATGGTGAGCGATTAAAAAACTATTACACCGCAGAATCGGTAGGTATCGCCACAGGCATATTGATTGCTGCCCTGCATAATGCCGGTGTGGCGACCCTGACGCACACCCCCAGTCCAATGAAATTTCTCAATGAAATTCTTGGTCGCCCTATACAGGAAAAACCCTATATGATTCTGGTGGCTGGGTTGCCCGCTGAAGGTGCTCAGGTGCCAGCTATCGGCAGAAAACCCTTGGATGAAATTACTGATTTTATTTGAGTTACCGCTTTCCGCGCGGCAAAAATAGATACACTGGTGGAATTTGAGCTTAGGGTTCCATGCCAAGAATATTGATCGTCGAGGACGAAGGCGCAATAGCCGATACCCTGATTTATGCGCTGCAGGCCGAGGGTTTTACCACTCACTGGCTGGCGCTTGCCGGCGAGGCATTAGCACTGCTGAAGAGTGAGTCTTTCGACTTGGTGATTCTGGATGTGGGACTGCCGGATATCAGTGGCTTCGAAGCCTGTAAACAATTGCGACGCTTCTCCGAAGTGCCGGTGATTTTTCTCACTGCGCGCAACGGGGAAATAGACAGGGTTGTAGGGCTTGAAATTGGCGCTGATGATTATGTAGTGAAACCTTTCAGCCCGCGCGAGGTGGCAGCGCGGGTCAAGGCCATCCTCAAAAGGGTGGCGCCACGCCCAGAGAGAGTAAAGCTATCTGAGGCTAAAGGCCCTTTCCGTATCGATTCGGCGAGTTACCAAATCCTCTTCCACGAACAGTTATTGCCCCTGACCCGCCACGAGTACCGCCTATTGGAAACCCTGCTGGCCCAGCCCGGAAGGGTGTTTTCCCGTGCACAATTGCTCGATGCTTTGGGGGTGGCTTTGGAAGTGGGGTATGAGCGCAATGTCGACAGCCATATCAAAGGGCTGCGGGCAAAAATTCGCGAGATAGCGCCAGACTCCAAGCCAATCCAAACCCATCGCGGCCTCGGATATAGTTGTTGCCCGGAGCAATAATATGCCGCTCGGGATACGCATTTTTGCCGTCTATTTCCTGTTTGTAGGGCTGGCCGGTTGGTTTGTATTGGGCACGGTGATGGATGAGATTCGCCCCGGCGTGCGCCAGTCCACTGAGGAAACCCTGGTGGATACCGCTAATCTATTGGCGGAAATCCTGCGCGACCCGGTGATCGCCGGTAACTTGGCTCAAAGTCATTTACCCGAAGTGCTTAAAGCCTATGGTCGTCGCCGCCCGGAGGCGAGTATCTGGGGGTATACCAAGAGCCAGGTCAATCACCGCATCTATGTCACCGATGCCAACGGTACAGTATTACTTGACTCCAGTGGCCTCGCGGTGGGGCGGGACTACTCCCGTTGGAACGATGTTTATCTGACCTTGCGTGGCGATTACGGTGCCCGATCCACCCGCGAAGACCCCAATAATCCAGATTCTTCCGTCATGTATGTGGCGGCGCCAATCCGCGATGGCGAACAGATTATCGGCGTGGTTTCGGTAGCCAAGCCCAATCAAACCTTGCAGCCCTATATCGAGCGTTCGCAGCATCGTTTGATCTGGCAGGGTGCGGGGCTGGTTGTGCTCGGCTTGTTGGTAGGCGCCCTTCTGTCCTGGTGGCTCAGTCGTGCTCTGGGGAAACTAACCGATTATGCCCAGGCTGCCAGTGCGGGCCACAGGGTAAAACCGCCGCAGTTACCCAGTGGAGAGTTGGGGCAGTTGGCTGTGGCGGTAGAGCAGATGCGCAGTGAACTAGAGGGCAGGGACTATGTGGAGCGCTATGTACACACCCTGACTCATGAACTGAAGAGCCCATTGGCGGCCATTCGCGGTGCCGCCGAACTGCTCGATAGTGATATGCCGACCGAACAGCACCAGCGTTTTGTGGGCAACATCCAGCGGGAGGCCGAGCGATTGCAGCAGTTAAGCGAACGGCTGCTGCATCTGGCCCAGGTGGAGCAGCGTCAGGGGCTGGAGGAGCGAGTGGCGATACCGCTGGCGCCGCTCGTTGAGGAGCTAATCGAGGCTCAGCGAGTTCGTATCAGTGCCGCCCAACTGCATGTGGAGCAAGAGCTGGCACCGGCACTGCAGCTGTACGGTGAGCGCTTTCTGCTGCGGCAGGCCCTGGCCAACCTACTGGACAACGCGCTGGATTTTACCCCGGATGGCGGCCTGATTCGCGTCAAAGCCGAATGCTGTGGAGAATGGGTCAAGGTGTGCTTGTTCAATCGGGGCGAGGCAATCCCGGAATATGCCCTAGGGCGCCTTACTGAGCGCTTCTATTCGCTGCCGCGCCCTGGGGGCGGGCGTAAGAGTACTGGACTGGGACTCAATTTTGTTGAGGAGGTGGCGGAGTTACACGGCGGTACTCTGTCGATCCGCAATGTGCCTGGTGGCGTTGAGGTCAGTCTGAATTTGCCCGCAGCCTGATGGGTAAGGTTACTTTCCACTGGCCCCCACACAATCTCCCCAGACTCTCCATATTGCCTCCATCGGCAATCCATACTCGCAGATCAGACTGAGGTTATCGAAATTGGATACCGAGGTCTGAACCATGAACCGAGCCCTGGCTTTTAAATTGGGCGCTATTGCTGTTTTGATTTTGTTGCTTCTTATTCCACTGACCATGATCGATGGCCTGATCAGTGAGCGAAAGCGTTACCAGAGTGATGTGTTAAAGGATATTGCCCGCAGTTCCAGCTTTAACCAGCAAATTATCGGCCCTATTTTAGTGGTGCCCTACGTCAAGAAATACTGGAAGTGGATAACCAATGAAAAAACCGGTGAGAGGCACAAGGAGCAGCGGGAAGAGCGCGGCCACTTGTATTTCCTTCCCGAGCGCTTTGTCTTCGATGCCGACCTGACAACTGAGCGGCGTGCTCGGGGTATCTATGAGGCGCTTCTGTACCACAGCGATAGCAAGGTCAGTGGCTTGTTCCGAGTGCCGGAGAAACTGGGCTTGGGAGCGAATTTGGATCAGTACCGCTTTAGCACGCCTTACTTATCGGTAGGTATCAACGATATTCGCGGTATCCGCAACGATCTGAAATTGCGCTTGAACAACCAGACATTGGAATTTGCCCCGGGCAGTCGTGCACCGATTCTCGGTGATGGTGTGCACGCTATGCTGCCAATGTTGGACTCGGAAGGCGGCCAAACCCTGGCGTTTTCCTTCGATCTCAAACTACAGGGTACCGAGCACTTCAGCCTGGTACCGGTGGGTCGTGACAGTCGTGTCATGATGAGGGCCGATTGGCCGCATCCGAGCTTCTTTGGCAACTTCCTGCCGAGTAGTAGAGATTTAAATGATCAAGGCTTTACTGCGGAATGGCAGACCAGCTTTTTCGCCACCAACTTGGAGGAGATACTGCAGCGCTGTATGGGCAGTGATCATTGTAATAACTTGATTAACAGCCGCTTTGGTGTGAGCTTCCTCGATCCGGTGGATCAGTACCTAAAAACAGATCGCGCGATCAAATATGCATTGCTGTTTATCACCCTGACCTTTGCCACCTTCTTCCTATTTGAAATACTCAAGCGCCTGGCAGTGCATCCGGTGCAGTATGCCTTGGTGGGCTTGGCATTGGCGTTGTTTTACCTGCTGCTGTTGTCTCTGGCGGAGCATATCGCTTTCGTCAAAGCCTACATAATTTCCGCTGCAGCCTGTGTGGGCCTAATTGGTTTTTATGCCAGCGCGGTGTTGCGCAGTTGGCAGCGCGGTCTGGGTTTCGCCGGGTTGTTGGCCGCCCTATATGCACTCTTGTATGGTTTGCTCAGCGCTGAGGACTACGCTCTGTTGATGGGCTCGCTGTTAGTGTTCGGGGTGCTTGGCTGCACTATGGTACTGACTCGTCAACTGGACTGGTACAACGTCGGGCGCAGCCCTACCCAGAGGGGCGGCGAGCCCGGTGGAGACGAACAATCGTAAGCTGGGATAAATCACTTCGGGGTGGTATGTAACCGCCCCGTTCTAGTTTTCGCTTCCGGTTTTATTGCCCGCCCAATTTCACGATGTAATCCCACTCTTCCTGGCGCACCGGCTGTATCGACAAGCGCCCCTGCCTGACCAGTACCATTTCCGCCAGCTGTGGATCCTTCTTGATTTCTGCCAGGGGTATCGGGCGTTTGAATTCGCTGCGCCATGCCAGGTCCACACAGAACCAGCGCGGACTATCGGCGCTGGCCTTGGGGTCGAAGTACTTGCTCTCGGGGTCGAATTGCGCCGGGTCCGCATAGGCGGCGCGCACTACCTCGGCGGTGCCCACCACCGCCGGCAGCTTGCAGGCGCTGTGATAGAACAGCACCCCATCGCCCACGGCGACCTGATCGCGCAAGAAGTTGCGCGCCTGGTAATTTCGAATACCATCCCAGCGACCGCTGCCATTGGCTTCGGCGGCGAGGTTTTGCAGGCTGTACTCATCGGGTTCGGATTTGAATAACCAGTGTGTCATGCGGCAGTTTGTCCCTGTGCTGCGCCGGTTGGTGTTTCGCCGGCGATCGGCGCCATTTAGTATGAAGCCATACAAAAGTGTCAAATCGGCGTTATTTTTTTACGCCTCTAGCGGGAGATTATGGGAAACAAAGCATTTCAGTGGCTTTCAGAGCGCCTGTCGAGCCACAGGTCCCAGTACTGGGCCCTGCAAATCAGTGGTTGGGCCGGCTACACACTGCTGACTTTTGTCGGGAGCTTTTTCTGGGTGAAGGACCACTGGATCCACTCGGGTTATATCGCTGTAGCTACTGTCGCGGGGATATTTCTCAGTGAAGCCATGCGTTTCGGCTTTCAGCGCCTCTGGAACAAGCCTCCGGCGACTCGATTCTTTGGTTCACAACTGCTTGTGATTGGTGCAGCCGCTGTGTGGGCGGCAATCAAGTTTGGCGGTTCCCTGTGGTTGTACGGTAAGGACAGCGATGAGCATCCGGCCGTGCTGGCCATGTACTGGTTTTCCTATTCCTTCCTGATTCTCACCACCTGGGCGGCACTGTATTACGGCATCAAGTATTATCGGTCTTCACAGACCCAGCGGGCCAAGGCTCTACGTGCGGAATCCATGGCGCATCAGGCCCAGTTAAAGATGCTGCGCTACCAGCTGAATCCCCACTTTCTCTTCAATACGCTAAACGCTATCTCCACTCTGATCTTGGATAACGATGGGCGCACCGCCAACAATATGGTCACACGCTTGTCTCAGTTTTTGCGTCATTCCCTCGATAATGATCCCATGCAAAAGGTTACCCTGGCCAAGGAAGTGGAGGCCCTGATGTTGTATTTGGATATCGAGAAAGTACGCTTTGCCGATCGCCTTGGAGTACGGCTGGATCTGCAGGGCGATTCGCCCCAGGCATTGGTGCCCAGCCTACTACTGCAACCTCTGGTGGAAAATGCAATTAAATACGGTATCTCTCAACTGGAGAGCGGTGGCGAGATCAATATCAAGGCGCGAGTGTTCGCAGGGGAGTTACTGCTCGAAGTGAGCGACAATGGTCCGGGTATGCCGGAAGAGGAGTTGCGCCTGATAGGCAAAGGTTACGGTGTTGGTATTCGCAATACCTGTGAGCGCTTGCGTGCTCTGTATGGCGATGATCAGAGAGTGCGTTTCCACAACCGTCCACAGGGTGGGCTGTCGGTGAATATCCGCATTCCCTATGAACAGGAATAACGAGATGAGTGCAGTTGAAAACCTGACCGCAGTAATTGTCGATGATGAACCCCTGGCACGTCGCGGCCTGCGCCTGCGCCTGGAGCATATGTCCGGTGTCGATGTAGTCGCTGAGTGCGGCAACGGCCGCGAGGCTCTGGAAATTATTCTGCAGCTAAACCCGGATGTGGCGTTTGTGGATATTCAGATGCCAGGCGTCAATGGTCTGCAGCTGGTGCAGCAAATACCCCTGGAAAAACTGCCCCAGGTGGTGTTCGTAACGGCTTATGATCAGTATGCGGTGGAGGCCTTCGAGGTCAACGCGGTAGATTACGTATTGAAACCTATCGAAGAGGAGCGGCTGCAACTGGCTCTGACTCGCGCACGGGAAAAAATGGCCACGGCAGATATCGCTATACAGCGCGAGCAGCTGTTGGAGGCGGTTGCGGATTTGACCAAGGAATCTCCGGAGGCACTGGAGCAGAAACTGGTCAGCGGCCAGTTTGCCGGCAGCGCCTACCCGGACAAAATCGCCGTGAAGGACTCTGGTAAGATCACCCTTGTACCGGCACGGGAAATCGATTGGATTGACGCTGCCGGGGACTATATGTGTGTACACGCCCAGGGCGAAACCCATGTGATGCGCATTACCATGAAGGAATTGGAGCAACAGCTGGATCCAAAATTATTCCAGCGTATTCACCGCTCCACTATCGTAAATTTAAGCCGTGTACGGGAAATTCGCGCGCATATTAATGGTGAATATCACCTGGTGTTGGACAGTGGCGAGTGCCTGAAAATGAGCCGCAGCTATAAGAGTAAAGTGCAGCATTTTCTTTGAGGTATTTTTGCGCCTAGTGGAAATAAAAATTCACTCAGTAACCTGATCGAATATTCCCGACACTTTGTCGCAACGGCCTTGTTTGCAACTCCTATTGCATTAATCTTCCTTTCCCTAGCCCGCTGTTCTCCAGCCGCGGGCATATCGCACGGCACAGGAAGTGCGGTTATTGGCCCAGAGCTAGAGTGTCTGGAATAATGCCTATGACTCCCAGAAAAATGGTATTTTTTCCAAGAAAATAAACCGGGTGCGAACCGACATACTAACTGCAGGTTTACGATCTCTGCACCAGTGTTTTTTCAGAGACAGTGAAATAGATCAGGACTTGTCTGGGTCACTGCCACACTAACCGTAAATATATAATTAAGGGCCTATGGAATGGCACTGACAAAAGCCGCACTGAAAAATCCTGCTGCCGCCGGCGTGGTAGTGGTGTTCGCCGTCTTGCTGGGGGCTTTTCTTGCCAGCCGCTTACCAGTACAGCTTTTCCCCGATATCGAAAGCCCGCGTATTGTTATCCAGGCGGGCTGGCGTGCTGCCGCACCGAAAGAGGTGGAGGCAGAAATTGTTGAGCCGATTGAATCGGTTCTGCAGGGCCTCACCGGCCTGGAAACCATGGAGGTCAATGCTGGCCGTGGCGGTGCTTGGGTAAATCTCGAATTCAGTATGGGCACCGACATGGACAAGGTGCTGATCGATGTGATCAGCCGTATGAGCAGCTTGCCGCCTCTGCCGCGAGATGCGGAACCGCCGCGGGTAATGCTAGGTGGTTGGGGCGGTGGTACCAATGCACTTACTTATTTCTTTTTGCAGAAGCTGCCTGAAAATCCCAACCACCTCGACGACTTTACCGGCCTGATTGAGGATGTTTTGCGGCCGGAGCTGGAGTCTGTGCCGGGTGTGGCAAGTGTGGAGGCCCAATCCGGTCGTGCCGCGCAAGAGGAACTGCAGGTTATTTTCGACCCTTGGAAAGCGGCCGATTTAGGTATTCAGTTGCCGGCGATCAGCCGTCAGTTGGCCTCGGCAAGAGATGTTTCTGGTGGTTTTACCGATGTCGGGCGTCGCCGTTACACACTGCGTTTTGTCGGTGAGTACAAGCCGACGGATTTATCCGAGCTGGTGCTAGAGTGGCGCGATGGCCAGCCGGTGCGCCTCGGTGATATTGCCGAGGTGCGTGTAGGGCCCTCTGAGCCCCGCGGAGTGGCTACACAAAATGGCAATCCGGCTGTCTCTATGCGCATCAACCGCGCAAACGATGCCAATATGCTTGCCACTCTGGAGCTGGTAAAACAGAAGGTTGAGGAACTGAATGAGACCAAGCTGAAAAACGAACAGCTGGTACTGGTGCAGTCCTTCGATGCCTCGGTATTCGTTTACCGCGCCCTCAATTTACTTGGCGGTAATATGATTTTGGGCATATTGCTGGCGGTGGGGGTGCTCTGGTGGTTTATGCGGCGTATGCGCGCTACTTTGATTGTGGCAGCCGCTATTC
Organism: Microbulbifer mixtoriginis (SeqCode); assembly: GCF_052466715.1. Taxonomy (NCBI): domain Bacteria; kingdom Pseudomonadati; phylum Pseudomonadota; class Gammaproteobacteria; order Cellvibrionales; family Microbulbiferaceae; genus Microbulbifer; species Microbulbifer mixtoriginis (SeqCode). The sequence continues at coordinate 4,079,063 of NZ_CP174288.1, read as the reverse complement.
CCATTTCCCTTTTATCCACCTTCGTTGTCATGTCCGCCGCTGGGCGCAGTGTCAATGTGATTTCCCTTGCTGGCCTTGCTTTCGCTACCGGTATGGTGCTCGATGCGGCAATTGTGGTGTTGGAGAATATTGTGCGTCTGCGGGAAAAAGGCAGCAATCCAGAGGAGGCCTCGGAACAGGGCGCCGGTCAGGTTTGGGGTGCATTGCTGGCGAGTACTGCCACTACCGTAGCGATCTTCCTGCCGGTATTTTTCCTCAACAGTGTCGAGGGACAGGTCTTTGGTGATCTGGCTCTGACGATTGCAGTGGCAGTGGTATTTTCCCTGTTGGCGGCTATTGCCATAGTGCCACTGGCGGCAAAACTGTGGCTGCCCTCGATTTCCAGTGAGGATCGCCTGGCTCATGTGTGGGAGAAAATCGCCACTCGGGTTATGGCACTGACCGGTACCCGTGCGCGTCGCTGGCAGGTGATCGGTGGCTTTCTGCTGGTGCCTATTGCCGCAACTTATTTCCTATTACCCAATCTCGATTATTTACCGCCGGTAAAAAGGGATGCGGTGGATGTATGGATGAATTTCCCCGCGGCTACAAATACCAAAACTATCGAAAAGGATATCGTCAACGAACTTGACCGGCGCATGGCACCCTTTATGAGTGGTGAGCGCGAGCCGGCTCTCAAAAACTACTACATCATTACCTGGCCCAGCGGCGGCAATATGGGCGTGCGTGTTAAGGATATGGATCAGGCCAAGGAGATGGAGACGCTGTTGCGTGAGGAGATCCTGGTAGATATTCCCGACTTTCAAGGCTTCGCCGCAAGGGGCAACCTGTTTAGCCGCTTTGGTGGAGATCGCAATATCGCCCTGCACCTGCAATCCCGCGATGCTGATGGATTAATGCGCGCGGCTGCCCGCGGTGTTGAAGTGGTGGAAGAGGTGATGCCTGGCACCCCAGTGCAGACTAACCCGGGTCTGTCTCTGTCTGAACCAGAGCTGACGGTGCGCCCTAACGACCGCGCCATGCTGGAGCAGGGTTGGAACCGCCAGGATATGGGGGGGCTGATTCGCACCCTCGGCAATGGTCTCTATGTGGGCGAATACTTCGACGGGGAAAAACGCCTGGATATGATTTTCAAGGCCAAGCCTTGGAGTACACCGGAACAGTTGCAGAATACGCCGTTGGTCACTCCCCGTGGAGAGGTGGTATCGCTGAGCCAGTTGGCGAGTGTGGAGCGCACCGTGGGCCCGGGCAATCTGCGTAGAGTAGATGGCCGTCGCACTATTACCCTGAATATTGTGCCACCGGATGACATCTCTCTAGAGGAAGTACGTGCCCAGCTTGAGGAAGAGGTGCTGCCGAAAATTCGCGAGGCTCTGCCCGAGGATGGCAGTATTCTGGTGGGAGGGAACGCTAGTGATTTGGATAAAGCTCTGGTATCTCTTTCACAGAACTTCCTGTTGGCGCTGTTGATTCTGTTCCTGCTGATGAGCGCTTTGTTTCGCTCACTGCGCGATGCTGGGCTGGTGCTGTTAACCGTACCGCTGGCTACTGTCGGCGGGGTCTTGGCACTGCAGTTGCTGAATCTGATCAGCTTCCAGCCCCTCGATCTTCTCACCATGATAGGTTTCGTTATTCTGCTGGGGTTGGTAGTGAATAACGCCATCTTGTTAGTACACCAGACCCGCTCAGCGGAAGGCGCGGGCGCCAGTCGGGTAGAGGCGGTGGAGCAGGCGTTGCGCCTGCGCCTGCGGCCGATCTTTATGAGTACCTTGACCAGCGTATTCGGCATGTTGCCCCTGTTGGTAGCTCCGGGCGAAGGAAGTGTGATCTACCGCGGTCTGGCTGCCGTGATTGTCGGTGGAATGGCGGTCAGTACTCTGTTTACCTTGATTTTATTACCGGCGCTGTTACAGACCGGTCGCCTGCCTGTGCCGCAATTTACCGGCTTGCGTCAAAGACTGGCCCTGAGGAGTTCCCAATGAAAAAGTTACTTGCCGGAGTTGTCCTGTCCCTCACCTCTGTGGGACAGGTTTTGGCCCAGAGTGGCGCCGTGGCGGTCACTGTGGATCGGGCTGAGACCCGCCAGATGGCAGCTAGCCAGTGGTCCGCCGGGGAGGTGGTGAGCCGTCGCGATATACGTATTTCCTCTGAACTGGATGGCGTGTTGGAGTTTGTTGCTGAGCCCGGTAGCTTGGTAAAAAAAGGTGAGCGCCTGGCGCAGTTGGATGGAACCCATTGGCGCCTGCAGTTGCGCAATAGTGAAAGTCGTATTGCCCAGCTGAAGGCGCGTCTCACCTACCTGGACGCGCAGCTGCATCGACTGAGTAAACTGGCGGAAACCAACAGCACCTCCCGTGCAGCGCTGGAGGAACAGCAGGCCGAGCGCGAGGCGATGGCCCAGGATCTGTTAGCCGCACAGATTGAGCGGGACAGGCGCGCCTATGAACTTGGTAAGACCAACATTGACGCCCCCTTCGATACCCTGGTGGTGAGTCGCGAGTTGCAGGCGGGGGAATATGTCCGCACCGGCTCCGAGCTGTTGCGCGCGCTGGATATGTCCCAGCTGGAGGTGGAGGCAGATATTCCGTTGGCTGCTCTGCCCCTGATTGGTGCCGGCGACAGTATTTCGGTGCGAAGCGATGCCTTGTCCCTCTCCGAGAGTGAGCGCGCCAAAGCACGGATTATCAGCGGTCATGTGCGCCAGTATGTACCTGTGGCCAGCGAAAACTCTCGCAGAGTTAAGCTGATGGTGCAGCTGCCCGGCAAGGCTTCACAGCAGTGGGACTGGGTAGTGGGCATGCCGGTACAGGTGGCAGTCCCCCTGTCTGAGGCCCGCGACACCATGGCAGTTCCGCGTGACGCCTTGGTGTTACGCAATGGCGAAACCTTTGTTTACCGTGTGGATAAAGAGGATAAAGCGGAGCGTTTGTCGGTTCGTGTTGGCAGCGGTGATGGAGAGTGGATAGCCGTTTACGGTGAACTCGCTGATGGCGACCGGGTTATCGTGCGCGGTGCCGAGCGCCTGCAGCCGGGGCAGGAGGTGAAGATATTATCAGAGGTGGTGCGCGATAAAGATGACAGCAGTGTTCTGGCGGTGGCTGACTGAATTATTGACACCAGTCTCTTTTAATTAAATTGGGGAACAGAGTTCCATGACAATACACTTCTGCGACATTTACTTGCTCGTCGAGGTGTCTTATGCGTTTCCTGCTTGCGCTGCTGTTACTGACGATTGCCTCAGCACCTCTCGCGGAGACGCAGGTGGTGCCCCTTCTGGACGGGGCGCGCCTTATCGAAGCCAACAATGAAATTTATTTCTATGCAGATGGATATTTCTACCGGCAGGGACCGGATGGTTACACCCGTGTGGAGCCACCACTCGGGGCTAGAGTGCCGGAAGTGCCAACAGGCACATCCTTTTACCTCGGTGGCAAGGATTACCGGCGAGCGGGGAATGGCACTTTCTTCGAGTTTGACCCTAAAGACAACCAATTTGTGGTGGTTACCCCTCCGGCCAATTGGCGCAATTACAATCGCAATCCCCTAGCACCCGAAGTAAGAATTTACCCGCGTGCCTATCCGCCCAATTACGAATCTACCCGAGCCTATCCTCCTAAATACGAATCCTCCCGCAATGTCAGCCAGCTACGTCATTCGAGAAATGTCCGCCGCCCTGACAGAAATCTCGGCCGTAGGGAAGTGTTTTGCAAGGCCAGAGCAGCCAATCTGGTGAGAAGTGTGCATAGACCTGGAAGAGTATCTGTGGTTAGTACTCGCGCCTATCGCAGACAATACCTCAATTGTATGCGCAGCTATGGGCGCAGACGCTACTGAGCCCCTTTAAGTTGAAGAGCCGAGAGCCTGGCCGCTCTCGGCTACACTCAAGAAATAAGCCCCTAGGGGCAAGGTCTTCCCCTTGCTGATACTGCTTCACGGACAGATGTGTATTTTATGCTGGGTGTTGGTGGTTACTTCTTTACTGATAAGCCTAAGACTCGCACCGGGCAACGACTTTCCCACTTTTTTCCGATCGTCTTCTGCCTGATTTTTTTCGCCCTTTGCTCTCTGGCCGCTAGTGCCCAGTTACCCGGTTCCAAGCCCAAGGAATTCAAGGCGGTGGTGCCTGAGTTTGCCGATCCTTCTGCAGATTGGTGGACCGGCTGGAGCAATGCATCACCGGAGCAGCGACGAGAGTGGCTACAGGCGATTAAAAAGGGTTGGCAAGAGTGGCAGCAAGAATTACCTGAAGAGGATGAGGCGCTGCAAAAAGGGGCGAAAAAAATTACCCAGAGCCTGGAGGGGGTGGAGGTCACCTGGAAGAAGCGTCAGGAATATTTAAAAGTTGAGTTGATGCCGGAGGTGAAGTTTCCGGAAAACCCTAGCGTACTCGACTGGGCCCGCGCTGATGCGGCCATTAGCCGCGGTCAACGCCGCCTGAGTGGTGTGCAGCTAGAGGCGCGGCAGCTGCGCGCTAGCCGGTCGCAATCCTTGGCGCAGTTGCGCAAGCAGGTAATTGTGCTGCGTGATGCCAAAGGTGAGGAAGAAGACCAAGCAGCACAAGCGCTGTTATTGGCGCAGATCAATCACCTGAATATTATTGAGCAACTGGATACGGTGAATGAGTTTCTCGGCACCTGGCAGGAAAAAATCGAACTGTCGGAAACCAAGCTGCGCGGTATGCTCGACGACCTGCAGTTCAGTGAGAAGGATGCCGAGAAGCTGGAGAAATCCATCACCGACAGCGATAAGAAAATTGAGCGTATCGCCGCTACTCGCACCAGTATCCAGAGCACTACCGAGCCCTCCACTGATCCCGACGTCAATATGAAAAAGGACCTCACCCTGATGCAACTGGAGGTGGACCTTTTAGAGGAACACCTGGGTAAGCGCAAGAGTGAGTTACTGCAATCCATCAACCGCGTATTGAATCCAGAAACTGGCGAGGAGACATTGGTTGTCAGTCGCGAGCTGCTGGAGAATGCCAATGCGGTGATCGATAGCACTTCGCGGGAGCTGGCGATCCGACAGAGGCAGGTGGTGGCTTGGCGCGATGAGGAGGAAAGTGCCGATCTGAGTCGTTGGTGGGCTTACTTTGAACGGATCGGCAGTGGTCTGGCGCGGGCCAACGACTTGGAGCAGGATATCCAGCGTTATGAGAAGGCCCAACTTGAAGTTTACCGCGAGCGCCAGGGCTGGTGGGCCACGGTTCGCGAACGTTTGGCGCTGACCGGCCGCCAGGTATACAAACGCTGGCGCACTCTGGCGGATTACCAGCTGTTTACTATCGCGCAAAACCCAATCACGTTGCGCCTGATTGCCAGGATGGCATTTGTGTTGGTCTGCGCCTGGTTGCTGTCGGTACTGACTCGCGCCTTCCTACGCCGGCTGGTACGCAGGGAACACGCCAGCGAATCCTCCATGTATAACCTGAGTCGCGTTTTGCACTACACCTATATCGGCGTCGCCCTGATTGTGGTGTTGAGTATGCTCGGCCTGGATACCTCCAAGCTGGCACTGGTGGCTGGAGCCCTATCTGTAGGTATTGGTTTTGGCTTGCAGGCTATTTTTTCCAATTTCATTTCCGGGCTTATTTTGCTGTTCGAAAGGCCCTTGAAGGTTGGGGACTTGGTAGAGCTGGAGTCCGGTGTTTTTGGCCGAATCCGCGATATCAATGTGCGTTCAACCCGTATCACCACCCGCGACAATGTGGATATCCTGGTACCGAATACCGAGTTTGTCGCTGGACGGGTGATTAACCATACCCTCGATGACCCGGTGCGTCGTATTCATGTGTCCTTTGGTGTTTCCTATGCCTCCGATCCAGACTTGGTGCGGGAAGCTGCACTGGAGGCCGCCTCGCGGGTCAATATCACTCATACCGATTGGAAGCGTAAAACTGAAGTCTGGCTGATGGAATTTGGCGATAGCGCGCTGAATTTTAAGCTGGTGGTATGGGTGAACAGTAACATGGTCACATCTCTGGGTGACTCCTATGCGCTTTACAATTTAGAACTGTTGCGGGAATTTCGTGAAAAGGGTATCGAGGTGCCTTTCCCACAGCGGGATCTGCACCTGCGCAGTTGGGATGCACCGGCAATGATTACTCGCACAGGGAGAAAGTAGTAGCCCAGGGAGAGCATCGGGCTTGAGTTGCGGTGAACAGGCGTAGTATTTTCCAAGCGGCCGACGGTGATGTCGGCCCCATCCCTGTTATTTTTATTGCAGCGTTTTGCTATTGGGCGTTCGTGCAATATCTACAAGGAACTGCCCGTGCTGATAATCCCGATCCAGAATAAACCAGACTGGCGCCGACCTCCTCTGATGTGCTTTGTGCTAATCCTCGCCAACTTACTGGTATTTATGTTCTACCAAGGCGGTGACGATGCCCGCTGGCAGCAGGCTGAGGAGTATTACTTCGACAGTGACTTACCGGATCTGGAGGAGCAGCGCTTCCTGATTTATGTCAATGAGGAGCATCCCGAGTGGCGCCTGCAGATGGATGTAGAGGGCGAGGAATTTGTCTATCGGGAACTACTGTGGAATACGGAATTTCACCAGTGGTTACTACCCCGGCTAGAACAGGAGGGGCAAACCCAGTGGTTACAGCAGCGCCAGCATTTTGCCGGGCTGCGCGACAAGATTAGCAGCATGGCCCTGGGTCTGACGCCGGCGGAGCCCAGTGCGGCTGGACTTTTAGGCCATATGTTTTTACACGGCAGCTGGGATCACCTGATTGGCAATATGGTGTTTTTGCTGCTGTTTGGCTTATCGGTTGAGCTGGCACTGGGGGGGCTTTGGTTTATCGCCCTTTATCTTCTCGGTGGCTTGGCTGCGGCTAGCCTGCATATGTTGGTTGAATCGGGTAGTTATGTACCTATGGTCGGTGCTTCTGGCGCTGTATCGGCGATTATGGGGATGTTCGTTGCTATATACGGAGTGCGGCGCTTGCGCTTTTTTTACACCGTCGGATTTATGTTTGGCGAGTTCAGTGCGCCGGCTCTGATGGTGTTGCCCCTGTGGCTGGGTAAGGAAGTGTTTGGCTACTTATATGGTGATGCCGGGATCGCCTATTGGGCCCATACCGGCGGCTTGCTGGCTGGATTTGTCCTGGCCTTACTGTTGATTTACTGGCGACCACCGATAAAGGCGATGCCGCAAGAAGAAGAGGAGCTGCCATCCCCGCAAAAGAGCGCGCTGGCGCGTATCGATCGATTCCAGGAAGAGGGCAAGCTGCTCGAAGCCGCAGAGGCTGCGGCCTCCGCAGTACGCCAGTATCCCGACCACCTACCGCTGATACAGCGCCTTATCGAGTTGACCGCGATTAATCCCGATAGTGAGGCGTATCACCGAGCCAATTTGGCGCTATTTACCCAGGCGGCCAACCCAACAGTTGATGCTCGTATTATTTCCTCCGGTTATTACAGTTACCTGCAAACTACGCAGAAGCCTCGAGCCCTAACTGCCAAAACTTGCCTGCTGATGGCGCGCCGCGCTGCTGAAGCCAAAAACTGGCCCTGGCTCGATGAACTCTTGAACAAGCTTATTGCGCAAAAAGTACAGCACCCGTTGATACCCAAATTAGGTATGACTCTGGTGAATTATTACCGACGTCTGGGCGAGGAGGGGCGTGCGCGGGAAATGAAGGCGTTAACCCAGGGGATGGAAATATCTGGACAGCCCTAGAGGATAATAACCTGTTTATTAAGATACATTGGCAGTTAGACAGGTCCCAGTGAGCATCCATAAGATCAAATTGGCAGGGGAGCCATATGAATAAATATATTCTTAAAAAAGAACAAATCCTGGATATGGAGGGGGAGCACAAGGTGCATTTCCTCAACCCGAATGCAGTGCGCCGCAATAAATCCTTGGGAGACATGACCGGGATAAGTGGCTTTGGCTTTCACATTATTGAAATAGAGCCTGGGTACGAATCCACAGAGTATCACTGCCACAAATTTGAAGATGAATGTGTCTATATCCTGCAGGGGCAGGCTTCAGTATTCATCGGCGAAGAAAACTATATAGTGGGTGAAGGGGACTTTATCGGATATCCGGCTAATGGCCTTCCCCATGTGATGAAAAATACCGGAAACGATAATCTGCGCTGTATCGTAGTGGGCCAGCGCCTGGATCATGATGTGGCAGACTACCCCAATAAGAATAAGAGGATTTACCGTAATAAGGGGTTGCCGTGGGAACTAGTGGATCATAAAGATATCAAGCATCCTCGTTAACTCCACAGACAGAGATTCTGTATGGCCACAAAAGTACGTGTTTTCTACAATTCTGCCTGTCCGGTATGCGATGCGGGTATCCGTGCTCAGAAGAAGAAAAACACCACTTGCGGTGTAGAGTGGGAAGATGTTCACCTTGATAATGCCAAAGCACAGCAGCTCGATGTGGACCTGGAATTTGTGCGAGAGCGCTTGCACGTGATTGATACACAGGGGCACCTGCGAGTGGGTTACGAAGCATTTATAGCGATTTGGGAGAACTCTCCCAGTGAACAGTGGAAAGCAAGGTTGTCAAAAACACCGGGTCTGCGATGGTGTCTTAACAAAATCTATAATGGCTTTGCCCGCTGCCTCTATCTATGGAATAGGGCTTTAAAGCACTGGTGAGATTGCTTCTAATTTTCTACCGGGTGGAATAAACGGATAGAGAAAGCACGCAACCCTCTCCTGGAAGCGTGCTATCGGTACAGGCTACTGACTCGTTGACCCTGTGAATTTATTGGTGTGTGTTCTCTGAACTATTTAGTACTTTCCACAGAGTATCGATTTGATTGCGTAGAGTGCTGTTGGGGAATTTCTGTCTAATGAATTGCAGTAATTTCCTGGCCAGATCTTCGCGGTTCAGCCCATCCATATATACCTGTGCCAGCAGCAGGTAAGCCGCATCCAGCTGTAGATAACTTTCCTTGTGTAGATTGTTCAATAATTGCGCCGCCAGCTGGTATTTGTGCTGTTGATAGAGCACCTTGGCTAGGGTGTGGCGAAGCTCGGGTTTTACAATAGGGGGGGCCGGCTCGGTGGCCAGGTAAAGTTCCGCCGCTTTGTGTGGCCGGTTGAGTTGTATGAACTTATCCAGTAAATGGGGGCCAAGTTCCCGCAGGGCTTTTTGGTCCTGGGTTGCCAGTAGCAAGCGGTAGTAGCGTTCGTTGAGGGCTTCATCATTGGGGTAGCGGCGCAAGCCATCTACCAGCGCCTGACGTGCGGCTGGAAGATTCGATTCGCGCATTAAAATCTGTGCATCGGCCAAAGCGCGTGCGCGGTTGAATTCGTCCTCTTCCAGAAAGGTACTTTCATCATCCAGTTCGGCCTGAATACCCAGTTTTTGCTGTCGTGACAGGCAGATGTAACCCATCATGGCGCTAGTTACGATATAGAAATAGGTAGTTGTGGCTGCAATCACCGGGCTCAGGGACCAGGGGGGTAGCTTTTCAATGGCAATGGCCATCAGCAGGTTGGGTGCGGCGGAAACCGCAGTGGTGGTAATCCACAACAGCCAGTAGGGCCAGCCGATAATCAAAGTGAATTGTAGTAACTTAAGTGGATTGATCGCCGCACGCAGGCTGTGTTCAAGGGCCAGTACAATCATCGCTGCCGGCGCAAATAGGAAGAGGGCAAAAGCATAAAGCTGCACGGCACCCATACCGAAAGAGAAGAGCTTGTAACCAACAAAACCGGCAATCAAGGTCATAGCGATGACTTTCAAGAACAGCGATGCACTATTACCGTCCAGGGCATCGCCAATTCCGAGAGCTTCCAACTGGCCACTGGCAAGCCGCTCGATAACCAGCAAGTTGTAGCGGCTCACCAGGGCAACGATGCCCACCAGGGCCACGATTGCTAAAAGACCCAGGCCTGAGATTAGCAAACTGGCTGCAGCTGCCAGTGCTATGATCGCCAGGGGACCTGGTTTTAAGGCGTAGAGAAAATAAAAAATTCCCATCTGCCAAAAGGGCTTAGCACTGTTGCTGGCACCGATATACTCCGCTGGATCGCGACACAACGGACACTCGGGTCCAAGGCCCTGATAGTTGGCACTGGAGCCTGGGATACATTCGCTACAGTATTTGCGCTGACAGGGTTGGCACTGCCAGGATGCATCGGCACTGGAATGGTAGCGGCAGGATTCAGCCATGAATTTTCCCTAAAAACTTTTCTTCCTGAAGGTTTATTGTGTTTCTTTCTAACAGTTTATCCGCCGTCATCGTGGCGGCGCAATCGTCGAGTATTTTTGATGTACTGTTAGAATACAGCGTGAATCCCAATAGAATTGGCACACAAGTTTCAAAAAAGGTGTTGTATGACAAAAGCTATGCGCGTTTATTTGGTGGAAGGCACTGCAGGAGAGCCCTGGGGCGAGGCGGCGTTACTCAGTTTTAATGGCAGCGAAGCGCATATCCATATTGGTGCGGCCAAAGGTGCTGCACTGGTGGCGGCGCAACGCGCGGCTCGGCGCCTCGATGGCATGGGAATCAATGAGGTGATACTCAGCGGTGAGGGTTGGGATATCGAAAGTCGCTGGGCTTTCTGGGGCGGTTATTTTAATCCACGTATCAATAATAAAATCCACTGGGGCAGCGAGGATGCTGGCGAGCTAAAAGAACTGGCAGCACGTAAAAATGCTGCGTGTTGGGTCCGCGAGATTACCAATGGCACGCCGGATGATGTTTCTCCCAGGGTGCTGGCGGAGAGCGCGGCGGAAATGCTACAGAAGCTTACCCCGAGCGCAGTTAACTATCGCATAGTGGCCGGGGATGACTTGCTGCGCGATGGCTTTGTTGGTATCCACAATGTGGGCCGTGGTAGCGTGCGCGAGCCGGTCATGTTACAGCTCGACTACAACCCTACAGGCAATGCGGATGCTGAGGTGGATATCTGTCTGGTGGGCAAAGGGATCACCTTCGATTCCGGTGGCTACAGCATTAAGCCCTCAAGCAACATGGCCACCATGAAATCTGATATGGGCGGTGCCGCTATGGTGACTGGAGGCCTCGCGCTGGCCATTGCGCGTGGTCTGGAAAAAAGAGTGAAGCTGTATCTTTGCTGTGCGGAGAACCTGGTTTCCGGCCACGCATTTAAGTTGGGCGATATTATTGAATACAAGAATGGTGTCACCGTTGAAGTGCTGAATACCGATGCGGAAGGGCGTCTGGTATTAGCGGATGGCCTACTCGCCGCAGGGGAAGATAAGCCTCGCTTTGTTTTGGATGCCGCTACCCTGACGGGTGCTGCCAAAATGGCTGTAGGCCGCGACTTTAATTCAGTCTTCAGTTTTGAAGATGAAATGGCACAGAAGGTACTGAATGCTGCAGCACATGAAAATGAGAAGGCCTGGCGCTTGCCACTGGAGCCCTTCCATCTGGAGCAGACCCCTTCTAACTTTGCCGATATTTCTAATATAGGCGCTGACGGTAGCCCTGGGGCTTCAACTGCGGCGGCCTTCCTTGCTCGTTTTGTATCGGAGGAGGGCCGCAACTGGGTACATATAGATCTCTCTGGCTCTTACCAGCCAAGTGCCAATGACCTTTGGGCCGCTGGTGCCAAGGGACATGGCTTGAGAACTATTGCTCGTTTCCTACTGGATAATTAATACCCAGCAATTACTGCCAAAAGCCTTGCAAAACGCGCCTAAAATTGGCGCGTTTCTATTTTTTCCTGACCTGCGCCTGTAAATTTTCACGAAATTATATTCCTTTTGAAAGCTTTAATCAGTGAACTTTCACTAGTTGAGGTTTTTTTAATTTAGCTCGTTAATTGGGACTTGGACTCATAAATACGTTTTGTGTAATTCGGAAATTTATTTTAAATGTCGAGGGGTAATAGGTAATGAGTACTACGGCATCCGCAAATCATTCTGCTCTAAAATCAAATCGTTGTGCTAACTGCGAAACTGAACTTTTGGGACCTCACTGTTACAAATGTGGTCAGCCGGTCAAGGGGATGGTGCGTCATTTCTCCTCCATAATTGGAGACTTTTTTGACACTCTACTGGCATTTGACTCGCGTACATGGAAAACAGTGCCGTCCTTATTCTTTCGACCTGGATTTTTAACTACTGAATATTTTTCAGGTCGTAGAGTCCGCTATGTAAGTCCTGTAAGGTTGTTCATTTTTCTTTGTATCACCAGTTTTTTTGTTACTCAGATTAATAGTGACTGGGCTATTAACTTTGGTGGCAATAAATCTGTAGTTGTGGATACGGAGTCTGCCGAAAGAGGTCTTGATCAGGCTGTTGAGAATTTAAAAGACCTCCAAAAAAAACATGCTGAAGACAATTTGGTGGTCATCAATTTAGAGGAGGTAGAATCTGAGCTTGTTGAAGAACGCATTGAAATTAAGACAGATTTAGACGAACTGAATACGGATCTAGATAAAGTTAATGTCAATCTAAACGGAGTTACAGGGGCATCAAAGCAATCCGAATATTTCACTAAGGATGCTATTGCTTCGGGACTAAATGAAACCATTACCGAAATAGATGAAGAGTTTTTTCAAATTGACTGGCTTCCTGATTCTTTGGAAGGTTGGGTTAATAAAAAAGTAGACAGTGCCCATAAAAATGTAGAACGAGTCACTGAAGATCCAAATCGACTTAAGAAAGCATTTCTGGGAGCCTTGCCTTCTACTTTAATAATCATGTTGCCAATTTTCGCCATGATGTTGTGGGTAGCTTATATCTTCAAACGTCGACTTTATATGGAGCATTTGATTGTTGCACTGCACAGTCATGCTTTTATTTGTTTAAGTATTTTAACTGCCAATCTGTTTTACAGTGCAAGCGAAAAATTTTCTGATTACAATGTAATCTCTTCACTTTTTGATAATCTGTTTTTTCTGCTAATTATTTGGGTCCCCATTTATCTATTTTGGATGCAAAAGCGTATATATCAGCAGGGATGGCTTATTACCTTATGTAAATACTCTTTTCTGGGAGGGGCTTATTTGATTTTGCTGGCCTTGGGTGCAGCTTTGACTGTCCTCTGGAGCTTGGCAGAGCTTTAGTTCTAGTTTTTAGCTATTCTTGAAATAAAAGAAATTGATCAGTGGTTAGTATTTTTAGGACGTTCTTCACATAATAAGATGCAAAGAAATAGAACGTTTTTATGGTTGATACTTAGAAGTAGAAAAAAGGATAGAGGTAATGAGTTGTTCAGAAACAGTGGAACATATAAAAGGAAGTGTTGCTGAATGTGCAAATTGTAAGACCGAACTTTTGGGGCCACACTGTTATTCTTGTGGTCAGCCTGTAAAAGGAATGGTGCGCCAATTTTCTAACATAATCGGGGATTTTTTTGACACATTACTAGCGCTTGATTCGCGTATAGTACGCACTCTGGCGCCTTTGCTGTTTCGTCCTGGTTTTCTAACAGTCGAGTATTTTTCTGGACGGCGGGTACGTTATGTAAGCCCAGTACGTTTGTTTATTTTCTTATGTATAACAACTTTTTTTACAATTCAGCTTAGTACTGATTGGAAGAATTATTCATCTGAGAATGATGAGACTGTGGTTGAGGAAGTATCTGATATAAAGCAGCCCCTTGATGAAGGGAGGAATACTATATCAGACACATCAAATCAGGATGTCGAGACTGAGCTTTTGCCGAATGAGGCTCCAAAAAAAGTTGGTGAAATAATCGATGAATTTCAGAGGGCTGAGCCCAAATTGGTAGTTGATATTTTTGATAGTGAAGGGGATGAACATTGCAATGTAAAGGTTGGTGGAGCTTGCTGGGATAACAAAGCGGAACGCCCAAGATTTTCAGGTGTACCACAATCCCTGGTGGATAGCGTGGCTGAATTCTTGCTAAAGATCGAAAAAAATAGTGATCTAGTTGAAGCTGATCCCAATCGTTTCAAGAAGATTTTTCTTGGTTCTTTACCTTCCACACTATTTATTATGCTGCCTATTTTTGCACTCATGTTATGGGTGCTTTATCTGTTCAAGCGAAGGTTATATATGGAACACTTAATTGTTGCATTACATAGCCATGCATTTATTAGTTTGGCACTATTATTGACGACTCTTCTACTTAATGTTCAGGGTTGGTTTGGCGGTTATCCATGGGTTGAGCAGATCACGTGGAGTTTGATATCTATCCTTGTCTTTTGGATGCCGGTATATCTTTTAATCATGCAGAAGCGTTTATATAGGCAAGGGTGGATTATGACTTTGATTAAGTATTCTTTCCTAGCTGTTGTGTATCCGCTAATGCTTTCAATTGGAGCTACATTGGCAGTTTTATATAGCGTCGCGGAATTTTAGTATTTTCTGTTTATTTTCGGGTGTTCTCACTCAGTAGTAATTAGGGCGCTAGGGTATTAAAAATACACGTTTAATACCCTTGATTATAAGAGGATAAGTTAATGTGGGTGGATGAGGATATATGCTTTGCATCTTGGTTATATTTACATTTTCTCTAGCGCTGAAGTGTCTTAATTATAAAACTGAATTTAAAGTTAAAAAAATGATGATAAATAAGAGAGCTGCAACTGTTTAAGATTAAATCCCGCCAATATTTTCCAGCTATATATAGATATTCCATAAGGTCGCTTTACAATCTCTCCAGCCAATAGAATGTAGTTTTTATTTGACATATGGCTGAAGGGTAAAATAGTTAGTAAAAGAATACTTTTTGGAGGGTAACATGTTGAGACCGATAATCAGTTTTTTAGCTAGTTTACTGACTTTGATTTTTACGATAATCAGTTATGCAGATCCGATTCAGGATATAAGTATGCAGAACTATAATGCTGGTTGGTACCCTAACTTCTATCAAGGTCAGGGTCCATTGACCTGTCGTAGAACTTGTGCAATTTGGGTCGGTGCTACACCAGAATCTGAATTGACAAAGGAAATGACAGAGGAGTTTGAACGAACCAATGTTTGTAAAATCACTCGCAATCCAGAGATTATTGAAAAGCCATATGATGATCCACTGGCCCATTGGTTATATGGTAATCAATTTGACGACAAAGCTAATTGTTATGCGGGTACACCCTTTGGAGTAATTGAAGATGATCACTACATGTGCTTATGTGTATGTGATAAACCAGACCTGATCGTGAGCAAAATTCATGATCCAATCTGGGACTCTGGTTCAGGGCAATCTCTGATTGCTGTAGATATCACCAATGTCGGGCAAATGGCAGCTGCCGCAAGTTTTGCTCGCCTCATCGATCCCGATACTTTGGCCAATGATGTTCAAGCAATCCCAGCCTTAGCCGTTAGTGCGACGATAACCCTCATCTTTACCTTAAATTATTGGGTATTTGATCCTGATGCGGTACTGGAAGTGACCGCAGACTATAAAAATATAGTGGAGGAATGCGATGAAACTAACAATATGCTGGTTTATAAAAAGCAGGGTTAAAAATACACACTTATTAGTGTTCGACAATAAATTAACGAGCTAAGTGAACATTAATTACCTCACAGTTCTCCTTGCCTACTGTAGCCGTTGGCATACCACCGCCCTTGATATTGGTATCGGGCTTTTTGGGCACAATGATGTACATACGATGATAGTTACGTAATACGTAGTCTTTCTTGTTTGCGCTTAACCAAGGGTATTCGTTTGCAATGGCGGCTACCCCCCTTGCCAGGGCAATGCCATCTGTACAATTATTTGGTGTGGTGGTGGACATAACCATGGCTAGTAAGGTAGATGAAAAGAGCATAAATCTTGATCTTTGGCCGAAGTCGGGGTAATTGAGGCACTAAGCTGTCACTCGGGAAGTATAACTAAGTCGGATACAGAGCTGTAGTGATCTATACCAGAGTTTTGTCCATCTATACTCTCTCACAGCAGAGTGACAGGTCTATACCGGTCACTCTGCTAAACCTATTTTTCCTCATGAATTCTCACCTATCCCCATACTGATTTCTTTGCTCTGCAATATCTCCATTTGATTAACCGCTTCGACGGTTCTCAGTTGAAATTATAAAAGGAGAAATTTGAAGGAATGAGTACTTCTGAATAGCGAATATCTGTGGCTTGCGACACGAGTACATAAGGGGACATAGAAATCGAGCTGTTATCCACAGCGTATTTTGCGTTGCAATCGGTATGTCTGTTTTTGTCGTAATTGCGTCTTTTGTGACATTTCTAGAGGAGTAGAATAGGTACAAGGAGGAATTACTATGAGCAGAAAGATTGGTTTTTTCATTGCCGATGGCTTTCAGGCCCTGGACTTATTTGGCCCCTTGGATGCATTTATGGAGACTAACAGTTTTATCAGTGAGGCCTATTCTTGCTACTTATTAGGTTTGTCTTCAGGGGTTGTTGAAACAGCGTATGGACAATCCCTTTCTGTAGACTGCGATATCTTTGAATTACCACAAGTCGATTACTTGGTCATTTGTGGCGGTGTTGGAATGCGGCAATTGGAACTGAGCTTGAAGCAACTCAATGCCTTGAGACTGATAGCTGAAAATGCCCGTAGGGTAATGAGTATCTGTACCGGTGCTTTTATTCTGGCAAAGATTTTTCCTGAACAGAGTCATAGAGTTACTACACATTGGCGACATTGCCGAGAATTGGCACAACAGGCAGTTAATTATCAAGTGGAAGAAGACCCGCTGTTTATTGAAAGTGAAGGAATCTGGTCTTCCGCCGGTGTTTTATCTGGCGTCGACCTAGCCTTAGAGATCATCCGCAGAGACCACGGCAATACTATTGCTGCGAGTGTTGCCAAAGAACTGGTGGTCTATCTACAGCGCCGTGGTGGTCAGGCACAGTACTCAGACTTATTACAGGTACAATCTGGCGATAGCATGCGTCTCAACCCATTGCTGGAGTGGTTAGCTCAAGATTATCAAAAACCTATCAGTGTCTCCGATATGGCCGAGAGAATATCTATCAGTGAGCGCCAGTTAACACGCTTGTTCAAACGTCATTTACACAGCACGCCTAGCCAGTATTTAAATCAAATTCGTCTCAACCGGGCGCGGGACCTGATTACTTGCGAGTCCTTGAGCTTGGAGCTAGTAGCTCTAAGAGTGGGCTTTTCCAGTTACGATAGTTTTCGCCGGGCCTTTTACCTTCAGTTTGGGGTCTCTCCCTCATATTTCAGCCGGAATCAAGCATAAAACAAAGATTATTTTTAATTATCTACTTGTTATTTTTTTCATATAAAGCCAACACACTTGAAACGGAGAAGGTTAGTTTGTGGAAGGAAGATATACAGTAATTACAGAAATTAATTGAAACACATCATATAGATCCGCTTGTTAATGTTGATAAATATGAATTCTATGAGTAAATTCATAATCTACTTAAATCTCTGCCAGATATGAATGAAGCAGAAGTAGAGGTGGGAATAATGCGTTTAATGCGTAGTATTGGCAAAGTTTCTTTATGGCACTGGCATTATTGATGGACAAGATGAGGTGACTTACCAGTTTTTAAAAGATGGTAGATCTATCTCAATGAAAGTGCACTCTGTGCCTATGGAAAAATTTGGTGGTTGAGCACACAGTATCCGGTTTTGGTTCCTGATATTAATTATTTTAATATCGACCTGTCTGGTATCCGCCTGGCTTTACTAGGAAAGTACGACGCAGTTTACGTGGACTTTGATAGTTATCCGGATTTCAGTGATCTTCAAGAGCAGTGTGAGAATATTGTTGATATCATACGTGGTAGTAGAGTTCAGAATCTTGTTATCGATTTTCGAGATAATCATGGCGGGGATTTTTACGTAGGCTTGGCTCTCTCCTCCTGTATTCAAAATTTGGATCAATTCGATTGGCGCAATGGTATATATGTAATGATTGATGAAGGTACTCAATCAGCAGCGATGAGTAATGCGGCCCAGTATCAGCAAATTCTCAATGCCAACTTGGTGGGTACTCCGACAGGCGCCGATCCTAATATAGCCTCTGAAACTAACCGTTTTAAGCTTAAAAACTCGAAGAGAGAGATAAGTATTGCCAAGCGCTATTATCGCTTTATTCAATCTCCTACCGATGCGCTCTACCCTGATTTTCCGATGACGACAAGCTGGCGTGACTATAAGTAGGGTAGGGACGGAGCACTATTACAGTTACTAAATCATATTCAAGAAAAGGATCGTGAAAATCAGGTAAAGTCATAGTAAATATTGACTTTCATTGTACTGAAAAAATAATACACTGCACTCGAAATCTTATTAGGTTTCAACACTCATTGAGCGCATTCATGAGTTTATTCATAATAAATACTGATAGCAGTGTATTAATCGTTTTCTAGAGAATAGCTCTTTAAAATAAACGATTACCACTCCACACAAATCTTACCGAAATGTGAACCGCTGGTTTGGTACTCAAAAGCCTCCTCAAGATTGGCAAATGGAAATGTCTTATCGATAACTGGATGTACTGTATTACTTTCCAATGCCGCAACATAATTCTGCTGTTCACGGCGATTCCCCACAACCAGCCCTTGTAGGCGTGCCTGTTTTCCCATCAGTAATGCTGTTGGGACTTCTCCCTCTCTGCCAGTTAGCACCCCAATGAGGGAAATGTGCCCCCCCACCCTAACCGACTGAATGGATTGTTCCAAAGTGGCGGGCCCACCCACCTCGATAATATGATCGGCCCCTTTGCCATGGGTTAACTCCAGTACTTTTTCTGACCACTGTGTATGGGTCTTATAATTAATTCCGTGAGTTGCCCCCAGCTTCTTGGCGCGTTCTAGTTTCTCATCGGAGGATGAGGTCACAATTACTTGGGCGCCCAACATATTGGCAATTTGAATTACGGCAATAGATACGCCGCCAGTACCAAGGGTTAAAATTATATCTCCTGGTTTAACCTTGCCATCGCTGACCAAGGCCCTCCAGGCCGTGAGGCCCGCTGTGGTAATAGTGGCAGATTCAGTATGACTCCAGCCCTTGGGTGCCAGGGTAAATGCAGTGGCATCACGTACTACATGCTGGGCTGCCATTCCATCAATGCCATCTCCGGGTGTATTGGCGAAGCCCCAAACATTGTGACATGCCGGCCCTGCCTGCCATTGGGGGAAAAAGCAGGAAACCACGGAATCACCGATCTTAAATTCGGTGACACCCTCACCAACGGCCTCAACTGTTCCTGCACCATCAGACATTAAAATACGGCCATCTTCGGTAGATATACTGCCGTCGGCAACCAGCAAATCATGGAAGTTGAGCGAAGATGCGCCAATGGCAACACGGATCTGCCCAGGCCCCGGTTTGCCGGGGTCATCAATTTCACTCAGGGAGATATTTTCAAGACCGCCAGGTGCTTTTAGTGTCAGTGCTTTCATTATTTTCTTCCTTTAATCTTAAGTGCCTCTGTTCTCAGGCCCTCTAGTCAATCTTGATGGCCATTAATCATAGGGTTAGGTCGCGTTTTCGCTAATTCAATGGCAGGTAAACCATTCTGTGTTTCCTGGGTGAGGATACGTACTCGGTCGCCGGATAGATCTTCTATCAACCAGGCGTGGTGAACATCTAGGCGAGCACCTCCCTCACCAGCCCATCCATGCCAAGCTACTCGCGCGGGCTGCCCTTTGACCGGGGCAACGTATTCTACACAGCGCGCTTCAACCGGAAAGCCGAAAGTTTCAAATGAAAACCGGGTTCCCTCTCTCAATTCAGGCCCCAACCCATCCTGGAATTGGATATTGGCAGAGTTTGTATAGTAGCGGGGCCATAGCGATGGGGTGTTGAGTAATGGCCATATATCCAAAGTAGATAATCCTGCGACAATTAGCTCATTAGAGCAATAGTTATCGGTAAATCCTGGAACAAAGCCCTGAGGCCAAATGATTTCGCTCATTGTGATTTCCTCGATTTTGTCACCGGCCATTTACTTATTCCCTGGGGGTTTACCGGTATCTCATTCAATCTTATAGGTCTAATTCAGAGAGTTCATAAGATCATAATGGCGGAGAAACATTAGTTTAATTTGGAATTTTTTATATAAATAATTGTTATACCTTGTTGAAGTGTTGAATTTTCATAATAAATTTGATCATAGGGCTAAAGTTACATAAACCAACAACTATTTGATCAGTTAAAGAGTATTTGGCGCTCTTGTCTGCTTCAAGCTGCTATAAGTATTTAGCTGGCATACACCTCTGGTTAACTGGTTATCGCTCATGATGAAGACTTTGAATGGGAGTAAATTTTTAATTGCTCTGGTTGTATATTTATCTGTAGAAAATTTTGCGTATTCTGAGAGTTACGATACGGGCGATGAGCGTGATTGGCTGTTGAATGCAGAAAATGATAAAGATCGCTTTATTTTGCTGCAAAACTATCTTGGTGGTTTTTCTGTTTCCATGTGGGAAGTAGGGGATCGTTACAAAACCATATACTCGGCACTTCAGAATGAGAACTTTGACCTAGCTATATATCATTGGAAAAAAATTAAAGCTGTCATTGAAAATGGTTATCTAAAACGTCCTGCCCGGAGGTCAAATTCGGATGCAATTTTTATAAACTCAACATATGAAGCTGTACTTAGTGCATTTGAGAGCAGGGATATAAAAAAAGCCTGGCAAGGATTTTCCAATGCCCGCTCTGCATGTATGACATGTCATGTCGCCGAAAAAATACCTTGGATGAATGATCAAAATTTATTTAGAGATACTGCTGTTTCAAATAACTGAACACTATTTTTAATGGTTTACTGAGAGGATTGAACACCCTATTTGAAATTACAACACTTCGACTAGTTGTTAGGGGTAGTTTTGATATGGATCTCTTCATAATAGTTCAGGCTTCTAATCGCTCTCTATCAGTGGTGAATATCATCCGCTGTAAAAGTTTTTATGGCCTTCTATGTTTCTTGGAGATTTTGGTGGTGATGGCGGATTAATAGTTTGATGTTTGAATTTAGTGGGTTTTAGAAAAGGTGTGATATATCGCTAGCTACTTCAACGTTGGGAGTGCGTAAGTGGGTGCTTTTCCTAGACGCCTAGAAACCCAGTGAGTCACATGAGATGTGAGTGTACCCATAAGTTGGCGTATTCGTTCCCCCATAAGTTGTCGTAGTTAGGGGCTGTAAGATCTATGACTCACAAAACGAGCAACAAGTGAGTCATAGATCCCAGTTCTATGACTCATCTGGGGCAAGTCCTTGGTGGTACTGCTCATGCTTAAGATTAAGTAGCCAGAAACACTGGCAAAGACAGCTAAGCTAGTTGATCACATTTTGATCTAGGGAGACTTTCTGGAGTATCTCTATGTCGGGCCAATCAAACAGATGAACTGACCCAGGAGTAAGGGTTACGTGCTCTCTTCAAATAAGCTGAACTTCTTCATATCTCGAAGTCAAAAGAACGCCTTTTAAGCTCGCTAGATAACTATTTTACTCCAGGTGACCACCGTCTTATCCAAATTGGTATTCGTTTCCATCGAGAAAGATCAGAGTCACTCTGGACGAGTTTTATAGATACCTATAGTTTAGTTGCGGAGAAGAGACATATCGTTGCATATGAGATTGATATGCTCAATCTACCAGGAAAGCTCGGCCGTATGGCTCTCAACAATACGGCTTGTATCGCCAGTCTGTTCTTTCAAACTGTTTAGGTCTTTGTTAATGAGCGTGTGTCACATACGTTGACTATTTAGAAAATAATAATAGTCATTTCTAATAGGCTGTTGGTACTAAAGCTCCAATACAGCTGCTTTATTTTAAAAAAATTTAAAGCATGTAAGAATGTCGTTAAAATCACGATGCATAATTATCGGACCAAGAGTGCTCTTTATATAAGCGACATTGACATTACGTAGTGATGTATTTCTCAATATAATGAATTAATAGAAAAATATTGGATATCAATAGAATGAAAGGCAAGTTTTTTAAGGGGTTGCTGCGAGCACAAAGGTTTCTATTTAGTACTATATTTTGTATTCCTTGGATTGCAAACGCTGAAAACCTTACTTATCAATACGATGAATCAGATCGATTGATTCAGGCCAGTTATCAAGACGGAATGGATATTGACTATAGCTATGATGCTTTAGGTAATCTACTGTCCTTGACTTCTTATCCGAGGGCTCAAAATATCAAGCCTTCTGTTCCTGCTGATGAGCACCCTATAAACGGTAGTAAAAATTTAAACCCACGAGAGACTATTCTATCCTGGAATAGTTATGATACTAATGAGGGTGATGTTTTATTTTATGATCTCTATTTGGGGTTGGAAGAAAATCCACCGCTTTATAAATCAGGAATTAAAGCTAATAATTTTAAAGTTGCTAATTTACATTCAGAGGCAACTTATTATTGGAGGTTAGTGGCTAGAGATAATCATAATACAATCTCCGAGGGTCCAATATGGAACTTTGTAACAAGTGATCATACCCATCATGTTGATTTTGAAGAAGGATTTTTTGAAGTTTGGTTCTGGGAGCATAGTGGTACAGAAAGTTGGGCCATAGATTCTGAAAATCCTTATGATGGAAACTATGGAATACGTTCTGGAGATATTTCATCTAGCCAAGTTAGTAGTATAGAAACTGCTGTATATACCCCTGATGGGGATATGTTTTTTTATCTTTCTGTCAGTTCGGAGTCTTGTTGCGACAAGCTAGAGTTTTATATAGATGACGAGTTAAAAGGTAGCTGGTCTGGCTCAGTTCCTTATCAGCTAGTTACTTTTCCAGTGTCCACCGGTGTGCACCGCTTTAAATGGCAGTATATAAAAGATGGATCCGGTGATGCAGGTTCCGATACTGCCTGGATTGACGACATCTTTATCCCTGGTCCTGTTGATGAAGATGCAGACGATATTAAAGATTCTTGGGAATACATTTATTTCGGGGGGCTGGACCATGATATGTCACAAGATTCAGATGATGATGGTATCAGTGATGAGGATGAATGGCTGTTAGAGCTAAACCCCAGCAGTAGTGATAGTGATAATGATGGTCTGCCTGATTTGTGGGAGATAGAGAGGAATCTCAATCCGTTAGATAAAAGTGATGCTCTATTGGATACTGATGAAGACGGAAATAATAATTACTTCGAGTACCTTCATGATACTGATCCTAATGATGCCAATTCAAATACTGAGCCCAATGGCTTTGAAACAAATGGGTTTGGATTACGGTATTGGAAACATACTGGTCCAGTAAATTGGGAAGTAGATTCAGAAAATCCCTATGATGGAGCCTATGGAATACGTTCTGGAGCAATTTCAGCCAATGAGATTAGCAGCATAGAAACTGCGGCAAGCACCCCGGATGGAACAATATACTTTTATCTTTCTGTCAGCTCAGAGTCTACTCACGACAAGTTAGAGTTTTATATAGATGGAGAGTTAAAAGGAACTTGGTCGGGATCGATACCCTATCAACTGGTTACTTATCCGGTGTCCTCCGGCGTGCACAGCTTTAAATGGCAATATGTAAAGGATGGAAGCAAAGATGTAGGTTCCGATACTGCCTGGGTTGACGACATCTTTATCCCTGGCCCTGTTGATGAAGATGCAGACGGTATTAAAGATTCTTGGGAATACATTTATTTCGGGGGGCTGGACCATGATATGTCACAAGATTCAGATGATGATGGTATCAGTGATGAAGATGAAGGTCTGTTAGAGCTAAATCCCAGTAGTGGTGATAGTGATGATGATGGTCTGCCCGATTTGTGGGAGATAGAGAGGAATCTCAATCCGTTAGATAAAAGTGATGCCCTATTGGATACTGATGAAGACGGAAATAATAATTACTTCGAGTACCTTCATGATACTGATCCTAATGATGCCAATTCAAATACTGAACCCAATGGTTTTGAAACAAATGGGTTTGGATTACGGTATTGGAAACATGCTGGTCCAGTAAATTGGGAAGTAGATTCAGAAAATCCCTATGATGGAGCCTATGGAATACGTTCTGGAGCAATTTCAGCCAATGAGGTTAGCAGCATAGAAACTGCGGCAAGCACCCCGGATGGAACAATATACTTTTATCTTTCTGTCAGCTCAGAGCCTACTCACGACAAGTTAGAGTTTTATATAGATGGAGAGTTAAAAGGAACTTGGTCGGGATCGATACCCTATCAACTGGTTACTTATCCGGTGTCCTCCGGCATGCACAGCTTTAAATGGCAATATGTAAAGGATGGAAGCAAAGATGTAGGTTCCGATACTGCCTGGGTTGATAACATTTTTATTCCAGGACCGATTGATGAGGATGGCGATAGTATCAAAGACTCCTGGGAGTATATCTATTTTGAGGAGTTAGGTCATGATATGTCACAAGATACAGATGATGATGGTATCAGTGATGAAGATGAAGGTCTGTTAGAGCTAAATCCCAGTAGTAGTGATAGTGATGATGATGGTCTGCCTGATTTGTGGGAGATAGAGAGGGATCTCAATCCGTTAGATAAAAGTGATGCTCTATTGGATACTGATGAAGACGGAAATAATAATTACTTCGAGTACCTTCATGATACTGATCCTAATGATGCCAATTCAAATACTGAGCCCAATGGCTTTGAAACAAATGGGTTTGGATTACGGTATTGGAAACATACTGGTCCAGTAAATTGGGAAGTAGATTCAGAAAATCCCTATGATGGAGCCTATGGAATACGTTCTGGAGCAATTTCAGCCAATGAGATTAGCAGCATAGAAACTGCGGCAAGCACCCCGGATGGAACAATATACTTTTATCTTTCTGTCAGCTCAGAGTCTACTCACGACAAGTTAGAGTTTTATATAGATGGAGAGTTAAAAGGAACTTGGTCGGGATCGATACCCTATCAACTGGTTACTTATCCGGTGTCCTCCGGCGTGCACAGCTTTAAATGGCAATATGTAAAGGATGGAAGCAAAGATGTAGGTTCCGATACTGCCTGGGTTGACGACATCTTTATCCCTGGCCCTGTTGATGAAGATGCAGACGGTATTAAAGATTCTTGGGAATACATTTATTTCGGGGGGCTGGACCATGATATGTCACAAGATTCAGATAATGATGGTATCAGTGATGAAGATGAAGGTCTGTTAGAACTAAATCCCAGTAGTAGTGATAGTGATGATGATGGTCTGCCTGATTTGTGGGAGATAGAGAGGAATCTCAATCCGTTAGATAAAAGTGATGCCCTATTGGATACTGATGAAGACGGAAATAATAATTACTTCGAGTACCTTCATGATACTGATCCTAATGATGCCAATTCAAATACTGAACCCAATGGTTTTGAAACAAATGGCTTTGGATTACGGTATTGGAAACATGCTGGTCCAGTAAATTGGGAAGTAGATTCAGAAAATCCCTATGATGGAGCCTATGGAATACGTTCTGGAGCAATTTCAGCCAATGAGGTTAGCAGCATAGAAACTGCGGCAAGCACCCCGGATGGAACAATATACTTTTATCTTTCTGTCAGCTCAGAGTCTACTCACGACAAGTTAGAGTTTTATATAGATGGAGAGTTAAAAGGAACTTGGTCGGGATCGTTACTCTATCAACTGGTTACTTATCCGGTGTCCTCCGGCGTGCACAGCTTTAAATGGCAATATGTAAAGGATGGAAGCAAAGATGTAGGTTCCGATACTGCCTGGGTTGATAACATTTTTATTCCAGGACCGATTGATGAGGATGGTGATAATATCAAAGACTCCTGGGAATATATCTATTTTGAGGAGTTAGGTCATGATATGTCACTGGATACTGATGGCGATACGGTTAGTGACCTGGATGAGTATCTCAATGGCACCAATCCATTAAATTAATCTTTAATCTCAGCATTTTCTATCTCCGCTTACCTATTTGGTAAGCGGAGATCAGAATAAAAGAGTAACTTTGGGTTAGTTACTCACCAGAAGTTTAAGGCGCTTGCTTGTATTGGTCGCGCCATTATCGCGTTCTCATTGGCAGCCATCTCAGTATCAATAATTGCTGAGCAAAAAGAACCTGAGAAGTTGCTCGATACTTGAATGTCGATCCAACCCATTGCGGAAGACTATCCGGATAGCCCTTAGGCCGGCTAATCAAGAAACAAGGGTGAGTAAAAAAAGCTAAAGAAGTTCTTGCCATTCAGCCCGGTGAGAAGGGGCAGAGCCTAGCTGAGTTAAAAGCAGTGACTAACCAATATGGTATTGCGCTTACTGCCTTGGAGCTGAATTTGGAGTAGCTCAAGTCTGTTCTTTTACCTGCTATCTGTTTAGGCCTTTGCCAATAAGTGTCTGTCACTTACGTTGGCTATTTAGGAAGTATGAATGGTCACTTTTCAATAGGTTGTTGGTACTGAAGCTCCAATACGGTTGATTTATTTGAAAAAAAAATTTAATGCATGTAAGAATGTCGTTAAAATCACGATGCATAATTATCGGGCCAAGAATACTCATTATATAAGCGACATTGGCATTACGTAGCAATGTATTGCTTAACATAATGAATTAATAAAAAAATATTGGGTAAGAAGAGAATGGAAGGTAACTTTTCTAAGGGGGTGCTGCGAGCACAACGGATTCTATTTAGCACTATATTTTGTATTCCTTGGATTGCAAGCGCTGAAAACCTTACCTACCAATACGATGATTCAGATCGATTGATTCAGGCAAGCTACCAGGGAGAGGTAGATACTGATTATAGTTACGATGCCTTAGGAAATATTCTATCTCTTACTTCCTCCGCAGAGGACCAAAATACGCCGCCTTCCGTACCTACTGATGAGATTCCTCAGTCAGGAGCCAATGGAGTTAGCCCAGGAGCAACTACCCTGTCATGGAGTAGCTCTGATGCGAATAGTAATGATTTTGTCTTTTATGATATCTACCTTGGACTAACTCCAAGCCCCGAGCTTTATAAATCTGGACTCAAGGCCGATAGTATTACTATATCCGGTTTATATTCAGAGAGGGCCTACTACTGGAAAGTGGTTGCTAGAGACAACCATAATGCTGTAATAGAAAGCCCAATATGGAGCTTTAATACAGCAAATACCGCCCCAGAAGCTGCGCCCAGTCAAGTTAATCCTATCAATAATCTATACACAAGCTACAAAGATATAACTCTTAGTTGGAGTAAAGTGGCTGACGCTGATCCGGATGATACGGTTACATACGACATTTATCTCAGTGAATCACCAGAACCAGCTTTATTTGAGCAAGGTTTCACCAGTACCAACAAGAAATTATCAGGTCTTGATCCGTGGAAAACCTATTATTGGAAAGTTGTTGCTATTGATGACCATGGTGCTGAAAAATCCAGCTCCATATGGTCATTTAATCCGCTTGATACTGATTTAGATGGCACTCCAGATGATATCGAAGACCTGCGGTGCACAGACAAAAATAAAAAAGATTCCGATGGAGATTTACTGCTCGATGGTGAGGAAGATCTCAATAAAAATGGAGTTGTCGATGTAGGGGAAACAAATCCCTGTAGTGCAGATACCGATGGCGATGGGATGCCAGATGGATGGGAAGTAGCTAACCAATTGGACCCTTTATTGAATGATGCTTTTTCCGATATGGATGGAGATGGTTGGTCCAATATTAAGGAATACATGGCCGGATCGGACCCAAGCTTGTTGGATAGCATTCCGTCTGAAGACTTTAACTTGGCTGATTTTGAAGATGGTAGATTTGATCCCTGGTATTGGAAGCATGATGGCTCTGCAAGCTGGCTGATTGATACAGAAAACCCGAATACCGGCACTTATGCGATTCGATCAGGCAGCATCACCCACAATCAAAGTAGTAGCACGGAAGTTTCTGTTAATACTCCTGATGGTGAAATGTTCTTCTATTTATCGGGGAGTTCTGAGAATTCTGACAGGTTGAATTTCTATATAGATGATGAGCTGAAGGGAACCTGGTTCGGAGAGTTTCCATACGAGAGAGTTATTTTTCCGGTAACATCGGGAGTACACAACTTCAAGTGGGAATACACAAAAGATGGGTCTAGAGACACCGGTTCTGATGCGGTTTGGATAGATGATATCTATATCCCTGGCCCGATTGATGAAGATGCGGACGGTATCAAAGACTCGTGGGAATACATCTATTTCGGCGGGCTAGATCACGATATGTCACTAGATAGTGATGGTGATGGTTTAACCGATGAAGATGAAGGTCTTTTGGAAATTGATCCCAGTACCAGAGATAGTGATAGTGATGGCATGCCAGATTTTTGGGAAGTGGCTAACAACCTAGATCCGCTGGTCAACGACACTTTGCTGGATGCAGATGAGGACGGTGTTAGTAATTATGCTGAATACCTCTTTGGTACGAATCCTCAGGACAAACTGGATTTACCGATTGAGTTTGGCTTTGAGGCCGGTGAATTTATGCCTTGGTATTGGGCGCATAGCGGTAGCCAGGGATGGTCTGTAGATACAGAGAATCCTTACGCTGGCACTTATGCGATTAAATCTGGCGATATCACCCATAACCAAATCAGCAGTACGGAAGTTTCTGTTAATACCCCTGATGGTGAAATATTCTTCTATTTATCTGGGAGTTCTGAGAATTCTGACAGGTTGAATTTCTATATAGATGATGAGCTGAAGGGAACCTGGTTCGGAGAGTTTCCATACGAGAGAGTTATTTTTCCGGTAACAGCTGGAGTACACAACTTCAAGTGGGAATACACAAAAGATGGGTCTAGAGACACCGGTTCTGATGCGGTTTGGATAGATGATATCTATATCCCTGGCCCGATTGATGAAGATGCGGACGGTATCAAAGACTCGTGGGAATACATCTATTTCGGCGGGCTAGATCACGATATGTCACTAGATAGTGATGGTGATGGTTTAACCGATGAAGATGAAGGTCTTTTGGAAATTGATCCCAGTACCAGTGATAGTGATAGTGATGGCATGCCAGATTTTTGGGAAGTGGCTAACAACCTAGATCCGCTGGTCAACGACACTTTGCTGGATGCAGATGAGGACGGTGTTAGTAATTATGCTGAATACCTCTTTGGTACGAATCCTCAGGACAAACTGGATTTACCGATTGAGTTTGGCTTTGAGGCCGGTGCATTTATGCCTTGGTATTGGGCGCATAGCGGTAGCCAGGGATGGTCTGTAGATACAGAGAATCCTTACGCTGGCACTTATGCGATTAAATCTGGCGATATCACCCATAACCAAATCAGCAGTACGGAAGTTTCTGTTAATACCCCTGATGGTGAAATATTCTTCTATTTATCTGGGAGTTCTGAGAATTCTGACAGGTTGAATTTCTATATAGATGATGAGCTGAAGGGAACCTGGTTCGGAGAGTTTCCATACGAGAGAGTTATTTTTCCGGTAACAGCTGGAGTACACAACTTCAAGTGGGAATACACAAAAGATGGGTCTAGAGACACCGGTTCTGATGCGGTTTGGATAGATGATATCTATATCCCTGGCCCGATTGATGAAGATGCGGACGGTGTCAAAGACTCGTGGGAATACATCTATTTCGGCGGGCTAGATCACGATATGTCACTAGATAGTGATGGTGATGGTTTAACCGATGAAGATGAAGGTCTTTTGGAAATTGATCCCAGTACCAGTGATAGTGATAGTGATGGCATGCCAGACTTTTGGGAAGTGGCTAACAACCTAGATCCGCTGGTCAACGACACTTTGCTGGATACGGATGATGATGGGGTTACCAATTATATCGAGTATCTTTTCGATACAAATCCTCAGGATAGTATGGATCAACCAGTTGGCTTTGGCTTTGAAACCGGAGAGTTTACTCCTTGGTACTGGATGACCAGTGACAATCAGAGTTGGACAATTGACACTGAAGCCCCCTATGCAGGTTCCTATGCAATTCGATCAGGTGATATTTCTCATAGCCAAAGTAGTAGCACCGAAGTTTCTGTTAATACCCCTGATGGTGAAATGTTCTTCTATTTATCAGTAAGCTCTGAAACCGCTGATAAATTGAACTTTTATATTGATGGAGAGCTGAAAGGAAGCTGGTCTGGAAATGTACCGTACGAGAAGGTTGCTTATCCGATAACAGCTGGCATACACAATTTTAAATGGGTTTACAAAAAAGATGGATCAGTGGACACCGGTTCTGATGCCGCTTGGATAGATGATATCTATATCCCTGGCCCGATTGATGAAGATGCAGATGGTATTAAAGATTCCTGGGAGTACATCTATTTCGGTGGGTTAGGTCACGATTTGTCTATAGATAGTGATGGTGATGGTTTAACCGATGAAGATGAAGGTCTTTTAGAAATAGACCCTAGTACCAGTGATACTGATGCTGACGGTATGCCTGACCTCTGGGAGGTGGAAAACAATCTTGATGCGCGAGTGGACGATAGCTCCCAGGACGCGGATGAAGATGGGTTTACCAATTATGTCGAATATGTTTCCGGTACGAATCCTCAGGATAATATGGATCAACCAGTTGGCTTTGGCTTTGAAACCGGAGAGTTTACTCCTTGGTACTGGAAGAACAGTGATAATCAGGGTTGGACAATTGACACTGAAGCCCCCTATGCAGGCTCCTATGCAATTCGATCAGGTGATATTTCTCATGGTCAAAGTAGTAGCACCGAAGTTATTGTTAATACTCCATCAGGAGAAATGCTTTTCTATTTATCAGTAAGCTCTGAAACTGCTGATAAATTGAACTTTTATATCGATGGAGAGCTGAAAGGAAGCTGGTCTGGAAATGTACCGTACGAGAAGGTTGTTTATCCGATAACAGCTGGCATACACAATTTTAAATGGGTTTACAAAAAAGATGGATCAGTGGACACCGGTTCTGATGCCGCTTGGATCGATGATATCTATATCCCTGGCCCGATTGATGAAGATGCAGATGGTATTAAAGATTCCTGGGAGTACATCTATTTCGGTGGGTTAGGTCACGATTTGTCACTAGATAGTGATGGTGATGGTTTAACCGATGAAGATGAAGGTCTTTTAGAAATAGACCCTAGTACCAGTGATACTGATGCTGACGGTATGCCTGACCTTTGGGAGGTGAATAACAATCTGGATCCGCGGATGAATAACAGCTCCCAGGACGCGGATGAAGATGGGTTTACCAATTATGTCGAATATGTTTCCGGTACGAACCCTCAGGATAATATGGATCAACCGGTTGGCTTTGGCTTTGAAACCGGAGAGTTTACTCCTTGGTACTGGAAGAACAGTGATAATCAGGGTTGGACAATTGACACTGAAGCCCCCTATGCAGGCTCCTATGCAATTCGATCAGGTGATATTTCTCATGGTCAAAGTAGTAGCACCGAAGTTATTGTTAATACTCCATCAGGAGAAATGCTTTTCTATTTATCAGTAAGCTCTGAAACTGCTGATAAATTGAACTTTTATATCGATGGAGAGCTGAAAGGAAGCTGGTCTGGAAATGTACCGTACGAGAAGGTTGCTTATCCGATAACAGCTGGCATACACAATTTTAAATGGGTTTACAAAAAAGATGGATCAGTGGACACCGGTTCTGATGCCGCTTGGATAGATGATATCTATATCCCTGGCCCGATTGATGAAGATGCAGATGGTATTAAAGATTCCTGGGAGTACATCTATTTCGGTGGGTTAGGTCACGATTTGTCAATAGATAGTGATGGTGATGGTTTAACCGATGAAGATGAAGGTCTTTTAGAAATAGACCCTAGTACCAGTGATACTGATGCTGACGGTATGCCTGACCTTTGGGAGGTGAATAACAATCTGGATCCGCGGATGAATAACAGCTCCCAGGACGCGGATGAAGATGGGTTTACCAATTATGTCGAATATGTTTCCGGTACGAACCCTCAGGATAATATGGATCAACCGGTTGGCTTTGGCTTTGAAACCGGAGAGTTTACTCCTTGGTACTGGAAGAACAGTGATAATCAGGGTTGGAGAATTGACACTGAAGTCCCCTATGCGGGCTCCTATGCAATTCGATCAGGTGATATTTCTCATGGTCAAAGTAGTAGCACCGAAGTTATTGTTAATACTCCATCAGGAGAAATGCTTTTCTATTTATCAGTAAGCTCTGAAACTGCTGATAAATTGAACTTTTATATCGATGGAGAGCTGAAAGGAAGCTGGTCTGGAAATGTACCGTACGAGAAGGTTGCTTATCCGATAACAGCTGGCATACACAATTTTAAATGGGTTTACAAAAAAGATGGATCAGTGAACACCGGTTCTGATGCCGCTTGGATCGATGATATCTATATCCCTGGCCCGATTGATGAAGATGCAGACGGTATCAAAGATTCCTGGGAATACATCTATTTCGATGGGTTAGATCACGATATGTCATTGGATACTGATGGCGATACGGTTAGTGACCTGAATGAATATCTCAATGGCACCGATCCATTAAATTAATCTTTAATCTCAGCATTTTTTACTTCCGCTTACCTATTTGGTAAGCGGAGTTCAGAATAAAAGAATAACTTTGGGGTAGTTATGCACCAGAAGTCTAAGGCGCTTGCATATATTAGTCGCGCCGTTATCGCGTTCTCATTGGCAGCCAGCTCAGTATCAATATTTGCAGAGCAAAAAGAGCCTGAGAAGTTGCTCGGTACTAGAATGTCGATCCAGCCCATGGATCTGAAACGTGATTTATCTCGTGAGGATTTGATTGCTGCGGGCCAGCTCGGCGGACACTTGTACCCCACTGAAGAGCACGAAAGTTCGGACGACAAAGTGCTTAAAGCCAAGCGTCAGGATATGCGTCTGAAGTTTGGTGAAGCTATTCAGAACTGGAATCACCATGAGTACAAACGTGCATATCAGCAATTCAAGACTTATGCGGAAGACTATCCGGATAGCCCTTGGGCCGGCGAAGCTAAATTGCATATGGCATGCGAGGCAAGGTACAACGGCCGCTATACAGAAGCAGAACAAACTTTTAACGAAATTATTCAGCAGTACAGCAAAAGCGACTACGCGGGTAGTCAGATGTTGGCCGACAAGGCTAAAAGTCGCCTCGCTGTATTGAAGGTTCTGGAAAATAATCGTGGGGAGGCCATTAAGTACCTTTCCGATCTGAAAGCTAACGCTAAAGACTGGCGTTTGAGGACATATGCCTCCAACTGGATACAACGTATCGGGCGACAGAATGCAAATGACGTGTCGCTTCTGGACTGCGGCTCGCGTGCTCTGGCGCACCTGCTCAAGAAACAGGGACGAGTAAAAGAAGCTAAAGAAGTACTTGCCATTCAGCCCGGTGAGAAGGGACAGAGCCTAGCCGAGCTAAAAACAATGGCTAACCAATATGGTATTGCGGTTACTGCCATGGAGCTGAATATGGAGCAGCTCAAGTCTGTTCCTTTGCCTGCCATTGTTCAGATTAATTCAAATGGTAAAGGTGGTATTGGGCACTACTGGATTGTTGAAAAAATTCGTAAGGGAGTCGTGACTCTTCGCGACCCTCAAATACCCCGCCGTTTCAAACAAACCTTGAAAGAATTTCAAAGGGAATGGAGTGGTAATGCTCTGGTATTTTCTGAAGCTGATGGCCTGCCGGGCAGAGTGCTAGCCAAAGAAGAAAGAGACCAGATCTACGGTGGTTGCTGTGGCGTACAGCGCCCTGAAGACGATCTGGGCGATCCAGATGGCGACGATAGCTCACCTGAGGATGATGATGAGTGTTCCGAAGGTGCTCCAATATGGCGAGTTAACCCCGTCAATATGAACTTCTACATGGTGGATACACCGATATGGTATACACCTGCTTACGGACCCAAAGTACGTATTAAGCTGAGTTACAATTCCCAGTCTTCTATCGCTCAGCATGAGCCCTTTGGTAATAAATGGGCCTTCAATTACAGTAGCTATCTGCTGGTAGATCCCGGTGAAACCGTCACTGTGTTCATGCCTGATGGTCGCCGCGATGTCTATATCCCGGACTCGGACGGTGTCTACGCCAGTCCCTATGGTGTTTACAACAAGCTTATCAAGCTAAAGGAAAACCACTTCCTATTGCAGTTTTTAGATGGTAGTGAATTTGAATATGCAATTCCTGACAACACTGACTCCATGCAGCCATTCTTGGTTCGCCAGACTGATAAGAATGGCTTCAGCCTTACTTTTGGTTACGATGCAAATATTCACCTGACTAGCATTACCGATGCTACCAATCAGGTGACTAACCTGACTTATAACGCCGAAGGCCTGGTTAAAACCATTACCGACCCATTTCAGCGTACTGCCACCTTTGAGTACGACACAGACCGTAACCTTGTCAAACTGACCGATATGGGCGGCTACTGGACCGAGATTGGTTATGATGCCGATATTTATGTCTCCAGTGTAAAGAACCCGCTTGGTGAGTGGAGTTTTTACTTTGAGCCGGCTGTCAGCCAGTCTAATGGCACTATTGTATATCCTGCTCCCGGTGATCCGATGTGGGAAAATTACCGGATTACCATTACCAATCCGGAAGGAGGCAAAGAGGAGTATTTTTATAACGGTTATTCTGGGTACTCTTGGTACGTAAGCCCTGAGCACTATGTTGAATATGTTGACCAGACTACCAACAACTTCAAAACAGCCCCACAGACCAAGTATGAGTTTACTAAGGTCTTCAATAATGTCGGTCGTATCAAGAAGGTTACTAATCCAGAAGGTGACTATCTTTCTTATACCTACGATAACAGTACTGGTCTAGTAACAGCGATAAGCGACGCAGCCGGTAAAACGACCCGTTATTCTTATAACGATAAAGGTAAGGTTACACAGATCACTTTGCCTGATGGTCAAGTAACTACTTTCACTTATGAAGAAAGTAACGGAGTCGATTTAACATCTATAACCACTGCGCTGGGAAGTGTGGAGATTGGTTACGATGAGAAGCGTCGACCTACCAGTTTTAAAGATATCGATACTAAATCCACTACTGTCACCTACAATGCTTTTGGTCAATTAGAAACAGTCACCGATGCTTTGCAGCAAGTGACTCGCTACAGTTACAACACTAACCAGCATCTAGAACAGATACACCTTAGTAATCAGTTGTTGGCATCTTACACTTATGACGCGAAGGGACGCTTAAAGACCAGTACCGACGCTACGAATTTCACTCTTGAATACAGCTACAACGACCTAAATAGCCTTACAGAAGTCAGCTATCCAGACGGCGGCACCGAGTCTTACAACTATGCCAGCTGCCCGCGCTTAATGCAGGACAGTTCGCGACGCGGCGGTCGTACGACTACTTATAGCTATGACAAGATGAAGCGGTTGGTGGAGGAGTCCAATAGCTCAAGCTGGAAGAATCGCTATGTCTACGATGCCAACAGCAATTTGGTTGAATTTATCGATGCCAATCAAAACCGTACTCGCTTTAGCTACGACAAAAATGATCGCCTGAAGGCAAAAACTTATGCTGATGATCAGGGGGTAAGCTATCAATACAATAACCGAGGTTTACTGTCGAAAATTACGAATGCCCGTGGCATTGAAATCAGTTACACCTATGATGATAACGGTAATCAGCTCACCACCAGCTATAGTGATGACACCCCAAGTATCACTTACACTTACGATGATCACGACAGGCTTGCTAGCATTCAGGATGGTGTAGGAACCACAACTTTTTCCTATAACACCAATTCCACTATTGCTACGATAGATGGTCCCTGGGAATCCGACACTATTGCCTATACCTATGATGATCATAGTCGAATTAAAACTCTTGTCGTCGAGAATGGTCCGCAAAGGGAGTATATCTACGATACCCTCAATCGCCTTAAAGATATCAAGGTGGGTTCGCAGACTTATACTTATCAGTATGTTGGTAACAGTGGACTCATTGATTCGCTAACCTTACCTAACCAGACTCTGAGCAAGTATGCTTATGATGGCATGAACCGCTTGCAGCAGCTCACCAATAAGACCATTGATGAGCAGCTGCTGACTGATTATCAGTTCACTTACAATGATCGGGATCTGATTGCAACGGAATCCCGCACAGATACCCTGCCGTATGTTGGCGTTGAAGAGCAGGTCCAGTTTGCCAACAATGAATTAAACCAGACCACAGAAAAAGGAGAGGAGACTTTCCTTTACGATGCTGACGGTAATATGACCCAGGGCTATACGCCGGAAGGCCATGTCTTTACCGCTAGCTACGATGCAGAAAACCGGCTCAAGGAACTAACCTATACAGACAGCACAGGAATTCTCCATAGAAAGGCCTACACCTACTATTGGAATAGCCTGCTGGCTCAAATCCAGTCTTACCAAGATGGCCAACTGACTGACGAACAAAAAATTGTACGCGCAGGCTTTCTTCCTATTCAGGATCGAGACGGAAGTAATGCTCCATTGCGAGATTACCTCTGGGGTCAGAGCATAGGCGGCGGTATCGGCGGTCTGTTAAGTATGAGTGCCGGAGGACAGGACTACTATTATCATTATGATGGTAGAGGTAATGTCACCAGCGTTACGGACTCCTTGCAGCAAAAGGTAGCCGAATACACCTATACCGAATATGGCAGTATCAATAACCAAACTGGAACCTTGGACCAGCCATTCCGGTTCTCCACCAAGCGGTGGGATGAAAGTACAGGATTATCTTATTTTGGTTATCGATATTATATTCCTGCCAATAGTAAATGGCTTACGCGAGATCCAATAGCAGAGTCGGGCGGAATCAACATTTATGAATATGTGGTCGGTAACCCAATAAATCGAGTTGATCCTGAAGGTTTATGGGCGAATGTTTTAGCTGGTGTAGGCGTTAGGGTAATAGGCGGTCGTGCTGCTGGAGCGGCAATATCACGTGGATTACAAGGAGCCCTTGGGCGCCCTGCAGGACGTGTCTTTTCATGCTTATTAATTGGTTATTGTTCGGAAGAAGCTGATGATGGGGCATCTGAAGAGGCTCCAGGAAGTGGAAACCAGTGTCCAGCACCTACTGATAAGAGGCATTCACCTGATCAACAAGCACTTAATGACCTAATTAATGATCTGACATACGGTGGACGTTTACCTCTTTCTGGTTCTGATGCTGATACAATTCTGGACTGGGCAGATGAACTAGGAATTGAGGGAGCAAGGGACGACAGAGGAAAAGACCACTGGGCAGGAGGTGAGCACATTCATGTGCCCGGATCAGGCATCAACCACATACCGACTAAGTAGGACAATACTTAAATATGATTTTTTCGGGTTATCTTGTTTTACGCAAACCAGAATTCAATTTTGATGAACTTGGGCGTGGAGCTTTTTTGCCATATGCTCCAAAAGTTGGGTGCTTATATTATGGTGGTGTTGATCGAATGCAGTGGTTCGACATAGATGAGGATTATTACAGTAAGAAATTACCCCCAAATTTACTCGAGCTTAGAAATGAAATATTTAGCAGTGGTAGAGCAATAGGGGGTATAAGGCTATGTAGCAGCCTTGAAGAAGCTGAGAAGCTGTTGGCTTATAGTAATAAAGAAATAGTAAGAAATGAATTGGTTAAAATTTATTGTGGAAGTTTTTCTTCAATTAAAAATGAACTAGGCCAGAATAAAGGAAATTCAATAGTAGGCTGCGATATGTATTGTGATGGATATGGGTCTCTGATAAGAGCAGGTATCTATACGAATCCTGAAATATTCAACGTGTACAGCAGTAAATTAAATAAAAACGGAATTTTTGATTTTGATGAAAATTTGATGAATGAGTATGTAAGTTCTTATAGGCATGCAGCCCAAAATAATCTTGTAGAAGAGATGGTTGGTTCTATACATATCATCTTACTTATGGAGTTAGCTGGTTGAATTGGACGGTGTGTAGGTGTGAGGTTTAATGCTCTGCACCATAGGTAAAAAATCTACTCTATCAACTTTTAATAGCTTGTTAGTAGAGTGAAATTAAATTTTTGATTTTTTGGAAAGAATAGTTGCCGTTGGCCTTCAATATAGAAGGCCAACATTACCTCGAGATCTAGATTTTTAAAGATAAAAAAGCATATTTTCATCTTGCCATAATATTAAAGTTGCGGCCTAGGTGACATAGCCAAGTCTTCTTAGTAGACTTGTTATCTCATTTTCTGCTTCGGTTAGCTGGGATTTTAACTTCTTACGCTCCGAATATATGGCGGAAAAAGTACCTTCCTCTTTCTTTTTTAGACTATCAACATAGCGTGGAAGGTTAAGGTTGTAGCCATTTTTCCGAATGTCTTCGAGAGTTGCGATATGGGAGTATTTATCCATATCTGCAGCATTTTTGTAGGCCTCAAGAATCTTGTCAATGTTCTCTTTAGATAGCAGGTTCTGATTTTTGCCAGCTTTGTATTCTCGAGAAGCATCAATAAAAATTACATTAGTATTCGTTTTTTTCTTTTTGAATATAAGGATTGCTGCGGCAATGCCGCTGCCGTAAAAGAGTTTTTCAGGGAGGCCAATTACCGCATCAAGCAAATTTTCTTCGATTAAGTCTTTTCGGATAACAGCTTCATTAGAACCACGGAAGAGTACTCCAAGCGGGACAACCACACCCATTCTGCCAGTTTCTGGCTTTAGGGTATTGACCATATGGAGAATGAAAGCGTAATCCCCCTTCGTTTTTGGCGGTAAGCCTCGCTCGAAACGCATGAATTCATCATGAGCGGCTTCTTCATAGCCCCATTTATCAAGTGAAAATGGTGGATTGGCAGTAACAACATCAAACTGCAATAGGTTGCCATGGGGATCCAATAGCTTCGGATTACGGATCGTATCGCCCCACTCAATTTGGTGGTTATCTTGACCGTGTAGAAACATGTTCATTTTGGCCAATGACCAAGTAGAGCTGATGGCCTCTTGGCCATACAACTTATATTTATTGCTTTTATGATTGGTAAATATTTTTTGCCCACATTTCAATAGCAATGATGCGGAACCAGCAGTCGGATCGCAAATGTCGTCGCCAGGCTGTGGGTCGAGTAATTCTGCCAATAAGTCACTAACTTCTGGTGGTGTATAAAATTCTCCTGCTTTCTGCCCACCACTAGCAGCAAAATTTCTGATCAGATACTCATAGGCATTACCTATCACATCTAGTGCACCAACACGAGATGGCTTGAGGTTGAGCTGAGGGCCTGCAAAGTCCTCTAATAAATGACGGAGAATAAGGTCTTTGTGTTTGCCTTCTCCCAGCTTATCAGTATTGAAAGATATGTCTTGAAATACCCTCTTCCCCGCGCTTTTCAGCATGCCGGAATTTGCTTCTTCAAGGATTTTTAGTGCTTGATCAATGCGTTTTCCATTGTCTGGTTCGTGGCGCATTTCGAACAGTGTATAAAAGTTTGCCTCTCTGGGGAGTGCAAACTGTTCGGTCCTCATCTTCTCCTCAATTAATATTGAGTCGTCACCATACTGAGTTTGGTAGGCTTCGTAGTGATCCTGCCAGACATCTGAGATGTACTTGAGGAATAGCATTGTCAGGATGAAATCTTTGTAGGAATCAGCGCTGATCGTGCCGCGAAAGGTATCGCAGGCAGCCCATAAAGCTTTATTGATCATCTCCTGCTTGATGTTGTCAGTCATAAAGTAACCCTCTGATGCGGTCTTCTTCATTAGCCTCTTTGAGAAGGTCGGCACAAATCCGGGACATTAGATTTTCACCGTTCGTAATCAGTTGTTCTGCGAGCCGACGTTCGCTAACAACAGCAGTGTGAAGTCTGGATATGGTCTTCTGGCGTGACATTGAAGGAATAATAATGGGTGTGTTCTCAACGATAGTACGCCGAATACTTTTAGAAGTAGACCCCTCAGCATTGCGCTTAAAATAGTCCTGGGCAGGTTGTTGGTTAAGTTGCCAGGCAAGAAATTCCGGCAGCAATATCTGCTTGGCTGAGTCCCTCAGACTGATATGAAAAAAATGTGGGGCAGCCAGAGTTGGAAATAGTGGCTGCTCGTCAAGATAGTAAGCGTAATTACGTCCCCCCCGGGCGACTAAGAGGATATCGCTTGTGCGTAACCACTCCTTTTTTACTCCGACAGGCTGACACCTAACAACACTCTGCCAATCCACTCCATTAGAAGGGTCAATGTCCCTCATTTGTAATACACGAGTCTCACTTCCTGGATCGTCGATGAGTTTTGTTCGGAAAGCGTGCCCCGCTCTGATCGTGGCTAATGGGCCTAGTAGATTCATATTCTTATGCAGTAATGGCATTGATGCATAAATATTAGCTTGATAGGACAACGGGCAGCAAGAGTTTTTGCATCAATCGGCTTGAAGCGGGCGTCAAATTACTTTTATTCGTGACTCTATGCATCATGGCGTATGATGTAGGTGTGTAATTTATAGTAGTTTAAATGCTATCTGGCAGTTTCTGCTTTGAAGGCTGATTGGAAGGAAGTCAGTAAATGAATTGAATTCAAACAAAAAAACCGAAATCAATCGCTTGATTCCGGCTTTTAGGGAAGATTGCTCTTCGTATAGGCACATTGAGTATCTTTCTCTATCAGTTTTCCGTCAAGCAATACGTATCACGAGCTGAGAGTTCGAGGGTAGCTGCTGCTTAATTATCGGGCTGCCCTCAGTCTCGTAGGAGCTTTTATGTCGGAAGAACTACAAAATCTTGAGCGTTACTTAACCTTTTGTCAGTCAAAAGGCGTTACTGAGACAGGGTTGAGGGTTGTGGAAGAAATCATATCCAACCCGCCTGCGCGTCGGGTTCGAACTCGCTCCATGGGGCCTAACATCACTAGTCGCTTTCCTAGTCACAAGATGGGGCTCACCATCCAGGCTGAGAGTCGGACACTAGAACTATCCTCCATTTACCTAAAGGAGTTCGACCCCAAAGTACTGGGGTACTGGGATCAGCCCTTTCACAAGGTAGTGCTGTCATACCGTAGCGGCAAGCGTTATGTAAGGGTGCCTACGACACTGGACTTTTTTGTCATCGCTGAGGATTTTATTGGTTTTGAAGAGTGTAAGCCGTTTGACGCCTTGCAGAAATTGGCCAGTAAAACACCTGGCCGCTATCAATGGAACGAAGAGTTAAAATGCTTCGAGATCCCTCCGATGGCAGATTATTTAGAGGGTACTGGGCTAGCGTACCGGATAGTAAGTGACAAAGAAATCAACCCCATCTACATAGATAATCTTGCACTGCTTTATAACTACCTTCCCGATATGACCTCTGAGGAAGATCAACGTTTATGGACTCTTTGTAAGGAGTTACTTCTGGCCAAAGGTCCACAGCCTTTCAATGTACTTGAAGGCTCAATAGCTGGAGTTACGCGCGATAAAGTGATGCAGGCAATAGCTCAACAGTCACTTTATATTGACTTGCGGAATTGTCGACTAAATGAACCAGAGAGAGTTTTAATCGCTGCTGAACCAAACCAGCTAGAAGGGGTAATGACTCAGAAGACTTCCGAATTTGTACGTGACCGTATCATCCTAGATGCTTCACCTAAAGAAATTGAGGAGAGCCTGGCGCGTATTAATTTAGTTAATTCTGTCCTGGCTGGGGAGAGTGTTGTAAATGTGGCAAGTAAAGCAAATATTAGCGTACGTACACTGCAACGTTGGTTAAGTGCTTATCGTAAGAAAGGGATCGATGGCCTGCAGCCTGAACACCATAAGAAAGGTAATTATGTAGAAAAACTTCCTGAAGAACTCGAGTTGATTATTCAGCAAACCATAGAGTCCAACTTCCTTAATAGCGACAGTCAAAATTTCCCACATATTTATGGGTTAATTTGTGGAGAATGTAAAGAGAGAGGACTAGTTCCGCCCTCTAAAAAATCTGTTAGGAGGAGAATCCTACCTATAGCAGAGGAAGTTTCAAAGAAAGTCCGAGAGGGTGCAAAAAGTGCCTATCAATATACAGCCTATCAGGGTATGGATGGGAAGCATAAAGAGCTTCCTCTAATTGGAGTTAATCGTTTTTTACAGCGCTGTCATATAGATCATACGCAGATTGATTTGCAGTTGGTTTCGGTCGA
Source organism: Microbulbifer mixtoriginis (SeqCode) (assembly GCF_052466715.1). Classification (NCBI taxonomy): domain Bacteria; kingdom Pseudomonadati; phylum Pseudomonadota; class Gammaproteobacteria; order Cellvibrionales; family Microbulbiferaceae; genus Microbulbifer; species Microbulbifer mixtoriginis (SeqCode). The sequence goes on along the minus strand of NZ_CP174288.1, from coordinate 4,037,208 downwards.
GGGTGTGCATCTTGGAAAGCCTTGGTTAACTACCATAGTTGATGAATACTCAGGTTATGTTCTGAGTTGTTATCTTTCATTTAGGCATCCATCCAATATCTCTGTGATGTCGGCGCTACGATTAATGGTAAAAACTCATGAGATCTTTCCCGAAGCTGTTGTGGTTGATGGAGGAAAGGAATTTCAAAGCATTTACTTTGAAACTTTAATGGCCCGCTATAGGACTACGATAATTTCAAGAGAAGGAAAACCAAGGAGTGGGTCGGCAGTTGAGCGTAACTTTGGTTCATTGAATACGATATTTCTAGACAACCTAAGTGGGAGCAATAAGTTAGCGAAAAATATTAGAGAGGTTTCAAAGAGCCATAACCCTAAAAACCTTTCTATTTGGGAGCCAGTAGATTTTTATCATGGGCTTCTACAGTATATAGATAAGTTTAATCAACAGAGTATCAAAGCCGGTGGGTTATCTCCTGCCCAAATACGTGATAAATCAATCGAAAGGTTTGGTCTTAGCTGCTCTAGAAAAATTGAATTTAATGAGATTTTTCTTATGAATGTTCTGTTGCCTCCATTACGCAGTGGTACAAAGTTGAAGAGAAATCATGCGATTCAGGTTAATAGAGTTCGCTATTGGCATATTTGTTTGAAATCTGCTTCTCGAGAAAGTATTGCAGTGGATATCCGGTTTGATCCATTTGATCTCAATTATATCTTTGTTTTTTACCAAAATAGATGGATACGTTTCCAGGCAACCAAGCCACAACATCGCCGTGTAGATGAGCTGGAGGGTGCTATTCTCGCCGAAGTAGCTCGTCAGACTCTCTATATCAATGAAAGATCAAAAGATACTAGTCGAGCAGATCTAGCAGGTTTTGTTGAAGAGCTAAATCAAGATGCAAAAGCTAAACTCAAGAAAAGGAAGCTTAGCTCCGGTTCATTAAGTAATAACTGTAAAGTTGATAATGATAAATTTGCCACCCCTAGTTTGGAAGGGTCAGGGTGTGATGAGTGGTCATCAGTTGACTGGGATATATCTATCCCAGATTCAGATGATGAGGTTTAAATATGTGGCATCCAAATGCAAAATTTCCCGAAGGCTTGAAGAGTGCCAGTGACACGGAAAAGATTGATTACTTTAAATCAGGCTTTTTCATGAGACATGATGCTGTTAATTGTGCATATGACCATCTTCAGGAACTTTTTTTCGACTCATCGGAAAAGGATGTTGTTCTAGTTCAAGGGCCAACAGGTGTTGGAAAAACATGCCTTTCTGAATATTTAATGCGAGAAGCCTATAAGAATGTAGATGTAATGAATGAGCAGGTGAATGAATTGCCAATGATCTATGTTGAAGCTGATGTCTTGGGGGGGAGCAAGTTTTCCTGGAAAGATTTCTATTCAGAGCTTCTTAATGCTATGGGTGAGTTACAAAATATAAAGATATACGGCCACCCCAAAATTGAAGGTTCCAATATTGGGAGGAAGTACCTTTCTCAAAATAGAAATGAAATATCCTTAAAAAGAGACTTTCTCTCCAGAATTCGAGACTACGGTGTAAAGTACATCATCGTAGATGAAGTCCAGCATATCTTTAAATATGGTGGGCAGTCTGGAGAAAAAAATATGGATATACTCAAAGGCATTTCTAACAGAAGCGGTTGTAGATTCGTAGGTCTTGGGACTTATGAGATTTCTTTTTCTTTAGATATGAGTGATCAATTAGCGCGGCGAGTTGGAATTATGGACTATCCTGCCTACTCGATAAGACGACCGGGAGATGTCGCTAAATTTAGTTCAGCCTATTCAGGGCTACTAGCTTATATGCCGATCATGATGGAGCCAAGTCTTATTAAGAATGCTAAGGCTGTTTTCATGGGGAGTTGTGGGTGTATTGGCATTTTAAAAGAATGGTTAGGCAGAGCATTAAATTTGGCTTTGAAGGATAAAGACAAAGTCCTTACTGTCAAGCATCTCGATAAAACAAGACTGAAAAATAGTCAAATAAAAACTATTGCGGAAGCTATTCGAGAGGGTGAAGCCTTCTTTAGACAGCCGGGTGATGATGAAATTTGGGATATTTTAGGAGGGAAGCCAGAGAAAAAAAGAAACAACAAGCCTAACTCCTCTAGGGGCAAGAACCCAGGTCAGCGCTCTCCTACAAGAGATAAGGTGGGTTGAGATGAGAGTAATTCCTTTCTTAAATCACAGGATTACACCGTTCCTTATAAGAATTCACGAGGGAGTCGAGGCGGAGTCAAATGTTTCATTAATGGCAAGAATTTCCTGGAAATATCGAATGCATCCATCGAAATTTATATCAGATGTTGTTTTTCAGAATAATGCTTCACATGGTATAGGTCTTGGTCGAGATGTAGCTAATTTTTGCAATTCATTAACAGCTAAATCTGAAATAGTCACAAATCGCTTGGAGACTATTACTGGAAAGAAAATTGGCTGGCCGTCATCCTTTGTATACTTAAGTGATATTTTGGATAGGATGGCACATGGGTTTATTGCCAAGGAAAAGAAGTGGTGTGCCCAATGTTATCGTGAATCAATGGAAATAAAACGTCCTGAATCTGAGGCGAAAGTTGCCGATGAACTTTATTGGTCTCTCGCGATCTCCCAGTATTGTGCGAAGCACCTTTGCAGTCTCTCTTATTGCTGTGGGGTTTGTTATCAACGTCAACCATTTATATCAAATAAATATGAGCCTGGTTTTTGCCATTACTGTGGCACCTCTCTCACGAAAGCACCTCATATCATTTGCGACTTAGATGGCCATAGCCAAGCTGAAGCAGAGAGCTATCTAGCAAAAATGGATATTTTTATACCGGGAGCAACTGAAATTTCCCAGTTTGATCTAAAGATACTATCCAGAAATTTAAGGGGTCTTGTAGATAAAGGAGGAGCTGATGGGCTAAATACTTTGGCAGAGTGTTTTGGGATAAATAATATGACACTTAAAGACTGGTGTTCTTATAGGCATGGTGTTTCAGTTGAGTCTTTGGCAAAAATAGTCGACGGGCTTCAGTTGCCTAGAATGAGTCTTTTATTTGGTAGGCTGGAGGATCTTCTGCAGTCCGTGGGGTACCTGACAAAGCAGTTTAACTTTAATGTTAAAAAGGACTTACGGGTACACTTGCCAGATATTTCACGATATCTAAATGAGACCTTGGCTGGAAAGAGGGAGCCGGAGGCTAGATCTGAAATTGCTAAGAAATTCGGGGTTAGTACAGGAATGCTTGAAAACGCCTTTCGGGAAGAGTTGAAGAGTGTTTCCAAACTGTATGAAAAGTTGAAAATGGATCGCCGTAAACGTATCAAGAGCTCGCTGCAGTATAAAATGAACTTGGCAGTTCAACGTTGTGCTTCAAAAAAACGCCCGTTGGACTGGCCTCATATTATGGCGGAACTTAAGTCTACTGATTTTCTGGGGATATCCCAAAGGCAGTTAAACCTAGCTAAAGAGAAAGCGATTAAAAGGTATTGTGAAAGTACACGAAGGGGCTGCTCCAGGAATGTACCAAAGCAATCCCGTAAAACATGACAACTTATGGGGTATTTAGCGAAAGGTGAACTTTTCTTTAGGGACCATAAGCTGTCACACAGGCGTAACTGCTTGATTTTCTGTGAGATGTTAGGTGATAGTTACCATAAAATGTCGTATTGCGACAACTTATCGTTACACTCACATGAGAAGGGGTTAATTGGGGATTAAAATGGTGGGCCCTCCGGGACTTGAACCCAGGACCTGCCGATTATGAGTCGGATGCTCTAACCAACTGAGCTAAGGGCCCACACTTTGCTTGCGGGTATCGTTGCAAGCGGTTGGGAAAAGTACAAGATTTTTCCTTTCAAATCAATGCCTTTGTGGCAGAAATTTCTTCTTGCGGTGTTTGCACAACAACGTCAATCTCAGTAGCTATTATTTGAGCGGTCTTTAAATTTTAACTTCCCAGTCTAGAAAGTAAGGGATGGATATCCCATTTTGAGCTTGTTGGTACGGCTGTTCAGCTTGTTGGTGTTAGTTAGTACCATTGTTCAGATTATGGAAAGGGAGACGTAGCCTCCCTTTTTTATAATTAACGATTTTCAAGTAGTGCGGTTAAATCGGCAACTTGGGAATCACAATACAACCCCAGACGATAAACCACATTAGCAGGGCCACCGCTACTGCGGCAGAGCCGGTGTCTTTGGCGATCTTGGCTAGTGGGTGCTTCTCAGCTCCTATGCGGTCCACAGTGGCTTCAATAGCGCTATTGATAAGCTCCAAAGGCAATACCACCAGGCTAACAGCTATCAATACGGCGCGTTCAGCCGGGGTGTCTCCTACCCATAGGGCAAAAGGGACAAAGAAGATAGCGAGGATAACTTCAATACGAAAGGCTTCCTCATTACGCCAGGCGGCGCTGAGACCTTCGCTTGAATATTTGGCGGCGGCAATCAGGCGGGCAATGCCTTTTTTGCCTGGCTTGTTGGCGACTTCTTCAGACTCTTCCGGTTTATTGGCGACTTCTTTTTGCATGCTGCTCTCCTGCCATCCGTAGACCCTTGCGGGCGGTCATGATTGTGTCACATAAAAAAGCCCGGTCGAACCGGGCTTTTTCGTGGGGGCTTACTCGTCGAGGAAGCTCCGCAGGTGCTCTGATCGGGATGGGTGCCTCAGCTTACGCAGGGCCTTAGCCTCGATCTGGCGGATACGTTCACGGGTTACATCGAACTGCTTACCCACCTCTTCCAAGGTGTGGTCGGTGTTCATGTCGATACCGAAGCGCATACGCAATACCTTGGCTTCACGCGCGGTCAGACCGGAGAGCACGGAGCGGGTGGCGTCGTGCAGGCCGGTCTGGGTGGCGGTGTCCACCGGGGAGGACTGGTTCTGGTCCTCAATAAAGTCACCCAGGTGCGAGTCTTCATCGTCACCGATAGGAGTCTCCATAGAAATGGGCTCCTTGGCGATCTTGAGAACTTTACGCACCTTGTCTTCCGGCATATCCATACGCTCGCCCAGCTCTTCCGGAGTGGGTTCGCGCCCCATTTCCTGCAACATCTGGCGGCTGATACGGTTGAGCTTGTTGATGGTCTCAATCATATGTACCGGGATACGAATGGTGCGCGCCTGGTCTGCGATAGAGCGGGTAATAGCCTGGCGAATCCACCAGGTGGCGTAGGTGGAGAACTTATAGCCACGGCGGTATTCGAACTTATCCACGGCCTTCATTAGGCCGATATTGCCCTCCTGAATCAGGTCCAGGAACTGTAGGCCGCGATTGGTGTACTTCTTGGCGATAGAGATAACCAGGCGTAGGTTGGCTTCAACCATTTCCTTTTTAGCGCGGCGGGAGCGGGCCTCGCCAATGGACATACGGCGGTTGATCTCTTTGATCTGGCCTACGTCTAGACCGGAGCGCTCTTGGCACTGGGCCAGCTTGCGTTGCGCGCGAACGATATCGTCTACGACATGACGCAGGGCGTCAGAGTAGTCGCGCTTCTTTTTGATGATCGCGGGGATCCACTCTTCATTGGTTTCGTTGCCGGGAAATTCCTTGATAAAGGTCTTGCGCGGCATACGTGCACGCTTAATGCACAAATTCATAGTGATGCGCTCTTGCCTGCGCACACTATCGAGAATATCGCGAACTTCGCCGTAGAGAGGATCGAACTGGCGTGGTGCCAGTTTGAAGTAGCGGAATACCTCGGCGACGGCTTCCAAAGCAGTACCGGCTTCCTTGGAGTCACGACCGTGGGCGGCGATGGCCTCATCGGCGGCTTTCTGTGCGACGATCAGCGCATTCATACGCTCGGCCAGCTCCTCTGGGTCGAGACCGCCGGCGTTTTCCTCTTCTTCCTCGCTGGAGGAATCGTCGGCGTCGTCCGAGTCATCGTCCTCTTCGCCTTCGTTTTCAGAGGACTCGCTGCTGTTGTCGCTTACTACAGCGGCTTGGCCAGCCTGGGCTCCGGGGGGCACATCTTCTGCTGGGTCGAGCCAGCCGGCGATGACATCGGGGATACGGCGCTCTTCTTTCTCGACTAGCGCGTATTCATCGATGATTTGCTGTACTGCGCCAGGCCAGTAGGCGAGGGCGGCCATCAGCTCGCGTAGGCCCTCTTCGATACGCTTGGCAATGGCGATTTCGCCCTCGCGCGTGAGCAGCTCTACGGTGCCCATTTCGCGCATATACATGCGTACCGGATCGGTGGTGCGGCCTACATCAGACTCAACTGCGGCCAGTGCGGCGGCGGCTTCGGCTGCGGCGATTTCGTCGGCGGAGCTGTCACCCTCGGCCATCAACAACTCTTCGGCATCTGGTGCGCTTTCGAACACCTTGATACCCATGTCGTTGATCATGCCAATAATGTCTTCCACCTGATCGGGATCGGAAATATCTTCCGGGAGGTGGTCATTTACCTCGGCATAGGTGAGATAGCCCTGCTCTTTACCGCGGGCGATCAACTCCTTGATACGGGAGGTTTGTTGCTGGGTTTTGTCGGTCATGCACAACCCTGAATTCTGGGGATGAAAATACGGGACAAAGACGCGGGATTATAGCGTATATGCACTAGCAATAACCACTCTAGCTGTCAAGCAACGGCTCTGGTGTGAATTTTAGGGTGCTGAGGTTCCCGTTCCCGCCCGGCGGGGTGAGTGAATATAGTGTTGAGGCCGCAGTTTTCAAGGGGTTATTGCAGATTAATTGTCTTTTCTGCGCCAGTTGGCCAATAAAGCCAGTTGTTCTTCCTGGCTGAGCTGGGCACCGGCTTTTAACTGGGCCAAGAGATCGCGATTGCGCTGCTTGGCATCGGATTTTTCTAGGTGACGTAGACAGTCGTTAAATTCAGCCTGGGGATCGTATTCCAGGTTGCTATCGCCTTGGGCTAGGTGACGAACCCCGGAAACTAGGGGAGATATCGCCAGCTTAGCCAGAATATCGCTGGATTCGGCGCCGTGATGGGCGCGCCAGTGGCCGATCAATTGGCGAAAGTTAAGTTGTGGGCGGCTCTTGAAAAGCTCCACCAGCTGGGCAAATAGCAGCAGGTCTGGGTTGTCGGCGCCGAGGAACTGTTGCAAGTCCTCAATCTGCGTGGCCAGCTCGGGGTGGTGGAGGATCAGCGCTACTAGCATACGTTCAGGAGGTAGGCGATACTGGCCGGTGCGGCGTGGGCTGTCCCCAAGTGTGGGGGAATATTCAGATTCGTCTTCGCGGGGCCAGGGTTCCGGCGGGGTGCGGTGTTGGAGTTCCTCATCCTGCTCGGTAGAGAGGGGTGCGCCGGTGACAGTTGGCTGTGCCTGTGCTTGCTGTAACTGGGTGTTGCGAGCTTTCTCTGCGTGAATCACCTCCTGCAGAGTGTCTTTGTCGAGTCCGGTACGCGAGGCCAGCTGCTGGAACATCAGTTGGCGATATACGCCTCCTGGCAGCAAATCCAGCAGTGGGGCGGCCAGCTTGGACAGGCGCGCGCGGCCGTCCATGGTCTGGAGGTTGATGTCTTCGCTGAGCAGGTCGAAGAGAAAGTCCTCCAGGGGGCGAGCCTGCTCTTCTATCAGTTGCTGGAAACGTTCTCCACCCAGTTGTCGCACCAGAGTGTCCGGGTCTTCTCCTTCCGGCAGCAACAAAAAGCGTAGGCTGCGGCCGTCCTGCATCTGGGGCAGGGCAGATTCCAGTGCGCGGCGGGCGGCGGCGCGGCCGGCGCGGTCACCATCAAAACAGAATAGCAATTCACTAGTATGGCGAAAGGCCAGCTGAATGTGCTCTTCGCCGCAGGCGGTGCCAAGGGTGGCGACGGCGTAGCGGATATCGAACTGCGCCAGGGCCACTACATCCATATAGCCCTCCACCACGATCAAGCGCTCTAAGTTGCGATTGGCCTGGCGCGCCTCCCATAGGCCGTAGAGTTCACGGCTCTTGTGGAAAATCGGGGTTTCCGGGGAGTTGAGGTACTTGGGCTTTTCGTCCCCCAATACCCGGCCGCCAAAGGCGATGGTGCGGCCGCGCTGGTCGCGAATGGGGAAGATGATGCGGTTACGGAAGCGGTCGTAGTGGTGACGCCCGCCTGGTTTGCTGTTGCCGTCACTGTCCTGGCGGCGAATGGCGAGTCCAGCCAGTTCAAGCTGGTCGGCCTTTTCGGGAGTGTCGGCCAGGGCATTGAGCAGGTTGTCCCAGCCCGGTGGTGCCAAGCCGATGTCGAAATCTCGGGCGATTTCCCCGGATAATCCGCGATTGCGCAAGTAGGCCACTGCGTTACCTGCCGCAGGGTGGTTGCGTAGTTGTTCTCGGTAGAATTCTGCAGCTTTTTCCGTCAGTTGATACAGGGATTGGCTTTCCCTCTGGCGCTTTTCCTGCCCGGGAGCCAATGCCTCTCTGGGTACTTCCAAGCCGCGGGTGGCCGCCAATTTTTCCACGGCTTCGGGAAATGGCAGGCGATCGTATTCCATCAGGAAGCCGATGGCATTGCCGTTGGCGCCGCAGCCGAAGCAGTAGTAGAACTGCTTGTCTGGGCTCACGGTAAAAGAGGGGGTTTTTTCGTCGTGGAAGGGGCAGCAGGCGGAGTAGTTTTTTCCGGTCTTACGCAGTTTTACCCTACTGTCCACCAGCTCGACGATATCTGCGCGGGCGAGCAGGTCGTCGATAAAGTGCTGGGGAATCTTGCTGGGCATACTTTTCTGTAATCCGGCTGGGCGTTAGGCCAGTCGGGCCTTAACCAATTTGCTGACTGCGCCCATATCTGCACGGCCTTGAACCTGAGGCTTCACCTGGGCAATCACTTTACCCATGTCGGCCATGCCGCTGGCCCCGGTGCTCTGCACGGCGGAAGCGACAATTTCGCTAATCTCCGCTTCGGTCAACTGTTTGGGCAGGAACTCTTGGATGACTTCGATCTCCGCCTGTTCCACTGCAGCCAGCTCGGCGCGGCCGGCCTTTTCATACTGGGTGATGGAGTCGCGGCGCTGTTTGGTCATCTTGTCCAGCAGAGCGAGGATACGCGCGTCATCCAGATCGATGCGCTCATCCACTTCAACTCGTTTGATCTCAGCATTGATTAAACGCAGGGTGGCAAGACGCTCTTTGTCGCGTGCTTTCATTGCGTCTTTGGTCGCTTGAGTCAGGGTGTCCTTGAGAGTGCTCATAGTGAGTGTTCCGGGATTGGCATTGATTGTGGTTTATTGGGTTGAGCGCTAAGGATAGCGCGTCCGCCGAGCATGGAGAATGCGGTTGGCAGAACGAAAAACGGCGCGCGAGTAGGGCTCGCACGCCGTTCTTTATAGCTCCGCTACGGGCTAAGCCCGTCCGGCCGCCTCGCTGCGACAGGCTTATTCAGCCTGCGGCTCTTAGTAGAGACGCTGGAACTTGCGGTTTTCGCGCTGAAGCTTTTTAGCGTGACGCTTAACAGCGGCAGCAGCTTTGCGCTTACGAACAGCGGTGGGCTTCTCGTAGAACTCGCGACGACGTACTTCAGACAGTACGCCTGCTTTTTCACAGGAGCGCTTGAAGCGGCGCAGAGCGATATCGAAAGGTTCGTTGTCTTTGATTCGTACAGAGGGCATTAGGATACCTGTTAAAATTCGTTTCTCTCGGCCATTCCGGCAATGCTCTCGCAGTTGCATCCGGTGGCCGGTTCACAGCGAGGGCGCAAATTCTAAACACTCCTATACGGGATCGCAACCCCATTTTCCAGTATGATAACCGCCCCTCGAAGTAGTCACGAGAATGAAATCAAGTGCGCGTCCTCGGTATAGAAACTTCCTGCGATGAAACTGGCGTCGCTATCTACGATTCTGAGTCCGGTCTGCTCGGCCATGCTCTATTTAGTCAGGTTGACCTGCACGCCGATTACGGCGGTGTAGTCCCTGAACTGGCAAGCCGCGACCATGTGCGCAAGCTGTTGCCGTTGGTACGGCAGGTAATGGCGAAGACCAATACCAAGCCATCCGATTTGGAGGGAGTAGCTTATACCGCCGGTCCAGGCTTGGTTGGCGCCCTGATGGTGGGCGCCTGTGCCGGCCGCGCCTTGGCGTATGGCTGGGGGGTGCCCGCTGTGGCTGTACATCATATGGAGGGGCATTTATTAGCTCCGATGCTGGAGGACAATCCACCGGCTTTTCCTTTTGTGGCCTTGCTGGTCTCTGGTGGTCATACCCAATTGGTCGAAGTGCGCGGTCTTGGCGACTACGAACTGATGGGGGAATCCCTGGACGATGCCGCTGGTGAAGCTTTTGACAAGGCCGCCAAGATGCTCGATCTGGACTACCCTGGTGGTCCGCGTTTGGCAGCCTTGGCTGAAAAAGGTGATCCCAAGCGCTTTACCTTCCCTCGCCCTATGACGGATCGACCGGGGCTGGATTTCAGCTTTTCGGGCTTAAAAACCTTCACCCTGACCACTGTGCGTCAGCACGCCCTCGAAGATGGCCTGCCGGATGAACAGACCTGTGCGGATATTGCGGCAGCCTTCCAAGAGGCGGTCGTGGATACTCTAGTGATTAAATGTCGTCGTGCAATTAAAGCCTCTGGTTATAAAACTCTGGTAATTGCCGGTGGGGTTTCCGCGAATAAATTGTTGCGTGAACGTTTGGAAATGAGCCTGCGCAAGGATAGTGCCAGCGTCTACTACCCCCGTCATGAGTTTTGCACCGATAACGGCGCTATGATCGCCTATGCCGGTAGTTTGCGTTTGCAAGCCGGAGAACAGACGAGCCTTGCAGTTGATGTGCGTCCACGTTGGCCAATGACAGAATTGCCCAAGACCGAACTTTAAGAAATCCCAGGGGCATCCTGGCAGTAAAAAGAAAAGAGCCGATAAATGGATATTGTTTATATACGGGATTTAAAGGTGAATACCATTATCGGTATTTACGAGTGGGAGCGTGAAGTACGCCAGACCGTCAGCCTTGATATAGAAATGGCTTTCGATATCAGCGAGGCGGCGCGTACAGACAATATCGAGCACACACTGAATTATAAGGCAGTGGCCAAGCGCTTGATCGCTTTTATTGAAAGCAGCGAGTTCCTGCTGGTGGAAACTATGGCGGAACAGGCTGCGGCAATTGTCAGGGAAGAGTTTTCCGTAAGCTGGCTGCGACTGCGTTTGTCCAAGCCGGGTGCGGTCCGAGGGTCCAGGGATGTGGGTGTCATTATTGAGCGTGGCGAAAGGCCAGCAAAAGGTGCAGCAGCGATGTCTGCGGGAGTGTAAACGTGGCTCAGGTGTATCTCAGCCTCGGCAGTAATATCAATCGCGCGCAATATATCCGCGCAGCGCTGGATGCCCTTGCAGGGCAGTTTGGCGACTTGGAGGTGTCCCAGGTTTTCGAGAGCGAAGCGGTAGGATTCCCTGGGGATAATTTTTACAACCTGGTGGTGGGACTACAAACTGACCTGCCGGTAGGGCAGCTGGCCCTGTGTCTGCGTGGTATCGAAGATGCCAACGGCCGCCTGCGCTCTGGACCTAAATTCAGTGCGCGCACCCTGGATATTGATATTCTTACCTATGATCAACTTACGGGGACTATCGATGGAGTGAAATTGCCTAGAGGTGAGATTGTAAAAAATGCTTTTGTTTTACAGCCTTTGGCAGAGATTGCTCCAGAAGTATTGCATCCGATCGAGCAGAAAACTTACCGTCAGCTGTGGAATGAGTACGACCAGGCTTCACAAAAATTGTGGCCGGTAGAATTTATTTGGCCGTGATTCCAATAATTTGTTAAAAAATGTAGATAAAAAAGCAGCCTTTAGAGGCTGCTTTTTTTATCAGTAAAAATTAACTCAGGCTCATTAGCGCCTCTTTGGTGAACGGCGTGATTTCCTCCGCGCGATCTTCACGTACCTTGGCGAACCAGTGTGAGTCTTGTAATAGTGCGCGGCCAACGGCAATCAGGTCGAACTCCTGGTTGTCCATACGGCGAGTTAGTTCGCTTAAATCGGTAGGATTGGCAGTGCCGCCCATGCCCTGGTTATTGCCGCCGATAAAATCATCGTCAAGGCCGACACTGCCGACAGAAATTACTGGTTTTCCAGTCAGCTCTTTGGTCCAGCCTGCCAGGTTGAGATCAGAACCCTCAAATTCTGGCACCCAGAAGCGTCTTGTAGAAGCGTGGAAAATATCAACGCCGGCTTCAACTAGCGGAGTCAGGAAGCGTTTCAGTTCTTCCGGGTTTTGCGCCAACTTGGCTTCGTAATCCTGCTGCTTCCATTGGGAGTAGCGCAGCACTATGGCGAAATCTTCGCCTACGGCCTCACGTACCGCTTTGATAATTTCCACTGCAAAGCGGGTGCGATTTTCGATGGAGCCACCGTACTCGTCATCGCGTTGGTTGGTACCTTCCCAGAAAAACTGGTCGATCAGGTAGCCGTGGGCGCCGTGAATCTCTACGCCGTCAAACCCAATTTCCTTGGCTGCTTTCGCCGCGTCTGCAAAAGCTTGTACAACTTCCCGAATGTCCTCTTTGCTCATCGACTGGCCATTGGGCTTGCCGGGTTTGAACAGGCCTGAGGGGGAGTAGCCGGGCACTGATTTATCCGGGCCTATGCCCTCTTTGCGCACGGAGCCTACGTGCCATAACTGCGGGATAATCTGGCCACCGGCAGCGTGTACTTCGTCTACCACTTTTTTCCAGCCGGCGAGAGCGGCTTCACCGTAGATTGCCGGTACATTCTCGTAGCCGTTGGCAGCTTTATGATTAACGAAGGTGCCTTCGGTAATAATCAGTCCCACTTCACCTTCAGCTCGACGGCGGTAATAGCCGGCCACTTGGTCATTGGCTGAATAGCCCGGTGACATAGTGCGTGTCATGGGGGCCATTGCGACCCGGTTGCGTAGCTTGAGGGATTTATGCTCGAAAGGACGCAGTAGGTTGTCCAGGGAACCACTCATATTTCTCTCCTGAATGTCTCGATTCAACACTGGGACTCACTGGTCCCACTAGGTCACAATTAAAACGGTTGCGTTATAAGACCTTATTTTAAGGTTGAGTTCAATATCTGGTTTCGTATTGCAACTCTTTTCCCGGTATACTGGTCTAGGGAGCCTCTGAATAACTCCGTAATGCCTCTGCGGGTCTTGAAGGCTTCAGATGTTAGGCGCAGCTCGCCGCGAATGGCTCAGTCCTTTGCAAGAGCTGCAACGCAGCAGCTGTGGCCTTCAAGGCCCGCCCTTCGGGGCTTGCAGAGCGATTCACACTCCGCGTTGCGACTTCTTGAAAGGTCTAGACATTCCTGCGAAGCCGCGCCTTGATTGTGAACCGCTCTGCATGCCAGAGGTATCACGGAGTTATTTAGAGGCTCCCTATATGTCACGTAAACGCTTTGATGATCTGGATTGTTCCCTGGCTTGCGCCCTGAATGAGGTAGGGGACTGGTGGTCCCTGCTGATAATTAAGCGAGCGATGCTGGGTACCCGCCGTTTTGTGGATTTCCAAAGAAGCCTGGGAATTGCCAAAAATATCCTTGTGGATCGGTTATCCCGTCTGGTGGAAAACGAGGTTCTGGTGCGCTTTGATGCGGGTGAACACGGCACTCGTTACGAGTACCGCTTAACGGAAAAAGGTCGGGACTTGTTTACGGTGGTAATCGCCCTACGCCAGTGGAATCTGCGCTGGAACGGCAATAAAGATGGGATGCATCTGGTCGATAAAAACAGTGGTGAGCCTATCTCCGAAGTGGCTGTGCAGAATGCCCAGGGACAAAAACTCAGTATTCGCGATGTATTATTTGTGGATGAAAATGGCCAGCCCCTGGATCAGGCTGGCTAGTTGGCTTTTTGAGGGGCTCAATCAATCCTGGCTCTTGTACAGCAGTCTGATTATGTCCAGAGCCCTGCCCGGCTCCCAACGCATAACAGAGACAACTCCGTGCATGGCCAGTAGGCGCTGGTCTATTTTCCCCTTCTTCTGAAGCTTTTGTAATTTCTCTGTGGCCTCGGTAAAGCCACTCTGCTCATAAGTGAGTAGTAATTTGACGGTCTGCTCCGCCGGAGTGATTTGGCGTGGAACAGGGGTGTACCCCATCGCGCTTACCATACTCTCAGCCGCCAGCCAGGTGGACCAGGGGTTTTGCCCGGTAATAAGCTGGCCATCCACGCTGACTTGTTCTAGGTAAGTGGGCCCAGCCTGAAAAAACGCGCCTTGCTCACGTAAGCGATCCTCAAGCAGGAATGGAAATCGTTGCTCGGCGTCAGGGATAAGAAAAAGCTCCTCTTCGTTAGTAAAAGCACTGATCTGCCGATCGGCGATTAAGAGCTTGCCATTATCCAGGGTGACATTGGCAAGGGCTGCTGGCCCGTGGCATACCGCTCCGATAATTTTGCCGCTGTTATAGATTTCCCGCACCAGGGACTGGATATGGGGATTGTCAGGGAAATCGAACATAGTGCCTTTACCGCCGACAAAAAATACGGCTTGGTAATCCTCTGCTGATACCTGATCGATAGGAATACTGTTGTTGACCTTTTGTTGTGCCTCCGGGTCATTGAGAAAGGCATAGTCGAAAGGCCCCAGATCATCTTTATCGATCACCGCAGGCGGTTTGCCGCCTTTGGGACTGGCAATATCGATAATAAATCCGTTGGCTGAAAAGATGTAATAGGGGCGTGCCAGTTCAGTTAATTCATAACCAGTTGCCTTGCCACTATCTCCCATCGTTTCAGTACTGGTGACAACAGCTAAGATTTTTCCTCGGCTTTCCCTGGGTAATTGTTGTAAATACGGCAGGTCACTTACTGTCGTAGTGGAAAAGTCCTGCTCTTGGGGTGGAATTAGGCCCTTAATCCAAATAATAAAACCAAAAAATACGGACAAAGTCAGTGCCAGGGAAATAACAATTTTCTTCAACATATTAATCTCCAAAATTGCAGTAGTAGACGGAAAATCTTCTAGTGAGTTCGTAGGAGAATAAGGGATGGAAGGTGAAATTCAGGTGAGATTGTAATTGCTATTTAGGAAGAAAGAAAAAGCTGCACTCGAGATCGTATAAGGTATGGATGCCGATTCACTGTGCATATCGAGCGCATACGGTAAAAATTTGAATCTTAGAACGCTACTGTGTAAAAGACAGAGCGCACTGATAAGTATTGTTTCGACATTGGATTGAGATGGTCCAATTTAAGGCTTCACAGATTCTCTTGGCCAGGAAAAGGCCTTGACCAATACCATCACTGCCTTCCCTTTTTTGGCCGGGTAAGAGGGAGGTTTCTAGATCTAATTGGTTGTCTGTGGCGTTCTCAAAAAAGAGTGTGTCCCCCTTATAAGTAATAACCAACTCAGTGCTGGTAGCGTGCTGTAATGCATTGCTGATTAAGTTGTCGAAGAGCAGACTTACCAGGTGTCGATTGGCCAGAACTCTGACTTTGTGCCCTAACTTTAAATCAACATTAAAATGCTTTTGTACAATTAACTGGTGTTGAGCTAAAAGACGTTCCTCTAGTAAAGCGCACAATGGGATATCTTCCGACTGTAGAGACTCAGAGCGGGCGAGGGCTAATAGTGTCTTAACGGTTTTTTCCATACCGGTAACCGTTTCTAATAGCTCATTTTTCTCAGCTAAAGTCATTTCCCGATTTTGACTGAGAGCCAGTGTGCTTTTCAGAATGGTTAGCCCGGTGCGCAACTCATGGCTTGTATCCCGGGTAAACTCAGTTTCCCTGCGCAATGTTAGCTTGAGCTGGTTAAGTGTATCTTGCAACGTACTTGCGAGATAACCGATTTCATCTTGTTCATTGTTATAGGGCAGGGAAATTTGAGAATCGCAGTTTCTCTGCTGCTGAACTGCTTTAGCGAGGGTTACTACAGGCGCGATGGTTTTACGGGAAATACGAAAAGCACAATAGAGGGCTAAGAGTAGGGTCAAGATACAGGCGCTGGCAAAGAGCCAGAGAAGCTTTGAAGATTGTCGGGTAACAGTGAGCAATTCACTGACTTCAGCTACGAGAACGGCGGAATGGTTGTCTGGAAAATGTACTCTGCGTAAATGGAAGTGATGTTCAGTATCACTAAACCACTCAGCCTTTTCTGCATAGCTTGGTAGGGCAGTGCGCAGTTCGGCCGGTATTATTTTGTTTTCAGTGTATAGCGTTAAATAGGGTAGGCGTGGCTCTGGGGTCGCATTAGTCAGTCTTGCCTGCTGTTCGAGGTAGCGGACTTCTCCGGCCAATAAGTTATCGAGTAAATGGTCTTCAACTACATAGGCCACCATCATACAAATGGCAAAAAACACCAAACATAGCAGCAGGGTAAAACTGCCAAAAATAGCGAAGACCTTCCTCTGTAAATTACTGGTTTCGCGCATTGGGAATTTCCAACTGATAACCGAGATTGGTGATGGTTTTCAACATAGGGGCCTGGAAAGGCTTATCCAGTGTTTGGCGAAGATTATAAATGTGGGATTTTAAGGCGTCTGTTTCTGGGGGTTCATCACCCCAAATATGGTGGATTATTGCCGAGCGGCTTACTGGTGCTGGCGACGCCTGGGCGAGCATAGTGAGAATGCGAAAACCGATAGTTGTCAGGGGCAGAGGTTGTTTATCCCGGTAGGCCGTTTGCTGGCGCTGGTTTATGTGTAAATCACCGACCTTAATTTCTTCACTGGTATGCAGCTGGTGTCTACGTGCCAGGGCGCGGCATCTCAGTATCAGTTCCCTTGGTTCGAAGGGCTTACATAAGTAGTCATCGGCACCGATACCAAATCCGCGTTCTTTATCTGCGAGAGCATCTCGGGCAGTTAACATCAGAATTGGCATGTTAACTGGCCCTTGTGCCTTGATCTTTTCGCAGACCTCTAAGCCGTCCATATCCGGCAGGCCCAGGTCGAGAATGATCAGGTCGAAGATTTGTTCCAGGGTCAGCTGTAAGCCCTGGCGACCCCGGTGGGCATAATCTATCTGCCAGCCCTCAGCATGTAGGAATTCGGCAAGCTGGCGGGCGATAGTGGGGTTATCTTCAATCAACAATATCTTCAGTGAGCGCACCGGCAAATCTCTTGTGGCAGAGGAAGTTACAAAACATTCTGACAGAGTGTCGGTGAAATTGAAGTGAAGCCCCGTTGTTGAACTTTTTTAGATATTGGTTGGACTGCCCTAGATATTAAGGTTGCGGCCGCCGTCAACGGCAATAACCTGACCGTTGATATAGGGGGCATCACAGGCAAGGAAGCGCACGGTTTTGGCGATATCACTGGGGTCACCGGTTCGAGCCAAAGGAATGCGCTGGGTGATTTTTGCTTTCTTGGCTTCGTTAGTTGCCTCTTGTTCTGGCCAAAGAATGGCACCGGGGGCGACTGCATTGACCCGAATCTGGGGCGATAGCTCCAGAGCGAGGCTTTTTGTCAGCATTACCAGCCCAGCCTTGGCGGCGCAGTAAATAGTATGCTTGGGCATCGGGCGCTCGGCGTGAATATCCGCCATATTAACAACGCAACCCAGCTGTTGGCTGAGTGTTTCTTTCAGGGCCTGAGTGAGAAAGAAGGGGGCTTTGAGGTTGCTGCCTACCAGCCGATCCCAGTCCTCCTCGGTCGCCTTTCCCACAGGTGTGGGGTGAAATGCTGAGGCATTGTTGACCAGAACATCAATACCGCCCCAGGCCTCTTGTGCACGCTGGGCCAGATTGGAACAGGCTTCGGCGCTATTCAATTCACTGTGCAACGCTATGGCAGAGTTGGGGCGAAGTTGGTTCAGCTCGTTTGCCAGGGCCTTGGCAGCATCAGCCGAGTTGCGATAGTGAATAACAACTCTGTGATCTTTATGTAGCTCCTCAGCAATAGCACGGCCCAGGCGTGCGGCGGCACCGGTAATCAACACATTACGCAATGTAGTCATCCTTTACTTTGGCGATTGCCTTGATACGCTCCCGGTCCAATGCTTGCCCCAGTTTCGCACCCTGGTAGCCCTGTTTAATCAACTCCTCGGCAGTTACTGCCGCTGCCTCATCTCGAGCGGCGCGTAAAAATTCCACCTGTGGATAATCTCGATTCTCCAGCCCCTCACGACCTCGGGCATCTGCCTCACAGGCGCGAAGAAAGTTTTCAAATCGTTCGGGACGTCGAAAGGCATCCAGACTGCGGATCATCTTCATAATGCTCTGTGGGCGCAATTCGAAGGCTCTGTGGCAATGCAGGTGATATTCGCAGACCCCGACAGCTAGTGCAGTCAGGTCTTTTGGGGTACGCCAGCGCTCACAGACGGCCTTTACCAGGGGCACGCCGGCGGCCTCATGGCCGTGGTGACTGGGGAGAATCTCCTCGGGAGTCAGTCCTTTGCCCAGGTCGTGTAGCAGTACTGCAAAACGCAAGGGGAGCTCTGCCGGTGCGGCGCGCAGGGCTAGCAGTACGTGTTCTCCAGTGTCCACTTCGGGGTGGTGTTTGGGCGGCTGGGGAACACCAAACAAATTCTCTAATTCTGGTAACAGTACCGAGAGGGCACCGCAGTCTCGCAGTACTCGAATAAAAATATCGGGGTCTGGCTCGGTAAGCGCCCGGCTTACCTCTTTCCAGACTCTCTCGGCCACCAGATATTCCACTTCACCCGCTTCTACCATCTGGCGCATGAGTATCATGGTTTCAGGGGCAACGCTAAAGCCAAGGTGATGGTAGCGGGCGGCAAAGCGGGCCACTCGCAGAACTCTTAGCGGGTCTTCGGCAAAAGCAGGGGAAACATGGCGCAAAAGCCGTGCCTCCAGATCTTTCTGCCCGCCGTAGGGGTCAATTAGCTTGCCGTCGGTGTCTTCTGCAATGGCATTAATAGTGAGATCTCGCCGCAGGAGATCCTCTTCCAGGGTGATATTGGCATCGGCGTTAACGGTAAAACCGCCATAGCCGTGTCCGCTCTTTCTTTCGGTGCGAGCGAGCGCGTATTCTTCACCGGTCTCAGGGTGTAGGAATACTGGAAAATCTTTGCCGACTGGGCTGTATCCGAGATCCTGCATTCTATCTACATCTGCCCCAACCACTACCCAGTCACGCTCGGTGACTGGACGATTCAAAAGTCTGTCGCGCACTGCGCCGCCAACAAGGTAGATCTTCAAAAATTGTTCTCCAGAGCTGGAGATATCATTAATTCGGTAGGTGATTGTACTGCCATAAGTCCATTTATTCCGGCAATGTCCGCAGGGGTGCTGCTGGATAAGAATGCAGGGAAGGAGAGTCAGAGGTTTTGGCAAGATAAAAAAAAGGCCCCGAAAAAACAAGGGGGCCCAGGGTCTTAGGGTATTCGCTTAGCAAACATCTAATTGCCAATAGCGGGATCGCTGACTTACCGGCCATACCCGCTGGAGAGGATCTGGCGACACACTGGTACCGCTAAATCTGAAGTCATTCTATGTGACCTGTCATACCTGTCAACTATATCTTTTAGTATTTTTTGAGGGGGTTGTATCTCTGTTCGTTAACTAAATACATGGACCGAATTTCGGGCTGGTTTTGCAGCATTGAACAGCATAATTTATAGGGGCGATCCTGTTGGGCAGGATAATTTCGCGCCTGGCTTCGGGGGATGGAGTTGGGGCTTTTGAAATTGACCTGGTCGTCAAGGATTGCAGTTGTTGGGGAGAATAAATATGAGCGAACTACATGTGCTAACCACCGGGGAAGCGGCTCGGTATTGTGGGGTCAACTTCCGAACGGTGATTCGCTGGATTGAGCGGGGGCAGCTCAAGGCTTACAAGCTTCCTGGGCGTGGCGACCATCGGATTTGTGTAGAGGACTTCGTGGGTTTCCTGCGGGATAACTCTATGCCAGTGCCGAATGACCTGGCGATACCCAGTCGCAAAGTTCTGTTGCTGACAACAGATCCGGAACTGACTTCTTCAGGCCTCCAGGCCTTGAAAAATATAGGCTGCGAAATTGAAGTGGCTGGTGACAGTTTCTCTGCGGGTGTTTTATTAGCTAATGCCAAGCCGGCGCTGTTGGTTGTCGATGCCGCATTGGTTGGTGACGGGGGCTTTCAGGTACTGGATTACTTGAGGTCGCGCAGCGAGTATAGCAGCCTACGTATCCTGGTTGTGGCTGCTGAGGAAGATCTGGATAAAGCCCGCTGGCTGGATGCGGGGGCCGATGCCCTTCTGGCACATCGTGAAGAACGCGGTGAACTGGCTGCTAAAGCCAGGTTGCTGCTAGAGGCTGATCACTAAGCCAAGTTTTCTGCCTGGATTTATTCCTGGCCATTCGCCCCGTTTGCACGGGAGTTTTAACAGAAAGCTCCCGTGCAAAGATTCAGATAGGTTTCGGAATCAGCATTGACTCCTCTTCTCCTTCCTGCCGATCACGGCCCTGTTCAGGGCAGTGGAAGCTAGCCGTAATTTCATCGCCGTTGAGGCTGTTTAGATGTATATCAAAACCCCAGAGTCTGTGTAGATGCTTTAAAACTTCCGGAGTATCTTTGCCAAGTGGCCGGCGGCGATGCTGGGTGTGATTTAAGGTAAGTGAACGATCTCCCCGTGTATCTACAGAGTAAACCTGTATGTTGGGTTCTCGATTACCCAAGTTGTACTGGCCCGCGAGATTCTCCCGAAGTTGTCGATAACCACTTTCGTCATGGATTGCACTGACAACAATTTCATTTTCCTGATCGTTGTCGCTGACACAAAAGAGTTTCATATCACGCATCACTTTTGGTGAGAGAAACTGTAGGATAAAACTCTCATCCTTGAAGTCGCGCATGGCAAACTGGAGTGTTTCTCGCCAATTACTTCCAGAGATATCTGGGAACCAGCGGCGATCCTCATCGGTTGGTTCTTCACAGATACGCCGGAGATCACTAAATATACTGAAGCCCAAGGTGTATGGATTGATGCCATTGTAATAAGGACTGTCAAAACTGGGCTGATAGATCACGTTTGTATGACTTTGCAGGAACTCCATCATAAAGCCTTCAGTCACTCGTCCTCGCCGGTAGAGTTCTGTTAGCAGTGTGTAGTGCCAAAAAGTGGCCCAACCCTCGTTCATGACTTGAGTTTGGCGCTGTGGATAAAAATACTGTGCGAGCTTGCGCACGATACGTACTAATTCTCTTTGCCAACCTTCAAGTAAGGGGGCATTTTTTTCGATAAAGTAAAGGAGGTTCTCCTGGGGTTCCTCCGGAAAACGTTTCTCATTGGTTTCCTCGGTGCCTTCTCCAAGTTTTGGGATCGTTCGCCATAGATCGTTGAGTTGACGTTGCCGATATTCTTCACGCTCCTGTTGCTGTCGCTCTTCTTCAATAGCTGAGATGGGGTAAGGGCGTTTATAGCGATCCACGCCGTAGTTCATTAAGGCATGGCAGGAGTCGAGAATGGCCTCGACTTCATCAAGCCCGTGGCGTTCTTCACAGCGGGAAATATAATTTTTGGCAAAGATTAGGTAGTCGATAATACTACTGGCATCCGTCCAGGAGCGGAAAAGGTAATTGCCCTTGAAAAAAGAATTGTGCCCGTAGGAGGCATGAGCGATCACCAAGGCCTGCATTGTCATGGTGTTTTCTTCCATGAGGTAAGCGATGCAGGGGTTGGAGTTGATAACAATTTCGTAGGCGAGCCCCATTAAACCGCGCTGATAATTATTCTCAACACTTATAAATTGCTTGCCAAACGACCAATGGTTGTAGCCCACTGGCATACCCACCGAAGAGTAGGCATCCATCATTTGTTCTGAACTGATAACCTCAATTTGATTGGGGTAGGTATCCAGGCCAAATTCGTCTGCCAACGCGCCAATGGCGAGGTCATATTCCTGGATCAGCTCAAATGTCCACTCTGAGGTGGTAGAGATAGGGTTTGCTGATTCTGGTTTTTGCGAATCGCTGCCGCTGGCAAATGTATCTAGCATCGAGCGGTTACCTTCTGGCTGAACAGTTGACGGAATACAGGGTAAATATCCTGCACATCCACAATTTGCTCCATGGCGAAGTGATTTGGGAATAGGGTACGCACACTTTCGTATTCTTCCCACAAGGCTTGGTGGTCTCTGGGAGTTATTTCCACGTAGGAGTAGTACTGTACATGGGGCATGATGTCGTCAATTAGGATACGATGGCAGGTGCTGGAGTCATCATTCCAGTTGTCGCCATCTGAAGCTTGGGCGCCGTAAATATTCCATTCACTCTCCGGGTATCGATCGCGCATAATCCGTCTCATTAACTTCAGAGCGCTGGATACGATGGTTCCCCCTGTCTCACGAGAGTAGAAAAATTCCTCTTCATCCACTTCCTTGGCGCTAGTGTGGTGGCGGATAAAAACGACTTCTGTGTATTCATAACTGCGTTGCAGGAATAGATAAAGCAGGAGGAAAAAGCGCTTAGCCATGTCTTTAGTGGCTTGATTCATAGAGCCGGATACGTCCATAAGGCAGAACATAACCGCACGCGAACGAGGTTTTGGTTGTTTGATTAATAGATTGTATTTCAGATCAAAATCATCCAAAAATGGCACCCGCCCAACACGGCGGCGCAACTCAGCGATTTCGCCTTTCAGAGCCTCTATCTTGCGCTGATCGCGCAAAGCAGTATCTTTTTGTTCCTCTAACTCTAGGGATGTCTCCAGTTCACGGATATTTCGTCTTTTACTACTAGTGAGTGCGATACGACGAGCATGAGCTGCTCTTAAGGAGCGAATGACATTTAGCCGACCAGGGGTGCCTTCGTTACTGATTCCAGCGCGGACTACTTGAAAGGACTCATTACCGGCGAGCCGTTGTTTAACCATGTTGGGCAGTTGTAGCCCCTCAAACATAAAGTCGAGAAATTCTTCCTGTGAAATTTGAAAGACAAAGTCATCCACTCCCTCGCCACTATCACTGGCTCCTCCGCCACTGCCATCACCACCTTTAGGTTGCTGGCGTGGAATACGATCCCCTGTGATAAATTCTTTGTTGCCAGGTAAAACACGCTCGACATGACCCCCTGAGCCATGTGAAAAAAGGGGTTCACTGATATCTCGGGTAGGAATGCTGATACGTTCGCCCTTGTCCATGTCCATTATGGATCGGCTGTTCATAGCGTCACCCACGGCTTTCTTTATATGGGCTTTATAGCGTCTTAAAAAGCGTTGCCGATTTACAGTACTTTTCTTTTTTCCATTTAGGCGGCGGTCGATGATATAGCTCATAGTTCTGCCTTTAGTCTGAATAAAACCATCTGGCAAGGCCACCATACAATCTATTCAGAAATGCTTTTGTCGTCTATTAGGTCCCTGTAGGGGGCCTAATAGACGAAATTTTTCAGCTCTAGGAAAATAGGAATAGATACTTGAAAGTTTCTATCCGTCATTGCAATTAATCCAGCTACTGAGATTTACGTACTCGGAGATACCATTCTGATAACAGGCGAACCTGTTTTTCTGTATAGCCGCGTTCTACCATGCGGGCAACAAAGTCTGCATGCTTGCGCTTGTCATCCGCAGAAGCTTTGGTATTAAAGGAAATAACTGGCAGGAGATCCTCGGTGTTTGAGAACATCTTTTTCTCAATAACAGCGCGCAATTTCTCATAGGATCGCCAATCTGGATTTTTCCCCTGATTGTTGGCGCGAGCACGTAAAACAAAGTTGACAATTTCATTGCGGAAGTCTTTTGGATTAGAGATGCCAGCAGGTTTTTCTGTTTTCTCTAATTCTTCATTTAGAGCGCCACGGTCTAGGATTTCCCCAGTCTCTGGATCTCGATATTCCTGATCCTGAATCCAGAAGTCCGCATAAGTGACGTATCTATCAAATAAATTTTGTCCATACTCGGCATACGATTCGAGATATGCGGTTTGGATTTCCTTGCCAATAAATTCTACATATCTTGGAGCGAGATATTCCTTGATGAATCCAAGATAGTTTTCTTGTATTTCTGGAGGGAACTGTTCTTGTTCTATTTGTTGTTCCAGGACATAGAGTAAATGCACAGGATTGGCTGCTACTTCTGTAGCATCAAAATTAAAAACTTTGGAGAGTATTTTGAAGGCAAAGCGAGTGGACAGCCCATTCATTCCTTCATCGACGCCGGCATTATCTCGATACTCTTGTATAGTTTTGGCTTTGGGATCTGTGTCTTTCAGATTTTCTCCATCATAAATGCGCATTTTCGAGTATAAGCTTGAATTTTCCGGGTTTTTAATCCGTGAGAGCACCGAAAATTGAGCCAACATACGTAAGGTGTCAGGCGCACATGGAGCTTTTGAAAGGGAGCTGTTTTCCAGTAGCTTCTGATAGATTCGAATCTCTTCCTGAACCCGAACACAATAGGGCACTTTGACAATATAAATTCTGTCAAGGAAGGCCTCGTTGTTGCGATTATTCCGGAAGGATTGCCACTCAGACTCATTAGAATGTGCCAGAATAGTCCCATTAAATGGTATAGACCCGAGTCCTTCGGTGCTATTGTAGTTGCCCTCTTGGGTTGCGGTAAGGAGGGGGTGAAGCACTTTGATTGGGGCCTTAAACATCTCAACAAATTCCATCAGCCCTTGGTTGGCACGACAGAGACTACCTGAAAAGCTGTAGGCATCTGGGTCATTCTGAGGAAAATCCTCTAGTTTTCTGATATCAATTTTGCCAACAAGGGAGGAGATGTCCTGATTGTTTTCGTCGCCGGGTTCAGTTTTGGAGATGGCAACCTGATCAAGAATAGATGGGCGAATCTTAACTACCCGAAACTTACTGATATCACCTTTGAATTCATGAAGGCGCTTAACAGCCCAAGGGGACATGATAGTATTTACATAGCGTCTAGCAATACCGTAGTCTTCTTCAAGGATACGCCCATCTTCATTGGGAGAGAACAAGCTCAAAGGAGATTCAAAAACCGGAGACCCTTTGATTGCGTAAATGGGCACTTGCTCCATAAGTGCTTTAAGACGTTCTGCCAGTGAGGATTTACCACCCCCAACAGGCCCTAATAAATAGAGTATTTGTTTTTTCTCTTCCAGCCCTTGAGCGGCATGTCGGAAGAAGGAGACGATTTGCTCAATTGCCTCTTCCATACCATAGAACTCGCCGAAAGCCTTATAGCGCTTGATAACCTTATTACAGAAAATACGTGATAAGCGAGGATCGCGAGAGGTATCTATCAGCTCTGCCTCTCCAATGGCCATCAGCATTCTCTCAGCGGGTGACGCATAGGCACTGCGGTCTGTCTTACAGAGTTCCAGGTATTCTTGAATACTGAGCTCTTCATCCTGGATTGACTCGTATCGTTCCAGGTAGTGATTAAAAATTGTCATGGAATTTACCTCCCTGTAGCCTGGTGGGCAGAGTCCAGCGTCCTGCTTATCATTTTGAATCAGAGCACTGACTAGTTGTTTCGAAGACTGTATTTACTTTGGCTCCCGCAAAGTGTTTGATTGGCGGTTATCCAGTCATTACTTTGTTTGAGTGTTGCCCGGCATAAAGCGCTATTCATTATCGCCGTTGCTAACCTTGTCCTTCCCCGGATTCGATCAAACGGTTCCGGCTTTTCCAGCATAGCTTTTTGGTTCACTACGGCACTGGATTGTCATTCAGAGAGGTTGAATTTAATGGCAGTTTTGGTCTTTACTTACGACCCATAAGGAGTATGTAGGTTAATAAGGAACTGAAATGACGATTTTAGTGACTGGCGGCGCCGGTTATATTGGTAGCCACACCTGTGTTGAGATGCTTTTGGCTGGATTACAGCCAGTAGTGGTGGATAACCTCTCCAATAGCAGTCGTGAGGCCTTAAATAGGGTAAATCTGATCACAGGTGAGGATATACCTTTTTTTGATCTGGATATTGCTGATAAGCCTAGGCTTCGCCAAGTATTTACTGATCACAAGATAAAGGCAGTAATTCATTTTGCAGGCCTTAAAGCAGTGGGTGAATCCGTGGCTCAACCTCTGCGTTATTACCAAAATAATGTGGCAGGTACCTTGGCTCTTATGGAGGTGATGGAGGAGTTTGACACTAAACAAATTATCTTCAGTTCCTCTGCCACGGTCTATGGAGATCCAGAAACGGTACCTATACATGAAAGCTTTCCCACTGGCGCTACAAACCCATATGGTGCTAGTAAGCTGATGGTCGAGAATATAATGAGGGATATTTGCTCAGCGCCAGGTAACGGTTGGAAGGTAAGTCTTTTAAGGTATTTTAATCCAATTGGTGCTCATAAGAGTGGCTTAATTGGTGAGGATCCTCGTGGTACACCTAATAATTTATTGCCTTATGTTGCTCAGGTTGCTGTTGGTCGGCGCCCATTCCTACAGGTTTTTGGGGATAACTACGCTACGGTAGATGGTACTGGTGTCAGAGATTATATCCACGTGGTGGACTTGGCTCGAGGTCATCTTGCAGCTTTAAATATGTTGAGTAAACCCTCAACCCCCGTAGGTTGCTATACCCATAATCTTGGTACAGGCAAGGGAAACTCAGTATTAGAGGTGGTAAGGGCTTTTGAGGCGGCTAGTGGCAAGTCTATACCCTATAAAATTGTACCCCGTCGAGCGGGAGATATTGCTGAATGTTATGCAGATCCAACTCTGGCGGAGAGTGAGCTTGGCTGGAAGGCTGAGCATGGCCTGAAACGGATGGTAGAGGATACCTGGCGATGGCAGTCTCAAAACCCAAATGGTTACGAAGCTTAAGTAACTATTTTCTCTGATTGTAATGCTGTGTAGTGGGAGGGAGTCCACTATTTACTGCCAATTCTCTAAGAACTCTGGAACTATTAACTCCACAAGGAGTCACTACTCTTTGTTATTTAGGATAGCTTATTCTTTATGGAGTGAAGAAGTTTTGAATCAATTGGTTGTTGATGCTCTATATGTCCATCGAGGAATAAACAGTGTTATTGAAAATCTGTCCTTCTCTGCCTCTGCCAGAATAATAAAAATATTGGGAAAGAATGGTTCGGGAAAGACAAGTCTTTTGCTCGGGATATCAGGTCTAATTTCTATATCCTCAGGTACTATTAATTTACTTGGGGAAATAAAAAGGTCAAGCCGAAGAGAAAGGTGTGGAGTGTTTTCTGATGCGATCACTCTTCCAAGTTATTTATCTGTTGAGGAAGTCCTATCTGTCTGCCATATACAAAAATCTGACCGTTTAAAAGAATTTAAAGAAGAGTTTTTGTGCGATATTCATTCTTGTGCAAAAGTTTCCGACTTATCGGAAGGGCAGCGAAGAAAAGTGGCTATAGTTTGTGCCTTATTTAAAGAAAATGGAGTTCTTTTATTGGATGAGCCTTTCAATGCGTTGGATGAGAACTCTAGCAGAGCTTTGATCGAGCACTTATCAGGTTATTCTGGAATGCTTATTTACGCGAGTCATAATTCCGTGTCTTTTTCAGAAAAAGAAACGGAGGTAATGTTGTGAGCGTGCCTTTGAATAACTTGTTGTTTGCAGGGGTTGCCTTTAGGCTGAGAATTTGGGTTGAGGTAAATCAATGGATTTTAATTGGGCTGGCCTCAATAATAACCCCTGTATTGATGATGATTCATCTTCCTGTAAGCTTGCTCTTGACAGGAGAAAGTGGAGATATAAGGACTTCTCTTTCTATTCTTCTAGTGACGCATATTGTTTTTGCGGTTTGTGGAATTCTGTTGTCTCCTGAGCCTGCGGAGTTAAAATGGTATTTGAGCTGCTTTCACCCTCTAGATTTGATTAAATCTCTATGTATAGTTCAGCTTAAATGCAATCCACTTTTTTGGGCGCTATGGTTGCTTCCGCTCTTAGTGTTGGTGTACTTGGGGGAGCCATTTAGTATCTTAGGGTACCTGATTTGGTTTTTCTTATTCTGTAGCATCCAATTGCTTTCTTTTTTGTCTTTAATGGGGCTCAAATATAGGCAAATTCTGTTTTCACAATCAAGGGCAGTTTTATTAAAAAAATCGCGTATAGTCATCAGATTGCTAATCGCGTCTGCAATTACTATTTACTGTTATGTGTTTGCGGCTAATGAGATTTTGATTGCCTTGCGTATTTTATTGGTAGTTGGCTCTTCAATAATTTTTACCTACGCAATAAATTCCATTTTGGAGGATGAGGCTGAAGTTAATTTTTGGATGATGATGAAATCTTGTGGAAAGGGTGAAATTGTTATTCAGGAGTACTTCAAAGGTATCCTAATATCCATGCCTGGGATTATGGCAGTTTTCTTTATAAATGGGTTGGAGTCAGCGGCCCATTTTTTGATTTATATGCTTGCTATAACGGGGTTCTCTTTACTTTCACTTTATAGGTGGGGGCGAGTTATTTTAGCTCCTTTATTAGCTGTCTCCGGGGTGATATTGTTGAGCGTATAAACCCTCAAGTCAGGTATACAGCTCTAAGGACAAAACTAAATTTCTAGTAGCCTCCATTGACCCCTGAGATTTTTTATAGTTTTGTGGAGGCTCAGAGGCTGCAGTCTGTACAAAAAAACTCTTCGTCTCCCAGGCGCATAGCTGTTAGATATCCCCCCCATACACAACCGGTATCCAAAGCATAGATATTTTCGGTATCGGCTCTTCCTTCAAGGGCGGCCCAGTGGCCAAAAATTATTTTGTCATTTTTGGTCTTTCTATTAGAAAAACTAAACCAGGGCTTGTAATCACCATGGGATGCCTGAGGCCCACGCTTGGTAACAAGGTCGAGGGTGCCATCCTCCTTGCAGAGGCGCATACGCGTGAAATAATTGGTAATCGAACGAAGCCGCTCAATTCCGATTAGGTGATCATCCCAGCAATGGGGTTCATTACCATACATGCCGTAAAAAAAGGCCTTTGCCATGGCTTCATTCGAGAGAGCATGCTCTACCTCACGAGATAGCTTTTGGGCTTTGGTAATACTCCAGATAGGGGGGATACCGGCGTGGACCATAGTGTATCCCTTTTTATGTACCATTAAGGGAAGGGTCTGTAGCCAGCTTAACAGACGATCTGAATCTTTTGCCCTTAGAATCTTTGCGAGATCTTGCTCTTTCTCTGCAAGATGCTTGGCCCCATGTGCCAAGGCCAAGAGATGCAGATCGTGATTGCCGAGAACAGCGGTAACTTGATAACGGTGTTCATAGAGAAAGCGTAAAGTACCCAGACTGTCTTCGCCACGGTGCACTAAATCTCCGGCGATCCATAGTTTGTCAATGTCAAAACTAAAATGGATTTTCTTTAATAGGCGCTTTAAAGATTCGAAACAACCCTGAATGTCGCCAATAGCATAGGTAGCCAAACTCTTATCTCCCGAGGCTTAGCTTGCTCAGTGTTGTCCAAGCTTTGTGCAGTAATTTGATAGCTGTACAAACTCTTGCACACTCAGAGTTTCTGGGCGACGGCTGGCATCCACTGGCAGTTGATCTGGGTCGAGGTCTGGGAACAGGGGCTTTAGTGCATTGCGCAGTGTTTTACGGCGTTGCTGAAAAGCGACATTGACGATTCTTTCCAATAGTTTTTCATCTTCGGCAATGTAGGGAATTTTGCTATGGGGTATTAGGCGGACAATAGCAGATTCCACTTTGGGGGCTGGCCTGAAGGACTGAGGTGGTACTGGAAATAGCCCTTGCACACGGCAGTAATACTGTACCATTACTGTGAGACGGCCATAGGACTTGGTACCAGGGCTGGCTCCGAGGCGATCGACTACCTCCTTTTGTAGCATAAAGTGCATGTCCTGCACTTTGCTTTTGAAACTGAGTAAATGAAACAAAAGAGGCGTGGAAATATTGTAGGGGAGATTGCCAACAATACGCAGAGGGTTCTCACCGGCAAATTCTCCAAAATCGAATTTCAATGCGTCTCGCTCAATAATCTTGAAATCGGGGTAGTCCCTGAATTTAAATTCCAACAGAGGAATCAGGTCCCGGTCCAGTTCCACGGCTGTGAGTGAGGGACAACGTTGTATTAGCAATTCGGTAATAGCCCCTTGGCCAGGGCCTATTTCGACCAATTTATCGGTTTCTTTAGGGGCTATTGAACGAACTATACGCTCGATGATATTCCCGTCGACCAAAAAGTTCTGGCCAAAACGCTTGCGTGCCTTATGTTGGAAAAAATTGTCCATTAATTAATCTGCAATTCAAATAGTGGTATTAGGCAAACAGGATGCTATATCACCTGTTGTTTCCGAAGTTGTGCCAGTTCTATTGCCTGAGTGAGGGCAGCTTCGAGACTGCCACAACTGGCTTTGCCAGTGCCCGCCAAGTCCAGGGCGGTGCCATGATCGACCGAGGTGCGAATATAAGGTAAACCCAGGGTGATATTAACCGCCTTGCCGAAGCCATGAAATTTTAACACTGGCAGGCCCTGATCGTGATACATGGCAAGTACTGCATCGAAATGCTCTAACTGGGGTGGGGTAAACAGTGTGTCTGCCGGTAGTGGTCCGGTCAAATGAAGGCCACGTTGACGCAGCCTTTCCAGTGCTGGCTGAATCACTTCGATTTCCTCCCGGCCCAAGTGGCCCCCCTCTCCAGCATGAGGGTTCAACCCACAAACCCCAATGTGAGGTGAATGGATACAGAACTGATCGCGCAGACCGCCGTGTAGAATCTCGGTGATGAGCTCCAGACGTTTGCCAGTTATTGCTGTGCTCACATCTTTAAGTGGAAGATGTGTAGTGACAAGGGCTACTCGAAGCTCCTGCGCAGCCAGCATCATGACTACTTGTGCTACGCCTGCTCGCTCCGCAAAAAACTCGGTATGGCCACTGAAGGGAAATCCAGCTTCATTGATCACCCCCTTATGTACAGGGCCCGTCACTAGCGCATCGAATTGACCATTTTGACATCCATCTGCGGCTATCTCCAATGTCCTCAATACATAGAAGGCGTTGGCGGTGTTTAGCTTTCCAGGTAGGGATGGCTGCTTTAAAGGACTTTCTAAAATATAGAGGCTACCTGGTGGTGTTTCCGATAGCGGGGTATCTTCAGAGAAAGATATAAGCTGAAGGGGAAGTTCTAGCTTTTTAGCAGCCCGTTCCAGCAGGCTTGGGTCCGCAATGGTAATCAGCTGTGCAGGGCTGCCATGCTGAGACAATTTTACACATATCTCTGGGCCAATACCGGCGGGTTCTCCAGGGGTCAGCGCGATTCTGGGTATCATAGAGGAGCCACACTTTATACGAATAAAAAACCGGGCGCTTTGGCCCGGTCTTCGAGGTCTTAAAAAACGCTTTTATTGCGCTTCCTGTTCAGGGCCTTCTTGCTTTTCATCTTTTAATTTAATTTCTACATAAGCTTGGTCGCGGATTTCCCTGCGCCAATTTTGCAGTTCTTCTTCATAACGGCGGTTGCGTAAGAGGTTGGCAGCCTGGTTTCGAATATATTGATCGGTCATATCTTGTTTGCGCCGCCCCTCGACCATCAGGATATGCCAGCCGAATTGGCTGCGAAATGGCAGGCTGATTTCGCCGATGCTTGTGGTGTTCATGGCCTGGGTAAATTCGGGCACAAATTGTCCTGGCATAGACCAGCCGAGATCACCGCCGGACAGCATGGAGCCAATATCTTCGGAATTCTCGCGAGCGAGCTCGGTAAAGTTATCGCTAGCCATCGCCTCTTCTCGCATGGCTACCAGCTTGTTGTAGGCTTCATCATCCGTGAGGATGGCTGAGGGTTTGAGCAGGATATGGCGAACTTTAGTCTGCTCCACTAATTGCTCGCTGGCACCTTTTTGTGCATGAATCTTGAGCAGGTGGAAGCCGGCATCACTGCGGAATGGTTCGGTGATATCACCTACCTTGAGGCCGCTTAGCGCATCAGCAAATAGGGTGGGGAGTTCCACTGTTTTGCGCCAACCCAGGTCGCCACCGGCGAGGGCATTCTGCCCAGCAGAGTTGGCGATCGCCAGGCGACGAAAGTCTGTGCCGCCGCGCACCTGCTGAACCAGCTCCTCGGCTTTCTCGCGAGCCTGGGTAACTTCGCTGGCTGGAGCACTGGAGCTGATGGGGATCAAGATATGTCCCAGCTCATACTGAGGGGACTTCCAGAACTCGCCCTCTTTAGAGCGAAGGAAATTGTCGATGTCTTGGTCGGTGATCTGGATTCGGCGGTTGACGCTGCCTTGTTCTACCCGGCGGATCATCAGTTCCTGACGGATCTGCTGGCGAAAGCTTTTCATGGTCATACCATCGGAACGCAGGCGCTGACGAAATTCTTCCGGACTGACACTCGCATTTTGTTGAACGCGAGCGATGGCTTGATCGAGTTCAGATTCAGAAATGGTAACGCCCGCCCGGGAGGCTATCTGTAGCTGCAATCGCTCGATGATCAGTTGTTCTAATACCTGGCGGCGCAAAACATCCACAGGCGGTGCTTGAACTTGTTGGGCTTGAATCTGGCTGGCGATAGTGTTCATGCGCTGGGCCAGCTCACTAGCCATAACTACATCTTCATCAACAACTGCGACTACCCGGTCCAAGGTTTGTACTTGGGCTGTGACCGTGCCGGCGATCAGGACACAAGCAGCCAGAACGGATGACAAGCCTAATTTCGGCATCAATTTCTGCATTATTTTCATCACGGTTTCAGCTTTTCTCTCTGATCAAAATTGGCAATTCCTTGACTTAGCATCTGAGTGACCGTTGCGCCAAACCCAGCTAAACCCTTCAATTGTATTTCGAGGTAGACACCCTCATCGTATCGGAGGTCTTCAGCTCGAACGACACCGGCTAGGTCATTGTCCAAAGTGCGACGCCACAATAATCGAGCTCGATAGCAGCAGTCGTCATATTCGATACCCGCCAGGTATTCCAGTTCCCGATTCAATGACAAATCGTAAGCTGCGCCAGCCATTATAGAGGTATGCGTGTTGATAGGCAGTACAGCGGAGCTGTTCAGTTGGCGCGTTGGGCCGACCTGCTCAATACCGTCCTCATTGATAAATGTGACATTGTCACGCTTATAGTAGTAACTGAGGTTAAAAATACGTGCTTCATTATCAAAGTAGCGCAAGCTGAAGTTGCCGCGGTTGACATTGTGCTCTGTGTCATCGTAGACCAGCTCACTGCCAATACGCAGGGATTGAATGGGGCGGCTTTCCAGTCTAGCGGCAAGCTCAGAGCGAGGGGTTTCTTCAATTAGCTCTTCCAGGCCGATCTGGGTATCACTGGAATAGAAGACTTGGCCGATACTGGCAGACAGCAAGTCTCGCCCACTAATGGGCTCAATAAAGCGGGTGGTTAGCCCCAGAGCAACCCTACTTGCATCGTCAATGCGATCATTGCCGGTAAAACGGCTGTGGCGAAATAGCTGGTCGTAGCTGAAGGTGAACAGCGAGGTATCGTAGAGTAGATTGTTACTTTGAGGATCAATGGGGCCTAGGTTATTGATATCAGCACCAGTGATATTAAAAAAATCCTCTTGTTTGGCATTACTACTAAGCAACCCGTACAAGCGAGGCTCCAGAGTCTGGATATACTCATGATTAAAGGCGAAACTATCTCGCTCGAAGTAGAGGCCGGTGTCCAGAGTGAGCTGCGCAGCAGAGGCGCTGGGGGTGTCGTTGGTGCCCTCTGGCAAGAAGGTGTCGCTGACCTGATAACCCAGATAGCGGCCTGCCAACCCCGGCTTAAAGTAACCCCATAGCCACTCTTTATCCCAAAAAAGCTCATAGTCCAGTCGCAAGCGGTCTGCAGTGACAAAATTTCTTGTTCGTTCAGTGACACTGTCGGGGTCATTAATATCTCTAATAAACCTGATGGTCTGAGTGTCCTGGTGTCGCCATACAGTGGCTTCATTTTGCAAGGCTAGCTGCCAGTCACCCCAGCGGTAATTGCCATCCACATCTAGCCGAGGCAGCTGAGCGAAAGTATCGAAACGATCATTTTCCAACACTTGGTAATCCTGGGCACGAAGGCTAATCGCCCAGTTTTCAAAAGTGAGTCTACCCTGGGCTTTTTGACTAACCTGGGTTTCCGCGTTGATATCAAGGTTGGCGGTACTCAAATCGCGAAAATAGTCGGGATCGCTCACCTTGGTGTAGTCGATGTCGGTACGCCAGATACTGCCACTATAACCACCCTGTTGTTCCAGGTTCACTAACCAGCGATCGTCCCCTTTGTAAGGTAGAACCAGATCCTCAGGGAAGCCCCGGTCAATCAATTCCTGGGCGAGATCACTATTGCCGCCCTTATCATTGGGGAGGTCGGCTAGGCGTATTTCGGTGTTGAACACAGGGCTTAGGTGGCGGAATTCTACTTCCAGACCAGTGCCGCGATACTGGATGTAGCGTGGAGTGATGGTCGCATCCATCTCCGGGGCGATGTTCCAGTAATACGGAACAGATAAGTCCCAGCCATTCTTATCGCTGTTGCTTAGAGAAGGAAAAAGGAAGCCCGACATGCGCGCATCGCCCACCGGGAAGCGAAAATAAGGGAAGTAGAGTACGGGAACATCCAGTATCTCCAGGCGTACATCCCTTGCGGTTCCCTGGCTCTCCACTTGATCGATATTGATTTCTCCGCCACTCAGGCGCCAGAAAGCCCGGCCCGGCTCACAGCGGGTATAGGTGCCATCGGTAAGGGTCAATTCACCACTGGTCTGACGTGCGACTTGGGCGGCGTCACCATGAATAAATTCGTCGTGTACAACGTATGTTGCGTCCTCAATGGAGGCCGCTTCGGTATCGGTGTGAACCTCTGCCGAGTCCCCCCGAACGAGTAAATTGGGTTCGCGCAGTTCGATAGCACCACTTAGGAAAGCGGTGTTGGTCTGGCGGTTGAGGGTCACTTCATCGGCAAATAACTGGCGATAGCCTTGGGTGATATGGACGTTGCCAATTAATTCGGCAGATCCGTC
Organism: Microbulbifer mixtoriginis (SeqCode); assembly: GCF_052466715.1. Taxonomy (NCBI): domain Bacteria; kingdom Pseudomonadati; phylum Pseudomonadota; class Gammaproteobacteria; order Cellvibrionales; family Microbulbiferaceae; genus Microbulbifer; species Microbulbifer mixtoriginis (SeqCode). The sequence goes on along the minus strand of NZ_CP174288.1, from coordinate 4,002,547 downwards.
ATCGAGGATGCGAGACTGCTCGGCTGTGGCACGTAGTGGTGCGTCTTCAGGGGGCAAGTTGGCATCGGGGTAATCCCTAGGCGGTTCGATAAAGGCTCCGGAGCAAATCGCCGGTACTCTGGCGCTTTCCTCAGGGGTCAATTCAGAACGTGGTAACCAGTCTAAGTACAGGTAGGGGTTGTATTCGGGATCTACGGCGGTTTGGTCCGCATGAGTCCATATAGGGTGCGCGGCCATCAAACCGAGGGCTAGGGAGTGGGCTCGTGGATTCTGAGCTATTGCTAGAGCGAGGCGACGCCACCGGGAGACTTCAAGCATCAATCGATAGGTTCCGGCTATTCTTTGGTGTTTCTTGTATCGGCAGATGCGTGCGACAGCTATCCAGCCGGGGCGCGCAAAAAATTATCGCCCGATTCTACTTGAATGTAGAAGTGGTTAATAGCCGCACAGATGGTACGGATGTAAGAGACGAGAGTGTTATAGTCGCTTCAAGCTCCCTGGGGCAGGGTTTCAATACGAGCTGCTTAATGGGAAACTGCCGCGATAGAAAGAATCATTGATGGGCCGAATGATAAATGAAGGGTGTACTGTGAGTGATGACCTGCGACAAGAGGCTTTGGCTCTTTGGGTGGGTAAGGCTCTGGAAATTGAATTTCCAGCAGACTTGGCCAACCTTGCCGGGGATGCGGGCTTTCGGCGCTATTTCCGCACTTCTACCGAGCCCAGGTTAATCGCTGTTGATTCTCCACCTGAGTGTACTAACCCGGCCCGATTTGTGGCAGTTGCCGATTATCTGCGGCGCAATGGTGTGCACACCCCCATGGTAATAGCAGCTGATACAGCCAATGGGTACCTGCTATTGGAAGACTTGGGTGATACCCAATTATTCGATGTGCTGAGTAATGACAGTGTTGAGGGGCTCTATGCGGAGGTAATGAGTGAGCTGCTGAGTCTCCAGCAGATACCCCGTACAGAGGATCTGTTTCCAGATTACAACCGGGAACTATTGCTGACAGAGATGCGTATTATGCCCGAGTGGCTGGTAGGCAAGTTACTCGGCTATTCCCTGAGTGAAGTGGAAAACCGCCTGCTACAAGAGACCTTTCAGCGGTTGCTGAAGAGTGCTGCAGGCCAACCGCAAGCTCTGGTGCACAGAGACTACCACAGCCGTAATTTAATGATCCGTGGAGGTGAGCGCCCTGGAATCGTGGACTTCCAGGATGCCGTGTGGGGACCGATTACCTACGATTTGGTCTCTTTGTTGCGAGACTGCTATATCCGCTGGCCACGCCAGCGGGTCGAGCGCTGGGCTTTAGCCTATGCCGCTACTGCAGAAGCTGCTGGGGTGCTGGAACCTGTCGAGCCTAAAGAGTTCTTAACTTGGTTCGACTGGATGGGGCTCCAGCGTCATATTAAAGTACTGGGCCTTTTTCCACGTCTATCATTGCGTGATGGCAAGCAGAACTACCTGGGGGATTTGCCTCTGGTGATACGCTATGTACTGGAAACTGCTGGGCGCTATGAGGAGCTTCAGCCGTTTGCGCAGTGGTTTGAGCAACAGCTACTTCCGCTTATAGAGCAGCAGCCTTGGTACAGTGATTATCGCTATGCCGGTGAATAGCACTAATAAGCTGTATAAAAACTGATAGATGAATTGAATGACTCAGCTCACTGAGATAGCCCCAACTACCGCTATGGTCTTGGCTGCGGGCTTTGGGCGTAGAATGCGCCCCCTTACTGACCAAACCCCCAAGCCTTTATTGTCTGTGGCGGGTAAGCCGCTCATTGAGCATGTGCTTGAGCGGCTACAGGCTGTGGGAGTTCAACGGGTAGTGATCAACCTGGGCCACTTGGGCCATATGATTCGTGATTACCTGGGGAGTGGTGATCGCTGGGGGCTCGATATCCAGTATTCTGTGGAGCAAGAAGACCGACCCCTTGAGACCGCAGGGGGTATTCTCAACGCGATGCCGTTGCTGGGAGAGGCCCCATTCTTTGTGGTTAATGGGGATGTCTGGTGTGACTTTAACCTTTCGCAGTGGGTGAATCGTCCCCTACCTAAGGGTTGCCCCGGCCGACTTCTTATGGTGCCAAACCCTCCACATAACCCCGAGGGAGACTTCGGAATTGATAATGGCCTGTTGTCTGGGACTGCCAAGCCCCGCTATACCTTTGCCGGTATCAGTTGGCTGCGCCCCGAGGTGTTAACCCGCTACCCCAAAGTGCGTGAATGCTTCGGCCTTGGCGAGGTCTTTACTTTCAATGAGGACAAACTACAGGCGGACTTACACCCTGGGGACTGGTGTGATGTGGGCACCCCCGAGCGCCTGGAAAACCTGCATTGCCGCCTGAGCGCGGAAAATTGAGTTACTGAAGGAAATAATGATGTCAGATTACAAGATTGCCCCCTCGATTCTTTCCGCCGACTTTGCCCGCCTTGGTGAAGAGGTGGACAATGTATTAGCCGCTGGTGCTGACTGGGTGCACTTCGATGTGATGGACAACCACTATGTGCCCAACCTCACCATCGGCCCAATGGTGTGCCAGGCGTTGCGCAAGCATGGTGTCGAGGCGCCCATTGATGTGCATCTGATGGTGGAGCCGATAGACGATATGATTCGCATGTTTGCCGATGCGGGCGCAAGTTATATTACTTTCCACCCCGAGGCTTCGCGTCATCCGGACCGCTCCCTACAGTTGATCCGCAGTCTTGGTTGTAAGGCCGGTTTGGTCTTTAACCCAGCCACAGGACTGGATGCGGCCAAGTATGTGATGGACAAGCTGGATATGATTTTGTTGATGTCAGTCAACCCTGGCTTTGGTGGGCAAAAGTTTATTCCGGGCACTCTGGAAAAACTGCGCGAGGCGCGCCAGCTGATCGACGCTTCTGGTTACGATATTCGCCTTGAGATCGATGGCGGGGTCAACCGTGACAATATTGCGGAGATTGCCGCAGCCGGCGCGGATACTTTTGTTGCAGGCTCTGCAATCTTCAATGCCCCCGACTACGCTGAAGTGATCGGTGCTATGCGCGAAAGCCTGTCCTGAGAAAAACTTGGCGGGCAGCCCCTTGCCCGCCGCATACGGGATTTGTAAACTTGTGCGCCTGCACAGAGGGAATTTCCGTGAATCACACTATCCCCACATCCAGCAGTTGGCGATGGCGCCACTGATCCGCTGAGGCCAACTGGTCAACAATACCGTTCGGCCACCTCTCCCGTGGGCGCCGCCTATACTTTGGCGCCAACAAGAAAAATACCCAATAGATCGGAGTCTCTATGACCCCTAGTGAATACGCCCAACTTGTGTCTGAGGGCTATAACCGTATACCGCTAGTGCGCCGTGTGCTGGCGGATATTGAAACCCCCCTGTCCACTTATCTGAAACTTGCCGAAGGTCGCTACAGTTACCTGCTGGAGTCGGTACAGGGCGGGGAGAAATGGGGGCGCTACTCCATCATTGGATTGCCCGCCAGAACTCTGCTCCGGGTGCGTGGCAACGAGGTTACGGTGGAGTGTGACGGGGCGGTGATAGAAAGTTATACCGAGCGCGACCCGCTGGCATTTGTTGAGCAGTTCCAGCAGCGCTATCGGGTACCGGAACTTGCCAATTTGCCGCGTTTTAATGGTGGCTTGGTTGGGTATTTTGGCTATGACTGTGTGCGTTATATTGAACCGCGCTTAGCGCACAGTATACCGCAGGATAGCCTGGGTAATCCGGATATCCTGCTGATGGTCAGTGATGAGCTGGTGGTGTTCGACAACCTCGCCGGTGCGGTTATCTTTATTGTGCATGCGGACCCTTCCCAGGCCGATGCCTATGAGCGGGCCCAGCAGCGTCTGGATCAACTGGTGGAAAGGTTGGCCCGGCCTTTACCGGATACAGTGCCTCTGGACCTGGATGGCAAGGGAATCGAGGAGGGTGCTTTTCACTCCCACTTTGGTGAGAAAAATTTCAAGAAGGCCGTTGATAGGGTAAAGGAATATGTCCTCGCCGGTGATGTTATGCAGGTGGTGCCATCTCAGCGCTTGTCGGCTCCTTTCGATGCCCCGCCACTGAATTTTTATCGCGCCCTTCGCAGCCTGAACCCCTCGCCCTATATGTATTTCCTCGACCTGGGGGATCACCAGGTTGTGGGCTCCAGTCCAGAGATTCTGGTACGCCTGGAAGAGGGTGAGATGACTGTGCGTCCGCTAGCAGGCACCCGTCGTCGCGGTACTTCCGAGGAGGAGGATAAAGCCCTGGAGCAGGAGCTATTGGCAGACCCGAAAGAGTGTGCCGAGCACCTGATGTTGATCGATCTGGGGCGCAATGATGTGGGCCGTGTAGCGGCGACTGGCAGCGTGCGGGTCACTGAGCAGATGGTGGTGGAACGCTACTCCCATGTGATGCATATCACCTCCAATGTCACCGGTCAGTTGCGGGAGGGACTCACCGGTATGGATGCCCTACGCGCGGCGCTTCCGGCCGGCACTTTATCCGGGGCGCCAAAGATCCGCGCTATGGAAATTATTGATGAATTGGAACCAGAGAAGCGCGGTATCTATGGTGGTGCGGTGGGTTACTTGGCCTGGAATGGCAATATGGATACAGCCATCGCAATTCGCACCGCAGTTATTAAGGACGGACAGTTATTTATCCAGGCCGGTGCCGGCCTGGTGGCCGATTCAGACCCCCAATCCGAGTGGGATGAGACCATGAATAAGGCTAGGGCGTTGTTCCGTGCAGCGGGCATGGCTCTGGCGAGTAGTTGTAAAGAAGTAGAAGTAAAGATCGAACAAAATGAGCGAAGCTAGTATTTCTCAAAAAGTATCTCTTGCCGCCCGTTGTCAACAGATAGTCGAAGCTCCCCTGTTTAATCAGGTGATCATTGGCATGATCCTGGTTAATGCACTGGCGGTAGGACTGGAGACTTCAATATGGGTGATGGAGCGTTTTGGTACTGCATTGGGCGTTGTTAACCAATTGGTACTGACTGCTTTTATTTTAGAGGCAGCGATAAAAATAACTTCGCACGGATCGCGCCCCTGGCGTTATTTTGCCAGCGGCTGGAACTGCTTCGATTTCACCATCATCGCCTTAAGCTTGATTCCCGCCACAGGGCCCCTAGCAACACTCGCGCGCCTGGTACGGATCCTGCGGGTGTTGCGCCTGGTTTCTGCCTTCCCTGAACTACGTACTCTGGTGGATACACTGTTGCGCAGCTTGCCGAGCATGATGCACATCGCAATCTTGATGGGAATTATCTTTTATATCTATGGTGTGGCGGGCTACTTTCTCTTTCATGAGATAGACCCAACCCATTGGCGCAATCTGCCGATAGCCCTGTTGAGTCTGTTCCGTATAGTGACCTTCGAGGATTGGACCGACATTATGTATACCGCCATGGATGCAATGCCCTGGGCCTGGCTCTACTTTGTCAGCTTCGTGGTCATGGGCGCCTTTGTCATGATTAACCTGTTTATTGGCGTGGTGCTCAATAATCTGGAGGAGGCCAAGTTGCGTCGGATGGATGAAATGTGTCTGCCACCCAGTCAAACTGAAATACTGCGCGAATTGCGCTCAACCCAGGCGGCGCTCGCACGACTGCAAAAGCGCATGGAAGCAACTACCGATACTGCACAGGCTATGGGGGCCAAGTAATGATTTTGATGATCGATAACTACGATTCCTTTACCTGGAATGTGGTGCAGTACCTTGAGGAGCTGGGCGCTGAGGTTGTGGTCAAGCGTAATGACGAAATTACCCTTGAGGACATAGAGCAGTTGGCCCCGGCGAAAATTGTGATTTCACCAGGGCCCTGCACACCCAATGAGGCAGGAATTTCCCTGGAGACGATTCGTCATTTCGCCGGGCGTATCCCCATTTTGGGTATTTGCCTTGGTCACCAGAGTATCGGCCAGGTTTTTGGTGGTCGCGTCGTACGTGCCGGCCAGGTTATGCACGGTAAAACATCGCCTATAGTGCACAACAACCTGGGAGTGTTTCACGGCCTATCCAATCCTTTCGAGGCCACCCGTTATCACTCCCTGGTGGTGGAAAAGGGCAGCTTGCCTGAATGCCTGGAAATTACCGCCTGGACGGAGACGCCTGACGGCGAGATTGATGAAATTATGGGGCTGCGCCACCGGGAATTACCGATAGAGGGCGTGCAGTTTCATCCAGAGTCCATTCTCACCATGCATGGCCACGATATGTTGAAGAATTTTCTCGAGTCCTGATGCGAAGGGCAAAACGCGGGGCAGTTAATTACGCTTCGCACCAATCAATACTGAGCGGGACAAGGGGGGCACAATGAATATACAAAATGCTATCGCCAAGCTGGTGGATGGAGAGCATTTGAGCCGTGAGGAGATGCGTGAGACTGTAGGCCAAATCATGCGCGGTGAAGCCCTGGAAGCGCAGATAGGGGCCCTGCTGATCGCGTTGCGCATTCGCGGTGAAACTGTCGACGAGATCGTCGGTGCGGTGGAAACCATGCGCGCACTGGCCACTAAGGTTGAACTCGATCTTGAGAATACCGTAGACATCGTCGGCACCGGCGGAGATGGCGCAAATCTATTTAATGTATCCAGTGCCAGTAGTTTTGTTGCAGCTGCAGCTGGGGCCAGGGTGGCCAAACACGGCAACCGCTCGGTGTCTTCTAGTAGTGGCTCCGCTGATCTACTCGAACGCGCCGGGGTTTATCTGGATTTAAGCGCGGAGCAAATGGCCCGCTGTGTGGAAACGCTCGGTATCGGCTTTATGTTTGCGCCCAGTTTCCATAGCGCCGTTCGTCATGTAGGCCCAGCGCGCAAAGCACTGGGGCTGCGCACTATTTTTAATCTGCTCGGCCCCATGACCAACCCCGCCGGAGTTAAGCGCAAGGTTATTGGTGTTTATGAGAAACGCTACTGTCGTTTGTTGGCTGAAGTCCTGCAACGACTTGGTTCTGAGCACGTGCTGGTCCTGCACAGCGATGACGGCCTCGACGAAGCCAGTATCGCCGCGGATACTTTTGCGGTGGAATTGAAAGATGGTGTTATTAGTGAGTTTACTCTCTGCCCGGAAGCCTTTGGTCTGCCCCGCCAGAGTCTGGATGGCTTGATTGTTGCGGGTGCCGCAGAGTCTCTATCCTTGATTCGCGATGCATTGGGTAAATGTGAAACTGAGGCAGGGAAAAAAGCTGCAGATATTATCGCCCTGAATGCCGGCCTGGCCATTTATGTCAGCGGCACCGCAAATACGGCAGAGCAGGGTGTCGCCATGGCGCATGACGCCATCGATAGCGGTTTGGCCGCAGAAAAAATCAATGACCTGGCAGCCTTTACCAGCGCCTTTCGCCCCGAGGAAGTGAAATCGTGAGCACACCGACCATTTTGAAAACTATTATCGAGCGCAAGTGGCAGGAAGTGGCGGAGCGCAAATCTCAATGCAGTCTGGAAGAAATACGTCTGAGCGCGCAGGACCAACTACCGGCGCGGGGATTTGTCGCGGCATTGGAATACAAAATCGCCGAGGGTGAAGCCGCAGTGATTGCGGAAATCAAAAAGGCCTCCCCCAGTAAGGGGGTGATTCGCGAGGACTTTCTTCCCGCAGAAATTGCGACCAGTTATGAGAGAGGTGGCGCGGCATGCTTATCGGTACTCACCGATAGGGATTTTTTCCAGGGCGATGACAGTTATTTGCAGCAGGCGCGCAACGCGGTTCGTCTACCGGTTTTGCGTAAGGACTTTACCGTGGACCCTTACCAGGTGTTTGAGGCGCGCGCTATTGGAGCTGACTGCATCCTGCTCATTGCCGCCTGCCTGGAAGATCAGCAAATGCAGGAACTCAATGGTTTGGCCCTGGAACTGGGATTGGATGTGCTGGTGGAAGTGCACAATCGCGCAGAGCTGGAGAGGGCATTGGCTCTCCCCAACCGTCTAATTGGAATTAACAATCGTAATCTGCACACCTTTGAGGTGCAGCTGGAGAACACTTTTAAACTGCTCAATCTGATTCCCAAGGACCGCATTGTTGTAACAGAAAGCGGTATCCACACGACGGATGATGTCGCGGCCATGCGCGGGCACAGTGTCGATGCATTTTTGGTTGGCGAGGCTTTTATGCGCGAGGAAGAACCGGGACGAAAATTGATGGAGATGTTTAACTGATGCTAGTGGGGTTTTTAGAAAGTTAGCTAGATAAAATCACAGACACAAAAAAGGGCGATTGATTACATCGCCCTTTTTTGTGTCTGTGATATTTGACTCTGGGACAGGTATTTAACGGGTGCCGTAAACCACCATGGTTTTACCTTTGACCGATACCAAGCCCTGCTCTTCCAGGGTTTTCAGCACGCGCCCAACCATCTCACGGGAACATCCGACAATACGGCCAATTTCCTGGCGAGTGATCTTGATTTGCATGCCTTCTGGATGGGTCATCGCATCGGGCTCATTACACAGGTCCAAAAGGGTGCGCGCCACACGACCGGTAACATCAAGGAAGGCTAGATCGCCGACTTTTCGGGTGGTATTGCGCAGGCGCCCTGCCATTTGTGTGGCTAGAGCGAACAGGAATTCTGGGTGTTGACGAGTCAGTTCCTGGAATTTGGTGTAGGAGATTTCCGCAACCTCACACTCGGTTTTGGTGCGCACCCAGGCGCTGCGGGTGTCCTGATCAAACAGCCCCATTTCACCGAAAAAGTCCCCGTCGTTTAGATAGGCTACGATCATTTCGCGGCCCTCGTCGTCTTCGATTAAGACGGTGACTGAACCGCGCATAATGAAATAGAGGGACTCACAGCGGTCGCCGGCATAGATAATCGTGCTCTTGGCCGGATAGCGTCGCCGGTGGCAGTGGGCCAGAAAGTCTTCAATATTGCCGATAGTCATGGGGTCTTCGATAGCAACCGTCACGGATTTATTCCTCATTTTTTGTCTCGTGCTCTATCCCGGCTTTAGCAGCTGAGCACTATTGAATTATCGCGCGAAAAAACAGTCCCCAACAGAGGTTGGTCGCGGCAAAGTTCCGCAGTGTGACCTGTGACACTCTGGCGCGGGTGCGATTGGACTGCAAGCGGGCTATTGCGTTCACTAACGAAGGGGGAAACTTCAATAGTGAACATTTCGCGCGGAGGTGTTGTGGACACTATACCGGAAATACTCTGCCTGTCAGGATAATCTTGTACTCTGTGCTAAGCTTCGCGGCTTGAATTTCAGCGGGAGAATGGCAATGCAGGGCAAGGTAACCTGGGTTAATGATTTGACCTTCATCGGCGAAGCCGGCAGTGGTAATTCGGTAGTGATGGAAGGGGGGCGCACTAATAACGGTGTGCGCCCGATGGAGATGATCCTCCTCGGAGTTGGTGGCTGTGCAGCCTATGATGTGGTTTCCATTTTACAGAAGGCGCGCCAGGATATTATTTCCTGTCATTGCGAATTGAATGGCGTTCGCCCGGATACCACCCCATCACCTTTTGAGCGAATTGAAATGGAATTTGTTGTGCGAGGCCGGGGAATAAAAGAATCCCATGTAGCCCGCGCTGTGGAGCTATCTGCAGAGAAATATTGCTCTGCTTCAATTATGTTGCGCAATGCGGGAGTGGAGATTGTGCATCGCTATCGAGTAGAAGAGATCTGAGCATACTCAGATAAAGAAAAGGCCTGCTCAAAAGCGGTTGCTTTTAGCGGGCCAGTCAATTTTTACGAACCGGTTATTAATATTTTAAATTTTGTAACTGGCTGAGGTCATCACCTTGGCTACCAGAGACATAGCGCCTTTCACCGGTGCTGGGAAACGTTTGCCTCCGGCGGCTAGCGCGGCATGAGCGTGTTCGCTCTCATCGACCAGCATTTGCTCCACTACGGCGCGACTGCGTTTGTCCTGGGCTGGAAGCTTCTGCAGGTGACTCTCCAGGTGTTCGCAGACCCTTTCTTCTGTCGCTGCCACAAATCCCAGACTGATGCGATCGCTGATTTTGCCGGCGGTGGCGCCCAGTCCAAATGACAATCCATACCAGAGTGGATTGAGCAGGCTTGGGCGGCTGTCCAGTTCTTTGAGGCGCTGCTCACACCAAGCCAGGTGGTCGATCTCCTCATCCGCAGCGCGCTCCATTTCACCGCGTACCTCGGGCAGTTTTGCTGTAAGTGCCTGGCCTTGGTAGAGGGCCTGAGCACAGACTTCGCCGCTGTGGTTGACCCGCATCAGACCGGCTGCGTGCTTGCGCTCGGTATCGCTGAGCTCGGCCTCCGCTTCGCCTTTGGCCGGAGATGGGCGCCCGTGACAGGGCTCGCCGGGACTCAGAGTGCGCAGGGCGCGGTCAGCCTGGATCAGCAGGTGATCGAGGCCACTCAAATTGCGTTCACTCATGTTTAAGACTTCCTCTGTATGGCGGTAGTCAGCCCTACCGCCATTCTGGGTAAAACTACTTATCGCTACTAGTCTGTTCTCTTTCGATCGCGCGATAACCGATATCTTTCCGGTAAAAGACCCCTTCCCAATAGATGGCGCGGGCAGCTTCATAGGCATTGGCCTGAGCTTCGGCGACAGTGTCGCCCAATGCGGTGGCGCAGAGTACGCGGCCGCCATTGGTGACCACACGTTCGCCGTCCAGGGCAGTACCAGCGTGGAAAACTTTGGCATTATCGCCGTCAGCTTTCTCAAGCCCACTAATAGCATCGCCCTTGCGGTAACTGCCAGGGTAGCCGTGTGCGGCCAGTACCACCCCAAGTGATGGGCGCGGGTCCCATTCAGCCGTCACGCTATCGAGCTTTTTGTCCAGTGCGGCAAGGCACAGATCCACCAGGTCGGATTTCAGACGCATCATAATAGGCTGGGTTTCGGGGTCGCCGAAGCGGCAGTTGTACTCGATCACTCTGGGAGCACCCTGCGGATCGATCATCAGGCCAGCGTATAGAAACCCGGTATATGGCGTACCCTCAGCGGCGAGGCCTGTTACTGTGGGTTCAATCACTTCTTGCATAATGCGCTGATAAACACTGTCGGTCACTACCGGTGCCGGGGAGTAGGCACCCATGCCGCCGGTATTGGGGCCAGTATCGCCGTCACTGACGCGTTTGTGGTCCTGGCTGGTGGCCATGGGTAGGATATTCTCCCCATCTACCATAACGATAAAGCTCGCTTCTTCACCCTGCAGGAATTCCTCGATCACTACTCGGCAGCCAGCGTCGCCAAAGGCATTGCCGGAGAGCATATCGCGCACAGCCAGCTCGGCCTGTTGCTCGGTCTCGGCGACGATGACGCCTTTACCAGCGGCGAGGCCATCGGCTTTGACTACGATGGGTGCTCCGCGCTCACGAATATATTCGATGGCTGGTTCAACTTCGGTGAAATTGCGATAAGCGGCGGTGGGAATTTTGTGGCGCTCAAGGAAATCCTTGGTGAAAGCCTTGGAGCCTTCCAGCTGTGCAGCGCCTTTGCTGGGGCCAAAGATGGCGAGGCCTCGCCCGTTAAAGAAATCTACGATGCCATCAACTAGTGGCGCCTCGGGGCCGACGATAGTGAGTTCCACGCCGTTTTCCTCGGCGAAGTCCGCCAATGCGGGGAAGTTGTCGACACCGATGGCCAGATTCTGCACTTTGCCTTCGCGGGCGGTGCCGGCATTGCCTGGTGCTACAAACACAGTACCCACTTTTGGGTTTTGCGCGGCTTTCCACGCTAGGGCGTGCTCGCGGCCACCTGAGCCGATGATTAATACATTCATTCTTAAATCCCCCTAAGTCGACCACTTGGGTCCATTGGACAGGTATCAGGTGCGCTAGTTTAGCGCGGAATCGTTGCAGGTGGTGTTACACGCCTGCAATAGGCGCCTCTTTGATAGTGGGCGCTGGGAACTACTCGATAACAGTGACGCAGAGGATGCGTCACTGTCACGAGTCTCCTTGAAGCGAGAGAGTGCTTCGTGGAGAGTGCCGGTTTAGTGGCGGAAGTGGCGCATGCCGGTAAAGACCATGGCCATATTGTGCTCATCCGCTGCGGCGATCACTTCCTCATCGCGCATGGAGCCACCAGGCTGGATAACCGCCTGGATGCCGACAGCGGCGGCGTTATCAATACCATCGCGGAAGGGGAAGAAAGCGTCGGAGGCCATCACGGACCCTGCAACGGCGAGGCCGGCATGCTCGGCCTTGATCGCGGCGATACGCGCGGAGTTTACGCGGCTCATCTGGCCTGCGCCTACACCGACAGTGCGACCGTCTTTGCCGTATACGATGGCATTGGATTTTACGAACTTGGCCACTTTCCAGGTAAACAACAGATCGCGGATTTCTTCTTCAGTGGGCTGGTGCTTGGAGACTACTTTCAGGTCGGCAGCGGTGATCAGGCCGTCGTCGCGGTCCTGAACCAGCAGGCCGCCATTAACGCGCTTGTAATCCAGTGCCGGGGTGCGCTCGTTGCTCCACTGGCCGCATACCAGCAAGCGCAGATTCTTCTTCTCGGCAACGGCCTGTTTTGCCTCTTCAGAGACTGACGGTGCGATGATGACTTCAACAAACTGTCGCTCGACGATCGCACGGGCAGTGGCGCCATCCAGCTCGCGGTTGAAGGCGATGATACCGCCAAAGGCGGATTCGCTGTCGGTAGCGAAAGCCAGGTCGTAGGCCTTGTGAATATCTTCAGCGATTGCCACACCACAGGGGTTGGCGTGTTTAACGATTACGCAAGCGGGTTGCTCGAAGGACTTAACACACTCCAACGCGGCATCCGTATCGGCGATATTGTTGTAGGACAGCTCTTTACCCTGCAGCTGGGTGGCAGTGGAAATGCTGGCCTCAGCTGGGTTGGCTTCGGTGTAGAAAGCGGATTTCTGGTGCGGGTTCTCACCGTAGCGCAGATCCAGTTTCTTGATAAATTGGCTGTTGTAGGTGCGTGGGAACAGCTGCTTTTCTTCGCCTTTAATGGCGCCCAGGTAATTGGCGATAGCGCCGTCATAGCCCGCCGTGTGCTCGAAGGCTTTTACCGCCAGGTCAAAGCGGCTGGCGTGGCTCAGGGCACCATCGTTAGCTTTCATTTCCTCAATGATGTTGCCGTAATCACTGGCATTGACCACGATAGTGACATCTTTGTGGTTCTTGGCGGCAGCGCGAACCATGGTGGGGCCGCCGATATCGATATTCTCGATAGCGTCTTCGAGTGAACAGTCAGGCTTGGCTACGGTTTGAGCGAAAGGGTAGAGGTTGACCACAACCATATCGATGGGGGTGATACCGTGCTTGCCCATGATGGCGTCATCGGTGCCTCGGCGCCCCAAAATACCGCCGTGTACCTTCGGATGCAGCGTCTTGACGCGACCGTCCATCATCTCGGGGAAGCCGGTATAGTCGGAAACTTCTACGACTGGAATCCCGGCTTCTTTGAGCTGGCGGTGGGTGCCGCCGGTGGAGAGGATCTCTACGCCCATTGCGGAGAGCTGTTGGGCGAACTCTACGATGCCACTCTTGTCAGAGACACTAATTAAAGCGCGGCGGATGGAAACCTTGTCTGTCATTGCACTAGATCCAACTGGTTTTCGGAAAAGATATTTAAAGGGTTTATGCGGGTTGTCCTCTGCGGCAACGTATAAAATTGCTGCCGGGAAAATAGCGAAGGGGGATGAGTTACCTCATCCCCCTTCAGAATTTCTCTCGGTGGAAAGCTTACAGCAGGCCGTAGCGCTTCAGCTTCTTGCGCAGAGTACCACGGTTGAGACCCAGTAATTGCGCGGCGCGGGTCTGGTTGTGGCGAGTATATTTCATCACCACTTCGAGCATGGGCGCTTCGATCTCCGACAGCACCATGTCATAGACATCGGTAACCATCTGGCCATCCAGGTGGCGGAAATAGTTCTCCATCGCGTGCTCAACGGCATCGCGCAGGGACTGTTGTTGCGGCTGTGCCAGCTGCGTCTGCCCCCTGGAGGATACTTCTTCGCTGCCAGTATCCGGAATCAATACTTCATTATTCATGCCGCTTGTGCCCCTCTCGTTATTCGGCGTTCAAACCACTCGTGAACGCTGGCATGTTGTACTTCTGCGCTCTCTATTTGGAAAAAGGTCTTGCGGAAGGACTCGCTGTCCGCGAGTGTCTTCAAGTACCAGCCCACGTGTTTGCGGGCGATACGGACCCCCATCACCTCACCGTAGAATCGGTGCAGTTCACCCAAGTGGGTGAGCAGTATTTTTTTCACTTCGTCCAATGTTGGTTCGGGCAGCCGCTCGCCGGTGGCGAGGTAGTGGGCTATCTCCCGAAAAATCCAAGGTCGTCCTTGTGCGGCACGGCCAATCATGACCGCCGCAGCACCAGTGTAATTGAGCACCTCGCGGGCTCTATCGGCACTGGTTATGTCACCGTTGGCAAAAACTGGGATTGCTACTCTGGATACAATATCGGCAATGGTATCGAATTCAGCCTGTCCGTGGTAGCCGCAGGCTCGAGTGCGGCCGTGAACCGCCAAAGCAGCGATACCAGCATCCTCGGCCATTTGAGCAACGGTGACGCCATTACGGGAATCCGTACACCAGCCGGTGCGGATCTTAAGCGTCACCGGGACGGAGACAGACTGGACCACGGCCTGCAATATATCCGCAACCAGCTTTTCATCCCGCAGCAGGGCGGAGCCCGCCGCTTTCTTACACACTTTTTTTGCCGGGCAGCCCATATTTATATCAATGATTTGCGCGCCGCGACGCACGTTCTCCCGAGCGGCCTGAGCCATCATCTCGGGATCACCACCGGCAATTTGTACCGATATGGGAGCTGCCTCACCACCGTGGTCCAGACGCAGTCGTGACTTGCGGCTATTCCACAGACGCGTGTCTGAGGTCACCATCTCCGATACCACCAGCCCGGCGCCGAGTTGGCGACACAGTTGACGGAAGGGGCGATCAGTAACTCCGGCCATTGGCGCCAAGATTACCGGGTTGTCGATAATGTAGGGGCCTATAGCAATAGACACGGTAGCTCCGTTTGGGCTTTGGAAGGGCGTTCTGGGCCCAGGCAAAAAGGCCGCCTATGATAACGACTGCCCCGGCGTTGGCAAAGCGAAAAAGCGGGCAAATTGATCGATCCCTGTGCGTTTAGCTTGCAGAGTGGTCAATTTTAGTGGCTTTGTACGCCAGGGTGGCCAATGTCTTGACGCTCAAACCTTCCTCAAGGAGCGATTTTCATCTCGTAGTTCACCGCCTCGGCCCCTGGATCGACCACCTCAATGGCAATGTGAATAGGGCTGCCCTGGGGCATTAGCTTGCGCCCAGCCAACTCCCCTTGTAAATACTCTTGGGGACTAAAGCGGCGACTCGCTACCGCTTTATTTTTCAGGTCGCTGAAATTTAACAGCAAATTGGGAAACGCCTGGGGGTAGGGTGCTGTATTTAGAAGCACAGCGTCCACAATCAGAGCGCCCTCCAACTGGGGATGGCTGCGCACCATCAGGTTGGAGGCCTGGATCGCTCTGGCATCGCGTAATGGGGGGAGAGCACAGCCGAATAGTGGGCAGGCCACAGCGTAAATTTTGCGCCATGGTTGCTGCTTGCTGAGACGGTCGAACTGAAAGTAGCCCACTTGAACCAACAGTAAAATTACCAAAGCTGGCAAGAGAAGTCGCCACAGCCAGGGGCTCACCGCTTTCTTCGATGGCGTCGCACCCCAGCTCATTTCCAGCGGGGCAGGTTGAATGGCGGAGATCAGCTGTTCGCGAGCGGGCTCGGCCTGCGGCTCAGGAGTGTCCTCAGCTTCTGTGGCAAAGTAAGGCTCCCTGCGTTGACCACTTGCCTCAGGCTGGGATATAGGGAATATCTCTTCGGAGCTAGGGGGCGTCTCGGATGTTGATTTTAGATCGCTGGGCTCTGTGGCAGTTGTTTGCGCCTCCAGGGGCTGTTCCCAGGGATCCAGGTCATTGAGGCTATCGTTTTTAAGGGTGGTGTCCCGATTGTCATAATCGGTGTCAACCCTATTGCCTGTAGTACTGTTATCGAAGTCGGGTACATCGTCCCAATCCGGTTTGAGTACCGACTCTAGGTCTTCCTCCTGGGTTTCCTCGTGGTGGTTTTCTTCTTGTAGCTCCTGCCACTCGTTATCGCCAAATGCGTCACCAATGAGGCTCTCGGAATTCGCTGGTGGTGCTTCAGGCTGGGTGTCTTCTGCGGGTTCCCCGGCTTCAAAATCGATGGGAGGCTTCTTTGCATTGGCGCTGTTGGGGGCTGCCTTATCCGCATCCGCCGGATCGTCGTCTTCCAGCTCGATATCGTCATGAATCAGGAAGTCATCGTCTTCCAGAAGAGTTTCCAGATCACTGCGTGTGTCGGGGCCATTGTCATTAAAGACAATGTTCTCATCTGCACGGAAAACTTGCAGGCAGGAACCACAGCGCACAGCGCCACGGGCAGCGCGCAGCTGCTGGTCATTAACGTGAAATGAGGTGCTGCAATGGGGGCAGCGGGTTACCAGTTGAGACATTCGACTATGGCGCAGTTTATTTTGCGCTCAAGTTTATCAGTCTGCCCGGTCCCCGCGTAGTACTGGCTAGCGTATTTAGCGAATACGGGTACCACTCAGGCGTACCCAACCCTCGTGCTCCGCATCCTCATCGAAATCGATCTGGTCTGAGTAGGCAGTTTTTACTTGTTCGGCCTGGGAGGCGAGGATACCGGACAGGCAGATACGCCCGCCGATTTTGGTCAGCGCAATCAGCTGCTTGGAGAGCTCTACCAATGGGCCGGCAAGGATATTGGCTAGCATGAGATCGGCGGCTTCCTGAGGCATTTGTTCTGGCAAATAGACTGGGAAGCGCTGCGGGTCTATGCCGTTGCGCACCGCGTTGTCGCGACTGGCAATCAGAGCCTGTGGATCGATATCGGTCCCCATGGCGCATTTGGCTCCGAGTAGCAAGGCGCCGATGCCAAGGATGCCGGAACCACAGCCAAAGTCGATGGCGCTCTTATCCTGCAAGGGCTCTTGTGCCAGCCAACGCAAGCACAGGTAGGTCGTGGGGTGGGTGCCGGTGCCGAAGGCGAGTCCAGGGTCCAGTAGCAGGTTGACCGCCTCCGGTTGAGGCGGCTCGCACCAGCTGGGGCAGATCCACAAGTTGTCGCCGCACTGAATGGGTTTATAGTGAGACATCCACTCGCGTTCCCAGTCTTTATCCTCAAGTTGGTCCCAGCGGGCATTGGGTAGGAGTTCGCAAAGGAAGGAAGCGGCTTTGGCCTCAGTGACAGCAGTGTCGACCTCGGCATCGAACAGACCGGTAACCCGTGTTTGATCCCACAGGGGTACTTCGCCGAGTCCGGGTTCGAGAATGGGTTGGTCTGCGTTGTCTTGCAGGGTAACGGATACGGCACCGGCAAAAAGCAGTGCATTTTCAATTTTGTCCGCTTGGGCACGATCGGTGTCGACGCGGAGTTGTAGCCAGGGCATAGGGATTCCGTGGTGAGTAACTGCTATTGGGTGGAGTGGCCACCCTACTTTTGCGATGTCCGCCGCCATCCCTGGCGTTCGGCATCATCGTATTGTGGCCGCAATTCTCTCCAACTTTGCCCTGGCTGGCGAGGGTTAGAGTCCCAACTTCTTCTCCAGGTAGTGAATATTGACGCCACCCTTGGCAAAGGCCTCATCGCGTACCAGATCCTCCTGCAGGGGGATATTGGTCTTGATGCCATCAATAACCAGCTCAGATAGGGCTACGCGCATGCGTGCCAGTGCGGTTTCGCGGTCCTCGGCGTAGGTGATCAACTTGGCGATCATCGAGTCGTAGTTGGGGGGAACCGTATAACCCGAGTAGAGGTGCGAATCGACCCGCACACCCAGGCCGCCGGGCATATGAAAGTTGTTGACCTTGCCGGGACTGGGGAAGAAAGTCTGGGGATCTTCCGCATTGATACGGCACTCAAAGGCGTGCCCGCGAACGACAATATCCTCCTGCTTGAGAGAGAGCTTCTCTCCAGCACAGACACGAATCTGTTCCTTGATCAGGTCTACGCCAGTCACCATTTCAGTAACAGGGTGCTCAACCTGAATACGTGTGTTCATCTCGATAAAGTAGAAGCGTTCATTCTCGTAGAGGAACTCGAAAGTGCCGGCGCCGCGGTAGCCGATATCGATACAAGCTTGCACGCAGGATTCGTGTACCTGTTCACGCACGGCATCGGGGATTCCGGGAGCTGGAGCTTCTTCTAGTACTTTTTGGTGACGACGCTGCAGGGAGCAGTCGCGATCCCCTAGGTGAATGGCATTACCCTGTCCGTCGGACATTACCTGGACTTCGACGTGGCGTGGGTTCTGCAGAAATTTCTCGAGGTACACGGTGCCATCACCGAAGGCAGCTTGAGCCTCAGACTTGGTAACAGCGATAGCGTTGATCAGGTCTTCGGCGCGCTCCACGACACGCATACCGCGACCACCGCCACCGGCGGCGGCCTTGATAATGACTGGATAGCCGATTTTTTCGCCTATTTCTAGGCAGCGCTCGCTATTTTCGGGTAGGGGACCATCGGAGCCGGGTACGGTGGGGACGCCTGCCTTTTTCATGGCGGCGATGGCGGATACCTTGTCACCCATCAGGCGAATGACATCCGGGTCTGGGCCGATAAAAGTGAAGCCGCTTTTTTGTACTTGCTCAGCGAAGTCCGCATTTTCTGCGAGGAAGCCGTAGCCTGGGTGCACGGCTACTGCATCGGTGATCTCCATAGCGGAAATCAGGGCAGGAATATTCAGGTAGCTCTGCGGCGAGGGGTTGGGACCAATACAGACAGATTCATCGGCCAGGCGTACATGCTTGAGATTGCGGTCCACCAAAGAGTGAACCGCAACTGTGGCGATGCCCATTTCTTTGCAGGCGCGCAAAATCCGCAGGGCGATTTCACCGCGGTTGGCGATCAGGATTTTGTCGAACATAGTGACTTACCCCACTCAGACGATGGTCACGAGCGGCTGATCGAACTCTACCGGCTGGCCATCTTCGAGCAGAACGGAATCGATGGTACCGGCCTTGTCGGCTTCGATCTGGTTCATCATTTTCATGGCTTCAACGATGCACACGACGTCGCCGACCTTAACCTGCTGGCCAACTTTGACGAAGGGCTCGGCACCGGGGCTGGGAGCTGCGTAAAAAGTGCCCACCATCGGGGATTTCACCGCATGGCCGCTGATCGTTGGTTTGGATTCTTTTTCTACCGCCGCCGGGGCTGGCGCAGCTTGGGCAGGTGCAACAGGAGCCGGTGCCGGTGCCATTGGAGCCGTGTAAATTGGAGCAACCGGTTGATTTGCACCGCTGACCCCGCGGCTGATACGCACCGATTCCTCGCCCTCTTTAATTTCCAGCTCGCCGATATCCGATTCTTCGAGCAGCTCAATTAGTTTTTTAATTTTGCGGATATCCATAGTTCTTTCACTCGCAGGTTTGATTCATTGATTTTGAGACGCCATACCCAGTTGGTGTATGGCCGCCTGAAGTGCCAGGGTGTAGCTGTGTGGCCCGAAGCCACACACCACACCACGGGCTAAATCGGATAAATAGGAATGGTGCCTAAATGCCTCGCGGGCATGAGGATTGGAAAGGTGTAACTCGATAAATGGTATGGCAACGCCCGCTAAAGCATCTCGTAAAGCCACGCTGGTGTGGGTGTAGGCGGCGGGATTGATTACGATGAAATCCACGCTGGTATTGGCGGCTAAGTGGATGCGTTCCACCAAGGCAGACTCGCTATTGCTCTGGAGGGTTTCCAGCTGGTGGCCTGCAGCATCACATTGGCGCTCGGCGGCCTGATTGATTTCCGCAAGGGTGGCGGCGCCGTAGATATGCGGCTCGCGACTGCCGAGCAGGTTGAGGTTGGGGCCGTGCAGGAGAAGAATTTTAGCCATAGTATGCCCTGGGGAAAGTTGCCGAAAAACCCAAAAAAATGGTCTAAAGTTGGCTATCTTGCGGGCAAACTCGAATTTTTGGCCTATTTGCCCGAGTGCTTTAGGCGAGTGTGCCGCAAAAGTGACTCCCTGTCCATGCCTGCTGGGCAGTTTATCGAAGTTAGCGGCAGTTCGGCGATATTTGCCTAAAAATTAGCGCGAAATATCCGCAATGTGGCCTTTTTACCCTTGGGATTGGCTACAAAGGCGGCAGTTTCCTTTAAGGGGCAGAGGATCTACTGAGTTCGCTCCCGGCAGCGGCTTCCAGCTCCATCAATAGCTCCTCGCGGGAGAGGATTTGCGGCAGGATTTTGGCCTCGCCACCACTGGCGGGGTAAAGCAAGTAAAGCGGCACGCTGGTACGGCCGTATTTCGCCAGGAGCTCGCTGATATGTGGGTCCTGATTGGTCCAGTCCCCTTTAAGAGCTACTACCCCTAGTCTCTCAATGGCGTCGCTCACAGCATCACTCGACAGCACCACTTTCTCATTGGCCAAGCAAGTAATACACCAGGCTGCGGTCATATTGGTTAGCACTGGGCGCCCCTCCCTCCGCGCTGTCTCGAGCCGTTCGGCGGAGTAGGGCTGCCAGTAGTCACTGGTCTGTTGAAGTGCTTGGGGGGCAGTACTGAGGCGTGGCAGTAGCATTAGCGCAAAGCTCAGGGCCACAACCGCCAGCGAGCCCCGCAGCCAGTGCCACTGAGGGCTGGGCCAAAGCCATAACGCAAAGGCGATTGCCACAGCGCCGCTGAGAACCAGAGCGATACCATCGCCACCAGTCTGACGTCCCAATACCCACAGCAGCCACACTGCGGTCAAGTACATGGGGAAGGCCAGTAGTTGCTTTAAGCGGTCCATCCAGGGGCCGGGGCGTGGCAGTTTGTCCACTAGAGCGGGAACATAGGTGAGCAGCAAGAAAGGGGCGGCCATACCGGCGCCAAGGGCGGCAAAAACACTGAGCGCCACGGCTGGAGATTGTGTAACTGCAAAGCCCAGCGCCGAACCCATCAGGGGCGCTGTGCACGGGCTGGCCACGAGTGTGGCCAGGGCGCCGGAGGTAAAAGAGCCGCGCAACCCCTGACTGTTACTTAAATTGCTACCAACGCCCATCAGGCTGCTGCCGATCTCTGTGACACCGGACAAGCTGAGCCCCATGATAAAGAACAGGTAGGCCAATGCGGCTACCAACCAGGGAGACTGTAGCTGGAACCCCCAACCTATCGCCTCACCGCCGGCGCGCAATGCCAGCATGGTGGCGGCAATGGCGACAAAGCTGAGTACAACGCCGGCGGAGTAGGCCCAGCCGTGATGGTGACGTTGATTGGCATTCTGTGCTGTCTGGCTAACTGCCAGCAGCTTGATTGAAAGCACTGGAAAAACACAGGGCATCAGGTTGAGCAGCAGGCCGCCGGCAAAGGCGAAAAGTAGTGCCAGGGGGAGCGTGATGGCGCTAGCGTTACTTCCCTGAGGCGAGGAGCTGCCACCTGTACTTTGGGGAGAAGAATTTTGCGGGCCTCCCTCAATAGGCTGGATGCTTCCCGAGCCAATATCCACGCGATAGTGGCGTACCTCTGGCGGGTAGCAGAGCCCCGCATCGGCACAGCCCTGATAGTGCAGTTCTAATTGTAAGTTATTGGCGCTGTCGTTGAGGGGAATGGGGAATTCCAGCTGGCCGCGATAGACCTCGGTTTCCTTCTCGAAATACTCATCCCAGATAACTTCACCGCTGGGGAGATTCAGTGGAACTGCGGTCTTTTGTCCGTTTTCTACAAGGTAAAGGGCAAGTTTGTCGCGATAGAGATAATATTCTGGAGCTATTTCAAACAGCGCACTGAGCTGGTTGCCACTCAGCAGCAGGTCCTGCCGGTAGGCTTCGTCCACTGGCAGGAAGGTATTTTGCTGCTGGCCGATAGAAGACGCAAAAGGGTTACTTTCCGCCTGCGCAAAAGCGTTGGTTGTGGATAGGCATAGCAATATTGCCAGCAGTGCGAGGAAATTATTTCTGAAACTTTTGGTCATCACAGCCATAGATGAAAAAATTCATTATAGTCGGGCGCATGGTTCTGACTGCTACGCCGGACGGGGGTTCAGTCGCGTCAGCAGTATAGCGATGCTAGTGGTACAAAAAAACAACAGCGGAGAATTGCTTTGCCGTCACTTGAACGCCTTCACAGCTTTGCTATCTGCCTCTTGATGGCGGCGTTACTTGGTGCCTGTGCTTCGCAACAACCCCCTCCCCCGGCGCCCAGCCCACCTCCGCAGAAAGCCAAACCATCCGTTAATGAGGTGCGGCGTAACAATGTGGCCTACTTCTTAAAGCGTGCTGAACAGGCGTTACGCAAAGGCCATCTTACCAAGCCTGCCGGCGCCAGTGCCTATGACTACTACCTAAACGTGCAGAAGTTGGACCCTGGAAATCGTAAGGCGCAGACTGGAATTCAAACAATTGTGGTTACCTACGTTGAGCGTGCACGGGAAGCGCTGCGCAGGCGTGCTTTTACCGAAGTGGGTGGCCTACTACAGCGCGCAGAAATGCTGGCTCCGGGGAATCCTTTGGTGGCTGAGGTGCGTACACAGCTAGTCCATGAGCGCGGCCGCGCACAGCTGGATCTACCACAGGGAGAGGCTATTGGCCTGCCTGCGGCTGGGCTGCGGGCGAGATCGGAAAATTTGGTCACACAGCTGCGCCAAGTGGCCCAGCGTATTCGCAGAGAACAACTACGCGTCATAATTGTCACCGGTAATGACGCGGAAGGTCGCTGGGTTTACCAGCAGCTGCGTGAAGCGGTGCCCGGTTATCGGGTGCGGGGGGATATAAAGATTGGCAGTCCCGCGCGTTTACTTCTTATTAAACCCAGTGGAGGGGTCCAGTGAAAAAGCCAAATGTATTTGTGTGGATTCTGCTTTCCAGCAGCCTTTTGTACACCTTGGGGGCTTTGGCCCTCACCCAGTCTCTTATGATTGAGGGTTATGCCAGAGAGACTCCGCCGGGAGCACCTATGAGCGCGGCGTACCTCTCCCTGCACAACACCGGCAAACAACCGCTGCAGTTGACGGCGGTGGAGTTGCCCGGAGGTGTGGAGGGGGCTGTCAATTTGCATACCACTGAGCGTGAGCGGGGCGTCAACCGTATGCGTCCACTGGAGAAACTGTCGATTGCCGCTGGAGAGAAACTACAGATGATGCCAGGTGGTATCCACTTGATGATTCACGGGGTGCGCCTTCAGGCTGGAGATACACTGCCCCTACGCCTGCTTTTTGACGACGGAAGTAGTTTGGAGGTCGTGGTTCCGATCATGGGGCGAGATGGACTTGAAAAAGATCACCACCATCATCATGGCGGTGCTGGGTAAAAAAATCCTGTTGAAGTAAAGGTAAGAAAAATGAAGAAGTTATTGTTATTGCTGGGGGCCCTGGTCGTGGCTGGGTGTGCTCACAGCCCACTGCAAATCCAATTGTATCCACAGGTTCAGGTGGCTCCCGAATCCATTGGTTCGGGCTATAGCCTCAATGTTCGCGGTGTTAATGAACTATCCGGTGGGGGGCTCGGTTCTCTCGGCGGAGTCTATGCAGACACATCCCAGGTGAGTATTGCCAACGATGCAGGTAGTGCTATCGCCGCAGGGTTGAGCCAGGGTTTTGCCAATTGGTCATTCCGTATCACCGACTCAGCACCTGAGGTGCAGGTGACGGCGAAGTTGGTGAAGCTGACGTATAACAGCCCCAGTCAGGTCTACACCACCCAGGTTGATACCTCTGCTGAGATTCACTTGGAGGTTAAGGTGGGCCATGCCACCTATTTTGGAACTTACAGTTCCTCTGGCAAAGACCGCAATCTGATTAAGCCCAGCCGCGAAGAGGTGGAAAGCCGGGTGAATAGCCTGCTGAGTGCGACTATGCAGCGGGTATTCGAAGATGAGAAACTGAAAAAATTCTTGCGCGCAAATCTTTGAATGTGCAATTTAGGGATCTACTGAAGTGAGCCGGCTGGAGGCTGGATAATTGAATACAATCGGCGATTTTGGGCGATGATAAGGCTATTTTTAGCCATTTCTTGCGGTGACATGCCTACAAGGGCTGCGCCAGCCACCCTTTTCCAGGGATATTTCGGTTTCCACTGGGAGTGTGGCTGTGGCCTTATTTGACACTCAATCCGCCGAATACCTCGGTTTGTTGGGGGAGCTGGAGGCTCAACTCAAACCCTGTGAGCAGATCAGCCTACAGGCCGCTGAGGCGGCGCTGGGGGAGATTGCCGATGGAGTGATCGTCACCGATCCCCGCGGTATTGTGCAATATGCCAATCCGTTGGTCAGTGAGATGAGTGGTGACCTGGTTGGACTCCTGCCTGGTCAGCCTGTGAACGAGGGCCTGCGGCTTCGCGATAGTCAGGGCACCCTGTTGCCTGCGCTGATACCAGACTCCCCTTCTCACGAAGTACCCAGCGTGCGGGAGGTTCGCGCCTTTATTTGGCGACTTGGGGAAAATCGTCCACCGCTGGAAGTCTCTGTGCAGGTGATGGCTTTGTGGGATGCCGGCACATTAAAAAATTATGTGTTGGTCTTGCGGGATACCTCTGCTGCCCGACGAGTGTCTACTCGCCTGAGCTGGCAGACCAGCCACGATGCGTTAACCCGCTTACCCAATCGACAGTATTTCGAGAGCGAGTTGCAAAAGCTCCTGTCGCAGTGCGTCGATAAGCGTCAGCATCATGTACTCCTTTACTTGGATGTCTATCAATTCAAAGTAATCAACGACACCCTGGGTTTTGTCGCCGGTGACCAGTTGTTGGTGCAACTGGTTGCACTGCTACAGAAGGGCTTATCTGGGGCCGATTTGTTTGCACGTGTGGGCAGTGATGAGTTCGCCATTTTGCTGCGGGATTGCACCCTTGAAGAGGGCGGGCGCGTGGTTGCGCGTCTGCGCGAATCTGTTCAGGAATTTAGCTTCCACTGGCAGGGTAATGATAACCGTGTAGCGATATCAATTGGGGTGGTGGGTGTGGACCGATTCACTCCCAGTGCCAGCCAGCTGCTGGCAACCGCCAATGATGCCTGCTGCTCAGCCAGGGATCAGGGGCGCAACCGGATAAAGTTGTTTGGAGATTCGCGCAAGGCGTTGGAAAAGCGTCGTGAGTCCACCTGGGTTGCAGAAATTCACGCTGCCCTGCGAGAAGATCGCTTGATCCTCTATCGGCAGCCGGTGGTCTCCCTGAAAGGGGAGCGCCAGATTCATCACTATGAAATTCTGGTACGCATGCGCGGACGGGATGGAGGGGTGATCTCGCCGGGCTTGTTCCTACCCGCGGCGGAGCGCTATGGCCTAATTGAGGAGGTAGATCGTTGGGTTATTCAGCGCGTGTTCCGTTATATGGCCCAGGAGCAACTGATCGGTATTGCTACGGCCAGCTATGCCATCAATATTTCCGGTATCAGCTTGGGCGATGATACGTTTGCAGACTTTGTACTCGCATCAATGAGTGAGGAGGGGGTAACGCCTTCAAGGGTACAATTTGAGATTACCGAGACCAGTGCCATCAACAACCTTGAAAGGGCTCTGATTTTTATCCACAAGCTGCGCGCTGCGGGCTGTAGTTTTGCCCTGGACGACTTTGGCCGTGGAGTCTCTTCGCTGGCTTACCTGCGTCAGTTACCGGTGGACTTCCTCAAAATCGACGGGAGCTTTGTGCGCAATATGCTTGCGGATGAGATCGACAGCGCGATGGTCAGTACCATTGATCACCTGGCAAAGCGTATGGGGATCAGCACTATCGCCGAGTATGTCGAGAGCCCCGAACTGATGGATAAACTCTGTCGTATGGGGGTGGATTACGCCCAGGGCTTCGGTATTGCTGCCGCTTCGGGATTGCCCGATATTGGTGAGCCCTAAGGTTTAAAGCTGAGCGGCCGGTAAAGGCCGCCCTCAATCTCTACCGCTGACTTCAGATAACCGTTGCCAATAGCTCTGGGTGTTGTTCTGCTTGTAGTCGTGGACCGTATTGGCTGACTACCTGGGCGGCGGCGCGGCAGGCGAGTTCGCCGGCCTCAGCAAAGCCCATCTCCCGGTTGAGTGCATATAGAAATGCGCCTGCGAACATATCGCCGGCACCGTTGGTGTCTATTGCGCGCACCTGCGGACTGGCAACTCGGTATTGCTTGGTGCCATCCCACAGTAGCGCACCATCGGCGCCCAGAGTGATGGCAAAGCTGCGGCAGTAATCGCTCATTGCTTCTGCCGCAGCATCCAGTGAGTCGGTGCCGGTGAAGCCCAGGGCCTCATCGCGATTGCAGAACAGCATATCTACGCCGCCGCCAATCATTTCTCGCAAGCCCTCGCCAAAGAATTGCACCATTGCCGGGTCTGAAAGGCTCAGCGCGGTTTTCACACCTGCTTGCTGGGCCTGTTCACGCAGAGTGATAGCGGCGCGGCGCCCAGTTTCGGAGGAGACCAGATAACCTTCGATATAGGCCCACTTGGAGGCTTTCAGGGCTTCGCTATCCAGTTCGGCTACCGAGAGTTGCTCGCTGATACCCAGGTAGGTATTCATACTGCGCTCGGCATCGGGGGTAATCATTACCAGGCACTTACCGGTAGTGCCGCCATCTGCTTGCTGCAAAGTGGTTGGATAGTCAACGCCAGCGGCGCTGAGGTTGCTGCGATAGAAATCTCCGTTATCGTCGGCGGCAACTTTGCAGGAATAGAAAGTGTTCAGGCCAAAATAGCTGGCGGCGATAACTGTATTGGCACCAGAGCCACCACAGGCGCGTTTGGCGGTGATCATGTGGTCCCGAAGGTCGTCTACCAGCTGTTTTTGCCGGGCATCGTCCACTAGGGTCATAATCCCCTTTTCAACACCGAGCTCCGCAAGATCCTTGTCGGATACCTCAATTTCCGTGTCCAAGAGGGCGGCGCCGATGCCGTAGAGATCATATTGCTGCATATCCATCCTTTTCGGGCGATTTGTATAGATTTCCGCCGCATTATGGCTGTGATTATGGCAAGTGCAAGGTGGTTGGTTTGACTTAAAGCGGTCAGCGTTTATAAAGGCGTCATATGCCTCAATATGAACTTATAGGAGGCAATTGCGGTCAATCCTCGAACAGGTACTTTATGTGCTTGTGGTATGACTACCGGGATACTCAGCCCGGATTCTGGCGGTTCACGGATGTTCCCCAAGGCGCCGGTTCAGGCGTCTACGGCAAGATACCAGCGGAGCTGCCACCTGCTGGTGTCCTGCCTGTGATAGTGATGAGACTCCTGAAGATCCCCACTGTCTAGAGATGTACCGAGATGGCAGCTGGAAAACTCTTATATGGCCTCGACGAAACGCCGGCGCAGTAAAGCGTCAAAACCGAAAAGACGCTACCGCTGGTTAAAGTTCTTATTCCTGCTGGCCCTGGTGGGGGCAATGGCCCTTGCCGGCTATATGGCATACCTCGACGTACAGCTGCGGGAGCGTCTCGATAGCCGCCAGTACCAGTTGCCGGCGCGGGTTTTTGCGCGCCCTCTGGTACTGCGGGAAGGCATGGCAATGCACCCTGATGAGCTGGAAAGCGAGTTTGCCGCCCTCAACTACCGCAAACAAAAGACTCTGACGGAACCTGGCGCCTGGACACACGAGGGGATGAATTACCGGGTCTGGCGCCGGGACTTTATTCATGCCGATGGCCGTGAGCCGGCGGCTATGGTTACTTTCCGCCTGCGTAACGATGAAATTGACAACCTGCGCGATGAAGATGGGCAGCGCATCGCCGAGTTCCGCCTGGATGCCGCTAATATCGGTTCATTGCTGGGGGGCGGAGACGATCGCAACCCGGTGCGTTTCAAGGATATCCCGCCGTTGGTGGCGAATACCCTGATAGCGGTGGAAGACCAAGACTTCCTCAACCACTTCGGCATCTCTCCGCGAGGCATTGCCCGCGCCATGGTGGCGAATATCAAGGCGGGTCGTCTGGTGCAGGGCGGCTCAACCATTACTCAGCAGCTGGTTAAGAATATCTTTTTCGACCATAAGCCGAGCCTGCAGCGCAAGATCAATGAAGCCTTGATGGCGGTATTGATGGAGATTCACTACGACAAGGGTTATATCCTGCAGGAGTACATCAATGAGGTGTGGTTGGGCCAGCAGGGAGCCAGAGGTATTTATGGCTTTGGCCTGGCATCGGAGTTCTATTTCCAACAGCCGCTGGATACTCTAGAGCCCCATCAGGTCGCCCTGCTAGTGGGGCTGGCCAAGGGTGCCTCCTACTACAACCCTTGGCGCCATCCCCAGCGCGCATTGAAGCGTCGCAACACCGTTCTGGAACTGATGCGCGAGCAGGGCCTGATTACCCAGGCAGAGTTCGAGCACTACTCCGCCAAACCACTGGGTGTGGTGAAAGGCGGTGTAACCGCACAGAATCCCTACCCGGCCTTTACCGAGCGCCTGCTTTCAGAGCTGCGTCCTTATTACTCCTACGAGGAGCTGCGCACCACCGGTTTGCGGGTTTATACAACCCTTGCGCCGTCGGTGCAGAAACTCGCGGAAGAGTCCATCAGTCAAGGCGTACAGAAATTGGAGAAAGATCGCAAAATTAAGGCGAATACTCTTCAGGCTGCCACGGTATTGCTAGATAACAACACGGGTAATGTGTTGGCCATGGTGGGAGACCGTGATCCGGATTATCCCGGCTTCAATCGAGCCCTGGAGGCGCGCCGCCAGGTGGGTTCTCTGATCAAACCGGCAGTCTTCTTAACTGCCTTGGAGCGTCCCGAAGAGTACAACCTGGCAACCTTGATCGACGATGCGCCAGTGCGAATTGAGGAAGCCGATGGCGATGTATGGATGCCGCAGAACTTCGATAAGCTCGCCCACGGTCAGGTACCTCTCTATGTCGCCTTGGCCAAGTCTTACAATCTGGCTACTGCCCATCTGGGGCTCGATCTGGGACTGCAGAATGTGCGTCAGACAATTCGACGTCTGGGTGTAGATACCAGTCTGCCGCATGTGCCTGCAATGTTGTTAGGCGCAGTGGAGATGACGCCATTTGAGGTAGCAGGCATGTATCAGACCATCGCCAATAATGGCGAGACGGTGCAACCGCGCACTTTGATGGCAGTATCCGATGCACAGGGAGGGCGGGTACAGCACTTCCGTCCGCGCACTAATCGCGGTATCGATCCGGTGCCCGCCTACCTATTGCGCTGGGGGCTGGAGCAGGCGATGCGCGAAGGCACCGGGCGCAGGTCGGCCAAGCGTCTGCCCAGTAGTGTGCCCTTTGCCGGTAAGACGGGTACTACCAACAATAACCGCGACAGCTGGTTTGCAGGGTTTTCCCCTGAGGTTACCGCCGTGGTGTGGCTCGGGCGCGATGACAACGTACGCACCCGTCTAACCGGTTCTACCGGAGCTCTGCCGATCTGGACGGAAATCATGCGCAAGTTGCCCCATCAGCATGGTCCTGTCGAGGCACCGCGGGGTGTTGAGTTCAAAGAGGTGAATGCGCGCGGGCAGTTTATGGACCCGGATTACTGTCGGGGCGGCTATGAGATTCCCTTCTCCTACGAAACCCACTTGCAACCTGCGCCTGAATGTCGCGGGCGCGACCGCTGGCGCTGGTTCCGCAACCTGTTTGGCAATGAGCGCTCCGAGGCGGCTCCAAGGGAACAGATGACACCGGGTTGGGGCAATGATACAGAGCGGCGCCAATATGAAAGTGAGCGCCGCCATCAAATGCGAGAGCAGTTGCGCCGTGATGATGCCGAGACATTGGGTGGGGATTCCAGTCTGGAGCCTTTGGAGCTCCCTCGCGGACAGTCCACAGAGGTGGACTACCGGGGTGTCCCCGTTGAGGAGGCCCAGCCGGTGGGCCCCGCGCTGGAAGACCAATGGCCCTGAACCGGTGGCGCGGCGCAGGCCGCGCAAAATTTACAAGGGTTCAGCCCTGCAGTAGCTGTGCGGCCTCCTCGGCAAAATAGGTGAGGATTCCGTCCGCGCCCGCGCGCTTAAACGCCAATAGGGACTCGAGAATTACCGCCTCGCGCTGCAGCCAGCCATTTTCAAACGCGGCGCAGTGCATGGCGTACTCGCCGCTTACCTGGTAGGCAAAAGTGGGTACTCGCAGCTCTTCTTTCACCCGGCGCACGATATCCAAATAGGGCATACCGGGCTTCACCATCACCATATCCGCCCCTTCTTGTAGATCTAGGGCACACTCGTGCAAGGCTTCATCCGAGTTGGCGGGGTCCATCTGGTAACTGGCTTTGCTGCCTCCCTTGAGGTTACCGGCAGAGCCGACAGCATCGCGGAAGGGGCCGTAGTAGGCGGA
Organism: Microbulbifer mixtoriginis (SeqCode); assembly: GCF_052466715.1. Taxonomy (NCBI): domain Bacteria; kingdom Pseudomonadati; phylum Pseudomonadota; class Gammaproteobacteria; order Cellvibrionales; family Microbulbiferaceae; genus Microbulbifer; species Microbulbifer mixtoriginis (SeqCode). Next base: position 3,972,388 of record NZ_CP174288.1, on the reverse strand, counting down.
GGCGTATTTGGCAGCATAGGACATGATCAGGGTATTGCTGTGCCCGGCGCCTTCAAGTGCTGTACGAATAGCGCCGATACGGCCGTCCATCATGTCTGACGGCGCTACCATATCCGCCCCAGCTGCGGCGTGGGACAGTGCCTGCTGTACCAGTACCTCAACCGTCTCATCATTGACGATATAGCCGCTGTGATCCATCAAGCCATCCTGACCGTGGCTGGTGAACGGGTCCAGGGCCACATCGGTAATAACCCCTAACTCCGGCACGGCATTCTTCAATTCCCGCACGGCACGTTGGGCCAGGCCATTGGCATCGTGGGCAGCGCTGGCGCAGTCGGATTTTACCGAGGGGTCCACTACGGGAAACAGCGCGACGGCGGGAATACCGAGCTGTTGCAGGGACTTGGCCTTATTGGCCAACAGGTCCACACTGAGGCGCTCGACGCCGGGCATCGAAGCCACCCTCTGAGTTTCGCTGCGCCCCTCGATGACAAACAGGGGCAGGATCAGGTCGTCGCAGCTGAGCTGATTCTCCCTCACCAGTCGACGGGAAAAATCCTGCGCCCGCAGGCGGCGCAAGCGGGTGTTGGGGTAGGCTCCGCGGCCGAGATTTTGACTCATAGGGAATTACTCCGGCTATCGATAAGGCCGCAGCAATCCCGCGACCGCAATTGGCGGCCATCATATCAAATTGCCGCCACCGGTGATTTCCCTCAACTTGCTTTAGGGGCTGTTTGGCGTGGTGTGAAGAAAGGACACCAATTGCTTGCCGGCGGTTTCGATATGCGTGGCTAGCAGGGTTGCCGCTTCCTGTTCCTTCTTTTGTTGTAGGGCCTCGAGAATTGAGTAATGCTCTTTCTGGCTGGTGTTTTGGTAGTCCAGGCTGCGGGATTGGTAACCAATATAGCGCTCACATTGTCTGTGCAGCTGCTCCACAGTAGCGAAAAGGGTGGGGCGCTCTGCGGCGAGGTAGATAGTGGCGTGAAATTGCCAGTTAAGAATGCCGATCTGCTCGGCTGAGAGGTTGGGGTTCCCCTCCATGGTATCGAGAATGTCTCGTGCCCGACCAAGAATTTCCCCGGTGAGTTTTTTTTGCGCAAGGGTCTGTATTAGAGGTTCCAGGCGCATACGCATCAGGTACAGATCTTCTACTTCCAACGGATCGAACTCGGGTACAGCGACACCCCGCTTGCCATGGGGCGATAGCCAGCCTTCATTTTTCAACCGCTGCAAGGCGTCCCTTATGGGGATACGACTGACCTCGTAGAACTCGGCCAGTTCAGCCTGCTTCAATGCCTGGCCTGCGGGAAAATGTCCCCGCTGTAAATCGGCTTTGATTTTCTCGTAAAGGTTCATTGGCCCTTTATTTATTATCCTGCTTGAAAAACCAATAACAGCCCAGTCCGCCGACCAGGCCCCAAAAAGCAGCGCCTATGCCCAAGAAGCTGATGCCTGAAGCGCTGACAAGAAAGGTGATTAGCGCCGCCTCACGGTTTTCTGTATCTGCGGTAGCACTCGCTAAGCAGTTGCCTAGTGTCCCAAGCAGCGCCAGGCCAGCCAGGCCGGCTATGAGTGCCTTGGGGAAATTACTGAATAATGCCACTACGGTGGCGCCGGATAATCCTACCAGAAGATAGAAGAAGCCCGCGGCAATCCCGGCCGTATAGCGTTTGTCTGGGTTGGGGTGTGCTTCGGGTCCGGTACAAATTGCCCCGGTAATCGACGCCAGGGTCAGGGTGAAGCCGCCGAAAGGAGTGAGAAGCAGGTTGGTTAATCCTGTTCCGCTAATCAGTGGAGAAACTGGCACTCGTTGGTAACCACTGGCAGCCAGGGTTGCAGCCCCTGGTAGATATTGGGAAGTCATTGTGACGATAAACAACGGGATGCCGACGCTGATTAGGGTTGAGAGTTTGAATTCCGGTGTAACCCAAATGGGCTTTGCAGCCTGCCAGTGAATCTGGTCAGGTACGAACAATTGCAGTTTCCAGCAGACAGCCACCCCACAAGCGAGTACCAAAATAATGGCGTAACGGGGTATCCAGCGCCGCCCGATGAAATAGGCCAACAACATGGCACCCACTAGTACAGGCTGGGATTGTAATGAGGTGAAAGTAGCGAGGCCGAACTGGAGCAATATGCCCGCCAGCATGGCGCCGGCAATTGGGGCGGGTACTAGCCTGGCTACTCGTTCGAAGGCTCCGGAGAGGCCTACTACAAGGGTCAGCATAGCGCTGAAAAAAAATGCACCGATGGCCTCGGCAATTGGGATACCGCTGAGACTGGTTGCTAGTAATGCTGCGCCGGGAGTCGACCATGCGGTAACAATCGGTGCGCGATAATACCAGGAGAAGAAGATACCGGAGAGCCCCATCCCCAACCCCAAAGCGCCGATCCAGGAAGCAATCATCGCTTCGTCTGCGCCGGCTGTGCGGGCTGCTTCAAACACAATGGCTGCGGAGCTGGTTACGGCGACCAGCACGGCGATAAAGCCAGCGCTGATCGTGGACAGGCTGGTATCGGAAAGCAAGCTTCTCAAAATGTATACCTTTTTAATTTTGTATACATTTTTGATCACTAATAACAAAAGAACAACGTTTCTTCGACAAAGCGTTGATCTACAGTGCTTGGGGGGCCGTTGTGATACTGGGAGAGCGTACAGGCACCCACCCTGCGATGGATGCCTGAGAGAGAAGGGCTAGTCGAGCCGGGCGAAGACGCGTTCTGCGGCAGCGATAGTCTCTTCGATATCCTCGTCGCTATGGGCGGCGGACATAAACCCGGCCTCATAGGAAGCAGGTGCCAGGTATACGCCTTCCTCAAGCATTCCGTGGAAGAATTGATTAAAGCGCTCGTTATTACAGGCCATTACCTGCTGGTAATTGGTGACTTGGGGTTCTTCGGTAAAGAAGAATCCGAACATACTGCCGGCTTTATTGGCGGTGATGGGAATACCGGCCTTTTTACCTGCGGCCAAGATACCTTCTACCAGACGATCTGTTCTGGCTACTAAAGGCTCATAAAAGCCGGCTTCCTCCACTAAACGTAAAGTTTCGAGGCCCGCAACCATGGCCACGGGATTGCCGGATAAAGTGCCGGCCTGATAAACCGGTCCCAGGGGGGCGATTTGCTCCATAATTTCGCGTTTTCCACCGAAGGCGCCTACCGGCATGCCTCCGCCGATAACCTTACCTAGGGTGGTCAGGTCCGCCTCGATTCCGAAGTGGCCCTGGGCTCCGGTAAGGCTTACACGGAAGCCCGTCATTACTTCGTCGAGAATCAGCAGGGCGCCGTGCTGGTCGCAGACTTCGCGCAATGTCTCGAGGAAACCGGGGACTGGAGGAATACAGTTCATATTGCCGGCAACTGGTTCCACGATAATACAGGCAATTTGGTCGCCAATTTCATCGAAGCAGGCGCGCACGCCGTCAGCATCGTTATAGCTAAGGGTAATCGTGTGGTCGGCCAGGGCGACAGGAACACCGGGAGAGGAGGGCACGCCCATGGTTAGGGCTCCGGAGCCGGCTTTGACCAGTAGTGAGTCGGAATGACCGTGGTAGCAGCCCTCAAACTTCACAATTTTATCGCGCCCGGTGAAGCCGCGAGCGAGGCGGATAGCGCTCATGGTGGCTTCGGTACCGGAGTTGACGAAGCGCACCAGGTCCATATTGGGCCATAGGCGGCAGAGCTCTTCGGCAAGCTCGGTTTCCAGCTCGGTGGGGGCACCGAAGCTGAGGCCTGACTGGGCCTGCTCCACAACCGCTTCAATCACTTCCGGGTGTGCATGACCCAGCACCATCGGGCCCCAGGACTGTACATAGTCGATATAACGCTTATCGTCCGCATCGAAGAGGTAGGCGCCTTCGGCGCGACGGATAAACAGAGGGGTGCCGCCCACAGCGCGGAAAGCGCGCACCGGTGAGTTAACGCCGCCGGGGATAAATTGCTGGGCTTCAGCAAAGAGCTGCTCGGATTTACTCATAGAATTCATTCAGAAATTGCGAAAAAGGCCAAGAATCAGCGACCATTATCAGGGGGTGAAGCTCTAAGGACAATGCGTGAAGAGTCAGGGCGCAGTAGGGGAGGCTGGCTGGTAAGTCGCACCGACCTTAGTGTCGGTGCGGATCCTATTGTGCAATGAGGTGAGAAGTGCCCTAGCGTTCACACCAGAATAAGCGGTTGGGAATCGGCCGTCCCATCCCCAGACGACGGCTGTCGCGGATGGCGCTCCAGGCGTATTGCTGGCTGCGGCTCACTGTCTCGGTGATGGTCAGGCCGTGGGCGATATGACAGGCGATGGCGGTGGCGAGGGTGCCGCAGACCCCATAGGCTGCAGGCGGCAACCGCTCCCAGTGGAATTCACGGATCAGGCCGCGTTCATCGTAGAGGCGATTCTGCAGTTGTTGCTCATGCGGTACTCCGGTGAGTAGCAGGTAGCGACAACCGCTTTCCAACAATTCCTGGGCCATAGCATCATGGGTGTCGGCCTCTACTGCCATGGCGCGCGCCTCACGGCGGTTGGGGCAGACCATGGTGGCATATGGCAATAACAGAGAGGTCATGGCCTCCCAAAGAGGCGGGGCCAGTACACTCTCTTTATCGGCCAGGGTGGCATCTGGATCGATAATGACTGGAACGTCCGGGTAGTCGCGCAGCACGCTGTGCAATGCCCGCACATTTTCCACCGAACCGAGATAACCAACCTTGATAGCGGCTATCGGCATATCCTCAAGGACCGTGCGGGCCTGCTCAATTAAAAGGCTGTCATCCACTGGCGCTACGCCGAGCAGTTCCCCGGTATTGCAGACGCTAATGGCGGAGACGACGGAGGCTGCGTGGCATCCTAAACTGACGGCCGTTTCTGTATCTGCGCCTATTCCTGCGCTGCCACTGGGGTCGTGGTGGGTGACGGTCAAAATAATGGGCTGCGGTGTATCCATAAAAGATCTACATGACTGCCAATTGCTGTGCGCCTAATTTTAGTTCCTGTAAGCCCCACACAAAGAATGATTTTGCGCCAAATTAAAATGGCTTCACGACTGCCAAAATTACAATGGCGAATAGAGCCACTGTTGGAACCTCATTAAAGATACGGAAGTAACGCCCGCTGCGGGTATTGGTGCCCTGGGCGAACTTACGAACGTAGGCGCCACACATATGATGATAGGCCAGGAGCAATACAACGAAGGTGAGTTTCGCGTGCATCCAGCCGGCTGAGGTGTAGTAGCTGGGATTCAAGCTGTACAGCCAAATACCCAGGCCGACGGTGGCGAGCATGGCCGGAATGGCGATCCCCCGATACAGTCGCCGTTCCATGATGCAGAAACGATCGCGGCTAAGGGCGTCGGTAGCATCTACGTGGTAGACGAAAAGACGCGGTAAATAAAACAGCGCGGCAAACCAACATACCATGGCAATAATGTGAAAAGCCTTGATCCACAACATGGAATATCCCCTCAAAAATAAAAACGGAAACGATTATTTCCGGTAAAAGTTATCGATCTGTAGCGGCAGAATAATGCCCGCGATGCGATTGTCCAGAGAACCGCTCTGATGGCGGCTGATGTAGAGAGCGTCGGCACCGGTTTTTTTCAGTTCCTGCTGGGCCTCCAACATAGTTGCCCGCCAATTTAATTCCGCCATTTGTTTGCGCTCACCGGGAATTTTTAACAAATCAATAGTTGCTGCTTTTTCCCCGATTTTTTGTTCGTGCTCAACAAGAGACTCTTCACTTCCCTCCTCTCCACTGCCCTGGAGGAATGTAGCCAAGTCAGCGGCGCGTAAGAGTTCAGGCGGTTTTTCATTAGATAGGTCGATCAATATCCATTGGGGGTGTTGTGCGATGTAACTCTGTGCCTGCTCTACAGTAATTTCCTGTTGAGCAACAATAAAACGCCGATCCATTTGACTTGCAACACCCACACCACTGAGCATCTGCTGACGCCAGGTTGGGGTACCGGCCTTGTCTAATGCACGCAGTGTCTCCAGGTAAATTCCCTGGGTGCCGAAAAATTGTCGACTGATCAAGGTGGCTACCACGATCATCATCATGCCTGGGAACAGCACATTGGGGTTGTAGGTCAATTCGAGAATAGCGAGTAGGGCGGCGAGGGGTGCGTTGAGCATGGCAGCCATCATTGCTGCCATACCCACCATGGCGTAAAAGCCAGGGCTTGCGGTGTGCTCACCCAGCCACATATTGGCAAGGCCGCCGGCGATGCCACCGAGACAGGCACCGAGGATCAGACTGGGTCCAATGACGCCTCCGGGAATACCCAACCCGGACCCTAGAGCGGTGGCAACCAGCTTGGCCGCAACAATAACCACCAAAGTGTTTACGCCCAACTCTCCCAGCATGGCCATTTGCAATGTGTCGTAGCCCCCACCGAGAATTTCTGGGACCCAGATTCCTATGGTGCCTGTAACCAGTCCGACCACTAAAAAACGCAATAGTGGGGATCGATTATTCTGCTTGGTGAGTTTGCGGTGGGCCAGTATGAAAAGTGCAGCCAGAAAGCCGATAGCCAGTGCACACAAAAATAAAATTGGCAGTTCGGCCAGGGAGTTGAGATGGATTGCCGGCACATTAAAGTCTGGTTCGCGCCCAAAAGTGAGCTGGGTGATTGCGCTCCCAGTTACCGCCGCCAACATAACCGGTAAAAAACCGGCCACGGAATATTCCAGCATTACCACTTCCATAGCGAATACCACACCGGCCAGGGGGGTGTTGAAAGAAGCGGCAATCGCGGCGGCAACACCACAACCTAGCAGGTTGCGCGCAGAATTATTGGGTAGTCGCAGTGTACGGGCTAACCAGCTACCGCTGGCGGCACCCAGATGTACAGCTGGGCCTTCTCGCCCGACCGAATGCCCGCTAATTAGGGCGATGGCACCGGCGAAAAATTGCAGTATTGCGTTGGATATCGGCATATTGCCCTGGTGGTTATAGAGACGGTCGAGCACATGCACTACACCGACGTCGTAGCGCTTGGGACTGAGCGCCAGGTAAATAACCCCGATGAGTAGAGAGCCGATTATCGGTAGGGCAAACCGCCACTGTGGGGGCAACGACTCATAATTTTGGGGGACTGAAAGAAAAAAAGTTGTTGGCCACTCCATAGCAAAACGGAATAACACTGTGACTCCACCGGCGAGTGCTCCGGTAATCAAAGCCATGCCAAGCAGTGGCGCCAGGGCTTCCCGGGCAGAGAGTTGCAGGCGGATCTGTTCCAGGCCGTTTGTCTTTGGTAAGTAACGGCTCAGGGTGCTTTTAAGTGAAATCCTGGGGCGCTGTGACACCGCACATCCTTCAAGGTCCGGGGCTTGTGTTAGAGTGCTTGGCTGATTTTATGATTATCGTCTCAATTGACGAATTTATCGGGAGAGTTTTGCAAGGTGATTAAGGTAGCAATTGTCGGAGGCACCGGCTACACGGGAGTGGAACTGCTGCGGATTTTGGCGACACATCCTCAGGTAAAGGTAACCGCAATCACCTCACGATCCCTGAAGGGAACACTTGTCGCTGAATTATTTCCCAGTCTGCGTGGTCATTATGACCTGGCTTTTTGTGAACCGAATGTTGAGCAGCTGGCTAGCTGTGATCTTGTATTTTTTGCGACTCCCCATGGAGTTGCACAAGCGCAGGTGCCGGCGCTGATTGAACGCGGCGTGCGGGTGGTCGACCTCTCCGCTGATTTTCGTCTCAAGGACATTCCCTCCTGGGAAGCCTGGTACGGTCAGCAGCACGCAGCTCCGGCCTTGGCCAAGGAGGCGGTTTACGGGTTACCCGAAGTCAACCGCGCCGATATTGCAGCTGCGCAACTGGTGGCTTGTCCCGGTTGCTATCCCACTGCGATTCAGTTGGGCTGGATCCCTCTAGTGGAAGCGGGGGTAGTGGAACCATCAGAACTGATTGCCAGTGCGGCCAGTGGTGCTAGTGGTGCCGGGCGTCAGGCCAAGACCGATCTAATTCTGGCGGAAAATAGCGATAACTTCCGCGCTTACTCCGCTGCGGGCCATCGCCATTTACCAGAGATTGAGCAGGGGTTGCGGGATATACAACCACTCGGTGCCAACCCGATAAAGGTGACATTTGTGCCGCACCTACTTCCTATGGTCAGGGGCATCCACGCCACACTTTTTGCTAAAACCAGCTCCTCAGCGAGCCTGTCGGCAAGTGAATTGCAGATGCTATTTGAGCAGCGTTACAAAGATGAGCCCTTTGTGGATGTACTGCCGGCTGGAAGTCACCCTCAAACCCGTAGTGTGCGCGGAACAAATATGTGCAGGATTTCCGTGATGCAGCCCCAGGATCGGGATACCCTGGTGGTAATGTCGGTGATCGACAATCTTGCCAAGGGCGCCTCGGCTCAGGCGGTCCAAAATATGAACATTATGTTTGGCTTAACTGAGACGTTGGGCTTGGAGAGCCCTGCGCTGCTGCCTTAAAATCAAATAATTACGACAACCGGCAATTCCGGTTTAGCCCCAGCGAATTTTATGGAGCTCAAAGTGAAAGGCAGCAAGCAGTACCGTATGAAAGTGGTGCCTCATCGCCCCTTCTCCGGCGTGATTGCGGTAGGTGGAGTCACCTTGTTGGTTTTGGTCACCGCTGCTGGCTCTTATTTTGCGGGCCAATACCATCTACGTAAAAACCTCGATGAAAAGACTCTGGAGTACACCCGGGTGCTGGAGAAACTCGAGGCGCTTAATAGCGAGAATGAAGAGTTGCGCCTGCGTGCAGCTACCGCCGAGCAGTCTTTGGTAATCGGTGAGCAGGCCAGTGAAGCGGTGCGAACTGAGTTGGTACAGAAAGAGAGTCAGATTGCCGAGCTGAAGCAGGAAATCTCTTTTTATCGAGGGGTCATGGCGCCAGCAGAAGGAGGGGAAGGGGTTTCAATTGGACGTTTTATTCTCTCCCAGACTGCTGATGCGCACAGCTATCAGTACAAGCTGCAAGTGCAGCAGTCGGCAGCGCGCCGCAATGTAATCAAGGGGGCTGCCACTTTTACAGTTGTGGGTCGTCAGGATGGTGAGCCAATGCGCTACGCCCTCAAAGACTTATCGGAGCAGGTGGATACAGAGTCTATACCGCTGCGTTTTAAATATTTTCAGAACATTGAGGGTGAGTTGAGCCTACCGGAAGGATTTATTCCAGAGGGTGTGGAGCTGTCGCTCAAGTCCAGTGGGCGCACGGGTTTCAATATTGAACAGCGCTACGGCTGGTTGGTACAGAAAAGCTAGCATTGATGCCAAAGGCATGAGGTTTTAGGGATTATGTTAAGAAAAAAAGAGAAGCACGTAACTATGGCCAGCACCGGTAGTAACCATACCACTCTGATCGCGCGCCAGACGGAAGTCACTGGCGATATACACTTTCGAGGTAACCTGGTAATCGAGGGCAAAGTAAAGGGCAATGTTTCCGCTCATAGCGACAGCGATGCCCGCTTACAGATTGTCGAGGGTGGCGTTATAGAGGGAGAAATCCGTGTGCCCCAGGTGGTCATCAATGGTAATGTGAGTGGAGATGTATTTGCTGCCCGTCATTTGGAATTGGCTTCCAAGGCGATGGTAGAGGGCAATGTACACTACAAGTTGATTGAGATGATGAAAGGTGCCCAGGTCAATGGCGCCTTGGTTTCCAATGCCGACCTCAGTTCTGCGGGTGAGCCCCCTATGATTGGGTATTCCGAAGACGAGACGGTGATAGAAGCCTCATAAACTAAACCTTAAATTACTGCCCCGGTTCTCACTGATGCTGGGGTCTGTTGTGCCAAATACTTGACTGATTTGCTGGGTTTAAGCAAGATGACGCCCCCGAGGCTGTGCTCAGTATGGTTTTTATACGAGCTGCGAACGTCCCGATGAGTTGAGAGAGACTTATGTCAGAAGCTGTATCCTTTTCTCCTGCACCACTAGTGGTCACCGATAAAGCGGTGGCTAAGGTCAAGAGCCTGTTGGAAGAGGAGGGCAACCCGGAATTAAAGCTCAGGGTCTTTGTAACCGGTGGCGGCTGCTCTGGATTCCAGTACGGTTTTACCTTCGATGAACTGGTTGCCGAAGACGATGCCATTATCGAAAAGGATGGTATCCAGGTGCTGGTTGATGCGATGAGCTACCCCTATTTAGTGGGTGCCAATGTGGACTACGAAGAGGGACTAGCCGGTTCCCGCTTTGTGGTGCAAAACCCCAATGCCTCTTCGACCTGTGGCTGCGGCTCATCTTTCTCAATCTGAGCCGCTCGTCAGCTAGCCGCTCAAGGGGGATAGATAGCCCCTAGCACGGCTTCTTTTTTTGCTCCGGTCACACCGGGGCAATTACCGGGCAGGCCGAGTAATGTCTGCCGTGCCAGCCAGGCAAAGCCCACTGCCTCAAGCCAATCGGCATCAATACCGTAGGTGCCGGTATCGGCAATCGACCAAGTGGGCAACCGCCTCTGCAACCTGGATAACAAATCCTTATTCCTGGCCCCGCCACCGCATATTAGCAACTCTCCACCATCAGCGAATGAATGCACGGCTTCAGCAATACTCGCAGCGGTAACTTCCGATAGAGTTGCCTGTACGTCTGCGGGAGCTAGCTCTAGCCCAGCCAGGGCCTGTTCTAGCCAGTTGGCATTGAAAGTTTCACGCCCAGTGCTCTTGGGAGGCTCAGCGGAAAAGTAGGGGGCTGACATCAAACGATTGAGCAACTCGGGACTTACGCGTCCGCTGGCTGCCCATCCGCCGTCCCGATCGAAAGGCTGTTTTTTGTGTAGACCTACCCAGTAATCCAGCAGGGCATTGCCGGGGCCAGTATCGTAACCACAAATGCTGCCATCGGCTTTCAGCTCGGTGATATTGGCCATGCCGCCAATATTGACAACGGCACGGTTGCTTTCGGTTTTGAATGCGGCGCGGTGGAAGGCGGGCATCAATGGTGCCCCTTGGCCTCCCAGGGCCATATCGCGTCGACGAAAATCTGCGATAGTGCTGATACCCGTCAGTGCTGCAATGGTATTGGGGTCGCCCAACTGTAGGGTAAAGGGGGAGCTAACGGTGCCGGGTGGCCGGTGCCTGACAGTTTGTCCGTGGCTTCCGACTGCGGTGACATCGCTCGGTTCTATACCGGCACGAGCTAATAGGGTATTCGTTGCCTCGGCAAATACTTGGCCAAGCTGTCGATCCAGCTGTCCCGCACGGTCTAATTCTGAGGGACCTGGAGAGCATAGAGCGAGGATGGCACTGCGCAATGAAGGGTGGATAGGGTGGCTTAGAGCTGCCAGGATGCGCGGCTTGATTTTCTCTTCGCCGCCAAAATCGACCAGTACCGCGTCGATAGCATCGACGCTGGTACCGGACATCAGGCCGATAAAAAGATCGGACATAAAAATAGTGCTTGTTTAGTTGTCGTCTTCGAGTTTTGCCAGGGCGGGGCCCTGATAATTTTCCAGCTTAGCCAGCAGCGGCTGGGTTTGGTTTTTAAAGCGCGTCATTTCCGCTGAGGGCACAGACTTGGCCTTGGGCAGTTTACGCACGATTGTGGCCGGGTTGCGGTGTCTGCCATCCACCAGGAATTCATAGTGCAAGTGGGGGCCGGTGGCATAGCCAGTAGAGCCGACAGTACCAATAACCTGGCGCTGTTTTACTCGCTGGCCTCTCTTCACTTTGCGCTTTGTTAGGTGCAAATAGCGGGTAACGTAGCGTTCGCCATGCTGAATAAATACATAGTTGCCATTGGGCTTACTGTAGCCGGATGCAATGACTCGGCCGTCGCCCGTTGAGTAAACTGGAGTGCCGCGCGGAGCCGCATAATCGGTACCGTTGTGAGGACGACGCGACTTGAACACTGGATGTAGACGGCGAGGATTAAAGTGTGAGCTGATACGCACTATATCCAATGGCGTGCGAATAAACGCCTTGCGCATGCTTTTACCTTCAGGTGTGAAGTAATTGGCATCGCCACTACTATCGACATAGCGAACTGCGCTGTAAGTATGCCCCTGATTGGTAAAGCTGACGGCGAGAATAGGACCATTGCCGATTTTCTCTCCGTCGAGGAATTTTTCTTCAAACATCACACTGAAACTGTCGCCTTTGCGAATATCCAGTGCGAAATCGATATCCGAACTGAAGACATCGGCCATTTCCATGATCAGGCTATCGCTCAAACCGGCATCACTACCGGCAACAAATAATGAGCTATCAATTTGTCCCTGGCGATAAGCTGGATGGCTGTCGGGTTCACGCTGGACTAAATCGTGTTGGAACCTGCTTTCCGCATCGCGGGTAAATCTGACCTGACTGAGTTGGTCTTTTTGCAGCGCTAAACCCTGCAATTTTCCATCCGCATTGACTGTAAAGGTTAATTCTTCGCCAGGATTGAGTCGCGCTAATTTTTTCGCCTCCTTGCC
>NZ_CP174288.1:3842500-3955000 GCF_052466715.1 Microbulbifer mixtoriginis (SeqCode) | reverse complement strand
TTGCAGGCAATAGACCCGAAACCCGGCGATCTATCCATGGGCAGGTTGAAGGTTGAGTAACATCAACTGGAGGACCGAACCCACTAATGTTGAAAAATTAGGGGATGACCTGTGGATCGGAGTGAAAGGCTAATCAAGCCGGGAGATAGCTGGTTCTCCTCGAAAGCTATTTAGGTAGCGCCTCGCGTCTCACCCTCGGGGGTAGAGCACTGTTTGGGCTAGGGGGTCATCCCGACTTACCAACCCCATGCAAACTCCGAATACCGAGGAGTGCAATCGCGGGAGACACACGGCGGGTGCTAACGTCCGTCGTGGAAAGGGAAACAACCCAGACCGCCAGCTAAGGTCCCAAATACCAGTTAAGTGGGAAACGATGTGGGAAGGCCCAGACAGCTAGGAGGTTGGCTTAGAAGCAGCCATCCTTTAAAGAAAGCGTAATAGCTCACTAGTCGAGTCGGCCTGCGCGGAAGATATACCGGGGCTAAAACTGGTAACCGAAGCTGCGGATGCTCTTAGGAGCATGGTAGAGGAGCGTTGTGTAAGCCGTTGAAGGTGGATCGGGAGGTCTGCTGGAGGTATCACAAGTGCGAATGCTGACATGAGTAACGACAAGGGAGGTGAAAAACCTCCCCGCCGGAAGACCAAGGGTTCCTGTCCAACGCTAATCGGGACAGGGTTAGTCGACCCCTAAGGCGAGGGCGAAAGCCGTAGTCGATGGGAAACAGGTTAATATTCCTGTACTCGCTATTGCTGCGACGGAGTGACGGAGAAGGCTAGGCCGGCATGGCGATTGGTTGTCCATGTTTAAGGTTGTAGGCTGGGGACTTAGGCAAATCCGGGTCCCTAAGGCTGAGAACTGATGACGAAGCCCACTTGTGGGTGAAGTGGTTGATGCCCTGCTTCCAGGAAAAACTTCTAAGCTTCAGGCAATAGTGAATCGTACTCTAAACCGACACAGGTGGTCAGGTAGAGAATACCAAGGCGCTTGAGAGAACTCTGGTGAAGGAACTAGGCAAAATGGTACCGTAACTTCGGGAGAAGGTACGCCGGTTTTGGTGATGGGACTTGCTCCCTAAGCTGAGGCCGGTCGAAGTGACCAGGTGGCTGCGACTGTTTATTAAAAACATAGCACTCTGCAAACTCGTAAGAGGACGTATAGGGTGTGACGCCTGCCCGGTGCCGGAAGGTTAATTGATGGGGTTAGCTTCGGCGAAGCTCTTGATCGAAGCCCCGGTAAACGGCGGCCGTAACTATAACGGTCCTAAGGTAGCGAAATTCCTTGTCGGGTAAGTTCCGACCTGCACGAATGGCGTAACGATGGCCACGCTGTCTCCACCAGAGACTCAGTGAAATTGAAATCGCTGTTAAGATGCAGTGTACCCGCGGCTAGACGGAAAGACCCCGTGAACCTTTACTACAGCTTTGCACTGAACTTTGAGCCTACTTGTGTAGGATAGGTGGGAGGCTTTGAAGCAGTAACGCTAGTTACTGTGGAGCCGTCCTTGAAATACCACCCTGGTATGTTTGAGGTTCTAACTCTGGTCCGTTATCCGGATCGAGGACAGTGTATGGTGGGTAGTTTGACTGGGGCGGTCTCCTCCCAAAGAGTAACGGAGGAGTACGAAGGTGCACTCAGCATGGTCGGAAATCATGCAATGAGCATAATGGTATAAGTGCGCTTGACTGCGAGACAGACATGTCGAGCAGGTACGAAAGTAGGTCATAGTGATCCGGTGGTTCTGTATGGAAGGGCCATCGCTCAACGGATAAAAGGTACTCCGGGGATAACAGGCTGATACCGCCCAAGAGTTCACATCGACGGCGGTGTTTGGCACCTCGATGTCGGCTCATCACATCCTGGGGCTGAAGCCGGTCCCAAGGGTATGGCTGTTCGCCATTTAAAGTGGTACGCGAGCTGGGTTTAGAACGTCGTGAGACAGTTCGGTCCCTATCTGCCGTGGGCGTTGGAAATTTGAGAAGAGTTGCTCCTAGTACGAGAGGACCGGAGTGAACGAACCTCTGGTGTTCGGGTTGTCACGCCAGTGGCATTGCCCGGTAGCTATGTTCGGACGGGATAACCGCTGAAAGCATCTAAGCGGGAAGCCTCCTTCAAGATTAGATTTCCCTGACTCCTTGAGAGTCCTAAAGGGCCGTGGAAGACTACCACGTTGATAGGCTGGGTGTGGAAGCGTTGTGAGGCGTTGAGCTAACCAGTACTAATTGCCCGTGCGGCTTGACCATACAACAGAGATGGTTACTAACGACTAGCTAAGCTAGCGGATTGTGGAATGAAAGACACACAATGATCGCTTGCGGTGTATTACTACAGATTGTTTTACCAACTTATTTGGGGTTATCGCCGGTCAACAGACCGAGGCAAACAGCGATAACACGGCAGGCCAAGCAAAATTGCTTATAAGACCAACGCCAACCCAAGCCAGTTTGCCTGACGACAATAGAGTTGTGGAACCACCTGATCCCTTGCCGAACTCAGAAGTGAAACGCAACATCGCCGATGGTAGTGTGGGGCTTCCCCATGTGAGAGTAGGTCATCGTCAGGCTTCTAATCCGAAAGGGCCACCCAATAGGGTGGCCCTTTTTTATGTGCAAAAAAATATTGAATGCATCAAAAAATAAAAACAGAGAATAAAAAATAAAATTCAAAATACAGAAAAATAAAAAGCCCAATCGAATTTTTACTCGCAACACTCCCGCCGAAAAATCCAACTCGCTAAAAGGCAATGAAAAAAGCGCAGGCTCTAAAAAGCTCCGAGGAGCCTTCCCTCCTATAAATAAAGCGCTTTCTTAAATTTTTCTATAAGGAAAAAATGAAGATACAAAAAAATAGCGCGCTTTATTTAATCTGCACCTCAAGCACCACCAAAAAAACATCTGAAATTAAAAAGTGCTCTTTAACCTAGAAAAATCATTGCGCTGAAAAAAACGGCGCAGAAATACCAATAAAAATACCGGTGATTTTTTGCACGTTTTAATGAACCTGTGCAACCACGGGGCCTGGCGCGGATATACCGCAGTTATGCACAAGTCTATCCAGACTTTCTGTTAATAACGCCAAGCGGTGGAAAGTGGATAAATGGCTGGTGTTTTTTTACCCGTTGAAAAGAGCCCCGCGGAAACAGGGGCCTGAGCGTGGATATCCCTGAGTTATGCACAGCTCTATCCATGGATTCTGTTAGTAACAGCCTGTTAATGGAATGGTCATCAGCAGGAAACAGAAATATGCCTTGGTGTTGTGGGTAACTTGGAAGGATGTTTGGGTGTGTGTAAAAGGGGGATAGTAAAAAGCCCCTAGAGAGGGGCTTCAGAAAGTACTTACAACTTGAATTAATTTACCTGCTCATAGGCATTGTCCGGAACTAGATCATACTGCATTTCTTTCAAGCGTAATTCATCGAGAGGAACAAGAGCTGAGGGAAGAGTAAAGTGCCGAATAACTGTACCTGCCTGGCAGTCTATTATCTCAATATCCTCCTGTGTCTCCTGCAGGCTATGTAACAAGCCCTTCAGGTGGGTTGCACAGGCATTGGAGAGGGATTGGTAATCATGTGTGCCATTGAGCCTGACAAAACGAGCTTCGGCGCCAGCTTCTTCTATACGGAGCCAGGCGATACCGGCTTCCTTTCCTGGTTCTCCAAAGACTATAGGGCCGAGAGAGTCTTCGTCGACAGGAGCAAAATCTGTGTCGGTTGGGGATAGTAAGGTACCTACCCAAACCCAGCCAGGGAGGCTTATACGGCTAAGCTGCCACTCACATAACCAGACAGTTTGATCGTCATCAATACGGAATTCTCGATAGTCTCTTTGGCTAAGGTAATTGTCAAAGGAGACTTTGGCGGTGGGGTTGTCTCTGCGGAAGCTGTGTAGTTGTTGGGTCATCTCATAATTGACTTCCCAGTGTTTTTTTAATCGCCATTGCATGGGGTATTGTCCCCACTCAACGATATATTCTTCACGCTCAGAAATGGTTTCAACCACTCGCCAAAAAGCGCCATCAATCAGTATGCAAGTTTCACCAATTTTACATCCTGGCGCGATGATACTGCACTCGGGTGATGCTTCAGAAGCACTGACGATATGCTCAGCACGCCCCTCAATAACTTCATACCAGGGAAAACCGTGGCGCAGAGGGGGAGGAAAAGCCAGTGCTGGCCGGCCACCAAGTAAGCGACGGAAAAGTACAGACTTCTCAATTTCAAGGTCAGAAAGTGTATAGCCCTCCTGCTGGGTGATCTGGCCCCAGGCAAAAGCGGCTCGAATTAAGTGTTTTTCACGGTCTGAAAAGCTCATGGGTGCAGTCATGGGCAAGCTAAAACTTAAACCTTACCACTCAGAGCAGATGGGTGCTAATGCAATTCTTCGAGATTGAGTGGCTGGGGACAGAGATGTTGGAAGTTGGATACACTGCGATGCTTGGCACCATAGGTTAAGGAGAATAATAACGTGTTAGGGGTAAACAGTCTTCGAACTGCTATCGCCATATTAAGCGTCTTGTTATTAGCGCCGGTAATAACTGCAAAGGAATTGCCTAATACGCAGGAATGCTATTTGGATGGTTGGCGGCACCCATTAAGGTGCGAGCGAATTTCAGTGGGGCACGGAGATAGCAAGGTAAATTTAGCAGTATTTGTTTCACCGGCTCTAGATGAGACGCTGCGAGAACCTTTATATCTTCTCGCTGGTGGTCCAGGTCAGGCCGCGAGTGGTCTGATTCCGCTATTGCACACATTCCGAAAAATTAATCAGAAGCGGGCAATAGTCATGGTTGATCGGAGGGGAACCGGGCACTCTCGGTCATTTGGTTGTGGTATAGATCGGCATACACCAATGGATTTATCACTGATTTCCAAAGAATTGGAGCAGTGTTATCTACAGCAGGCTAATTTTGCTAATTCATTGAGTAGTCGACAAGCGGTTGAGGACCTGGAAAAGGTACGAAAGTATTTTAATCACAAGCAAATATCTCTTTGGGGGGGATCTTGGGGGACCCGAACAGCGCTTCTTTATCAACAGTGGCATCCGAACAGTTTGAAAACATTGGTGCTCGATGCGGTTGCACCTATCGATACTAAAGTCTTTCTGAGTGCGGCAGCTGCGGAAGACGCTATTCAAATACTGATGCGTGATTGCAGCTTAGAGTTTAGCTGCTCTAAGTTTGGAAACTGGAGGGAGGTATTGGATAAATTATTAAGTCAATGGGATGAGTCTAAATCCATGGATTTCCCTGATCCTGTGACAGGAAAGCCAATGAAGCACTTAATGTCTCGTTGGGTGCTACAAAATACCATACGTGCCGCCCTTTACTCTCCAGAAGCTGCTGCACAATTACCCTTTGCTATTCAGCAGGCTGGCTTGGGGAATTATTATCCGCTTGCGGGTATTACTGGTTTATTTCCCGAGTCAGCTTTAGGTATGTCCCTTGGCTTAACGCTTTCTATTGCTTGTGCGGAAGAATTATCCCGTATCAGTGAGGAGGAGGTTTTAGCTGATACTAATGGGTCTTTTGCGGGAAATGCTTTTCTTGAGATATTTGAACGTGGTTGTGAAGTTTGGCCTGTAGCCGATCGCTACTATGCAAAACCACAACATCGAGAGCACCCGGTGTTACTAATTTCTGGGGAAGCCGATCCAATAACACCTCCAAGGTATGCCGAAAAACAACTTGGCTACTTGACCAATAAACAGCATTTAATCATTACTAGCGGTGGTCATATTAATTCCATGAGAGGTTGTGTGCCGAGATTAATCGAAGAGTTCCTGAACTCCTCAGGGAAAGAATTGGCAATGACCTGTGTTGATGAAATCAACAGGCCACCGTTTGTGAGTGGAATTTATGGGCCAGAGATAATGCAGGGTGTAACGACTACCACTGCGAGTGGAAAGCTTGGGGAGAATGCACCGTGATTAAGGTTGAAGGGGTAAATAAGCAATTTTCTGGGGTTTCTATACTGCACAATCTTAGCTTTTCTGTGCCGAATAGCCAGATAACGGCCTTGCTTGGTGCTAACGGTGCAGGAAAGACCACGTGCCTGCGAATTATTGCCGGTCTTTTGAAGGCAGATAGCGGTAAAGTTTTTGTTGGTGATATAGACCCTTGTGAAAATCCTAAAGGTGCTCGTAGACAGCTTGGTATTGTAGGTGATAGGGAGGGGCTTTATGAGCGACTCACTGTTGCAGAATATTTATCGTTTTTTGCCTGTGCTCAAGGGCTGACTGGGTCAGAATTAGAATTTGCACTGCAATCGGTTAAGGAAGAATTAGAGCTATCGAACCTGTGGAATCGCCGAACCAAGGGGTTTTCTCAGGGAGAGCGAATGAAAGTTTCTCTCGCTAGAGCATTGGTGCATCGTCCGAGTCACTTGGTGCTTGATGAGCCAACCCGGGGGTTGGATATACTTGCTGCTCGCCTGTTACGTAAGACGCTTTTGCGCTTGAGGGCAGAGGGAACTGCTGTTTTATTTTCCAGCCATATTATGGCTGAAGTGCTTGAGCTATCCGACAGAGTGCTAGTCTTGGCGGGAGGTTCGATAGTGGGGAACGGGACCCCGGATGAACTTATACAACAGACTGGCTCCGCAAGCCTTGAGGATAGCTTTGTGGAGCTTGTCTATGGGAATTTGTTAGAAAAAGACAAATGCGGTGAGCCGGTAGGATGATTTTTAAAGATCTATTTTCTCTGCAGATGCGAGCATTACTTTTTAAAGAGTTACGCGAAGTTTGGCGTGATCGACGCGCCCTAATGATCACGCTAGGTTTCACCTTAATGTTCCCTGTGCTGATCATTAGTAGTGGCGCTTTATCTTTGAAAGTAATGTCTGATACCTCCTTTGATGTAGCTATTATTGGGGCTGAGTATGCGCCGCTGTTGGAGGAGCAGTTACAGACAGGGGACTTGAGAATTGAGCGCTTGCAAGAAGGGGCTCCTCAAGCGCTTTTAGCAGATACATATGATGTGGTTCTGCGAATAGAGCAAAACTTTACTGAAGATTATCGAAGCCTGTTGTCTCCTAAGATTTATCTGTATGTAAATAGTGCCGATCAGACTGCGGGGCGTGCTGCACAGCTGGTGCAGCAGCAGTTGGCGCTATTTCAGCAGGTGATTGTGCGGCAGCGTTTAGCGGCCAGAGGTTTAGCAACTCAGGTTTTAGCACCGTGGCAGCTTGAGGTGCGGGATGTCAGTACGCCGTCCAGTCGAGGATTGGCAATTTGGGGACTGATGGTTCCCTTGTTACTGATAATGGCACTGCTAGTGTGTAGTGCGGCCCCCTCTATTGATACTTCTGCTGGGGAGCGTGAGCGCATGACCATTGAGGTATTATTACAGCAGCCTATAAACAGCTGGCAACTTGTGGTGGCGAAAGCTGTAGCCGTTACCAGTATTGGTTGGTTTGGTGCACTTCTTTCTCTGGCAGTTTTAACTGTTTCACTGAGCTTGCTTCCCTTGGCTGAGATTGGTGTCCGCTTTTCAGCTGGCATCAATGAACTGATGGCGATAAGTCTTATTTTACTGCCCTTAGCACTTCTGGTTGCGGTATTACAGATTCTGCTATCTCTGCGTTCCCGTTCCTTTAAAGATGCCCAGATTCAGCTGAGTATTTTACAGGCTCTACCTGTCACACTGTTAATTGTATTGAAATTGTCCAATATTGAACTGGACTCGCCCTTGTGGCAGTTGACTCCACTTATCGGGCAGCAGCAGTGGTTGAGTGCATTAATGGCTGGGGAGTCCGTTTCTGTCTCCCTGGTGATAGCTGGTTCCCTGGTCACCCTTTCTTTGGTCGGGCTGTGTATATTAATAGGTGCCCGTGCTTTACGGCGTGAAAGCTTACTTGGGGCAACCTAGCTGGTGAACTGAGAGTTGTAATGGCATGAACGATTTTCGCGAGGGTCTGCTGAGTATCAATTTGCAGTCCATTGCTGACAACTACCTGGATCTGACTAAGCGACTGGCAGCGGGTACTCGCTGTGGCGCAGTAGTCAAAGCGGATGCCTATGGCCTTGGTATGAATCAGGTAGTGCCGGCTCTGTATAGACAGGGTTGCCGAGACTTTTTTGTGGCAACGCAAACGGAAGGGGAGCGCCTGCGTAAAGAGCTGGGTGATAGCGTTCGCATTGTTATCTTGACTGGGGTGCGCACCGGGGCAGAGCTGGAATGTGCACGCGCAGGATTAATGCCGACACTTTTCACACTAGAGCAGTTGCGCAACTGGGTGGATATTTCCGTTAGTGAGGGGATTAAGGCGCCTTGTGCGCTAAAGATAGATTCGGGTATGACTCGCCTGGGTATGTCTCCCGAAGAGTTTGACCTACTGCTAAGAGATAGTCAGTTGTTGCGCTCGGCAGATATTCGTATTTTGCTGAGCCACCTTGCCTGTGCGGATGAACCCCAGCATCCACAAAACAATATTCAGTTGCGTAGCTTTAAAGCGGCTGGGGAAAGGTTGAGGGCCCTGTGCCCTGAGGTTCAGCTGAGTCTCGCCAATTCATCGGGTATTTTCCTAGGTGAAGAGTATCACTTTGATATTGCGCGGCCGGGCTCTGCGCTTTATGGCGTCAATCCAATACCCGGGGCCACAAATCCTATGCGCTCAGCTGTGGCACTCAGTCTGCCTATCGTGCAAAAGCGATTTGTCAGTCGTGAACAATGGGTAGGCTATGGAGCTACCCAACAAATAGCAGCGGGCAGCTGGTTGGCGGTAGCCCGTGGTGGATATGCCGATGGGATAATCCGGGCTCAGGGAGGGCGTGGTTGTGGCTGGGCCTATGGCCGCCAACTGCCGATAATTGGCCGGATTTCCATGGATTCCACAACGTTTGATATTTCTGCTCTCTCTCAAGAGGAGCGGGAATCCCTCCAGTCAATTGAGATACTGAATAAAGACCTGACGGTAGATGAGGTGGCTGAATACGCTGGCACCATAGGTTATGAAGTGCTGACCAGCTTAGGGCACCGTTATTTCCGTCGCTATATAAAAAGTTAATTACCTTGCTAGACACTATTAAGAAAAGTCCACTGGAACCATTGCGCCCAGTTTTGGAATTATTGGCTGATGGCGAGACGCACTCTGGCGAGGCGCTCGGATTGGCTCTAGGAGTAAGCCGGGCTGCGGTTTGGAAGCAGTTACAGAAGCTAGAGCAGTACGGATTGGCTTTGGAGTCTATTAAGGGGCAAGGCTACCGCTTGCCTGGTGGTTTGGAGCTCCTGTCCGCAGAAAAAATTTACAGCACATTGGGTGAGCAAGCCGGGGTACTATTGCGAGAGTTGATACTATTTGATGAGGTCGACTCCACCAATACCCAGTTGCTTTCACTTATGGAGGAAGGGAGTGGGCACGGGGTTGCACTGCTCTCCGAGCGGCAGAGTGCCGGCCGCGGTCGTCGTGGTCGGCAATGGGTAAGCCCCTATGGAACGGGCATCAGCCTATCCATTGGGTGGGAGTTCAATGGGGGGGTGCAATGCCTCGAAGGGTTGAGCCTCGCCGTTGGGGTGGCTATTGCCCGGGCATTGGAGCGCTTTTCGGTGCCAGATGTTCGCCTCAAATGGCCAAATGATGTTTGGTGTCGCGGTCGAAAGTTATCTGGTGTTTTACTGGAGCTTAAAGGCGATCTTACGGATCGCTGTGCTGTGGTGATTGGTATTGGCTTAAATAGTGGCCTGCGAAGTGAGATTGCCACGGCAATAGATCAGCCATGGGCAGACTTGCAACAAGTGAAGCCCGGAATATCTCGCAATCAATTGGTGGCAGCGATTCTGACTGAGCTGCTACCGCTTTTATACAGCTATACCGAACAAGGTTTTGTTGCTTACCGTGAAGCCTGGATGAAGCTGGATCAGTTTGCTGGGCAAAAGGTTACTCTGCAGGCAGGTAGTCAAACCTGGCGCGGAGTTGCAGTTGGCGTTAGTGAAAAGGGTGCTTTGAAGTTAAATATGGACGGGCAAGTGCAACACTTCCATGGTGGTGAGATTTCTTTACGGGGGCAGGTTTGATTCTCGAACTGGATATCGGTAATACCCGGGGCAAGTGGCGCCTGTTAGATGAATTACAGGTGAGCGCCAGGGGTAGCTTTATGACTGCTGATCTGCGCGATGGGCATTTGCCCGATGGGTGGGATCTGTTGGATCCGCGGAGAGTACGCGTGGTCAATGTGGCCGGACCGCAAGTTGCGGAGACGCTGATCGGGCATATTCAGGAGTTGTTTTCACTTGAGGTGGAGTTTTCTCAGGTACTGCTGGAGTGCGCTGGGGTAGCCTGTGGTTATGATAATCACCGCCTGCTCGGCACTGATCGCTGGCTGGCTATGCTGGCTGCCTATGATCGAGAGCGGCGGGCGGCCCTAATTGTCGACTGTGGCAGCGCGGTCACTCTGGATTTGGTCGACAATAGCGGGCGTCACTTAGGGGGCTACATTGTCCCTGGTGTCGGCCTTATGCAACGTTCTTTGTATCTGGATACTCATGCGGCTAAAAGTGCGCAGGATATTGCTCTAACGGAGTCCCTCGGTGCAGGCCGTAGTACCGATGAAGCCATAAACCGAGGCCTCCTGCTTATGGTGCTTGGTGCCATCGATCGTGCACTGGATGAGTTGCGTGGATACTGTGCTGAAGAACCGCTGTTGTGGTTGACAGGCGGCGATGCCCCAGTGCTGTCAGCTCTTTATCAGCGGGAGCACCATTTGGTTCCTGAGCTGGTAATGGATGGCTTGGCGTTAAGTAATCCCTGAAACAAATAACACCCTATGCGCTGGATAGCTCTTTTCTTAATACTGTTGAATTTCGGCGTCTTTGCTTGGTTTGTTGGTACTTCAACCTCTGATAAAGAGAGAATAAGGGTTGCCGATAAAAGGGCGGAGGTACAGGTCCAGAGTATTGCCCTGGTCAATGAAATATCTCCGCAGGAGCTGTCTCCTCTGCCGATGGCTCCCATGTCGCCAGCAAAGGCAAGCTCTACTGAGCAGCTCTGCACTTTGCTTGGCCCATTTGCGGAGGAGTCGCTTGGAGAGGCGATAGTACAGCGCTTAAAGTCCCTGCAGGTTTCTGCCGTATTGCGAGATGTGGAGATGCAAGGGCAGATGCGTTACTGGGTTTTTCTGCCACCATTGAATTCCAGGCGAGAAGCCTACAACCGTTTACGAGAATTGCAGGCACAGGGAATAGATAGTTATGTGATCCCCAAAGGTGCGTTGGCTGATGGTATTTCCTTTGGCATTTTCAGCGAGCGTTCGCGTGCTGAATCTCTGACAAGTGAGTTGATTGAGAAAGGCATACGGGCTCAATTCCGCGAGGAGCCTCAGACCCACGCCGAACGCTGGATCGTATTGGCGCCAGGCGCCTCAGATAGTTTAGCCCCGGATTTTTGGTTGCAGTTGCAGCAAGAGCATCCCGAGCTGGATCGTCGCCGTAATCTTTGTGCAGAAGTGTCCGGTTGATGGGGTTGGGCTAGAGGTCTAGGTCCCCAGCCGCGAAACAAGGTTCGCCGCATTTTTCTATATGTGGCAACAGGCGACATAAAAATTCTGATTTTTCTGCAAAAAGGGTGTTGCGTGTCGGGATAACTTCCCATAGAATCCCGCCTCCATTGACGAGGGTGACTATTCAACTTCGGCAATGGACGGGATAGGGCTGGCGTAGCTCAGTTGGTAGAGCAGCTGACTTGTAATCAGCCGGTCGGGGGTTCGACTCCTCTCGCCAGCTCCATTTTTATCCCGGCGCTGCTCGACATTAGATTTTTCAGCTAAGTCTGTGAAATTTAAAGAAAAAAATGTTGACAGCGCGGCGGAAGGTGTAGAAAATGCACCCCGCATTGAGGCAGGGGTTCCCGAGTGGCCAAAGGGATCAGACTGTAAATCTGACGCGAAAGCTTCGGTGGTTCGAATCCACCCCCCTGCACCATTTTTTACACCGTAAGGTGTTGCCGGCAAGACAGGTAGTTTTGTCTGGAGGCTCCCGCAAGCGGGCATAGTTCAATGGTAGAACCTCAGCCTTCCAAGCTGATGATGCGGGTTCGATTCCCGCTGCCCGCTCCAACTATGGGTTCGGCTGGAATGCTCTCCAAAATGGCAAGCCTTGTGGTCGCCTAGGAAGGCGTTGATTTGCTCATGTAGCTCAGGGGTAGAGCACACCCTTGGTAAGGGTGAGGTCGGCGGTTCAAATCCGCCCATGAGCTCCATTTTTCAATAGCCGCAAGGGTGAAAGCTCTTGCGGTTGTTTGTGTCCGGGGTCGGGCTTTTCCGGGTCGGATGCGCATGTTCTGTACGTGGGTGGTGCCGTTAGCGGCTCATCTATATTAGGAGGCTGCAATGGCAAAAGAAAAGTTTGAACGTTCCAAGCCCCACGTGAACGTGGGCACCATCGGTCACGTTGACCACGGTAAAACCACCCTGACCGCTGCTCTGACCCGCGTATGTGCGGAAGTATGGGGCGGTGACGCTGTTGCTTTTGACGGTATCGACAATGCTCCGGAAGAGCGTGAGCGCGGTATCACCATCGCTACTTCTCACGTTGAGTACGAGTCCCCGACTCGCCACTACGCGCACGTAGACTGCCCGGGACACGCCGACTACGTTAAGAACATGATCACCGGTGCTGCTCAGATGGACGGCGCTATCCTGGTATGTTCCGCAGCTGACGGCCCCATGCCGCAGACTCGTGAGCACATCCTGCTTTCCCGTCAGGTAGGTGTACCTTACATCGTTGTATTCCTGAACAAAGCGGACATGGTAGACGACGAAGAGCTGCTCGAGCTGGTAGAAATGGAAGTTCGCGAACTTCTGGACCAGTACGAGTTCCCAGGTGACGACACTCCGATCATCGTTGGTTCCGCTCTGATGGCCCTGAACGGCGAAGACGACAACGAAATGGGTACTACCGCTGTTAAGAAGCTGGTAGAAACTCTGGACGAGTACATTCCTGAGCCGGAGCGTGCAGTAGATCAGCCGTTCCTGATGCCGATCGAAGACGTATTCTCCATCTCTGGCCGTGGTACCGTAGTAACCGGTCGTGTAGAGCGTGGTGTAATCAACACTGGCGACGAAGTTGAGATCGTTGGTATTAAAGAAACCACTACTACTACCTGTACTGGTGTTGAAATGTTCCGCAAGCTGCTCGACGAAGGTCGTGCTGGTGAGAACATCGGTGCGCTGCTGCGTGGCACCAAGCGTGACGAAGTAGAGCGTGGTCAGGTACTGGCTAAGCCGGGCTCCATCACTCCGCACACCAAGTTCGAAGCGGAAGTGTACATCCTGTCCAAGGACGAAGGTGGTCGTCACACCCCGTTCTTTAAAGGCTACCGTCCTCAGTTCTACTTCCGTACTACCGACGTAACTGGTGCGGTTGAGCTGCCGGAAGGCACTGAAATGGTAATGCCGGGCGACAACATTCAAATGGTTGTTACCCTGATCGCTCCGATCGCCATGGAAGACGGCCTGCGCTTCGCTATCCGCGAAGGTGGTCGTACCGTAGGTGCGGGCGTTGTTGCTAAGATCATTGAGTAATCTTTGATCTTCGTGTCGCCAGGGTTCCCTGGCGGCGCAGTAGATGAGAGGGTGGTCTGTAGCCCTCTTTATCTTCGGGTGCTAAGGCATCCAAGCTGTACAGGCCAGTAGTTCAATTGGTAGAGCACCGGTCTCCAAAACCGGGTGTTGGGGGTTCGAGTCCCTCCTGGCCTGCCATTTTAAACACTCCACTTGAAATAAGTTTAGGGGTGTCGCAAGACCCTACTTGTCAGTGGGGCTTTTGTGTTTTTGAGCACTAAGGGCTTATCTGTAGTGCGCTAAGGGCTTCATATATGAATGCTAAAGCAGAAGCGAAAACCTTTCGTCTTGACGGCCTGAAATGGCTGCTAATAGTACTGCTGGTTGGTGGTGCTGTAGCGGGCAATTCTTATTATGCCGAATTCCCCCTGATTTACCGCGTGCTGGCAGTGACTGCAATCTGCCTGGCTGCCCTGGTTGTCGCGGTGAATACTGCGAAGGGTAATGCACTCTGGCAACTGTTGCGCGAAGCGCAAACGGAAGTCAGGCGCGTGGTTTGGCCGACTCGTCAAGAGGCCACCCAGACGACTGTGATTGTGGTGGTTTTTGTGTTGATTATGGCGCTAATTCTCTGGGCGCTGGACTCCGCTTTAGGTTGGGCGGCATCCAAACTCATCGGCTAAAGGTTGATACATGTCAAAGCATTGGTATGTGGTCCAGGCTTACTCGGGCTATGAGAAGCGTGTAGCTAGCTCTCTCAAGGAGCGAATTGAGCTGCACGAAATGGATCACCTGTTTGGTGAAGTGCTGGTTCCCACCGAAGAAGTGGTGGAGATGCGAGCAGGGCAAAAGCGCAAGAGTGAGCGCAAGTTCTTCCCCGGTTATGTCCTGGTGGAAATGGAACTGAATGACGATACTTGGCACTTGGTAAAAGAAACTCCTCGAGTGCTCGGTTTTATCGGAGGCAAGGCGGATAGGCCGGCCCCGATCACTGACCGCGAAGCGCAGGCTATCCTGAATCGAATCGACGATTCCGCCGATAAGCCCAAGCCCAAGACCCTATTTGAGCCAGGTGAAATGGTTCGGGTTATCGATGGTCCGTTTAATGATTTCAACGGTGTGGTCGAAGAGGTCAACTACGAGAAGAGCCGCCTGCGCGTGGCCGTATTGATCTTCGGGCGCTCCACCCCCGTTGAACTGGAGTTTAGTCAGGTAGAAAAGACCTGATTCCAGTGTAAATTTTTTGCCCTCTTTCGCCGCAAGGTGGAAGGGGGTTTTCGCGTCCCCGGAAAATATATTTTGTTTTTTGGGGCGGGGAGCCAGCTCTCTGCCGAGAGGTAAGTTGTGGCTGGCGTTACCACCCATCTAGAGGAGAGCTGTAATGGCTAAGAAAGTAGAAGCTTATATCAAGCTGCAAGTTAAGGCCGGTCAGGCCAACCCAAGTCCGCCCGTTGGTCCTGCACTGGGTCAGCACGGCGTGAACATCATGGAATTCTGTAAGGCGTTCAACGCCCAGACTCAAAGCCTTGAGCCGGGTCTGCCGGTGCCGGTTGTGATCTCTGTATACAGCGATCGCTCCTTCACCTTCATCATGAAATCTCCGCCCGCCGCAGTACTGCTGCGCAAGGCCGCCAAGATCAAGAGTGGTTCCGGTCGCCCGAATACCGACAAGGTCGGTAAGGTTACCCGCGCTCAGATCGAAGAGATCGTAGAAATGAAAAAGGCTGACCTGACTGCATCCGATATGGACGCGGCCGTGCGCACAATCGCCGGTTCCGCACGCAGTGCCGGTATCGAAGTGGAGGGTCTCTAAGTGGCTAAATTGAGCAAGCGTCAGCGCGTAATCGCTGAGAAAGTTGAAGCTGGTAAAGCATACGGCATCGAAGAAGCCGTAGCTCTGCTGAAAGAGCTGTCCAACGTTAAGTTTGCAGAGACTGTAGACGCTTCTGTAAACCTGGGCATCGATCCGCGTAAATCCGACCAGGCTGTTCGCGGTGCGACCACTCTGCCGCACGGTACTGGTAAAGAAGTTCGCGTAGCTGTTTTCACCCAGGGTGCAAACGCTGATGCCGCTAAAGAAGCGGGCGCTGACCTGATCGGTATGGACGAGCTGGCTGCCGACGTTAAAGCGGGCAAGATGGACTTCGACGTAGTAATCGCTTCTCCCGATGCGATGCGCGTTGTAGGTCAGCTGGGTCAAATCCTCGGCCCGCGCGGCCTGATGCCGAACCCGAAGACTGGCACTGTAACTCCAGACGTTGCTACCGCAGTTAAAAATGCCAAAGCTGGTCAGGTGCGTTTCCGCGCTGACAAAGGCGGCATCATCCACGGTGGTATCGGCAAAGTTGCTTTCGATGCGAACTTGCTGAAAGAGAACCTGGAAGCTCTGGTAGCAGACCTGAAGAAGGCCAAGCCGGCTTCTGCAAAAGGTGTGTACCTGAAGAAGATCACCCTGAGCACCACTATGGGCCCAGGTCTGGTTATCGACCAGTCTTCCCTGAACATCTAATTGAAGCTGTGCGCTGACACTGTTGGCGCATAGTAAATCGAACTTTGGGGTCCACTTGATGCTTAGGCAGAAATGTGGGCCGTCAAAGACCGTAGGTGCCAGATGCGTTGAGGTTTAACGTGTCTGGCTTAATCCAAATCTCGGCCAGGTTAGCCGTTGAGAGGTTTGAGCCTACGCAGACGGTGTCGCCCAAACCAGTATTTTTACTGGATTTGAGCTTTATGCACCGGAACGGATCGGGCTTTGAGCCCGGTTTTTTTCAAATCCAGGAGTGACACTATGGCTATTGGACTCGAAGACAAGAAAGCGATTGTCGCAGATGTCCAGCAAGCTGCTGAGGGTGCTCTGTCTGCGGTAGTTGCGGATTCCCGCGGCGTTACCGTAAATGACATGACTGCCCTGCGCAAAGAGGCTCGCGAGAACGGCGTTTGGTTGAAAGTCGTCCGCAATACTCTGGCGCGTCGCGCTCTGGCAGGAACCGATTACGAATGTCTGACTGACAAATTCGTAGGTCCTAGCATCATTGCATTCTCTAACGAACACCCAGGTGCCGGCGCGCGCATCCTGAGCCAGTTCGCCAAGGGCAATGACAAGCTGGAACTGAAAGGTGCTGCCTTCGAAGGCGCGATCACCGACGTCGCATTGTTGGCAAGCCTGCCGACTTACGACGAGGCGATCGCCAAGCTGATGAGCGTGTTGAAAGAAGCATCTGCTGGCAAGCTGGTCCGCACTATTGCGGCCGTTCGCGACCAAAAAGAGCAGGAAGCTGCGTAATTGTATTCGCTTGAGCGAATCGCGGTTTCAAAACGAAATACGAGCAGCTACTGCTCAAACCAATTCAGGTAATGACTCATGTCTCTGACTAAAGAAGATATCATCAACGCTGTTGCCGAAATGTCTGTTAAAGACGTTGTTGAGCTGATCGAAGCAATGGAAGAGAAGTTCGGTGTAACTGCTGCAGCAGCAGTTGTAGCCGGCCCGGCTGGTGGCGAAGCTGCCGCTGAAGAGAAAGACTCTTTCGACGTAGTTCTGACTTCTGCAGGCGACAAGAAAGTGAACGTGATCAAGGTTGTTCGCGGCATCACCGGCCTGGGCTTGAAAGAAGCCAAGGCACTGGTTGACGGCGCTCCAAGCCCGCTGAAAGAAGGCGCAACCAAAGACGAAGCTGAAGCCGCTAAGAAAGAGCTGGAAGAAGCTGGCGCAACTGTAGAATTGAAGTAATTCGGTTGTTGCGATTCCCGCTATTGGTCGCCTAAAACGACACATAGCGGTAAGGCTGGTGGACTTTTGTCCGCCGGCCTTTTTGCCGTTTGCGGTACTGAGGTTTTAGCGGTGCCGGCGGTATAAAACCGTGGCAAACCTCATTTAACCATAGCGCAGTTGCGCTGCCCGAAAGCAAGCGGAGAGGTTTCTGAACAGCACAGGCAATCTGTGTTGTTCAGAGGCTTCTCGCCCGGAGGGGCTCCCGAATGGAGTCCCACGAAGTCTTGTCACTGATCAAGCTGGGGAATTTGAATGGCTTACTCATATACTGAGAAAAAACGTATCCGCAAGGATTTTGGCAAACTGCCTAAGGTCATGGATGTGCCCTTCCTGCTTGCGATACAGCTGGATTCATATCGCAATTTTACACAGGCCGACAAGCGCCCCGACGATCGCTTAGATGTCGGCCTGCAGGCGGCGTTTAAATCCGTATTTCCGATTGTCAGCTATTCAGGCAATGCCGCTCTGGAGTACGTGAGCTACACACTGGGTAAGCCCGCTTTCGATGTTAAGGAATGTACTCTGCGCGGCGTGACCTACGCCTGTCCGCTGCGTGTACGTGTGCGCCTGATTATTTACGATAAAGAGTCTGCGAATAAGTCCATTAAGGACATCAAAGAGCAGGAAGTTTACATGGGCGAAATCCCGCTCATGACCGACAACGGTACCTTTGTAATTAATGGTACTGAGCGTGTTATCGTATCCCAGCTACACCGTTCCCCGGGTGTATTTTTCGATCACGACAAAGGCAAGACCCATTCCTCCGGTAAGCTGCTGTACGCCGCGCGTGTAATTCCTTATCGTGGCTCCTGGCTGGACTTCGAATTCGATCCAAAGGACTTGGTATTCGTTCGTATCGACCGCCGCCGCAAACTGCCTGCGACAATTCTGTTGCGTGCACTGGGATATAGCTCCCAGGAAATGCTGGAGATGTTCTTCGAGACCAGCAAGTTTGAGCTGCAGGAAGACCGCGTTAGCCTGGAACTGATTCCCTCCCGCTTGCGCGGTGACGTGGCCTCTTTTGATATTAAAGATGGCCAGGGCAAGGTGATTGTGGAAGAGGGGCGTCGTATCACCCCGCGTCATATTCGCCAGCTGGAGAAAGCCGGCGTAGAAAAGCTGGACGCGCCACTGGAATACCTGTTTGGCCGTATTCTGGCTCACGATATTGTCGATGAGTCTACTGGTGAAATTGCAGTTGAGTGTAATGCTGAGATTACCGCTGAAGTAATCGCCCAGTTACGCACACTCAATATTAAGACTTTCGAAACGCTGTACACCAATGATCTAGACCGTGGACCGTTTATCTCCGATACCCTGCGTGCAGAGCCTTCCCGCACTCAGCTGGAAGCGCTGGTAGAGATCTACCGCATGATGCGCCCAGGCGAGCCGCCCACCAAGGAGTCTGCGGAATCCCTGTTTGAAAACCTGTTCTTCACCGACGAGCGCTACGATCTGTCCGCCGTTGGTCGCATGAAGTTCAATCGTCGCCTGGGCCGTGAAGACGAGACCGGCGAAGGTACCCTGAGCAAAGAAGATATCGTCGATGTACTGAAGACCTTGATCGATATCCGTAACGGCCAGGGCATGGTGGACGATATCGATCACCTGGGGAACCGCCGCGTGCGCTCCGTTGGTGAGATGGCCGAGAACCAGTTCCGCGTTGGTCTGGTACGTGTGGAGCGCGCGGTCAAAGAGCGCCTGTCCATGGCGGAGTCCGAAGGCCTGATGCCGCAGGACCTGATCAATGCCAAGCCGGTTGCCGCTGCAGTGAAGGAATTCTTCGGTTCCTCGCAGCTGTCCCAGTTTATGGACCAGAACAACCCGCTGTCGGAAGTGACTCACAAGCGTCGTGTTTCCGCACTGGGCCCAGGTGGTTTGACCCGTGAGCGCGCTGGCTTTGAGGTGCGCGACGTGCACCCGACGCACTACGGCCGCGTATGTCCGATTGAGACGCCGGAAGGACCGAACATCGGTCTGATCAACTCCCTGGCCACTTACGCTCGCGCTAACCACTACGGTTTCCTCGAGAGTGCTTATCGCAAAGTGGTTGATGGCAAGGTAACCGACGAAATCGCTTACCTGTCAGCGATCAATGAAGCAAATTACATTATTGCCCAGGCGTCTGCGGAAGTAGATGACAACGGCAACTTCATTGATGACCTGATCAGCGTGCGTCACCATGGCGAATTTACCCTGAAGGCACCGGGTGAAATCCAGTATATGGATGTTTCCGCCAAGCAGGTGGTTTCTGTCGCTGCGGCGATGATCCCGTTCCTTGAGCACGATGACGCCAACCGTGCATTGATGGGCTCGAACATGCAGCGTCAGGCTGTACCGACCCTGCGTGCTGAAAAGCCGCTAGTAGGCACCGGTATGGAGCGCACCGTAGCGCGCGACTCCGGGGTATGTGTGGTAGCCAAGCGTGGCGGTGTGATTGAGCGTGTTGATTCCAGCCGTGTGGTAGTCCGCGTGGCGGACGCTGAGGTGGAAGCCGGTGATGCAGGTGTAGATATTTATAACCTGACCAAATACATCCGCTCCAACCAGAATACCTGTATCAATCAGCGCCCGATTGTTAACACTGGTGATCGCGTAACCCGCGGCGATATCCTCGCCGATGGTCCTTCTGTAGATCTGGGTGAGCTGGCTCTTGGCCAGAATATGCGCATCGCCTTTATGCCCTGGAATGGTTACAACTTTGAGGACTCCATCCTCATTAGTGAGCGCGTTGTACAGGAAGACCGCTTCACCACTATTCACATCCAGGAACTGACCTGTATTGCCCGAGATACCAAACTGGGTAGTGAGGAGATCACTGCGGATATCCCCAATGTGGGTGAGTCTGCGCTGAATAAGTTGGACGAGTCCGGCATTGTATATATCGGTGCGGAAGTAGGTGCCGGCGATATCCTGGTCGGTAAGGTTACTCCTAAAGGCGAAGCACAGCTGACCCCAGAAGAGAAGCTGCTGCGTGCAATCTTCGGTGAAAAAGCTTCCGACGTTAAAGACACTTCCCTGCGCGCGCCCAGTGGCACCCGCGGTACCGTGATCGATGTTCAGGTGTTCACCCGTGACGGCCTGCAGAAAGATCAGCGTTCCATCGATATCGAGAAGGCGCAGCTGGATGAGGTTCGCAAGGACCTGAATGAAGAGTACCGCATTGTCGAAGGCGCTACCTTTGAGCGTCTGCAGCAAGCACTGCTGGGCCAGAAGGCTGCCGGTGGTAAAGGTATCAGCAAGGGCCAGGAGCTCACCACTGAAGTACTCGCTACTCTGCCGCGTGAAGACTGGTTCAAGCTGCGCATGGAAGACGAGGGTCTCAACGAGCAGCTGGAGAAGGCAGAAGTACAGCTGAAAGAGCGTCGCAAGCTGCTCGACGAAGCCTTCGAAGACAAGAAGAAAAAACTGGAGTCCGGCGATGACCTGGCTCCGGGCGTATTGAAAATCGTTAAGGTCTACCTGGCGATCAAACGCCGCATCCAGCCGGGCGACAAGATGGCCGGTCGCCACGGTAACAAGGGTGTGATCTCTGTAATCAAGCCCGTTGAGGATATGCCCTACGACCAAAACGGTGAGCCGGTAGACATCGTTCTGAACCCACTGGGTGTTCCCTCGCGGATGAACGTTGGTCAGGTTCTGGAAATGCACCTGGGTATGGCTGCTAAAGGTCTTGGCGTCAAAATCGACAAGATGATCAAGGAGCAGCAGGAAGT
The DNA here is from genome assembly GCF_052466715.1 of Microbulbifer mixtoriginis (SeqCode). Lineage (NCBI taxonomy): Bacteria > Pseudomonadati > Pseudomonadota > Gammaproteobacteria > Cellvibrionales > Microbulbiferaceae > Microbulbifer > Microbulbifer mixtoriginis (SeqCode). The sequence continues at coordinate 3,934,024 of NZ_CP174288.1, read as the reverse complement.
CGCCAAGGTGCGCGGATTCCTGGAAGAGGTCTACAACTCCACAGGCGGTCGCAAGGAAGAACTGGATCAGTTCTCCGATCAGGAAGTCATGACCATGGCGCAGAACCTGCGTCGCGGTGTACCCATGGCGACCCCGGTATTCGACGGTGCCGATGAGAGCGAGATCAAGCAATTGCTGCGCCTCGCCGATATCCCCGATTCCGGCCAGATCACTCTGCACGACGGTCGTACCGGTGATGCTTTCGAGCGTCCGGTTACCGTGGGCTACATGTACATGCTGAAGCTGAACCACCTGGTGGACGACAAGATGCACGCGCGTTCCACTGGCTCCTACAGCCTGGTTACCCAGCAGCCGCTGGGTGGTAAGGCACAGTTCGGTGGTCAGCGTTTCGGGGAGATGGAAGTGTGGGCGCTGGAAGCCTACGGCGCCGCATACACCCTGCAGGAAATGCTCACGGTCAAATCAGACGACGTGGAAGGGCGGACCAAGATGTACAAAAACATCGTGGATTCCGACCACCGTATGGAGCCTGGCATGCCGGAGTCCTTCAACGTACTGGTTAAGGAAATCCGCTCTCTCGGTATGAACTTCGAGCTCGAGCACGAGTAAGACCGATTGGTGCAAAAGCCTGTTCGCAGGTGAATTGAGACAAGCGCCGGCACCCTGGAAGCAGTGGGGTTGCCGGCCCGCCCGGCCCGGCGTAACGGCCGGGTTGACTACCCCCTAGTGGAGGAAAGGCCTTGAAAGATTTATTAAATCTGGTGAAGTCCCAGGAGCACCTGGAAGAGTTTGATGCGATTCGTATCGGTCTGGCCTCGCCGGACATGATCCGCTCCTGGTCCTACGGCGAAGTGAAGAAGCCGGAGACCATCAACTACCGTACCTTCAAGCCTGAGCGTGAAGGCTTGTTCTGCGCCAAGATCTTCGGCCCGGTTAAAGACTACGAGTGCTTGTGCGGTAAGTACAAGCGCATGAAGCACCGCGGTATTATCTGTGAGAAGTGCGGCGTTGAGGTGACCAAAGCCAAGGTGCGCCGTGAGCGTATGGGCCATATTGAACTGGCCAGCCCGGTTGCGCATATCTGGTTCCTGAAGTCCCTGCCGTCCCGTATCGGCCTGTTGCTGGATATGACCCTGCGCGATATCGAGCGCGTGCTGTACTTCGAATCCTACGTGGTAACCGAGCCCGGCATGACCACCCTGGAGCGCGGCCAGCTACTGAACGATGAGCAGTATTTTGAGGCGATGGAAGAGTTCGCCGATGAGTTTGAAGCGAAAATGGGTGCCGAGGCTATCCAGGAATTGATGGCAGATATTGAACTGCCGGTTGAGATCCAGCGCCTGCGGGAAGAGATCCCGGCGACCAATTCCGAAACAAAGATCAAGAAACTGTCCAAGCGCCTGAAGCTGCTGGAAGCCTTCTACAAATCCGGTAACAACCCGGAGTGGATGGTAATGAAAGCTCTGCCGGTTCTGCCACCGGATCTGCGCCCGCTGGTACCGCTGGATGGTGGCCGCTTCGCGACCTCCGATCTGAACGACCTCTACCGTCGTGTGATCAACCGTAACAACCGCCTGAAGCGTCTGCTCGAGTTGAATGCGCCGGATATTATCGTGCGCAACGAAAAGCGCATGCTGCAGGAATCTGTCGATGCACTGTTGGATAACGGCCGACGCGGCCGCGCTATCACCGGCTCCAACAAGCGCCCGCTGAAGTCCCTGGCGGACATGATTAAAGGTAAGCAGGGCCGCTTCCGTCAGAACCTGCTGGGTAAGCGTGTGGACTACTCCGGTCGTTCCGTGATCGTGGTTGGCCCGACCCTGCGCCTGCACCAGTGTGGTCTGCCCAAGAAAATGGCGTTGGAGCTGTTCAAGCCGTTTATTTTCGGCAAGCTCGAAACTCGCGGTCTGGCCACTACCATCAAAGCCGCCAAGAAAATGGTGGAGCGCGAAGAGGCCATCGTTTGGGATATCCTCGACGAGGTGATCCGCGAGCACCCGGTACTGCTCAACCGTGCACCGACCCTGCACCGTCTGGGTATTCAGGCGTTCGAGCCGGTACTGATTGAAGGTAAAGCGATCCAGCTACATCCGCTGGTTTGTGCTGCCTATAACGCCGACTTCGACGGCGACCAGATGGCGGTACACGTACCTTTGACCATCGAAGCGCAGCTGGAATCCCGCGCGCTGATGATGTCCACCAACAACATCCTGTCGCCCGCCAATGGTGAGCCGATCATCGTACCGTCCCAGGACGTGGTACTGGGCCTGTACTGGATGACCCGCGAGCGCGTCAACGATAAAGGCGAGGGTATGTCCTTCTCCGATATCAAAGAGGTGAGCCGTGCCTTTTATGCCAAGCAGGTTGGCTTACAGGCGAAGGTTAAAGTGCGTATCCGCGAAAATATCGTGGGTGAAGATGGTGAGAAACACGAAACCATCTCTGTACAGGACACCACTGTAGGCCGCGCGCTGCTGTGGAATATTGTCCCGGAAGGCCTGCCCTTCGAGCTGGTTAACCAGCCGATGAAGAAGAAGTCTATTTCCCGTGTACTGAACGAGTGCTACCGCAAGGTGGGCCTGAAGGCGACCGTTATCTTCGCCGACCAGCTGATGTACACCGGTTTTGATTTCTCTACCAAGTCCGGTTCCTCCATTGGTGTGAACGACTTCGAAATCCCGGCAGAGAAAGCTCAGTTGATCGAGTCCGCGGAAGCGGAAGTGAAGGAAATTGAAAGCCAGTTTGCCTCCGGTCTGGTAACCCAGGGTGAAAAATACAACAAGGTCATCGATGTTTGGTCCCGTACCAACGATAAGGTGACCCAGGCGATGATGGCGGGCATTAAGAAAGAGAGGGTGATTGACCGAGAGGGCAAAGAGACCCAGCAGGATTCTTTCAACTCTGTTTTCATGTATGCAGACTCCGGTGCACGGGGCTCCGAAGCACAGATTCGTCAGCTTGCTGGTATGCGTGGTCTGATGGCCCGTCCAGACGGCTCCATTATCGAGAACGCCATTACCGCGAACTTCCGTGAAGGTCTGACCGTACAGCAGTACTTCATCTCGACACACGGTGCTCGTAAAGGTCTGGCGGATACCGCACTGAAAACCGCAAACTCCGGTTATCTGACCCGTCGCCTGGTGGACGTTGCTCAGGACGTGGTAATTACCGAACTGGATTGTGGCACTGACGACGGCCTGACCATGGCGCCGGTAATCGAGGGTGGTGACGTTATCGAATCTCTCGGTGACCGTATCCTCGGTCGTGTTGTGGCTCGCGATGTATTGAAGCCCGGCAGCGATGAAATCGCCGTTTCCGCCGGCACCATGATCGACGAGAAGTGGGTAGAGCGCATCGAAGCCATGGGTATTGATGAGGTTCTGGTTCGCTCCCCGATCACCTGTACTACTGCACACGGTATCTGTGCCCAGTGTTACGGCCGCGACCTGGCCCGAGGCCACCGCGCCAACCCGGGTGAATCTGTGGGCGTTGTTGCCGCACAGTCCATCGGTGAGCCGGGCACCCAGCTGACCATGCGTACCTTCCACATTGGTGGTGCTGCGAGCCGCGCTTCTGCCGCAGACAGTATCCAGGTGAAGCTGGGCGGTACCGTCCGTCTGCACAATGTGAAGACCGTTAAGACCGAAGCTGGCAACCTGGTAGCGGTTTCCCGTTCCGGTGAATTGGCGATTGCCGATAGCGCCGGCCGCGAGCGCGAGCGTTACAAACTGCCTTATGGTGCTGTAATCAGCGTTTATGAAGGTGCTGAGGTTGATGGTGGCCAGATTGTGGCCAAGTGGGATCCGCATACCCACCCGATCATCACTGAGGTTGCCGGTTGGGTGAAACTGTCCGGTATGGAAGAGGGCCTCTCCATCCGCAAGCAGACCGATGAAATTACCGGTCTGTCCTCGATCGAAATTATCGATCCAGCCGAGCGTCCGGCGGCAGGTAAAGACCTGCGTCCGGCGGTAACTCTGTTGGATGAGAACGGTGAAGAACTGACTCTGGCCAACAGTAATGCCCCCGCGCACTACGCACTGCCGGCGCGTGCAATTCTCAGCCTGAAGAATGGTGACAAGGTGAACGTGGGTGACGTAATCGCACGTATCCCGCAGGAATCCGGCGGTACTAAGGACATCACCGGTGGTCTGCCACGTGTTGCCGACTTGTTTGAAGCGCGTAAACCGAAAGAACCGTCCATCCTGGCGGAGATCTCCGGTACCGTTTCCTTCGGTAAAGAGACCAAAGGCAAGGTGCGTCTGCAGATCACCCCGCGCGACGGCAAGCCACTGGCCAACGGTAAGGACCACTACGAGGTTCTGATTCCGAAGCACCGCCAGCTGACTGTGTTCGAAGGTGAAACTGTAGAGAAGGGCGAGGTTATCTCCGATGGCCCGTCCAACCCGCACGATATTCTGCGTCTGAAAGGCGTTGAAGAACTGGCGCGCTACATCACTAACGAGATCCAGGAAGTTTACCGTCTCCAGGGTGTAGGTATTAACGATAAGCACATCGAGACTATCGTGCGCCAGATGCTGCGCAAGGTGGAAATCCTCGAGATGGGCGATTCCAGCTTGATTAAGGGCGACCAGGTGGAATACCAGCGCGTGATCGAAGAGAACGAGCAGTTGCGCGCCGAAGGCAAACAGCCCGCTCAGTTCGAGCGCCTGTTGCTGGGTATTACCAAAGCGTCTCTGGCCACTGAGTCCTTCCTGTCTGCGGCTTCGTTCCAGGAGACTACCCGCGTTCTGACCGAGGCGGCGGTAACCGGTAAAGAAGATAGCCTGCGCGGTTTGAAAGAGAACGTAGTTGTGGGCCGCTTGATTCCGGCTGGTACCGGTCTGGCCTACCACGCAGAGCGCAAGCGCAAGCGCAACCTGCAGCTGGAAGAAACCTTTGGCGAAGGTCCTTCCGCAGCAGAGGTGGAAGCGGCGCTGACCGAGGCTCTCAAGTCCTCTGGTGAATAAGGCGTATCCCACTCCATCCTTATGTTGGAGTGGGGTAAGTCGGGGCACTTCGGTGCTCAATCTGATATTGGCGACTGTCTGTGATGTAAGCACTTACTTCCGTCGCCGATTGACTAGGCGGGTTGTCGCTTATAGAATGCGGCCCCCGCTGATGTGGGGTGTTTCGTTCGACCTCTGGGTCGGCGCTACACACAGACGACAGGCCCTCACTTTTAGAGGTGGGGGCATTTTATTTTTGGAGTGATTTTTAATGGCAACGATCAACCAGTTGGTTCGTAAGCCGAGAAAACGCAAAGTCGAAAAAAGCGACGTTCCCGCTCTGCAGGCTAGCCCGCAGCGTCGTGGAGTTTGCACTCGCGTGTACACCACTACACCGAAAAAGCCGAACTCCGCACTGCGCAAAGTTTGCCGTGTGCGTCTGACCAACGGTTACGAAGTAACTTCGTACATCGGTGGTGAAGGCCACAACCTGCAGGAGCACAGCGTGGTGCTGATTCGCGGCGGTCGTGTAAAAGACCTGCCGGGTGTGCGCTACCACACTGTACGCGGTGCACTTGACTGTGCCGGCGTAAACGATCGCAAGCAGGGCCGTTCTAAATACGGCGCCAAGCGTCCTAAAGGTTAATCGCCTTTAACGATTTGCGTTTCGGTTTCCAACCGGAGTAAGGCTGAGCTCGCCGGATTGTAAGGTTTTACGGCGGCGTCTCAGAATAACCCTGAAGAGAGGCAATTCCCATGCCGAGAAGACGAGTAGTCGCTAAGCGCGAAGTACTGCCCGACCCCAAGTTCGGGAACGTCACCCTAGCCAAGTTCATGAACCACGTCATGATCAGCGGCAAGAAATCAGTAGCAGAGCGCATTGTATACGGTGCCCTTGATACTATTTCTGAAAAATTGAACAAAGACCCGATCGAAGTATTTGAAGAGTCTTTGGAAAACATCGCGCCTATGGTGGAAGTTAAATCCCGCCGTGTTGGTGGTGCGACCTATCAGGTGCCTGTAGAAGTGCGCCCCTCGCGCCGTACGGCTCTGGCAATGCGTTGGCTGGTAGAGTTCTCCCGCAAACGCGGCGAGAAGTCTATGGCTCAGCGCCTGGCCAATGAAATGATCGATGCAGCTCAGAACAAGGGCGGCGCGGTCAAGAAGCGTGAAGATGTACACCGCATGGCGGAAGCCAACAAGGCGTTCTCTCACTACCGCTTCTAAGTCTGATGATTACCAACATCGGAAATTAATACCGAAAGGCAGCACGGAAATTTCCAGGCTGCCTTTTGCCGTTATATCGAGGATACAACTGTGGCACGTAAAACGCCTATCGCACGCTACCGTAACATCGGTATCTGTGCCCACGTAGACGCCGGTAAAACCACCACTACTGAGCGCGTACTTTTCTACACTGGTCTGTCCCACAAAATTGGTGAGGTGCACGAAGGCGCCGCAACCATGGACTGGATGGAGCAGGAGCAGGAGCGTGGTATTACCATCACCTCCGCTGCAACCACCTGTTTCTGGGCTGGCATGCAGCAGCAGTTCGATCAGCACCGCGTAAACATCATCGACACCCCAGGACACGTTGACTTCACCATTGAAGTAGAGCGCTCCTTGCGCGTACTCGACGGCGCGGTTGTTGTACTGTGTGGTTCCTCTGGTGTTCAGCCGCAAACCGAAACCGTTTGGCGCCAGGCCAACAAATACCACGTGCCGCGTATGGTATTCGTGAACAAAATGGACCGCGCCGGTGCGAACTTCCGCAACGTTGTGGACCAGCTGAAAGATCGTTTGAACGCGAACGCCGTACCGCTGCAAATGACCATCGGTGCTGAGGACGAGTTTAAGGGTGTTGTTGACCTGGTGAAAATGAAGGCCATTCTGTGGAATGAAGCCGATCAGGGCATGACCTTCGACTACGCTGACATCCCCGCTGAGCTGCAGGACGAGTGCGACGAAATGCGCGAGTACCTGGTAGAAGCGGCCGCTGAAGCCAGCGAAGAGCTGATGGAAAAGTACCTGGAAGAGGGTGAGCTGACCGAAGAAGAGATCAAGGCAGCTATCCGTCAGCGTACCCTGGCCAATGAAATCGTACCGGTTCTGGGCGGCTCTGCGTTCAAGAACAAGGGCGTGCAGGCCATGCTGGACGCGGTTATCGAATACCTGCCGGCGCCGACTGAAGTAAAGGCGATCGAAGGTACTCTGGAAGACGGCGAAACCGTTGAGACTCGCGAAGCCGACGATGACGCTCCGTTCGCCGCTCTGGCGTTCAAAATTGCTACCGACCCCTTCGTTGGTACTCTGACTTTCTTCCGCGTTTACTCCGGTAAGCTGGAGAGCGGTACTGCGGTATACAACTCCGTAAAAATGAAGAAAGAGCGCGTTGGTCGTATGGTGCAGATGCACTCCAACGATCGTAAAGAGATTAAAGAAGTACTGGCGGGTGACATCGCAGCTGCGATTGGTCTGAAAGACGTGACCACTGGTGACACCCTGTGTGCCGAGAGCAACAAAATTGTTCTGGAGCGCATGGAATTCCCAGAGCCGGTAATCTCCGTAGCGGTTGAGCCCAAGTCCAAGCCTGACCAGGAAAAAATGGGTATTGCCCTCGGCAAGCTGGCCCAGGAAGACCCGTCTTTCCGCGTGAAGACCGACGAAGAAACTGGCCAGACCATTATCTCTGGTATGGGTGAGCTGCACCTGGACATCATCGTCGACCGTATGCGTCGCGAGTTTAATGTAGAAGCGAACATCGGTAAGCCTCAGGTGGCCTACCGCGAAGCGATCCGTAACACCTCTGAGATCGAAGGTAAGTTCGTTCGTCAGTCTGGTGGTCGCGGTCAGTTCGGTCACGTTTGGGTGAAATTTGAGCCCGCTGAGGATGAGTCCGCAGAAGGACTGGAATTCGTTAACGAAATCGTTGGCGGTGCAGTACCTAAGGAATATATCCCTGCGGTATCAAAAGGTATCGAAGAGCAGATGCAAAACGGTGTTCTGGCTGGCTACCCGCTGCTAGGCCTGAAAGCGACTCTGTATGACGGTTCCTACCACGATGTGGACTCCAGTGAAATGGCGTTTAAAATCGCCGGTTCTATGGCGACCAAGAAGCTCTCCTCTGTGGGCGGCGCGGTACTGCTTGAGCCGATGATGAAGGTGGAAGTAGTAACTCCAGAAGAGAACATGGGTGACGTAGTTGGCGACCTCAACCGTCGTCGCGGCCTGATCCAGGGTATGGAAGACAACCCCGCGGGTAAGGTGGTAAACGCAGAAGTGCCTCTGGCAGAGATGTTCGGTTACGCAACCGACCTGCGCTCTGCTACTCAGGGCCGTGCTACCTACACCATGGAATTCCTGAAGTACGCCGAAGCGCCGAAAAACGTTGCCGATGAGATCATCGCCAAGAACAAAGCCTAATTAACTTCTGCTTAAAGGGGGCTGGGCCAACAGCTGGGGCCCCTTTGGCAAACTTTTAGCTAGAGGACATCTAAAGATGGCAAAAGAAAAATTTGAACGTTCCAAGCCCCACGTGAACGTGGGCACCATCGGTCACGTTGACCACGGTAAAACCACCCTGACCGCTGCTCTGACCCGCGTATGTGCGGAAGTATGGGGCGGTGACGCTGTTGCTTTTGACGGTATCGACAATGCTCCGGAAGAGCGTGAGCGCGGTATCACCATCGCTACTTCTCACGTTGAGTACGAGTCCCCGACTCGCCACTACGCGCACGTAGATTGCCCGGGACACGCCGACTACGTTAAGAACATGATCACCGGTGCTGCTCAGATGGACGGCGCTATCCTGGTATGTTCCGCAGCTGACGGCCCCATGCCGCAGACTCGTGAGCACATCCTGCTTTCCCGTCAGGTAGGTGTACCTTACATCGTTGTATTCCTGAACAAAGCGGACATGGTAGACGACGAAGAGCTGCTCGAGCTGGTAGAAATGGAAGTTCGCGAACTTCTGGACCAGTACGAGTTCCCAGGTGACGACACTCCGATCATCGTTGGTTCCGCTCTGATGGCCCTGAACGGCGAAGACGACAACGAAATGGGTACTACCGCTGTTAAGAAGCTGGTAGAAACTCTGGACGAGTACATCCCTGAGCCGGAGCGTGCAGTAGATCAGCCGTTCCTGATGCCGATCGAAGACGTATTCTCCATCTCTGGTCGTGGTACCGTAGTAACCGGTCGTGTAGAGCGTGGTGTAATCAACACTGGCGACGAAGTTGAGATCGTTGGTATTAAAGAAACCACCACCACTACCTGTACTGGTGTTGAAATGTTCCGCAAGCTGCTCGACGAAGGTCGTGCTGGTGAGAACATCGGTGCGCTGCTGCGTGGCACCAAGCGTGACGAAGTAGAGCGTGGTCAGGTACTGGCTAAGCCGGGCTCCATCACTCCGCACACCAAGTTTGAAGCGGAAGTGTACATCCTGTCCAAGGACGAAGGTGGTCGTCACACCCCGTTCTTTAAAGGCTACCGTCCTCAGTTCTACTTCCGTACTACTGACGTAACTGGTGCGGTTGAGCTGCCGGAAGGCACTGAAATGGTAATGCCGGGCGACAACATTCAAATGGTTGTTACCCTGATCGCTCCGATCGCCATGGAAGACGGCCTGCGCTTCGCTATCCGCGAAGGTGGTCGTACCGTAGGTGCGGGCGTTGTTGCCAAGATCATTGAGTAATAGTTACTTTTGATCTAAATAAAAAACCGCAGCGGACGCGCTGCGGTTTTTTTTTGCCTGATATTTTTTTGTTTTTTCTCGCCAATACAGCCTGTTAAGTGTTTATTTTAATTGGCTACTTGGGAGGGTTTTATGGATAAGTGTTTGCAAAGAAAAACCGTAAAAAAAGTTGTCGGAGAGGTTCAAGTTTAGCCTCGTAATTTATGATGAGCGTTGCTGTAGTTGTTCAATTTGATAAAGATTTATAAAGGCTTTATTTCAGAGGTATTTATTCGCGATAGCGTATTGGAGAGAGTTAAATTGGGGGTTGTTTTATCTTGTGTATAGCTTTTTGAGTGTTAGCATTTGCTGTGTTCTCATTGTGGCTCTGCAGGGCTTTAAGTAGCGTAGGTGTCCTGCTTTACAAACTAAAACCTCTTCAGGGTATGTATTTGTTTTGCGTTTTGTTGAAATATTTAGGGTGGTTAAAACAAATATCCCTGTGCCCATCGATTTGCTGGTATAGCCTAGTCGCTGGGTAGGGTACTTATCTAATCTGATAGGTTGGTGGAAGAGAAATGTATGTAGTGTTTGCTGGTCAGAATCCTGTGGCTCTGGCTTGAGCAGCACCACAGGATTACATTTCTTTGTGGCGCCTTATTTAGGCAGATATTCCAAATCTTTCTGCTTCTGGGGCTGCTTATGGCCAGTCCTTACTAAGATCAGCGCTTCGACACCCGGCAAACAGTTTATTGAATTGTGGTCCATTCATTTCTACCAGTTCTTCGTGGTCACCGGCCTCAAAAAAGATCGTCTCACAGCGGCTGAGCCCACTGTCTATCAGGGTAGTAATGCCATAAGCCTGGCCGACAGGGGGTAGGGCGCCCAGCTCGCAGTCTGGGAAGACTGTCCCCAGCTCATTTTCTGCAACCATCTCCAGGTCGTTGCGGCCGGTTTCAGTGTGCACTGCGCGTAGATCCAGGCTGCTGCTGGCGGGAATTACCGCCATCACGAACCCCTCCTTATCGCGCAGCAGGATTGCCTTGGCTACCTGGTCTTCGCGCACATGAGCAGCGTGGGCGCTTTCTCGACTGGTGCGAGTGTGGGGATGCTGTATTAGGTGGTAGTCAACTGACTGGTCATTCAAGTATTGACTCAATCTCGCAGCAATAGTCATGTCGTTACCCTCGATTTACCTAAGGTACTCCATTGTAGTTTGAGCCGATTGAAATTTGATCATGCTGTACAGTTGACAGCCTCTTGCACGCCCCGTAGAATTCGCGCTCCTTTTCGCCCGCCCTCGGGGTTGCGAGAAAGGACGTTCTTTAGTTCATAAGTTGGAGTTTGATTCCATGCAGGGTCAACGTATCCGAATTCGCCTGAAGGCCTTCGATCACAAGCTGATCGACGCGTCTACTCAGGAGATCGTAGAGACGGCTAAGCGCACTGGCGCACAAGTTCGCGGTCCTATCCCGCTGCCGACTCGCAAAGAGAAGTACACCGTACTGATTTCCCCGCACGTTAATAAAGACGCTCGCGACCAGTATGAGATCCGTACTCACAAGCGTTTGCTGGACATCGTTGAGCCTACCGAGAAAACCGTCGACGCGCTGATGAAGCTCGATCTGGCGGCCGGTGTTGAGGTCCAAATTAGTCTCGGCTAAACACTTTTAACTAACTACCGAACCCCAGGCGAAAAAGGTCTGGGTAGTGTAACGCTCTGAAATTGGGCGGCCGCAGTGGGTTAAAGCCCCGTGCACTGAGAGGTTAATAAGATGACTATAGGTATTGTCGGCCGCAAGAGCGGCATGACTCGCGTCTTCACTGAAGATGGCGTATCCATTCCGGTAACCGTTGTTGAGGTTGCTCCGAATCGCGTCACCCAGGTGAAAACTGTGGAAACCGATGGCTATGCCGCTGTTCAAGTAGCAGTGGGTAACCGTAAGGCTTCCCGTGTCTCCAAGCCCGAAGCGGGCCACTTCGCCAAAGCCAATGTAGAGGCTGGCACTAATCTTTTCGAACTGCGTACTGACGCTTCCGAAGAGACTTTCGAAATCGGTTCTGAAATCACTGTAAGCAGCTTTGAAGCTGGCCAGAAGATCGACGTAACCGGCACTTCCAAGGGTAAAGGCTTCCAGGGTGGCGTTAAGCGCTGGAACTTCCGTACTCAGGACGCAACCCACGGTAACTCCCTGTCTCACCGCGCTCCCGGTTCTATCGGTCAGTGCCAGACTCCTGGCCGCGTATGGAAAGGCAAGAAAATGGCCGGACACATGGGTGCTGAGCGTGTAACCGTGCAGAACCTGGAAGTAGTTCGTGTCGATGCCGAACGCAACCTGCTGCTGGTTAAAGGCGCTGTTCCCGGTGCTCCCGGTGGCAACGTTATCGTTCGTCCGGCAGTAAAAGCCTAAGTCTGAGGGGAATTAGATATGGAACTGAATATCGCTACTCCCGAAGGCGCTAAAGGCACAGTAGCTGTCTCTGAAGTGACTTTCGGACGTGAGTTCAACCAAGATCTGGTACACCAGGCAGTTGTCGCCTACATGGCTGGCGCTCGTCAGGGTACCAAGGCGCAGAAGAACCGTTCTGATGTTTCCGGTGGTGGTAAAAAGCCCTGGCGCCAAAAAGGTACTGGCCGCGCACGTGCCGGTACTATCCGCAGCCCGCTGTGGCGCTCCGGTGGTGTAACTTTCGCCGCTGACCCGCGTGATCACAGCGTTAAGCTGAACAAAAAGATGTACCGCGCTGCACTGCGCTGCATCCTGTCTGAGCTGGCTCGTCAGGAGCGCTTGATAGTGGTTGAGTCCTTCGATGTGGACGCGCCCAAGACCAAGCAACTGGTTAGCAAACTGGCTCAGTTTGACCTGTCCGATGCGCTGATCGTGACTGAAGAGGTTAGCGAAAACCTGTACCTGGCCGCTCGCAACTTGCACAAAATCGATGTTCGTGATGTGCAGGCGATCGATCCAGTAAGCCTGATTCGCTTTGATAAGGTCGTGGTTACCGTTTCTGCGCTCAAGAAAATTGAAGAGGTGCTGGGATGAACCAAGAGCGACTCTACAAAGTACTGCTGGGCCCGGTAATTTCCGAAAAAGCTGCTGTGCTGGCCGATAGCGCCAACCAAGTAGTTTTCAAGGTTTCCACCGATGCCGAAAAAGCTGAGATCAAGGCCGCGGTTGAAAAGCTGTTTAACGTTTCTGTTGAGCAGGTTCGCACCGTGAACGTTAAAGGTAAAACCAAGCGTACCCGCTACGGCATGGGCCGTCGCAGCGATTGGAAAAAAGCCTACGTTCGCCTGGCCGAAGGCAGCGACATCAACTTTGAAGCTGCTGAGTAAAGGGGACTGTTACAATGGCAATTGTAAAAACAAAACCGACCTCCGCCGGCCGTCGACACCTGGTTAAGGTTGTTAACCCCGACCTGCACAAGGGTGCTCCTTACGCTCCTCTTTTAGAGAGCAAGAGTAAAAGCGGTGGCCGTAACAACAACGGTCGTATCACCACTCGTCATATCGGCGGTGGTCACAAGCAGCACTACCGCGTAATCGACTTCAAGCGCAACAAAGACGGTATCCCCGCTAAAGTTGAGCGTCTGGAGTACGATCCCAACCGCAGCGCACATATCGCTCTGGTTTGTTACGCGGATGGTGAACGTCGTTACATTATCGCACCGAAAGGCCTTAAGGCTGGCGCCACCATTCAGTCCGGCGATGCCGCACCGATTGCTGTGGGCAACACCCTGCCTCTGCGCAACGTTCCGGTGGGTTCTGTAATTCACGGTATCGAGCTGAAGCCTGGTAAAGGCGCTCAGTTGGCCCGTTCTGCGGGTGCTTCTGTACAGCTGGTAGCCCGTGAAGGCCAGTACGCGACTATTCGTCTGCGTTCCGGCGAAATGCGCAAGGTTCTCGCTGAGTGCCGCGCAACCCTGGGTGAAGTGAGCAACTCCGAGCACAGCCTGCGCAAGCTGGGTAAAGCTGGTGCTGCACGCTGGCGTGGTGTTCGTCCTACCGTTCGCGGTGTGGCGATGAACCCGGTAGATCACCCGCACGGTGGTGGTGAAGGTCGTACCTCTGGTGGCCGTCACCCTGTTACTCCGTGGGGCGTTCCGACCAAGGGTAAGAAAACGCGCAAGAACAAGCGCACCGATAAGATGATTGTACGTCGTCGCGGCAAGTAAGCCGCGCGATGTCTGAGCAGCTAGAGAGGAATCGACAGTGCCACGCTCATTAAAAAAAGGTCCCTTTATTGATCTGCACTTGATCAAGAAGGTGGAGGCGGCGATTGAAGCAAACGATCGTCGACCGATTAAAACCTGGTCCCGCCGTTCCATGATTATGCCGGAAATGGTTGGACTGACGATTGCCGTTCACAACGGTCGTCAACACGTGCCCGTTTTGGTTAACGAAGAAATGGTTGGCCATAAACTGGGCGAGTTCGCTGCTACCCGCACTTACCGCGGTCACGCTGCGGACAAGAAAGCGAAGAAGCGCTAAGCCGAGGTTAAAAAGATGGAAGTAGCAGCAAAATTACGCGGCGCACGTCTATCGGCGCAAAAGGCGCGACTGGTAGCTGATCAGGTTCGCGGCAAAGGCGTTGAAGAAGCCCTGGATATTCTTGCATTTAGCAATAAAAAGGGTGCGGCGATCGTCAAGAAAGTACTGGAATCGGCCATTGCCAACGCCGAGCACAACGAAGGTGCTGACGTTGACGAGCTGAAGGTTTCCACAATTTTTGTGGACGAAGGTATGACCATGAAGCGCATTAAACCGCGTGCGAAAGGTCGTGCAGATCGCATTCTTAAGCGTACTTGTCACATCACTGTGAAAGTGGCCGAGAAATAAGAGAGCAGGCGAGAAAACCATGGGACAAAAAGTACATCCTACCGGCATTCGTCTGGGTATCGTTAAAAAGCATACCTCTGTTTGGTATGCCGGCAGCGACGAGTACGCAGACAAGCTGTACACGGATCTGAAAGTTCGCGAATTTATTCGCAAAAAACTGGCCCACGCTTCTGTGAGCCGTATCGAGATCGAACGTCCGGCGAACACCGCTCGTGTGACTATTCACACTGCGCGTCCGGGTATCGTGATCGGTAAAAAAGGTGAAGACGTAGAACGTCTGCGCAACGACGTAAGTGCGCAGATGGGCGTACCTGTGCACATCGACATCGAAGAAGTGCGCAAGCCTGATATGGACGCCGCTCTGGTTGGCCAGAACGTTGCCCAGCAGCTGGAACGCCGCGTAATGTTCCGTCGCGCGATGAAGCGTGCCGTACAGAACGCTATGCGTCAGGGCGCTGAAGGTATCAAAATTCAAGTCAGTGGTCGTCTCGGTGGTGCGGAAATCGCACGTACCGAATGGTACCGCGAAGGTCGTGTGCCTCTGCACACCCTGCGTGCCAACATCGACTACGCCACTGCTGAAGCGATGACTACCTACGGCATCATCGGTATCAAGGTGTGGATCTTTAAAGGCGAAGTCATCGGTGACGAAATGCCCGATGAGAAGCCGGCTAAGACCCGCAAGAAAGCTGCTAAATAAGGGGTACGCAGATGCTGCAACCAAAGCGTACAAAATTCCGCAAGGTACAGAAGGGTCGCAACCGCGGTCTTTCTCAGCGCGGCTCTAAAGTGAGCTTTGGCGAGTTTGGCCTCAAGGCCATCGGTCGCGGTCGCATTACTGCGCGCCAGATCGAAGCGGCTCGTCGCGCAATGACTCGTCACGTTAAACGTGGCGGCAAAATCTGGATTCGCGTGTTTCCGGACAAGCCAATTACCAATAAGCCCCTCGAAGTCCGTATGGGTAAAGGTAAAGGTGGCGTTGAATACTGGGTAGCTCAGATCCAGCCGGGCAAAGTCCTCTATGAGATGGAGGGTGTGTCCGAAGAGCTGGCTCGTGAGGCTTTCGCACTTGCTGCGGCCAAGCTGCCTGTAAAAACAACTTTCGTTAAGCGTTCGGTGATGTAATGAAGACTGCAGATCTACGCGAAAAGTCAGTTGAAGAGCTGAACCAGGAACTGCTGAACCAGCTCGAAGCTCAATTTAAGCTTCGTATGCAAAAGTCCACCGGTCAGCTGGCTCAGACTCATCTGCTGAAGCAGACTCGTCGCGACATTGCTCGCATAAAGACTGTGTTGACCGAGAAGGCAGGTAACTAATCATGGCTGAAGCAAAACTGAAGCGTACTCTGACCGGTAAGGTCGTGAGTGACAAGATGGATAAAACCATCACCGTTTTGATCGAGCGCCGTGTTAAGCACCCGATCTACGGCAAAATTGTAAACAAGTCCACAAAGCTTAAGGCACATGACGAGAACAATGATTGCAGCATCGGCGATGTTGTAACCATCGAGGAATCTCGTCCGCTGTCCAAGAGCAAATCTTGGGCTTTGCAGAAAATTGTAGAGCGTGCGGCGAAGGTATAACACCTAGCGCATTGACTGCCGAATTGAAAGGTTTCGGAGAGAGACAATGATTCAAGCGGAATCCTACTTAGAAGTAGCTGACAACAGTGGGGCTCGCCGCGTCATGTGCATCAAGGTGCTGGGCGGCTCCCATCGTCGTTATGCCGGCGTGGGCGACATTATTAAGGTAACCGTTAAGGAAGCCATTCCCCGCGGTAAAGTGAAGAAAGGTCAGGTAATGAACGCCGTTGTGGTTCGCACCAAAAAAGGTGTGCGTCGCGCGGACGGTTCCCTGATTAAATTTGACGATAACGCAGCGGTGCTGCTGAACCAGCAACTGGCGCCGGTTGGCACCCGTATTTTTGGTCCGGTAACTCGCGAATTGCGCGGTGAGAAGTTCATGAAGATCATCTCCCTCGCTCCCGAAGTTATCTAGGCCTCGAGCGGAGAAGAGTTATGCGCAAGATCAAGCGTGACGACGAAGTGATCGTTATCGCCGGTCGTGACAAGGGCAAACGTGGTTCAGTACGTAAAGTACTGAACGACGGCCGCCTGGTTGTCTCCGGCATACAGATGATCAAAAAGCACCAAAAGCCAAACCCACAGATGGGTATTGCGGGTGGCATCGTTGAGAAAGAAGCTGCTATCCAAGCTTCCAACGTAGCCATCTTCAACCCTAACACCCAGAAGGCTGACCGGGTGGGCTTTAAAGTACTGGAAGACGGCACTAAGATTCGCGTCTTCAAATCCAGCGGCGAAGCCATCTAAGGCTCTTGACGCAAAAGCAGGTTGGTAGATCATGGCAAAGCTTAAAGAGCTCTACACTAAGGACCTCGTGGCCAAGCTAAAAGAAGAGCTTGGTCTCGAGAATGTGATGGCAGTGCCGCGCATCACCAAGATCACCATCAACATGGGTGTTGGTGAAGCGATTGGTGATAAGAAGGTGCTGGAGCACGCTGTCAACGATATGACAGCAATTACTGGTCAAAAGCCCATCGTTACTAAAGCGCGCAAGTCTATTGCGGGCTTTAAGATTCGCGACGGTTGGCCGATCGGCTGCAAGGTAACTCTGCGCGGTGAGCGCATGTATGAGTTCCTGGAGCGTTTGGTTGATATCGCGATTCCGCGTATCCGCGACTTCCGTGGCATTAGCCCGAAGCAGTTCGACGGCCGCGGTAACTTCTCTATGGGCGTGACTGAACAAATCATCTTCCCGGAAATTGACTACGACAAAGTAGATAAGCTCCGCGGTCTGGATATTTGTATTACCACTACAGCCGCAAACGACGATCAAGGTCGTGCGCTGCTGAAAGCGTTCAACTTCCCTTTTAAGGGTTAAGAGGATTCCATGGCGAAGAAATCCATGATTGCGCGCGAAAACAAGCGCGCTCGAACCGCAGCTAAGTACGCCGAAAAGCGTCAAGAGCTGAAGGCGATCATCGCCAGTTCCACTGCTTCCGAAGAGGAGCAGTGGGAGGCTCAACTCAAGCTGCAGAAAATGCCGCGCGATGCAAGCCCGGTACGTCAGCAACGCCGCTGTCGTATTACTGGTCGCCCCCACGCTGTATACCGCAAGTTCGGCCTGTGCCGTAACAAGCTTCGCGAAGCTGCGATGCGTGGTGATGTTCCTGGCCTCGTGAAGTCCAGCTGGTAATTACCAGCTGGTTTAAGGCAGATTTGAGGAGTCTCATAAGATGAGTATGCAAGATCCGTTGGCAGATATGCTGACTCGCATCCGCAATGCCCTGGCACGCGGAAAGGCGGAAGTCACCCTGCCATCATCCAAACTGAAAGTAGCAGTGGCCAAAGTCCTGAAAGACGAAGGTTACGTTACTGATTTAAATGTAAGCGAAGGCGCAAAGCCGGAACTGACCATTGCTCTGAAATACTTCCAGGGCAAGCCGGTTATTGCCGAGCTGAATCGCGTTTCCCGTCCGGGCCTGCGCGCTTACACTGGTAAAAAAGCTCTGCCTACCGTACGCGGTGGCCTGGGTATCGCGATCGTTTCCACCTCTAATGGTGTGATGACTGATCGCGCTGCACGCCAGGCTGGTGTTGGTGGCGAAGTGCTTTGCACCGTATTCTAAGCGGGGGTTGCAATGTCTCGAGTAGCAAATAGTCCGGTAGTTCTCCCCGCAGGTGTTACCGTAGACCTGAAAGGTCAGAACATCGCTGTTAAAGGCGGTATCGGTAACCTGGATATGGTTATTCACGGTGATGTAGAAGTAAGCCAGGCTGAAAGCCAGCTGACTTTTGCCGCGCGCAATAACTCCAAACAGGCCAAAGCGCTGGCGGGTACTACCCGTGCTCTGGTCAATAACATGGTGATAGGCGTAAGCAAGGGCTTCGAGAAGAAGCTGCAGTTGCTGGGTGTTGGTTATCGTGCGAAAGCCGCCGGTAAAGCGGTTAACCTGACCCTGGGCTTCTCCCATCCGATCGATTATCAGTTGCCGGAAGGTGTGACTGCGGAAACGCCATCCCAGACTGAAATCGTACTTAAGAGCAGCAATAAACAGCTGCTGGGCCAAGTGGCCGCTGAGATCCGTGCGTTCCGTCCGCCGGAGCCCTACAAAGGTAAGGGTGTCCGTTATGCCGATGAACGCGTGTATCGCAAAGAGGCCAAGAAGAAGTAAATAGGGCATAGATATGAACGTTAAGAAAGCATCTCGCTTGCGTCGTGCACGTCGTGCCCGCGCCAAGATCCGTGAGCTGGGCGCCGTTCGCCTCACCGTGAACCGCACACCGCGTCACATTTACGCACAGATCCTGTCTGCCGAAGGCAATGCGGTATTGGCTTCTGCCTCTACCCTGGACAAGGACCTGCGCGAAGGTAAAACCGGTAACGTCGACGCCGCTTCCGCGGTTGGCAAACTGATCGCTGAGCGCGCGAAAGCCGCTGGTGTTGAAGAAGTTGCCTTCGATCGCAGTGGCTTCAAGTTCCATGGCCGTGTAAAGGCTCTGGCTGACGCTGCCCGCGAAGCCGGTCTGAAATTCTAAGGGTTGAGTTATGGCTAGAGAGAAAGACAAAAGCAACGACGAAGGCCTGCAGGAGAAGCTGGTCCAGGTCAATCGCGTTGCCAAGACTGTTAAAGGTGGTCGTATCTTCGCCTTTACCGCACTGACCGTAGTTGGTGATGGCAATGGCCGTGTCGGTTTCGGGCGTGGCAAGGCGCGTGAAGTGCCTGTTGCGATCCAGAAAGCGATGGAAGCTGCACGCCGCAATATGATCCAGGTAGAGCTGAATGGTGACACCATCCAGTACGCTACCAATGGTCGCCACGGCGGTTCCAAGGTTTACATGCAGCCCGCCTCCCAGGGTACCGGTGTAATTGCCGGCGGTGCCATGCGCTCCGTACTGGAAATGGCTGGTGTACACAACGTACTGGCTAAGTGCTACGGCTCTACCAACCCGGTGAACGTAGTACGTGCAACTTTCAAAGCTCTGGATCAAATGCAGAGCCCGGAAGATGTAGCTGCCAAGCGCGGTAAATCAGTCGAAGAGATTCTGGGCTAATCATAGCCCAGATTTAAGGTTATTGGTGGGTTAAGACCATGGCTAAGAAGACCATTAAAGTCACCCAGACCAAAAGCATCAACGGACGCCTGAAAAGTCATCAGGCGTGCGTTGCGGGTCTGGGCCTGCGCCGCATCGGCCACACAGTGGAAGTGGAAGATACTCCTTCCGTGCGCGGCATGATCAACAAAGTAAACTACCTGGTTAAGGTTGAGGGGGAATAACATGCGTTTGAATGACCTGTCTCCCGCACAAGGCCACAAGCACAGCGCCAAGCGCGTTGGCCGTGGTATTGGTAGTGGTTTAGGTAAGACCGGTGGCCGCGGCCACAAAGGTCAAAAAGCGCGCTCCGGCGGCAGCGTTCGTCCGGGCTTCGAAGGCGGTCAGATGCCTTTGCAGAAGCGTCTGCCTAAGTACGGTTTCACCGCTCGTGTTTCTCGCTTCACCGCAGAAGTACGTCTGGCAGAGCTGGCCAAGGTAGAAAGTGACGTAATCGATTTGGCAGCGCTGAAGAATGCCGATATCATCGGCAGCCATATTAAACGCGCCAAAGTGTTTCTCTCAGGTGAGCTGACTAAAGCTGTAACCGTAAAGGGGCTGGGAGTGACCAAAGGCGCAAAGGCGGCTATCGAAGCTGCTGGCGGTAAAATAGAAGACTAATCGAGGCGCCAATGGCACGACCAGGATCCGGTGGAAATCCCCTGGGCAACAGCAAGGGATTGGGCGAGCTCTGGGCTCGCCTTCGTTTTCTGTTTCTAGCGATACTTGTTTATCGCTTGGGAACACATATTCCGGTGCCCGGCATTGATCCGGAAAAGCTGTCAAATCTGTTTAATCAGAATCAGGGAACCATCCTTGGTCTGTTTAACATGTTTTCAGGCGGCGCCCTGGAAAGGATGAGTATTCTGGCTCTGGGCATCATGCCCTACATCTCCGCATCCATCATTATGCAGTTGATGAGTGCGGTGACTCCCTCTCTGGAAGCATTGAAGAAAGAAGGGGAGGCCGGAAGGCGTAAGATCAACCAGTACACCCGTTATCTGACGGTGGTGTTGGCCCTGATTCAGGGTATCGGCATGACCTTTGGGTTGGCAGGGCAAAATCTGGCTTACTCATCTGAGCCTGCGTTTGGTTTTTACTTTGTGGCGGTAACGTCGCTGGTGACCGGTGCCGTATTCATGATGTGGCTCGGTGAGCAGATCACTGAGCGCGGTGTGGGCAACGGCATTTCCATGCTGATTTTTGCCGGTATCGTTGCTGGGTTACCCGGCGCTATCGGACAGGCGTTCGAGCAGGCCCGACAGGGTGAGTTGCATATTCTTATGCTGCTTATCATCGGTGTTATCGCTTTAGCTGTGGTGTTCTTTGTTGTAGTAATGGAGCGCGGTCAGCGCCGAATTACGATCAACCACGCCAGGCGACAAGCCGGTCGCTACTCCGCAGCACCAGCTGCGCAGGCGAGCCACCTGCCTCTGAAGGTGAATATGGCCGGTGTTATTCCGGTGATCTTCGCCAGCAGTATCCTGCTGTTCCCAGCGACGCTGGCACAGTGGTTTGGACAGGGTGGTGAAGGTGTCGGTGCCCAGATTCTGCAGTGGATGGCATTGCAGCTGGGGCCAGGGCAGCCGCTGAACATTATTCTGTTCGCACTGCTGATTGGTTTCTTCTGTTTCTTCTATACGGCGTTGATGTTCAACCCGAATGAAGTTGCAGATAACCTGAAAAAGTCTGGTGCCTATGTACCTGGTATTCGTCCAGGTGAGCAGACAGCCCGCTATATCGATAGTGTGTTGACCCGACTCACTCTGGTAGGTGCTGTGTATATCGCACTGGTATCCCTGCTGCCGCAGTTCCTGGTGGTTGGGTTTAACGTTCCCTTCTATCTGGGGGGTACCTCACTGCTGATCGTTGTAGTAGTAGTGATGGACTTTATGGCACAGGTACAATCGCATCTGTTGTCACACCAGTACGAAGGCTTGATGAAAAAAGCGAACCTGCAAGGCTACGGTCGTCGCTAGTGCGTCACCTGCTCGCAGTTTGATTGAATTGAGGTAAGGTCATGAAAGTACGCGCTTCTGTAAAAAAGATCTGCCGTAACTGCAAAATCGTGCGTCGCAAGGGCGTTCTGCGGGTAATCTGCAGCGCTGAGCCACGTCACAAGCAGCGTCAAGGCTAATAGGGGCCAGCCCCTTACAGAGAGCGTCCGTTGGGCGCCTCTGTAAAAGCTGGAAAAATTCGCTATTTGTTACAGCCCCGTAATGAATGGCAACACCATAAAGAATTTCTTTGTGGTGGGAGGTCAGCCTAAAGGTTGGACCTCCGCTAGGGGGCGTTGACTGTCGTCCACATCCGCTGCGGGAGGCCGTGGTGGGCGTGGGCTATTGCAATTTGGTGTCTGAAAAGCTATTCTTGCGCGCCTTTTTGGTGGCGCCGTCGGTTTTTTAGTCGCTGTCAGCGCCGAAATCAAAGTAGAGTCACATACTTAATATAAAGCAGTGGCTCCCAATACGTGGAGTACGCCTCTATGGCACGTATTGCTGGTGTCAATGTACCAGACCACAAGCACGCCGTGATCTCCCTGACCCACATTTATGGGGTAGGTCTTACTACGGCTAAGTCTATTTTGGCAGCGGTTGGTATCGCTGAATCCACCAAAATCCGCGACCTGTCTGAAGAGCAGATCGAAACCATCCGCGGTGAAGTTGCAAAGCTTACCGTAGAAGGCGACCTGCGCCGTGAAGTATCCATGAACATCAAGCGTTTGATGGACCTGGGTTGCTATCGCGGTCTGCGTCACCGTCGCAGCTTGCCGCTGCGTGGTCAGCGCACCAAGACCAATGCTCGTACCCGTAAGGGTCCGCGCAAGCCGATTCGCAAGTAAGCCTTAACTAAGGCGCGAAATCGCGGTTCAAGATGCCCCGGCCGGCTAATCGCCGAGGGGATTTGATACAGGATTTAGGATACTGGTATGGCTAAGCCAAAAACTACTGTTCGCAAAAAGGTCAAAAAGACCGTTGTCGACGGTATTGCCCACATCCACGCATCGTTCAACAACACGATCGTGACGATCACTGATCGCCAGGGTAATACCCTCAGCTGGGCCACCGCAGGTGGATCTGGCTTCCGTGGCTCACGTAAGAGCACCCCGTTTGCAGCCCAGGTTGCCGCTGAGCGCGCAGGTACTGCAGCTCAGGAATACGGCCTGAAAAACCTCGACGTAGAAGTGAAGGGCCCTGGCCCCGGTCGCGAATCCGCTGTTCGCGCACTGAACAACTGCGGCTACAAAATCACCAACATCACCGACGTGACGCCTATCCCGCATAACGGATGTCGTCCGCCCAAGAAACGTCGCGTGTAAGAGGGGGCTGATAGAATGGCACGTTATATTGGACCAAAATGTAAACTGTCCCGTCGTGAAGGGACTGACCTGCAGCTGAAGAGTGGTGTACGTCCGCACGACTCCAAGTGTCGCGCAGAATCTAAGCCCGGTCAGCATGGCGCTGGTCGCGGCCGTCTGTCCGACTACGGCATCCAGCTGCGTGAAAAGCAAAAAGTTCGTCGTATCTACGGCGTACTGGAAAAGCAGTTCCGTAACTACTATAAGGAAGCAGCACGTCTGAAGGGCGCTACAGGTGAAAACCTGCTGCAACTTCTCGAGCAGCGTCTGGACAACGTGGTTTACCGCATGGGCTTCGGCTCAACTCGCTCTGAAGCGCGTCAGCTGGTTTCCCACAAAGCAATTCTTGTAAACGGCACTACCGTTAACATCCCTTCTTTCCAAGTTAAAGAAGGCGACGTTATCGCTGTACGTGAGAAAGCCAAGAAGCAGCTGCGTATCCAGAATTCCGTTTCCCTCGCTGCCCAGCGTGGCGATGTCGAGTGGGTAGACGTAAACGCGAGCAAACTGGAAGGCACTTTTAAGCGCACTCCGGATCGTGTCGATCTGCCGGCAGAGATCAACGAAAACCTTATTGTGGAACTGTACTCCAAGTAACAATTAGTCCACTTTAAGGAATGCAACTGTAAACAGGTATGGCTATGCAGACTGCTGTCAACGAGTTTTTGACACCGCGTCGTATTGACGTCACCGAGTACAATCCGAATCACGCCAAAGTGGTTCTGGAGCCCCTGGAGCGTGGTTTCGGCCACACTCTTGGCAATGCGCTGCGTCGCATCCTGCTGTCCTCCATGCCGGGCTGCGCCGTCACCGAAGTAGAAATCGACGGTGTCGAGCACGAGTACAGCGCGATTGAAGGCGTGCAAGAAGATGTTATTGAAATCTTGCTCAACCTGAAAGAAATCGCGGTTGTTATGCACGGCAAAGATCAGGCGGTATTAAGCCTGAGCAAGAAGGGCCCGGGTGCAGTGACCGCTGGAGATATCCAGGTAGATCACGATATCGAGATTGTGAATCCTGAACACGTGATTGCCAATATCACAGGTGATGTAGAACTCAACCTGCGACTCACTGTTGCGCGTGGACGTGGTTATCAGCCCGCCGACGCTCGCCGTGATGAGGAAGAGGAAAGCCGCGCGATTGGCCGTCTGCAACTGGACGCATCTTACAGCCCGGTTCGCCGTGTATCTTACAGCGTGGAAAGCGCGCGTGTAGAGCAGCGTACCGATCTAGATAAGCTGGTTTTGGACCTAGAGACCAATGGTACTCTGGACCCAGAAGAAGCTATTCGTCGTGCAGCCACTATTCTGCAGCAACAGCTGGCAGTATTTGTGGACCTGGAAGGCGAGAAAGATGCGCAACCGAAGGCGGAAGAGCCCGAAGTTGACCCAGTATTGCTGCGCCCGGTTGACGACCTGGAACTCACCGTACGTTCGGCTAACTGTCTGAAAGCGGAAAATATCTACTACATCGGTGACCTGATTCAGCGCACTGAAGTAGAGCTGCTGAAGACTCCGAACCTTGGCAAGAAGTCTCTGACTGAAATCAAGGATGTACTGGCTTCCCGTGGTTTGTCACTGGGTATGCGTCTGGAAAACTGGCCACCGGCCAGCCTTAAAGGCGATAGCAAATTAAGCCCCCTGTAAGCATTTGGTAGTCGCGGCGATGTCGCGACTAGTAGAAAGAACCCGAGCGGTGCCACAGCTTAGCGCGACACCGCTCCAGAACGACCTGCTGAGACAGCAACTGTGGTCGTAAGGAATTGAGTCATGCGTCATCGCTATAGTGGCCGTAAATTCAGCCGTACCAGCGCTCACCGCAAGGCCATGTTCAAGAACATGACCGCTTCTCTGGTAGAGCACGAACTGATCAAAACTACACTGCCAAAAGCCAAGGAGCTGCGTCGCGTCGCCGAGCCGCTGATTACCCTGGCTAAGA
The DNA here is from genome assembly GCF_052466715.1 of Microbulbifer mixtoriginis (SeqCode). NCBI lineage: Bacteria > Pseudomonadati > Pseudomonadota > Gammaproteobacteria > Cellvibrionales > Microbulbiferaceae > Microbulbifer > Microbulbifer mixtoriginis (SeqCode). The sequence goes on along the minus strand of NZ_CP174288.1, from coordinate 3,909,152 downwards.
AAGACAGTGTTGCCAACCGTCGTCTGGCTTTCGCTCGTATCCGTGATAAGGATGCTGTGCGCAAGTTGTTCGATGAGCTGGGTCCTCGTTACGAAGCCCGTCCAGGTGGATATATCCGTATCCTGAAGTGTGGTTTCCGCGCTGGTGACAAAGCACCGATGGCTTACGTTGAACTGGTGGATCGTCCACAAGTTGAAGACGAAGCTGCTGAAGCATAAGTTGCACTAGCAATTTTGCTACGGAAGGCCGGTCATAGACCGGCCTTTTTTGTATATACGGGAGAATTTTGTATGTCTTTTGAGCAGTTGTTAAATAATTTGAACCCGCAAATTGTTGCCAGTCTGCGACGAGCAATTGAGTTGGGCAAATGGCCCAATGGTGTTGTGATTACTGCAGAGCAACGCAGTCTCTGTGCAGAGGCGGTTGCCAGCTGGGAGGCCCAAAATCTGCCTAAAGAGCAGCAGCTAGGCTATGTCGCACCAAAGACCTCCAAAGACCCCTGTTCTGCTAAAAAAGGTGATGAACAACCTTTGAGCTGGGTATAAGTCGCTTTAGCTGATTTACTTACTTTCCAGCTGTTTAATAGATATTGGCGCATATCTCTTCAGCTGGGACGCCCTTCCCATTCATCCCCCCGCTTTTCTCTGCTTATATAGTTACCGACATAACGAAATATAAATTTAAATTTGCTCGGTAATTGGATATGAAAAAACTGATATTGCTTGCCGGTGCAGTAAGCCTAGCTGTTGTCGGCATTGATCATTACGATATTAATGTCAAAGAAAGTGTGGCGAGAGTGCAACAGTTTGTGCAGCCATTAAAGGAAAATAATAGGTTGGCACAGGATATCTCTGAAAAAATACCTTGGTCAGAGCTGGATACAACGGAGATGGTGGAACTACTGGACCATCCTCGGGTGAAGGCCTATCTCGATCGTGAGAAGTTAAAGCAGGAGTTAAAAGATTACTTTGCCGACCTTGGGAACTTATCCAGTGCTGAGGCCTGGGACGCGATTGAGCGGGTGGAGAATGAAAAACGAGTAACGGGTTATGAAGCGCTGTCGATGAAACTAGCCTGGTTAGAAAAAAATAGCCTTAACGAAGCTGATTTCAAGCAGCGCGCAGAAGAACTTTTTAATATTTATCGAGAAAAGGCTCAGTCAGTGATTAGCCGCTATGACCCACATACTCAAGTGCCAGGCTTCTCTACCTATAAAGATCTAGAGCGTTCTATTGTTGAAGAGGTTCAGCAAATGACATCTTTCCCCAATGGAATGAATAAGCAAGAATATTTGCGACAACGCTTACAGGAAGCTCGGGAAACGGTTTACGGAAGCTAATCAATAAACAGTGCTGCTACTTTTAGTACTTTTAGCAGCAGCACTGCCCTACGCCTGATACGAGTTACATAAACAGGCCAATTAGGTCATAGAACCAATTACTGTTGTTTTCAAAGTCGGAGACTTTGTCTGTCTCATAGGCGCGGATCATGCCGCCACCGTTGTGGTTCACGATATTGTCCAGAAAATCCTTTAACTCCAGTCCATGCTCGGCGATTTCGCCGTATTTAAGATCAATAATCGTGGTGCAGTGGCTCTCATTTAGGTTGCGAAACATTGGGAAGTAGTAGCCCCAATTACTGGTTTGATCCAAGAGTGGTATTAGATTTTCATGGGTGTCCTTTTGCCAGCGCTGGCGCAGTTTATCTAAGCGAGAGTTGGCATCTGGGTCGTTGTAAATATCTTCGTAGAAGCGCTCATAGGAGTATGAAGAAAAGTTACCATCCGCCAGGAAGTGCGTGATACCCAGGCGATCTGTAGGGAATTTATCTGACAGTGCACGGTATATCGAAGCCAACTGATTGCTGTCAAATCCTGGAGTAAAAGATTTTATCGCATTAATAGGGTTCTCTTCATTGGGATCCCCATCAGTTGTATAAGTAGTCCAGGAATGAAGCACTTCGTTGTGTAACGGTAAGGATGGGTATTGAGTGTTGTTATCACTGTCCAGAGGCGCTTTGTAAAGCGGGCCGGAATCATCTATCAGATAGCCGTATTCGACATCCATATCCTCACGAAGCTTCGTGTAATTTAACAGAGCCCCTACGCTGCCTGCACTGCAACCAGCGGCAAGCATTTGCTTGGGTTTCTGCAAATTATTCTTTACCCATGAGGTTACTGCCTGCACATTGCGCAGGCCATTATGATGCCAAATTAGATCCGAATTCTGTCCAGTCTTATCCTTATATATCTCTGTCTTATCACCAACATAAATATCACCAGTGCAGTATGGAACGTAAACCATGTTCCACTCGCCAGTTTTATACTGGTTGTAAGGATGGTGAGTATAAATAAGGGGTGAAACACCTGCGGTAGTGAGATTATCGAAATTTGTGAAATCTAAGAGGTGTACATTACTGAGATAGTCATCAGGGATGCCATTAGGGTTGCGTGCCCCGCGAATACCAGCCTGGCCGGAGCAGCTTTCATAGTCCCAACAGGCACCGCCACCTTCAAAATAAAAAATGGTATTGCTGGTATCGGGCACCCGATAAACAAAAAATTTATAGGGGGAGCCATTGCCACACATGGCGCCGGTACTGGCAGGAACATCTACTTTTTGCCAAGTATTAAAATCTTTAGGCTCGAAGTCATCGTTAAAGCTTGGGTCGTGCATGGTCAGAGGATACATCCCCTGAGCTTGCTGGGTAGAGACCGGTGCATCAGCGTTGGGAGGGTCAAAGAGGTGTTTGAGGGTTTTCCAAAAATTGTAATCACCTGGTTCTGCTTGTGCATATGAGGTGATAAGGAGTGAGCTGGCAATAAATGCCATAGTTAAACCACGGAGAATTTTTATCATTATTAATCCCCTTCCGGTAATTGGTGTTTTCTCTCTGGACCAGGCCGCATCGCGAACACAAGTTGTAGAAAATAACGTCACTTCAACGCTTGCAGTTAGCTAAGTAGGACACTCGTCCAAATCGCGCTTTAGGTAAAACCCAAGAAGACTAGTTAATAATGGACTTTTGGTCTAGCTAAAGACTAATTAAAACTACTAAGTCATGCTGGACCAATTGGTCTGACAGATTTCGTGAAAAATATTTTATTAAGTTGGGAGTGTCGATGGTTTTTGGAGTGCGCGTTGGTTGGTTTGGATAAATATTGCTTAGTCACAATGTGTGACTAGGCTGCTACATAAGGGGGCGACTTTCGTAGTTTAATTGTTTTTCTTACATAAAGTGAAAAACGTTAACCTAAGCCTTGCTTTAGAGGATGAAAGACTCATTATTTTCTGGTGCTAGATTATTTTTAAGGTTCTCAAGATACTTCATTTTTTTTAATAGTATCTCTCTTGCCTGTGCTTGATTGACTAGTTGAAAATTAATTTTATCCTGAGCCTTGAGTTGTCCTAATCTATGCAGGTCGGCTCGAATGATATGGGCAATACGAGGATATCCGCCGATAGTTTGCCCCTCAATAAAAGAAATAATGGGTTCGCCATTGTTAGGTATCTGAATACTGCCTGGGTAAAGTCCGGAGGAAATCATTTCATCCGAACTGTCCATAATAGCTTTAGAGTCTACAATGATTGACGGGGATAGGCGAATCCCCATACGATTGCTCTGGGCGGATACTTGAAAGGTTTTTCTAAAAAAATTATTTAATGTTAACTTTGTAAATCGCTTTTTTTCTGGTCCGTAGATGACTCTCAAAAGTGGTCGAGATTGATAGCAGGGTTGTAGGCTTCGATCTATGTGAGCGGATTTTGCGATGCGAATATTTTTCAAATGAAAGCGTTCTTCGTAACTGATAGCCTTTCCTTTGTTGCCTCCAAAGTGACTGATTAAGTGTGTTGATACGCTGTTGAAAGCCTGGGAGGTAGAAATTTTGGCGGATAAGCCAATATATGCTCTGGTGCCACTTAGTAGTTGACCAAATTCTAAAATATCTCCCCGCTTAACTTTGATGACCTTGTAATTTTCTACAGTTATTTTATTTAACAGGACATTGAATTGTGCTCCTGTGATAGCTATTGAGATATCACATTCGAACCTAATAACTGGACCAGTTAACGTTAATTCAAATACAGGGTTGTTAAGGCAGTTGCCCAATAGCAGGTTGGCAAGTTGCATGGACAGGATGTCGGCTGCGCCCCCCTGGGGAATTCCACAGTGCATTAGACCTGGGCGTCCAAAGTCCTGAATGCTCGTTTGTAGGCCTGGACGAATAAAATAGATACTCATAGTTGGATCAGTTTCACATTATAGACTGATGAATATCGTCAAATTCTGCTTGATTGATCGAATAGAACTTAATGATATCTAATGGATCTGCAATAAATGGATGGCTGCTATAGGGTTGGAATAATTGAATGGGAGTCTGGCCGATAATTTGCCACCCTCCAGGTGTGGCTTGTGGGTAAACTCCTGTCTGGCTGCCGCCGATGCCAACAGCTCCTGCAGGAATGCGCACTCGTGGATTTTTTTTACGAGGACATTCCAGTCTAGGGTTGAGACCGCCGAGATACAAAAATCCGGGAGTAAAGCCCAACATATGTACGAGATAAGAGGGTGCTGTATGCAGCTTAATAATTTCTTTGCTGGATAAGCCGGTGTGCCTGCTCAATATTAAAATGTCTGGAGCAAAAATTGATTCATAGCACACAGGAATGCGAATAGTGCGGGATTTTTGTGAATTTTTTTTGGGGGCTTTAAGGAAGTCTTGAATTGATTGTTGAACTTTCTGTGAGAGTATCTCGCTATCAAATAAAGCAGGGTTAAAAATCAGAGTCAGACATTGATAGGCAGGAATTAATTCAATAAAGTTATTTGGGTTTTTATTAAGGAGATATTCTTTAAGCTCAATAATATAACGGCTAAGGTTTTCACTTGGCTCTGAGTTGAAACGGATATCTAACGCACTATCTCCATTTGGGTAAACACTAAAATCGAGCATAGTCGAGTGATTTCTTTGTTTGGAGGATGTCACGATTGTATGTTCAGGCCATGATGTTGTAGGTGCTTGACTAGTGCTTTTGCGATTTTTAGAGCGGCAGGGTTGTCACCATGTAAACAAATCGTATCCACAGAGAATTTCAGCGGTGTGCCATAATAGCTGGTGAAGTCTGTACCCTTTGCCAATGCGACAGCTCGTTCTAGGCAGTTTTCAATATTGTTTAGCACTGAGCCAGGTAGATTACGTGGGGCTAATTTGTCTTTGTTTAAGTAGTGCCTATCTATAAAACCCTCCCGATAAAAGGTGCACTGCTTCTCTATTGCCACAGACTCCATCGCTCCGTTGGCTAAACCGATAATTTTCAGAGAGGGATACTCTTTGGCGAAGAGTGAGATAATTTCTTTAGCGAGTAACCTATCTGCTTCGGCATCGTTATATAAAGCGCCATGTAGTTTAACGTGATCCAGCAGTACACCTGCTTCAGTAGTCAGGAATTGCAGCTGCTCGATCTGTTGAAACAATGAGTCAAGTAATAGATTTATTGGGAGTTTGACAGACTTTCTTCCAAAATTTTCCCGGTCTGGATAACCGGGGTGTGCTCCAATTTTTAAATGATGTTTTTGTGCGTTGAAAATGGAAAGGCGCATAATGTCCCGGTTTCCTGCGTGAGCGCCACAGGCGATATTGCAGCGGGAAATAAAGGGCATGATTTGCGTGTCTTTAATGCAGCTTTTTAGATCGCTACCTTCACCTAGGTCACAGTTGATGTCTATGCGCATAATATCAGTCCCTTCGACTTGCACTCATCTTTAGGTCTAAACTATGTCATTTTCAACTTGTAGGGCAAGACTTCACCTCTGAAGAAATTTGTACACCTTTTGATTCATAGCAGTCGCCCAGAGGTGAGCAAAAACATGCTTTCACTTCAATGTCATTTCTTAACGCATTTAACTTTGTCCAAAGTGGTTCATTGGCGGCTGTTCTTTGAAGTGTCAAGAATTTTAGGGAGAAATGTGAAGCGATAATGGCTTGTTCTAATATTACTGTGTTTAAGCCACTCCTTGCCGCGAGAGTGCTTTCTCCTTTATTTTCTAGCTCGTGAATCGTCTGATATAAATTTTTTTCTTCTTTGTGGCAGCAAGAGGTTAGAAACGCTTCAAGATCTGAGTAAGTCTTATCATGATAAGTGAACTCTAGAGACTTCAGGATTGCGGGTCCCGAGCCGGCGTTATGTAATGAGAAAATTATAGTTGGTTTTTGTGTCGCTCCATCAAAGTTTCCTTGGTCAAATTTAACCACAGGCATAGTCATAACTCGGACTTGTTTGTTTGCGGCCTTGGCTTGCAGATAAGTGGCATAAAAAGAGGCTATAGAAATTAAAATTGCGCATAATGCAATTATTAAGTTGAGCCTTTCTTTATTGAGAAAATTCATTTGTTTAGGTCTTTAAAAGGTAAGGGGAGCCTTCGAGTAATTCACAGAGGTACTTCTCTTGCTTCAGGGGGATAGCCCCCCTGAAGCAAGACAAAATACTTAGAGTCTTTTAAGAGCAGAATAGAGATTTGCCAGAAAAGTGCCGAGGGGGCCAAACGTTCTGGCCATCAATTTATCCAAGCATGGGTTTAAGGAAACGCCCTGTATGAGAAACTTTCATTTCTGCCACATCCTCTGGAGTCCCTGCTGCAATAATCTGTCCTCCACCGGAGCCGCCTTCTGGGCCTAGGTCCACAATCCAGTCGGCAGTTTTAATGACGTCGAGATTATGTTCGATAACCACGATGGTATTGCCGTGATCGCGCAGGCGATGTAAGACATCCAGTAATAATTGGATGTCGGCAAAATGCAGGCCAGTGGTGGGTTCATCAAGGATATATAAGGTTTGGCCGGTGTCGCGCTTGGACAGTTCACGAGAGAGTTTTACTCGCTGCGCTTCGCCACCGGAAAGTGTGGTGGCCGCCTGGCCAAGTTTGATATAGGAGAGACCGACATCCATCAGGGTTTGTAATTTCTTGGCAATTGCGGGCACGGGGTCAAAAAACTCTCGCGCATCTTCCACTGTCATTTCTAATACTTCGTGGATATTTTTACCTTTGTAATGTACTTCCAGGGTTTCGCGGTTGTACCGTTTACCATGACAGGTGTCGCAGGGCACATAGATATCCGGTAGAAAATGCATTTCCACTTTGATCACACCGTCGCCCTGACAAGCCTCACAGCGACCGCCTTTTACATTAAAGCTGAAACGGCCTGGCTTGTAGCCACGTGAGCGCGCTTCCTGGGTACCGGCAAATAGCTCTCGAATCGGGGTAAAAATACCTGTGTAGGTGGCCGGATTAGACCTTGGGGTGCGGCCGATAGGGCTCTGATCGATATCCACACATTTATCGAAATGCTCTAACCCATGAACGGACTTATAAGGGGAGGCCTTCAAGGTGGTGGCTTTATTGAGTGCTGTGGCAGCAAGAGGGTAGAGGGTGGTATTGATTAGGGTCGATTTCCCAGAGCCTGAGACACCAGTGACACAGGTAAAGAGGCCTACGGGGATTTCCAGGTCTACGTTTTGCAAATTGTTGCCGCTGGCACCTTCGAGGCGCAGCATATAGTCCTCGTTGGGGATATAGCGCTCTTCCGGTACAGCAATTTTCTTTTTTCCGGACAGGTACTGTCCGGTGAGAGATTTTTTACACTTGGTGATTTTATCCGCGGTACCAGCCGCGACGACTTCGCCACCATGAACACCGGCACCGGGGCCTATATCGACAATAAAGTCGGCACTGCGGATAGCGTCCTCATCGTGCTCAACGACAATGACTGTGTTACCGATATCGCGTAGATGGGTAAGAGTGTTAAGTAGGCGTTCGTTGTCCCGTTGGTGTAAGCCAATAGAAGGCTCGTCGAGGATATACATTACGCCCACCAGGCCGGCCCCGATCTGGCTGGCCAGGCGAATCCGCTGTGCCTCACCGCCAGATAGAGTTTCTGCGCTGCGATTCAGAGTTAGGTAGTTGAGTCCCACATCTACCAGGAAGCGAAAGCGATCGCGCAGCTCTTTAAGAATTTTATCGGCAATTTCTTTTTGGGCACCTCTGAAGGTCAGCTCGTGATCAAAATAGTTGAAAGCATCGCCGACGGGCAGCTCGGTAATCTGTGCCAGGGTACGATTGTCCACAAAGACATGACGGGCCTCGCGGCGCAGTCGGGTGCCATGGCACTCAGGGCATTTTTGTGTGCTCAGGTATTTGGCCAGTTCTTCGCGTACAGATTGGGATTCCGTGTCCCGATAACGGCGTTGGAAGTTGGGAATAATGCCCTCGAAAGTGTGCTGTCGCACGGTAATATCACCGCGATCATTCACATAGCTGAAGTCGATTTCCTCATCGCCGCTGCCCTGTAAAATGATCTTGCGGTGCCCCTTGCGTAGTTTCTTCCAGGGTTTGTCCAGATCGAAGCCGTAGTGCTCGGCGAGGGAGTCGAGCATGTGATAGTAGTAGATGTTGCGTCTGTCCCAACCGCGAATAGCACCCTCGGAGATGCTGCTCTCTGGGTCGAGAATCACCTTATCCTCGTCAAAGAACTGCTTAACCCCCAGGCCGTCGCAACTGGGGCAGGCGCCGGCCGGGTTGTTGAAGGAAAACAGGCGCGGTTCCAGTTCGTCCAGTGAATAGTCACAGACGGGGCAGGCGTGGCGTGCGGAAAAAAGTCGGTCTTCCTGGTCACCTTCCATAAAACTGATGGAAGCGATGCCATCGGTGAGATTCAAAGCAGTTTCGAAGGACTCCGCCAGGCGTAACTGCAGGTCATCGCGCACCTTAAAGCGGTCTACCACAACCTCTACGGTGTGCTTGCGTCGCTTGTCCAGCTTGGGCGTGTCGTCCAGATCACAGATAACGCCATCGATACGTGCTCGAACGAAGCCGTCACGGCGCAGCTGTTCAAATACATGCTGGTGCTCGCCCTTGCGGTCGCGTACTACAGGTGCCAGTAGCATCAGCTTAGTGCCCTCCGGCAGGGTCAGTACCTGATCCACCATCTGGCTCACGGTCTGGGCCTGTAGCGGTTCGTCGTGTTCCGGGCAGCGCGGTTCGCCGACACGGGCGAACAGCAGCCTGAGGTAGTCGTAAATCTCAGTAATGGTGCCTACGGTGGAGCGCGGGTTGTGGGAGGTGGACTTCTGCTCAATGGAGATGGCCGGCGACAGTCCCTCAACAGTATCCACATCCGGTTTTTCCATCATCGATAGGAATTGCCGTGCATAGGTGGATAGGGATTCCACATAGCGGCGCTGGCCTTCAGCGTAAAGGGTGTCAAAGGCCAGGGAGGATTTACCGGAACCAGACAGTCCGGTTATCACGATCAGCTTGTCGCGGGGGATGTCCAGATCGATATTTTTCAGGTTGTGGGTGCGAGCACCCCTCACATAAATCGTGTCCACGCTCTACCTATATTGCTGCTAATACTGGGCCGGGCCACGGACTTGCTCCGCACGGGGCGATCACAACTGCGGTGCCGGGAAAACAGTCGAGTATAAACTCGCGACCCAATGTGCCAAAATCGTATACCGCAAAAAACCAACCGATGAACAGATAGCGCTGATGATCCCTGTAATTCTTTGTGGCGGCACTGGCTCGCGCCTGTGGCCACTGTCCCGGGAAACCTACCCAAAGCAGTTTTTGCCGCTAACAGGTGAAGAAACCATGTTGCAGGCCACCGCGAGGCGGTTGGAAGGCGTGGCACAGCTACAGGCTCCGATTTTAGTGTGCAATGAGGAGCATCGCTTTGCTGCAGCGGAGCAGTTGCGCGAGATTGGTCACGGTGCCCAATCTATTTTGCTGGAGCCCTGCGTGCGCAATACGGCACCCGCTATCGCTCTGGCGGCCCTAGCTGCGCTTGAATCTGGTGAAGATCCCCTGCTACTGATATTGCCGGCGGACCACGCGGTGGCCGATGTGGCGGCCTTTCAGAAGGCACTCAAGCCTGCCCGGGCCTTGGCTGAGCAGGGACATTTGGTGACTTTTGGCATTGTTCCGACAAGAGCTGAGACCGGTTACGGTTATATCCGCCGCGGAGAAGGGCTTTCTGCTGGCGCCTGGGCAGTCGCAGAATTTGTTGAAAAGCCTGATGCCGAGACAGCTGAGACCTATCTGGCCGATGGCGGTTATTCCTGGAATAGCGGTATGTTCCTATTCCGCGCTTCCCGTTATCTGGAGGAACTGGGCCAGCATCGAGAGGATATTCTCGGTGCCTGTCGCACTGCCTACGAGAAGGCCGCTCGAGATCTCGACTTTACCCGGGTGGATAGAGAGGCCTTCGCCGCTTGTGCCGATGAATCTGTGGATTATGCGGTTATGGAGCCTACGGAGTCGGCGGCGGTAGTGCCTATGGATGCTGGCTGGAGCGATGTGGGCTCCTGGCTGGGTTTGTGGGAGCTTGCCGAGCGGGATGACGACGACAACCTGCTGCAAGGAGATGTGTTGCAGGAAGACAGCAGCGGTTGCCTGGTGCGTGCGGAAAGTCGCTTGGTCAGTTTACTCGGTGTAGAGGACCTGGTGGTGGTGGATACCGACGACGCCCTGCTGATTGCTGACAAACAGCGGGTTCAGGAGGTGAAAAAACTGGTGGGGAGCCTCAAGCGCTCCGGCCGCAGCGAGGCCCAGCGACACCGCAAGGTGTATAGACCTTGGGGCTACTACGACTCTATCGATGCGGGTCCGCGTTTTCAGGTAAAACGCATCGTGGTTAAGCCTGGACAACAGCTTTCACTGCAGATGCACCACCACCGCGCGGAGCACTGGATTGTGGTGCGTGGCACCGCAAGGGTGACCCGCGGTGATGAAGAGCTGCTGGTTACCGAGAATCAATCCACCTATATCCCCCTGGGGGTTACGCACCGGTTGGAAAATCCCGGCACCATCCCTCTGGAGCTGATCGAGGTGCAGTCCGGCAGCTACCTGGGCGAGGACGATATAGTCCGTTTCGATGACCACTATGGTCGAGGCTAGATCTCCGCGAAAGTTGTACTGCTCCCACTACAGCCCGGCGCTCACTCGCTGTACAATGCGCGCCCACTTTGACGCTGTTCCGGGAGCTGCATGAATTCTATTGAGCGCCGAGCCCTGGGTGGGCTGGCTTCCCTTTATGTGTTTCGCATGCTCGGCCTGTTTATGGTGCTGCCGGTGCTCACGGTGTACGGTGAAGGCTATCGTGATAGCACTCCGATGCTGCTGGGGTTGGCCATGGGTGCCTACGGTTTGAGTCAGGCCTTATTGCAGATTCCGCTGGGACTTCTGTCTGATCGCTGGGGCCGAAAACCCGTAATTTATACCGGCCTGGCGCTATTCGCCCTAGGCAGTATCGTCGCTGCTCAGACAGATTCCGTATATGGGCTGATTGTCGGCCGGGTGTTACAGGGGTGTGGAGCGATCGCTGCCGCAGTGATGGCGCTGGTGGCTGATTTGACCCGGGATGAGAAGCGCGGCATTGCCATGGCCGTGATCGGGGCCTCGATCGGTGTGGCCTTTATGTTGGCGGTAATACTGGGCCCGGCACTCGCGGGTGTTGGCGGACTGCCGGCCATTTTCTGGCTGACAGCAGTATTGGCCGTACTCGGCATGTTGCTGGTATGGCGGGTGGTGCCAACACCTCAAGTAGCAAAGCGCCCTGCGGTATTTAATGGCGGTTTCCGCAAAGTATTGGGTAGTGGCCTGACTTGGCGCTTGGTCAGCGGGGCCTTCTTTTCTCACTTACTACTGACGGCGCTGTTTGTGGCATTGCCACTGGTGCTAGTCGATCGACTGGATTGGCCGGCGGATGAGCACTGGAAGCTTTATGGTCCACTAATGCTGGGCACCTTTATCATTATGCTGCCCTTAATGCGTATGGCCGAGCGCACTGGCAAAGTGCCGCTTGCGCTGAACCTGGCGGCGCTTGCTCTGGTGGCTGGCAGCGCGGCGTTACTGCCGATGAATGGGACAATAGCAGTTGTACTGCTGCTGAGTATTTTCTTTGTGGGCTTCAATCTGTTGGAAGCCTTACTGCCGGCCCAGTTGACTCGCAAAGCCCCGGAGGATGCCCGTGGGGCAGCTTCGGGCCTGTATGCGACGCTACAGTTTTTTGGCACCTTTGTCGGCGGCAGTCTGGGCGGATATCTGTACGGACTCGGTGGCACCAGTGCGGTGGCGGGGCTCGGTTTTGCTGTAGTGGCAATTTGGATACTGCTTTGGTGGGCTCTACGCGAGCGGCTCTCCGATATCCGTGAGGGTAGCGCTTACTAACAGTGGGTGTCTGTTGTATGCTGCTGTATAAAAATACACTGTCTGCAGCTGTAAGTGGCTGTGTACTTACATATTCAGAGTACGAGTGAAACCGTACCTGAAATTTAATATTGAATGATTAGTGCTCCGGGTGGGACCCGGGTCGAAGAGAGGAGAGGGCCATGGCCAGGGGTATCAACAAAGTAATCTTAATTGGCAATCTGGGTAATGACCCGGAAACCAAATATATGCCGAGCGGTGGTGCGGTTACCAACATTAGCTTAGCCACTAGCGAGAGCTGGAAGGATAAGCAGACTGGCCAGCAACAGGAGCGCACTGAATGGCACCGCGTAGTATTTTTCAACCGCTTGGCAGAGATTGCCGGTGAGTATTTACGTAAAGGTGCAAAGGTCTATGTAGAAGGTTCGCTGCGCACGCGTAAATGGCAGGATAAGAATACTGGTCAGGATCGCTACACTACGGAGATTGTTGCCAGCGAAATGCAAATGCTGGATGGTCGCGGAGAGCAGGGCGGTTTTGGTCAGGGTATGGGCGGTGCCGCAATGGGTGCGGCAGGTGCAGCTATGGGGAGCCAGATGGGCGGTCAGCAAGGCGGTTACGAACAGCAGGGCGGTTTCCAGCAAGGTGGCTATCAGCAGGGTAATCAGGGGCGCCAGGCTCCCAGTAACCAACAGCAACCTGCGCAGCAGCAAAGCCAGGGCCCTGCCGGTGGTTTTGATAATAGCTTTGACGACGATATCCCCTTCTAAAACAGGCCTGTCCTGTGTCTGATCTACATACCGGATATAAGCCGGATCGGGTTGCGCTGATTCGCGCCGGAAACGATATCGATAGCGCGCTGCAGAAACGCCTGCAGCGTGCTGGTTTCCGTATACAGCTGCTCGCACCCGCAGAACTCGATAAGTTGCGCCCCGCCTCTATTGTCATTAATGCGTCGGCATGCGTGGATGACCAGGGCATGCCGGAAGCCCTGGAGGTTGCTGAGTCATTGGCACAGTGCTCCTGTCAGCATGTTATTCACCTCTCTTCCTATGCGGTCTTTGCCGGTGGTGAACCGAGGAAATATGACGAGGATGAGGTAGCTGCACCTCAATCTCACAGTGGGCGGCAATGGCTGGCTTGTGAGGAAGCCTTATCAGAATTTGAGAATCTGACAGTTCTGCGTTTTGGCTGGATGGTGGATAGCAATCCGGATGCTCTGCTGGGGCGGGTGTTACGGGGTTTTGTGACGGGTGAGCCGGTCACACTGGATGGCTGCAATAGCGGTAACCCGGTCACGGCCCTGGATCTGGCTCGTGTTGCAGTGGCAGTGGCGCAGCAACTAGCCAGTGGCGCTGAGGCTAGAGGGATCTATCACTACGGCAGCTCGGATGACTGTACTGCGGTGGAGTTTGCCCTTGAGGTTGTGGAGCGAGCCCAGTCACTCTACGATGAGGGCAGATTCGCACAATTCAGCGCACTGGAAACCGGGCCGGACCAGAACCGGGGGGTGGTGTTGGCCTGTGGTAAGTTGCGCGATGTCTTTGGCATACAGCAGCATAGCTGGCGCCAAGGCCTCACTAGGCAGGTGGAGCTGTGGTTGGAGCGTCTGGATGCTGAGATGCAGGAATAGCTTTAGAGCGATTGTAAAAAGGGCGCCAATGTGGCGCCCTTTTTATTTGGATCAAGATAACAGCTTTAAACTTTATCGAAAATCAGGCACGCGTTGGTACCACCGAAACCAAAGCTGTTGGACATGGCACGCTTAATCTCGCACTCGCGCAATTCAGTGACTAGATCCATCCCTTCCGCTTCTGGGTCCCGGTGCTCCACATTGGCAGAAGCGGCAATAAAGTTATTTTGCATCATTAGCAGACTGTAGATGGCCTCCTGCACGCCGGCAGCGCCGAGGGAGTGTCCGGTTAGAGACTTGGTGGAGGCAAATGCGGGCACTTTGCCGGCAAAGACTTCGCTCATGGCTTTTAGCTCAGCGATATCGCCGACCGGGGTTGAGGTGCCGTGGGTGTTGATGTAGTCCACACCGCCTTGCAGCCCTTTGCCATCCATACCTGCCAGGGCTTGCTGCATGCAGCGCACTGCGCCTTCTCCACTCGGGGCCACCATATCGTATCCATCAGAAGTTGCGCCGTAGCCAGTGAGTTCGGCGTAAATGGTTGCGCCGCGGGCGAGTGCATGGTCCATTTCTTCCAGAATCAGACAGCCACCACCACCGGCGATAACAAAACCATCCCGATCGGCATCGTAGGGGCGTGAGGCCTTAGTGGGTTCGTTGTTAAACTTGCTCGATAGGGCGCCCATGGCGTCGAACAGGTGCGTGAGACTCCAGGCCAGTTCCTCACCGCCACCGGCGAAGACAATATCCTGTTTGCCCATCTGAATCAGCTCGGCACCGTTGCCGATGCAGTGGGCACTTGTGGCACATGCAGAGGAGATGCTGTAGTTCACACCTTTGATTTTATAGGGTGTGGATAAGCAGGCTGAAACGGTGCTGTTCATCACCTGGGGAACTCGGTAGGCGCCGACACGGCGAACCCCCTTTTCCTTGAGCGTGTGTGCGGCATCAATAATATTTTGGGTGGAGGTGCCGCCGGAACCCATCACAATGCCGGTTCGAGGGTTGGAGATGTCTTTCTCCTCCAAGCCAGACATTTCGATTGCCTCTCGCATGGCGATGTAAGCATAGGCGGCAGCATCTCCCATAAAGCGCAGTTGCTTGCGGTCTATATGCTCTTTGAAATCGATATCCACAGGGCCTGCAACTTGGCTGCGCAGGCCTAGCTCTTTGTACTCCTCCTGGAAGCGGATACCGCTGCGGCCTGCTCTTAGTGAATCGGTAACTTCTTTTGTATTGGTACCGATACAGGATGTGATGCCCATCCCGGTAATGACTACCCGACGCATAGTGATCTCCAACAGTACTTGGTAGTAAAGGCCTTTAAAGTTTTGCCCGCCTGAGCTTAATAAAGTTAAAAGTTATCAGTACGAGTAAATAAACCAACGCGAAGGTCTTTTGCAGTGTAGATTTCACGCCCATCCACCGACACAGTGCCATCGCCAATGCCCATAACCAGCTTTCGTTCAACAAGCCGAGACATTTGAATGTGGTAGGTTACCTTCTTGCTGGTAGGTAAAATCTGACCGGTAAACTTTACCTCCCCACAGCCGAGGGCACGGCCATGTCCGGGATTACCCTTCCAGGCCAAAAAATAGCCTAGGAGCTGCCACATAGCATCGAGCCCCAAGCACCCGGGCATTACCGGGTCACCGGGAAAGTGGCAATCAAAAAACCAGAGGTCGGAGTGTATGTCTAGCTCGGCGATGACTTCACCCTTATCATATGCTCCCCCCTCTTTTGATATATGGGTGATACGGTCCAACATCAGCATGTTGGGGGCGGGCAATTGTGCATTGCCTGGGCCAAACATCTCTCCGCTGGAGCAGGTCAGTAGCTCCTCTCTGTTGTAGCTACTTTTTTGAACAAAATTACTCATCTTCTCCCCGGCTTTGGGTGGTTACGCAACTCATGTTGAGCGTTTTTGTAAGAGCGGGCATTCTAAGCGCTGTGTGTCGCTTGTCCAGTCAGTCAAAATTATTTTTGTGACTGTCGTAGTAATTACCTTCACAACATCTTATATGATCATTTGTGTAGAGCGCTGACACATTGAGGGAATTTGACGCCATCCTTTGTAAGTGAACTCTCTTTTTAGCTATGTTAGGTTCCCGTCGGGCGCGGGGGAGCGCTCGTTTTAAGTTCATGGGGGAGCATAATGCTCAAAAAATGTTTATTCCCGGTTGCCGGTTACGGCACCCGTTTCCTGCCAGCCACCAAGGCGATGCCGAAGGAAATGTTGCCACTGGTGAACAAGCCGTTGGTGCAGTATGGGGTAGAAGAGGCCATCGAAGCCGGCCTGACAGAGATAGGTTTCGTTACTGGGCGCGGTAAGCGCGCTATTGAGGACCACTTTGATACCAATTACGAGCTGGAGCACCAAATCGCTGGCACCGGTAAAGAGCGCTACCTTGAGTCGGTCCACAAAGTAATTGAAAGTGCCAGCTTTTCTTATACCCGCCAAGGCGAAATGCGTGGTTTGGGCGATGCGATATTACAGGGACGCCGCTTGGTGGGGGATGAGCCATTTGGAGTAGTGTTGGCGGATGACCTGTGTCTAAATAATGACCTTGGCGTACTTTCTCAGATGGTGCAGCTTTACAAGCAGTTTCGCTGCAGCATAGTGGCCGTCGAAGAAGTGCCTATGGAGCAGATTCATAAATTCGGTGTGATTGCCGGCAATGAAATCAAGCCGGGCCTATACCAGGTAACGGATATGGTGGAAAAGCCGGCCGCTGAAGATGCGCCAAGCAACAAGGCAATCATAGGCCGCTATATTCTCACTCCAGATATTTTTGATCTTATCCGCGATACCCCGCCGGGCAAAAATGGAGAAGTGCAAATTACCGATGCGTTGCTGACCCAGGCGCGCCAGGGCTGTGTTCTTGCTTACGCTTTTAAGGGGCGGCGCTTTGACTGTGGCTCTGTGGAAGGGTTTATTGAGGCTACTAACCACGTCTTTGAAAGTGTGTATCTGCCGGAACAGGCTGCCGAGGAGAAAAAATAAGTGTCAGAGCTGACCTGCTTTAAAGCCTATGATTTGCGTGGCCGCGTGCCTGATGAGCTGAATACCGAAGTGGCTTATCGGGTGGGGCGGGCATTTGCCCAATTTCTGGGGGCGAAACGTGTTGTGGTTGGTCATGATATTCGACTCACCAGTGGTGAGCTGACGGATGCCCTGGTGAACGGTTTGCGCGACGCTGGTACGGATGTCTTCCACATTGGTGAATGCGGCACCGAAGAAGTGTATTTCGCTACTTTCCATGGTGATTTTGATGGCGGTATCTGTGTTACCGCCAGCCATAACCCCATGAATTACAATGGCATGAAGTTTGTTCGTGCGGGTAGTAGGCCGATTAGTGGGGATACCGGGTTATTGGAAATCAAGCGCCTGGCAGAGGAGAACTACTTCGCTCCTGTTGCAGAGCGCGGTGAACTGCAGAGCTTTGAGCACAGGCCGGCTTTTGTTGAGCACTTATTGGGTTATGTTGATAGTAAAGCGCTGAAGCCTTTGAAGCTGGTAGTGAATGCGGGCAATGGTGGTGCAGGTGCAGTTGTCGATGCGCTAGCCCCTCACTTGCCTTTTGAGTTTGTGCGGGTTCACCATCAGCCAGATGGGAATTTCCCCAACGGTATCCCCAACCCAATCCTACCGGAAAACCGTGCCTCTACTGCAGAGGCGGTGCGTGAGAGTGGCGCCGACTTTGGTATTGCCTGGGATGGAGATTTTGACCGCTGTTTCTTCTTCGATGAAAACGGTGATTTTATCGAGGGCTACTATGTGGTCGGCCTGCTTGCCGAGGCCTTTCTGGTGAAGCACAAAGGCGCCAAAGTGGTTCACGATCCGCGCCTGCTGTGGAATACGGAAGATATTGTGCGTGCTGCTGGGGGTGAGCCAGTCCAGAGCAAAACTGGTCATGCCTTTATTAAGGAGCGCATGCGCAAAGAAGATGCCATTTATGGTGGTGAGATGAGTGCACACCATTATTTCCGTGACTTCGCCTATTGCGATAGTGGCATGATCCCTTGGTTGTTGGTGGCGGAGCTGGTCAGCCGAAGCGGTAAGACTCTGTCCCAGTTGGTGGGAGAACGTATGGCGGCTTTCCCTTGCTCGGGTGAGATCAACTCCAAGGTGCAGGATGCGGCAGCGGTTATTAAAGCTGCAGAGGAAAAGTATGGTGTAGATGCACTCAGTGTCGAGCACGTGGATGGTCTGAGCGTGGCTTATGCCGAGTGGCGCTTTAATTTACGCATGTCCAATACTGAACCCGTGATTCGCCTCAATGTTGAGTCCCGCGGGGATAAGGCTTTGATGCGTGAGAAGACCGAAGAGCTACTAAAGCTGATTCGTTCATGATTGATTTCCTGATCAGCTCTGAATAGGCTTCATGAGCTGCCGCCTTGAAATTAAAAAAGCCCCATTTTATGGGGCTTTTTTGATGGGTGCTGGTTTACGGCATCTGGCCTTCTCGTATCCAGGGCTAGGACGATACTCCGAGCTTGCTAGACATTTCTCTCCACGGCAAAGCTGGCTAGTTGTTGTAGTGCGGTTTTTTGATCACTCTCGGGTAGGAAATCCAGCTGAGTTTTGGCATCCTCCACGGCAGCGCGGGCCCGCTCCATGGTGTAATCCAGTGCTCCGCAGGCCTCAATAGCCTCGACAATTTCTACCAGCTTTGCTGCACTGCGCTGTTCAATCGCCTCCTTTACCAGAGCCGCCTGGTTTTGGCTGCCATTGGCCATGGTGTAGATCAGGGGCAGTGTGGGCTTGCCCTCCGCAAGATCGTCGCCGACATTTTTGCCTAGTTCTTCCGGGTTGCCTCGATAATCCAGGGCGTCATCCACCAGCTGGAATGCGAGGCCTAAATGGCGTCCATACAGTTTCAGGGCATTTTGTTCCTCGGCGGAACAGTCGGCCAAAACGGCGGCGGCCTCACAGGCCGCTTCGAACAACGCTCCGGTTTTCTTGTAAATTACACTGAAGTAGTTTTCTTCGCCGACCTCTGGGTCGCCGGCGTTTACCAGCTGCTGTACTTCACCTTCGGCAATGGTGTTGGTGGTGTCAGAGAGGATTGCCATGATGCGCATGTCCTGTAGGGTAATCATCATCTGGAAGGCACGGGAGTATAGAAAGTCTCCCACCAGGACGCTGGGTGCATTGCCCCATTTGGCATTGGCGGTAAGGCGGCCGCGGCGCATATCGGAAGTGTCCACCACATCATCGTGAAGCAGGGTGGCGGTGTGGATAAATTCGATAATGGTGGCCAAATCAATATGGCCCTTATCTTGGTAGTTACAGGCTCTGGCACATAGCAGCACCAGAAGGGGTCGCAGGCGTTTGCCGCCGGCTTCAACCAAGTAGTGGCCTATATTTTCCACCAGGGGGACATCCGAGTGCAGTTGGTCGAGAATACGCTGGTTGACCGCGGCAAAGTCTTCGGCGGCGACCCGGTGAAAAGGCAGCATTTGAGAGTTCCTTAATACGACTAGACAGGCGCCCCCGAAGGCTCGGGCGGCAGAGGGCCGCTATTGTATCAACCCGGCGAATTGATTAGAATCTGCGCCCCGTCGATTGCGGGCTCCGCGGCTTTACTGTTGTTGGTGCCGCCGGCGAAATAGATGTTAAACAACACGGCGCAAGCTCCCGAAATGCGGAGCAGTGACTCGATAGTCCTCCCGCTGCTTCGTGTCGTCCATACCGGAGCATAGAAATATGTACGCTGTTATTGAGAGCGGTGGCAAGCAACACCGTGTAGAAGAAGGCGAAGTACTTCGCCTGGAAAAGCTGGAAGTAGCTACTGGCGAAACCATCGATTTCGACAAAGTGCTGATGGTCGTTGATGGCGACAAAATCAACATCGGCGCTCCCGTTGTAGACGGCGCTAAAGTATCTGCTGAAGTGGTAAGCCACGGCCGCGGCGAGAAAGTGAAGATCATCAAATTCCGCCGTCGTAAGCACTCCATGAAGCGCCAGGGCCACCGTCAGTGGTACACCGAAGTTAAAATCACTGGCATCAAGGCATAAGAGAGGAGTAACGACTCATGGCACATAAGAAAGCTGGCGGTAGTACGCGAAATGGTCGCGATTCCGAGAGTAAACGCCTGGGCGTGAAGCGCTTTGGCGGCCAAGCTGTAGCGGCAGGCAACATCATCGTTCGTCAACGTGGCACCAAGTTCCATGCTGGTGTTAACGTTGGTATGGGCAAAGACCACACCCTGTTCGCCACTGCGGACGGCGTTGTGAAGTTTGAAGTTAAAGGCCCCAACAACCGCAAGTTCGTTTCTATCGAAACTGCTTAAGCGGTCGCAAGCCCTAGCTTCATAAAAAGCCCCGCTATTGCGGGGCTTTTTTGTTGGGGCAGCCCTAATAGAGGGGTGGTGGGAAGTTGGGGCGGCAGATGCCTGCGAGTGGCGGCTTGTCGGCTGGTATGATGAATATGATGGTAGGTGTGTGTATGTGCGCACCGGATGAGACAACCGCTGTGGCGGTGGAGTGATTATGAAGTTTGTCGATGAGGCGCCCATATTTGTGCAGGCGGGTAAAGGCGGCAATGGCTGCCTGAGTTTCCGCAGGGAAAAGTTTGTAGAGAAGGGTGGTCCGGACGGCGGTGATGGCGGTGATGGCGGTTCCGTCTACCTGGAGGCCGATGATTCCCTCAACACTCTGGTAGATTACCGCTACCAGCCCCGTTACGCCGCTGAGAGCGGCCAGCCTGGCCGTGGGCGTAACTGTACTGGGGCCAAAGGGGAAGACCTTGTTCTTAAAGTGCCTGTGGGTACCACAGTAATCGATGTGGATACCGGTGAAGCTGTTGGTGATATGACCCGGGCCGGTGAGCGCCTGCTGGTCGCCCAGGGGGGCTTTCACGGTTTGGGTAATACGCGCTTTAAATCGAGTACTAACCGAGCCCCTCGCCAGACCACCAATGGTAGCGAGGGTGAGCTTCGCAGCCTGAAGTTGGAGTTGAAGGTGCTTGCGGATGTGGGAATGTTGGGGTTGCCCAACGCCGGCAAATCCACGTTTATTCGGGCGGTATCGGCGGCCAAGCCTAAGGTGGCTAACTATCCCTTCACGACCTTGGTGCCAAACCTGGGCGTGGTACAGGTACAGCGGCATCGCAGTTTTGTGATTGCCGATATTCCGGGTTTGATTGAGGGGGCGGCTCAAGGAGCAGGCCTGGGTATTCGTTTCCTCAAGCATTTGACTCGCTGCCGGGTGCTCCTGCATTTGGTAGACCTGGCACCATTTGATGGTTCGGACCCAGTGGAGAACGCCCGCGCTATCGAGCGTGAGCTGGCTAGTTTTAGCGATACTCTGGCGGGTCGAGAGCGCTGGTTGGTACTGAATAAGACCGACCTGGTGCCTGCTGCTGAACTGGAAGAGCGCTGTCAGTCGGTTGTGGATGCGCTGGGCTGGAAAGGGCCGGTGTTCCGGGTGGCGGCTATTCGCGGTGAGGGTACGGATGTGCTTAGCGGCCGCTTGATGGATTACCTGGAGGAGCGCCAAGAACAGGAGGATCGCGATCCGGAATTGGCTGAGGCTGAACTGGAGGCGCAGCGTCAGATGCAGCGCGAAGCCCGCGAGCGTATCGAGGAACTTCGGGATAGCCATCGCGCCAAACGCAGGGCTGCCAAGGGGCATGTCGATGATGACGAAGATTGGGATGATGACGATCACGATGTCGATATTGAGTATCGCTCCTGAATCGTTTGTTTCTGGTGAAAAATCTGTGCTGCCGCGCAGAATTTCTGTCAGCTCCGGCTCTTTACCGGCAATGTGATGATAATTCGATAGGCCCCTAGGGGCCGGTGTCCAGGGAGGAAGTATGGGCTCCGTATCAGTGTCCCGTAGAGGGCTTTCTAAGGGGCAGCGCTGGGTGGTAAAAATTGGCAGTGCCCTGCTTACTGATAACGGTCGCGGCGTCAATAATTCGGCGATCTGCGCCTGGGTGGCGCAGATCGCCGAATTGCGCCAGCAGGGTGTTGAAGTGGTGTTGGTTTCTTCTGGGGCAGTAGCCGCGGGTATGGATCGTCTCGGCTGGAACCGCAGACCGGAGTCGATCCATCAGTTGCAGGCCGCAGCTGCGATAGGGCAGAGCCATCTGGTACAGGTCTATGAGCAGGCTTTCGGTCGCTTCGATATACGCAGCGCGCAGATTTTGCTGGATCATGATGATCTCTCCAATCGCACTCGTTACCTCAATGCGCGCAGTACATTGCGAACACTGCTCTCCTTGGGAGCTGTGCCGATCGTCAATGAAAACGATACCGTTGTAACCGATGAAATACGTTTCGGCGATAACGACACTTTGGCGGCGTTGGTGGCTAACCTTGTCGAGGCGGATGCCCTGTTGATTTTGACCGATGCCGATGGGCTCTTTACCGAAGACCCTCGCGATAACCCCGGTGCGGAGCTCGTTGGTGAGGCCTCGGCGCTGGATCCGAGGCTACTGGGGATGGCGGGGGACTCCCGCAGTGGTCTGGGACGAGGAGGTATGACCACCAAAGTGCGTGCGGCACAACTGGCGGCTCGTTCCGGTGCCTGCACTGTGATTGCCGGGGGTGCCAGAGAGGGAGTGGTAACACGGGTATGGAAAGGCGAGGATTTGGGAACTCTCCTGCTTCCGGAGGCGGACCCCTTGGCGGCGAGGAAGCGCTGGCTTGCCGGGCAGCTACAGGTGCGCGGTAATCTCACTCTCGATAGTGGTGCTGAGAGGGCCTTGCGCGATGGTGGTAAGAGTTTGCTATCGGTGGGGGTGACTGCGGTGCAGGGGCGTTTTCACCGGGGAGACCTGGTTTCCTGTCTTGATGGTGCGGGTCATGAGATCGCCCGTGGTCTTGTAAATTACGATAGCAGTGAGAGTGCCAGGATTCTCGGGCAGTCATCGGAGCGCTTTGTTGAGTTGCTCGGCTATCGTGATGACGATGAGTTGATACACAGAGATAACCTTATCTTGCTCTAGCAGAAGCGCTGGCTTTCAGGCATAAAAAAACCCCGCATTGCGGGGTTTTTTGTGTCTGCTACCTAAAGAATTAGGCGGCGAGAGCTTTAACCTGAGCGTTCAGGCGGCTCTTGTGACGAGCGGCTTTATTCTTGTGAATAATGCCTTTGTCTGCCATGCGGTCGATAACGGGAACCGCTTCTGCGTATGCAGTTTTTGCTTTTTCAGCGTCGCCTGCATCGATGGCCGCAACTACCTTCTTAATGTAGGTGCGCACCATGGAGCGCAGACTGGCGTTATGCATGCGGCGCTTGTCGTTCTGGCGCGCGCGTTTCTTCGCTTGAGGTGAGTTGGCCACCGGTTGCTCCTGTCTGGAATCTATAAATCTGTAACTAACAGGCCCTGGGGCCCGATCGGGACGCGACATTATCCCCACAGCTGGTTGTTTGTCAACCATCTGGGCAGATAGCTTGCGCTTTGTCTGCCAGTGCTGGTGCGTGATTAGCGGGTCGGCAGTTTTAGGCTGAACTCCACACCGCTATTATCTGTGCGATTTCGAGCCTCCAAGCGGGCTCGGTGAAAGTCAGCAATCAATTTAGCGATATGCAATCCAAGGCCCAAATGCCCAGCGTTGTCACCTTCCTTACGCACAGATACCAGGGAATCGAACAGCTTGTGTGCATAGCCATTGGGTAGCAATGGACCGTCGTTACTCACACTGATTAGGTAGCCGTCCTTTTCGCTGTGGACTGCAAGCTGAATCTCACTGTGCTTTGGGGCGAAACTACAGGCATTGTCTACCAGCTTATCTAAAAGCTGTGCCAATAGCTCCGGAGCGCCCTCACAGCGAAGCTCTCCATTTGGCTTTTTCAGAGAAAATTGGTGGCGGGGGTGGGCGTCGCCATAGCACTGCACCATAACTTCCAGCAGGTCCGCCAAGTCAAAGCGCTCGCGCTCTGCCTGATGAATGCTGGCTTCCAGGTTGCTAGCCGCAGAGAGGCTGTTGAGGATGCCGGATAGGCGGGCACTGCCATCCAGTGCGCGTTCGGCATAGCGGCGGCTGTCTTCATCCAGTTTGCCGGTGGAGAGGTTATCGAGTGAAGAGCGCACCACCGCGAGAGGTGTGCGCAACTCGTGGGACAATTTGCTGGCGAGGGTTCGCAGGTATTGGTGGTACTGATCTAGCTCGCCCAGCAGGCTGGCAAAGGCACGGTTAAGTGCGCCCAGTTCGTCTCTGGCAGAGGAGAGGGGAAAGTTGCCACGCAATTTGCCACTGCTGTCGACCGCATTGCGCGCAGCGCGGTGCAGCTTGCGAATGCGCCAAGATAGCCAGCTGGCGTAGCCGAGCAAAAACAGTAGTGCGGTTGCTGCTGCCGCACAGCTAATCAACCATAACCTGTGTGCGGCGCTATCGGTCATCGACTGCATAGCCTCAGCGGACTGCAACACAAGCACTCGTCCCAGCAGAGGCCTTTCTACGACTTCGTCAGCCCGAGTTATCACGGGCACACTGACTGCTCCTATACGCGACTGTAGTGGCCCGCCAAACCACTGCTCGGCTGTATCACGTCCAATGCCACTGCTTAGCGGCAGTTCATTTTGGGGTAGCTTTGGTAGCTCTTCCCTGGCAAGCAGTTTGCGATAAATCCAACTGCGCAGCCAGGGCCGCGGTGTGCTCTGCTCCTCAATGGCCACCTGTGGTTGGCCGTTACTGGCGAGCAGGAATCCCTCGCTGTCTACGACTGCCAAGCGCAGGTCTGGGCGGGCAAAGTGGTCCAATTCCGCCTGCAGCTTGGGCAGTGGAGCAACTAAGTGCCCCGGCAGGCCATCGGCGGGAAGGGTGCTGGTACTGTGAACTGGTGGGGAACCGTTGCTACTGGTGCGGTCGAGTATTTGAATGGACAGGCTGCCACGTGTGAGTGTGTAGGGAAGGCTGAGTTCTAGTTGATACCCCTTCGGTGAAGCGGTCCAGCGCCCGCGCAGGCGCAATTCGCGTTGGTAGTTGCCTTCGCGTGGATTGTACCAAAAGGCCTCGACAGGCCCCCGGCTCGCCACTGGCAACAGGTAATGGCGCCCATTGGTAAACAGTTGAACGGTATCCCCTCCGGCGAGCAGGTTTGTGCGAGGGTCCCGGTAGGCTGGGGTCTCATCACTTACTGTTAGCAGTAGGTAGATCTGATCAGCATACTGGCCGAGTGTGATCTGGGCCTGGGGCATGTGCTGCTCATTGAGCAGTTCTCGGGGGGTAAGCTCCCAGGGACGCCAATCGTCCCCGTAACCATCTACAACTGGAGGGTGGGAGAGGGGGTTTAAGTAGAGCTGGCTGCCAGGCGGTCTAGCATGGCGTGCGGGATCGGGAGCGATTAACTCTGGTGCGCTGGCAAGGCGCGCGGCAATTGCAGCAGCTGTGGCCTCGAGGGCCTGTAGTTGGCCCTGCGCCAGTGCCGCATCCACTTGACGGAGATACTGACAGCCGGCCCAGGGCAGAGCCAGCGCCACAAGGCTCACCAATAGGAGTTGTCGGCGAAGTTTCATCTACGGGTCCCCAAAAAGCTGTAGACCGGCTGCTATGTTGCCGAGGCAATCAGAGCTGCCAGCGATAGCCCATGCCATAGGCTGTACCTATAGCGTTGAATTCATTATCCAGGGCCTGAAATTTTTTGCGGATTCTCTTTACGTGGGAGGTGATGGTGTTGTCATCCAGAACTACCCGAGCGGCCTCCATCAACTGACTGCGGGACTTCACATGCCCGGGGCGCTTGGCTAGAGCGTGGACAATCCAGAATTCAGTGACAGTGAGATCAACTACCTTTCCGTCCCAGTGGCAATGCAACCGGGAAATATCCAATTCCAGCTTGCCCTGGGTTAGGCTCTCCCCTTCATCGCTCTGGTCGCGCAGTACGCTGACCCGGCGTAGTAGCGCGTTGATACGCGCCTGCATATGGGGCAGGGAGATATCCTTAGTGAGATAGTCGTCGGCGCCGAGGCGTAGTCCCGAAATAATATCCAGTTCGGAATCTCTGGCGGTGAGAAACAGGATTGGCAGACTGGGGGCCATAGCGCGCAGCTCCCTGCACAGTTCAAAACCGCCTTCCACTTCACTGCCGAGCCCGACGTCGATTACCGCCAGGTCTGGCAGTCGCTGCCGAAAGGCTTCCATGGCTTCAATCCTTGCGCTGTAGAGATCGACTCGATAACCGCTGCGGCGCAATGCATCGCGGTAATTTTCGGCGATGGCGCGCTCGTCTTCGACAATAGCGATAGTTGCACTCATGGCTGATTCCGGCTGCTTCCTTTGTGGCGGAGAATCATGCACGAAATAGCAGCTTATTGGCAAAAAGGCGGGCGCAAATGGCCCGCAAGCACAACAGGTTTTTTTTCACGGAGGAGAGTTTGTGGCCATACTTTTAATCAGTCCACAGGCGCAATAGCGATTTGAAGTCACCTTGCGCAGCCGCGAGGATTTGTAGTCCATCGCGGCTGTTTAGCAGTTGTTAGAAGTGTCCGGCCATGGATTCCGGTAGGGAAAATCGGATATCTACGCGGCGCTCCATGGCGTAGGCGTCGACATCGCCCTTGGGGGCCTCTGAGTAGGTGGAGCCCATAGCGCGACGGCTGATACGGGAGGCGTCAATACCCAGAGAGATCAGTGCCTGTTCAACACTTAGGGCACGTTGGTCAGAGAGCACGTTGTTGTAACCATCGCTGCCCCGTGGGTCTGCGTGTCCCTCGAGTTGAATCTGCAGGTGGGGGTGGCGTTTCAGGAAGTCTGCCATGGCATTCAGCTGTTGAAGCTGGGTGGTCTGGAGTTCGTCTTCCCCGGTGGTGAATAGCATCTGGAACTGTAATGAATCCAGTGCCACTTGGCTGGCATCATTCGCGGACAGTCGAGCCGCATCCAGTTGCTGTGCCAGGTTGCTGAGCTCTGCACGGCTCTCTGTCAGTTGTGTTGCCAGCATATCAGCCTCTTCTGCTTGCTTGACCTGTTCGCCGAGCCAGGCTCCACCGATTGCGCCGGCGATAAACCCGACAGGGCCCCCTACAGCGGCACCGGCAACGGCTGCCGTGGTAAAGACCGTGGCCTGCTTGGCCGGGGTCAGTTTCGATTCGTTGAGTTCATTCGCCTGGGTACCAGAGGCGATCAGGGAAGTCAGGGCTGCAACCATTAATGTTTTTTTCATTGCTTACTCTCCTTGGAGGCTTTCTTTTACTCGGTGGGGCTGTGTGTGGCCCGTTTGAGTGCTATTAAAAAGCTCCAAGGAGGCACTGGCGTGGCGCAGTGGTGGCAAATCGCTGCGCAATTGTGGCGAAAGATGGCAACCGGTGTGTCCTGTTATTTCAGGCGGTGGTAGCGCCGGTCGCGGGGCGAATCTACGCGGACACGCACACGCTGGGGGCGGGGGCCACGCATTATCGCAATGTAAAGCACAATCGCCAGTGCCAGGGCAATAATCAAAGCGTTAATGGTCATCCTGTCTTCTCCCCGCGCCACCGATTCCGTGGGACGCGTCACTAATTCACAGCTAGTATAGGCTCGTGGGCTCCAGGTCGTAGGAGCATAAAGATATCCATCCCTCAATGACTTTTGTGGAATTGCGGTAGACTTGCCGGCCAGCAGATATAGCCCAAATCCAGGAGTCACAGCGTTGCCCCAGTCGCCGCCCACCCAAGACCAGCCCGTCGAAAAAACCGGTACATCCAGACTCCTGCGCGGCAGCTCGGTGGTGGGGGCCGCAACGATGTTGTCCCGGGTTGCCGGCCTGGCCAGGGATATGGCCCTGGCGCGCTTTGCCGGGGCTGGGGATGCCGCCGATGCTTTTTTCGTGGCGTTTAAAATCCCTAACTTTTTCCGCCGCTTGTTTGCTGAGGGCGCCTTTGCCCAAGCATTTGTGCCGGTGTTGGCGGAGTACCGCCAAAAGGGGGGCATTGCTGCAGCACGAGAGCTCAATGATCGCGTCGCGGGAGCACTCGGCGGTGTTTTGTTGTTGGTTACTTTATTTGGCGTTTTGTGCGCGCCTCTGGTGACGGGGATCTTTGCATTTGGCTGGTGGTGGGATGGCAGCGAAAGGGAAAAGTTTGAGCTCGCCACCGGCATGTTGCAAATTACCTTCCCATACCTGATGTTGATCTCACTGGCGGGTTTCACCGGCGCTATTCTGAACAGCTTTGATCGCTTTGCGATCCCGGCACTGACGCCAATTATGTTGAACCTGGTGTTGATTGGTGCGGCAACTATAGGTACGGCTTGGTTCGATCCGGAGATACTGGCCTTGGCTTGGGGTGTGCTTTTGGCCGGAGTGGTGCAATTGCTGTTTCAGCTGCCTTTTCTGGCGCGCGAGGGGTTATTGCCAAGGCCCAAGTGGGATTGGAGCCACCCGGGGGTGCGTAAAATTCTGCGCCTGATGGCTCCGGTAATTTTTGGAGTCTCTGTCACTCAAATCAGTTTGGTATTGGATACGCTGCTGGCTTCATTCCTGCCCAGTGGCAGCGTCTCCTGGTTGTATTTTTCCGATCGCCTGACCGAATTACCGCTGGGGGTGTTTGGTGTGGCTGTGGCAACGGTGATACTGCCGAGCTTGTCTCGCCTGCACAGCGATGGAGATCCGCGCCGCTTTCGCCATACCCTCGACTGGGCGCTGCGCAGTGTTACCCTTATCTCCCTACCTGCGGCGGTAGCCCTTGTGGTATTAGCTGAGCCGCTATTGACCACGCTATTCCAATACGGCCAGATGCAGCCCAGAGATATGCAGATGGCGGCCTGGTCCCTGCGAGCTTACGCCTTGGGGTTGTTGGCTTTTATGTTGATCAAAGTGCTAGCGCCGGGCTATTTTGCCCGTCAGGATACCTATACACCGGTGCGTTTCGGCTTGATCGCAATTTCGGCCAAGATGGTGTTGAGCCTTCTGTTTGTTATCCCGCTGAATCATTATTTTAAACTCGGTCATATGGGACTGGCGCTGGCTACCGCCTGCCAGGCGGCAATCAACGCCTGGTTACTGTACAAGGGTTTGCGCCGGGATGACGTTTACATGCCTGAGGCGGGTTGGGGGCGATTCCTATTGCGGTTGATAGCGGCGAATTTGGCGATGGTCGCTGTGCTGATGGGGCTCCTTCACGTCTGGGAAAGTTGGAGTGCCTGGGGCTGGTTTGAACGGGCCTGGCGTATGGGTGTAATAGTAGCCGCAGGGGGCTTGGCCTACCTGTTTACCCTGTTTGTGTCAGGCCTGCGCCCACGTCACTTCCGCGCCACCAGTTAACTTTGAACAGAAGCCAATATGGCATGAATTGTATGCGGCCAGTCGCTACTGGCCGCCCTGTGGGAATCCGCTATACTGTGCGGCTCGATTTTATGAGGATGGGAAGATCGTTTTGGCCCAGGAACGCGAACTAATTCGCGGGTTGCACAACCTGCGCCCCCGCCACCGAGGATGCGTGGCGACGATCGGCTCGTTCGATGGCGTACATCTTGGTCATCAGGCGATCATTGCCCAGTTGCAACAAAGTGCGTTTGAGCAGGGCCTTCCTTCCGTAGCCATTATATTTGAACCCCAGCCCCACGAGTTTTTCTCTGGCGAGCAGGCTCCCGCGAGGCTGATGCGTTTTAAGGAAAAAGTGCTGGCGCTGTTCGATGTGGGTGTGGAGCGAGTCTTGTGCCTGCAGTTTAACGATACCCTGCGCGGCCTCAGTGCTGAGGCATTTATCCAGCGGATACTGCTCGATGGCCTGGGCATTCGCCATCTGGTGGTGGGCGATGATTTTCGTTTTGGCTGCGACCGCAGTGGAGACTATAGCCTCCTGCAAACGATGGGCGCCCAGCATGGCTTTACCGTGGAAGATACCGCGACTATGGAAATACGCGGCTCCAGGGTGAGCAGTACCCGTATTCGCGAAGCCCTGCAGAATGGTGATTTTGAGCTGGCTGAAACCCTCTTGGGGCGGCCCTACAAGATTACCGGCAGGGTGGCGCCTGGGCGTTCACTCGGTCGTCAGCTGGGTGCGCCCACGGCCAATGTGCGCCTGCAGCGCTACCGCTCCCCGCTAGTTGGCGTTTATACGGTGCGCACCACTGCCACAGATGGTTCTGAGCTTGCTACGGGGCGCCAAGACATAGATGGCGTGGCCAATGTGGGATTTCGCCCCACTGTAGAGGGCGAGGGCGCGCGCCCCCTGCTGGAGGTGAACCTGTTTGATTTCAATGGCAATCTCTATGGGCGAGAACTCGCCGTGGAGTTCTGCCACAAGTTGCGCAACGAGGAGAAGTTTGCCTCGTTGGATATTCTCAAGGCTCGTATCGCCGAGGATATTGAAAATGCCCGGCAGTGGTTTAAACAAAATCCTAGACCGCACCAATAAACTGAGACGACCTAATTTATTTTTCTACTAGAGCTGAAGTAGACACCCAATGACTGATTATAAAGCGACCCTGAATCTGCCTGAGACCGATTTTCCCATGCGCGGCAATTTGCCGCAGCGTGAGCCGGCAATTCTGAAAAAATGGCAGGACAACAAGCTCTACGAAAAAATTCGCGAGGCGCGTGCCGGGCGCGAGCAATTTATCCTGCACGACGGCCCTCCCTATGCGAATGGTGATATTCATATTGGTCACTCAGTTAACAAGATTCTCAAAGACATCATTATCAAGTCGAAAACCCTGAGCGGTTTCGATGCTCCCTACGTACCTGGCTGGGACTGCCACGGCCTGCCGATTGAGCACCGCGTAGAGAAGAAAATTGGCAAAGCTGGCAGCAAGGTGGACCACAAGACTTTCCGTCAGAAGTGCCGTGAATATGCCGCCAAGCAGGTGGATGGGCAGAAGAAAGATTTTGTGCGCCTGGGAGTGTTTGGCGAGTGGGACAACCCCTACCGCACCATGGATTTCCAGTTTGAGGGCGATATTATTCGCGCCCTCGGCCGTGTGGTGAAAAATGGCCATCTTGCACGCGGCTTCAAACCGGTCTACTGGAGTGTGGTGGGTGGTTCTGCGCTGGCGGAAGCGGAAGTGGAGTATCAAAATAAAGTCTCCTATTCCATTGACGTTTGCTACCCGGTGAGTGAAGAGGCGGATCTGGCCATAGCCGATGCCTCTGGTGGCCATGCTGGAGAAGGCCCACTGTCGGTGGTGATCTGGACTACAACACCCTGGACCTTACCTTCGAGCCAGGGGGTCTCCGTAAACGGTGAACTGGAATATGTGGTGGTGCAGGCAGGCAAGCGCCGCCTGTTGATCGCAGAAGCCTTAAAGGATGCGGTACTGGCCCGCGCAGGCTTCGAAGGGGAAGTTGTGGGTCGCATTCGCGGCGCGGCCCTGGAGCACTTGAAAGTGCATCACCCCTTCTACGACAAGTTGCTGCCCATTGTCCTGGGCGATCATGTCACTACCGATGCTGGAACCGGCTGTGTACATACAGCCCCAGACCACGGTCCGGACGATTTCCAGGTAGGCAAACGTTACGGTATCGAGACCCTCAATTACATTGATAATAATGGTGTTTATCGCGACAGTGTGCCGCTATTTGCTGGCGAGCATGTCTATAAAGTGGACGACAAGATTGTTGCATTACTTGAGGAGCGCGGTGTGCTGCTGCACAAGGGCAAGCTGGAGCACAGCTACCCGCACTGCTGGCGCACTAAGACACCGCTGATCTACCGTGCGACTCCTCAGTGGTTTATCAGCATGCGCCAAAATGACCTGCTGGATCAGGCGCAAAAAGCCGCCGATGACGTATTGTGGATTCCCGGCTGGGGTAAGGCCCGAATCGACTCCATGCTCAATGGCAGCCCGGACTGGTGTATTTCCCGCCAGCGCACCTGGGGGGTGCCTATCGCTTTGTTCGTGAACAAAGAGACCCACGAGCTGCATCCGGAATCTCCTGCGTTGATGGATAAAGTGGCGGCCCTGGTTGACGAAAAGGGTATGGATGTCTGGTTTGATCTGGATGCTCGGGATCTTCTGGGTGATGAGGCGGAACATTACGAGAAAGTTACCGACACCCTCGATGTCTGGTTCGACTCAGGTGTGACCCATTACGCGGTGTTGGAGCGCCGCGAAGGGCTGCGCTTCCCCGCCGATCTATATCTGGAAGGGTCCGACCAGCATCGCGGCTGGTTCCAATCTTCCCTGAAGACTTCTATCGCCATTAATGGTTGCGCGCCTTATAGACAGGTACTCACCCACGGTTTCACCGTGGATGCGCAGGGGCGCAAAATGTCGAAGTCTATTGGCAATACCGTTGCTCCCCTGGATGTAATTAATAAGTTGGGTGCAGATGTACTGCGCCTGTGGGTATCGGCCACCGACTTCAGTGGTGAAATGGCCGTTTCCGACGAAATCCTTAAACGCACCGCCGATTCTTATCGCCGCCTGCGCAATACCGCCCGTTTCTTCCTATCTAACCTAGCCGGTTTCGATCCGCAAAAAGACCTGTTGCCGGAGGAAGAGTTGCTGGCACTAGATCGCTGGGCGCTGGATAAAGCTGCACACCTGCAGGATGAGATCCTGGCAGCCTACGATAATTACCAGTTCCACCAGATTTACCAGAAGCTGCATAACTTCTGCGTGGTTGAAATGGGTGGCTTCTACCTGGATATCATCAAGGACCGCCAGTACACCACCAAGGAAGATAGTGTCGCGCGTCGCTCCGCACAGAGCGCGCTCTACCATATTGTGCAGGCATTTGTGCGCTGGATTGCCCCAATCCTCAGCTTCACTGCGGAAGAGTTGTGGCAGTTTATTCCTGGTAATAATGCCGATAGCGTGTTTATCGAAGAGTGGTATCCGTTGCCCAAATTGTCAGCCGAAGCTGATAAGGGTGCGGCTTATTGGGCTGTAATGGCCGAAGTGAAAACGGCGGTAAACAAGGTATTGGAGGAGCAGCGCGCTGCTGGGGCAATTGGTGGGTCTCTGCAGGCGGCAGTTACTCTGTATGCCAATGATGATCTGCGCGAGAAATTGCTCGAGTTGGAGAATGAACTGCGTTTTGTATTGATTTGCTCTTCCACTTCAGTGCAGCCTCTCAGCGATGCGGCGGGTGCTGAAAGCACCGAGCTTGAAGGTCTTAAAATTGGTGTGAGCAAAGTGGATCACCCCAAATGTGAGCGTTGCTGGCACTATCGTGCAGATGTGGGTGAAAACAGTGATTACCCAGATATTTGCGGCCGCTGTGTAGAGAATGTGGCTGGTGACGGCGAGGTAAGGCGCTATGCCTAAGACTAATCTGCTATTCGGCCACCCCTGGCGCTGGTATTGGCTGGCACTGGCTGTGGTGGTTCTGGATGTTGCCACTAAAGTCTGGGCTGTGGGCGAATTTATGTACGGCCCATCGGTGCAAATTATTCCGGGCTTTCTGCAGTTCACCTATGCGGAAAACTACGGTGCAGCTTTCAGCTTCCTGTCTGATGCGGGTGGTTGGCAGCGCTGGTTTTTTGGTGTGATCGCAATGGTGTTTAGCATTGTTGTGATTATCTGGTTGTGGCGTTTGCCAGCGCTAAAGCGCTGGGAACCCTGTGCCCTGGCCCTGATTTTGGGTGGTGCTCTCGGAAATCTGTGGGATCGCATTCTGCTGGGATATGTGCGGGACTTTATTTCCGTGTACTACGGCAGTTGGCATTTCCCAGTGTTTAATGTGGCGGATATGGGTATCAGTATCGGCGCGGCCATGCTGGTTATAGAGTTGCTTTTCTTTGCAGAAAAAGACGGCGACAAGACAAAAAATAACGCGGAAGTTTAACGAACCATGAGTAATAGCGTTATCGGCGAGCACAGTCGCGTAACTCTGCACTTCAGCCTTAAGCTGGATGACGGTACCGAGGTGGACTCCACTTTCAAAGGCGATCCCGCTTCTTTTAGTGTGGGGGATGGCAGCCTGCTACCAGGCTTTGAAAAAGCCCTCTTCGGTCTCAAAGCTGGCGATGAGGCGGAAATCGAAATCCCCCCTGAGCTGGGCTTCGGTCAGCGTAATCCGGCCAATATGCAAAAGGTGCGCCGCGACAGCTTCGCTCCGGATATTGAGCTGGAGCCTGGCTTGGTAGTTTCCTTTGATAATGGAAGTGGCGAATTACCCGGTGTAGTTCGCGAGATTGAGGAAGATGAAGTAACCGTTGACTTCAATCACCCTCTGGCAGGGCAGACACTGAGCTTCCACGTAAAAATTATCGCAGTGGATTCGATTCAATAAGGGCAATTTTTCACCCTTTGAATAGATTATCGAAAGAGTGCTGAAGTAAAAATGCAAATCCGACTGGCTAATCCCCGTGGCTTCTGTGCCGGCGTCGACCGCGCGATTGATATTGTTAACCGTGCCTTAGATGTCTTTGGTGCGCCCATCTATGTACGTCACGAAGTGGTACATAATAAGTTTGTGGTGGAAAGCCTGCGCGAGCGCGGTGCCGTGTTTGTGGACGAGCTGTCGGAAGTGCCCGATGATGTTATCGTTATTTTCAGTGCCCACGGTGTATCCAAAGCTGTGCAAAGGGAAGCAGAAGATCGCAACCTGCGTGTATTCGATGCCACCTGCCCACTGGTTACCAAGGTGCATATCGAAGTCAGCAAATTCAGCAGTGATGGCGCCGAGTGCATACTAATCGGCCACGCCGGACATCCGGAAGTAGAGGGCACTATGGGTCAGTATGATGGCACTGCCGGTGGTGCTATCTACTTGGTCGAAGACGAGGAGGATGTGGCAAAGCTAAAGGTGAATGACGAGAATAATCTCGCATATGTTACCCAGACCACCTTATCCATGGACGATACTGCCCGGGTAATCGATGCCTTGCGACAGCGCTTTCCCAACATCCGCGGTCCGCGCAAGGATGATATCTGCTACGCCACCCAAAACCGCCAGGATGCTGTCCGCCAACTTTCTCTGGAGAGTGATCTGGTGTTGGTTGTGGGCAGCCCCAATAGCTCCAACTCCAACCGCCTGCGCGAACTGGCTGAGCGCTGTGGTGCCGATGCCAAATTAATCGACGGCGCTGTTGATATTGATGCCGATTGGCTCACAGGCAAGAAATCCATTGGCATCACCGCCGGGGCCTCGGCTCCAGAGGTGTTGGTACAAGAGGTGATTGGCAAATTGCAACAGCTTGGTGCCACCGTGCCTGAAGAGATGGATGGGTGTGAGGAGAATATTCGCTTCTCTTTGCCCAAGGAGCTGCGCTAGCGCCTTTCTAAATGTTGATAATTGTAACTTCCTTTTTAGGGGCAGTTGCCGATATCTGCCTTTTCAATCCGCATTCGCCCACTTCTTGATAGGATTAGAGCCTGTGCGGCCTGAACTTCCTGAGCGCAGACATGTAGTGTTCCAGCTTGGAACGCCCCCAATGGCGAGCCTGTTTTCCGGCTTTCACCTGAGCTTATAAAAGAAATATAGTCCTTTACTGGCGAGTTAGGTGCTATTTGCACTTCCTTCAGGGCTTCTTTTTTGAGAATTAAGTGTTCATCGTTACTGCGTAAACCGTCATTATCAGGATCCAGAAAAATCTCCCAGCCTAATTCCCAACTTCCGAAGTTTCTCATGGTTACTCTTTGATTGTGGGTAATAGCATTTGTACGAGTCAATTGAACAGCATTAAACAGTTCTTCGGTTACTGCTTTTAGGCGCGTCTCTTGAATCATTGGAATAAAGCTTGGTGTTGCGATCATCACTAGTACCGTCAATACAGTGAGTACTATCAGTAATTCAAGCAATGTGAACCCTTGTTTATTATTCATACATATCTCTACTCCTTGAAGTAGTTCTCCTTATGAAAACCATTAAGCCCCCAGAAAAAGCCGCTTGTCGGTCGCTAATAGAGATAAGAAAGTAAGGATGCTAAATTGTTAACTATACCGTTGGGTGACTTTTAACTGCTAGATGTTTGGCGGATGAGTGAACGTAAGTTATGAGTAAATTGAGGAAATAATGCATCGTAAGCGATTTATAAGTACTCATGGGAAAAAGCGGACTCAAAGCGGCTTTACTTTAATTGAGTTGTTGGTAGCTATGACAGTATTCGCGATTGTAGTTTCGGTCGCTATCCCAAGCTTTACAGATATGATTAATAATTACAGGTCATTTGCATTAGCCGATGATTTTATTAATGCGCTTCATTATTCTCGTAGTGAGGCGGTAAAGCGCGGTACTAATGTATCAATTTGTGCAAGTAGTAATGGCTCTAGTTGTGCAGGAGAAAATAAATGGTCTGATGGTTGGATAGTTTTTGTTGATGGAGCCTTGACAGAAAAGGCTATTGACCCTGTTGTTGATAGTGTTTTGCGCAGTTGGGATTTTAAGGGTGAGGAAGCTGTTATTGGTGTTACGCAAAATGCGGCAACAAAGTTTGTGCGGTTTACGGGTATGGGTACACTAGGTCGGTTTGTCCAGACGAATATCAGTGTAAAAACATCTGGCTGTACAGGAGATAGCGCAAATAATATTGTGCTCGCTAGCTCCGGTGTTATTTCAATATCTAAAACAAGCTGTGAATAATATGAAAAAATTTAATGCACAGTATGGTGTTGGTTTAATTGAAGTGATGGTAACCGTATTGATCTTATCAACATCTTTACTTGGTTTGG
Organism: Microbulbifer mixtoriginis (SeqCode); assembly: GCF_052466715.1. Classification (NCBI taxonomy): domain Bacteria; kingdom Pseudomonadati; phylum Pseudomonadota; class Gammaproteobacteria; order Cellvibrionales; family Microbulbiferaceae; genus Microbulbifer; species Microbulbifer mixtoriginis (SeqCode). The sequence goes on along the minus strand of NZ_CP174288.1, from coordinate 3,872,821 downwards.
CCGCACTACAGAGCAGGGCACTTCAGTACAATCATAGTGCCTACATGCGATCTCAAGCAAATATCCTTGCTTACGATTTATTAGATCGAATGAGAGCGAGCCGTGGCAGATTGGCTGATTATAATTTAGGTATTAATGATGCTCCTCCGATGGCAAGTGGTAATCAGGCACAATCTGACCTGATCGAGTGGCGACAAGCTCTTAATGAGCTATTACCAGAGGGCTCTGGTGGTATTTCATGTGATACAAATAATGTTTGTACTGTGGTCATCCAATGGGCTGAACATGATGCCACTGGATCAGATGGTAATGCGGATAAAAGTAACTTCCAGTATATGACGAGAATTTAGAGGGATGTATATGCGTGAACAATCGGGGATCTCCCTGGTGGAACTTATGGTATCAATTACCGTAGGTCTAGTGCTTCTAGCTGGTGTCACCCAACTATTTTTATCGAGTAACCTAACTTTTAGTACGCAAAATGCAATGTCGCGAGTTCAGGAAACTGGGCGTTTGGCGATAGAGTTTTTGAGTGAAGATATTCGAATGGCTGGCTATGTTGGATGTGCAAACCCTTCGCGTCATTCAGGTAGCGGAGATATGAAAAATTTCCTTAATGACAGCGACTTGATTAGTTATCGATATGATGTTGCTGTAGAAGGTGAGGATTCTTCCAAGGATGTCGCTGGGTTTCCAAATGGCGCATTGGCAGGCACTGATGCGATTTTAATTCGTAGTGCCTTTGGTAGTGGCGTTGGAGTAGCTGATATGAGTAATCCGACCCAGATATTTGTAGAGAATACTGGGGTGGAAAGTGGAGAGTGTGATGAAGGTAAAGATAAATATAGTGGATTTTGTGAAGGTGATATCGTTGTAGTATCAAGTTGTAGCTATGTGAGAGTTTTTCAGGCAACCGGTTTTGTTGGTGCCGGCTCCAGTGAAACTATTGGAATACAACATTCGGATATTGCCTCTTTTGAGCCAGGTAACAAAGTAGCAGTTTGGGGCGCTGAGACTACTGACGGACATAATTCTTTTGGAAAAGATGCTCAAGTAATTAATTTGGAATCAACTTTTTACTATATTGCCAATGGAACTTCCGGGCGCCCTAGCTTATTTAGGGAAGTAAATGGAGAGCAACAAGAGTTGCTCGAAGGTGTTGAAGATATGCAGATCACTTATGGTTTGGATATCAATGATGATGATGTTATTGATGCCTATCAAACGGCAGAAAAAATCGGTTCTATTCTTGATTGGAAGAAAGTTTCAACTGTTCGCTTAGATTTACTAGTGGCTAGTATTGAAGACAGTGTTTTACAAGAAGCCCAGCCATACACTTTTGACGGTAAAGTTATAAATAACCCAGGGGATCGTCGTCTTCGGCAGGTGTTTACAAGTGTTGTAACAATAAGAAGCCGTGTGCCCTAATTATAATAAGGTCTCCTATGTATAAAGAAATCAGTACTTTCAAGCAGGAGCGAGGAGCCACTTTGTTAGTTGGCTTGGTCATGTTGTTGCTAATGACATTTATTGGCCTTGCGGCTATCCGTGGGAGTGGTATGCAGGAACTTATGGCAGGCAATATGCGGGATCGTCAATTGGCGTTTCAGGCCGCAGAGTCTGCTCTTCGAGTTGCTGAAGAAAATATAATAACCGAGCTTAATAAACCTATTAGTACAATTTTTGATGGCGATACTGTTGGATATGGTGAGGAGTTAGATGGTTCGAAAAATAGTGGATTCTGGCTGGATTTTAGCTGGTCTGGTGTGTCGGTAAAGGCTGATCTTGATCTAGAGAGTATAGCCAGCCAGCCAATTTATATTGTGGAGAAGGTGACGACTGAAGCAAGTAATACAGGTGAAACTGGAGGTGCTATTGATCTTGAGTCTGTGGATAAAGGTGTCCCTCCCAATTATTACCGAATAACCAGTAGAGGTGTCGGCGGTACTGAAAATACGGTTGTGATTTTGCAATCTACTATGAAAGATTGAGTAGTGATGAGAAAAATAGCTATGTCATTTATATCTAGAAAAATTAAAAGTTTCTCTGCTGTAATTGCCGCATCACTAACGCTTGGAATTGCCCATAGTGCTGCGTCCCTAACGCTATCTCAACAGCCTTTATTTTTAAAGCAGGGTACTGATCCGAATATTATGTTTGTTCTTGATGACTCAGGTTCAATGCAGTTCGAGGTTACTCCTTCTGAAGTGGCTAATTACTTTAATAAGCTGGATCGGGTCGTCTATGTTTTTCCAAATACGGAAACAAATAGTTCCTCTGTAAAATTTGTACCCTGTCCATATGCAGATGGGGATACATCAAGTTGTGATTACTGGGCTAATGGTGATCAGGCGATACCAAGGTTTGAAGATGATAATAAGTGGGCGGCTTATTTCCGTTCTGCCCATAATAATAAGACATATTATAATCCAGAAATACGCTACGAACCATGGTCGAAGGAGGATGGTTCTCTTTGGCCGGCGGCAAATCCAGAGGCGGCTTACCATAACCCAGCAAATACTTCAAAAGGTTGGAGAAATCTAACGGTTGATAATTATCAGCGTGCAAAATGCTGGCTATGGGATTCTGCGAATAAGAACTCCCATAAAAGTGATGCTTGTGGCAATGGCTATTTGTATTTTTATCCGGCTACTTACTTCCAATATAGCGGTAATGGTAGTCTTTTTGATTCGTCAAACTATACCCGTAAAGAGATTCGATCCGGTCTGACTTTCCCTCGTAGCGAAGATCGAACGGATTGTAAACTATCGACTACTTCTTGTAGTTATGAGGAGGAGATCCAGAATTTTGCTAATTGGTATTCATATTACCGTTCCCGGGTATTACTTTCCCGTGCTGGAATTGGTAAGGCATTTTCTTCTCAAACAGAAGGTCTCAGAGTGGGTTTTGGAACCCTAAATAAAGGAACCAGCAATGTAGATCAGGTTAGTACGGGTACCATTATTAGTGGTGTACGCGCTTTTTCTGGAGATGATCGTGAAGATTTTTTTGAAAATCTTTACGGTGTAGATATTCCTCAGGCGGGTACTCCACTCTTAAGTGCCTTAAAGCGAGTTGGTGACTATTACAGTCGAACGGATAGGAATGGTCCTTGGGCAGGGGAACCTGGAACTAATGACTCCAGTGCTCAAGTTGCGTGTAGGGCGAGCTATACCATTTTGATGACAGATGGTTATGGTAATGATTACAGCAGTATATCTAGCTTTGGTAATGTAGATGGTAATGATGGAAATCCATTTCAGGATTCTCGTTCGAATACTCTTGCAGATATAGCCAGGTACTACTGGGAAAATGATTTACATGGCAGTCTCGATAATAAAGTCGATAGTGGGGACGCTGATCCGGCAGACTGGCAACATATGGTAACTTTTGGTGTAGGTTTAGGAGTGACAGGTAGTGTTGACTCTGATACCGCTTTTAATGCTATTGAATCTGGTGCGGCAATTTCCTGGCCAAACCCTAATAATAGTGATGCGGCGAAGCTAGATGATTTACTCCACGCTGGGGTTAACAGTAGGGGTGGGTTTTACAATGCAGCAAATGCGACTGTATTTGCATCTCAGCTTTCCGATCTACTTACCAGAATAAATGAGAGAGAGGCTTCCTCTTCATCTGTTGCAGCCAACTCAACGAGGTTGAGCACAGACAGTGCAATCTTTCAAGCTATTTTCAACTCGGGTGATTGGAGTGGAGAAATAAAATCTATTAGGCTGGAGAGTGATGGAACACTTTCTGATACGACTCTTTGGAGTACCTCAACAGCGGGAAAAATTCCAACGAATAATCGAGATATCATAACTTTTGATGGTTCTGATACAGTTAATTTTTCTTGGTCAAATTTAACCAGTAGTCAGAAGGCTGCCTTAATTGGTACTGACGATGAAGATTTGGCAAAGCAAAGATTGAACTGGGTGCGTGGTGAAGACGTTGATGGTCTACGTGACAGGGCTGTTTTACTAGGGGATGTTGTAAATGCAAGCCCTGTATTGGCGAGTAATAAAGATCAAAAATTTAAAACACTTCCAGACAATCTTGGGGGGAATAGCTATCAGGACTACCTTGAAGGTCGAAAAAATAACCGCAGTGAAATTCTCTATGTAAGTTCGAATGATGGCATGCTGCATGCCTTTGACTCATCTGATGGATCAGAAAAGTTTGCATATGTCCCCAGTGCTATATATTCAAAATTAAAGAATGTTGCAGCGCTGGATTATGGTACTGAGGATAACCCGCATCAATATCTTGTTGATGGTCCTTTGTTTGTCAGTGATGCCTACTTTGCCAAGAATAAAAGTGGTAGCCCAAAGTGGATGAATGTTCTCGTTGGAACCTATGGCGCAGGGGCTAAAGGATTATTTGCCTTAGATATTACTGATCCTGAGAATCCTGACATACTATTTGAGATTGATGGTTCTAATCCTGATATTGGCAATATTCTTGGGCGACCAATAATTGCCCCTACAGAGGATGGTTGGAAAGTTATATTTGGTAATGGTTATAATTCAGCCAATGATAAAGCTAAGTTGCTGGTGATTGATTTAGCTGACCCAGCTGATACCCAGGTAATTGCCACAAATACTAATACGGATAATGGATTGGCCGGTCCCTCATTACTGATTGACTCAAATAGAGTGGTGCATGCTGCTTATGCTGGGGACTTGATGGGTAATATGTGGAAGTTCGACATTTCCGGCAGCAAATGGCAGTTAGCTTTTTCAGGTAATGCTCCCTTATTTACTGCCAGGGACCCAAATGGAAAGGTTCAACCAATTACTTCTACCCCGGTACTTGGTTCTAATGCGGAAGTAGACGGGGCGATTATGGTTTACTTTGGTACAGGGAAGTATGTAAGCCAAACAGATCAAACCGCTGGAAGCATTATTCATAGCTTTTATGGGATAGTGGATAAAGGGGTGGTTTTGTCAGGCACCGACCGTTCTGATTTGATGCAAAAAAGAATAGTTGAAACTGGTAATTCTAGGAGCGTTACCAACGATGGGGACACTAGTTGGTGGCCGACAAAAAGTGGATGGTATTTGGATTTTAATTCTACTGGTTCTTCAATAAACGGAGAGAGAGTAATTAGTAAACCCCTGTTGATTAATGACCGCTTGATTTTCCCAACTTTGATCCCTTCGGATGATCCTTGTGTTGCCGGTGCCTCAGGCTGGATTATGGAATTAGTAGCATTGGGTGATCCTAGATTTGCTGGAGAGTCGATCATTGGTGGATCTAAAAAAGTTGACGAGGCTATTATCGGTTTTTCCGATGTAATTATTGCGGGAAGAAAAATTATTGCTCCATACATAGATGTTGGTGGGAATGCTGGAACTACTGGCGGTTTTCGGATTGGGGGTATTGAAAGGATCTCTTGGAGACGGATACGTTAGGTGAAAGTAGCTTATGAAAATGAATGTTAAAAAACTAAATTCAGGTTTTACTCTAGTGGAATTGATGGTTGTTGTTATGATTATTGGGGTCATCAGTGTTGTAGCCATCCCCTCGTATATGGAAATGATAAGAGAGGGGAATCGAACTGATGCGCAAACCGTATTAAATGACGTTGCACATAGGTTACAGCGCTGCTTTACAACTTATAGCACTTACAATAATGATAATTGTGCCGTCGCAGCATCAATCACAGAGGGAAACAGTATTGAATCTGAGAAAGGTTACTACACAGTCACAGGTGTTTTAGCGGCAGCAACTTTTGATCTTACTGCGCAACCTGTTGCAGGAAAGAGCCAAAGTAAAGACAGTGAATGCACTGCGCTAAAGTTGGATGAAGCAGGAGCTAGGACGGCAACTGGATCAAATACTTCAGAGTGCTGGTGAGACTCTTCTTTTTTTACTCTTTACTTTGTTAATGGCTAAAAAGAATGTCTAAGGGATATCACACGGATCAGTGTGATATCCCTTGACCACCTTAAGTCTCCAGCCCCAATTTCTTCAACCGGTAACGCAGTGAGCGAAAACTGATACCAAGTTTCTGAGCTGCGGCGGTACGGTTCCAGCGAGTCTTGGTGAGTGCGCTTTCAATTGCTTCTTTTTCAATATCCTGCAGGAATTCATCTAGGGAGTTGTAGTGGCTGGGATCAAAGCGATTGTTTTCTTCCGATTGGTTTCTATTTAAGGTTTCACCTTTATTGCTGGTAGAGGAAGCCTCTCGATCTTGTGATTGCTCATCCTTCTCCAGTAGCAGGTCATCAAGGCAAATTTCATGATGATCGCATAGGGTAAAGGCGCGTTCGAGGATATTTTCGAGTTGGCGAACATTACCGGGGAAGGGGAAAGCCTGTAGGGCTCGCATGGCATCGGTAGAGATACTTGGGGGTATTATCTCTGAATTCTGGGCAATACGCTGCATAATGGCATCGATCAATAAGGGTATATCTTCACTGCGCTCGCGTAGAGGGGGCGTAGATATTTCGATTACATTGATGCGGTAATAGAGGTCACTGCGAAAGCGCCCTTCGCTGACCTCTTTGGCCAGGTCCTTGTGAGTAGCGCTGAGGATACGTACATCGATAGGGGTTTCCTGGCTTGCGCCTATAGCCCGAATGCGTTTTTCCTGTATCGTACGCAAAAGCTTGACTTGCATATCCAGAGGTAGGTCGGCAACTTCGTCGAGAAATAGAGTCCCGCCCTGAGCGCTCTGTAGTAGACCTGCTTTGTCTTTATGTGCGCCGGTAAAACTGCCTTTTTTATGCCCAAAAAACTCGCTCTCCATGAGGTCAGCGGGAATGGCTCCACAGTTAATGGGGACGAAAGGTTTGTCGGCACGGGCTCCCTGGGAATGAATGGCCCTGGCAGCCAGTTCTTTACCTGAGCCCGATTCGCCACTGATATAAACCGGGGCATCACTGCGCGCAACTTTGGCTATCTGTTCGCGCAGCTTACGCATATTGGGGGCTTCTCCTAAAAGCAGCTGTTTCGCGCTCTTGCTCTGTTGTGGATCTCGCTCTCTATTCAGGCGTAGGGCCAGCTGAGCAAGGTTGCGCAGCCGCTCTAAATCGACCGGTTTACTGACAAAGTCAAATGCGCCGAGCTTTAGCGCCTTAATGGCAGTATCCATATTGCCGTGCGCGGTAATCACTGCGGTGGGCAAGTCTCGAAGAACACCACTCTGGATATGCTCGACTAGCTGTAGACCATCGCCATCTGGCAGACGCAGGTCGGTCAGGCAAAAATCGTAGTGGTTCTCTTTAAGCAGGCGTGTTGCCTCCGCTAAGCTGGCGGCGGTGTGACAGTTCACATCCATGCGCTGCAGAGTGAGTGTGATTAGTTTGCAGATATCCGGTTCGTCATCGACAACCAGGGCCAGAGGTAGCATCAATTCTCTGTCTTTTCTTGTTTTGTGGAGATTGCGGGCAAAGGTGCCGATTCTGATTATGTCAGAAATTCTTTACGAATATTCTCATACATTTTGGGAAATATTCCTGAGCAGAATCAAGTCACATTCTTTTAGTGAGCAAATTCAACTCTAAAGCAACTCTTATCATCCTTGCTACGGCAGTGGTAGAGATTGGCCTGATTGGTTTCACAGAGTTCTTGGGCAATATAAAGACCCAGACCACTGCCGCGGCTGCCGGTGGTGAAAAAGGGCTCAAAAATCTTATCTTGGTGTTCCTGTGGAACCCCTGGCCCTTGGTCTTTCACATCCAATTGAGTACAACCGCGCTCAGAATTGTAGTACACACTAATTGAGGCATGTCTCTTTCCGGAGGCTACTTGAGAATGGTGCAGGGCATTGTCGGTTAAATTGGTAACCACCTGGGCCATTTGTGCCGAGTCAAACCTGGCTTTGAGGGGGTTCTCAGGTAAGTCGAGCTCAACTTGATCTGCTCCAATGGATCCGGCGTTATAGTCTTGGATCAACTGTTGTAGCCAGCTACTGATGTCATGTTCCTGCGGATCGCCAGCTCGGCGCCGCGAGAGCTGCATAACATTTTCGACGATCTGATTAACCCGCTGGCTCTGCCTACAGATGATCTCGGTGAGATAGTGATCTTCCTCTGCCAATTGGGAGGACTCAGACAACAGTTGGGCAGCATGGCTGATAGCCGAGAGAGGGTTGCGAATCTCATGGGCGATGGAGGCGGTGAGATGTCCGAGAGAGGCAAGTTTCAATTTCTGTGCAGCTACGGCTAGCTTGCGATTATCTTCTACGAATACCAGTGTACTGTTGCCGCTTTCATGTTCGAGCTTCGCGAAGTTTAGGTGCAGTTCTCTACCATTGTCCCCTTGTAACAGTGAAGTATCGGGTCCTTTAGTATCGCGCCACTGGCGAATCGACTGGAGTAGTGAGCTCCTTGCGAGGCTCTCAGCGTGTAACTGCTCTCCCAAGAGCCGTCGGGCTGCCTGATTTATCAGCTCGGGCTGGCCAGTAGGGCCCATTACCAGTACTCCGGTGCCCATACGCTCAATAATCTGCTGTGCCAGCCGCTGAAGGTGTGCAGCTTGGCGGCTTTGCTGGTCGGCGCGAATATTGGCACTACGAATACGTACAGACAAATACTGTAATGCGCTCACCGTGGCGAATAGCAACAGGCCTAAGCTTCCTGCGGCGACAATATCCTGACTGGTGCCTTTACCTGAGATCAAATTATACAACTCTAGGCCGATGACCCCGAGACTTGCCAGCGCCGCGAAGAAGGCACTCATTCGGCGGTCTAAAAGAATAGATCCGATTGAACAATTGATTAGCAGTAGATAGCCGAGACCGGAGTTCAAGCCACCGCTGGATTCAATTAAAAGAAGGAAAACCAGAATATCACAGGCCAGAATGATACCAATTTGGCCTGTACCTACTTGATAGGCTTGCTGGCGTAAAAAAATTAACCAGCCAAAGTTAAGTAGGGAATACACCACGCTTGTATATAAGAAAAGTAGCGGTGCAGTATCTCCAAGGGCGCCGGCTCCTATATCTGAATAGAAAATTCCAAGTAACACTAGGGCGATAGATAGCCGATAAATTGCGCAAATTCGCAATAGCTCATGGTGTTGAAAAGAGGGGGTTGTACTGGTGTCGTTGGCACTACTCAAGGTGGTTTCCCGGTATGTTGTTATGGTGACCGCTGCCGTTATAGCCCACAGGGGTTACAATGGCGGCCTGTCTTGTCCGAGGTTTAACCATGTCTACTTTGCAGCTAGTGCTGGCACAAATCAATTCTCTCGTAGGAGATATTCCAGGTAACACCGCTCGAGTGATTGAGGTGGCTAACAGGGCCCACCGTGAATTAGGTGCCGATCTGGTCCTTTTTCCCGAGTTGACTTTGTGTGGCTATTCTCCAGAGGATTTACTGCTGCGTCCCAGTATGCAAACTCGCGTTGAGGCTGCACTGGAAGCATTGAAAGCTGTTCAACTGCCCTGTGCAATTCTGATCGGCTATCCCCGCCATCTAAACGGCAAGCTATTTAATATGGCGGGCCTGATTGTCAACGGAGAGTTGGTGGCGGAGTATGCCAAGCAAAAATTGCCAAACTATCAAGTATTCGATGAGAAGCGTTATTTCACCAAAGGTGATCGACCTTGTGTCGTGGATATCAAGGGTATTTCAGTAGGCTTTAGCATTTGCGAGGATATCTGGCATCGGGAACCCATACAGCAGACCGTAGAGGCAGGGGCCAAATTGATTCTGAATATCAATGCCTCTCCCTTTCATCGCGGTAAATCTCTTCAGCGACAGGAGTTGATATCCACTCAGGCACGTGTAGCGGAAACACCAATTGTGTATGTGAATTGGTGTGGTGGTCAGGATGAGCTGGTCTTCGATGGGGGTTCAATGGCTGTGGATGCCGATGGACAGATCTGCGCCAGGGCAGAAGAATTTGCCGAGCAGTTACTGCCCGTATCGGTTTCCCAGCAGAGTGGAAGGGTAACCCTATTACCCGGTGAGGTGGCGCCTTTTATGGGGGATCTGGCATCGGTTTATCAGGCGCTGGTACTGGGAGTACGCGATTATGTTAATAAAAATGGTTTTAACGGTGTGGTACTGGGACTCTCAGGTGGCATTGACTCGGCTTTGACCCTGGCGATTGCCGTGGATGCACTGGGCAAAGATCGGGTGGAAGCAGTGATGATGCCATTCCATTACACTTCAGATCTGAGTAAGACCGATGCCGCCGATCAGGCACAGCGCCTTGGCGTCAATTATCGGGAAATTGGAATCGAGCCCATTTTCGATGCCTTCATGGGGGCATTGGCGGAAGAATTTGCTGGTAGTGCGAGAGATACCACCGAGGAAAACCTGCAGGCGCGAGCTCGCGGAGTACTGCTGATGGCGATCTCCAATAAGAAGGGGGCCATGGTACTGACCACCGGTAATAAGAGTGAAATGGCAGTCGGTTATGCGACTCTTTACGGAGATATGGTTGGGGGCTTCAACGCGCTAAAAGATGTGCCCAAGGTACTGGTGTTTGAGTTGGCGCGCTATCGAAATACGGTCTCGGAAGTCATTCCTGAAACTGTTATCACAAGACCGCCAAGTGCTGAGTTGGCCCCAGATCAGGCGGATACCGACAGTCTGCCTCCCTACGAAGTGTTGGATGAGATTCTGAATCTCTATGTCGACAGAGACTTCAGTGCCGAGCAAATTGTTAAGCAGGGATTTGAGCGCAGCATTGTGGAGCGTGTGGTGCGCCTGGTATCACGCAATGAGTACAAGCGTCGCCAGGCTGCCGTGGGTGTGCGGATTTCAGAGCGGGGTTTTGGCCGAGATCGACGCTACCCGATAACCAATGGCTGGAAGGCTGGCGAGTAAGCTGGACTAGAACATAAAACGGCGCCGAAAGGCGCCGTTTTATGTTCTGTAAGGGTATTACATCAGCTCCGGAGGGAGAGGGGCTTCATCGCGGTTGTACTCGGGGTTATACAGCTCGCGGCTATCGAAACCTTCGGGATCAGACTTTTCAAACAACCCGAGGGTAACACGGTGTACCAGGCTGCGGCCGCTGGCGCCTTTGAAGAAGTCATAGTTGAAGGTGCCATCTTCATTGAACGCTGGATGCTTGGGATAGTTGTTGCGCAGCACGCTCAGGGCGTTGGCTTCCAGCTCCGGCATCTCCATCATGTGGTAGCCCTGTACCATCACTGCGAGTGCATCGGGTACGGCCGGAGTCTGCTGGAAGTTTTCCACAACATAGCGGCCACGGTTGGCGGCGGCGAGGTAGGCGCCGCGCTTGAAGTAGTAGTTGGCCACATGGATCTCATAGCGAGCCAGCAGGTTACGCAGGTGAATCATGCGTTTCTGCGCATCTGCGGCGTAGCGGCTTTCCGGATAGCGGGCCATCAACTGAGAGAAGTAGGCGAAGGATTCGCGAGCAGCGCCTGGATCTCGGTTGGTGAGGTCGGTAGGCATAAAGCGCTCAAACAGGCCGGCGCCCTCGGTGAAGGAGGATAGTCCCTTCATGTAGTAGGCGTAATCGACGTTGCGGTGTTGCGGATGCAGCCGGATAAAACGGTCCGCTGCGGCGATGGCGGCATCGTTTTCATAGTTGCGGTAATAGGCGTAGATCAGCTCCAGCTGGGCCTGTTCTGCATAGTTGCCGAAGGGGAAGTTGTCTTCCAGGGCGCGCAGGTTCTTGATCGCCAGATCCCACTGGCTAGTGCGAAGTTGCCGCTGGGCAGCCTCGTAGAAGGCTTGTTCAGTGCGGTTGCCAGTGGGCAGCCCCTCTTCTGAGTCATCGGTGTTGGCACAGGCAACCAATAATACCGACACCAAGGCCAGCGACAGCATTTTCCAGGCTTGCATAGCCCCTCGCTCTATCATTCTCACACTCTACCTTATTAAACTATCCGCCAAGATTAATCTGGCGCTCCAGACATTTAAACACAGTCCCGGAGCTGCCCAAAGTATTTGCAATTGTTTGATGAATGACCACCTAAAACTCGATATTGAAGTTCCGGCCAGTATGGCTGGTCGAAGATTAGACCAGGCAGCAGCCGAATTAATTCCCGATTACTCCCGCGCTCGTCTGCAATCCTGGATCAAAGGCGGCCAGCTCACCTTGAATGGTGCTGTTGCCAAGCCTAAGGATAAGCTATTTGGCGGTGAGCAGCTTAGTCTACGCGCGGAATTGGAGGCTCAGGGAAGCTGGAGCGCCCAGGCCCTGGACCTGAATATTGTCTATGAAGACGATAGTCTCATTGTGATCAATAAGCCTGCAGGCCTAGTGGTTCACCCGGCTGCGGGTAATCCTGATGGCACTTTGCTAAACGGCTTGCTGCACCACTGCCCAAATCAGGAGATGATTCCCCGTGCTGGCATTGTGCACCGCTTGGACAAAGACACCAGTGGCCTGATGGTTGTCGCCAAGACTTTACCGGCACAGGTACACCTTGTAGACCAATTGAAGCAGCGGACGGTCAGTCGGCAGTATGACGCTTTAGTACAAGGCTATATCACCGGCCCCGGTCGCGTTGACGCACCTATCGGTCGGCATCGCCAGAATCGACTGAAAATGGCGGTACTCGATTTTGGTGGTAAAGAAGCCATCACGCACTATCAAGTACAGCAGCGCTTCCGTGCCCACACCCTGTTGCGCTGCAAGCTGGAAACCGGGCGTACCCACCAGATTCGGGTACATATGGCCCATATACGTCATGCATTGGTCGGCGACCCGCTTTATGGTGGGAGGCCTAAATTGCCCGCCGAAGCTAACAGGGAGCTGGTTGAGGCACTTCAGGGGTTTCCCCGTCAGGCCCTACACGCTGCAGAGTTGGCTCTGGTTCATCCGCGCACCGGGGAAAATATGCACTGGTGTGCTCCTATGCCAACGGATATGCTTCAGTTGCTCGAGCTCCTCAATAGGGATCGGAGTGAGTGAAATCTGTGACTATATCTTCACTGGAGGTGGAGTGTGCAGTCACGGCCCGCTCCGCAACATCGATATAAAGCAGAAAAACTATGTCCCTCGATCATTACCTGACTCCCTCTTGGCCGGCGCCAGCCAGGGTGCGTGCCGTCACTACCTTGCGCAATGGCGGTGTTAGCACCGGAGCTTTTAGCAGCTTCAATCTCGGCGCCCATGTGGGGGATGAGGAGTCTGCAGTAATGGCCAATCGGCAGCAGTTGTCGGAGGAGTTGAAGCTGCCGGCGGTGCCTCAGTGGCTGGAGCAGATTCATAGTGACAAGGTCATTGAGGCACAGAGCGATGAACTTGTGCGTACCGCTGATGCCAGCTTTAACCTTGGCGGTGGCGCTGCTTGCGCGGTTCTCACAGCCGACTGTCTGCCGGTGCTTATCTGCGACAAGACGGGCACCAGGGTAGCTGCAGCACATGGGGGGTGGCGCGGTTTGGCCGAGGGCATTTTGCGTAACACGGTTACTGCGCTTGATTGCGACCCAAAAGAATTACTAGTCTGGCTGGGGCCTGCGATTGGCCCCGAAGCTTTTGAAACGGGCGTCGATGTTTTAGAAGCCTTTTTCGAGCATGCGCAAAGTGGCACGCATACCGAGGCGATTGCTCAGAGTTTTCGTCCCCACAGTAAGAAACCCTTGCACTTTCTTGCTGATATCTATGCCCTGGCGCGAGCTGAATTGGCTGAACTTGGCATAGAAAATATTTATGGGGGAGAATATTGTACAGTGAATGAAGCCGAACGTTTTTTTTCTTACCGTAGGGAAAGAACTACCGGACGAATGGCTTCATTAATCTGGTTGGCGGATGATGAAAGCTGAGAGCACAGTAAAGGAAGGCGAGTGATTTTTACTGTGCTTTCTATGTCTTACGTCGCTTTCGCTTCCTTTGCCTGAGGTGGGGTAAGGCTATGGCAGAGTGAACCACTTTTTCCTTTGATTTCTATTGGGGCCTTACTTGCAAAAATCAAGCTTCAGGTGTGGATTTAAAACTAGATTTAAGAAAAAATTATTTTGCGCATTAGTGATTTACGTCAGGAATTCCCACCAATTGATTTAAATCATTGAAAACCTTCCTCTCGCCCCTATTTTATTTCCCAACACTACACTGAAGCGTGGCGCCGCTTGGCTGCTATCGACCCAGTACTACACAAAATCCCCGAGTAGGAGAGGTTGCATTCATGCGTATAGACAGAATGACAAACCCGCTGCAGGCAGCTTTTGCCGATGCACAATCTCTGGCCGTTGGCAGAGATCACAACCAAATTTATCCAGAGCACCTATTGCTTGCGCTGCTCAACCAAAATAACGGCAGCGTGCCTGCATTTTTGTCGCAGGCCGGATTTAATCTAAATGGTCTGCGCAATGACCTGGCAAAAAGGCTTGATAACCTGCCAACTATCAGTTCCCCCACTGGGGACGTGGGTATGTCGCAGGAGCTGATGCGCCTGATGAACCTCACGGATAAAAAAGCGCAAAAAAATGGTGATAGTTTTATTTCCAGTGAGACAGTTTTACTCGCTGCGTTTGATTCTGCTGCAGGGGAAATTGCCAAAATACTCAATGCGAATGGCGACTTAAAACAATTAGAGGCAGCGATACAAAAAGTGCGTGGTGATGAAAAAATTGACGATCCCAATGCGGAAGAGGCACGTCAGGCATTGGATAAGTACACCTTGGATCTGACCGAACGCGCGATAGCCGGCAAGCTGGATCCGGTGATTGGTCGCGACGATGAAATTCGTCGTACGATACAGGTATTGCAGCGCCGCACTAAAAACAACCCGGTACTGATCGGTGAACCCGGTGTGGGAAAAACCGCGATTGTCGAGGGGCTCGCTCAGAGAATTGTGAACGGTGAGGTTCCCGAGGGCCTCAAAGACAAGCGTCTGTTGTCATTGGACTTGGGCGCTCTGCTAGCCGGCGCCAAGTTCCGTGGAGAATTTGAAGAGCGCTTAAAAGCTGTTCTCAATGAGCTCTCCAAGCAGGAAGGGCGGATCATTCTGTTTATTGATGAGCTGCACACCATGGTGGGGGCGGGCAAAGCTGAGGGTGCTATGGATGCCGGTAATATGCTTAAACCGGCTCTAGCGCGCGGTGAGTTGCACTGTGTTGGCGCCACAACCCTGGATGAATATCGCCAGTACATCGAGAAAGATGCGGCCCTTGAACGTCGCTTCCAAAAGGTACTGGTGGATGAGCCCACCGAGGAAGATACCATTGCCATATTGCGGGGATTAAAAGAACGCTACGAAGTGCACCACGGCGTGGATATCACCGACTCGGCCATCATTGCTGCCACCAAATTGTCCCAGCGTTATATTACCGATCGTCAGCTGCCGGACAAAGCCATAGACCTGATCGATGAAGCGGCTAGTCGTATCCGCATGGAAATAGATTCCAAGCCGGAATCGATGGATAAACTGGAGCGCCGTTTAATCCAACTTAAAATCGAACGCGAGGCAGTCAAAAAAGATAAAGATGACGAGGCCACACAGAAGCGCTTAGCCAAGTTGGAGGAGGAAATTCACCAGCTGGAAAAGGAATACTCCGATCTCGAGGAAGTTTGGAAAGCGGAGAAATCCCAGCTTGCGGGTAGCCACGACCTGAAAGAGAAACTGGAACAGGCCAAGTTGGATATGGAATCGGCGCGCCGCGCCGGTGACTTAACCCGAATGTCGGAGCTGCAGTACGGTGTTATCCCACAGCTGGAACAGCAGTTGAAGTCTGCTGCAACCCATGAGGCTAGTGAAGAGCCGCGCCTGTTGCGTAATCGGGTGACCGATGAAGAAGTGGCCGAAGTTGTTTCTCGCTGGACAGGTATCCCGGTTTCCAAAATGCTGGAGGGCGAGCGGGAAAAATTGCTGCGTATGGAAGACGAGCTTCACAAACGTGTTATAGGCCAGGGTGAAGCGGTGGAAGCTGTCGCCAATGCGGTGCGGCGCTCCCGCGCGGGTCTCGCCGATCCTAATCGCCCCAACGGCTCTTTCCTTTTTCTGGGCCCCACCGGAGTTGGTAAAACTGAGCTCTGTAAGGCGCTGGCACAATTTCTCTTCGACACCGAAGATGCCATGGTGCGCATCGATATGTCGGAATTTATGGAAAAGCACTCAGTGGCCCGCCTGATAGGCGCACCTCCGGGGTATGTGGGTTACGAGGAGGGCGGCTACCTGACTGAGGCGGTGCGCCGTAAACCCTACTCAGTGGTGTTGCTCGATGAAGTGGAAAAGGCACATCCGGATGTATTCAATATCCTGCTGCAGGTGCTGGATGATGGTCGCTTGACCGATGGCCAGGGTCGCACCGTGGACTTTCGCAATACTGTTGTAGTGATGACTTCCAACTTGGGGTCGGACCTGATCCAAAAGTTTGCCAGCGCCGAGAGTGGAGATGACTTGGATGCCGAAATTCGTTATCGACAGATGAAAAATGCGGTGATGGAAGTGGTGGGCAATCACTTCCGCCCAGAATTTATTAACCGTATTGATGAGGTAGTGGTATTCCACCCGCTGGATAAGGCGGAAGTGCGCTCCATTGCGGAAATTCAGTTGCGACAATTGTGCCGCCGTCTGAGCGAGCGTGATCTGAAGCTGGAGGTTTCCGAGGGCCTGTTGAATAAGCTTGCTGAGGTGGGCTTTGATCCGGTCTATGGCGCGCGGCCACTGAAAAGGGCGATACAAATCTGGCTGGAAAACCCACTGGCGCAAGATGTGCTCGCAGGTAAATTTACTCCCGGCACCACTATCCACGCGGATGTCGAAGGTGATCGGGCGGTATTCCGCTAGTCGGTATTATTCGTTTGTCTGTCGATGAAACAGGTAGTTATACATCTGTTTCATCGACTCTTAGAGTAGAATATTTCGTTTTCTTCCTCCTTCTTTATCTCGCTCAAAAATTGGGTGCAGGTACCTATCTTTCCACCATTATCGTCACTTCCGTCCCTTCCATGGCGTTCAAATATCATTTCAGGCTAATCCAATGAGAGTCTAACAATACGCACGGGATTTTCTTTATAAACTAAATCTGGTGGTCTGTTCAGTTGGTGGCTCCCAGAGTCAGACTTCCCGTCTTGTTGATCCGCGGCATTGTTGTGAATGATCGGGGGTAAATTATCAGTAAACGCATGGTGCTAATGCTGCTCGGGTGCCTGGTACTTTTTGGCGGTATTTTTGCGTATAAATTTATTGCCCAGCGCATGGTGAACCAATTTCTGGACAATATGCGTTTGCCGGCTCCTACAGTGACCTCGGCGAAGGCGCAGGTGCAAAATTGGCCAGAGGATTTAAGCGGGGTTGGTACAGTCCGTGCCGTTAATGGTGTTGAGGTTACGACAGAGGCCGAGGGTGTGGTTAGTGCTATCCACTTCAAGTCCGGCCAGTATGTACACAAAGGCGACCTTCTCGTGGAAATATTCGCCGAGCCGGAGAAAGCACAGCTGCAGGTTCTGGATGCTGAGCTGCGTTTGGCAAGGCGCAATTATGCAAGAATTAAAACGCTTACCGCGCGTGGTGTGACCACCGAAGCAGAGCTCGATAGTGCACGTAGCACCTTGGATCAGGTAGTGGCCAATATCGAGGTACAGCGCGCCAGGGTGGATCAGCGTAGAGTGCTGGCGCCTTTTAATGGTGTTCTAGGAATACGCCGTATTGATCTTGGGCAGAATGTCAGCCCGGGGGACGCGGTAGTCACTCTTCAACAGCTCACGCCTATCTTTGTCGACTTTTCCCTGCCAGAGCAGAAATACTCTCTGGTTAAGGAGGGGATGCCAATCAGCCTGACTACCGATGCTTTTCCCGGTAAAACCTATCTGGGGAGAATTACCGCGGTAGACCCCAGAGTAGATAGGGCCAGCCGCAATTTCCTGATACAGGCTACGCTCGAAAACCCCAAGAAGCACCTGCGTCCAGGTATGTTTGCCCAGGTTTCTGTAAAAATTGAAGCCAGCCGTCGAGTACTTTCGGTCCCCCGAACGGCCCTGTTGTTTGCTCCCTATGGCGTATCGGTCTTTGTGTTGGAAACGGATGCCTCTGATAACAGTGTCACCGCAAACAAGCGTTTTGTTAAAACCGGGGAGGAGCGCGGTGATCTGGTGGAAATTGTAGAAGGATTGCTACAGGGCGATGAGGTGGCTAGCAGCGGCTTGCTCAAATTGCGCAACGGTGAGGCTGCGGTAATCAACAATGAGAACAAGCCGCCAGAGGACCCATCTCCCACTCCTGAAAACAGTTAATTTCTACTGGGTGTTGCGGTGAATTTTACAGAGATATTTATTCGTAAACCGGTATTAGCTTCAGTAGTCAGTTTATTTATTTTTCTACTGGGCTTGCGCTCAATAACTGAATTAAATATTCGCCAGTATCCGGAACTGGAGAATGCAGTTATTACAGTCACTACTGTCTATGTGGGAGCAGACTCCGATCTTGTACAGGGATTTATTACCACGCCGCTTGAACAGGAGATTGCAACGGCAGATGGCATAGATTACATGGTATCTACCAGCGTACAGGGGCTCTCGACCATCAATGCCTATGTGCGATTTGATTACGACCCCAACGAGGTGCTGACTCAAATTGTTGCCAAGGTAAATAAATTGCGCAGCGACTTGCCCGAAGAGTCTGAGGATTCCAGTGTGGAGATGCAGCAGGGGGAAACAACCGCTGCCATGTACCTTTCTTTTTCCTCGGAGATCCTCGCTAACAATCAAATTACCGATTACTTAGTTCGGGTTGTGCAGCCCAAGCTGGCCACTATAGCCGGGGTACAGCGTGCACGTTTGCTTGGGGACAGTACTTTTGCTATGCGTGCCTGGTTGAAGCCTAAAGAAATGGCTGCGTTGGAGGTGACACCTGAAGACGTAGCCAATGCCCTGCGGAATAACAATATCCTTTCTGCAGCGGGGGCTACCAAGGGCTCTAGAGTAGCAATAGAAATACGTGCAGACACGGATATTTCCCGCCAAGTGGATTTTCAAAATCTGGTGGTGCGTGCGAGCGGCGATCAATTGGTAAGACTTAGAGATGTAGCGGATATTGAGTTGGGAGCGGAGACTTACGATAGCTCGGTGACATTTAACGGGCAGTCTGCAACTTTTATTGCTATTGAAGTCGCCCCCAATGCAAACTCCTTGGATGTTATCAAGCATGTACGGGAAAAGCTGGAGAGTGAAATTTTTCCCCAGCTACCGGAGGGGATGCAGGGAGAAATTCCCTATGACAGTACTGAGTATATTCAGGACTCTATTTCTGAGGTGGTGCGTACCATTGTCGAGGCAGTGATCATCGTTATCGTGGTTATCTACCTGTTTCTGGGGTCTTTGCGCAGTGTTTTGATTCCTGCCATCGCGCTTCCTCTTTCCCTAGTGGGTGCAATGTTTCTGATGCTGTTGATGGGCTTTTCCATCAACTTGCTAACTCTGTTAAGTATGGTGCTGGCTATTGGCATAGTCGTGGATGATGCGATTATCGTTTTGGAAAATGTGCACCGCCATATTGAAGAGGGGCTCACGCCTCGCGAAGCAGCCATTGTAGGGGCTCGAGAACTAGCATGGCCAGTAGTAGCCATGACTACCACTTTGATCGCCGTGTATATTCCTATTGGCTTTCTCGGTGGCCTTACCGGAACCCTGTTTATCGAGTTTGCGTTTTCTCTCGCCGGTGCCGTGCTGCTATCGGGTGTGGTTGCGCTAACACTTTCACCAATGATGGCTTCTAGGATACTGAAGCCGCGTGACGGTGGGGGGACACGCTTGGAGGCCTGGTTGGAGCGGCGCTTTGCGAATTTACAGAAGGGTTTTGAAAAACGCTTGCACAACGCATTAGAGGAACGCAGCGTTATTTTGCTTTTCGGTTTGATTGTTTTGGTGAGCTGTTATTTTCTTTTTATTACTTCACCGCAGGAGCTGGAGCCTACAGAAGATCGGGGTTTGGTCCTCACTATATCCACAGCAGATGCTTATGCCACACTGGATTATGTTGAGCAATATACAGGGGAGTTGGTGGATGTTGCTGATCTCTATACTGAGGTGGAAAATATTTTCCTGCTCAATGGCGCCGGTACTTTTAGCAGTGGTGTCAATAATGCTACGGCGGGTTTTGTATTAGGGCCCTGGGAAAAGCGCAAACGTGACACCGCACAAATGCAGGAACTAATCAGTGAGGATGTGCGCAACATCGCTGGTCTTAAAGTGGCTGTGGTTGTGCCGCCGAGTTTGCCCACTGCAGGTGGTCAACTGCCGGTGGAATTTGTTATCGGGGCAACAGAACCAGTGGAGAACCTCGCCGATGTTGCCAGTGAAATCATGGCAAAGGCCTTGCAAAGCAGGAAGTTCATTTTTCTGGACTCCGATCTGAAAATTGATAAGCCTAAGGTCGTTATTGAAATAGACCGAGAGAAGGCTGCGACTATGGGGGTGGATATGGTGAACCTCAGTCGTGACCTGGGGGCAATGCTTTCCGGTGCTTATGTTAATCGCTTTTCACTCGATAATCGTAGTTATAAGGTGATCCCCCAGGTCGAGCGAGTTGATCGCCTGACTCCTGCCCAGTTGAAGCAATATTATATCCGGGCGATTAACGGGGACCTGGTTCCTATTAATACTCTGATTAATCTACGCCAAATCGTTGAACCACAGCAATTAAAACGCTTCCAGCAACTTAATGCGGTTACGATATCCGGAGTGCCGCGCCCGGGTGTCACCCTAGGTGAAGCGTTGGACGTTTTGGAAAATGCGGCGAGGCAAATACTGCCAGCCGAGTATTCTGTGGACTACTCCGGTCAATCCCGTCAATTCAAAACGGAAGGTTCTGAATTAGTCATAACTTTTTTCTTCGCACTGATAGTAATTTATCTGGTGCTGGCGGCCCAGTTTGAGTCCTGGCGCGACCCTCTCATTATGTTAGTGACTGTCCCAATGAGTGTGTGCGGCGCTATGATCTTTGTAAGCTTGGGTCTAACCACACTTAATATCTACACCCAGGTGGGACTGGTGACTCTAATCGGCGTTATCTCCAAGCATGGAATTCTAATTGTGGAGTTTGCCAATAAATTACAAATGGGGGGAGTGGATAAGCGTACCGCTATAGAGGAGGCTACTTCTATTCGTCTGCGGCCGGTATTGATGACAACGGCATCACTGGTGCTGGCAATGGTGCCACTGCTGATTGCTTCAGGGCCCGGTGGTGGGGCCCGTTTTGCCATGGGGCTGGTCGTCGCCTCGGGTATGACGATTGGCACATTGTTTACCCTTTTTGTGGTGCCTGCCATGTATCTTTATTTGGGGCGGGATTACGAAAAGATAAGGGCACAAGTGCAGGCCAATTAATGGCCTCGTGCATGATTCTTTTAAGCGTCGAGGATACCTCTTGTGGTGTTACTACGGCGGAACTCACTGGGAGTAACCCCCTCGTGTTTTTTAAAGAAGCGGGTAAATACCGCGCGCTCGGCAAAGTGCAGCTTTATTGCGATACTCTCGACAGATTCACTGGAGGACAGCAGTAGACGTTTGGTCAGGGCCAGGGTGACACTGTCTTTTAGCTCCTGAAAAGTAACCCCCTGTTCTTTCAATCTCCTTTGCAGGGTGCGGCCGCTGGTGCGAAAGTGAGCGGCGGCCTGTTTAATGGTGACTTCCTCGCGGAGAATGTGTTTTTCCAGCCATGAGCGCAGGCTCGCGGCTAAGTTGTAACTCGATAGCGTATTGTGTAAAACAGTTTTTAAAACATTGCGGCTCTGGCTACGCAGTAACTTGTGGTAGCTGGGGATAGGAAAATCCAGTGTTTCAGAGCCAAGAATAATGGCGTTGGTATCACAGTCAAATTCTACTGGGCTTTGGAATATACGGGCATAAATAGAATCATCCTCAGGTTTTGGCCTGCGCAACTTAACACCGCATACCTCAGTAAACTGGGGATTCAGCGTACGCAATAATTCTGCGATTCGGGCCATTAACATTTCGGCAAAGAAATGATTTACCGGTTCGCTAAATAATTCTAAGCGCCATTGCAGGGTGAGGACTTCAAATTCTTTTTCTTGTCTTGTTTCGAATCTTAGTAGCGGCGCAAGGGTTTGCGATAAAACAATTTCCGCAGGGCGCAGTATTTCCCGTGGCCGCCGCAGAGAGGGTTGCGCCTCGATAATGGTTTCTTCCAGCCACAAGATAATAGGAAAGCGACTGAAACTGAGTCCCGGCGAAGAAACTGGGGAAAGTGCTACCAGATTTTCAATCAGTGCATTGAACTCGCTGTAACTCAGTCGCTCGTTCTCGCGGGGATTCCAGCTAAATGCGAAAGGCAGCCGCTCAATTAGAGTACCAATAGGAATACCCAGCCGCGCAGCAGCTGTAACGAAATAGGGTGCAAATATTTTAGGCACGCCGGCATGGCCGGACATATTTTTATTCTGGTCTCTCATGACTCTTTGCCGTCCGGGTGGCGTTAATTCGATCATAGCAAAGGCGTATCAATCTAAGAAAACAATAATGTGAATTATGACGAACCGGTCGCCTCATGTGGCGCACTTGATCATCCTGTGGCGCCATAAATCCTATTGCGGCACCCACCTCAGCAGATAAGTTGCAGGGGTCTGCAGTGTGTTGCGAAACGGATACCTCGAGACTCTGCGGTCAGTAAATATCCACTTATAAAATTATAAAGGTCAATAACCATGACACTGTCTAAACGACTGGGCGCAGGCCTGTCTGTTTTTTTTGCTGCGATGGTAGGCACTTCTGCAGCGGTAGCGGAGAACTGCTACATCCTGGTCCATGGACATGGAGTCGAGGGGCACACAACCAGTACAGCGAGCGATGGGAGTTTAGTGCAGCCGGCACTGGACTATTGGAGCGAAACTTATTTCGATGAATATAAAAACAGCAGTTTTATCGACCAGCTGCTAGTCAGCGGCGGTAATTACGGAGTAGTGGGGTACAACTCTACCGATAAGGGTGAGCTGCCCTACTGGCACGATAAAACCTCCGGTGAAATTGCACGGCAAATTATTCAGATTCGCAGTGGAGCCGGAGACAGGTTCGAACACGAAAACCAGTGTTCTGCCGATGATACCTTCTGGATTATTTCCCACAGCCAGGGCGCTGCGCAGATGATGTATATCGCTGGTAACGCTGTTGAAGGATCACCTTACTACAACCGTGCTTACAATCAGTACGACACAGATACTGAAGTACAGGATGTTAAAAAGTGCTCGACAACTTGGTGGGGCAGCAAGAGCTGTAAAACCGTTTCTGAGGAAGTGCAGGTTGCCAGCCTGAGTGATGCCAACGCGGTTACTGTGGATTTTGATAGTGCGATTAGCGGAGTGGCTGCGATCTTCACCACTGGTGGAGCAATCACCGGTACCGAGGGCGTGGATCGTATCTGTAATGGCACTTGGTATGACGAGGTGATCAATGACCTCTTCTTTGGTAGGGAGTGTGCCGCGGTGCGCTATATGCAGACCAACGATATTTATACCGTGCGTAATTACGTGGGCACTAATCTGGGTGCGCCTGTCTACACCATTGGCGGCTACGCGGGCTTTCCCGGTGCAGAAAGCGTTTCCTCGGCACTGTTGAATGGTGAAGATGATGGTTATATTAATCTCGCTTCCCAGATGAACTGCTCTGGTTCCGGCAAACGAAGCCTCTGGTCAAACCTCAAGCAGTACGACACCTTCATGGGTATTGCCTACGGTAGTGCCACTTTCTCCTGTGACAACGACAATAAGGGTACGGCTCGCTCCTACAATCTGGCCAGCATTTATACCGATCACGATGCTCAGCGCAATGGCGGTATTTTGTCTCCGGATTACGATGGCATTCCCGATGGTTTGAATTGTGGGGTTGGTAAAAACAGCGCCGGCCGAATTGCCGCCTGTACTCAGTAATTTTTGCGGGAGCTAGCCCATGTCCGTCAGCAACAATCGCCTCAAGGGGCGCTTAGCCATCCTGGGATCCATTGTCTTTATCGCCGCAGCCGTGGCTTATTGGTTCACTGGTGAGGGTGGGGAAGTATCCACAGCGGTTGTTGCCAAGGCGGAAGCTGGCGGGCTCCATGCCCCACAGCCACAGAGGGCCGAGCTTCAAGAGGTAGCGCTGGTTGAAGAGAAACCGGTCGAGGATAAATCTGTTCAGGTTTGGCAGGAGATCCAGGCGCGGCCGGTCAAGACCGAGTTGCACCAGTCACTGCTCTCTGATCTGGCAAAATTTCACCGCTATCCACCGGAAAATCGCGCGATCAAGAGCGCTTCGCAGGATCCGATTTCCCAGACCCATGCCCCAGACCAGCGCACTACCTACAGTGACAATGGAGACACCTTGACCCTGTGGACTGATCAGAAGTTCTATCTGTATGGTGATACCGTGCGTGTCTTCGCCTTTCAGACCGATAGCGATGGTGTCAAGGTACCAGCGGACCTGACCGCCCTGATGGTGTTGGATGACCAACATGTGCTGGGTTCACTGACCTTTGAAGATGGCAACGGGGACTTGGTTTACGAGGCGGAGATAGAGGCGGGAGCTTACCAAGGACAGTCGCTGCCAACGGGTATTTATAAGATCATCGTGGATACGGATATCGATGGCCTGCGCGATGCAGCGGCATTTACACTGTCAGAGGATACGGGCAGCTATACCGGCAACTTGCGGGACTCGCTTACCGGTGAGGGTAATTTACTAGTGGAAGCCGAAGTGGAAATATTGCAACAGGGCCGTTTTTACTTCCGTGGTTCCCTCTACAACGATGAGCAGACGCCCATTGGCAGCACCCAATATGCGGTTGAGCTTTCTCCAGGGCGCCACTGGATCCCCTTCGAATTTTACGGTCTGATGATCCGCGATGCCGATCAGGATGGCCCCTATCTGGTTAAGCAGCTGAGTATTGCGCGGGTGACGGTGCCCAGGGCAGATAGGCTGTTTGAACCCGGCTATTACACCGAGCGTTACAGCCTGGAGCAGTTTAACGAAACGCCCTATAAAGAGCTTTAAAAGCTAGGGCTTAGCAGTTATCGCGAATACTCTGTTTTTCCTTGGTAATGCGTTCCTGGCGTTCATCTTCTCCCAGCATACGGTGATTGCCCTGTTCGTCGATTTCACGTACCCGAGCGTGGGTAGTCAGGGCTTTCAGGTTTTTCTGGGAGGACTCACAGCGTTGTGCGCGTGCAGCTGCCTGGGCGCGGGCTACTTGCTCATCCACTTTTGAGGGGCTCTGGACTTCTTGTTTTGTGGTATTTTTTCTCTCGGGAGTGGGCTTGGCAGCCACTTGGTTGGCTTTTTCTGCAGCTATCGCAGCCTGTTGTTCCGCTTCCCATTGTTTGTAGCGCTCCGACTTCGGCTTCTTTATAACTTCAACTTTAGTGCTACTGGGTGGCTGCTCCCCAAAGTGCACCACGCCGTTCTCATCCACCCACTTGTAGATGCCGTTGGCTTGAGCGGCCAGTGCCAGGCCGGAGAATAGCATTGCGAGTGCGACGCGCATTGGATTACCCCTTATCGTTGTATCTTTCCTCACCCGACATATTGTACCGGTAACGGTGGACTTTCCTGTAACTCTCTTAACACTTTCAGTCATGTCTATTGACAGTCAATGTTGGATTGGCAAAATCGACTGTTTCCTCGGCGAGTAGTCGTCTCCGCACACCCGCGGCCAGGACACTAGCACAGGTGGACCACCCCTCCGCCGCAATTCCGCCGAGAGGCTCTCCCTACCCCTGGAGGCCTGCTAGCCTGCAATTCGGACACCGCCGTGTCGGTTTCAGGCTGGGTGTTTTACTGCGCGCGATGATCTCATCCTAAAAATCGGCATGTAAACACGCAACAGGCTGATATCTGTCATCATTTTCCTTTACAATTGCCGTTCAACATTCTTGTTGTTCGTTCGGTTAGCGGTTCTTTGGTGATGGCTATCCTACCAACTAGGTGAATTGAGGAGACTCAAGTGGAATTACTTTCCGGCGGCGATATGTTGGTTCGCGCGCTGCAGGATGAAGGGGTAGATCTGATTTTTGGCTACCCGGGCGGTTCGGCACTGCATATCTATGACGCCATCTTTAGGCAGAAGTCCATCAAACACATTTTGGTGCGGCATGAACAGGGTGCTACTCACGCTGCAGACGGCTATGCCCGCTCAACAGGCAAGGCGGGTGTTGTACTTGTGACCTCGGGTCCAGGGGCCACGAATGCGATTACCGGAATTGCTACCGCCTATATGGATTCGATTCCTATGGTGGTGATTTCGGGTCAGGTGCCCAGCGATAAGATCGGTGAAGATGCCTTTCAGGAAACCGATATGGTTGGGTGCTCGCGGCCAATCGTAAAGCACAGTTTCCTGGTGAAGAACGCCGAGGATATTCCCGAGATCGTTAAGAAAGCTTTCTATATAGCCACGACTGGCCGCCCTGGCCCTGTGGTGATTGATGTACCCAAGGATGTAACCAACCCCGCCGAGCGCTTTCCCTACCGCTACCCGGATAAGCTGCGCATGCGCTCCTATACTCCGGCGGGCAAGGGCCACAGTGGACAAATTCGCAAGGCGGTGGCGTTGTTGCTATCGGCGCGGCGACCGGTAATTTACGCTGGCGGTGGTGTGGTTCAAGGGGATGGCTCCGAACTGCTCACTGAGTTGGCTCGCCATTTGAATTATCCCGTGACCAATACCTTGATGGGACTCGGCGCTTTTCCCGGTAGCGATAAAAGTTTTCTCGGTATGCTCGGCATGCATGGCACCTTCGAGGCTAATACCGCTATGCATCATGCAGATGTCATTCTGGCGGTGGGAGCGCGTTTCGATGACCGCGTTACCAATACTCCCAGCAAATTTTGTCCGGGAGCCAAGATTATTCATATTGATGTGGACCCGGCTTCTATTTCCAAAACCATCGTCGCCGATATTCCCATCGTTGGTACTGTGCAGTCAGTACTGGCTGATATGCTGGAAGCCTTTAAATCCAGTGAGGAACAGCCGGACCAGTCAGCAATCGTTGACTGGTGGCGTCAGATAGACGACTGGCGTGAACGTCACGGCCTCTATACCGTTCCGCGATACAAAACTGACGGCGCCCTGATCATGCCGCAGGAGGTCATTCGTGCGGTTTACGATATCACCGAGGGCGATGCCTTCGTGACCTCTGATGTTGGACAACACCAGATGTTTGCCGCCCAGTATTACCATTTCGACAAGCCGCGCCGTTGGATTAACTCCGGCGGGCTCGGCACCATGGGTTTTGGTCTGCCTTCTGCCCTGGGAGTGAAGATTGCCCACCCAGATAAAGAAGTTGTCTGTGTGACCGGTGAGGGCAGTATCCAGATGTGTATTCAGGAATTGTCCACCGCTACTCAATACCATCTGCCGGTTAAGATTCTGTGTCTCAATAACCAGGCACTAGGCATGGTGAAGCAGTGGCAGGAAATGCAGTACGAAGGGCGCCTTTCCAACAGTGTCTACGAAGAGTCTCTGCCGGACTTCGTCAAGCTTGCAGAAGCCTATGGCCACCTGGGTGTGAAGATTGAGCGAAGAGAAGACTTGCATGAAAAACTGCAAGAGGCCTTTGCGCATAAAGATCGCACGGTGTTTATCGATGTCTACGTCGATCCCTCTGAGCATGTCTACCCGATGCAAGTCATGCCGAGTGGCTCCATGCGTGATATGTGGCTGAGCAAAACCGAACGGACATAGGGGTTAGGGAAATGCGGAGAATTATTTCGGTTTTGATGGAGAACGAGCCGGGAGCGCTATCCCGAGTTGTGGGATTGTTTTCCCAGCGCGGCTACAACATTGAGAGCTTGACTGTGGCGCCTACAGAAGACGCCACTTTGTCACGCCTCACCATGGTGACCATAGGTGATGATCACAAGATCGAGCAGATAACAAAAAACCTCAACAAATTAATTGATGTGGTGAAGCTGGTTGACCTTACGGAAGGCTCTCACATTGAGCGGGAATTATTGCTGGTAAAGGTGCGCGCCAATGGAGCCCAGCGCGATGAGGTCAAACGAAGTGTAGATATTTTTCGTGGGCAGATAGTGGATGTTACCAGCAGTATGTACACGGTTCAGGTTGCCGGTACCGGTCAAAAACTCGATGCATTTTTACAGGCATTGGGAGAGCACACCATTATGGAAGTCGTGCGCTCCGGGGTTTCTGGAATTGCCCGCGGTGAAAAAGTATTAAGTGTTTAGATAGCAGGAAATAGGAATTTAGTCATGCAAGTTTATTACGATAAAGATTGTGAACTGTCTTTAATTCGCGGGAAAAATGTTGCGATTATCGGTTACGGTTCTCAGGGGCATGCCCACGCCAATAACCTCAAGGATTCCGGTGTAGAAAATATTGTTGTCGGTTTGCGCAAGGGTTCTGGCTCCTGGAGCAAAGCGGAGAGTGCCGGCCTGCGTGTTGCCGAGGTAGAGAGTGCGGTCAAAGATGCTGATGTGGTAATGATTCTGGCACCGGATGAGTACCAAGCCAATATTTACAAAGAGCAAGTGGCCCCCCATTTAAAATCTGGTGCGGCACTCGCCTTTGCTCACGGGTTCAATGTGCATTTCGAACTGATTGAGCCGCCGGCAGATATAGATGTCATTATGATTGCGCCAAAAGGTCCCGGGCATACTGTACGCTCCACTTATCTTGAAGGGGGCGGTGTGCCAACTCTGATTGCGGTTTATCAGAATGCTTCCGGCAATGCGAAAGAACTGGCACTTTCCTACGCCAGTGCAAATGGTGGCGGCCGTTCTGGAATTATTGAAACTAATTTCCGTGAGGAGACTGAGACAGATCTTTTTGGAGAGCAGGCTGTATTGTGCGGGGGGGTTTCCGCCCTGGTGACCGCTGGTTTCGAAACTCTGGTTGAGGCCGGTTACGCGCCTGAGATGGCCTATTTCGAGTGCCTACATGAGCTGAAGTTGATTGTCGATCTGATGTATCAGGGCGGTATTGCTGACATGCGCTATTCTATTTCCAATACTGCAGAGTACGGTGATTATGTCACTGGGCCGCGGATTGTTACCGATGAGACTAAAGCAGAAATGCAGCGCGTTTTGAAGGATATTCAGACCGGGAAATTCGCAAAGGACTTTATGTTGGAATCTCTCGCTGGACAGCCGCGCTTAAAGGCTGAGCGCCGCATTGGTGCAGAACATCAAATTGAGCAGGTGGGTGCCAAGCTTCGTGCCATGATGCCCTGGATCAAAGCGAATAAAATTATTGATCGGACAGAAGGCAACGGTTGAGAACTGTTTAACTAAAAAGACGGCGGGATACCCCGCCGTTTTTTTTTGCCCTGTGCCCACACAGGGCAATGGCGTACACTCGCTGGCTGCAAAATGCATTAACGGAGAGTCTATGAGCGTTCAAGGGGATGATAAGCAGCCCGAAGACCCAATTAGTGGTCTGAATGAGGAAATTCGTCTGCCCGTCGACGAGCACATTGAGGAAGAGGTTGCAGAGAATGGCAAAAAGGTGCGCGCGCGCGGTGTCTATCTCTTGCCCAATCTAATCACCACCGGAGCCCTTTTTAGCGGTTTCTACGCAATTATTGCCGGTATGAGCGGAAACTTTGAGGCTGCCGCTATCGCAATTTTTGTGGCTATGGTTTTGGATGGCCTGGATGGGCGGGTTGCACGTCTGACCGACACTCAAAGTGCCTTTGGCGTGCAATATGATTCCCTCTCTGACATGGTTTCTTTCGGCCTTGCTCCAGCTCTGGTAGCTTTTAGCTGGGGGCTGGATTCTTTGGGCAAATTTGGCTGGGCTATCGCGTTTTTATATGCGGCTTGCGCCGCCCTGCGCTTGGCCCGATTTAATACCCAGGTAGATACCGTCGATAAAGGGGTATTTATTGGTCTTGCCAGTCCAACAGCTGCGGCAATTGTTGCCAGCATGGTTTGGGCTGGACACGATCTCGATGTCGGCGCGGGTATGGCAATGATCGCCGCATTGGTAACCGCCGTGGCAGGGCTTTTAATGGTCTCAAATTTCCACTATACAAGCTTCAAGGGACTTGATTTCAAGGGTCGAGTACCCTTTGTGATGATGCTTGCAGTAATCCTGGTGTTTAGCCTTGTGACCATCGACCCCGCTGGTGTTCTCCTCACTTTGGCTGTTCTTTATACACTTTCGGGTCCGGCTTTGTGGCTATGGGGCAGAGTACACCCAAAACCCGCCAATCGAAGTAGCGAAACTGCTGGTGATAAGGCGAAGGATAGGGAGCTGCACTAGTCTCTAAGGATTCTCTTTGGGATTTGTACCTTTCGACCTTAAGGTAGTTATGCGGGAGTGCGAACTGAGACGGAAATGTGATCGTCGGGAGGTCGGATGCGGCCTCAATACTCCCCTCAAAATAAGAGGGCTGCGTAACAGCTGAATAAAGACTTGCGCAGAAGCACAATAGTCCGTATAGTTCGCGCCCTCGCTGCCTGAGACGGCAGTGGAGGGCGGCTCCAATCAATTGATTTTCC
>NZ_CP174288.1:3132500-3840000 GCF_052466715.1 Microbulbifer mixtoriginis (SeqCode) | reverse complement strand
TAAAGTCGTTAGTAGTCGTTTGTGTTGTATGGTCAAGCGACTAAGCGTATACGGTGGATGCCTTGGCAGCTGGAGGCGATGAAGGACGTAGGAGCCTGCGAAAAGTCTAGGGGAGCTGGCACACAAGCTTTGATCCTAGAATATCCGAATGGGGAAACCCACCTGTTTTACAGGTATCCATAACTGAATACATAGGTTATGGAGGCGAACCCGGGGAACTGAAACATCTAAGTACCCGGAGGAAAAGAAATCAACCGAGATTCCCTGAGTAGCGGCGAGCGAAAGGGGATTAGCCCTTAAGCTCTTTATGTTTTAGTGGAAGGTTCTGGAAAGTACCGCGATACAGGGTGATAGCCCCGTACACGAAAAGGCATTTAGAGTGAAATCGAGTAGGTCGGGACACGTGTTATCTTGACTGAATATGGGGGGACCATCCTCCAAGGCTAAATACTCCCAGCTGACCGATAGTGAACCAGTACCGTGAGGGAAAGGCGAAAAGAACCCCGGAGAGGGGAGTGAAATAGAACCTGAAACCGTATACGTACAAGCAGTAGGAGCCCTTCGGGGTGACTGCGTACCTTTTGTATAATGGGTCAGCGACTTATTGTCTGTAGCAAGGTTAACCGCTTAGGGGAGCCGTAGAGAAATCGAGTCTTAATAGGGCGTTTAGTTGCAGGCAATAGACCCGAAACCCGGCGATCTATCCATGGGCAGGTTGAAGGTTGAGTAACATCAACTGGAGGACCGAACCCACTAATGTTGAAAAATTAGGGGATGACCTGTGGATCGGAGTGA
This sequence comes from Microbulbifer mixtoriginis (SeqCode), assembly GCF_052466715.1. NCBI lineage: Bacteria > Pseudomonadati > Pseudomonadota > Gammaproteobacteria > Cellvibrionales > Microbulbiferaceae > Microbulbifer > Microbulbifer mixtoriginis (SeqCode). The sequence goes on along the minus strand of NZ_CP174288.1, from coordinate 3,839,205 downwards.
AAGGCTAATCAAGCCGGGAGATAGCTGGTTCTCCTCGAAAGCTATTTAGGTAGCGCCTCGCGTCTCACCCTCGGGGGTAGAGCACTGTTTGGGCTAGGGGGTCATCCCGACTTACCAACCCCATGCAAACTCCGAATACCGAGGAGTGCAATCGCGGGAGACACACGGCGGGTGCTAACGTCCGTCGTGGAAAGGGAAACAACCCAGACCGCCAGCTAAGGTCCCAAATACCAGTTAAGTGGGAAACGATGTGGGAAGGCCCAGACAGCTAGGAGGTTGGCTTAGAAGCAGCCATCCTTTAAAGAAAGCGTAATAGCTCACTAGTCGAGTCGGCCTGCGCGGAAGATATACCGGGGCTAAAACTGGTAACCGAAGCTGCGGATGCTCTTAGGAGCATGGTAGAGGAGCGTTGTGTAAGCCGTCGAAGGTGGATCGGGAGGTCTGCTGGAGGTATCACAAGTGCGAATGCTGACATGAGTAACGACAAGGGAGGTGAAAAACCTCCCCGCCGGAAGACCAAGGGTTCCTGTCCAACGCTAATCGGGACAGGGTTAGTCGACCCCTAAGGCGAGGGCGAAAGCCGTAGTCGATGGGAAACAGGTTAATATTCCTGTACTCGCTATTGCTGCGACGGAGTGACGGAGAAGGCTAGGCCAGCATGGCGATTGGTTGTCCATGTTTAAGGTTGTAGGCTGGGGACTTAGGCAAATCCGGGTCCCTAAGGCTGAGAACTGATGACGAAGCCCACTTAGTGGGTGAAGTGGTTGATGCCCTGCTTCCAGGAAAAACTTCTAAGCTTCAGGCAATAGTGAATCGTACTCTAAACCGACACAGGTGGTCAGGTAGAGAATACCAAGGCGCTTGAGAGAACTCTGGTGAAGGAACTAGGCAAAATGGTACCGTAACTTCGGGAGAAGGTACGCCGGTTTTGGTGATGGGACTTGCTCCCTAAGCTGAGGCCGGTCGAAGTGACCAGGTGGCTGCGACTGTTTATTAAAAACATAGCACTCTGCAAACTCGTAAGAGGACGTATAGGGTGTGACGCCTGCCCGGTGCCGGAAGGTTAATTGATGGGGTTAGCTTCGGCGAAGCTCTTGATCGAAGCCCCGGTAAACGGCGGCCGTAACTATAACGGTCCTAAGGTAGCGAAATTCCTTGTCGGGTAAGTTCCGACCTGCACGAATGGCGTAACGATGGCCACGCTGTCTCCACCAGAGACTCAGTGAAATTGAAATCGCTGTTAAGATGCAGTGTACCCGCGGCTAGACGGAAAGACCCCGTGAACCTTTACTACAGCTTTGCACTGAACTTTGAGCCTACTTGTGTAGGATAGGTGGGAGGCTTTGAAGCAGTAACGCTAGTTATTGTGGAGCCGTCCTTGAAATACCACCCTGGTATGTTTGAGGTTCTAACTCTGGTCCGTTATCCGGATCGAGGACAGTGTATGGTGGGTAGTTTGACTGGGGCGGTCTCCTCCCAAAGAGTAACGGAGGAGTACGAAGGTGCACTCAGCATGGTCGGAAATCATGCAATGAGCATAATGGTATAAGTGCGCTTGACTGCGAGACAGACATGTCGAGCAGGTACGAAAGTAGGTCATAGTGATCCGGTGGTTCTGTATGGAAGGGCCATCGCTCAACGGATAAAAGGTACTCCGGGGATAACAGGCTGATACCGCCCAAGAGTTCACATCGACGGCGGTGTTTGGCACCTCGATGTCGGCTCATCACATCCTGGGGCTGAAGCCGGTCCCAAGGGTATGGCTGTTCGCCATTTAAAGTGGTACGCGAGCTGGGTTTAGAACGTCGTGAGACAGTTCGGTCCCTATCTGCCGTGGGCGTTGGAAATTTGAGAAGAGTTGCTCCTAGTACGAGAGGACCGGAGTGAACGAACCTCTGGTGTTCGGGTTGTCACGCCAGTGGCATTGCCCGGTAGCTATGTTCGGACGGGATAACCGCTGAAAGCATCTAAGCGGGAAGCCTCCTTCAAGATTAGATTTCCCTGACTCCTTGAGAGTCCTAAAGGGCCGTGGAAGACTACCACGTTGATAGGCTGGGTGTGGAAGCGTTGTGAGGCGTTGAGCTAACCAGTACTAATTGCCCGTGCGGCTTGACCATACAACAGAGATGGTTACTAACGACTAGCTAAGCTAGCGGATTGTGGAATGAAAGACACACAATGATCGCTTGCGGTGTATTACTACAGATTGTTTTACCGACTTATTTGGGGTTATCGCCGGTCAACAGACCGAGGCAAACAGCGATAACGCGGCAGGCTAAGCAAAATTGCTTATAAGACCAACGCCAACCCAAGCCAGTTTGCCTGACGACAATAGAGTTGTGGAACCACCTGATCCCTTGCCGAACTCAGAAGTGAAACGCAACATCGCCGATGGTAGTGTGGGGCTTCCCCATGTGAGAGTAGGTCATCGTCAGGCTTCTAATCCGAAAAGGGCCACCCAATAGGGTGGCCCTTTTTTTATGTACAAAAAAATTGAATGCATAAAAAAATAAAAACAGAGAATAAAAAATCAAATTCAAAATACAGAAAAAATAAAAAGCCCAATCGAATTTTTACTCGCAACACTCCCGCCGAAAAATCCAACTCGGAGAAATCCAATTAAAAAAAGCGCAGGCTCTAAAAAGCTCCGAAGAGCCTTCCCTCCTATAAATAAAGCACTTTCTTAAATTTTTTCTGTAAGGAAAAAATGGAAATACAAAAAAATAACGCGCTTTAGTTAATCTGCACCTCAAGCACCACCAAAAAAACACCTGAAATTAAAAAGTGCTCTTTAACCTAGAACAATCATTGCGTTGAAAAAAACGGCGCAGAAATACTAATAAAAATACCGGTGATTTTTTGCACGTTTTAATGAACCTGTGCAACCACGGGGCCTGGCGCGGATATACCGCAGTTATGCACAAGTCTATCCAGACTTTCTGTTAATAACGCCAAGCGCTGGAAAGTGGATAAATGGCTGGTGTTTTTTTACCCGTTGAAAAGGGCCCCGCGGAAACAGGGGCCTGAGCGTGGATATCCCTGAGTTATACACAGCTCTATCCATGGATTCTGTTAGTAACAGCCTGTTAATGGAATGCTCATCAGCAGGAAACAGAAATATGCCTTGGTGCTGTGGGTAACTTGGGGAATGGTACGAATAGGGTAGGTGAGGTATAAAGAGCCTCCACTGAGGAGGCTCTTGTCGTGGTTGTGAGGTGCTTAGTTTACTCTTTTATTTTTGAGGGAATTCGGCCGAGGTTATCTTCCATCTCGGTGGCAAGGAAGGACATCACTACCCAGGCTGCGACGTTCTGGCGCAGGTTCTCTGGCTTCACCTTATCGAGGGTATCGTTAGGGGTATGGTGGTAGTCGAAGTAGTCGGTACCATCCTGGTAGAGACCGAAGGCAGGGACTCCTGCGGCGACAAACACACTACTGTCTGGTCCGCCATAGGATTTGTTATGTCCGCGCTCGATGCCGAGAGGTGCTAGTAATTGCATCATTTGGTCGGCAATATCGAATTTACTCTCAGGCAAACGAGTATCAAATCTCCAGATCTTACCTGCGCCAAAGTCAGACTCAGAGATGGCAATAATATTATCCAGCTCGTGACGATGTGCATCTAAATACTGCTTGGCACCGACCAGGCCAATTTCTTCGGCGCCGAAGAGAACTACGCGCAGGGTACGGCGAGGACGCTTGGGGAGCTCGGCAATCAGGCGAGCGGTCTCCATTACTATGGCGACTCCGGCGCCATCATCCAGCGCTCCGGTACCTTCATCCCAAGAATCCAGATGGGCGCCAATAATCATGACTTCTTCGGGTTTCTCGCGGCCAGTAATTTCTCCAATAACGTTAAATGACGGGCCATCACTGTGACGCTGATTATCTATATCGAGCTTAACTTCTACCGGCTTGCCACGTTTCAACATGGCTTCTAAAAGGTTGGCATCCGGGGCTGACAGTGCCAGTGCGGGAACTGGGTTTTCGACATCATTAATAGACATCATGCCGGTATGGGCAAAGCGGTCAGAGTCTGTGCCCACGGACCTTAGGAGCAGTGCGGCAGCACCTTTCTCAGCGGCTGCACGCATACCTTTACTGCGCCCTTGCACTGCAGGGCCGTAGCCTTCACCCGTACGAGCTTTTTCCATACGCTTGTTGATGAAGGCTATTTTCCCTTTTACCTGTTTAGGGGAGGCTTGCAGTAGGGCTTCAACATCGGGAAACTCGACGATTTCCGCAGTAAGGCCACCTTTGGGGGTTGCTACGCTATAGCCCAGGGAAGACACCACCAGTGGTTGGGGGTAGGGCGAAACCACCTGGGCGTGGGCATGTCCACGTGTCCAGCGGGGTACTTCAATTTGCTCTGTATAAACCCGATCGAACCCCAGGGATTTCATTTTTTCCTGGGCCCAAGCCACTGCACGCCGATCACCTTCCGTACCTGCGCGACGGGGGCCTACTTCTACCGTCAAGGATTCAACGATGCTATAGGCATCGGAAGAAGCCAGGGCGCGATCACGCAATACTTCTGCCACGGACAGATCTTCCTGGGGTAGTGGCTTCGCCTGGGCGATGCTGATCGCTGTAGTTGCAATAAAGGCCCCAGTGAGGGTCAGTAGTGGTTTAAACATATGTTTATCCTTGATTAAAGCTCGTTGACTCAAGATCTAGGTTGTTTGTTAGGTGTGTTGATAAGTAGCCTACTGCGAATATGCCGCAGTTGTTCCAGCCCCTTCTCGGTAAATAAATAGGGCGAGTGATCACTGGACTCGTGCTCTTCTATTTCGAGACACTTGAGTCGCATTGCTTCCAACTCAGGATCATGGCGCATTGGTATCGCCACTAGGGCACGCCATTCACTCTCGCTAGCTTGGCCGGTGATGGCATCCTCCAGGCCTTTAATAAAGCTGGCTCTGTCCATACGAAATCGCGGAGTGCGCAGATGCATTAATGTCCAGATCACAATGACAAAAGCACAGAAGGACAGCAGCAGAGTGAGGAACAGGGTCACTTTCTAGGGCTCCAGCAGTAATTTTATCGCGATGGACATAGTAACGAGAATAACTACAGGCTTAATCAGTTTGGCTCCATGGGAAATAACCAGGTTAGATCCTAATCTTGCACCGATAATCTGGGTGCCCGCCATAGTGATACCGACTATCAGTGAAAAGTATCCGCCCAGTATAAATATAACCAGTGAGGTGATATTGGTGGCCAATACCAACGGTTTGCTTGATGCCGTGGCTTTACGCATGTTGTAACCCAGTAGAGCGGCGAATGCCAGGGCATAGAAGGCCCCTATTCCAGGACCAAAAAAACCTCCATAAAAACCAATCCCACCACCAATCAGAATGTTAAATAGCCCAGGACTTATTCTGGATTTAGAGTCAATATCAGAAATTCGCGGCGAAAATGCGAAGTAGAGGGCGATGACGATAATTAATATCGGCAGTAGTGTATCGAGTATGTCTCCCCCGACTTTGGTGACTGCCCAGGTACCCAGAGCGGAGCCAAAAACGGCCGCTATCAAGCCCGGCCACTGGGGTTTCAGTTGTAAGTGCCCTTTTCGAAAATAGTTGAAGCTGGATGAGAGAGTACCGAAAACGGCCTGGAATTTATTAGTGCCGAGGGCATCTAGGGGGGGGAGGCCAGCCCATAAGAGTGCGGGCAGGGTTAGCAGGCCTCCGCCGCCGGAGATGGCGTTGATAAAGCCAGCGGTGAAAGCCACCGCGGCGAGTATCAAATATGTGCTAAGGGTTAAATCGCTACTGAATTCTATCACGGGAGGAATCACTGCCCTCCAAGAGATCGGTTTGCATATTGTGGTGGAACCCTTGGTATTTACTGAAGCGACGTTGGATTTCCGTCATATCCTCTTCCAGGTTTCCAGTGGGATGGTAGAGGGAGTCCAGGCAGAAACGCTTGCGAGAAAAGTCCCAGGCAACCAGTAAAATTGGTACCTCGGCAGCATAAGCAATTCGCAGGAAGCCACTTTTCCACTTAGTGACTTTCTTGCGAGTTCCCTCGGGAGTTATACCGACCCACATTTTTTCGTTATTGCGGTATTGCCTAGCTACCTGTTTGGCGATGCCCCCTGCAGAACCACGATTGGTGGGCACACCACCGAGCCACATAAAGAGATTTTTAAAGGGGAAGAAAAAAGCTTCCTTCTTCATGAGCCAGGAAATTTTCACCCTATAAGCCATGATAAAAGGCATGGCCACGACAAAGTCCCAGTTGGAGGTGTGCGGGGCCAGGGCCACCATCACTTTTTTTTCCGGAGGGAAGGTACCTTCCAGGCGCCATCCCATCAGCCGGATCAGCAGCCTACCAATAGCAGCGGTCAGGCCGTTGCCTAGGCGGGGCATTTCTTCCGGTAATTCTTTCTGCTGACTCATTATTGATCTCTCTGTCTACTGCTCAAACATCCTGGAACTGACAAGCGATTTCAGGAAACGTCCACCCAAGTTAATGCTCGCGGGTGGCGTAGAAGCGAATATCTGGATAACGCTCCTCCGCCAACTGCAAATTCACACGGGTAGGCGCTAGGTAGGTCAGGTGTCCACTGCCATCTATGGCAAGGTTGGTACTTGCTTTGCGTTTAAAGTTTTCCAACTCTTTCACGCTCTCGCTTTCCACCCAGCGAGCAGTATTTACATTTACATTTTCATAAATGGCTTCCACCTTATATTCGTCCTTGAGGCGATAGGCGACCACTTCAAACTGCAGGACACCGACGGCGCCGACAATAATGTCGTTGTTATCCAGTGGGAAAAATACCTGGGTAGAGCCCTCTTCGGAGAGCTGCTGCAAGCCCTTTTGCAGTTGCTTTAGTTTTAAAGGATCTTTCAGGCGAATACGACGGAATAACTCCGGGGCGAAATTGGGAATGCCGGTAAACTTTAGAGACTCACCTTCAGTAAAGGCATCTCCGATCTGGATAGTGCCATGGTTGTGCAGGCCGATAATATCGCCGGCAATAGCCTCTTCCACGTGGGTTCGGTCGCCAGCCATAAATGTTACGGCGTCGGCAATTTTTATATCTTTGCCGATGCGTACATGTTTCATTTTCATGCCACGGCTATAAGTACCGGAACAGACGCGCATAAAGGCAATACGGTCGCGGTGTTTGGGGTCCATATTGGCCTGAATCTTAAACACAAAACCGGAGAACTTTTCTTCGTTTGGCTCTACCTGGCGCTCCTGGGTGGCGCGAGGCTGAGGGCCCGGGGCCCATTCGACAAATCCATCGAGCATTTCACGTACGCCAAAATTACCAAGCGCTGTGCCGAAAAATACCGGAGTCAGTTCGCCAGCTAAATAAGCTTCCAGATTGAATTCGTGGGTAGCGCCGCGTACCAGTTCGATTTCCTCGCGGATGTCCTCGGCATATTCGCCGAGTAGCTCATCGGCCTCAACGGAGTCGAGCCCTTTGATCTGGATATCGTCGGGAATTGTGTGACCCTGGCCTTGAGTAAATACGTGAATTGTATCGGTGTAGAGGTTGTATACCCCTTTAAAATTTTTACCGGAGCTCAGTGGCCAATTGATGGGGGCGGCTTGGATATTCAAGACTTCTTCAATTTCATCCATCACTTCGATGGGGTCGCGAATATCCCGATCCAGTTTGTTGATAAAGGAGAGAATCGGCGTGGTACGCAGTCGGCACACATTCATCAATTTGATGGTGCGGTCTTCGACACCCTTGGCGCCGTCAATCACCATCAGCGCAGAGTCGACCGCAGTGAGTACTCGGTAGGTGTCTTCGGAGAAGTCTTCGTGCCCGGGGGTGTCGAGCAGGTTAACCGTGCGCTCCTTGTAGGGGAACTGCATCACCGAGGAGGTGACGGAGATACCCCTTTCCTGCTCCATGGTCATCCAGTCGGAGCGCGCGTGGGGACCTTTTTTCCCTTTAACCGAACCTGCCAGCTGAATGGCATTTCCGAATAAAAGTAGCTTTTCGGTCACGGTTGTTTTACCGGCGTCCGGGTGGGAAATGATAGCGAAAGTTCTACGTCTTTGAAATTGTTGAGAAAAATCTTGATTCACTTAGATTTAACCTTATCTGTGTACGCCCCTGTGTACACATATTGAAATATACCCCAAGGCCGAATCTGAAAGGCCGCATTATAACAAATTGGCCTTTGGTTTTGCTCTCGGGGGCTGACTAGTGGGCGCTACTTGGTCAGTTTGATTGGTGCGAATAAGGTACAGGATAAGCTCTTGGCCGCGTACATATGTTGTTGTTGGAGTTGAGTCTGTTCAACAATCCAGGCTTTGCACCAATGGTTAGTTTGTGTACTCCAAGTTTTGCACTCACATGACATTGTTGACATTTGACGTCACCGTGAGTTGAAATGGCTGTGGACTTGCTGAAAGTCTTTACACGTCATTTTCAAGGAGCAATGAAATGGAAGTTAAACGAAAATTTATTCTTACAGCGGGATTACTTGCATCTGTAGCGTTCTCTGTACCAACACTGGCAGCTACATTATCAACAAGCATAGAACTAAAAAATAATACTTCTTCTGATAATGTGCTCATTAATGGAACAAATTCAACCGGCATTATTTCTCCACTATTTCCAAGCCCAGCGGCAGCAAACAGTACGACTTTTCATACCTCAATAACTAATGGTGTGGCGGATGCTGGGGTATTAACCTATCAATCATGTAGGTTCAATTGGTCAGTAATCCAGATGAATGGCTATTATCAATTCTCAATAGGGGCAACCCCCTCATCTAAGTGCAGTTCAGATGTATTGGTCCAAAATGTATTCACTGGTGAATACAAAATAAGATTCAATATCGACGCTTAATCAAGGGGTCAATCCTTAGCGAGGGTGATGATGTGAATACCATCGCTAAGGATGAGGTGAGGAACATCTAGGCAGCTGCTTGATGTGAAACTTGATCCTCCCATTGCTCTACATCATCAATCGCCCAAAGGTTATGGCTGCCAGAGGCTTTGATGCGTGGTTTTGGGAATGGGTTGGTTTCACGCTCTACCCATCTAAAGATTGTGCGGCTTGAGCAGCGATAGCGTTCGCTTAAGTCTTTGGTTGACCAATATCCTTTAATCATAAGATTTTCCTTTTTCGTTGTTTCCAAATATCCGGGTACTTAGCGTTGCACCAGGGCAAACCCCTGGCCGTTGCGTGTGAGTGCGCCAGTCTGTTGCAGGGCGTCGAAAACGGGTTTAACGGTTCTGTATCCGCCGGTGATGCTGTTGCTGATGTTGCGTAACACTGGGCGGTTGCCGAATTCACCGGCGCAGATGCGTTGGGCCAGTTGTTGCTGTTCTTTGCTCAGGTGGCTGGTGTGTTCTGGTTGTTGCTCTGCTGTTTCGGGCTGTTGAAACGGTTGTGAAACGCGTTTACCAACCGTTGCAACGGCGTTAAACGCGAGTAATGCGACCAGTCCCACTATGTCGGTGATGATCGCCAGGGCCAGAAAGCCGATATGCTGAAGCCGTGCGGGGTTTGCGTTTAGGGTGTTGGCGAGACTGTTGAAGGCGCTGTGTGTGTTGGCGGTTTGGCCGATGGTGGATAACTTCTCGATCAGCTGGGTGCGCTCAGTCTCCAATGTGGATAACTGCGCTGCGGTATTAATGGCGCGCTGGCGGTAGCCGTTGTTGGCGTCGGTGTTGATCAGGCCGTTCAGGGTGTTTATCTGCTGTTGCAGGCTGTTGAGCTGCTGTTGCAACGCTCGGTATTCCTGGCTGTTGCGGGCGCTGAGTTGTTGCTGCTCTTCGCTGTGGGTGGCGAGGAATCCAACGGTGGCGACAATGCTGCTCACTACCAGCAGGGGCCAGAGGATGAGAAGGGCATAGCCGCTCTTTTGCCCTTGGCTGCACAACCAGAGGCCCAGCGGGGCGAAGCTGAACTTGCACAGCTCCAGGGCCACCGCAGTGGCACCGGCCACCAGCTGCCCGCCTAGGTCTGCAGGCATGGATACCCACAGTTGCACGGTAAAGGCCAAGCTGGTGCCGCAAAAGATTAGAGCGGCGATGCCGGTGAGGGATTGCCAGAGCTTCATGCTGTTCTCCCTTTCTCCTGCTTACGATTCGGCAGAATCTCCGCCTGCCAGCCGTGGTCTTTGTAGTGGTTGGGGTTGGCTTTGTTTTTAATAGTGTCCAGTTCCGGGCGCACTAATTCGGCCAGGTCATTCAGGCGAACGCCGTAGGCTTCGAACTCGGTGGAGTCGGTATAAAATTCTCCATCTGGGGTTTTGCACTCGACAAATACCGTTACCTGCCAGTGGTGTTGCCAGTTGAGGATTTCGTGCTGCAGCTTGGCTCGGGCTATATCGCCAACGGCGCCGCCTTGGCGTCGATGGCTGATAGCTAGGATGGGGTCGCCATCGGTATCCAGGCCGGTGCTGCTGCGAGCGGTGAGGACCAAGCCGGGCAGCCAGCGGTTTACCAGGCGGGCGTGTTGGGCCTGCTTGCTCATGGATTTGCGGGGTTTACGCTTGGCCATTCTCTATTCCTCAATATCCTCTACCCACTTAGCCCGCATTGGGCGGGCTGAGTGAGCTATTTTTTAAGGGTTTAGCGTATTGAGGCTCGGCTTCGGCTATTAATTTTTTTGATGGGCGTTCGCACTCGTCGGGTTCTTGTTCCTTTAGCTCGCCTCTGTAGAATTTAAAATTTCTCGCCTTATCGGTTTTCTTGTCGAATATTTGTATCCAGTCAAGAAATGCTTCTGGTTTGGCGATTTCTTTAACTCGTTCCAATGCTTGTTCTTCAGTGTGTACGGACTCTTTAAAATCTTTTGCTCCGCCCATCATGAGGCTGTTGTAGCTGCCGCAAAAAATTGCAAATCGTTTCATTGGTTTCTCCCATTTTTAGAATGGGCTCCGTACCGGCAGCCCTAACGGTTACAGCTGACTGATGCGCCTGGGCGCGGGTAAAGGTTTTTAATCGTAATCCAGGTAAATAGAATCGCCGTAGACTTCATCTATATCGGTTATCAACGTTCGTCGGGCATACAGCTTGAATAGTTCACCGGGAAGCCCGTAATTAGCTGTTTGCGCCTGTATTCCTCTTCTAAAGTTTTTACCATCCTCTCGGATAATCGAGATATAGTGATGCTCTTCATCGCGGTCCTTATAAAGTGTAATCTCGACATTATTGAATGAATATTCACCGTGGAGGATTTTCACATCTATAAAATGTTCGGATCGCTTCCACTCCAGTATTATTTCTTCATGCTCATTCCGAAGGTGCTGTTCTTGCCATTCCTCTTTGATTAGTTCTAAGAACTCTTTAGATGTCATTACTGATGGAACAGGGTTTAGAGCTTCATCAAGTAGTGGTTTTAAATGCGCGTCTGCTTGATCATGTAGAGCTTTGATGTACAGCTCACCGATCATGTCGGTAATATATTTGTTGTACTCGGGCAGGGTTATTTGTTTTGTACAGATAGAGATTTTATCTTCAATAGCCTTTTTTAAAGACTTTCCAAAATCGCTGTACTCTCTAAGCACTGAATCCAGAATTCCAACAATGGTTGCTTCAACTTTCGAATCGATTGATTTCTCTAGTTTTCCGCTATCAATGTAATTGCCAAGGCTTTTAGTGACGAGTTGCTGTAGTTCCATTTTTCAATCCTTTGCTTTTAGTTATTAATATTTAGCTAGCTTTGGGTGTATCTTTTTTCTCAACGATGTCACGTATCCAAGCCATGCCTTTAGTGGTAACTAGTGCGGTGATGTGCTGCACTTTTACCGGTCCTACGAGATATTCGCCTTCTTTTTGCTTTAAGAGTTTTTGCTCAAGGGCCCACTTTGTGGGTGAATTGCGCATGGGTTCACGGCTATACAAAAAGCCATTGTCACGCAGAAGTTTCAGCAGGTTATTCCTGCCCATTCCCAGCATTCGGGCGGCCTGGGTGACGGTATAGGGTTTTGTCTGGTTCACGCTGCCTCCTGTTTGTTTGGTTTTATTTGTGAGGTTTGAGCTTGTTGAGCTGCGAGTATGCGCAGTTGATTTATTTGGATTTGTTGCAGATTTACTGTGCGTGCTAGCTCTTCGTAAAGTTCTAAAATCCGGCTAAATTCACTCATGGCTAAACCCCGTTGTTTTTTTGAACTTCCTTTCTCTGCCGATGGCGGGCTCCCAGTATCGACAGGGTTGGCAGCTCCAGCCGCGTAATTGCAATTGCCCGTTAAATACTGGTTCTGCGGATTTTCCACAGTGGCGGCAAGGCATTTGCGGGAGCGGCTGGGTTTGGGTCACGCTGCTTCCTTCCTCTGTATTTCGAGGTGGTTCCATTCCCGGTAGAGGGCATTCAGTTTTTTATCGCCGTCTGCAATTACGCTTTGCGGTGCTCTGCCGTGGTAGCGCAGATTCATCACGTTGATTGCGTGTTCGTAGTTGTCGCCGTCCAGCAGGGAGAGGCTGGCAACGGGGACTGCGAAATCACTGCTATTCCAGGCTGAAAGCAAAACTTGTGCGGCTATTTCGCTCGCGCCGGAGTATCCGTTGGCAATGCGGAGCAGGGTTTCCACGCTCTGGGTTGGGCTGAAAGTATTCATGCGGCATCACCTCCAAATGGGGGCCAGTTATTGTTTTGTGTTGGCCGTGCAAAAGTGCGTTTTGGCTGTGCGAACCGGATGTGCGCTTTGTGGTCGGCGTTGGCGATATTGATGTGGCGTTTAAGCTGATTGATATTGTTTTTGCTCATAGCGGTTGGATGTACAAACACGGTGGCGGTCATGCGATTCCCTCCCGGTTGTTGCGGATGCGAATGGTTCGAACTGTGGGGCGGCGCTGGAAGCGGGTGCGTAATTGGTCTTGAGCATCGGCACCCATACCGCTGAGTACGCACGCGAGCAGGGCGAATTGAATTAATCCATGCTTTACCGCCTTGGCCACTGCGTCTGTGCTGTTGCGGGCGTGTAGCTTGTAAAAGCACTCCGCTAGCAGGTTGGTGACGTTCGTTACTGAACACTGCATGGCCTGGGCGGTCTCGCGATTGGAGAGCCCTCTGGCGCGGTGCGTCAGAGCTTCGGCCTGGCGTGGGGCCAGTGGTCTGAGGTTAGCGGTTTTGCTCACTGGTTGAGGCTCTCCGTGCCATCTCCTAACACCTAAAAAGTAGCAGTGGTGCTAATTAGCTGTCAATAGCTTTGCTGCTTTTTTTGGGGGGGGGTATTTGCAGTGGTGTTATTCAGAGTTGGTAGATCGGCTTCGAGATTTCTTGATCGACCTCAAGAGCTAGTCACGCCAATGGGATTGGAGGGTATATGGATTATGCTTTTATGGAATTAATTTCGTTAGTTGACTGACCCTGCTCGAGAACAGGAGTGTGACTGAGGGGCAGCTTTAAGAAGTAATGGCTAGCAGCTGATTAATGAGTGAAGTTGAAAGCAGGAAGGGCATTGTTAAAAAAATGAAAGCCCGTAGTTAAGGGCTTTCTCAGTGAGTTACGAAGTTTGTGATCTTATCTCTTTCAGTCATAGAAAGTACTTCGGCTCCAGCATTTTTCAGTTCATTGACTGCGTCAACGAAAGCGGCCTCTTGAGCAGGGGTGCTGTGGCTTCCTTCAACGGTAAATAGCATCCGCTTGGGAGCCACCTTGTGCTGGTGCAGAATCTTCAATTTGGCTGCCCAAGCAGCCCCATGGTCGAAAATTTGGCCAGGTCGATCTTGTGCCAGGTTTAGTGGCTTGATTGCTCTTAAAGGGGGCCGGCCTTCAGCACCTTCTACAAACGGGAGGAGAGTGCTGTAATAGCCTGCGGTCAACTTGCGGCTGTGGAAGTACTTTTCTACTTGTGCTTGGGTCAGGATCTTCTGTACCGCGCGTTCCATTGCTTTTTCTCGGTACTCCTGAGTAACAAAGGCACGCTCGACATAATGATTATACAGGTCGTTCAGCTGCTTCTCCGGATCTTCGGTCACCACAAGGCGTGGTTCGCTATAGCGTGCAATAGTTTCCTTGGGGCGCACTACTTCGTTAAAGAGGTCTTTGGCCATGGAGAATCGAGCACTTTTCAAGTGCTTTTGCACTCGAGTCAATTCCTCATTAATCGTACGCATTGTAGCTTTATAAAGCTTAGCGTTGGGGTCATCGAAGAATTGAGTAATACGTTTATGGCGTTTAAGTTGAAGTTTGAAGCCGAAAAACTGCCGCTCAGGTGCCAACAAGAGAATGCCGACATTGGCAAACTCTCCGGTCTCAACGAACGGCATAAAGCGCACGATCGCGTAATGGCAGGCAACCTGTTTCACTGTAAGCACCAAAAATCTGGGTTGGTGTAATTTTCTAATATATTATGTACGGCTTCTGGTTGGAGTGCACAAGCGTCAGTAAGTTCTCTATCTAAATATAACCATTCTTCGGGCAGCTCTGCCAAGATTTGTGGCCACTTCAGTAAGGCATTCTGGAAGCGCTGTTCCATATCATGCCTTGTGACCATGTCGTCAAAAACTGTACCTATCTGGCTGCGAAATACGTGATAGTCGCGAAAATGCTGCGGTGAGAAGTCTGCCTCAAAGGCTTGGTTGTGGTCAATAACGACCAAGCCGCCATCAACTTGATCTATGAATAGATTCGCATTACCACCCAATTCTGACAAGTTTCGGTCGCCATTACGGATCCACCAGTCAAAGGCAAGGACAATCTGCTGAGTTTCCTCTGGCACTCGCACAATATCACCTATGGTGATTTCGGTAACCGGTTGTTTCTGCGATCCAAAGACTCGGCCGATATTGAGGTCTGGTAGAGCGCTTGCGAGTCCAGAGTGAATTTCTAATGCCCCAAATTCCGGAATTGGCAGTCCGAGCTCACGGGCTAAGTGTCCGCAAATCCATTCAGACATCAAACTTTTGCGACCGGCATTGTCCCCCTTAACAAAGTAGACTTTGTCGTCGTCGCCTCGGCATATATAGGGCTGAGTAATTCCTTGGGAGGCCCGCCCCATATACTCGATCAGCTGCACAGCCATCGCAGCAGTCTCCTTGTTTTTTTTATGAGCGACTTTCTAGTCAAAGGTCTAGCTCTACTTTTCTTGCGACACCTATGATGCGGCAATTGCCATTGATTGGGATAGGGGTGTATAGCGGATTCAGGGGGCGCAAGTAACTGTTAGGTCCGTCGATCACTAGCTTCTTGAGAGTCGCTTCTTGGATGTCTACGAGCTTGGCAACCACGATACTGCCATTTCGAGCCTCAGTATCAGGGTCGACGATGACAACGGAGCCATGAGGAATGGAAATCCCGGTCGGTGCTGTCATTGAGTCACCCTCAACGCGCAAAGCAAAGGCATGAGGGCCCACATTGGCAGTGGTCTCACGCCACTCTTCAGCATCACCTGGCTGGAAGTTATCTACGACTTCCCTCCATTGGCCAGCGGTTACAGACGATATTAAGGGTACACGCCCTCGTATTGCGGGACCGGGCGTCACGTTGCCTTCTTGTTCGGCACAGGGCTGCTCCGCGAGTCCGGTGGCAAAGTTCGTTTTCTCAGGACTATAAGAGTGGGAGATGGCCCATTTCATACCCAAATTGGGATCGATCTCTGCGGGCTCTACTTCTAAAAGTTCCGCAAACTTAATAGTGGCATCAGTGTTTAGGGGGATTCGCCCCTGAAGATATGCGCCTACAGCACTTTGAGAGCTCCAGCCGAGTAAGTGAGCGGCCTTCTCCTGGGTGAGTCCCAGTACTTTTCTCCGCTTATCCCAGATGTCTCGGAGCCGCTGTGTGCTGGCTTTCTCTTCCGGGGTGAGTTGGCGTCTTTTTGTCATTCTTTGAATTTTATTAGCAGTGCTACTCCTGGCTCCAGCACCTTTGCTGCTTTTTCTTGCCTCATTTAAGCATCAATGCTATTTTTCCGTATGGGAAGGATACATTATGCAGTCAATTTAGTTGGTACTCAGAAGAAGCTTGTAAGTGCTTTGGGTTTGAAGTCTCAGCGGCAAGTTACTCAATAGGTGACCGGACGCCGGCTGATATCACCTGAACAATATATTTCAATTTAGTTGGTAACTACGAGCCGGTTACTCGATATGAGTTACGGTCGGATACATTTAGCTCGGCGTCGCTTTGGTTCGCGGATAATAAAAAGTGGGCAAGTGCCTGGATAGTCCCGGCGGGCTACTCGGTGAAACTAGACTAGTGACCATTGTCAAATCCCCATTTTATTGTTCTGCCATTTTGCGGGGAATGAGGGTTGGGATTAATTCATTGCGATATATGGGGTTTTATACAGGGGAGGGAGAGATGGCGAGGAGTCAAGTTATAACCTTGCAGGTAGATCCAAGTTCCGCTCTGGATTGCCTGCAAGGCATTAAAACAGCTTTATTAGAATTTGAAAGTTTTATTGAAACTCCGCTGAAGATCCTTCATTGCCTTATCAACTCCGGCGATCTCCTTTTTGAGGTTCGAAGCATCCACTTTGATGCTTGCTCCACAAGTACATTTAATCTTTGTCTGATTGTTGAGCCGGGAGATGCGCTGCGAATGTTTGCGGCCGCACTCAGGGCAGGGAATTGGGATGGATTGGTTACTTAGCAAAGACATAACTACTCCTTGTATGGCTGTTTGTTGGCACTTACAGCATACCGTGAGTACCCGTCACCTGGGTAGTGGTGAGGCGGCCGGGGCTGTCCGGTTTATTAATCCATGTAAGGGTGGTCTGAATCGGAATAGGTTCACCTTAATTATCTTAATTTAAAAATATTTAGTAATTTAATTTGCTGATTCTAGTGTTTCTGCTGGAGGGTTCATTGTGTCTGAAGAACGTGCTTTTGAGGGGATTTGGATCCCGGCCAGCCTTTGGTTGGACGAGAATTTGACGATGCATGAAAAGGTCATGCTGGTGGAGATTAAAAGCCTTTCTGCGGATCCCGTTCGCGGTTGTTATAAATCTAACAAGGCTTTTGCCAATTTCTTCTCGTTATCTGTTTCCCGAGTCTCTGAAATTATTTCAGAGTTGAAGCGCAAAGGGTATGTGACTGTTGGTCAGAAGCGCGATGGGAATCGGGTGGTGGAGCGGAATATTTTTGTTCGCGAGGGGGTGTTTGGGAGGCCATCGGAGGGGTATTCGGAATCCCGAAGGGGGTATTCGGGATCCACGAAGGGGGTATTCGGGATCCACGAAGGGGGGTATTCGGGATCCACGAAGGGGAGTAATACATTACTGAGTAATACAGTAGAGAATAATACTATTGGAACAAATCCGGATTTTTCGGAAGTTGATCCGATTGAATCTGAATTTGACCAGCTGTGGAAATCCTACCCAAAACGCGCTGGCGGTAATCCAAGGGGTGAGGCCCTGAAGGCGTATCGCAAGCAACGCAAACAGCACCAGCCTGAAGAAATTCAATCAGGGCTGGATCGCTATCGCTCCTTCTGCGAGCAAACCGGAAAGATCGGGACTGAATACGTTATGCAGGCCAAGCGGTTCTTTGGCCGTGGAAAACATTGGCAGGAGGAATTCAGGCCTCCAGTGAGTCACCAACAGGGAGTGGGCAATGAAAACCGTAATTCAGGCGCTGGCAACCGGCTCCAGCAGCAACAGCAGCAGATCAACACGGCCTTCGCTAGAGCCTCGGCACGAGAGGCTGCTGTTGGCGCTGTGGAAACGCATGGCGCAGCTGTATGGCCACAAGTGGACTTCCCAGCGCGCGTTGTATGACTCGGAGCAGGGGGAGCGCAATGGGGTTTACGGTGAGGATTTTATGCTGTGGGCGCGAAAGACACAGGGTTTGTCTGACAAGGATTGGGCGAGGGGGATGGAAAACATCGAGCACCGCAATATCGAGGCTGCGCGGCGAGGGGAGTCTAGCTGGCCGCCGAACTATGCGGAGTTTCTTGGGCTTTGCCAGCCGTCCCCAGGCAGTGCGGCGCACAACCGGTTTAAACCTTTGGCATTGCCTGACGATAGCGCTCAGGAGCGGGCCCGCCGGTGTGGGGAGAGCGAGCTAGCAAAAATGCGGGGGTTGTTCCAGTGAGTGGAGAAAGCGCAGAGGAGGAGGTTTTGGAGGGGGAATATATCCCTTGCGAGGAGCCTACCAGCGGGCCAACTACCTGGGCCGAGATGCTGGAAGATTTTAACTGGTAATTACAAATCATCATGGAGCGTGAAGTATGACCGTTGTGACTCTGACAGAAGCCCAAGAGCGAATTATGACTACCGTTGCGAGTAGACCCTTAGCGGTATTTCGCACGGATAACCCACGCCATGTGGATCTGGTGTTTGCTCATACGGTGGTGACTCAAAATAAAATCCGGCAGATGGATGAGGATTATCTGGGGACTTTCCACCGGGATAATTTGCATGTGGCGAGGAAGGTTTTTAGGGAAAATGCCGAAAATTTACGGGCGGCAGCGTGATAGGGATTGGTGGGTGAGTTAGTTGGTCGAGAAGAGGGTATTCGTAATGTCAGAATTAGGTATTCGTGAACTCCTGTGGGAATGGGCTAGGGCATATCCTGAGAGGGCAGGGGATTCTGTGTCTTGGCCTCGTATGGCGGCATTTCACAAGGGTATGGTTTGTGAGGGGCAAGGTATCCCTGCGGTAATTGATTGGGGTAGGGCGGATAGAATGGATGCGGTGGTGCTGGCCTATTTGAATACAATTACTCGGCGCCGAGATAAGGAAAAGGCTGAATTGGAGGGGCTGGTTTTTTGGTTGAGATATTATTACCGGTGGGAAATGCCTGATGTGTGTAAAAAGCTCGGCCAAGGTAAAACCTGGGTGGTAAATATGTGCCGAGTTATTGAGGGGACGATTGAGGCATTTTATTTGGCGCGTGATGCTGCATAACTGTTTTTTAATTCAGTAGATGGCTGTTGACAGTGCGCACGTGCGCACACTAATATCTGCAACGCTGCCGAGTTTTGTGATTCGGCGAACAGAATACCTTTCTAAACCGGCCCCTTGAGCCGGTTTTTTTGTGCCCGAAATCCGGGAGCTAATACCTCATGTTTGAATTAACGCGATTCGCCTATGGGCTTGATGCCACATTGGGGCGGCTGAGAGTGCGCGACTTTGTGTTTTATACGGTAGAGCGCCCGTGGTTGGGGAATCGTCCGTTCGAGAGCTGTATTCCTGAAGGGGTTTATTCCTGTAATCCCTATAACTCACCTAGGTTCCCCAATGTGTGGGAGCTAAAGGAAGTCCCTGGCCGTACAAAAATATTAATCCACACCGCTAATTATTCGGCGGATGTACAGGGCTGTATTGGTATTGGTTCTGGCCTGGCTCCCGGTGGCTGGTGGGTGATGCAATCCCGCAAGGCAATGCAGCAGTTGCGAGAGCTGTTGCCTCCTGAGTTTGATCTAACAATTACGCACTATGTGCCGGAGTATCCGTGATGGGTATTTGGTCTGGAGTTAAGGGTTTATTTGCTGGTCCAGAGTCTGCGGGCAAAGTGCTGGATGCCACTGTAAATACCGTGGATGCGGTGTGGTTTACCAATGAGGAAAAATCCCGCTGGTATCTCAAATACCTGGAAGCCACGCAGCCTCAGAACCGGGCAAGGCGATTAATTGCCTTTCTGGTGACCTTGGTTTGGGCGCTGCTGGTTTTATTTATTGCGGCGGCAATGGCTTTCAAAGCGCCTTTTGTAGCAGACCTAAAGGGCTTGCTGGTTGATGTGGTTGTGCAGCCTTACAGCATCATCATCGGTTTCTATTTCGTGAAGTCGTGGGTGAGTGAGGTTAAGCGGTGAACACTGTAGCTCAAGAGGCAGCGAGGGAAGCCATGGTTCAGAAGATCGCCAGTGCAACCACTACGGTTGCTGCGGGTACAGCGGTAGTCGGTGGATATGCAGCGCAAGAGCTGTTGGCGGTGGGTGGTTTCTTGATTGCTTTGAGTGGGTTCATTGTGAATTGGTATTACAACCATAAGCGCTTGAAGCTGCAGGAAAGGCAGCAGGACGGGGACGATGGACGTTAGTGTAAAGCTGGATACTTCAAAGTTTGATCGAGCATCTGCTGAATTAAAAAAGCAATTACCTTATGCCAGTTCTGTTGCCCTAAATAACGTGGCCTTTCGTATACGGGGAGAAGAGCGCTCAGCGATGGGGCGGGTATTTTCAAACCCGGCAAAGTTAACGCTGAACTCTGTATTGGTAAAGAAAGCCACGAAGCGCTCAGGAATTGCCAAAGTCTTTATTCGTGATGAGGCAACCAAGGGGACGCCGCCCAGTAAATACTTAGCGCCAGCCATACTTGGTATTGACCGCAATGTGAAGAGGTTCGAGCGGGCGTTGCGCCATGCGGGCTTACTACCTGCAGGAATGTATGCAATGCATGGTGAAGGGGCTAGGTTGAATAAACACGGCAATATCTCGGGCGGCACTTATAGCAAGATCCTGTCACAAGTGCGGGCCAGCCGTGATCCAGCGCAGAACGCAACTAACAGTAAGCGCAGTAAGGCCAAGCGGGGCATCACAAAGGGATACTTTGTAGGGAAGATTGAAGGCACCTTAGGAGTGTGGCAGAGAGTAGGGTACAAGCGTCGCCGATCCGTTAGGCCCATTCTTATCTTCGTGAAAAAGAAACCAGAATACCGCAAGCGTTTTCCTTTCTTTCGTATTGCCGAAGGTATAGCGCGGCGGCACCTTCCAATTGAACT
The DNA here is from genome assembly GCF_052466715.1 of Microbulbifer mixtoriginis (SeqCode). NCBI lineage: Bacteria > Pseudomonadati > Pseudomonadota > Gammaproteobacteria > Cellvibrionales > Microbulbiferaceae > Microbulbifer > Microbulbifer mixtoriginis (SeqCode). Next base: position 3,818,614 of record NZ_CP174288.1, on the reverse strand, counting down.
AGATAAAGCAATGGATCGAGCAATTGCAACGGCCAAACAACGTTGAACGGGTCCTCCTGAGGGGGCCAACACACGGGTGATTCGGACCCCGCTTTTTTAACAGATATCTAAAATTTCATAGGGGGTTATACCTTGGCTGGTGATATCTCTCTTGATGATCAGGCCTCTCAGTCGGGCTTTGCTCGCCTAGTTGGCGCTTCGCAACCTGCTATTGCCAAACACTACAAGGCAGAGGTTTTTACCGTAGGTGCCAGTTACAAAGTTTGGCTTCATGAATACTGCGAGCGACTGCGAACCGAGGCCGCTGGCCGCCAGGCGAATGAGGCCCGCAACCGTCGCGATATGGCTCAGGCAGTTGAGTCAGAGGCGAATGCGCAATTAAAAATGCGTGAGCTGTATCGGCAAGACCAATTAATTCTGGATATTGAGTCTGTGCGTAAAGCGATGGTGGAGTGGTCCACCATTGGAAAGAATGAATTTATAGGAGCGGTGGAAAGCATCGTTATTGCTATCGAAAGTCAGCATGCCATTACCGTCGATCGAGAACCCCTACAGCCAAACATTGACGCTGCCCTCAAAGCTATTGGCAGTTACGAGATTGAATCTGAAGAGGCTGGTGGAGGAGGTGCGCCAGGCCTGGATACCGCAGCCTAAAATCCCGCTGATTGAGTGGTTGCCGGACAATATCAAACTGCCCTCGGAGGATAGCGATAACGCCGGCTATTATCGCAACGATTATGTGCCCTATTTCTGGGGCGTCATGCACGCACTGGATAGTCCGGTGTCCTGGATGGTGGTAATGCAGAAAGCTGCGCAGATCGGCTGGACGGTTTTGCTGGCCACTGATATCTGCAAGGTCGCCGTCACCGACCCGGCCCGCATCCTGATGTTGTTTCCCAAGGATGAAAAAGGCCGGCTGTTTATGGATGAAAAGCTGGTGCCGATTATCGAAGGCTCACCAGCGGTAAATCGGGTGATTGATGTCACCACCAGCCGCAAAGGCGGCAGCCGCTCAACACGCAAGAAATTCCCCGGTGGTGAGATTCGCACCATTGGCTCCAACTCGATTTCCAATGTGAAATCCACCACGGCCCGCCGGGGCTATGTGGAGGAGCCGGACGATACCAACAAAGATGTCGGCGATCAGGGCGATTCCATTCGCCACCTGCGTGAACGCCTCAAGCGCATGCGCAATAAGAAATTAATTATCGGTGGCACACCGGCCGTTGCCGACCTTTCTCAGGTAGAGCACTACACCAAGCTCGGCACCATGCGCGTGCTGCCGGTGACCTGCCACGACTGCGGCGAGTCCCATGTACTGGATTGGGAAAATGTCAGCTGGTTGGAGAAAGAGGGCGGCACGCCGCACCCGGTATTCGGCCTGCACCAGCCTGAAAGCGCGGTGTATAGCTGCCCGCACTGTGGCAGTGCCTGGGATGACTACCGCCGCCAGGCCAATATTCTGCAGACCTGCAAAACCGCGCGGGAGAATGGCGATGACTTTGCCGGCTGGGTCAAAACCCAATGCGGTGAGGATTTTGCCGAGGGCGAAATTGAACCGATAGAAACCTTTATGGAGCTATCGGAGCTGTATGTGTGTATCCCCGGCACCGGCCTTGCCGATGTGGTGCGGGATTTTCTCGAAGCCGAACACGAAGCCAAAAGCGGTGATGAATCCGCGCGCATTGTTTTCCAGAACAACAAGCTGGGCCGGCCCTACCAGTACGCCGCCAGCCGCCTGCTGGACCATGAAAAGCTGCAAGAGGCCGCTGAGGATTACCCGGAATTAGTGTGCCCTGCCGGTGGCCTGCTGGTAACGGTCGGCATCGATGTACAGCACGACCGCCTGGCAATCAGCATCCGCGCCTTTGGCCGCAATGAAGAATCCTGGCAGATGTACTGGGGCGAGATCGATGGCGATACCGCCGATAAGCGCGACGATTGCTGGGATGCCCTGGATAAGCTGGTGTTCCAAAGCTTTGAGCACGAACGCTTCGGCGAGATCCGCGCAGCGGCAGTCAGTATTGATTCCGGCGATGGCGGCACCAGCAACGCGGTGTATCACTGGGTGCGAACCCGCGATAAAAAATATCGCGGCGTGCTGGTGATGGCGATTAAAGGTGACAGTAACGACTTCGGCACCAAGGAAATCTTTAACCAGCCCCGGCAGGTAGATTTTAACAACCCCAAGCGCCGCACCAAAGCCGACCGTTACGGCGTAAAGGTTTATATCGTTGGCACCCACAAAGCCAAAGACCTAATGGCCAAGCGTCTGCTCGGCACCAGCGCCTATATGCACAGCTGCAAACATGTGCGCCAGGACTACTGGGAGCAGGTGACTGCCGAAGTCAAAGCCCCCAGCAAGAAAAATAAAGGCCGGGAAACCTGGCAGCAGCGCCCAGGCAGGCCCAATGAGGGCACCGATACTGAGGTCTACGCCCTGCACGCCGCCCACGCCATGGGCATGCACAAATACAACGAGAAAAAATGGTCCACCATCGAATCGCGCCTGGGCCAGCGCACGCTATTTAGCGAACCTCAACAAGCCTCCGAACAACCCAAACCAGCCCCGAAAAAACCAAGGCAGCCTGCGCAGCCAGCTGGCTCCCTACTGGATAGTTAAATGTCTAAAACCGCACAAGAGATGGTCGACCTCTATATCGAGGCCGAGATAGACGTGCTCGCCGGAAAAACCACGGTCATTAACGGCCGCCAATTTACCGCCGAGAACCTGCAAGAGATCCGCGCGGGCCGTCAGGAATGGGAGCGCCGCGCAACCGCAGAAACCTTAAAGGCCGCCGGCAAACGCCGCGGGCCCGCCTACGCGAATTTTTTCTAATGAACAAACTGGATTCTGTTATCGGGTTTTTTGCACCCGAGGCTGCCCTGCGCCGTGTACAAGCCCGTCGCGCGCTGGAGATCGCCGCCGCCTATGAAGCCGCGCGCCCCAGTCGCCTGCGCAAAAACCCCGGTGATAACCGCAGCGGTGATTTAGTGTTGGAAGGCAGTGTGGAAACCCTGCGCGGCCAAGCCCGGCACCTGGAGCAAAACCACGATTTTGCCTTTGGTATTCTCACAACCCTGGTGAACAACATCGTCGGCCCACGCGGCATCGATGTGGAATTCCAACCCAAAACCTGGGATGGCGATATCCATGACGGTCTTGCCAGCCAAATGAATGACGCCCACAAGGAATGGGCGCGGCGCCCGGAATGCACCCGGCAATTTAGCTGGGGCAAAGCCCAGCGGCTTTTATGCAACACCTGGCTGCGCGATGGTGAAACTTTAATGCGCCACCTACAGGGCAGCGTGCCCGGATTAAAGCACCGCACTCCCGTGCCTTACACCATCGAATGCCTGGAACCAGATTTCCTGCCGGTGGATTACAACGATCCCAGCAAGCGCATTGTGCAAGGCATTCAAAAATCCGCCTGGGGTGAACCTGCAGGCTTTTGGTTGTACGACGAACACCCCGGAGCCTCATTGAACTGGCGCATGAGGCGCAGGTTTCACAGTGCCGACAATATCGAGCACCTGAAATTTGTACGCCGCCTGCACCAAACCCGTGGGGTTTCCATCTTTGCTGCGGTAATGAATCGCCTTACCGATATTAAAGACTATGAAGAAAACGAGCGCGTTGCCGCCAAGATTGCCTCGGCCATGGTGGGTTTTATTCAAAAGGGCAGTCCAGAAGATTACTCGCAGAACGAAGTTGATGATGAAGGAAATCGCACCCTGGATATCCGTGCCGGTGCTATCTACGACGATTTACGCCCTGGGGAATCTGTCGGCACCATCCAAAGCAATCGCCCAAGCGGCTTGCTAACGCCATTTTTAGAAACCATGCACCGTATGACTGCTGCCGGCACCATGGCCAGCTTTAGCAGCATCAGCAAAAACTACAACGGGACTTATAGTTCGCAGCGCCAGGAACTGGTGGAGCAGTGGGGAAACTACGAAACCCTCAGCCTGGAATTCTGCGAAGAGATTGTAGAGCCGGCCACCCGCCGCTGGGTGCAAATGGCTTTACTGGCGGATGCCTTCAAAGTGCCGAGTGATGTCGATCCATCCACGCTGATGCACGTCGATTTTATTACCCCGGTGATGCCCTGGATTAACCCGGTCCATGAAGCCAGCGCCGATGAAACCCTGCTGGAAAATGTGCTGGCCAGCCCACAGCAGACCATCCGCCGCCGTGGCAAAAGGCCGGACGATGTGATTAAGCAAACTGCTGCCTGGCAGCGAAAGCTCAAACAAAACGACATTACCACTCCAAGCAAACGCGAAGCCGTACCCGCGCAAGAAACAGAATCTGAATAGGAGGCAGCCATGCCGAATAAATCCTGGTACAGCATGACCGCTGCCGCCAATACCAGTGAAGCTGATATTTATTTGTATGACACCATCGGTTATTGGGGGGTAACGGCAAAAGACTTTGCCCGCGATCTCAAAGCGCTTGGGGATGTCAGCAAGATTAATCTGCATATCAACTGCCCCGGTGGTGATGTATTCGACGGCACCGCCATTTACAACCTGCTCAAAGACCATAAAGCCGAAGTGGAAACCTGGATTGAAGGGATCGCAGCCAGTATGGGCAGCGTGATTGCCCTCGCCGGGGATACCGTCCATATCGCCGAGAACGCCTATTACATGGTGCACAACCCCAGTGCCGGTGTTCGCGGTGACGAGCGTGCCCTGGAAAAAACCAAGAGCCTGCTGGCCAAAGTCAAAACTACCATGAAAAGCCTGTATTCCTCCCGTACCGGAATGTCGGATGAGGAAATCAGCCAAGTGATGGATGACGAAACTTGGTATACCGGCGCCGAAGCGGTAGAAGCAGGCTTCGCCACCGATACCACTGCAGCCATCGAGATGGCTGCCAGCTTCAGTGCTGATCACTTAAACCAATTTAAAAACACCCCGCAAGCCATTAACGCATTGGTCATGCAGGGGCCCGCTGAATTTAGATTCCCGTCTGCGGTTGCAGGCAATCCAACCCAACCCCAAACCCAAACCAAGGAAGCGCAAGCCATGCCTAAAACCACCTCCACCACGCCAGCTGCAACCGCTGCGCCCGAGGTTACCCCAGAAATGAAAGCGCAGATTGCCGCCGATGCCAAAGCGCAATTTGCAGCCGATGAGAAAAAGCGCAAAGACGATATCACGGCCGTATTTAAAGGCTTCGAAGCGCACAGTGTTGTGATGCAGGAATGTCTCAATGATATGGACTGCACCGCCGAAAAAGCCAAAGACAAACTGCTCGAAGCCCTCGGCAGCCAAACCCCAACCCCCGTGCAAAGCTACAGCGTGGTGGTGCAAGAAGGTGAGGGCATTAAACGCCTCAAGGCCGATGCGGAAAATGCTATTGCTGTACGTGCCCTCGGTGAAAAGCGCACAGAGGGAAATGAACTCAGCGGCTACACCATGATGGAGATTGCCCGCATCCTCATGCAGGCCCACGGCCAAAGCTTGTCCGGGCTGGATCGGATGGGTGTGGTCGCCGCAGCCTTTACCCATAGCTCCGGTGACTTCGCAACGGTGCTCGGCAATATCGCCAATAAATCCATGCTCAAAGGCTATGAAGAAGCACAGGAGATCTTCCCGCGCTTTACCAGTGTCGGCAACCTCAGTGACTTTAAGCTCACCACCCGCACTGACCTGGGCAGCTTCCCATCACTGCGCCAAGTAGCACCTGGGGCAGAATTTAAATATGTGAGTATCGGGGAGCGCGCCGAAACCGCCGCATTGGCCACTTACGGGGAACTCTTCTCCATTACCCGTCAGGCGATTATTAATGATGACCTGGGGGCCTTCACCCGAATCCCGCAAAAGATGGGCCTCGCCGCCGTGCGCACAGTAGGAGACTTGGTGTTCAGCATCCTGCTCAATAATCCCGAAATGGCAGACGGTAAAGCCCTGTTCCACGCCGATCATGGCAACTTGGCCAGCACCGCCGGTATCAACACCGCCAGCATCGATGCCGCACGGGTACTGATGGGTAATCAAAAGGATGGCAGCGCAGTGCTCAATATCCGGCCCAAGTTCCTGCTGTGTGATATTGCCGATGAGGGTAGCGCAAAGGTTGCCCTGGAATCCGAATTCGAAGTGGGCGAATCCACCAAAAACAACACCACACCGAACAGCGTGCGCAATATTGCCGAAGTGCTCTCTGATGCGCGCCTTAGCGGACACAACGGCTGGTACCTCAATGCCGACCCGGTAGCGCATGACACCATCGAAGTGCTCTATCTGGATGGCCAGCAGGCCCCAGTGTTAGAAGAGCAAAATGGCTGGAGCGTAGACGGGGTGGAATTCAAAGTGCGACTGGATGCCGCCGCCAAAGCCTGGGATGCAAAAGGCATGGTGAAAACACCCAAAACCTAATCTCAATTCCAACTGAAATTAAACCGGAAAGGGCCGCAATCCGCGGCCTTTTTTATTTCTACTGCTTTACCCACTGAGAGAAAGATTATGGCTACGAATTTTGTACAAGATGGGCGCATGCTGGATTTCACCAACAACACCAGCGCAGCGATTACTTCCGGCCAGGTGGTAATCGCAGATGCGGTCCTGGGTGTGGCGATGGATGATATCGCTGTGGGCGCATCCGGCGTGATTGCCATTGATGGCGTATTCACCGTGCCCAAGGTATCCGCCGCAGAGATCAATCAGGGCGAAACCCTCACCTGGGTGGTTGCCTCCAGCTCATTCGATAGTAATGCAGCAACCGCAGCCACTGGCGATATCACCGGCTCCACCGCCTTCGCCGCAGAGGCCGCCGGGAATGGCGTTACCAGTTTTGCCGTCAAGTTTACCGGCGTACCGGGCACCGTGAAGGCCTAGGTGACTTATGGACCTGGACCAAAGAGCCGCAGAGCGCGCGTTCCGCAAATGGGGCAAGGCCGCTACCTATACCGATGGTAGCGGTGCTGAGCCAATTGATTGCCGCGTGATAAAAGATCAAGAGATCGACGCATTCGAGGATGAGGAGCGCGTGCGGGTAGCGCGTATTGAGTTGAGCCTGCTGGTGAGTGAAGTGGGGGCTTACAACTCCGAGTCGGTGATTACGCTGGGTGGAGTGGCGTATAAGGTGCGCAAGCGGTTGTCGGATGATGGGGTGGTTTGGCGGGTGCAGGTGGATGGGTAGCCCAAAAAGTCGAGTTATTGGATTAAGACCTTTGGGTGTGTTAAGAGCGGTCGAAAATTGTACAGCTGTGCATTTTATAACAAAGATCAGCAGCAGCTGCTCCTATTTCTAGGTGAAACTCTGTAACCCATTGATACTTAAAGGGTTCCAAAAGTGATATAAAGCAGAGAAAATACAGAATTATAAAGACGCTGCTTTATATCTTTTTTTGTACATTTGCGCCAAGTGTAGATAGCTTATTGATTTACTAAGTTTTTTTCATCTTCGAAGGAAGTGGGGCTTAGAAATATAGAGCAGGGTGATATAAAGAAGCTTCTTTTGAATTAACTGTTAAGCACTAAGTCATGGATACGATATTTTTCGAAACTGACCAGTTTAACCTCACTGAAGAGCATGACCACTTTATTAATCCAGGCTGCTTTGGTGAAGACTTTGCCAATTGGCTGAAACCTCATCTCGAAGGTAGCGGCATCAAGGTGTCTGATATCTACCAGGAAGACTGGGGTTGGGAAATAGATTGCAGTGGCTACTATCTGGGGGTTGGCGGAATTCCCGAAAACGGCTTATCCAACCTCGGCGAGTGGAGGGTTATGGTCTCTAAGAAGAGATCATTTATTGAGGGTATCCTTGGCAAAAATAAGCTATCACGTGAAGAAGCTATATTTTCCCAGTTATTCAGCATTCTAAATGCTGCCGGCTTTACCAAGGTTAGGTACGAGGAAAATGCTTAACAAAGCAAGGCAACACCGCCCACTGCGTGGGCTGGACCTCCATTTCGCAGCTTCGCTGCTACATTACGGCCGTTGCTTGCGGCGTTATGTTTTACGATTTGGCAACCTAAGGAGTAATAAATGAAAAAGACGTTTAGCCTATTAATTTCCTCAATCTGTTTTGTATCAACTGCTGCTGCAACAACATACACAGACTTAGATATTGACAAGATACAAGGAGAAGGGATTAGTGATCCCTATAATACTATCCATGTCAAAAATGATATAACTAACTCGCCATGCTCTAGCACTGACCAAATTGATAGGTTCGCAATTGTAAACGAGGTACAACAGAGTGTTGCACTTGCAGCTCTTATGGCGGGAAAGAAAATAACGATTGATACAACAGGAAGTTGCAATTCAGCGAATATCGAAATAGTTAATTACATTATGATATACGCTGATAAATAGTGAGTGTGTGAACATAACAAATCGCTGCAGTCGGACAAATTACAGCGTGCTTTAACGATACGCTAGCATGCTGTAATTTGCCGCTGAGCGAGGCGTTAAATGCCAAATGGAGAAGCCACATCAACACTACTGAAAAAACTGTTGTCGCGTTGTCATTGTTAATGTGTCTACCAACTTGGCTTGCATGTGATGGGCTGCGGATATATGTATTGCAAATAGGTCCTGCCTGGAAGGAGGGGCTGCATATCATTGCGTATACGGTAGTATTTTCAGCACTAATTTGGCTGCCCTATTTAGGCTTTTTAGTGTTTAAATGGTCACATATACAAAATATCATAAAGGCTATAACCTTGTTGCCCTTTATCGTAATGCTTAGTGTTACCCTTTATGGTAATTCCAAGGGTATTCCATGGTGAAAGCATTTAACAAACACATCAAAAACCGCTCCACTACGTTGCGCTGGACGTCGCTGACGCTCCGCCTTTTATGTGGGCGTTAGGCCAAAAAGGAACAAGCAATGAGAACTCTTATCATGACTGTATTACTGCTTGTAGCAACAAATGTCTTTGCAGACAAAACACTGCAATGTGAGCGGTACACCGTTAAAGAAGGCGAAGCTTTCAAACAAGACAGAACAATATTCACTTTTACCTTTTCGGCAGACAACCAATCAGTTATTTACAAGAAAATATCCGGCCCAGAATGGTTTATGCCGTCAGGCTCAGTTTTGCAGCCAATTTGGAATTCCGGGGACGGATTGCGCATTGTCGTTTCTTGGCTGAATGGTGATTACGAGAAAATAGATACTGTGTGGCATCCTGTGCATGTCTTAGACATAGACTTTAGTAAGCCAAGATACGAAATGGAAACGTACGGTGGCTTCGCTGATTTCAGTGAAGTCGTTTATTCCCCGTGGAAGCAAGAATGCATGCGAACAGACTGAACGCAACCTACAAATATGGCCTAACAAGTACAGCCAGCAGGACAAACCTACGCTTCGCTCCGGTTTGCCTCAGCTGTAGGCGTTAGTTTACTAAGGAGAAATAGTGAAGTTTTTCATGGTTCTGATTTGTATCATCTTAACTGCTTGTAATGGAGGTCTGATTAAGCCATCAAGCACTCCGATAAATTTGAATACCATTGAAATTAAATCTTACGAGGCCATCAATACCTCTGGAACCTACAAAATTGAGCTTAGTTACAACATAGACAAATATAACGTTGAAACAAGTTGGTATGTATGTGGGGTTAAACAACTGTTAAATGGAATCCCTAGTTTTGGATCGCAATTCTCTAGTTGCAAAATAAACGAAGCGACAGGAGAAACTTACATAATATGGAAACCGAAAAAAGAATATGAAGAACTTTCGGTCGTATGGGTCAGAAATGCAGGAGATAAAAATTCGAAGCCCCCAGAGAAAAAAACAATCGATGTGCTTCCGCCCTATGAACTTGTAGTGGAATTGTTTAAATCTTCAAATAGTGAAAAATGTAATATAACAGAAGCTAGCCCGTTCGGGCGCTGCCCATATAGACAGCTAGCTGAATCGAGTGTTGGCTTTATTGGTTCGCAAGCTAACAGAAAGGAGTAATAGTCGTTACAAACTGCGTACTTGTGGTGGCCGTTAGATCTATAAAAACTGCACTTTGTTTGTAGATCTCATTGAGCTACAAATAAATACCCAAACCCGCACCAGCGGGTTTTTTTGTGCCCAAAATTCCTGGAGCAATCCCAATGACCCAACGCATCACCATCCGCGATGCTGTATTAAGCAAGCTAAAAACCCTATCCGGCTATAACTTCCCCTCCGCCGGAACCACCGAAGGCATCGAGCCGGAAAAGCTGCCGGCTATCCTTGTAGGCTTTGCCACAGAACAAACAGAACAGGAACTTTCGGGCACTACCCGCCAGCTGGATCTTGTGGTAGCGGTGGTGGTGCACAGCCGGGGGGATATCTATGAACTGCTGGATCAGGCCTCTGAGGACGTTGAGAGCGTCCTGCAGGATCGAACCTTGGGCGGTACCTGTGAACTCTTCGCGCTATCACAGACCGATTTCGCCCTGGATCAGGATCACCCCCTAGGCGAAGTACGCCTGACCTATGCCGCCCAATATTCTACTGAATGACGCACCTCTGCGTCTGACTTTTATTTCCATTAAAGCAACGGAGAACCCCTATGTCTCAATTGGCTCAGGGCACCAATATCTATTTTATCGACCCGGCAGATGACTCTGTGAAGAAAGTGACCGGGCTGAATTCTTTTAACCCCGGTGGCAACCCGGCGGATCAGCTCGATGACACCTCCTTGGAGGATTTGGATAAAAAATTCAAGCGGGGCTTGCGTACACCGGGGCAGGCGTCGGTGGGTCTTAAAATTGATCCGAGAAATGCGGTCCATAAGCGCCTGCATGAGCTGTCCCAGGATGACACGGTGGACAATATGAAATGGGCGGTGGGTTGGAGTGATGGCACCGAGGCACCCACGGTAACCACCGGCGAGTGGACCCTGCCGACCACCCGCACCTGGTTCACCTTTGAGGGCTATGTGGCCGACTTCCCCTTTGATTTCCAGCAGAACAGTTTGGTCACCGGTGAAATGTCGATCCAGCGCAGCGGTGGTTCCGCCTGGACGGTTAAGTCTTCAACCTAAGAGAGCAATTATGGAATTATCCATCGAATCCCTGCAGCAGCAGGGGGCTTTTTCCGGCGCACCGGTTGAGCGCTCAATTACCTGGAAGCAGGGTGAGCAGGAATTATCGGCAACCGTTTATGTGCGCCGCCTCTCTTATCACAGCGCCGTCAGTGATGTGGCGGCGTTGCGTGGTGAGGGGGATATGATCGCCGGGCGGATCGCTGCCTGTATTGTCGATGCTGAGGGCAAGCCAGTATTTACCGCTAAGGATATTACCGGCGAGGCAGACCCAGAGCGCGGCCCGCTCAATGCGAATCTGACCCAGGCCCTGCTACTGGAAATCGGCGCGGTCAATAACCTGGGAAAGACACCCAGCTCAGCGAGCTAGACGAACTCTGGCATGAGCTGGTGCTGAACGGCATCGGCGGCTGCACCATCGCCGAGGCCCAGCAACGGCTCAGCTATGAAGAGGTCCAGCGCTGGGCACTCTACCGCAAAAAACGCGGTTCCCTGCATCCGGGGATGCGTACCGAAAGATCCTCGGCGCTACTCGCCACCCTCTACGCCAATGCTCACCGTGGCAAAGGCAATCCTGTAAAAATCACCGACTTTATGCCCCATGAGGAAGAGCCAGAGCTATCGCTGCAAGAGGCGATGAAGAGCTGGCACTAGGGGCCAGTGGATAGCTATGTCTAAAAAAAGCCTGGGCACATTAACGCTGGACTTAATCGCCAAGGTTGGCGGTTTTGAAAAGGGGCTGGATAAGGCCACCCGCCATACGAATAAACGTATGCGGGAAATTAAAAAGAGCAGCCAAACCGCCGCACGGGCTATTGGGGCTGCCTTTGCCGCGATTGGTGCGGCAGTGGGCACCAAGGAGATTATTGAGGCCACTATCCGTCAGGAAAATGCCTTACGTCAGCTGGAAGCGCGGCTTAAATCCACCGAGGGTGTCGCCGGGCTTTCCTCGGAGGAATTGCAAAACCTGGCCGGCACCATGCAGCAGCTCACCACTTTTGGTGATGAAGCCGTGATGGAAATGGAAGCGCTGCTGCTCACCTTTACCAATATCCACGGTGAGGTATTTAAAAGGGCTACCCCGGCGATTCTGGATATGTCTGTGGCTATGGGCACAGATCTGCGTTCCTCAGCAGTACAGCTGGGCAAGGCCCTGAATGATCCAATAAAGGGAATTTCAGCTCTGAGCCGTACCGGTATTCAGTTTACCGACGCGCAGAAAAGCACTATTGAAGCCCTGGTGGAATCCGGTCGCACTGCTGAGGCGCAAGGGCTGATCCTTGAAGAGCTGGAAAAGCAATTCGGTGGTGCTGCCGAGGCGGCTGCAGATACTTTTGGTGGGGCATTAAAGCAGGCCCAGAACGCCTTTGGCGATCTGCTCGAATCCGAGGGCGGGCTCAATGAGGGGAAAGCGGCCCTGCAGGAGTTGACCAAACTATTGCAAGATCCGGCCACCAAAAAGGCCGCCGCTGCGCTTACCAATGGTTTGATCAAAGGCTTCACCGCAGTTTCCAAAGTGGTCACCGATACGGTGAACACGGTTCAATACCTGGCCGAGGAATTCGCGGCAATTACCGTGGGCATCCATGCCGACGATATTGTGCGCCTGGAGCGGGACGCCCAACGTATTCGCGATGTGCTCGATGGCGATGATTTCGGTCAGCGTCTGCGCTTCTTCGGCCCTAAAGGCGTGGTGGAATATTGGAATGATGAGGAATTAAAAGCGGAGCTGGCGCGGTTGGAGTCCGCGATCGATACCTATTACAAACCGCGTACAAAAATTGCCGGTAACTCATCACCGGCCCCCGCCGGGTTAGTTGAAAATACCAGCCTGACTACTGACGCGAGCCCGGAGGATGAGTTACTCCCGCCCGTAGATCACTGGCTGATTTTTAATGAAGTGATCGAGGAACTCGGCACCGAATTTAAAATTGCCAAGGAAGAAGCCGAGGTCCTGCAGCGCAATCAGGAAGCCTATGCCGGTCTTTTAAGAGATCTGCGCACCGACGAAGAAGTACTGACTGACCAAATGCGCGAGCGCCTGGCCATCATCGATGCCATGGCCGGCCTCACCGAAGAGCAGCGGGCCAGTACTCTCGGCCGTATTGCCGACGCCGCCACCGAAGACGGCCCAACCCTGGGTGGCCTCGGCAGTGGTGAGGATATCGAAACAGCACGCACTGAACTGGAAGACTGGTATTCCACTCAGCTGCAAATGCTGGAGCAATTCCGCAGTGAGCGCGCCGACCTGAATGCCACCTGGGATGAAGAGGAATTATCCCTGCGGCAGCAGTACGAAGAGCGCCTCACCGAAATCACCCAGGCCAATGAAGACCTGCGCCGCCAGCAGCAGCTGGATGGTTACAGTTTATTGATGCAGGTGGCTTCAGATTATTACTCGGGCATGGAAGGCGAAGAGGCGGCCTATATGCGCGCGGCGCTTTCCATCGGCGGGGCCCTGCTGGATGAGAAAAAACGCAATGCCCTACAGAGCGTAATTGCCAATACCCAGGACGCCGCTATGGGCGCTTATAAAGCCATGGCTTCGATTCCCTATGTGGGCCCGGTGCTGGGCGCTGCGGCGGCGGGTGCGGTCTATGTTACCGGCGGTCTGGCAGCGGCAAAAATTACCGGTATGGCCCACGACGGTATTGACGCCGTACCGGAAGACGGCACCTGGCTGCTGCAAAAAGGCGAGCGGGTGACCACCTCTGAAACCAGCGCAAAACTGGACCGTACCCTGGCCATGATTCAGGCGGATATGCACCGCGGTGGCGGTGCAGGGGATTACAGCCGCCCGGTTTCCATGACACAGAATATTCGCGTCGATGGCACGGTGAATAACCGCACTGCCACACAGCTCGCCCGTGAGAGCGAACGCAAACAACGGATTAACCGCAGGAGGCTCGGCTCTTAATGTTTAGCGAAAGTCGCCTGCTGGAAAAAGTGGCCTACGGCTCCGAATACGGCCACCGCTATAAAACCGAAATTAAAGCATTGCGCAGCGGGGTAGAGCGCCGCAATGCCGAATGGGAGCGCCCGCTGGGCCGTTACTCGGTGCTGTTTAAAAACCTGGATTATGCAGACCATCAAATCGTGGTCGCCGCCCATCATGCCTGCATGGGTGCCCTGATTGGTTTTCGTTTTAAAGACGCCAGCGATTTTGAAGCGGAACAAGAGGTGATTGGTTTCGGTACTGGCAATAGCGAGAGCTACCAGCTGGTAAAAAAATATGTGTTCGGGGCCTTTTCCTATCAGCGCAAAATAGCGAAGCCGGTGATCGGCCGGGTAACCATTTTTGCCGATGGTAATCCGGTGGCTCACAGCATCGACTACACCACGGGCCTTGTGCAGCTCAGCGCCGATAACGGTGCGGAAATTACTTGGAGCGGGGAATTCGATGTACCGGTGCGCTTTGAGGACGATGAGATCGGCTTCAGTATCGACAATCGCCACCAGCGAATGCCGGTACTGAATGGCAATGTGGAGCTGCTGGAGATTCGTCTGTGAGAAATATTCCCCCAGCACTGCAGGCCCATCTGAATAGTGGCGTCACCACGTTGTGCCGCTTATTAAAAATCACTTTGGCCGATGGCCGCCAGTTCGGTGCCACCACCCTGGACCGTGATATCGAATTCGAAGGTCTGATTTATTACGCCCAGAACGGTTTTGATTCCAGCATTATTGCCAGTGATACCAGTTTTGATGTGGACAATGCCGAGGGCTATTCGCTATATAGCACCGACGTGCCCGGCATTACCGTCGAGATGGCTGAGCGCGGTGAGTTGGACGGGGCGGAATGGGCCATGGTTCTGGTCAATTACCGCGATCTCTCCATGGGTGCGTTGCTGCTCGATGGCGGTGATGTGGGCGAGGTGCGCACCGCGCGCAATACGGTATTTATGCCGGAATTACTGAGCTACGCCATGCGCCTGCGTCAGTCTATCGGCCATGTGGATTCCATCACCTGCAGGGCGATTTTCGGCACCTATGCCAATTCGCAAACCGGCTGCGGCGTCAATGCGGAGCCCCTGTGGCAGTCGGCCACGGTTACCGCCGTTAATTCTGATGAGCCCAAGGTCACCTATGTGGTGGACAATATTGCCAGCCTGTCCACCGCCGCCAAGCGCTGGCGGGTGAGATGGGTTAGTGGCAATAACGTCTCCTCGCGCCTGTATCAGGTGGAGGCGGTGGATACCGCTACCGGGCAAATCACCCAAATCGAACCGCTGCCGTTTGCGGTAGCCGTGGGGGATCAACTGGAGATCCGCCCGGACTGCGATAAGACCTTTTCTGTCTGCCGCGATGTGTACGGCAATCACCTGGATTTTAAAGGCGAAAATTTAATTCCCATCGGCCAGGCCAGCGATACCCCGGGTGCCGGTGTGCCCGGCAGTACCGGCGGTGGCTCCTCGTTTAATTCCAGCCAGCAGCAACACTAATGCAACAACAACGAATCGACACACTGGCCTTTGCCCGCGGTCTGGTGGCTGCTGGCGTGCGCTGGCGGCACCGGGGCCGCACCGCCTGGGCGGTGGATTGTGTGGGGTTAATCGTACTCAGCCTGCACGCCGCCGGGCTGAATATCGAAGATGAAAAACACTACGGCCGCGAACCCTGGAAAGACGGCGTGCGCCGCAAAATGCGCGCGCGTTTCGGTGATCCTATTGCCGAGGATTTATGGCAGCCTGGTGATATCGCCGTTTTTAAAAGTCCGCAGCGCAGCGATCCCAGCCATGTGGGTTTTCTTGGCGATTACCCGCTTGGAAGCTCCGCTGATTTCTCCTTAATCCATGCCCACGCCGATCAGGATTGCAGAGAGCATGTATTGGATGCGCGCTGGCGCCGGCTACTGGTGGAGGTGTACTCGCCATGGGCGCTTTGATATTCGGCACCACTACGATTCAGGGCCGCAAGTTCGACAAGATCCAGCTGCAGACTAGCAAAGCGGGGGTGCCGCGCCAGATTATTTTTGGCCGGGTAAAACCGGTGATCGGCAATATTATCGCCACCACGCCGCCGAAAATTGTTAAGAAAAAACAGAAACAAAAAAGCGGTAAGGGCGGCGGTAAAACTGAAGTCGTTAACGAAGAGGTGTATCGCACTTATGCGATCCGCATTTGTGAAGGGCCGATTACTGGCATCTGCAAAGTCTGGCGCAATAACGAATTAGTTTATGACCGCGACAGCGCTGACCCCACGCAGATCGATAATAACCAGGCGTTTTTACAGCTAGCCGAGTTTTTCCTCGGTGGCTTTAAACAGATGCCCTCGGCAGTACTGCAGGCCGCCTTTGGTATCAATAACGTACCCGCCCACCGCGGCACCTGTTACCTGGTGATCGATAACGAAAACCTCACCAGCACCGGCGGCGCGATTCCGCAGTATGCGTTTGAGGTAGAGCGCTCCGAGGGTTTTGTGCTGACCAGCAAGCCTTACGCCATCGAGACCCAGGAGGCTCTGACACCGGCCTTTAGCTCTGCCGCTGCCCGTTTCAAGAATATCGAAGCTAGGCCACCGGCCGTGGGGCTGGGCTCCGCCCTGGTCCGCCTCAGCGGCACCATGCGGGTTGCTCGAGTGGCTCATAACGAAATCGAGGCACTGCACTCTGCGCTGGTCTCAGTCAGCGGCTCCCTAAAAATTCCACCGAGTACGCAAGAACAGGAAGCGCTGCGGTCGTCCCTGGTTTCGGTCAGCGGCTCTATGCGTATGCCGCTCATTCCCTACAGCGAAACTGAGGCGTTGAGTTCCGCCCTGGTCGCGGTCACCGGTTCAATGGAGATAAGCAATGATTAATCTGTGCAACACCATGAGCGGCCACTTCCGCCTGGAGGTATCCAAGCGCGGTGCCCGTGGATCGCGAATTCCCGTAAATAAAAATGGCGCTGGCCACTGGTTTAAAAATCTGATTTTGAATCAGGGCCTGAACAAGCTGGCCGATAGCTCTCTGAGCCAGATCACCGATAACTGCCATGTGGGGTCAGGCGGTACCGCGCCTGGTGAGACACAGACGGCACTGGTGTTGCCACTGGCCAATACCAGTAACCGAGTGGAAACCACCCATGGCGTCGAGAGCAGTGGCACCCCTTATGTGTGGATGCGGGTACACTTCGAGTTTGCCGAAGGTGCCGCCGCCGGCAATATTGCAGAGTTGGGCCTTGGTGACAGTAGCGACAATAACAGCCTGTTTTGCCGTGCCCTGGTCAAGGATGCCCAGGGTAACCCCACAGCCTTGACTGTATTGGATGATGAAATCCTCAGCGTCACCTATGAGTTGCGCATCTATCCGCCGCTATCGGATTTAGTCGGCACGATTGAATTGGAAGGTGTGGTTTACAACTATGTAGCGCGCGCGGCCAATATCGATCTGGTGCAGCCCAATGGTTTCCAATATGGTTGGAGTTTTGATAAGTCCGCGCGTTATGTGTCGTTTAGTAGCGCCAGCAATATGCATGCTTACAGTGGCCCTATAGGGGCAGTGGATGACATACCCAGCGGCAATAGTGAAACAATTCAAAGCTGGGACAATGTCAGCGCAGAAGCCTATGTGGCCAACGCTTACCAAGCCACGCTGGTTTTTACCGCCGGTACCAGTATCTGGAATCTGGCTGGGGGTATCCGCTCACTGGCCCTGCCGTTGGGTTTCTCTGCCTGGCAGATCCAGTTCACCAGCCAGGTGGATGGCAGCACCATTCCCAAAGATGCCGACCGTATTTTAAAAATCGCGGTGACCCACAGCTGGGGCCGCGCCTGATGTTGCCGGACAATCAATTATCCAGTCTAGCGGTGCCAGCGCCCTTTATCGGCGGCGCCGCCCTGCCGGTGCGGCATATTATCGACTACGAGCGCGGCGGCATCGCCATTCAGGACACCAATCGCGGCCTGGATTACCAGACCTGGCGCGCGCGGATATTAAACGATGGCAAAGCCATCGTGCTGGATGCCCAGCAGGTAGCGGCCAGCACGGTAATTACCGGAGCCAATATCACCGAGGTGAGCCTGGTCTTCGACCAGAATATGCGCCCGGTGATTGCCTACGTCGAGAGCGGTACCGCCAAACTCTACTGGTACGACTCCAGCCAGGCCCAGCAGGTGACTACCATCTGGCCGGGGATTATTACCCCCAGGGTTTCCCTGGATGAAAAGCGCCCTCTGCAGCAGCAGGTTAGCGATGTGATTTTTGCCTACTTAAAAAACGGCAATCTGTATCACCGCCGCCAGCGCGACCGCTATGGCAATGAGTATCTGCTGGCCAATAATGTGAACAGCCCCGGCCTGGTGAAAATCGGTATGAGCCGCAATTTCCGCTTGCAGTTTCTGCTGCAAAATCCTGAATAAAAACCCGAATAACTTCCTATGCCTTATCCCCTCTATGCCGTGGTCGCGGAGATCTGCGAGCGCGCCGGCCTGCCGTTTGGCAAATTCGATACCACTCTATTGGAGGGTTATGTCTCGGGTATGCAGATCAGCAACGAGGCCCCCGCGTTTGAACATATTCAGGAGCTGGCCAAGGCGTTCTTTTTTGATCCGGTCAACCGGGGCGATTCGTTGGTGTTTACCCCGCGAGGCACCGAGCCGGTTATGACCATCGATGAAAACGATTTGATCGGCGATAGCTATGACGAGAAAACCCGACGCTCCCCCGAGGAAATTGTGCGGGTTTTAAACCTGAACTATTACGATGCTGAAGGCGGTATCGATACCTGCAAGCAGACCAGTGATCGCAGCATCGACACTCGTGGCGAGGGGGAAAAAAATATCGAAACCCCGCTGGTACTGGAGACCGACCAGGCTGCACAGATCGCCGTGATTATGCACAAGGTGATGATCGAAGAGCAGCGCGGCGATTTTGAAATTACCCTGCCGGATAGTTATCTAAAACTCACCCCTGGCGACGTGGTGATTTATCGCGGCGACCGCTGCCGTATCGATGAAGTTTCCCTGGATAACGGCGAGCAGAAGTACAAACTGATTCACGACCGCAAAAGCGCCTATCAGAGCCAAGCCTTCGGCGTAGCTCCCATGGCACCACCGGCCCCGGTGCCGTTAGTGCCTGGATCCACTTTTATCGAATTTATCGACGCGCCCATACTGGCCAGCGGTGATGATTTACAGCTCGGCTACTACGTCGCCATTGCCGGCAGTAATAGCGCCTGGGGCGGTGCCACAGTGGCCCTGTCCCTCGATGGTGGGCAGAACTATATCGAGTCAGACAGCACCGATATCGAGGCGGTTATGGGCGAGCTAACCAGTGCACTGGGCAGCCACAAGCCGGAAGTCCCCGATACGCACAGCCGCGTGCAATTACGCCTCTACGATAGCGGCGACGCGCTGGAAAACCGCACAATGGCCGACATGCTCAACCGCCAGAATAGGGCGCTGATCGGCAATGAAATTGTCAGCTTTGGCGAGGCGGAAGAAATTAGCCCCGGCTTGTGGGAAATCGGTTATTTCCTGCGCGGGCGCCTAGGTTCCACACCGGCCAACCACCCGGCGGGCACGCGCTTTGTATTACTGGAACGCAATACTCTCAACTTTATTGCCACCGAGCGCTACAACCTCGGCCAGACGCTCACCTTCCGCGCCACCAGTATTGGCAGCGGCAAAGAAACTGTAACCAGCGGCACTTTTAACGGCACCAGCCATACCGAACCAGCACCGGCCAATCTCAGCGCACGTCGCATCGGTGGCCAGTTGGTAATTCACTGGCTCGGAGTAGGGCGCCTGGGTGGCCGCGCTGCCTACGACCAGTCGCAATACTTCAGTGGCTACCGGGTAACGGTCAACGGCCAGAGCACAGACACCACAGCAACCACACTTACCATCGCAGACCCAGGCGCCGCGACGATCACAGTCAGCCAGCTAAACAGCATCACCGGCCCAGGCCCAACGGCACAAATCAGCGTATAAGCAGGAAACAAACTCGATGAGCACTACCCCCAATAACGGCATCCCCTACGCACAAGAGGGCACCCTAGACCTCGCCGCCAGCCTCAACCAAGCCCTGGACACAACAGACGCACTGCTACAGCTGGAAGTGCTCAATATACAAAACGATCCACCAGCAAGCGCCAGCGATGGCGATCGCTACCTGGTCGCCACCGGCACTGGCGACTGGTCCGGCAAAGACGGCCAGCTCGCCCGCTATGTGGCAGACCCAGGCTACTGGCAATTCTTCCCGGCAAAAGTGGCCCTGAATAAAGCGGATGGCTTGCTGTATGTGAAAGACAATAGCGGCTGGAAGATTGCCAACCGCCCGGCGACGCTGCCGGTGATTATGGGTAGCACAAGCAGCGATTTGGCTGGGGTGGTGGGGCAGATGTTAGGGGCGTTGAATGGGGTTTTTTGGGATAATCAGGTGGTTTGATAATGTAGATAGTTTACTCTTTGCAGGTCAGGAAAATAACCCGGCGGCTTTATGCCGGGTTAAGTAAAAAATTATAACTGTTTAAACGTTAGAAAAACTTTGGATAGTTTTAGAGGGCTAGAGCCCAGAATCTATAAGAATTGAGCCCCGGAGGGCTTTTTTATCGCAAGTCTAAAATAATCTTAGGCTGCCAATAATTACCTTACAGGGCAGCAGCCTCCGGAATTACTGGGCTGAAACTGTCCGAAGTATTGATAAAGATAAAAAACGGGAAAGTGGCATGATAGCCAGTTGATGTGAATCTTCAAATAAAGTAGTGACAACGAAACAGACTCGATAATCATTACTTGTATTCAACCTTGAAGTGCATCAGTTAATCACGTATGAATTCTTCAAAATTAGTCGAGCATCGCGTATGTTCGGGGCCACTGATAAAGTTCAAACTGAGTAATTGTGTCAAAAATAATTTCATCAGCTCCTCTGCTCTTATATCATTATATCTGTCAATAACCCAGTGATCATGTGGGTGAATATCTGCATCTTGTGACGCCTCTCCTACCCAGCGGTGAAAGTTTCCGTGTCCAGTACCATATTCTGCTTCACCATTTCGACCCATAAATGTGTGGTTAAAAAAATGGTCCACTTGAGGCTGCAGTTTCCCATGATCAGTTCGATCATGGGTAAAGCAGGTTATACACTCTGGCGTTTCTTCACTGGCTGGATTGTAAATTATCTTCCATGTTTTTGAACCGACGTCATCAAATATCCACTGCCATGCACAAGCATAACCTTGCAGAAAAGTTTCTCCTGGCATATACCACTCCCTAAATTTGCTTTTTATTGTAGAGTTAAGATACGAGCTGTAAATGCTGAGAGCAATTACTGACTATAACGGCATATTACTGAATGCTGCATATAAATTTCAAGATCCCCATTACTATCCATACTGAGCGATTAAATACATTGTAGTTTCAATGGTTTGGCAATAATTGGGGCCAGAGCAACCTTTTTAATGTTTAAGCTGTATATGTGTTTACTTTCTTTACTTGCCCTGAAACCACGTCCCAAGCCTACGACCGCCAGCAGTGGCTCCCTCGCTGGTCTGATGCCGATGGCGACTGCCAGAACACGCGCCAGGAATTGCTGATTCGCCTCTCCCTGGCTCCAGTAACCTTTAGCTATGAAAAGGCTTGCACTTTGGTGTCGGGCTTATGGATGGCCCCCTATACCGGCCAGTTTTTCAAAAATGCCTCCGATCTGGATGTTGAGCATATAGGGCCTCTTTCATGGGCGCATAAGCACGGTGGTGCCAACTGGACCCGTGAGCAGCGTCGTGCCTTTGCCGAAGAGCCGGCCAACCTGTGGCTGGTGGATGATGGTCACAATCAAAGTAAAGGCGACAAAGGCCCTGATGAGTGGTTGCCTCCATATCAGCCCGCTCGTGCCATCTATAAGCGGCAGTTTGAGGCGGTAGCCGGTAAGTATAGGCTGATGTAGCTAGTTGCGGTAAGCTGCTGACCTGTAATTCAAATAATAATTAAGCCTACATGTTAATTGATTTTTACCCATTAGTGGCTCGACTATTCAAGTAGATATTAAGGAGGGGGGATGCATATTTTAAAGGGTGGCAGAAAAGATTTTTTAGATTTTCTGAGAAATATGACACCTCAAATAATCATTTTTTCTCTAATTGTAATATCTGGGCAAAGGTTGGATTTCTCTGAAGTTACAGGTGAGGGAGTGGCAATCACATTCATGTTTTGGATTTTTGTGGGAATTTTTTTCCTAGCATTCTGGGCTAACACATCTTTACTTATAAAAAGCATTGCCGAGTCAAAGCCTGAAATAGCTTTCGAATTTAAAATGCTCGAGAAGCAGTTTGGGGGGGCTGACCTGTTTAAGAGAAAAATATACCATGTATGGGAAAAGGATAAATGGATATTTTTTGAAGCAGTTATAGTAGTGTTTATCGTTATGTTTGTTTTTTCTATGATAATTCTCTATGGGGCAAAGTCTGGGGCGGACTTTCAGGCGCTTATGAAAGTTGGTGGCCAGTGATAGATGTTTGGTGGGATAAATAATGATGTTGTCTATAATATAAAAGCCACCCACTAATTGAACTTAATTGAGTGGATGGCTTTTTTTGGCTGCTAATAGTGTGTCAGATTGGTGCTAAATCTTAGCCCTTCGAGCTTTTCTGATTCCACGATATTTTTGAAAGCTTCAGTGCAGTAAATGGTTATATTGGACTCTTTGCTTCTGAATACCGGTACTTCTTTCAGTTTTTCTTCGTCAAATTCAATCCCTGAGATCAGGTTGCCCTCTCTTGTAACAGAGCCCGGCACTACCGCATTGAGATCTTCAGCGATAGTTAGGGGATTAAACAGATAAAACTTGGTCCCTTGATAAGTGCAGGGGAGAAACTCCCCATAAGGACCTAGCATGCCTTCGAGAGCTTTATAGGCTGCTTCGTGCAGCACGAGATAGTTTTGCCACCGCGATAGCGTGGGAATATTGGGGGGAGAGTCACAGGCTTTAATACTCAACTCTAAAGGTACCCAGTCACAGGCGTAGGACTGTGGTTGTGTGAAAATGATAAAATCATCGTCCCCGCGCTTCTCTTCAACCTCATCTGGGTCGAAGTAGACCGTCATGTAGTTATTGTCGTCTTCAGATACTTGATAGATATTCATATTTTCAATGCTTAGAGTTTATCGGCAGGCAACATAACAAAGCTTGGGAAGCTGGAGAACTTCAAGTCGTACTCTATCCCTTTAAGAAGCTTTTCTACACTCTCAGCCGTAAGATTATTTAAGTCTAGGGTATCAAACTCAAGATTAAGCCACTGGTAATAACCATTCCTATGTATGCGCGAGTGAGGTACAGCGCTTGGCATTTTAGGGTGTGGAGTGTCCGCAGTTCTCCTTGGAAGCCAGGTGCCATTTCTTATATCGTCTATGCGGACCTTCGCTCTCGCTAAGATACCTCGTTGCCGAGTGGCCTTTGGGTGTGCTCCTGAAACGATAGCATGGGCATCGCAATTTCCGCCGGGATGAGGCTTGCCATTTTTTTCCAGAAATTGGCCTAGCCGGGCGGAGTCGTGCTCTTCATCCCTCAATTCCTTTCTAGGCATGGTGGTTGCTTCTTGGCGGTACTTGTCGAGGGTTTCTTCCACCTGCTCGACAACTTGTAGGGCCATATAGTCCGCCTTGGAGATATTGTCCTTAGAGGCGAACCTATCTATAGCGATCTCGCGGCGGTCTTTAAGGTAGTACGGCTTTGGTTGTTCATAATGTCCCATTTGACGCATTCCTCCTTGTAAAGCAGTTGCGAAGTATACAAAAGGGAATGGGCTGCAGAGTATGCTGTAAATCAAGATAGGGAAGATTAATCAACTCAAATAGAAATAATTTGATTTTGGAGTGGTTATTGCCTGCTGAAAAATCCCAATAACCTGTGGAGGTGCTGAATGGACTATCAGCCGTATATTGAGGTGGATATGGAAAAGCGCGGTGGGAAAGCTTGTGTGAAAGGCACCAGAATAGCCGTGGTAGATATTTTGCAGGTGCTCAGTGCTGGTATGACCACTAGCGAAATCATTGAAGACTTCCCCAACCTGGATGAAACCAAAATACGCGCAGCAATCGGATATGCTGCCGATCACCTTCCGAAGGGAGATGGGGGCTAACTAGCGTCGATTCTTCCAAAGCTGTTAACTGCTCTCAATCACCCGGTGAGTGTGCCGGCGAAACTCCTGCGGCAGTTATGGGTAGAGTCGGGTAAAAACCATGCTAGAGGCCTGCTATTGAGGCCGTTGCTGAGAGTGGTACCGGCCTCATAGTCATCCATTGCCCTTGCCGATTGCTGCCCTCTAGCAATAAACTGTATATATATACAGTATTTAGGGTTTCCAGAATGAAGCTTTCCCCACTCTACGGCCACGGCATAGCCTGTGGCTTTCCCTCTCCCGCCGATGACCACAAGGAGGCGGCCCTTAGCCTGGATGAGCACCTGATCTCCAAGCCGGCGGCGACCTTTATGGCGCGGGCGAATGGGGATTCCATGATGGGGCTTGGCATCTTCGACAAGGATTTATTGATTGTCGATCGCTCGCTAAAGCCCACCCATGGCGATGTGGTGGTGGTGGCCCTGGACGGTCAGCTCACTTGCAAGGTGCTGGACCAGCAGCAGGGGCGGCTGCTCTCTGCCAATGATGACTATGCCCCAATCCCCATTTGGGAAGGGCAGGAATTGATTGTGGGGGGGGTGGTAAAGGCTTCGGTGCGTTACCACCGGCCGCGCTAAATGCTGGTATTGGTGGATTGTAATAGCTGCTACGCCAGCTGCGAGCAGATATTCCGACCGGATCTGCGCGGGCGCCCGGTGGTGGTGCTCTCCAATAACGATGGCTTTGTGGTGGCGCGCTCCAAGGAGGCGAAGCTGTTGGGCATCGGCGACTTGGAGCCCTTCTTTAAGGTCCAGCACCTGCTGCGTGCGCACCGGGTGGCCATCTTCTCCAGCAATTACCCACTGTATGGCGATATCTCCCACCGGGTAATGACCACCCTGCGCGAGTTCGGCCCCAATGTGGAGGTCTACAGCATTGATGAGATGTTTTTGGATCTGCACGGGCTGCAAGAGGATTGGCAGGACTACGGCCGCAAGATCCGCAACACGCTCTGGCGCAATATCCGTATGCCTGTCGGTGTGGGTATCGCCCCCAGTAAGACACTGGCCAAGCTCGCCAACCGCGCGGCCAAGAAAATCCCCAAGTGTGATGGTGTCTGTGCGTTGGATACGCCTGAGAAGTGGCAGTGGATGCAGCGCCGCACCGCCGTGAATGATGTGTGGGGTATAGGCCGGCGTCTCACCAAGCGCCTGGCGGATTTCGGTATAGAGACCGCCTATGACCTGGCGCAGGCCAACCCAAAAATTTTGCGCCGCCGTATCAATGTGAATATTGAGCGCACTATTGAAGAATTGAACGGGATTCCCTGTCTGGGCCTGGAGGAAGAGCCCCCGGCGAAAAAACAGATCTATTGCACCCGCTCCTTTGGCGAAAAGCTCACCGAGCTAGCGCCGATACTGCAGGCCGCGACCCTCTACGCCAGCAGGGCCGCAGAGAAACTGCGCGCGCAGAAATCGCTGGTTAAGTCGATCCATCTATTCCTGCACACCTCACCCCATGAGCCCAACTACTACAGCCGCAGCACCGTAGTGCAGACCCCATATCCCACCGATGACACACGGGTAATCGTGCGGCTAGTGAGAGAAGCCATTGCGGATTTATACCGCCCCGGCTGCCGCTTTATGAAAGCGGGCGTTGGGCTAATCGAGATTATCCCCCGCGCGCTGGGGCAGGGTGATTTGTTCACCCCAGGGCAATCACTCAGGGCAGGGCAGACCATGCAGGCGATGGACCGGATCAATAAAAAGTTTGGCCGTGGGACTCTGTTTCTAGGGGCTGAAGGAATCCAGAAGAAATGGAAGATGCGGCAGGCGTTTACATCGCCTGCCTATACCACTCGCTGGGGGGATTTGCCTAGGGTGGTGACTTAGTTTTTGGGAGAGCCTTGTCGAAACTTGAAATACAAAATTTTAGTCGGGCAAGATTACATCAACGCCAATCGCAAAGTGATCAGATGGATATGTTTTATATGCGTTCTTCAGAGATAATATCCGATCGTTCGTCGGAATTAGAAAGCTACTCTCATAGCCACTTTGTGAATCACCTGCGATATAGGGTGAAGACCTAATAATAGTGTGGTCTCCAAGTAGCCAATCAATTTTTAATTCAGAGCTTTTGATGTGAGTAGAGGATAAGCTGACATGTGATGAGCTGCAGGAGTTAGTGGTTTCGCATTGTAAGTTGGTGAATCTTGTTTTATCTGTTATTTCTTTTATTGGGAGGCTGTTCGGTTTTGAGTTTAGGTCACCAACTATGATTGTAGGGTTTGTTCTGCTTTCATGTTTTTCCATGATTTTTGCCGCTGAGGCAAGGCGAATGTCTGGGTCAACATGGCAAAAGTGAGTGTTTACAAAAGTAAATTTATTTTTGTTTTCGTCATCGTTGTCAATTAACGTCACCCACATTTGATTTTTTATGGCTGCGCCATTTTTGTTTGATTTTGGGAAAAGCTCGCTGCCAGAGTTGGTTTCATCCTTTGTGAATCTTCTTTTTTTGTATAGGATTAAATTATAAAAATCTTTATCTGCTTCAGCTTCTACAATTTCATATTCAGGTTTAAAGCGAGAAAAAATATCGTTGTATTGTGATCCCTTGACTTCTTGTAGGCCAATTATGTCTGGATCTTTTTCTTCGATAATAGAGTAGATTAGATTTCGCCGAATATGCCAGTGTGATACTTGTTTCTTGTATAGTGGGCAATTCTCACAGAGTATATTGTAAGACATTATTTTTATTTTTTTTTGGTCTCCAAGTGCGGCTTTGGCGCTAAATGTAAAAAAGATAAGTGTTAATAAGAATAACTTATTTCTCAATGAGGTTTTTTTCATGCCCTGCCCAGCTTGAATTGAAATGCGAAAGTTACAAAGTGATGGGGTTTCAGCGTTGGCGTTTCTATTTAGGAGTTGGGTTTTATGCTTACATATAATATTTTCGGTGAGCCTGTCTCGCAAAACTCATTGCTTACATGCATTTTAACTTGATCGCCATTGTTATATGCAGTAATGAGTAATCCATAGAGTGGATTAAAGCCGGGGTGTTCCATCGATAAAACATAGCGATAGTTAATTTCGCATCCAATTGGATTATGTTCAGTTCCGTCTGTGTAGATGTAAATTTTCCCTGAGGCGCCTCCCATCATAGAGTTAATCTTGGTCCAATCACCCTCTGACCAATCTTCGGCGGCGTAAGATATATTGCAGGCTGAGAAAATTGAAATGGCAAATAAAATTTTGATGATGTTGATTTTAAACATTAATTCTTCCTTTTGATTACAGCTATGAAAGCTCTATTCCTTTACTCTTGTCTTTAGGGTGAAGGATTTGTAAATCCAGTGAGCTTTGCCCACCACTTTGTATAGGCTTCCGTTTGCTCTTTTAGATAGTCATAGTGGTCATAGACTTGCCACTGGCCTGGCAATTTATGCCCCAGCATTATTTCAGCAATATGGGGCTCTGTCAGTTCGGAAAAGTTTGTTCTTGCCGTCTTGCGCAAGTCGTGCACCGACCAGTGTTTCATCTCGTAGTCTCTGTGCCGGCGCAACCACTGCATCAGGTTGTAGGGCAGTGCCAGTGGCGCCCCCTGGCCCATGGGCTTATTGCTGCCGCTATTGTTGAACAGGTGCTTGCTTTCACCGCTCAGCAGAAAAGCCTCTTTCAGTAGGGGTTCAATCTCGGGGGTGATGGGGCGCAGCAGGGGTTTCTTGGTTGATTTGCCCATCTTGTGATTAGCGGGTGGTACTGTCCAAATGCGCTTCTCGAAATCGAAGTGCTTTTTCTCGCTTACGCGCAACTCACCATTGCGGCAGCCATAGAAGAGGCACAGCTTAAGGAAGATCTTATTCTTTGGTGCCATGCGCGAGTGCTCCAGGGCCTGCCACATCATGCCGATTTCGTCAGGGCTTAGGGAGCGGGTGCCGGTGCCTTTCTTGATGCGCAGATCTTCCGTAGCGTTGATATTGGCAATCGGGTTGCTAGTGATCAGCCTGCGTCGCACACCCCACTTCAGCATTTGCTTGGCATTGGTCAGGATGCGGTCGGCAATACCGGGGGTGGCCTGTGCCCGCTTCTCCAGCAGGGCCAGCCACTCGTGCAGGGTGACTTCTTCGGCGGGGAGGTGGCCAACGGCTGGGAACACGTACAACTGAAAAGAGCGCAGGATTTCATGGTGGCCCTTTTTGTTTTCCTTACAGTAGGAGTGATACCACTGCAGGAAAAGCTCCTCTAAAGAATCCGCGTTTAGGATCGCCTGCTTTTCTAGCTGCTTAACCACTCTGGGGTCATAGCCCTGTTCCAGCTTTCCTTTCAGGCGCAGCCCTTCGCTTCGGGCGTTCTTCAGAGTCATTAAAGGGTAGGAACCGAGATCCACACGGGCCGCCTTGCCGTCGTAGCGGTAGCGGAGCTGGAAAGTGATTTTCCCCTGGGGTGTAACGCGCACACTAAGGCCGTCCCGGTCAGCCTTTTCAAATCGCTTCTCTATTTTCTTTCCTGAATTAGCCTTCAGCCAGGCATCCGACAACGCCATAACAACCTCCATGTGTACATATTTTTTAAGGCTAACAAAAAGGCGATTTGTGTACACGCCTATGTACACATTTTTTGCGGCTGGGGTTGGTTTTAAGTGGCTTGGGCTGTCGCGGGTCTAATGCTTGAAAAGTAGTGTTTTGTGCGGGTTTTACTGGTTTTCTGTCATAGGTTGTCAGGCTGTGACGGCGGGGGATTTATTGGGGTGGGAAATGATAGCGAAGGTGCGGCGGCCGGCGTAGCCCGCCAGGGAAGAACTCTGGCCCATATTTTAAGATTCGATCACTCGATATTCGGAATAAAAACAGGTCTGCATTATACACGCCGGCGCTGATACAAGGGTGGGGTATACTGCGAAATTGGTCTCTGAAATTGGGGCATAAAAACCATTTCGGCAGTGTCAATAGGCGGAGCTGCCAGCACTGCTGGCACTCCAGAACATCTTTTTGAATAAATTCGACTTTTCAGTCGAGTCAAGGTCATCACAAAGAACAGTGACTAAGCATGGGGCTGCAGAAGTGGCTCGGGTGCTGGAAAACCATGGGGGAAGTATGAGTCAGGAACGATTACAGCGAGTGCGGGAGGAGTTGCGGCGACAGGGCGTGGAGGCTTTCCTGGTTCCCCGCGCCGATGAGTATCAGAATGAATATGTGCCCGCAGCAGATGAGCGTTTGGCCTGGATTACTGGCTTTACTGGATCTGCGGGCATGGCGGTGATTGGCCTGGATAAAGCTGCTCTTTTTGTAGATGGTCGCTATACCCTGCAAGGCCAGCAGCAATTGGGAGACCTGCCCATAGCCCTGGAGGATCTAAATAGCGAGGTTATTGCCCGTTGGGTGGGTGATCAGCTGCGCTCGGGTCAGTCTCTGGGCTTTGATCCTCGCCTGCATACGGACCCGGGGTTAGCGCTGTTGAAAGAGTATTTGGGTGAACGAGATATTGCCCTAAAGCCCTTGGAACAGAATCCCATTGATACGATTTGGCTCGACCGGCCAGCATCTCCCTGTGGCCAAGCCTGCCCCCACCCCTATGTGTTTACTGGTGAGCACTCCAGTGAAAAGCGCCAGCGCATCGCCACTCTTCTCGCCGAAAAGCGTGTAGATGCTCTGTGGCTGGCAAATCCCGAGAGCTGTGCCTGGCTGTTCAATATTCGTGGAGACGACATTCCCCATTTACCTGTAGCACTATCCAGTGGAGTGCTCTTCAGAGATGGCTGCGCAATTTTGTATCTGGCCGAACCGGCAGTTGGTGAGGGGCTTTTGGAGCACCTTAATCGGGAAGTGATGGTGGTAACCGAGAAGGGCCGGTTGTTTGAAGGTCTGCGCCGCCGCCACGTGAACAGGATTTGGGTAGACCCCACAATTAGTAACTGTTGGACTCTGCAGCAGCTACGCGCTCTGGATTTGCAATTGCTATTGGAGCGTGACCCTGTGACCCAGGCCAAGGCGTGTAAAAATTCCGTAGAGCTGGCGGGCTCCAGGGCAGCGCATGAGCGCGATGGTGCAGCGCTGTGTGAATTCCTAGCCGAACTGCCCACTGCAGTGGCAGAAGGTTTGGATGAGCTGGCTGCGGTGAAGCTGCTTTACAGCAAGCGTCAGCAGCGCGAAGGCTTTCGCGGCAATAGCTTTGAAACTATTTCGGGCTATGGTCCCAATGGTGCCATAGTGCACTACCGGGTGAGCGAGGAGTCGAGCTTGCCGATGGCTCCTGAGGGAATTTTCCTGTGCGACTCGGGCGCTCAATATCCCGATGGCACCACGGATGTGACTCGTACAGTGGCCCTGGGAGAAATTCCTGCACTTGCACGAGAGCACTTTACCCGTGTGCTCAAAGGACATATTGCCATCGCTACCCTACGCTTTCCGCAGGGTACCTGTGGAGAGCAGATCGATGCGATTGCACGTAGATCTCTATGGGATGCCGGCTTGGATTACGCCCACGGAACAGGTCATGGTGTTGGTAGTTTCCTAAGTGTGCACGAAGGGCCACAGCGTATCGGCAAAGCGGTTACCAATACCCCGTTACAGCCCGGTATGATTCTCTCCAATGAACCGGGTTTTTATCTCACCGGTCAATACGGTATTCGTATTGAAAATCTGGTGTTTGTAAAAGAGAGTGTGGATTACCAAGGTTTTTTGCAGTTTGAGGAATTAACGCTGGCGCCGATCGATCGGAGTCTGATTGATACTACACTTCTCACCGCGCAAGAGCTGCAATGGTTGAACTGTTACCACCAGCGTGTGCGGAAGATCATTACGCCTCTGGTGAATGAAAAAACGGCTTCCTGGTTACAGAAAGCCACCGAGGCTTTGTAATTTGATCGCTGGGAGCTCAGCTCCCAGCATCTCTTTTGCGGCTCTATCAAAATACAGAGTACTACGCGTTTACACTGTAATAATTACTGCACCTCAAATTTGTATCCCGCACCGTAAACTGAATGGATTAATTCTTTATCCGGCAGCAAGGCCGCAATTTTCTTGCGCACTTTTTTTATGTGGCTATCGATAGTTCGATCGCTGATTACCCGGTAGTCGGAATAAATACGATCCATGATTTGTTCTCGGGAAAAAATACGGCCCGGCTCACTGTAGAGAAGCTCGAAGAGATGGAACTCCAGGGCCGTTAAGCCCACGTCCTGGCCCCCGATCAACAGTTGACCGGTGTTGCGCTGCAGCTGGATCTCCCCGAGTTTTTGTTGCTCGGAACTGTGCGTACGACGCAGAACGGCTTTGACCCGCGCCACGATTTCCCTGGGGCTATAGGGTTTACACACATAGTCGTCCGCTCCAATTTCCAAGCCGCGCAAGCGGTCAGCCTCTTCAATTCTGGCGGTCAGCATAATAATCGGTACGTTGCTGTAGCGGCGGATTGCCGTGCAGATCTCCAGTCCGCCTTTCCCCGGTAACATCAGATCGAGCAAAATCAGGTCTGGGGGTTGGGCCTCGACATGGGGGATGACCTCATTGCCATTGGTGAGTATATCGGCCTGATAGCCAGCTGCTTCAAGGTAATCCAGCAGCAAGTTGGCCAGTTCTATTTCATCTTCGACAATTAAAATCCTTGCGCCCATTATTCCTACCATTTGATCTTCTCGCTGAGAGGGAGATAAATACTAATTTCCAGGCCGCCCAAACGAGACGGGCCAGCGGAAATACTGCCCTCGTGGGCTTGGACAATATTCTGGCAAATCGACAGCCCCAGGCCCGCCCCCCCGGTTTCTCGGCTGCGCGAGACTTCGGTGCGATAGAGACGATCGAAAAGGTGAGGCATATCTGCACTGGTGACTCCCGGAGAGGAATCAGCAAAGGTGATAATAGCCGTTTGCGCTTCTGCGCGGGCATGTATTTTAAGTTGGCCACCGCTATCGGTATAACGCAAGCTATTGGTGAGGAGGTTGCCAAACAATTGTTGTAGGCGTGCCTCATCAGCGTAAATTAGTTTGTTTTCGGCCAACTCACACTGCAATTGCAAATCGATATTTTTCTCAGCAAAGGCACTGTGAAAATCCTTAACTACCCTGGTCAGCAATGGGCCCAGTGAGAGATCGGATTTGCAATAGTTCAAGGCCCCGGCATCGGATAGCGAAAGCTCATAGAGGTCGTTTATCAAGCGGCTGAGCTGGCGAATTTTATCGTGCAAAATATTGAGATTTTCCGGTGTGGCGGTGCGTACACCATCCTGCAGGGCTTCAATTTGCCCTTTGAGTACTGCCAGTGGAGTGCGCAGCTCATGGGAGATATCGGCCATCCAGCGATTGCGCGCGTGTTCGTTGGCCTCCAGGGTTGCCGCCAAGCGGTTGAAGTCCGCACTCAGCTGGCCAAGTTCGTCGCGCCGCTCGATATCAATTCGGGTTTTATAATCTCCCGAAGTGAGGCGGTGGGTGGCTTCGGCCAGGCGTTGGATAGGGCGTACCAGCTGCCAGGCCAGGGGTAGGGCAATGGCTAGGGCAACGAGAAAAGTGGCGATGGAGATCAGCGCAAAAGTGCGGGATAACTCCTGGATAAAACCCTGTTCATAATTATTGGAGAGCTCGGGCGGTGGATTGATAGTGAGGTAGCCAACAGTTTTATCTGCTACTTTAATTGGCTGATAGAGCAATTCTTTTTCCGGTGCTGGTCGACCAATCACGAGTCGCTTTTCACTGTCAAAAAGGCTTAGGCGCGGCCCCAAGCGGTTACCCATAGGCGGGCGATGGCCTGGCCCGAACATGCCTCGCGGTGGCCTGCCATCAGGTGGTGGGGGTGGCGGTAAGCGGTCGAAGCGACGAAAGATTGTTTGTCTGTGCAGGTCAATCCACTCGGAGCCATTCGCTTCTAGAGATTTCCAGCTGCCCTTACGACGGTAAAAGCTTTCCAGTGCCTGGACCAGTCCTTCCACATCGCGCAACTCTTGTGCACGCATATAAGCCTGAAAACCGTGGCTGAAACTCCACTGGAAAAAAACAAACATACCACCGACAGTAATCGCCGTGGTGAGTAAAAAAGCCAGGCTGAGTTTGTTGCGAATATTTAACGACATCTTTCTTGCAGTCCTTCCTACGGACAGTGGGTATAGCGGACTCTCCCGTTCCACCATTTTGGGCTTTGCCCGTTCGGATGATTCTCCAAGCGTACACTTACAGCAAAAGGGGAGGCAATCTCAGTGACCAATTACTTGCTGTTTATGACCAAGAATTCAAAGCAATTCAGGTACTTTGCGAAAAATCGTGCTGAATAAATACAGCGGGAAAACCTCCAGCGGCTTACTGGCTAATGTGCGCTAAATCTTGTGGCTTCTTACTCTCTTCCCTCCTTTCACCCTGAGATAAAGGCGATGTGGAAAAATGGTGCAGGACAAAGTTATCTCTGTCGCGCTGAATAAATAGTGTTGCCAAAACCCGCTTGCCCCCGCGACTCCAGGTACTGTGGTCGTGCGCATTGAGAGTCACTGTGATTTGGTTGAAGCCAGGCTTCAGCAGTTTTTCTGGCAGATGCACGTCGGCGGCGTAGAGACGCTGTATTTTTTCCCCATTGATGTAGAGGTGTGCGTGCCCTTCGAGGAAACGCTGTGGCTTATTGTTGGCGTAGCGGGGGGATTCCAGTTCGAAGCGGTCGTAGCCGATATGTAAATTGAAACCGGACAGGCTATCTCTGCTGATGTCCAGTTCAATTCTCGGTACGGCTATATGCACGGGTATCTCTATTACCGGATGTTGATCGCCGTTGTGGCCGGCGTGGGGGTTGGCTTGGGCGGCCAGTGCGGGGCTGCCTGATACCATCAGCCCGAAGAGGGAGCCAATAAGAAAATACCCGATTATTTTCATAGAAAGTTCGCCTTTAATGATGCTCGATGTCAGCGCCCAATGGTTGAAGAACACCGGTTTACAATGGTTTGCTCATCCAGTTTTCCGTAAAAGCGTGGTCCAAAAGTGAAAGGGAATGCGGGCACCAATTGGGCGTCATCGCTAAGTGTGACAGTCAAGTGATAATGGTAGCCGCGTTCTTCATCTGTATGGCCGTTGTGCTGGTCCAGGTATGCACCACTCTGGGCTGTCAGTTCAGGATCCCAGTAATAGTCCTCGTAAAAAAAGCCGGCGGTAGTATCGAATTCGTTACCGGATAGGGAGGTATAACTGCCGTTGGTGGATGGGCCGGTATTGTTGGTATTTGCAACGCCCTTGCTAGTGTCGTATTCGTCAACCAATAGGCATGAGCGCTCGCCGGCGACGCCACAACCGGTTTCTGAGCTGGGATCGTCGTAGTCGCGTATTGCCCAGCTGCTTGTTGCCAATTGTCCGTCGCCTTCCCAGGGCCCGTAAATCGGGTAGCCGTCGGCGGTATAACCATAAATTGGTGAGTGGGCATCACCTACATCCCCCACCAGATTTGCCAGGCAGTCGCTGTAGAAATGATGATGGTAATCACCGTTGGCGGCATGACCACCACAGACATCCACATCATAGACTTCGGCCAGAGGGGCTAGGGTGTGCCAGGTGTTGTTGACAGACTGGCCGTCGCTCCACTGATAGATAGAGGTGCCATTTACCCAGTAGCCCTGCACGCCAAGGCTAGTTTCACAGTCTTCTGTTGCAGCTTCCGGGGATTTGGGGATGTAGCCCTGATGCGAGACATTCTCCGGGCAGACGGGGCCGGGGGGCCAGAAGCCATAGCCTGCTTCGGCACCACAGGAGGCGTTGCTGCGATAACCGATATCCTGACCAAAACTGATGAAGTCACCCACTTGCACATTGGGGCTGCCGTTTAGGAAATCACTGTTAACCTTGGGGCGGGTGAGCAGGGCACTGAGGATATTTTCGGTGATCAGAATTTCGTAGTCGGGAATTCCGCTTGCGGATACCCGGGTGTATTCCTTGCCGCTTACAGTAACAGATTCAACACTCTGCACATTGACCAGAACTTGCTCATTACTGTTGTTCTCGTAGATATAGGGCGCGCGCTCTCCGGTGGTATTGACGACCCAGACCCCAGTGTCTTCCGTACTGCTGTCGCTTCCCCCAGTGTCTTCGTCCCCATTGCGGTCATCACCGCTGTTGCTGCCGGTTGAGGAATCACTGCCCTCGCTGCTGATTTCTGTATCAGAGGAAGAACTCCCTCCGCCACCGCATCCCTGTAAGGCACCGGTGATCAGTGTAAGGGCGATGGCGCAGGATAAAAGCGAGCGCTGGTCCGGGAGGAGCATTTCTATTCTTTTCATGGGTAGCCCTGACATCTAGGGAGAAGCCACCTGAAAGTACTGAAGAAAAGAGGACAAAATATGGACAATATGGGGGCTTGCGCAGCTGGTTTTCCCGATGAGAAATGCCTTTCACTATTGCACTAAAACAGACCATTGCGTGAAAGCGGCTATGTCTGCAAAAACCTTTCTCCCCAATGGGTATGGGGAAGTCATTCATTCCCCCTTTGCCGATTTTTTAACGCGATGAAAAAATATGATGTCGCTCTCTGGCAGAGATCGACACTGTTAAATTTTGCAAAGTTTGCCTTGGGGAATAGTCTTCAAGCGTAGTGACAGTTGTGGGGGTGAGATTGCCAACCGCGCTGTGGGGGAATCCCGCAGCGCGGTTTAATTGCAGCAGCGCTTAAAAATAAATGCAAAACCTTAAGGTGTTTCGGCTTACCTTGGTGGGGGTCTCGGCGGAGTACCGCCCCCGACCACATCGGAACAGACACTGACGATCGTCTGGCTATCCAGCTTGCCGTAGAAGCGCGGTCCGAAGGTATAGGGAAAGGCTGGAATAAGCTGCCCGTCTTCGGCCTGGGTCACGGTGAGGTGATAGTGGTAACCGCGTTCACTATCGCTGTGACCGTTGTATTGATCCAGATGGGCACCGCCGAGCGCAGTAAGGACGCTGTCCCAATAATAATCCTCATAGAAAAAACCAGACCTGGTAATAAACGTATTGCCCGATAGAGAAGTGAAAATATCACTGGTACTGGGGCCTCTATTGTTTAGTACTTCAGTGCCTTTAGTGAAATCGTATTCATCGATCAACAAGCAGCTGCGCTCCCCGGCTATGCCGCAACCACTCGGTGCGCTGGGGTCGTCGTAATTGCGAATGGCCCAGCTGCTTATGGCCAGTTCTCCATCGGCTTCCCAGGGGCCGTAGATGGGATAGCCATCGGCGGTAAAGCCGTAAATCGGGGAGTGAGCACCGCCTGAGTCCCCAACCAAATCCGCCAGGCAGCCGCTGTAAAAATGGTGATGGTAATCCCCCCTAGCCGCATGGCCTCCGCAAATATCTACATCGTACTTTTCTGCCACCGGTGCCAAGGTGTGCCAAGTGCCATCCACTACCTGGCCATCGCTCCACTGATAGATGGAAGTGCCGTTGACCCAGTAGCCCTGTGCTCCAAGCCCGCTTTCACAGCTTTCATCGGACATTTCTGGTGCCAGTGGGAAGTAGCCTTGGTGAGAGACGTTCTCAGGGCACACGGGACCGGGAGGCCAGTAGCCGTATCCTGCTCTCGTAGCACAACTCTGCGTGTTACTGCGGTAGCCGATATCCTGGCCAAAGCTGACGACATCGCCAACCTGTACAATGGGGCTACCGCTGACGAAATCAGTGGCGGCCTTGGGGCGATTGATCAGCCAACCGTATAGATTGTCGGTGATTTCGGTTTCGTAATCGGGGATACCTGTCGCCGTTACCAGAGTGTAATCTTTGCCGTCCACCATGACTGACTCCACACTCTGGATGTTCACCAATACCTGTTCGTTGCTATCGCTTTCGTAGATATAGGGTGCGCGGACGCCAGTGGTGTTCAGAATCCAGGGCTCGTGGTTCCCGTTGTTACCGCCGCCATTATCTCCGGAATCATCTTTTGGAGGGGTATCGGGGTCGTCCTGATCGCAGCCCATTAGGCTTGTTGAAACCAGGGTCGAGAGTAGAGCTGACAGGACTGTGTTGCGCCACAGTTGCCAGCGAAGCGATGCACTTTCCTTTTCTTGCATAAATCACCGTCCTTGCTGCGGAGTAAGTAGGCGTGACCGGACTCTGGGTTCGGCCACGGCTGAAACTAACGTGCAAAGTGGGAAGTAATATGCAAGCTCACTAGTGTGGCGGATAATTCATTATGAAGGCGACAGAGTGAAATACAGCGCTGTAAAGTTGAACAAGAGGCAGCCTCATGGACGGGAGAGTTGCGCAATGAGGCTGTCGCTTGTGTTTTCCTGAACTGAAATTAACTGGCCGATAGGGGTTCTGTTGTGTCGACTTCCGCACTGCGCTTGCTGGTATCGTGGCGCAGCCACCACCAGGATAGGGCGCCGAGCAACAGGTTGGATGCGGCGGTAGCGGCAAACAATCCGGTCATGCCCCAGAAATAGTTGCCGACCCACGCTAGGGGGAGATAGATACCGAGTACCCGCAGGAACGAGATCATGGTTGCAGGCAATGGCCGACCCAGGCCGTTGAAGGCGGCATTGGCCGACATTACAAAACCGTAACCGGCATAGCTAAACGGCACCAGGCTCAGGTAGGCGACAGCCACGGCGATAACTTCTGGGGAGTCGCTGAACAAGCGCACTACTGGCTCGCCGATCAAATAAAGCAGCACCGCCAACCCCGTCCCCAGTATCAGGCAGAAGCGCGCCAGTACACTGACGGTTTCCCGCAGCCGGTCGGTGTTGCCGGCCCCGGCGTTTTGTCCCATAAAGGGGCCGACGACTGCAGAAAGTGCATAAAAAATAATCAGGGCGACCGGCTCGATACGCAGGGCCACGCCGAGTCCGGCCACGGCCTCGTCGCCGTGTACGGCCACCAGTGCTACTACAACACCGCCGGCCATGGGGATAATGACATTGGTGAGTACCGCCGGCAGCCCCACGGCGAGGACTTTGCGCCAGGATTCGACTAGGGTACCGAAGTGCCATTGGGGCGCGGCCACAAGATTTTCCCGGCGGATCAAATAATAGAAGGCGAAGAAGAAACTGATGGCGCGCACGATGACAGTGGCGATCGCTGCACCCTGTAATTCCAGCCGGGGAAACCCTAGCAGGCCGAAAATCAGAATAGGATCGAGGATCACATTGAACAGGGCCACCCCCACCATGATTCGACCGGTCAGCGCGCTGTTGCCGATAGCGCGCAGAGCCGAAAGGGCAATGGTGGGGACTATCACGAAGATAGTGCCGATGTACCAGGGCACCATGTAGTCCTCGATCAGTGGCATCAGCTCTTCGCTGGCACCGAGCAGGGAAAACAGGGGGCGAATGCTCAACAAGCCGGCGACAGTAATCAGCAGAGAAATGAGGAGCGCCAATACTGAGGCGTCTGTTACTAATCTGCGCACATTCCCTACATCTCCGGCACCGTAGGCACGGGCTACCGCGGAGGAGGTGCCGGCGCCGAGACCAATGGAGAAACTGTTGATGACCATTACAACCGGGAAGGTGAAGCTCATAGCCGCTAGAGGGGCACTGCCCAGCTGTGAGACAAAATAGGTATCCACGATATTGAAGGACATTACCGCGAGGATACCCCACACCATGGGCAGAGCCAGCCTCTGCAGGTGGCCGGAAACCGAGCCTTCTAGGAGTGAGGGACTGCTTTTAGATAGCGACATTCGATAACTCTTTCCAACAAATCGGTTGTTTGGGCAGATTTTCTGATACTGCTCAGGCAATGAAGATATGGTTCGGCAGCATCCCCTGCGGAAAACTGCGTGGGATGGCACGGCGAGAAATTTGGGCCAAAAACGCCCGCTGACTGTTTTAAGCTACGGTTGCGGCTCTGCCAGGGCGAGGCTCATGAGTACAGCATTCTCGCGTTTGCCGTTTTCCGCGGGATAGTAATTCTTGCGCAAGCCATCCTCAGAAAAACCCAGTTTGCGATAGAGTGACTGCGCGGCGAGATTGGAGGCCCGCACCTCCAGCAATAGCCGCCGGATATCTTTGTGTCGCTCGTCGATAAGGCGGCGCAACAGCGTTTCCGCCAAGCCATGCCGGCGCCACTGGGGTACCAC
Source organism: Microbulbifer mixtoriginis (SeqCode) (assembly GCF_052466715.1). Classification (NCBI taxonomy): domain Bacteria; kingdom Pseudomonadati; phylum Pseudomonadota; class Gammaproteobacteria; order Cellvibrionales; family Microbulbiferaceae; genus Microbulbifer; species Microbulbifer mixtoriginis (SeqCode). Next base: position 3,779,596 of record NZ_CP174288.1, on the reverse strand, counting down.
GGCCACATCGAGAATTTCCGCTTCGTCAAACAGCTGGCTGATTACACAGCAGGCGACAGTCTCACTGCCGCTGTTGAGTAGCCAGCACTGGTGCCCGGCTTTTAGGCTCTGCAGATATTGTGTCTCACTCCAGGGGTGGCTGTGGGCACTGAGCGCCAGATTGGCCAGAGCGGCACAGTCAGTCTCCTCGGCGAGGCGTAAATCCAATTTGGTGTTGGACAACATCATTGAGCGCGGGTCTCTGCGGGATAGGCTTTGCGCAGCAGCTGCCAGAGTTCGCGCTTGCGTTGCGGCTGTTGTAGCAGTTGCGACAGACTGGGCATGGGCAGGATGCGTATACCATCCCAGTTGTTGATATCGCTTTCCAGAGGCTGAGGTGTACAGAATTCCTGTGCCTCTTGCCCCATCAACCAGATCGACCGCACTGGATAGCGCGAGCAGGAGGCCTCCAGCCAACTGGAAAAGGTATCGCGGGCCTCCGACGCGTCTGCTGCCGGGCCGAAGCGGTTTTCTGCCATTGGCCAATGCAGACGCTCTTGCTGGCGCGGTAGCTTGTGCCAGTTAAGCGCTCGAACGATATTGCCGAACAGAGACTCTAGTGGCAGTGCGGCACCGGGCTCGTGGCTGTCTACTGCCAGCAGGGTTTCGCCGAGACGCCAGCAGTTGAGTACAAAGGGTTTCACTTGCTGGCTCGGCGCCGCCACCGGTATGGCAATAGTAGGTTTTGCCGGAGCCTGTGCTTTTGTCGCGCTAGTTAGTGCGTTGATCTCCGCCGCGACAGTATCACGCTCTTTGGTTGCCGGTGCGTCGACAATCTGTGCCGCAGACTGCGGCAGGGGGTTGCTAGCTAACGGCAGCGGCTGGTCAGTAGCGGTATCCGGCTCCGCCGGCGGCAGCTTGGCCTGGCGGGGCTCGGGAGCGAGCGGTAATACAAAGCGCGGCACATAGCTGGCTATACCCAGTGCCGATAGATATTCCGCTCGCTGCAGCTCGTTCACTTACACGCCCTGTTTCTTACTCTCACTGATGGCGAGCAAGTTTAACGCATCCATGTAGGCTTGTGCCGAGGCAATCAAAATATCGGTATCGGCGCCAACACCATTGACCAAACGGCCATCTCTTTCCAATCGCACGGTGACAGAGCCCTGGGAATCTGTTCCCTGAGTGACGGCGTTGACGGAATACAGTTTTAAATCTGCACCACTATCTACGATATGCTCGATAGCTTTGAAAGTGGCATCTACCGGTCCGCCGCCTTGAGCCTCAGTCTGGTGGGGCACACCATCGATGGATAGTTCGATAAAGGCTTGTGGCGCACTGCCGATTTTAGTGCGTACGTCCAGGTCGAGCAGCTTGAAGCGCTCGGCGGGTTCCTCGCGCAGGGCCACCAGAGAGTGCAGGTCCTCGTCGAAAATTTCGTGCTTCTTATCGGCCAGTTCCTTAAAGCGCTGGAATACCAGTTGGAACTCTTCGCCATCGCTAAAGGCGATGCCCAGCTCCTCATAGCGGGCACGTACCGCGGCCCTGCCGGAATGTTTACCGAGCACCAGGCGGTTTTGCCCCCAACCCACATCTTCGGCACGCATGATTTCGTAGGTTTCGCGGTGTTTGAGTACCCCGTCCTGATGGATGCCGGACTCATGGGCGAAGGCGTTGGCACCGACAATGGCCTTGTTGGGTTGTACCGGGAAGCCGGTTACCGACGAGACCATGCGTGAGGTGGGCACAATATGGCTGGTGTCGATGCCGGTGTGTACCGGGTAGAGATCCTGGCGGGTCTGTACCGCCATCACGATTTCTTCCAGAGAGGCGTTACCGGCGCGCTCACCCAAGCCGTTGATGGTGCACTCTACCTGGCGTACGCCGTTCATAACGGCCGACAGGGAGTTGGCCACTGCCAGACCCAGGTCGTTGTGACAGTGGGTAGAAAAGATGGCTTTGTCGGAGTTGGGGACACTCTCGATAACCCGGCGGAACATGGCACCGTACTCGCCCGGTTCACCATAACCGACAGTATCGGGGATATTGATAGTGCCGGCACCGGCGGCGATCACCGCCTCGATAATGCGATACATAAACTCCGGTTCAGAGCGACTGCCATCCTCCAGAGAGAATTCAACATCGTCGGTAAACTGGCGCGCGGTCTTTACGGCTTTCACCGCTTGCTGCAGCACATCCTCCGGATCCATCTGCAGCTTGTATTGCATATGAATTGGGGAGGTGGCGATAAATGTGTGAATACGCGAGGCGTTGGCTTTTTTCAGGGCCTCTCCGGCGCGCACTATATCGGCGTTGACGGCGCGAGCGAGGCTGCAGATACGAGACTCGCTCACGGCTTCGGCAACCGCCTGAACAGCTTCAAAATCTCCGGGGCTGGCAATGGCGAAGCCAGCTTCAATCACATCTACACGCATGCGTTCCAGCATACGGGCTATGCGCACCTTCTCCTCTTTGGTCATAGAGGCGCCGGGACTCTGCTCTCCATCGCGCAGAGTGGTATCAAAAATGACTAACTTATCTTTTTTGGTGCTCATTTCTGTTTTTTCTCCTTATTTGTTTCGAGGCTAAACAAGGGGCTTCGCCGCTGTCTACGCAACGTCCAAATAAAGTTGGGAATTCTGTTGAGGGTGGGGGGGAGAAAAATTATATGCCGCGCAAGGGCAGTCGTAGCGAGGAAGCTAGGGCGAAATGGCGAGGCTGAAAAGTACAGTTGTCAGTCTTCATGTGTGGCGATACCGGCAGCGGACTGGATTTCGCATATTATGGAGGTTATTTAAGCTTGAGGTCAATACTCATCCTAAATATTCATTCAAATCGTTTTTTATGGGAAATCACGTCCTAATAATTATGCTATTTGTTGGTTTGTTTTCTCTCTTGGGGTGTTTGCCCCAAGGATGAAGGTTCCCGGGGGCGATGAGGAAAATATTGTTTCTACTTTGCAGCCCCTATGGGATTACTGCCTTCCAGCTTGTTTAGAAATTGCCAGAGGTCACTGTGAAGCTGTTCCACCTCAGTACGAGTAATGGCTGAGTTTTGGATGTTTTGCTGCACCCATTGCTTAGCCCGGGGCTTTAATGCCAGACCAGCACTGGTGGCCGCCACTAGGGTGACCCGTTCATCCCATGGAGCGCGTTTTCTCTCTACCAGTCCATGTTCTTGCATGCGCTTCAAGAGGGGGGTGAGGGTGCCGGAATCGAGCATCAAGCGCTGTCCAAGAGCGCCGAGGCTTCTCTCATTATCCTTTCCGTCTTTTTCGACTTCGCAGTTTTCATCTTCACGTGCCCACTCCCAGAGCACCATCAATACAAGGTACTGGGGGTAGGTGATACCCAGGTCTTGCAGCATGGGCTGATAGGCTTTCGTCATAGCCCTGGAGGCAGCGTAGAGGGCAAAACAGAGCTGGCGGTTGAGAGCCAGCTCGGAATCTTCGTCGCAAATCACAGTTACAACATCCGTTCGATTTCTTCCTGCAGGGACTCAGGGGTGTCTTTTGGGGCGTAGCGTTTAATTTCCTTGCCATCCTTACTGATCAGAAATTTGGTGAAGTTCCACTTGATGCCTTCGGTGCCAAGGAGGCCCGGTGCTCTTTTCTTCAGCTCCACAAACAGTGGGTGAGCCGTGGGGCCATTGACATCGAGTTTGGCGTAAACGGGAAAGCTGACGCCAAAATTCAGTTCACAGAACTCTTGGATTTCATCGTCACTGCCGGGTTCCTGTTTGCCGAACTGGTTACAGGGGAAGCCAAGCACGGTTAGGCCGCGGTCTTTATATTGATCGTAGAGGGCTTCGAGTCCTTTGTACTGCTTGGTGAATCCACACTTGCTGGCAGTGTTTACCACAAGGATCAGTTTGCCCTTGTAGTTCTCAAGGGAAGTGGTTTCGCCGCTGGCGGTCTTTACGGGGATTGAGTACAGGTCTGTCATGGTGTGCTCCGCTTTTTAAGTTTTGCACAATCTAATTGTGCAAAACTTAAAAAGCAAGGCTTTTTCAACTCAATGAATATAGGTGAGTTTAAGCATGGGGTTTATTATGAGAATGATTATCAATAATATTGTGCGATCCATAACGAATAGTGTTTGTAGCAACTGAAAAGGACACTCCATGCGCCTTTCCCACTATCTGGCTCGCTTGTTTTTAGCGTTGCTGGCCATTTCGATTATCCCCGCCCAGGCCCAGCAGGGGGGGCTCTCAGAGCAGGAACTGCGCCAGTTGATGCAAATGGCGGAGTATATTGGCGTTGATTACCCGGAGGCTGTGGCCGGAGGCAAGATCATCAATGCCGACGAATATGCTGAAATGGAGGAGTTCGCCGGTCTGCTGATCGACCGTGGGCAGCAGCTAAAAGATTCCACCGAGGCCAGTGTTATTCGCGCAGAGGCCCAGGCCTTACAGGCGGCGATCCAGCGCAAAGCGGATATTGATGAAGTACAGGTACACACAGCCAGTTTGCGCCAGGGGTTGCTAGCTATTGCTCCGGCATTATCACTGCCAAGTGGATTAGTCAGTACTGAAGAGACTCTCGCGCTCTATCAGGCCCAGTGTATTGCGTGTCACGGTGTGGAGGGCCACGGCGACGGCCCCTTGGCGGCGAATCTGGAGCCTGCGCCGACCAATTTCCACGAGCGCGAGCGCGCTGTTAATCGTTCTCTGTTGGGGCTTTACGATGCGATCAGCAATGGTATTGATGGCACCGCCATGACTGCATTTGCTAACCTCACCGAGCAGCAGCGCTGGTCTCTCGCTTTTTACGTGGGTGGCTTGGCATTTGCCGGTGAAAGCGACCCGGCTGCGGAAATGAAACCTAGCTTGCAAGATATGGTGATGTATAGCCCACAGGTGCTGCGCAATGATCGTCCGGAAATCTCCTCGCAGACGGTGGCGGCACTACGCGCTGATCCGAGTGTGCTATTTACCGCAGAAGCTTCGGTAGGCGGCTCTCCCATTGATGTGGCGCGCACACAGTTACAGGCGTCTCTGCTGGCTTATCAACAGGGCGACTTCGCCAAAGCTCGCACACTGGCTATCAGCGCCTATCTTGATGGTTTTGAGATGGCGGAAAACTCCCTGAACTCTCTGGATGCAGACCTGCGCTTGGCCACTGAACGTGAATTGCTGGGATTGCGCGCGCAACTTCATGCCGATAGCGACCCCCAACAGGTTCGGGCGCAGATTGAGACAATCCTGCAGCAACTAGCTCAAGCGGAGTCGCTAATGCAGGAGGGCAACCTGTCTGGTGCTGCTCTATTTATTGCCAGTCTGGTGATTCTTCTGCGTGAAGGGTTGGAGGCGCTATTGGTGGTGATTGCTCTGACTACCATCCTGGTAAAAACTGGCCGTCGCGATGCCCTCAAATTTGTGCATGTGGGCTGGGTCGGTGCCTTTGCCGCCGGCTTTGCCACCTGGATTGCGGCGCAAACACTGATCACCATTAGTGGCGCCGGTCGTGAGGTGATGGAGGGCGTGGCCGCCTTGCTGGCCGCGGTAGTGCTCTTCTATGTGGGCTTCTGGATGCACAGTAAAACACAAGCGGACGAGTGGCAGAAATATATCCGTGAAAGCATCAACCGTAGCCTGAGTACCGGTGCCCTTTGGGGTATTACAGGGCTGGCATTTATCGCAGTTTACCGTGAGATCTTCGAGACCATCCTGTTCTATCAATCTCTACTGGCGCAGACTTCTGCAGGTCATTATGGCACTTTGTGGACAGGGATTGGCGCTGGTGTAGTTTTACTGGCGGTAATTGGTTTTGCCCTAGTGCGTTACTCGGTGAGCCTGCCGATCGGTAAATTCTTCAGCGTGACCACTTATGTATTGCTGGCACTGTCATTCGTACTTGCAGGCAAGGCGGTTGCCGCGTTGCAGGAGGCGGCCTGGATTGGTATTTCACCGCTGCCGTTGCAGTTTAGCTTCGACTGGCTGGGTATTTACCCAACTTGGCAGGGGATTGGCTTGCAAGCCTTGGTGCTTATCGGAGCGCTTTGGCTGATGAGAAAGGGGAGTGCTTCTACTGAGGCTCCAGCTAAGGTTGCTTAATAAAACACAGCCTGAAAGTATTGAAAATACCCGCTCCTAGAAGCGGGTATTTTTTTGCTAAAGAAGCCCCACTTAGAATCTGAATATGCCAATTACCCTATTTGGGTGTGGAGTTCGCAGCTGTTGCTGGACTTGAGCGAGATTAAACTCTGAATTTGGGGTTCGAATAAGGCACATTTTTTACTGGTGGTTAGTGACTGCTGGTTAAATCGATGAATTAAGTAATACTTTTGCTGAGTTACTCACCTAAGGCTGATTTGTTTATATCCTTCGCTGCAATAGGCTGCCCTACGCTGATATGTACTTTGGGGAAAAAGCTCTTTTTTTTATGATTGGGGCTGCCTGAAACCTCATCGTGCAATCCCTTCAGAGTAAGGGGGAATATGGGGGTGGCTGTATGCGTTAAGACCTCCTTTAGTTGTTTTGGAGCATCTGCAAATTCACTGTCACAGTGATCTTTAACGGGAAAGAAGCAGATTAATTCACCATTCCCTACAGCTCGACGTATTTCCGCTGTGAACTTCTCTTTATCTCTTGTCGCGTCGTAAAAAATGGGCGCAAGACTGTAATTGTTAAAAATAAATCGCAGCAAAGGAAATTGATTAAATCCCTGGGGCAGAATAAAGCGAATCGGCCTCAGCAGAGTATCCATAAGCAGTTGGGGCGCCAGCCGGGCTGCTGGGCTGCAGACTAGCAATGCAGCTCCTGTGGCGGGAATGTGTTTGAGTTCTCCGTAGGAGGTACGGGCGAATAGATGCGAGGAGAGCCACACAAGCAAGTGCACAATAAATTCTGGTTGTTTGAAAAACAATAAAGCCATTACTGTACAGTTCACCAGAGCCATCAGGATAAATAGCTGCGGAATTGTAATTTTCAGTACATCGAGAAAAAAAATACTAAGCAGCGAGATCAGTACAATAAATAGGGCGTTTAAAACATTGTTTAGGGATAGGACTTGCGCACGCACAGCGTAGTCGGTCCTGTCCTGCATGATTGTATAAAGCGGTACAATGAAGATACCGCCAAATATACCCAGTAAAGCGGTATATATGAGTACGGCATAAGCGCCATCACTTTGCAGGTATTCGCTGATAGATGCCCCGGACAAGGTGTCAAACTGTGCAGTGGTTATACCGAGGCCCAGCCCACCTAGAGTGATCCCCAAGGCGCCGATAGGTACTATGCCAAATGTGATGCGCCCTCTGGAGAGTGCTTCGCACATCAGGGAGCCCGCCGCCACACCAATGGATAGGCAGCACAGAATAATGGTAATAACTGGCTCGCTCGCGCCTAGTACATTTTTGGTGAGGCTGGGCACCTGTGCCAGATAGGCTGAACTGACCAGCCAGAACCAGGAACAGGCGAGAATAGCGTAAAAAACTGATGGATTCTTAACCGTTAGCCGCATTATACGCCAAGCTTGGGATACGGGATTCCAGTCGATGCGCAAGTCTGGGGTCGGGGGAGGTGCTTGTGGGATCATTCGGCTGGCAAGATAGCCTAAGACGGCTATCACAACCATGATGGCTCCCAATTCCTCCAGTCCCGGTTGGCCCGGTTTTGTGTAACCGGCGAGTAGGGTACCGGCAATAGTCCCGACTAACACCCCGGCAAAGGAAGCCATCTGTGCCAATCCATTGCCTCCCATCAACTCGCTGCGCTTGAGGTGTTGGGGTAGTAGGGCATACTGCACAGGGCTGAATATAGCAGTGTGTGTTGCCATTAAAAACAACACAATAAAGTTCAGGATCTGGTTGTTATAAATAAGGCTATAGGCTCCCAGCAAGACAAAAAATATTTCTGCTAACTTCAATATCCTAATAATTCGGCTCTTGTCATATTTATCCGCTAGCTGGCCGGCCGTTACCGAAAAGAGAAAATACGGCAGTATATAAAAGCCCGTTGCGAGATTGATTAAGGCATTAGCCTCGGACTCCGCCAGACGAAATGCCAGCATCACCAGGAGTGCATTTTTGAAAATGTTATCGTTGAAGGCAGCGCTGATCAGTGAGAGAAACAGTGGCAGGAAGCGGCGCTTGGTAAAAAGGGTGAATTGGTTTTGCTGGGCCATTGGCGCCTTTCTTTAGTTGGGTTGCTTCCCTAGAACAAATCCAGTGACTAAACCATTGTATCAGTGCAAAAGTGAGTAACTAATAGCATAGGGTAAAGCTGAATCAGTGGATGCTTGGAGAGTAGAAGGAACTGCTGCCAACTAGTAGATGGAATCTGGTTTTATAGTGTTGATTGTTATTGTAAAAGAGTAGTTGTGGTTTCTGAGGTCTTTATCCTTAAATGGTGAGGCTGTCTTTGTAGGTTTTCTTTTTAAATATCGTCTTCTTTGTAAATGTTTTTTAAGGTTAATAATGTTCTTCTGCTTAACTGGCTTTTTGTCTTCTTGATCTGTAATAGGGCTTGAGTAATGGGAGTGTTCTGATTCATAAATATGCCCCATAACTGTTTTCTTCTTTTCATGGTTGTACTTGAATGATCTTGCTTGTCTATAAATAGACACAAAAGTTCCTCTTTTTTTGTTGCGTTTTCTATTTCGTTGAGAAGGTTGATATTCTTTTCTGTTTTTTCTGAGTTGTAAATTATAGGTTGTGTGCCCCCATTGCTAAGGGCAAAGCGTATTAATTTATGATTGAATAATGACTGCGGTAAGATAAAACGAATGGGGCGTGGTATTATCTCATATAGGATTAGAGGTGTCCGGTAATTCATGGACGTGCAGATGATGAGAGTGGCTCCTTGTTCCGGTATCAGTTTCAAGTTTTCTCCTTGCACTCGAGCCACGATATTTGTATAGGCCCAGGTGGTTAGGTGCACTAACAGCTCGGGTAATTTGAAACAGATAAAAATTAATGCAAGGAGATTTAAAATTGCAAGGAATATTATAAGTTGGGTGATAGATATCTTTGCTGCATCTAGCAATATAATATTGACTATTGAGATTATGACAACGAATAGGGCGTAAGACATATTGTTCAGTGCAAGAATTTGTCCGCGTATTTGCTTTTCTGCCCGGTCTTGAATGATGGTGTAGAGTGGCACGATAAAGATCCCCCCGGAGAAACCCACCAATACTGTATACAGCAAAATTGAAACTGCGTTGTCGCTCATCATAAATTCAGATATGGAAGCTCCAGATATAGTATGAAAACCTAGTGCGCTAAAACCCAGACCAAGCCCGCCCAGAGTTATTCCAAGCCCACCGATGGGTACTATGCCAAGTGTAATGCGGCCTCGAGATAAGGTATTGCACATAAGGGATCCAAGCGAAATACCAATTGTTAAGCAGCAAATCATCAGGGTAACCACGGGTTCGCTGGCGCCCAGTGTGTTTTTGGTGAAACTGGGAATTTGTGCAATAAAAGTTGTGCTGATTAGCCAAAACCAAGAACAGGCGATGATGGAATAAAAAACCGAAGGGTTCTTCATTGTTTGCTGTAAAATTTTCAGAGTTTGCTTTACTGGATTCCAATTCACTTTTAAGCGGGGTGACAATGGTGGTGCTGGAGGTATTGCGCGGCTGCTTAAATAACCGAAAACTGCGATACCAGACATGACAAGGCTAAGATATAAAACCCCATGTTGTCCCGGCTTGATAAAATCTGCGAGTAGAGCGCCTACGATTGCACCGCTAAGGCTGCCAGCAAAAATTGCCATTTGTGCCAACCCATTAGCACCCATCAGTTCTTTTCGTTTCAGGTGTTGGGGCATAACTGCATAGCGGGCAGGGCCGTAGAAAGTCTCGTGGGTTGCTAATAGGAATAAAACTAAGAAGCTTAGCATCTTACTGTTGGCATACAGCGCAACAGCCCCCAGAAGTACAATGGGGATTTCTAGCAGCTTAATCAGCCTAATAAATTTGCTTTTATCGAACCTATCTGCCAATTGCCCCGCTGTGATAGAAAACAGGAAAAAAGGTAAAAGATAAAGTGCGGTTGCCAGATTGATCAGAGTATTGGCTTCGTTTTTTGCCAGCTGGAAAGCGAGAATAACTAAGAGAGCATTTCTGAAGATATTGTTGTTGAAATAGACAGTGATCAGGGTAAGGAATAGGGGGAGGAAGCGGCGTTTTCCCAATAGCTGAAACTGATTCTGTCGAGCCATTGCCACTTCCTTACATGAGACAGCCTATATCTGATTGGTTATCAGTCAGGGATTCATATTTGTTGAGTGATGCTGCGAATATTCCTTGTTAGACCCGTATTCGGTCATCGTGCTTTATAAGGTTCTGAAGATGGGGTTACATTGAAGGAAGTTTGGTTAAGCATAGGACAGCAGTAAGACTACAGTAGCCTTGGTCTGGTCAAATATCCTGGCGCGTAAGGGTCTTGATGACAGGGCTGGTGTTATCCCAGCCCCAAAATATGTGTTGATCTATTTTAATTCCCCGCGCAACTCCAGTACCTCATTGTGTAATGCCTCTACCTTGGCTTCAGGCGCTTTAATCGGAGCGCCTGCCACGACACTGACTTTGGACCAGAAGCGCTTTGGCAGGGTGGTGAAGGCGTGTCCACCTTTATGACTGAAGAAGCTGCCCCAAAGTCCGCGTAGGGCCATGGGGATTACTGGCACAGGGGTGCGCGCAAGGATTTTTTCAATGCCGGCTTTAAACGGTTGCATCTCTCCGTCTTTAGTGAGTTGTCCCTCTGGGAAAATACATAGCAGGTCACCATCTTGCAAACCCTGCTCAATATCCTTGAATGCCTGATCATAGCCTGCAGGATCCCGTGACTTGGAGCAGATGGGAATGGCGCGCCCAGTGCGGAAGATAAAGTGCAGCACCGGGATTTCGTAAATCGGCTTATACATGATAAAGCGTATTGGGCGGCGTACGGCGCCGGCTAACAGTAGGGCATCCACATAACTCACATGGTTACACACGATCAGGGCTGGTCCCTCTGCGGGAATCTGCTCTAACCCTTGATGCTTTACCCGATACATTGTGTGGGAGAGCATCCAGATAAGTAGACGCATCGCGAATTCGGGAACCTTGGTGAATACAAAGATAGCCACGGCGGCGTTCATCAGGGCGATGACCAGGAAAAACTGTGGAATCGTGGCTCCTAGGATATTCAGGAACAAAATACCCAGCAGCGCTGAAACAACCATAAACAGCGCGTTAAGAATATTGTTGACCGAGATAATCTGTGCGCGAATTTCTCGAGGCGATCGGTCTTGCATCATAGCGTAGAGAGGCACAATGTAGAGGCCACCAAAAATACCTAACAATACGATGCAGGTAAGAATAGTGAGGGCGCCATCGCTGTTGAAGAAAGCGCTTAAGGTGGGCTCTTGCAGTTCCTGAAAGCCCCCCCCGGCACTGGAAAGGGCGATTCCGGCAATGGTGAGGCCGGCGGCACCCAGTGGTACTAGGCCCAATTCGATATGGCCGTTGGATAAGCGCTCGCACAGCATGGAGCCCAGGGCAATACCGACGGTAAAGGCACACAACAATAGGGTGACAAGGGATTCATCTCCCCCCAGTACATTATTCGTAAAACTGGGTATCTGCGTCAGATAAGCCGCGCCCAATAGCCAAAACCAGGAGATGCCGATAATGGCATAGAAAATTGATGGGGTTTTGGCAGTAGTGCGCAGGATTTTGTTGGTTTGGGTGATGGGGTTTGGGTTGATATGCAAATTTGGCGAGGGCGCTGGACTTTGAGGAATCCAGCGGCTTGCCAAGTAGCCGAATATCGCGGCCCCCATAATAATCAGGCTGAGGTAGAAGAGACCGTGTTCCCCTTGCCCGGTCAGCCCGGCGAGTAGGCCGCCCACAATGGTGCCGGCGAGGATACCAACAAAAGTACCCATCTCTACCAGTGCGTTACCACCGACCAGTTCAGAGCGTTTCAAGGATTGTGGCAGGATGGCGTACTTCACCGGGCCAAAGAAGGCGGACTGCACTCCGAGCAGGAACAAAACGGCAAGGCAGAGCAGATTACTGCCACTATAAAGCGCACCTATACCGAGGGAGCCAATAACGATCTCTCCCAGCTTGATCAGTCTAATTAAGCGGCTCTTATCAAATTTGTCCGCCAACTGACCTGCAGAGGCGGAAAATAGGAAAAACGGCAGTATAAACAGGCCGGCGGCGATATTAATTAGAGCATTGGCTTCGCTTTCCACCAAGCGAAAGGCGATCATCACGATCAACGCATTTTTATATACGTTATCGTTAAAGGCACCTAAAAACTGGGTGATAAAGAAGGGCAGAAAGCGGCGGCTGGCAAGCAGTTGGAACTGGGTGCGATGGGCCATTGGTGGTATCTCTTATGAAAGCACGCCATCCATCTTAAGCTATTGCGGCAAAGATTTGTCCATCCTGTAGTGTTGATGAAATGGATGGTACAAGAATGAGGAAATTTTAGGAGAGAGGGAAGCTTCGAGGAAAATATTGAGAGAAACCGGCCGCCGGGGCGGCCGGTAGAGCGGAAAGCCGGTAACAGATGGCAGGATTATTGCCAGCGATTACCAGATCTTCACGCGCTCCTCTTTCGGCAGGTACATACCGTCACCTTCTTTAATATCAAAAGCTTCGTAGAAAGCTTCGATATTGGGGAGGACCCCTTTCACTCGGTACTCCGCAGGAGAATGGGTATCCACCTTCATACGGCCGCTCAGAGCTTCATCGCGGATCTTGCTACGCCAAACCTGTGCCCAGCCCATAAATACGCGCTGATCGCCGGTGAAACCGTCGATGACCGGTGCTTCTTTGCCGTTCAGGGACATCTTGTAGGCTTTATAGGCGATGCCGAGGCCGGACAAGTCGCCGATGTTTTCACCCAGAGTCAGCTTGCCGTTGATGTGCTCATCTTCTAAGGGCTCGTAGGCGTCGTATTGGGAGACCAGCTTACTGGTAAGGCTCTCAAAGTTATTGCGGTCAGAGTCAGTCCACCAGTTATTTAGGTAGCCTTTGCCATCGAATTTACTGCCCTTGTCATCGAAGCCATGACCGATTTCATGGCCGATCACACCACCGATACCGCCGTAGTTCACTGCATCGTCGGCATTCATATTAAAGAATGGCGGTTGCAGAATGGCTGCGGGGAACACGATCTCGTTCATTGCCGGGTTGTAGTAGGCATTCACGGTCTGTGGGCTCATGCCCCACTCACCGCGGTCGATGGGCTTGCCCAGCTTGTTGCGATCATAACTGGCCTCAAACATATTGGCTGCCAGCACATTGCCCACCAGGTTATCGGCATCTACCTTGAGGGCGGAGTAGTCGCGCCACTTGTCCGGGTAGCCAATCTTGGTGGTGAAGTTTTCCAGCTTAAACAATGCCTGTTTGCGGGTGTCCTCACCCATCCACTCCAAGGACTCGATGGATTCACGGTAGGCGGCTTTCAGGTTGTCTACCAGCACAGTCATGCGCGCTTTAGCTTCCGGTGGGAAGTACTTTTCAACGTAGCGCTTGCCGACCAGCTCACCCACTGCGCCATTCACAAACTGGGTGCCGCGCTTCCAGCGGGGTTCCATCTGCTCTACGCCGTGGAGTTTGGTGTTGAAAAAATCGAAATGTGCCTGGGCAATCTCACTGTGCATGTAAGGCGCCATGGCGGAAAGTACCTTGACCTTCAGGTAGCGCTTCCAGGTGGCCATATCGGTGTCGACAATGATCTGATTAGCGGCTTCCAGGTACTCGGGCTGGCCCACAATAAAGCTGTCAGCCTTGGCCAGTTTGGCTGTGCTTAGGTAGCTGTTCCAGTCAACTGCAGGCATCAGCTTCTTCAGTTCCGCAGCGGATTTCTTGTTGTAATACTTTTCGGGGTCGCGGTTGTCCAGGCGTGTACGGTGATGCTTGGCGAGGCTCTCTTCCAGCTTGAAGATTTTCTTGGAGAACGCTTCGGCATTATCCAGCTGGCCTAACTTTTGGATTTCTACCAGATACTCTTTATAGGCCTTGCGCAGCCCCTTGCTCTTCTCGGTATCTTCGAAATAGTAGTCGCGGTCCGGCATACCCAGGCCGGCCTGCCACAGGTAGAAAATATAGTTCTCGACCTCTTTCAGGTCTTGGTAGATGCCGCCACCGAAGGGTACGTCGTAGCCAGCGATATCAGCGTAGGCGAAATAGTTGGTCAGATCCTTGCGGGTCTTAATTGCGTCGATTTTGGCGAGTTCGGAGGAGACAGCGGTAATGCCTTTCTTTTCAATCAGCTTTTCATTCATAAAGCTGTTGTAGAGGTCACCGATCTGCTTGGCATCTTTGCTGCTGGCGCCTTTACTGGCCTCCATGATCAGTGTTTTAACTTGTTCTGTGCTTTTGTCTCTCAGGGTTGTAAAGCCGCCCCAGAGGGATTTATCTGCTGGAATTTCGGTGTTCTTTAGCCAGGTGCCGTTTACATAGGCGAAGAAGTCATCCTGTGGGCGAACACTAGTATCCATCGCGGTGAGGTCGATACCGGAAGTGAGCTGCTGCTGTTCAGCAGTGGCCTTATGGTGGCTGGAGCCACTGTGATCGTGGGCGTGGGCTGTTAGTGACAGCTGGGTGCCGGCGAGAATGCCTGCAATAGCGACAGGTAGTAATAGTTTTTTCATTTCGGCTCTTTTGGCTAAATTTTGTACAGTTGTGTCAAACGTACATGGTAAAAGGGGACAGTAAGGTTGGGCAAGAGGGCTGCGTTTAGCGGCGGATGGACTGCGGCAGATGGTGGCTTGGCTAATTTGGTTAGGAGTTACAAATTTAGCGAAATTTCTTAGTAAAAAGCCCCACAGAGTGGGGCTTTTGCGAAAGAGTGGGTCAGTCGGGTAGATTGAAGGTAATCGGCAGTGAGAAGCTGAAAGTCTCCTCGCCCAGCTGGGAGGGTACTGCGGGGTATGGCGCCGCTCTCTCTACCGCAGCGCGAGCTTCACGGTTGAGAGTACCAAAGCGGGATTCTTGCACTGCCTGAATCTCCTCTACTTCGCCGCGGGTGTTAATAACCACATTCAGGCGCACACTACCTTCCTGGCCCCGCTCCTGGGCGCGTTTCGGATAGCGAATATGACGGTAGGTGTGGCGCAGTAGATTGGAAGTGTAAATTTGGCGAGCCAAGATCATACCGGCGGTTAGGGGGGCCTCTTCTTCCTCCTCAAACTCCTCATCCATTTCTGCCAGCGCTATATCCTCGGGGCTGTTTGCGGCTAGTTGGATAGGCTCGCCGCTACTTTCGTTTTCCTGCTGCAGGGGGGCTTCCTCTGTCTGTGAGAGCCCATCGGTGGCTTCAGTCTGAGCTACCTGCTCTGTGATTTGCTCGGCCACCTCCAACACTTCGGAGCTTGCCGGAGTCAGAGTCATGGTGGGCGGGGCGAGATCCACCTCAACCAGTGTGGGCTTGGATAGCTCCTCCTCTTTCTGTGGTGCCTGCGCCGCCGCCAGGGCTTCCTCTTGGCTAATCAACTTCAACTGCAGTTCGGCGATCCGCTCGCTGCTGGGCTCTAGGCTCTCAAAAGTGGAGCGCAGGGAGTCGGGAATATTTCCGGCAGAGAGCAGTCCGTCACGAAAATCTGTCGAGGGGGGGACAGGGCCGATCCAGGCGCGTAGCAGGGTATTGAAGAAATCCGGATTGGCTATCTCACCGAGGGTAATGCCATTCAGGGAAACCGAGGTGATACCGCTGTCGGCGGCAAAATCGATGGCTAACTGGTCCCCGCGGTGCAGGCGGCCTTTAAACAGGTTGGCGAAGGTCACCATATCCTCCGCCTGACTGCTCAGGGTGTCACCGCGGTTATTGATGGCGATACTTTCCATCCACTGGTTGCGGAAACGGCGCGCGGGCAGGCTTTTGGCGAGCACCCGTACTTCCAGGCGCCGCGGTGTCTCTGGGTTGTAAAGGCCGGCTGAATCACTGGAAAGACTCTCCGAGTAGACAGCGGCTATATAGAGCTCTTTGTTAAATTGTTGTTCGAGCGCAAGGCCATTTAAGAGCGGTGCAGCTGAGGTAGTTACAGCAAATGTTAACACCCAAAGTGAGAAGACAATTTTTATCGATTTCATTGTTCTATGGTGTCTGCATATCCGGACACTCGGGTCCCGGTAATTAAGATTGAGGTGTCCCTCCCCGGTGCACACAAATCAGATGAAATAGTGCGCATTCAAAGTGTGAGTGAGCACACTGTACTCAACACTTCGCCTAACTCTACTGCAACTGGAATGGAGTTCAAGCCTGGAGAGGTTAGAATGCCCCCCTTCGCAGGATCGCGGGTGCCGAGTGGGAAACGATTGTCATAGCCAACGATGTGTGTGGCAGATCGATATCGTTTAGAATCCGGCATCGCCAAGTGGCATCGGCCACACTTTTAGAAAAAATGGAAAAGTTTTCACTAATTTTGCGGTATCTATGGAAACCAAGCCCCTTATTGACTATCCGCGGGAAGCTGTCGATAAGCTTCTTAACGTCATTCATCTGTTTCGAGATATTCGTGCGGCCAGTGAGTGGCAGTACGATGTATTGTTAAAGCGCTCCCGACTTTTGAGTTTGGAACCTGGCGAACAGCTGCTGCGCGCCGGCGATGTGGATCAGTGGGTTTTTTTCCTTTTGCGGGGAGAACTGCAGGTTCAAGTGGAGGGCAATGGGCTTAATGGCGAGCGTCCCCTGGCGGTTATTCGCCCAGGGGAATTATTTGGCGACCTCTCTATGTTGTTGGCAGAGCCTCGTAGCGCGAATATTTTTGCTGCGCACAATAGCCGCGAGACCCAGGTGCTCGGGCTCGATTGCTCCCTGTTTGGGGATCTTGAAGATTTCACTCTGCTGCAGTTGCCAACAAAATTGACGTTTTATCGCAATATGGTGCATTCGCTGCGCTGGAAGTTGGAAGTGTATCGCTCTAAGTACCCCAGCCATCAACTGGCCGATAGCCATCGCAAATTAAAGCTTTACACAGGGCCGAAGAATAGCCGCGAAGAGTTAGTTGCCCTGGCCGAACAGGCAAGGGCTCTGGCCAGAATACTTCTCGATTGGAATGCGGAATTTGGTTCCGGTGAACTGATTGATGATGAGTCAGATATGCTGGGCTTTTTGGAATCGATGCTGTCTTAATTCTCACTAAATGATGCGGTCGGAGTGCCCTGTGAAGACAGTCTGACCGATTTCCCCTCTTTGCCCCACGCGAAGCACCTGCCCCTTCTTATACTCAATTTACTCAGACATCGACTGATGTTACCGGCCTCGCAGCCTTGTCAGCTGGTCTATTTCTCTGAAAATTCAATTTAGGAATACGACTGGGCTGTGTAAAATTTGGCCTACTCAAAACACTGCGCCAGCGTTGCTGCCGGCCGCTTTATTTGTGCCTGACAGGTTTCTATTTATGAGTGCACTGGTATCTATCTGGTCTAACCGAAATTATCGAATCGCATTACTCGTTACCCTACTGGCCCTTGCCTGGCTATTCAGTGGAGTTTTGCTACCTGAAGAGGATAGTGAGAGTGCGAATTCCGCCGAAAAAGCGGGGATTGTTCCCGAGGCGGCGATGCGGGTTCAGGCCCGGCGGATTGAGGCTCAGTCCTACGCGACACGGGTGTTGGTCAATGGGCATACCGAAGCAAATCGCAGCGTGCGCCTGAGAGCGGAACTGGATGGTGTGATAGCCCGGCTGCCAGTGCCAGAGGGAAGCCAAGTACAACAGGGTGAGGTGATCTGTGAAATCGAAGCGGAGGACCGTCTGGAAAAACTGGCCCTGGCCGAAGCCGCGCTCAATAAAGCGCGTCTGGATTATGCTGGCGCTGAGCGGCTAAAAAAGAAAGGCTTGCAGTCCGATACGGCCATGGCTCAGCAGAATGTTGCTCTGGCGCAAGCGCAGGCGGATTTCACCTCGGCCAAGGTGATGGTGGATAACTTGAAAATCCGCGCGCCTTTTGCCGGCGTGGTCAATAAGCGCGCAGTAGAGCTGGGTGATTTTATTCGCCGGGGAGAAGAATGTGCGACCCTGCTGGATTTGGATCCAATTCTGGTAGTTGGTGAGGTCTCCGAGAATCAAGTGGGCAATTTAGTGCCCGCGGGCCCGGCCAGTGCAGAATTACAACGTGGTATTCCGGTTCAGGGTAAATTGCGTTACATCAGCCAGCAGGCACAAGAGATCACCCGCGCTTACCGTGTCGAGGTGGCAGTGAATAATCCCGGCAACTTGCTGCGCGGTGGTTTAAGTGGTCGCTTGGCTCTGCCCACCGGTGAAATACTGGCACACCATATTAACTCCTCACTACTGACTCTGGATGACAGCGGCACACTGGGTGTGCGGGTGCTCAATGAAAACAATCAGGTCGATTTTATCAATGTCACTTTGGTGGGTGATGGAGACGGGGGTGTTTGGGTCAGTGGCCTGCCGGACCCGGTTACTCTGATCACCGTCGGTCAGGAATATGTGAGCCAGGGCGATATTGTCAAGGTGGAAATGTCTCCACCAGAACCTGCACTCAGTGTGCAATCCCAGCCTGTGGATATCACCCCTGAGCCGGTTTCAGTGCCCAGTGCACAGGATGATCAGGAAGGTAACTAGCGATGAAATTATTGGAGAATGCGATTGCGCGCAATCGCAGTGCCATTTGCCTGATGTTGCTGATTGTCTTAGTGGGGCTTGTGGCCCGCGGTGCTATGACAATTGAATCTAGCCCTGAAGTGAATCCGCCATTTGTTATGGTGCAGGTTACCCATGAGGGGATTTCTCCCGAGGATGGCGTGCGCCTTTTGGTTCGCCCCTTGGAGCAGGAAATCCGTGCGGTTGAGGGAGTTGTCGAGGTGATTGCGGTCGCCCGTGAGTCCCTGGCCTATATCGTGGTGGAATTTGACTCCGCAATTGATGTGGATGATGCGGTGGATGATATACGCAACGCTGTGGAGAGGGCCCGTGCAGAGCTGCCAAGGGATGCGGAAGAACCCACCGTTGAGGAGGCATCGGCGCAACCTTTTCCCACCATTGTGGTTACCCTCTCTGGGGAAAAAGTTAGTGAGCGGGTACTGCTCAGTAGTGCCCAGTTACTTAAGCGCAAAATAGAAAATATCAGCGATGTATTGAGCGCAGATCTACACGGCAATCGCGAAGAGGTAGTCGAGGCAACTATTGATCCGGTGCGCCTGGAGCACTATCAGGTGACCAGTGCAGAGCTGATTAACGCGGTGCTGGGTAATAACTTGCTGATTCCCGCAGGAGAATTGGATACAGATCGCGGGCGCTTTTCTGTCAAAGTTCCCGGCCTGATTGAGAGTGCACAGGATGTTTATGAGATCCCGTTAAAGAATTCGGCAGATGGCGTTGTTACCCTGGGTGATGTGACCGATATTCGCCGCACCTTCAAGGATGCTGTGAGTTTTACCAGCATCAACGGTCGCCCCGGTCTCGCTATTAATGTCGAGAAACGCAATGACGCCAGCTCCGTAAATGTGGCAGATCGGGTCAGATCGGTTGTGCAAGAGGAGCTGGGAGCTTTACCCCAAGGCGTAAAAGTGGAGTTTGTTTTTGACCAGTCCAACTTTGCGCGGGATATGGTCAGTGAAATGCAGGGCAATATTCTTACTGCAATGCTGCTGGTAATGATTATTGTGGTGGCTGCCCTGGGTTTCCGCTCAGGCATTCTGGTTGGATTGGGGGTGCCATTCTCGCTGCTGTTCGGTTCTATCGTCACCTGGTATCTGGGGTACTCCTTTAATTTTATGGTGATGTTCGGCATGTTACTGGCCCTCGGTATGCTGATTGATGGTTCCATCGTGATTACCGAATTTGCCGATCGAAAAATGGCAGAGGGTTTGAGTGCTCGTAACGCTTATATCGCATCGGTCAGTCGTATGTTTTGGCCGGTTGTCGCCTCAACGGCAACTACGCTCGCCGCTTTTCTTCCGATAATGCTGTGGCCGGGAGTGGTCGGCGAGTTTATGCGCTACCTGCCGGTGACTGTCTTTGCGGTATTAGCGGGATCACTGCTCTATGCACTGTTTTTTGCTCCGGTGCTGGGCGCTTTATTTGGCAAAAGTAATTTAACAGCTTCAACGCGTAGTTACTTAAAGCAGTTAGAGGAGGGGCAGCCCACGCTCCTACCGGGAATTACCGGTTACTATGCCCGCCTCTTGGCTTTTGTCTTGCGTCGCCCGGGGATGGCCTTTACCACCACAATTGTTCTCTTGGTCTGCATATTTATTGCTTTTGGCCGCTTTGGTGCCGGGGTTGAATTTTTCACCGAGACCGAAGAGCAGTACGGCAATGTTGAGATTAGAGCGCAGGGCAATCTCTCCATGGCGGAGAAGAAAGTGCTGGTCGCCCAAGTGGAAAAAGCGGTCCTGAGTATTCCAGAAGTACGTATAGCGCACACGACAATCGGTTCCGGTGGAATTTCCGGTAACTCCGATCGTGCCCCGGACCAGATTGCCAATATGTTGGTGGAGCTGCTGCCGGCTGAGGAGCGCGAGCGGCGCAGCCGGGAAGTTTTCGAAGATATTCGTGCACGCACAGCAAATTTTGCAGGGATCAAGGTTACGGCTAACGTAATGGAAGGCGGCCCGCCAGTTGGCAAAGATATTGTGTTAGAGCTACGCGGGCAGAACTATGAAAAATTATTGGCCGAGACTTGGCGACTACACCGGGCAATGGAAGATGATTTCGGTGGTTTACGAGATATTGTCAATACTGCACCACTCCCAGGGATTCAGTGGGAGGTGCGGGTGGATCGTGCCAAGGCCTCCTTGTATGGAGCTGATCTGACTGAAGTAGGACGAGCGGTTCAGCTGGTAACCAACGGTGTGCGAGTGGCTGAATACCGTCCCGATGATACTGATGAAGAGGTGGATATTCGTATTCGTTACCCGCAGAGTGCTCGCGGTATAGCCGCTCTTGATCAACTCAAGGTCAACACTCCGCGCGGTACAGTGCCTATCAGCAGCTTTGTACATACAGTGGCCATGCCGAAAGTAGACAAAATTGAAAGGATCGACGGCATTACCCGCATGCAAGTAAAAGCTGACGCTCAGGAGGGTGTGTTGCCAGACGATAAGGTCAAAGAAATCCGGGCTTGGCTTGAGCAGAATCCGGTAGATCCAAGCGTGGAGTTATTATTTCGCGGTGCGGATGAAGAGCAGAGTGAGTCCTTTCAGTTTCTAGGGGTGGCTTTTCTACTTTCACTGTTTTTGATGTTTATCTTGTTAGTAACCCAATTCAACAGTTTTTATCAGTCATTGCTGATCTTGTCTTCGGTGATTATGTCGACGATTGGTGTGATGTTGGGTTTGTTACTTAGCCAGAGCACCTTCAGTGTCATCATGACTGGAGTAGGGATCGTTGCCCTCGCGGGGATTGTGGTTAACAACAATATTGTTTTGATCGATACCTATAACTTTGTACGTAAAAGTGAGCCTAACCTTAGCCCCGCAGAGGCGGCCCTCAAAGCTTCCACGCAGAGGTTACGCCCGGTATTTCTCACTACTGCGACGACGATTTTAGGTTTGTTGCCGCTAGCCCTAGGTGTGAGTGTCGACATGGTAGGACGAAATGTTGTGGTCGACGGTGTAATCGCATCATTCTGGGTCAAACTGGCCAGTGCTATCGTCTATGGATTGTCCTTCTCCACACTCCTGACGTTACTGGTGACCCCGGTTCTTTTGGTTTTGCCTGGGCATTTGCGCAGCAAACTCTCTTGGAGAAAGTTAGCAGGTCCTCGATTGAGCTAGCATATTCAGTATTAAATTATTCTTGTGATCACTTTTTGCGGGGGCCATGGCCCCCGTTTCTTTATGGTGAATAAGAGGCTTGATTAAAAATTGGAGCCGAATCTGGAGGGAAGGTTGGGAAACAAGTTAGAGACTGGAATATGTCGCTGGCCGGAGGAAATTATCAAACTTAGCCGTGAATTAGCAGGGACAAGTCTACGGCAAGTGATTGGTAGTTTTATCCAGAAGCACCAACTGCCAGCAGATTTTTCTCATGAGATAGAGGCCTATTACTTGCCATTGGCTTTATGGCTCATGAAAAGACACAAGGAAGGGCAGACCCTGGTTGTGGGGATTAGTGGTGGGCAGGGCACTGGCAAGTCAACGTTATCAGACTTTATTTGCCTGATACTGGCGAAACAGGGGTTCAACTGCTGCACTTTTTCTTTGGATGACATTTACCTGACTCATTCCCAGCGGCTGCAGCTCTCCGAAGAGGTTCACCCGCTCTTGCGCACCCGCGGAGTACCGGGCACTCACGATGTTCAATTGGGGTTAGATACTCTGGATGCTCTTTGCAGTGCTGGAGATCAGTCACAAGTTTCTCTGCCGCGTTTTGATAAATCCAAAGATGACAGGGTGCCCAGTAACCTTTGGCCTGTGCATAGTGGCAAGGTGGATATTGTATTACATGAGGGATGGTGTCTCGGCGCTAAGGCATCGATAACACCAATTCAGCCTATTAATTCATTGGAGAGGTTAGAGGACACTTCCGGCAGCTGGAGACGTTTTATTAATCAGCAATTGGAAGGGATCTATCGCGAACTATTTCAGCGCGTGGATATCATGGTGATGCTGTGTGCTCCTGGAATGGAGTCAATTTTTGAGTGGCGCAAACTACAGGAACAAAAGTTACGTAAACGCACAGGGGCGGGGATGGAGGAGTCTGAGCTGGACCGCTTTATTGAGCACTATGAACGGATAACACGAAATCTGTTAATTGATATGCCTAACTGGGCCGATTGCATTTTGTATTTGGGGGAGGATCACCACATACGCGCGGTCAGTATTGGTGTTCAAATCGGTGAGTGCAAAGGATAGCCCCCGGGCTTGCCGGGGGCGGTTCAGCGGGCGCTGTTGTTCCCGCTGAACAAGCTAAGTGAGTTACTTATTACTTAGCCTTGGGCGGACGACCACGGCCGCGCTTTACAGGAGCAGCTTCAGTTGCAGCTGGGGCTGCGGCTTCGACTTTTTTGGGGCGCCCTGGCTTTTTCTTGGCTGCTTCGCTTTTGGCCGGGCGACCGGGCTTCTTTTTCGCAGTTTCTGCCTTTGGCGGGCGGCCGCGACCGCGTTTTACAGGAGCAGCTTCAGTTGCTGCGGCTTCTGTTTCTGCTTTCTTTGGACGGCCAGGCTTTTTCTTGGCAGCTTCGGTTTTGGCTGGACGACCGGGCTTTTTAGCTTCTTCGGTTTTCTTTGGGCGACCCGGCTTTTTCTTGGGCTCTTCAGTAGTGGCTGCAGCCTTAGGAGGACGGCCTGGTTTCTTCTTAGCTGAGTCAGCTTTGGCTGGGCGACCGGGCTTTTTCTTTACCGCAGCAGCTTTTTTCTTCTCTGCAGTGGCAGCTTTCTTGGCAGCAGCTGCAGCTTTTTTGGCTTCTGCTGTAGCTTGCTTCTTCTCTTCGGCTGCCAGCTTCTTAGCGATGGCGGCTTCTTCTTTAGCGACAACTTTGGCTACTTTAGCTGCAAGTTTGTTTGCAGCTTTAATGCTGGCCAGCTCTTCTTTTGCTTCTGCAGCGGCAGTTTTGGCCTCAGCAGCGGCAGTTTTGGCTGCAGCAGCAGCATCACGCGCTTTTTTCAGCTGGTTTTGCTGGGCCGGGGTTTTCTTCTTAGCGCGGACAGCGGCAACTTTTTCTTGAGTCGCTTTAGCTTTTTCTGCGGTTTTCTTGGCACTGTTTGCCAACTTTTCTACTTTAGCGGTCAGGTCCTTCTCTTGTTTGAGACGGGCACTTTCCAGTTTCGCGGTAAGGGAGCGCAGCTCCGCTTCCAGCTGTGCAACATCGCTAGTGGCGACTGCGGATACTTTTTTTGTAGCCATTTAAATTTCCCTGCAAATGTATTGTTTTGTTAAATGGGGGCATTCCTATCAATTATTCTCAGCCATCTTCCCAGTGAAATGCACTGTCGAAGACGTCTGTTTTCGGCAGAAAACAATTGATAGTGAGTCCCCCCAAGTGAGCGGCGCTAATTGCAGCTTATTTGTATACCTAAATGCAAGTGTTTTATATGGAATTTTGCTATTTCATGTAAAAAAAATCGTTTTTTTTTATATATTTTCAATTTGAGGACCTAAAAAGAGAGTCGTAGTAGGTATTTGCGCAGTAAAGAAGACTTTTGTTTTACTCTCGTTGCATAAACTGAAAGGTGTAATTGCAAGTGAATAGTTGAGTAATTTCCTATGGTTTATTGATGACTCTCGTTTTTGTATAAGAGATTAAACTAGAGAGCACTTACAGTTCCGATTTAGCGCAAACCCAGGTAGTAGGGTTAGTGTGTTGAGCAAGTAAAGAGTTAACAAAACTTAACGGACTGTTATCGACAAATGCTTAAGCTCGGAGCCTGCGACTATGAATCATTGCAGTCTTTATCAGATGTAACCCTACCGCGCTGAGTTAATGTGGCTGAATACTGTTTTCACTATAGTGAAAGTGACTCTAACCATGCCTTGAAAGCTCTGGCTTCTTAAGTGGAGTAAAAGTAGTGGCTGGCTCTGGAGAAATGCCCACTCTTTTCATGGGCTTCTAGTCTGGATGCACTGTCTAACAGAAGAACTTCGAAAGCCGTGGATATTACTATCCTGCACCTGCGAGAGGTTAGTGATGTACAACGCCTTCAAAGTTCAGCTGAGCCGTCGCGGATCAGTAAGGCACT
Organism: Microbulbifer mixtoriginis (SeqCode); assembly: GCF_052466715.1. Lineage (NCBI taxonomy): Bacteria > Pseudomonadati > Pseudomonadota > Gammaproteobacteria > Cellvibrionales > Microbulbiferaceae > Microbulbifer > Microbulbifer mixtoriginis (SeqCode). The sequence continues at coordinate 3,755,018 of NZ_CP174288.1, read as the reverse complement.
TCTTATACGTGTACATGTAGGCTTTGATTAATTAGATAGCCTCTTTATTTATGGGGATATTACTCTGTTTAGGTGAGTTAAGAGAAAAGCTCGGTGGTTAAGCTGGATATTGGCCAAGAATTTTCCCATTGATGCCAACAGCCGATCTGAATTCTGGTTGAGTTTTGAGTGTTTGTGGCTATCTTGAAATAGTCGTAGGAACTAATCGCTTTGTTGCAGACTAACTCAACTGGTCTGTTAACTAAGTATCAAAAAGTTAGTGGGTATTTGCTGAGTGTTAAAACGCTCAAGAACATTCACTTGGGTAACTGGGATAATGAAGGCTTTAAAGTAAATTCTTTGTTATCTAGTGACAGGTTGAGTCTTTTGTAGAGTCATCACTTCCTGGAGCTAAAAGTATGCTTCCTAAGTAGGCATTGCTATGAATAGCCTTAGGGGGCTCAGTTTAATGCTGGGCAGAGAATTCTAGGTTAACAAGATATTCCCTTGCAGTGGTTTCTGATAGTGATGGCGATTGCGGTGAATTAGCTGAAAGTTTTCAAGCTATCTTAATAGCGCTTGGAGATGGATTCTTCTTTATAAAGAGTTGATAACTTAAGCAGAGACTTTGGTGATAGAGGAAGGGATTGCGGCTCTATCACCGTGTCTTGGTATCTAAAGGTTACAGTGGCCCGTAGGGAAGGTAGCGGTTATTGGAGTGTTGACGAATCCAGAGAAGTTGTTCTTTTTGTAATGGTGCTTTGCGTTGGCGCAGCTCTTTTGCCAGGGGAATGACAGCAGACTCTGCCCCGGCATCCCAGCCGGTCAGTTCCATTTCTGCAAGGGTGAAGAAGCGTATGAGTTGCCATAACTGCTCGTTGTCCCAGTGTTGGCTCTCTTCTAACCATTGCTGTGACGGCAGGCGAATCAGCTTTGAGGCCTTTAAGTCATCTTTATTTAGATTTGCGCTTAGGCTGTTATCAGAGGCGGCAACACTGATAAGCCTCTGCAATTGATCCCGGTCGAATTCCCACTGGTTTTCTTCTTGCCGGCCACTCACCTGTGGCTCCCAGGCTCCTACACTCATATTCTCTCCTTACTTAGGTACGAGGTTTTCACCATTATACCGAGGTGAACCTACTTCTGTGGGGAGCAATTCCTTAATACTTCGTGGGGTGGAGTAGAGGGAACAACTTCCGTGTGATTGAGATAATATAGAAGAGTTACTTTTTATTGAGGTCCTTATGGAATTTATCTCTAAGGCGTTACCCGCGAGTAAACGGATCGCCCTGGTCGCCCACGACAACCGCAAGGGGACCTTGATACAGTGGTGTCTTCGTCACCGTTATCTTCTGGAGAAGCACAGTCTTCTGGCTACGGGCACAACTGGCGGTAAGATAGAGGAAGCTACCGGTCTCAAAGTAGAGAAGCTATTGAGCGGTCCCCTAGGGGGGGATCAGCAGCTTGGAGCCCGAATCAGTGAAGGCAAGGTAGACTTGCTAGTCTTTTTCTGGGACCCCTTTGAGCCTATGCCTCACGATCCAGATGTCAAAGCACTGTTACGTATTGCTGCTGCTTGGAATATACCCGTGGCCTGCAATTCGAGTAGTGCAGACATGATTGTTCAGTCGACCCTAATGGAGCGTGAGTTTGACCGGGAGGTACCGGATTACCAGCGTTATCTGCAGCAGCGATAGTCGGATCTTTCGATCAAAAAATGATCTGATTATTCAGCTTGCTTTCTTAACGTATTGATTTTAAAGGATTATTTCTATTGGTTATAGGTTGTACTTGCAATGCCTGGCGATTCGCGGCAATCTTGCCCACCAGATGAGACCGGTTAAACCGGCACCCTTGGTATTTGATAACAGCACGGTGTTTTATGAGTAGACGACGCGGAAAGGCCGTAGAAGAAGAGAAGGCGGATATCGACCTAACGCCCATGCTGGACGTAGTGTTCATCATGTTGATCTTCTTTATCGTAACGGCGTCCTTTGTAAAAGAGAAAGCGTTGGACGTAAATGTGCCTGATCCGAACCAGACCCAGGACAACCCGCCTGATTCAGATAAGCAAAACATCCTGCTGGTTGTGAACGCCAACGATGAGATCAGTCTTGCTGGTAGCCGTATTGATAGTCGCGCTGTTCGTGCCCGTATCGCGCAGCTGTATGCCGAGAACCCTCAAGCTATTGTGATTGTACGTGCGCATAACAAGTCGAGTGCGGATACTTATGTACAGATCGCGGATGCTGCTAAGGAAGTGAATCCGGCTATTCAAGTTTCCCTGGTGCCTTTCGAGAAGTAAACCAGAGAGAAGCGAGCGAGCCTTCGCATTGCATAAAAAAAGCCAGCAATATGCTGGCTTTTTTTATGCCTGCTGCTAATTACTGAGACCCCGCAACGGGAGCCTTCAATAGCGCAGGAAAGGCAAACGGTAAAAATCGCTTTTTGCCCGCTCATGGCCGATCCGCCAGTGCCTGCTTTGCTTCCATCCTTCGCTCTACCATTATTGTTGTAAAGAACAGTCGATATCGAGCAGCCTGCACAGATCTCATTCAGCAGGGGATCATTGTGATAGATACCAATCAGAACCTTTATCTCGCAGAACTGAAATGACTGAAAGCCGCTAGCGGTTGAGAGCCGGTCCCTGAAGGATAAGAATTCCAGTAGTGTCAGCGTTTCAAGAATATCCACTTATTGAATCAGCGTGCGGTAAATTTTACCCACTCGCTTAAGCGGATGTAAGGCGCGGTCAACTGAAGAGCCATACCAGGAAGCTCTGTTCATGTAACATCTGCTTAAACCAGAGCTCGAAGCTCTGGTGTTTCACAATAAACAGAGGTTCATCGTGCTTAGAGCCATCTGATAGGGGCTTCTGGCACCCTAGCAGCTCGTCTATTTTCAAGTATGAGCTATAAGTGAGAGTCATTTGGTAAATTCTGGTCGAGTTTTGATCAACGGCGAAATAATGCTCTCTTTAATCTGTAAGGATCAAAACATAACTTTTGCCAAAGTGATTAATATGATCCTCAATATCAGGCCCGGAGCTTTTTGAATGGAAAACCCCGCACAACAATTGCGTATTGATGGCACACGTCTCTGGCAAAGTCTTATGCAAATGGCTGAAATTGGTGCAACCCCTGCTGGGGGTTGTAACCGGCAGGCTCTGACTGATGAGGATCGTAAAGGGCGCGACCTGTTTGTACGCTGGTGCCGGGAAATCGGTTGTGAAATTCGCGTGGATCGCATGGGGAATATCTTTGCTCGCCGTTCCGGTACCGACAATGACCTCCCCGCAGTGATTACAGGATCGCATCTGGATACCCAGCCCACTGGCGGCAAGTTTGATGGAGTTTACGGTGTGCTGGCCGGCCTCGAAGTATTGCGCACCCTTGAGGAGGGTGGGGTTCGAACCAAGGCACCCCTGGAAGTGGTGGTGTGGACTAACGAAGAAGGGGCTCGCTTTTCACCAGCCATGGTCGGATCCGGTGTTTGGGCGGGGGAGTTTAGCCTCGATTATGGCCACAGCCGCATGGATAAATCTGGCATAACCATTGGCCAGGAGCTGGAGCGTATTGGGTATTTAGGTCCTGAACCGGTCCAGCCGGCACCTATCAAAGCGGCCTTTGAGGCGCATATTGAGCAGGGACCTATTCTGGAAAAACAGGATCAAGTGATTGGAGTCGTTACCGGGGTGCAGGGAATCCGCTGGTACGATGTGACCTTCTTTGGTACCCCCTGTCATGCAGGGCCCACCCCAATGGAGGATCGTCGCGACCCTGTCCAGGCCATGGCGTGGCTGTGCGAGAAACTATATGGGGAAGTGAAGGCTTACTCCGAGGATGCCCGGATTACCTGTGGCGACTTGCGTGCAGAACCGGGTAGCCGCAATACCGTACCGGAAAAAGTAGTGCTCGCATTGGATTTACGCCACCCAACACCGGAGGGGTTGGAGCATTTACACCGCACTCTCTACCGGGTAGCCGAGCAGGCGCAAGAGGCCAGCGGTGTTGTCATCGATGTACGCGAAGAGTGGTTCTCACCACCGGTGGCTTTTGATAAAGACTGTATTGAGGCGGTTGACAGTGCGGTACAAAACCTGGGTTATAGCAATCGTAAGATGGTTTCTGGAGCTGGGCATGACTCGGTCTATATCTCGCGGGTTGCACCCGTGTCCATGATTTTCGTTCCTTGTGCCGGGGGGCTTTCACACAATGAAGCGGAGTCGGCTGAGCCAGGCCACCTGGAAGCGGGCTGTAATGTTTTATTGCACGCCATGTTAAATAGCGCCGAAGCGGGCTGATTATCCTTACTAGCCAAGATGCAATAAGAACGCCTGGTAAGCCTAAAAGGTTGGCTGGGTTCCTATCAATAGATTTAGGTTGATCATGAGTGAATTTACCTTGAAGTATCGCAAGGATAACGGTGGTACAGCTCCACTGACTAACTGGGGAATGGACTCGGAGTACGGCGTATTGCGCGATGTACTCATCGGGCCGGTGGATAACTTCAGCTGGCGCACGGGAAATGCCAGTGCACGCCGAGCTGAACGCTTAGGCATGCAGTTCGATCACAAAGTGGCTGAGATGCAGCATAAAGAAATGCTGGATGCCTATCGCCATGCGGGAGTGACTACCCATTTGATTCCGGCAGACAGCAGCTTACCCTATCAGATCTACGGACGTGATTCTTCGGTAATGACGCCCTGGGGACCTATTGTTACGCAAATGTTTAGCCCTTGGCGCCGGGGGGAGTGGGCCCCTATCGTTAAGAAGTATGCGGAACTGGATATCCCCATTTATGATGTCATCACCGCCGGCTCTCTGGAAGGTGGTGACTTTATGGTGCTTGAGCCGGGAGTGATTCTGTGCGGTTATTCTGGTGAGCGCACCAGTCCTCAGGGCTTTGCGCAGATGAAGAGCTGGGTAGAGAAGGAGGGTTGGGAGGTAAAGGGCTACCAGTTTGACCCCTTCTTCCTGCATATCGATGTTATGGTGGCAATGCTGGCGGAAAAGCTTGCGGCCATCTGTGTTGATGCCGTCGAGCCGGAGCTGGTGCAGTGGTTTAAGAGTCGCAATATAGAGATTATCGATATTCCTTTCCCGCAAGTACTGGAACTGGGAGTTAATGTGGTGGCCCTGGGGAATGATCGAGTGATGCTACCCAAAGCCAATACTGGCCTCGCGGAGAAGTGTCGGGCCCATGGTCTTGAGGTAATTGATCCGGATATCTCCATGATTACTCCCGGAGGTGGTGGTGTTCACTGTATGTGCCAGCCTCTGCGTAGAGAATCCGCGCGAAAGCCCTAACAAGTGCCCTGAAAGAATAGCTCGGTGATCTATGAGCCACCGGGTTATTCCCGTCAACGAATGTGGTTGGTTATGAACTCGCCTCTGGGCTTATAGTCGTTAATATGAATCGCCTGTCAAAGGCGGCTCGCGGCTATACACCCGGTTATCAAGCCTTTTGTGCTAACTAATAAGATAAAAGTGGTTTCCCTCGGGGAAGGCATAGAAAATTCGCGCTAATCAACGGAAATCTGTTTATTTGCGGTTGCACACTTAGGCCAAGATCCTATTAGTATTCCGGAAGCACTATCAGAAGCTCTGCGTTTACTCAAAGCTCTGTTTTTTGGCCGCTGCGGCTGTCTATCAGTCTTAAATGATTCGAACCCGGAGAACATTATGCAAAGCGCATGTGCGGAAATTCAGGCCCAGGTAAACGAGCGTATCCTGGAAATAACCATCAATCGCCCTGAGCGCAAAAATGCACTGACTATGGCTATGTATACCGCCATGGCAGAGTTGCTCAATAGTGCAGTCAATAATAGTGAAATCCGCGTAGTTATTCTCACTGGTGCCGAGGGCATTTTTACCAGTGGCAACGATTTGACAGATTTTCTCGGTGGCTCTGCAGAGGGTGAGGAGTCCCCGGTATTCCAGTTTATGAGCGCACTTTACAACTTTCCCAAGCCAGTGGTTGCAGCAGTGAATGGCCCTGCAGTGGGTATCGGTACCACTATGCTGTTGCACTGTGATTTGTCATTTGCCGGACACGATGCCCTGTTCCAAATGCCGTTTGTCAACCTGGGGTTATGCCCTGAGTATGGTTCCAGTTACTTATTGCCTCGTATTGCCGGCCACGCAAAAGCATCGGAATTATTGCTATTGGGCAAAAAGTTTAGTGCTCAGGAAGCTGTGGAGATCGGTATCTGTAATGCGGCGGTGGAGCCGGAGCAGGCGATTGTTCGGGCCCGAGAGGTGGCCGCTGAGCTAGCGGCGAAGGCACCGGCTGCCGTGCGGCTTTCCAAGCAGTTATTGCGTCGCGCAACCCAGGAAAAGGGTTTGGAGATTATTCAGGAGGAGGGTCGCCATTTCCAGGACCGCCTCACTTCTGAGGAGTTTAAAGAGGCGGCTACTGCCTTTATGGAGAAGCGCCCTGCAGATTTCTCAAAGTTCGATTAAAAAAGTGGCCGCTGATGCGGCCACTTTTTTGTTTGCTTAATATCTGCGTTTTCTATGGTGAGGGCGGGAAAGGTAATCGACAGCTTGATCGGGCTGGTCAGTAAAAATTCCATCGACGCGCAGTTGGTAGGCGGCAAAGTGGAGGAATTGGTTAAAACTATCGAATTCCTCTGGAAGCTTCTCCGGGTCGGCGCGAAAAGTATAGGGGTGAACTTGGAGATCCCTGCGATGGGCACGGCGGACGATATTATTGGCCCTTGGCTTGCCATCCTCAACTTCTATTAACATGGGGTACCAAGGGCCGATGCCATCGGCATAGCTGGTGATTTTGCGCATGCCGCCAGGCTCCAGCATCCAATCGTAATCATATTTTTGAATTATGCCATCAATCTCAATCAGTTTTTCCCCCCAGCTGGTTGCAGCAATAAGCTGAACGAGGGAAAGATCCATCCCCATAGCGGGCATTAGTTCAAACTTGATACGTTGTAACTCTTCTGCATCGAAGCACTGTAAAAAAACTTTTTGTTGTTTGTCGCTATAGCCGTATTCCTTAAGTTTTTGCAAAGCGATTGTGGCGATATCTTTTTCTTCCCAGTGGTGGAAGTATGGTTTTTTTATTTCTGGATAAATACCAATTTCATATCCAAGGGATTTATTTAAACCCTGGATGAGTTCTATTTCTTCTTCGAAAGTGGATAGTTGAAAACTGGATTTCCATAGGGGGAAGCGATGCGGATATTTTGCCTGAGGCCCATCCTCGCCTATTGAGAAAACTTCGCTAACACGGAGCTTTTTTAATTCTTCCAGCGTGAAATCGATAGTGTAGTAATGCCCATCTTCACGAGCTCGTCCAGGAAATATCTCTGCAACATTGGTGGTGCTATCGAGGTAGATATCATGCATCACGATCAGGTGATTATCTTTGCTAAGAACCAGATCCTGCTCAATATAATCTGGTCGCATAGCATAGGCCATGGCCTTTGCTTCGAGAGTGTGCTCTGGTAAGTAAGCAGAGGCACCACGATGAGCGATAACCAAGGGGGATTCGGCTCCAGCGGTACTGTTTTCAGCACATGTGATATTTGCGCTGGCAGAGCCAATGAGTAATAAGGTAGACAGAATTTTTTTGAACATTTGCAAGAGATCCCAAATAAGTGTGGGAAGCTTTCTAGCAAAAGAATATGACAGAGATATATCAATGCCTAAGAGGTTAAATATAGTGTGAACCATAGGGCATTTAGATTTGCTCAACGGTTTCAAGCGGCAAACCGGGCTTATTGCCCGGTTGAACGGGTTGCTAAGATGCTTGCCTTTCTGATGGCAATTTATACTGATACTTCTTGAGGCCAGAGGTGTTGTGCAAATTGCTGCCGTAAGTCTTTCTTGCTAATTTTTCCCGTGGCGGTATGGGGGATTTCTGAGGTGATGATGCAGTCATCAGGAATCCACCATTTTGCGAAGCGCCCGTGAAAGGCGGCGAGAATGTGCTTGGCTTCGAGCTTTCCGTCGGTCTCTGGCACCACGATCAATAGTGGCCGTTCGGCCCATTTTTCATGAGCGACACCTATAACTGCTGCCTCGGCAACACCATCAAAAGTTATAGCGAAATTTTCAAGCTCAATGGAAGATATCCATTCTCCCCCAGATTTAATCACATCCTTGGTTCGGTCGGTGATGGTCAGATAGCCTAAAGAGTCTATAGTGGCCACATCGCCGGTATCAAACCATCCGTCCACCGTGAGCGCAGACTCTTCGTCTTTATAGTAGCGTTCGCAAACCCAAGGGCCTCTTACCTGTAGTGTGCCAAAAGCAATACCATCGTGAGGAAGGGGGCTGCCGAGAGGGTCTACAATTCGCATTTCTACTCCAAACCCCGCACGGCCCTGCTTCAGGCGCAGGGCCTTGGCTTCATTCTTAGGTAAATATTCATCTATGCGGGCATTGTAGGTACCAAGTGGGCTCATCTCTGTCATACCCCAGGCATGATGGGTATAGACACCATGCTTTTCTTCGAACTCTTCCATGATACTCCAAGGGCAGGCAGAGCCGCCGACGACCACACGGTTCAAGCTAGAGACCTTTTCTCCACTTTCACGTAAATATTTGAGAAGTGCTAGCCAAACGGTGGGCACGCCAGCGGCGATGGTGACTGACTCTTGTTGTATAAGTCTACTAAGCGTTTCACCACAACCCATTTTAGGGCCTGGTAAAACTAACTTAGCGCCAACAGCAGGTGCCGCGTAGGGAATGGACCAAGCATTAACATGAAACATGGGCACTACGGGAAGGATGGCTTCATCGCGGCGTATGGCGAAGACATCGGGCATTAGTACCCCGTAGGTGTGCAGTGTCATTGCTCGGTGAGAGTAGAGGACTCCCTTAGGGTTCCCTGTGGTGCCGGAGGTATAACAGAGAGCGGCGGCACTTTGCTCATTCAGTTCCGGCCAGTGGAAATCGCCAGAATGATTATCGAGAAGCTCTTCATAGCAATAGTAATTATGTAGAGTGCTTTGGGGCATATGAGCCCTGTCGGTTAAAACGATGAAACCCTCTACGCTGTTGAGTCTATCAACCATTTTTTCAATAAGCGGAACAAACATTGGGTCGATAAACAGCCAGCGATCTTCGGCATGCTCGACAATATAATGAATTTGTTCAGGAAATAAGCGTGGATTGATGGTATGGCAAACAAATCCGCTACAGGAAGTCGCATAGTAGAGTTCAAAATGACGATGGTCATTCCAGGCCAGAGTGCCGATACGGTCTCCATTGTTAGCTCCAAGTCTGGCTAGGGCCTGGGCAAGTTGGGCAGAGCGTTTAAAGGCCTCTTTGTAGGTGTAGCGAAACTGAGGATTATCCGTAGTAATGGAGACAATTTCACTATTGGGTGAATTACTCAAGGCGTGCTGCATGATACCGGTTAGGGTAAGTTGTGACTGCATCATCATGCCGTTCATTTAAAGCTCCTATTATTATGGTTTTTAGCACTTGATCTATATAGGGTTGTGCGGATCGATATTTATGCCTTGCTATGAATGAAGAATAAAAAGAATACATTGTACTGTGCATAAGTTGTGAATATGTTTCTACACACTTAATTAAAGTATCCATACACCACTGATGTTACTGGCATAGAGTGTTCTTCAATTGTGAGTAAGGTAGACCAATGGGTCTTTATGGAGAATGAAAAATTCTGCACGTATAGTGAATTCCGTAAGTTATTATTTAATTTTCCATACGGTATTTTTCAGGTATACAGAATATTGCTACAAATGCCAAGAATAATTGAAAGGTGGTAGCTTTTTTACTGGATTATTTTGATCCATTCACCGGGCTCTGGTTCGCCCCGAGGATAATAACCATTGAGAAGTCGGAGCTGTTCCTCAGCATATTCACCAATTTCCATGTGTCGTGCCAGGGAGGAAAAGGTAGTTTTTTCTGTGGCTTTTACGTAGCGCAGTCGTCTTATATCCTTCTCTACAATATCGGTTTCCCGCAAGGGTCTGAAACTGCGAATACTGGTTAAAAATAGTGTGTCATAATGTTCAAGATCATCCTTTTTCTGCGATGATGCATTGGCCACTTTACCTTCCAGCATAAATTGACGGCTGCCATAGTAGATAATTGCAACTCGATCTAGATCAATATTATTCTTTTCAAGTGGTGGGACTTTACCTGTGTGTCCCTCTAGTCGGTATTGATTTAGTTTTTCATCTTGTTCCAGCTTGCGTAAATCGTACTGCTCACGCAAGGCCATATCTGCGGGTTGATTCCCCTCACGCTTAGCGACCTTAATCGTAATTGTTGCTGATTGGTCAGGAGCTGTGCCTACGATGGAGGAGCGTTGATTGGCTACTGTCCAACCATCAGGAAACAGCAGTGAGAAGCCTAAACGTTTATGATTAAAACGATTTTTATTGGATTGCCTGGCATTATCACCGTAAACAAGACCATCAGTTTTTTCACGGTAATAGGCTACTTTAACATCCTTGCTCTCTTCAGGTAGGGTACCTGCGGCCTTGACTACTTCCTGTAGACGAATATCGTTGCGTGGGTGAGTAGAAAAAACGCCATGATATGTCTGCGGCTTTTTACCCTCCACACGCGCCCGTCTGCGGGCGAAGATTTCCTGATCTTTTAGTATGCCAATTACATTGAGCATTGCGGTGGGATCATAACCGGCTTTGAACATATACTGCGCACCAAAGCGGTCTGCCTCCAACTCCATTTCCCTCCCATAACCTTTCACCGCAGCAGTACTCCAGAGATTTGCTGCATCACCAACAACGCGGCTGCCTGTTACCAATACAGATAATACTGATGCGGCACTGGCACCAGTGGCAGCGGTTTTTTGACGAACGGCATGGCGTGCAGTGATATGGCCTATCTCATGGGCGAGCACAGCTGCCATTTCTGCTTCGGAGTGAAGGTAAGTCAGCAGGCCGCGATTGATATATACATAGCCTCCAGGTAGGGCAAAAGCGTTGATATCCTGGCTATCGATAATCGTGAAGTGATACTTAATGTCGGGCCTATCGCTGGCTGCCGCTACTTTTTGCCCTACGTGGTCAACATAGGCGGTGAGTACTGGATCCTGGTAGATAGGGGTGCTTTCGATCAGCTTTTCATGCATTTCTTTGCCGATAGAAATCTCTTTATCCTCGGACATCAAGACCAGATCGGGTCGGTTGGTGGCCGGGTTGAAAGCACATGCAGTACATACAAGGACCAATAAAAAGACGTACCACCGAAAGAAATTTTGCATTAACCCTGCCTCCCTGCTTATTTATTGTTTAAGAACTGGTGCCTGCTGCGGGTACCAAAAATTGCTGTAGTTGCACGGCCATCCCTTTACAAGCATTGTTTTGTACCCGTGCGATCAGGGGGATTGGTATTACGATGGCGGGCATATAAGATGTGCCTTTGGCATCTGCGCTCAGCTTTCCGGACAGCTCTCGATCGCGAAAATCCCATACTGATGCTTCATAGTCAGATTCCTTATCCCAGGTACCGAAACCGAAACAACCAGCTCCGCCAGTACTGATCGTGCAGCTTATTGAGCCGGCACTGGCAGTGGTTTCTGTGGAGCCGTCTATCCAGACGATGTATTTCACTCCATAAGACTCCATACGTTCACGGACCTCTTTGTTTTCCATAAGGCGATCGAGTGAACGTACATGCATGGGGGCGGTTCTTGGCTCGAACCAGGGATACATAAGATCGACAAACTCTTTTTCGGGAATAATATTAACCCCCATCTCAGGATTGTGTAATTCTCTGCCGACACAGTCGATAAGATTGGGTTCCGTTTCGTAATCACTGGAATGGCGACGCCCTAATATCACCACGGAATCCCCAGCCGCAAGTTCACCATCGCTACGTCTGTATTCATCAATAACTACAGTGGTGCATCCGCTAAGGATGAGCAGGGATATAACAATTAATGGCTTGAACACGATGAAACCCTCTATTCAGCCTGTGGGGACTTTACTTTAAATTCCTGTAATGACGCAGATCTAATCCTGCCAGAGAGAAATGCCTGTAGCTCGGGAACCTTTTCGAAACCTGTATATAAGGTTGCACCTGCATCGCGAAGAGCAATATTGATTGCCTGGGTTAAGGCCTGCTCTTGGGACTGTAAAAAGGCGGTTGGTGTTTTACCGTAAGCAGTTATCACCCAGTTGGCAACTTGGTTCCCCTGGGAGTCATAGGCGTTCATATCATATTTGATCCACACCTCAAAAATATTGACTCTTGTTTCTCTGGGCATGGTGAACTGAAGTTCACGGACTTCCGGAACTATAACAAGCTCAACATTAGCGGGGACATCCTTAGGGTATTCAGAAAGTGAGATAGTATTGACAAACATAGAGCGGAGAACAGTTTCAAATAGATTTCCCTGTGCTCTGCCAGTATTTATTTTCCATTCCTCTCGGTCCTCACTATCCTCCTGATAGGTATAATTTTTGAAATCCTCGCTCAGATAGATACCCACTGAGAGTGGAAATTGATGACCTACAGGGGCGGGATAGTTTCCTTCAACCTGAACCGTATGGGAGCAGGCCGTAACAATTAGAGAGAGAAAAACCACAATCGCCAGATGAAATGTGGGTGTCTCCTTTATCCTGTGCTTCATGCATGACTCCTGATAACAATCAGCTAGCGAAAATCATTAAGTCCAACAAAAGTGCCACCATTACGATAGGTTAGTTCTCTCATCAGCGCGGCAAAACGTAATCCGGTAGTTTGCAAATGCGGAGGCCTGGAAAACTGTATTGGGAACCCTACTGCGTGGATGCGAATATTGCGTTTTCCCTCTCCATGTTGGGCATTGACTCGATCCACAGCCAACATGACATTGCGAATTGATTTCCCTGTAAATTCATCACCTAATACATAGATGCTAATTTTTTTACTGGGATCGTAGAAACTACGCACGGCTTTTTGTATGCCCTCTACAGGACTAGAGTTACTGAAAGGGTTCCATGTTTTTAATCGTTGGAGGATCGCCTGGCGACGTCCAGGGGTATCGGGGATCCACTTGTTGCGGTAATTGAAAAACATGTAATCCCCCATGTCATTCATTACCTGAATACCTTTGACGTTGGGATACAGGTCTAAAGTATTGACCATTTCCGCCATCATGCGGTCCCAACCATAGTTAAACATACTGCCGGAGGTGTCGATAATGAAAAGAATGTATTCACTGTCGACTGGTATACCACCTATGACATTATTTTTACGCTGGTAGTTTTCGCCGAGTAGGCGACGCATTTCTTCGGTCATCGTCTGAAGAGCGATAGTCAATTCACCCTTCAACTTGCCTTCCTGGCTTTGTCCTTCCGTTTTACTGGCGTAGACGGCCTGCAGAGCTTGAAGTTCTCCACGTAGATTGGCAATGCGCTTGCGCTCAATGTCAATCTGCTCGCGCTTAGCATTGAGGTCCCGGTTGAGGACGGTGGTTTCACCACGAATTTCTGCGATTTGTTCTTGAAGCTCTATAACCTGAGCTTCCAGATCTATCTCAGCTTCTTCCAATACAATGGGCTCGGCTGTTTTGGCAATCATTAACAGCAATACAATAGCGCCAAATCCACAGCAAATGACATCGAGAAAGGAGATGCTGAATTCTTCTTGGCGCTTTTTCTTTGAAGAACCAATCATGGCCAATCCCTTGATGGGGCGAGAAAAGATCCTTGAGTTTGCATGGCCAGTTTCCAGTATTCACTGGCCGCGAAAGGGTCACCTTCCATTGGAGTGAGAATGATATTGATCGGAACATTCTTGGGAAGCACTTTAACCGCACGTTTGAATAAATTACGGCGTTCCCTACCTGAGACAGTGGCACTTCTGGGTGGCTTCATACCTTGTGTAGGCAGGCCATCGGTGATCAAAATAATGTTATCGGGTAAAGGTGTCATGGCGTGAATGGCATTGAATACCCTTTCTAAACTAGTGCCATTTTCTGGCACGATTTCATCCAATTGTTTGATTGCTTTATCCAACTGGTCACGATCATCTACATTGAGCCAGCTATCTTCCGTCCCGGTGATTGCGGCGCGAAAAGATGTATTGAAAGTATAGATCTGGTACTGACTGTCTGGTGGTAACTGGGCGGTGAGCCAGGAAACGGTATTGATGGCCCGACGCCATTTTTCTGTCTGACGTTTAACCCTTGATGACATATTGCGGGCGCGAATAACTTTGATAAGTTCATCACCGAGCATTGAAGCAGAGGCATCAAGTAAAATCAGGATGCGATTACCACCAAGTCGCAGCCCTGTAAGGTACTGACGGTCACCATCTCCACTATATTTGCGCACATTGTTACCGAGCTTCTTATTTTCTTCCTCCAAGTCCTTTTTGGCCTGTTCTAATTTTTTGAGCTTGTCTTGTAATCTTTTTATGTCTTCCTTTTCATCAATACTGTCCACTTCGGCAATATTGCCTTTTACCTCCTCTATTTGTTCGAGTATACGACGTGCAAGTCCTTGTGCCTCTGCGAGTTCATCGCTGACGATATCCAAGGTGTTGCGTGCCAATACAAGGTGCTCCTCCCCAATTTCAACCTCTTCCTGTAGCAGGTTGACTTCAGCGCTCAAGTCCTCAGTTTCTACTTCGATTTCGTGATCGGAGCCATGCTTGATAATTAGAAAAATCAGTGCAACCGCACCAAATCCACAGGACATGATGTCTAGAAAAGATAAGCTGAAGGTAGAAAAGCGACGCTGTTTACGTCTCATAGCGTTCCACACTGATTGCAGTTATGACGTCATGGCGATCCGCAATTCCGATCTTATCTCCGGCGTTTAGGTTAACCGGTGCTGCAATTTCCTCACCGTTAAGCATCAGACGAATTCCCGCATCTACTCTTAATGCAAGACGCCCCGCATGGTTGGTAACCGTTGCTGCTGGGTGCTCAGGAGGGGTGGGAGTAACCTGAAATTTATCTTCGTGCCAGAAAACAAATAGTGGCTGTTGTGCGGCAAGGGCGCGATGGCCATATAAAAGATGTGTGGCTACGGCTTCTGAAGGTGCCTCTAAATGCAGGCTGATTTCACTTTCTGGGGCGGCTCTGACACTGCTCACTAATCGCAAAGCAGAGTCAGGACTGCGCAACTCTTTCCAGCGATTCTTAATAGATTGGGCAGTGCTGTCCCTGGATAGAAGATGCATACGTTGGGCTATCTGCAGACCACCGGGAATTTCTGCCCAGCGATGGGATATAAAGCTCACACTGCCACTATCTGCAAGGTTTTCAATCATTGCCCGAACACGGGAAAGAATAGGAGCTGTAGCGTCCTGAAGTTGGCGCAAAGATATTTTTGCCGTACGATCATCTAACTCTGCAAGAACTTCCCCCTGACTCATTGCGCGGCTGACCCACTGGGGCATCAAATCATAGAGTTGCTGTTCGGATTCTGCAGAGTGCAGTGGATCAAAACGGCACTGCATAACGAAAGCATCCGTGAAAACTCTTGCCCAGGCCTCTTGAAAATGACATAGGCCTGCATCTGCAACACTCTCCGATGATTTTACGGTGGCTTGGTTATCCACCGAAATACGGGAAACGAGAGTTTGATGTAGTTGCAGTTCTACATGCATTTGCAATCCAGCGGGGGCCAAGTCACCAATAGCAGCACTGGCAGAGTCAACCAGGCCAACCACATTCATATTGCTTTCTTTAATAATCCCGAGTAACAGCGCTAATTGCTCGCGGGTAAAATTGCCTGGTACTGCTAGCACCAATTCTTCGGGAAGATCACAGTGTTCAGATATTTCTTGTAAGTGGCAGTAGGCAAGATCGGCATGGTGGCGGCAGCGCTGGTTGGTTGATTTTAAGGATTCTAAACTCAGCCTTCGCCAAAACTGGTTGTTGACTTGGGTGGGGTGACTGCGGGCACGCATTTGCGCTGCGGTGCCTATGTGAATACGTCCCGGTTCAATTACCGCAATACCGGGGCTTTCCAGAACTTCCGTGGTATCGATAAAAACTCTTAAACCACAGTCATTGATTTCAAGGACACCTTGTCCCATGGAGTATTCCTCGCGGCGAATATCCGAGATGATAATTTTGAGTTCGGCTAGCTGATTTTGAGAAATCTCAGCAGGCGGTTATCGCAATAGTTCTGTGTATCCAAGACCAGTCTTTCTTGCATAAGCTGTAACTGGTGGGTAAAAAACATAATGACAATGCTGATCACCAGGGCAATAAAGGTTGAGTTGAAGGCGACCCCAAGGCTTACGGTAACCCCGGCAATATCACCCTCTACTGCTTTATGGGCTTGAGAAAGTGCCTCGCCGATGCCGCGCACGGTTCCGATAAACCCGATCGAGGGAATTGCCCAAGTGATATAGCGCACCATTGCTAATTCCGAGTCGAGCCGATCGCCCTCTGTTTCGCACACTTCTTTCACCGAATTGGAAACCGCAGCCACATTTTTGGTAGAACCGAATCTTTGTAGCGCGGTGAGCAGTGCTCTTGGCACGAGATAACTGCGTTCCTCTTCGGGTAGTGCTTGTATGGGACGGGACAGGTCGCGGGTGTCTTCGGGTAATATAGGTGTGCCTTCGCTGATATTAAGAAGGGCTTTATCGAGCAGTTTGCGCTCGCGTATGCTGCGGTGTGCCTTTAGGCCCATGATTGCCATGGCCCACAGCATCAGTACAAAGCAAGCTTCCTGCTCGTAGTCTTTCATCACAATATAAATGGAACGTTGCTGAACGTAGGTTTCTCCTGCTGCCTCCCGTGCAAGCTGTTCTTCTATCAAGGCATCTGCGTTAGGGCGAATGATGGCAACATAAATAGCGTGAACCAGGATAATGGATCCCAGCAGAGCAAATATCTGGAACACAAAGTCTGAGGATTTGAATTTCATGGTGGTGCCCTTGGCGGCTTCTCTTTTAAATATCCACAGGATAGGAAACAGATAAGTCTTCAGAAATTTCTTCTGAAGACTTGTAATCATCTGAACGATTGCCCTTGCGTTTGTTTTTTTCTGTTTTCTCCTTGTTCGCCTGAGCAACGGTCATCTCATTGGTATCTTCTTTCTCCTGGGCAAATAAGTAAGAGGGTAAAAGAATGATGAGTATTAAAATGATCCTGAACATCTTCACTCCTTCTTTAATTAATCCAGCGCGCGACCCTAAATCCAATATCATTGCGGGGAGCTTCGCCATAATCACGGTAAGATAAACGCAGTTCGGTTAACCCTGAATGACGCCAGCTGGAGCCGCGAATTACATGGTAGTCGCCATCCTGTGGGCCAATCGGATTTTCTTCCAGGCGCGATGAGAGTCCGGTACCAATGGTATAGAGGTCGTGAATCCATTCAGAAACATTGCCACCCAAGTCGTATATACCAAGAGGGTTTGGACTGTAACTGCCGACGGGAGCGGTGGCTGCATAGCGGTCGCTATAGGTGCGTAATACTGCCGGGACCAGCTTGGCAGCGTGGCTGTCAGCATAGTTACCAGAGTTGGCGCCGATAGGTAGTTCATTGCCCCAGGGGTATTTACGCATGATGCCCTTATCATAGCGTGCTAACCAGGCCCATTCGGCTTCTGTGGGAAGGCGATAGCCATCTGCCGCTGAATCAAACCCAACTATTTTACCGCGCTCGGTTAGGTATACAGGGTTTAGACCTTCACGTTCACTGAGCCAGTTACAAAATAAAGCCGCATCGGCCCAACTGACATTGACGACAGGCAGGTTGTCATTATCCAGACTAACTCCATTCACATGCCTTGAGGTATGCATACGTTTAAAGCGCCTGAATTCTCCATTAGTGACTTCGGTGGCTCCGATATAAAAAGGACGATTGAGAGCGACTTGGCGCATCACCTCATTGGCACGGCGCCCTTGTTCACGTCGTGAGGATCCCATGGTGAATACAGCATTGGGGCGCATTAACTTCATGGTTCCATTCGCGCCATGTTGATAGGATGCCGGAACCTGCTGCCAGCGAGCCTGCTCTTTGGTCAACAATACTGCGCGTACCGTCTGCTCCAGCTTGTCGCTTGGGATTACTCTGGTATCAAATGCTTGGTAGCCATTCTTCCTCACTTCAATTTTGTGACTTTTCGTTGGGAGGTTGAATGACTGTCCGCTTTTACCCGCATATTGCCCATCAATATAAACCTCTGCATCAGTGGGTACACTCGTTACAAATACCCTACCGTACACGGCATTTAAGTTAACGCTGAGATCCCGTTCCATTCCGGCGGAAAGGTCTATGGTGTGTACTACAGAGGCGTAACCTTCTTTAAAAAAGCGTAATCGATGAGCTTCTCCTGATGACAATTCAAGTTCAAGAGGAGTGTGTCCGCGGAACTCCCCATCAACAGTTACACTGGCGCCTTCGGGAATTGAAACAACTCGTAACAGTCCATCGGCTGGGCCCAGATTTACCGTGGGAAGGGCTTGGTCCACACCGGCGGTAACGGCTATTGAGACATCGACAGTTTTATGTTCTGGTAGGGAGATGGAGACAACCCTATCCCCTTGCACCAGCTCTGTATTGAGAGGTGTTGTGCCAAGAATTTTTCCATTGGAGGTGACAGTGGCACCTGGGGGATTACTACTAATACGTATATTGGCCCAGGCTGGACGAAGTTTTGCTTGCAAGCGATGAGTGTTGTCGAGCCCCTCGACTTTGATTACTTGGGTATAGGGGAGATAACGATCGGAGAGAATTGTTACCCGAAGGGAACCTGGGCGTATATTTTCCACCAGTCCGTTTGTATTGGGCACTTCACTGCCATTGATTATTACTTTGACTGGAACCGGGGGGATTGTTTCAACTTGCAGATGGCCTGGCAGCTTATCCAGGGTCACTGCATGGCGGCTGTGCCCATCGCTGTCGACTTCAACTTCACCACTCTTGGATAAATAACCATCTGCACTGATGGTGTAACTGTAGTTGCCGGGAAGCACCAGATGTCCATCTCCCAGTGGCAGGGCAAAGCCATCAATATTGACTTTTGCATTGTTAGGCACGGTTTCAAATATGAGGGAGCGGGCGATGACTAAGTAGGTCAGCGCCAAGAGACTTAATAACAGGCAGGCCGCTACTACCAGTGCACGTTTGGACAGGAACAGGCGAGCACGGTTAGAGCTGACTTGAACCGGTGTGAAACCTATAGGTTCGATGAGAGGTGAGTCATCGACTACAGGCTCATTATCACGAACTGAGACCGCCTCTTTCACTGCCATTTACACTTCCCTATTGCTGTGTCGTTATGGAGTTATCGCAATAATCTGGCACCGATGAAATACACGCTAAAGCGCAGCCGATACCAAGGCTGGGTTGGATGTTTTTTTGTGTGAAATAAAGCTTAGCTCGCTGCCACCGGAGGGTTGGCGATCAGCGAGCCGTTTGTCACAGAACACCTCTTTTCCTGTGAATGAATCTTCTGATTCATCTCAGGATTTGCCCCTTGCGAATATCTTCTTTATTGGATTTTCATCTCGCTCAGGGGTTCTTGTCTTCAGCTATTATTAGCGCCGTTTACTTTCTCTGCGCACTGAATGACCACTTCGGTGACAGGTTTTCCGGGTTTTACAATGAACTCACGCCGTACATCCCGATACCCATCGCGGGTACCAATGGCTGTGTAGCGACCGGGTTTTAAGGCGATTTCTCGTTGGTCAAAATTACCCAGACGTCCAACATGGTAAATCGTGACACTGGTACTACGATCGGATTTGAAACGAACGGGTAGAGGTATCAGAGCTTGGGTAAGCGCATTTTCTAGGTCTTCTATTTGCTGAACTAAGCGTGGTGTTTGACCATTTACTTTACGTGCATCGGCTAAGACAGTGCGGGCAAAGTGGTTGCGCTTACCTTCGCTAAGGGTAAGGGGGTCTTTGAGTAATTCTTGTAACTGATCATCTAATTTGGCCCTGGCAGAAGAGCGTGCCTTCCCCGTAACTGCAGCAACCAGGCTACTATCCTTTTTCAACAAGGCCGTATAACTTTTAAGAGCATCACGCCAATCTTCTTTTTTTTCCTGTGAGCGTGCCAAGCTCAGTAGTTTATTAATTTTCTCCCGCTCCATACCATTTTTTGCCTGTTGTAAGCCAATGGTCGGTGCTTTAGCTGTAGGCTTTAATGCTTGCGCTTGATTGAAGAATTGTTTAGCGGATGTGTAATTTTTATCGGCAATCGCTGCGTAGCCCGAAGACATAGCCTTTTGATAGTCTCTCTCAGTAATTTCTATTTCAACCCTTGCCAGTAATGCTTGAGCTTCAACAGTCTCAGGGTCAACCGAGAGTGATTGCTCAAGAGATGACTTAGCTTGGTCTAGGTCGGAATCGGAGTAGGCGTCTTTTGCCTGAATATATCTCCACCAGGCAGAGGGTAATTTATCGGTCCGCTCAAGTCCCTTGAGACCTCTTGGGTGATCTTTAGAGATAGTAAGTACTAGATTAAATGCATCTAGTGCAGAATCCTTATCCCCTATATCCAAAGCACGTTTACCCTCGCTAAGGTGTAACTCAATTCGCTCGGGAATACTGTCACGCAATGTCTCTAGTGCTTGTAAGGATTCCCGGTACTTTTCCAGGGCTTGCATGAATTGTCTTTTTCGATAAAGGCTATCAGCCTTTAGAGCTAGGTCTTCAGCGGAGTAGTAATCTTCGAATGCCCATAACTCAACTTGACGTTCTTGTAGCTCCTCTTTAAGGGCGAGAATATCTTGCAGAATTTTTTGCACATCCCTGCGTTGCTGCATGATTTCAGCATCGGAGTAGGGGGATGCCTGTGCCGGATCTTCCTCTGGTGTATTTATTGTTTTGGCAACAGCCATTTTATCGGTTTGTAATTTTGGAGTTTGCACAATTTGGGGAAGTCCCCAGAAAACCCCTACCAAGCCACTGAGCATTACTGCCCCCAGCAAAAAAGGCCAGTATGAATTTTCTCTTTCCGGCTTGTCAGTTTTAGGGCTGGTTTTCTTGGGGATGCGAGCTTCCTCACCGCCAAAGCTAAACTCTGCGGGCTCGATCGGAGTTGAATCTTCCTTGGTGTTATTGCGGTGCTGCATAGTGATTCCGCCGTTTTATTAAGTTACCCAGTGAAGATCTTGGGTGCTTGCTAAGGGTTAAAATCTGACCGGTTTACCTCGATAAGGTCTGCACTTCATATACTGGTTTCGGAAGACGCTGTTTCGGCTTCATAAATTTCTTTCAAGATTTCCCGCCACTGACGATATTGGTTCTCTACTGTGCCGCTCAGGGTGACGGTGCGATCTTCCAGTTCGACAATTTGTGGTTCGACTTCAGCCTCCATCGAGTCTCCCAATTCCTGCAGAGCTTCCAGATGCATCTTGGCATCTGCACGACGATCAAAGCCGCTCTTAATTAAATAACCGCCAGCACCAATACCTACCTGTCCAGCAGCCTGGGCACTGCCTCCTCCTGCACCGGCTGCGGCAATACCGCCGATAATGGCCGCGGCCCCCATGATGGTGTGGTTGCGGGCTTTACGCTTGAGTTCGCGCATTTGCCGAACTTCCTCATAACTCCGTGCTCGCCACTCCTGGTAGGGTACTTCCATGGTTTTGGCAAAAGTGCCGTAGTATTCCTGGAGTGTGTCCACAAATAGATAATCGCGCTCACGGATTTTTCGTACTCGCTGCAACATAGGATCATTTTCTGCAGGTAGAGCGCTCAGGTAATAAATACCTTCTTGGCTTTGCTGCAGATAGCGCGTAAAGGCTTCGGGGGAAAAGCTCCTGGCGAAGCGCATCTCAGAGATAGTGCGGATTTCAGCAATCTGTTGATTGGATAGCCCTTGTCGATAATTCAACATGTCATTGGAAACCCGGTTATAGATTCCCTGAAAGGCATCTCCTTCAGTA
The DNA here is from genome assembly GCF_052466715.1 of Microbulbifer mixtoriginis (SeqCode). Classification (NCBI taxonomy): domain Bacteria; kingdom Pseudomonadati; phylum Pseudomonadota; class Gammaproteobacteria; order Cellvibrionales; family Microbulbiferaceae; genus Microbulbifer; species Microbulbifer mixtoriginis (SeqCode). The sequence goes on along the minus strand of NZ_CP174288.1, from coordinate 3,733,215 downwards.
GGGTGCTTACGATCATAGGCGTAGTGAGAAGCGTATTCCGAATATTCCTTGGTAAACCAGCGTTGACCACGGGAATCGGTAACGGTCACTTCCATGGTGAGAATTTCACCATCGGATTGGATTATCTTTCCAGAAACTGTTACATCAATATTGGTGCGGGCAGATGGGATAACTCTCACTGCCCCCCAACCCAGGCTGGACTGCAATGAGTCAGCCAGGGTAACTGCCATAAAGCGGGACTCAGCCTGGCGTAATTCGGGAAAGACCAGGGTGTCTTCGTCAACTTCAACAGTGTCTATACCGGGATCGAACTGGATAACGCCGACGTCCAGCAGGCGCTCTTCCGCAATATTTTTGTCCTCAATGGTGAGGGGAGTAAATGCAGTAGTTCGTACTTCGGTTGTGGTACATCCGCTAAGTAGTGCTAGCAGTAACCCAGCAGTTATCAATGCGAGCCGAGCTGTAAATAAACAGCGATAGTTTTTTCGAGTTAAAAGTGCCATCTATGCGTCCTCTGTAACTACTTCGTCGCATTTTTATATTTTCGATACTCTTCCCAGAGCTTTTCCCGTAATTCAGGATCGGTCTCCCGTGTGGCGGCTTCACGAATTTGTCTTGCCACTACATCGTCATCGGTACCACTGGGAATATCTGCAGGCACCACTGGCTGTGAGCCGCTGTGGTTGTACTCCCCTTGGCGCCCCTTAGTGGGTAAACCGGGGCCTGTTACCTGGCCGCTGGAATTGTTTTGCTGTGGGCCCCCGCCGCTGGGTGCTCCGCTTCCGGGTGGAGGGGGGATTTCGGCTTCCGCAGATTCAATGAGATCTTCCAGTGATTCTCCCGGTGGCGCTTCATCCATTGCCTCTTCCTCGCCCTCTTTTGAAGCGGAACCAGGCCTGTTACGGACATAGTCCCGTTCACGCAGGATCATGCCGTCGTAGCTCACCATGGTGGATTCGAAGCGGCCCTCAAGCTCTGCGACTCTCTCCGCGGCTGTACTGGGAACTTCATTGGGCGCACTGCCAGCGCGAGTAGAGCCATTACTGGGTTGACCGTTGGTGGACGCACTGCTACTTGAGGCCGAACTACTCGACGAGGAGCTGTTCGAGGAAGAACTACTTGATGAGGAGCTACTTGATGGGGAGCTACTTGAAGCCGAAGCTGTTTGCTCCTCCTCGGAGAAGTCGATCTCATCCGGCGGGGTGCCGTCCTGGCTAGAAGAGGGATCTGGAGGCGTACGTCTTTCATCCGGAGATTGCTGTGAATCAGTGTAGACAGGGGATGATGGAGAGCGATTGCGGGAATCTGCCTCCGGCATGCTATCACCTGCTGAGGGTTCACGGGAGGAACGTTGATTTTCACTGGAAGCTGTTCCGGACTTTTGTTGGGACTCTCGCTGTGCCGTTGGCATATTCGCGCTGGGTTGGCTCGAAGAACGACTACTGGGTTGCCCACCACTGCTACTGGACTGTGACTGGCTAGAGCTCTGTGAACTACTGCTAGAACTGCTGCTTGATGAGGCGCTGCTCTGAGACTGAGATTGCGAGCTGGAAGAGGGCATCGCCGGTGGTTGTGATTGGGTTTGCTGGCTTTTACATCCAGTAATCACTGTAGTCAGTACAACGACAGAGAACAGAGTGTGCCAGCTAATGCCCTGGCGGTGACTTTTTCGTACCGCTTTCCGAGTTGTCATCTCTTTTCTCCTAGAAGGGCTTGGCGTTATGCCGGGAGGGCGCGATCAATTCTGCGACTCCCCGGCTGCCCGGAAAATGGCTGGTGTGGAAATTTAAAAGTAGTTGTTATTTGATTATTTGCGCGCTCTCCACAACACATCACTCAGTGTCTTTTCAGTGAATCACTCAATCGAAAACAAAGCGCTGAACAATACCGCGTGTTGCTACCGCTTCACCATCTTCAAAGCGCGGCCGGAATTTGGCGCGTTTAAGTATGTTTCGGACTTTGGAGCGAATCTGTACTTTATCGGATGGGTAGGCTCTGAGGATTTTAATATTGCGTGCTTTGCCAAAGGCAGTGACATCGTAAGAAACAGTGATATGTGAGTTGGCCAGGGCTTTGCTTTCCGATTCCAAAATCGGCAGGGCAGGAAGTGCGATCGGGCGACCAAAAATATCCTCAATTTCATCGCTGGAGGCACCATTGTCCCACAGAGATTTATAAGCCTCTCCATAAGTGCGGCGCGCGGAATGCCATTTATTGAACATCATATACCAGTCGCCCAACTCGACTTTTGCTTTTGCAGATGCGGCCGGGGGCGATTGAGGGTTACGCTGGTAGACATCAACGATTCGGGTAATCGCTTTTTTACCAGTATTGAAGCTCTTCATTCGATAGTGGTCTACCATACTGCGCTGACTTACATCGGGGCCGCCGCCAAAGCTGGTATTGACGACGAGCGGCGCCTGGGCCTCTCCTTTGTAATTGGCGAGATAGTAATTCGTTGCTTTCAGCCCGCGTAGTGCGTCCACAAGACGCAGATCGTTGGAGCCAAAATTTTTGCTGATGATATCGACTGCGAGGGTGTAGAGCTTGGTGGCGTTGATTAGGTGCTCGACCAGAGTCTCACCTTTCTTCTCAACATAAGACTGTAGGTGCCAGCGACTCAGGTTATTGATTACAGGCAACATCCGAGGATCTTTTTTACCGTAATTTTTTTCGTGCAACCAGTAGAGATACTGTTGGTTGTCGTTGGCTTCTTCCCATTGATTCAACGCAATCTGGCTTTCTATTAAGCGTTCAATCATCGGTATCTGGCTGAGGGAATAGAGGCCCTCATTCACTCTATTAACTAACATTGCACGGCGGAATTCGGTGGCGGCTTCCTCATGGGCTCCAGCTTTCTGCAGTGCAGTGGCCAGGCCCAGCAGCTGCTCATCAATACCGATACCATAGGCACCATACTCAGCTTCAAGATCTTCAATGCGTTCACGGTAATATTCGACAGCCTCTGAGGGGCGCAGTTGTCTTCGGTTTTTTTTCAGCGGTTTGGAGGCGGCTTCAATAAAGGCCTGGGGAGGGCCTTTCGGATCTGGATTCGCAGTGGCGTCATCTGCGGCAATGGCGCCGTTACACAGCAGTGCTGTGGCTGTAAACATCAAGCCGATAGCAAGGCGATTGCAGGTATCTATCTGTGTCACGATTGAACCACTTCCATTCCGGTTTACTTTGCCCACAGCTGTGCAATAGGCCTTAGCCATCACGCAGGGGTGTGGATCTCGTCTCCGCCCGATCGCCGGAAAACCGACAGATACGGTGGAAGCTCTCTCCTGAAATGTGGTTCTGTTACAACTCTGAAGGCACGTCTTTTTACTCATAGCCGCTCAGAGAAGCCGCATCCGGAGGCTTATTTTTGCGCTCCTGGCTGCGTATTAAACAGTATAGCCAGCACAGTCTGTCATCAGAGGGATTGTGACGGAGACTTCAACCAACCGGTGAATAGGTTACCGGGATGCCTGCGGGCACTCTTTCGGTTTAGCAGCTGGGGAGAAATAGCAGTGCCGAAGGTCGGCAAGTAAGTGCCAAAAATTTTTAGAGTAAATTTAAGTGACTACTCGATGGCTCTGCGCTGCAGGGGTAAAAACAGGAGTATTTGGATTTTCATCCTATATGAATAGGTTTGATTAGGTGAAAACGGCTAAAGCCATGGGGTCTGTGGTCACTACATTTGGATTGCTGGCCGACAGGCGCCATAATCAGCCGATTCGAATGAGAGGAGAGTGCCGGTGAGCATCTATATCGATCCCGAAGTGGCCGCAAGCCTGCGTGGATATGAAATACCCGAGAGGCTGGGCTTCGGGACGGCAATGGCCCCTATAATGTTTCGTGCAGTCTATCAGGACGGTTGTTGGAGTCAGGGTGAGTTGATTCCCTATGCACCCTTGTCGATAGATCCTGCAGCAAAAGTGCTGCACTACGCTCAATCGTGTTTTGAAGGAATGAAGGCCTACCGGACCCAGGCTGGTGGTATTGCTCTATTCCGTCCCGAGAAAAATGCTGAGCGAATGGCCTTTTCTGCCAAACGCTTGTGTATGCCCCCGGTGCCAGAACCCCTGTTTCTCGATGCCGTGCGTACTGTTGCTTCCTATTGTGCCAACCTGGTACCCGGTAATAGCGGCGAGTCTCTCTACTTGCGGCCGTTTCTGATTGGCACCCAGGCGGACCTTACCGTATCTGCTAGCAGCTCTTATGAGTTCTATGTGATTGCCAGTCCCTCAGAGGCTTATCACTCCGGTAGCATGCGTCTTTGGGTGGAGAGGGAAGATGCACGCGCCGCAGTGGGTGGCACCGGGGATGCCAAGGTTGGCGGTAACTACGCGGCCTCTCTGTTGAGCGTAGGGCGGCTCAAGGAGCGCGGTTACGATCAGTCTCTATGGCTCAATCCGTCTGACCGAAACAGCGTAGATGAACTCTCTGGCATGAATTTCTTTGCGGTAATTGAAGGGACATTACATACGCCAGCACTGACCGGCTCCATCCTGGAGGGTATTACCCGTTATTCACTATTGGAGCTGGCCGAAAGCCTGGGCTATCAGGTCGTAGAGGAGTCTATTCCGGTTGATCGATTACTCAGCCAGATAGCTTCTGGCAGCTGCACAGAGGCTTTTGCCTGCGGTACTGCTGCTATTATCAGCCCTATTAGCGTTATTGGTGATGCAGAGCATTGCTATGAGCTGCAGCAGGCTCCAGGTCCTGTGGCCGAAGCTTTACGTCAGGCGCTTCTGGATATTCAAGAGGGGCGGGCAGAGGATCGCTTTGGCTGGATGCAGACTGTTGAACCTGCGAGCTTCTGAGCTTAGCTAAATAATTAAAAGTAACCGGCTGTAGGTTGGTGGCTGGTTACTTTTTTTAATTAGCAAAATTAGCATGGCAGCATTTGATTTTTCTCTACTTCTGTCTCTTTCCCTTTAGTCTGGGGTTGTTTGGTATCACCTCATGCTTTAAAAATGTTTCCGCGAGAAACGTGCATGTAAGCATTCCCGCCAATCTCTTTTCTACGGTTGACTTGAACGACTGTTGCTCCTACAAGTAACTCGATACAAGAAGAAACGCACTGGAGCTTTTGGGGTGGCCTTTTGGTAGTACCTTCATATTGACCGGCAGTTCCAAGATCAATTTGACTAGATAGGTCGCACTCAGAGTTCCCTAGAACCTGAGGAAAACAGAATGTTGACCCATATGTTCGGCCTGATGCTCCAACCTCGCAAGCAGTGGGAGTTGATTAGCTGCCTCCCCGAGAAAAAACTTCGCCGACAAATCTCCTACGTTATTATTTTGGCACTATTCCCTGCAATCGCCTGGTATTTTGGCACTACTCAGGTGGGTTGGAGTATCGGCAATGGGAATCCGGTAAGAATAACCGGCCAGAGTGCGTTGGAATTGGTAGCGGTTTTCTATTGTACGATGGTATTGGCGGTTGTCTCAATTGGTTACTTAATTCACTGGATGGCGAGAACCTATGGTGCAGAAACGCACCCGATGAAAGGTGTAGTCGTGGCAGGGTTTACAGCAACTCCAATATTTTTGGCAGGTATTGCGGGAATCTATCCGGTGTTGTGGTTGGATATTCTGTTGGCAACTGTGGCGGTAGCTTATGCGGTGTATCTACTTTACCTGGGGATTCCTATTGTTATGGGTGTCTCAGAGGAGCGAGGATTTCTTTTTGCCAGTGCAATTATTACTGTTTCCCTGGTTATCGCTGTAATAATAATGGTGGGCACGGTATTGTTTTGGAGCTATGTGTCCGCTCCTGTTTTCCACTGATTTTATTTTTCACAGATCACTACCTGTGAATTTTTGTGTTTATCTGCCAGTCGGTTTTACTTGAGCCGGCTGGCTTACCCCCTTCATTTATCAGCTTGTCTTGAATCTATTTTATCTCAACTCAATTGTAATATTCCTTTCTGCACCAAAACACTATGGGTGCTGTTACTCTTTGGAGGTCTCTTTTGAGGAAAGTAAATCCGCACCTCTCTGAATTTCTCAGAGTATGCAATGAGTTGTTATCAGAGCGTACAGCCAAAGGTCATGCCTTTAGTGTTATCGACTCTCGCGAGAGGTCGGAAAGGATGATACAGGAATATGTTACAGACATCCCAGGCATTGACCAGGTGATAGATGATGAAATCTATACCAGTGGATACAATGTCCCCGTGAGGATATTTAACCCTAATTCGAGCTTGGCACTACCGGTTCTTTTATATCTGCACGGGGGTGGTCATATGCTGGATAGTGTTAAAGCCTATGACCCTATTTGTCGTAAAATGGCGATAGCTACACAGCATATTGTGGTGGCACCAGAATATCGGCTTGCTCCAGAAAACCCCTATCCAGCCAATGTTGAAGATACTTGCGCTGTAGCTCGTGGAGTCTGGACGAGTCTTGCCCGACACAAGATCGACTATCAAAAGTTACTCTCAGTAGCGGGAGACTCTGCAGGTGGTTCTTTATCGGCAACTTTGTCGCATATAGCACAATTTGACACTGGGATTTATATAGACAAACAGGTTCTCATTTATCCTTGTGTTGACTATACGGCAGGCTGTCAATCTTACCAAAAATATGGGAAAGGATATTTTCTAGAAGCTGAGAAATGTTACTGGTTCTTTGAAAAATATTTTCGGGATGGCCAGTGTAGAAAGTCGGCATCTCCACTTTATATGGATTTTACTCAAAGGCTGCCAAAAACTCTGGTGATTACAGCAGAGTTTTGTCCCTTGTGTGATGAGGGTAAATTTTACTTTGAGAGGGTGAGGTCGGCTGGTGCACACGCTGAGTATATACACTTTGAGGGTGTTATACATGGATTTTTAAATGTTGAAGATTTGCTCAAAGATATTTGTGCAGAAGCTTATGAAAAAATAGGTAGGTTTCTGAACAGCTAAATTATTGTAAATTCTTCAGCCAGGCTTGTAATGGTACTTAAGAATATAGCCATTGCTGAGCTCCAATTGCTCAGAAGCTTCTTTTCCAATAGAGAGTTCAATTTCAGTGATCGCATTGATTATCTGTGTGGGCTCGACATCAATGCATTGAATACTCATTGAATAAATGGCACCTTCTTTACTGTCAACAGAATATTCAATAACTTGCAGAAAAAGACTATCTGTTCCATATAAGATTTTAATACCGGGGCCCTTTAATAGGGGGATAGTATATTTTACAGCCCCCCAGGGGCCATCGCAGCGAATTGCCTGGTACTCTGAGGGCGCTGTTTGGGCAGATGTAGACTTAGATTCCTTACTTAGGGTTAATTCACTCAATATCTGTCGAGTATGAAACTGCCATCCCTCTGGAGTTGTAATCTCAATTTTTAAAGTCGGTTGAGCAAGCACCTGAAAACTTAGAAAGGCAAATGGCATTAAAATCAACTTGCGAAATTCCATCTTGATTGCGATTCCTTAGGGAATGTGGGGTACGGGCAAACGTGCTTTCAATAATTGGTTGCATGAAGCGCCAAGCTGGTAGCCCTGCATGTTTTCTAGTCTTTCAAATAATAATAGTGTCTTGAAGGGTATCTAGGGGTCAGATAGTATGCAGAAGCTTGCCTAGCAAGTTTTTTTGCGCGACTTAATTGGTACATTCGTACCTACCAAAGCCAGATGTAGTAGCTACAAACAATAATTCAAACAAAGGGTGAAGCATGAAGACCTTGTCCTACATCGGGGTGGCTCTCACGTTATTACTAGTCTCCGCCTGCGGAGAGAAGAAAGCCCCTCAATCAAATCCTGCAACTAATGACGTTGATTTTCAGAAAAAACTGTTGAGGCAACTTATTGCTGCTAAGCCAGGTGATGTCATTATTGTTCCTGAAGGGGAATTTCAGATTGATCGTAGTCTTTCTCTAAATGTTGATGATGTCACTATTCGTGGTATGGGAATGGATAAATCTATCCTCTCCTTTAAGAGTCAAATTCAAGGGGCTGAGGGACTGTTGGTCAATGCCAACGATTTCACGATAGAAAACTTGGCAATAGAGGATACGGTGGGTGATGCCTTAAAAATTAATGAAGGGCAAAACATTATTATTCGTAATATTCGTGTTGAGTGGACTAATGGTCCATCTACAGAAAATGGTGCCTATGGAATTTATCCGGTGCAGACACGAAACACCTTGGTGGAAGGTTCAGTAGCTATTGGCGCCTCAGATGCTGGCATTTATGTCGGTCAGTCTCGCAATGTGATTGTGCGGAACAATCGCGCTGAGTTTAATGTGGCGGGTATCGAAATAGAAAATACTATCGGTGCTGATGTGTATGGTAATGTGGCAACCAATAATACGGGGGGTATTCTGGTTTTTAATATGCCAAATTTGCCTCAGCCTGGGCATAGTACGCGTATTTATGATAACGATATATTTAAAAACAATGTAAAAAACTTTGGGCATGAAGGAACCCCTGTGGCTGCAGTTCCTGCAGGATCGGGTATCGTGATTAATTCCAATGATCAGGTTGAGATATTTGATAACAAGATTGCGGATAATGATACTGCCAATATTATTGTGAGTAGCTACTTTACTGCGGGTTATTACAGCGATAAGTCGACTCAGGCAGACTTCGATCCATATCCGGAAGGTATTTATATCTATAACAATCACTTTGCAGGAGGTGGTTCATCACCAGACCACTTAGAACTTAAGGCGCTAAAGTTAGCGCGTTTTGGACTGGGTGGAAGCTTGCCCGATGTACTTTGGGATGGTGTTGTGGATAGCAAGAAAATGTTTGAGGGCGCCCTGCCAGACCACCTTCGGCTATGCATCGATAACACGGATGTGGGCATATTGAATATTGATTTCCAAAATAACTATCAAAATATTTCCACCGATATTTCTGCTCATCAGTGCCGTCTGAAAAAGCTACCAGAGGTCGTTTTGAAATTTGACCGGCCGGATGAAGAAAAAAGCGCGGGAGATCATTTGGCTGTCTTGGAGGGGGGGGAATGAATAAGTGGAATTACTTGGTGGGCTCTTTCCTTCTCCTTATTACTACATTAATGGTCACCCTCAGTGGCTGCGAGAAAGCCCAAGCCCCAGTTCAACTATTTGCCGAAGATGCTATTCCTGAGAGGCTTAGTGACTGGAATCTGGTCAATATTATTGATAACGGTTTGATCCCCAACGCAGGTGTGCTGCCGTACGATTTAAATACTGGGCTTTTTACCGATTACGCCCATAAACTGCGAACCGTGTGGATGCCCGCCGGCACCTCGGCAGAGTATGGTGAGGAGCAGTTTGAGTATCCGGTGGGCACGGTACTTACCAAGACTTTTTACTATCCAAGAGGAGAGGGTAATACAGTTCTGCGCACCGATAATTTTACTCGGGACTACCTTGAGGGGCGCAGTGGAGAAGCTTTGGATATGCGGGCTGTGCGTTTGATTGAGACCCGTCTGTTAGTAAAACGTCAGAGGGGCTGGCAGGCGATCCCCTATATTTGGAATGCGGCTCAAACTGAAGCCGTTTATGAAATCGCTGGTGATACCACACATTTTAAACTGGTGAACGACTCTGGGGATGTCTCAGAATTTACTTATGTGGTGCCCGATGCCAATCAATGCGCCGGTTGCCATGCTGACAACTTTACTGGAAAGAAGATTTCCCCACTCGGCCCGAGAGCAAGACACTTAAATCGAGATTTTACCTATCTTAGTGGAACAGAGAATCAGTTATCCCACTGGCAGAAAGTGGGATATCTCAAAGGGCTTCCCGCGCTGATATCACTACCAAGCCAGGCTAGTTATGCAGATACTTCAAAATCGCTAGAAGATAGAGCTCGCGCCTACCTCGATATCAACTGCGGTCACTGTCATAACCCGGCCGGTGCCGCTGACACATCGGGGCTGATGCTTCATCACAGTGAAACAGACTGGCGCAAGATGGGCTTGTGTAAACCACCAGTAGCGGCGGGTACTGGCAGTGGAGGGCGGGTATTTGCCATAGTACCGGGAGAGCCGGATCACTCAATTTTGAATTTCCGTGTAGAGTCCAGCGATCCGGGCGCGATGATGCCGGAGTTAGGGCGAAGTTTGGTACATGAAGAGGGGGTGAGCTTACTACGCCAGTGGGTGGCGGCTATGTCGGGGAGTTGCTCATAGTGCAGTGAGTGATGTCAGGCTGGCCACTTAAGGAAGAAGGCGGCACAGTGTTTGGGCACCGTGCCGCTAACCTGTGAGATAGTCTTTATATTTCAGCCGTATGCTGCGGTCTCGGCAACTTGGGTAGCTGTTGTAGGAATTAAGCCGCGAACCATCATGGTGACTGTGCGCTCAAGCAATGGGGAATCCAGTGCAATGGAGCCACTCAAAATTTCATATTCCAACTTGAGAATAGTGCCATGAGCGATTTGCGCAGCGGCTTCTGGATCAACAACGCCCAGCAAGTGGAAGAATTCCTGAATTAGGGACTCTCTCGCATGGCTTGACATGCGTACCGCCCTGGTCAGTTGCTCGTTGCGCAGCGCCTCATTGCGGAAGGCCAACTCAACCAAACGGCGGTCACGATCTTCAGCCTGGTTGCGCACATGTGTGAGGATGAAGCGGGTGAGCTGCTGCACCAACAGTTTGTGACTACTACTCGATGCGCGCTCTTGTGAAGAGAGGTTGCGAGCCGCATTGAAACTTTCTTCTTGAAGTTGGCGTGTGCTTTCTAATCCCTGCTCAACGAAGTAAGTGAATGAATCACTGATCAGATCGTTGAGGTCTTTAAAATAGTAGGTAGTGGCGGCCAGTGGTACATTCGCTTCGCGAGCTACGGCGCGGTGGCGGATACCGCGAATCCCCTCTTTTACGATTAGTCGCAGGGTGGCCTCTAGGATGGCCTTGCGGCGCAGGCGGCTGTCGGCTCGCTGTGCGCGGCGGCCGTGATAGACCAGATCAGACTTTCCATTGTCTACAGTCATAGCAGTATCCCTGTTCTTTTTGTGTTGGCTCCGATCGCTCTAGCAAGCTGTTCGGTCGTGCCATTCTAGCCAAACGAATTCAAAAAGAGAGAATAAAGCTATTACATTCGATTACACGAAGATTGCACAAGTCAGAGGCTTCACTTGTGGTTTTTCTACGTGAATCTCCTCAATATGGTGCACTTTTGTGTAGGGGGCTTTTATTGAATCAGAAAATAAAGATTTAGACGTCAATCCTAGGTCTTTTTCTCACCGGAATATGACAATTACTCGGCAAGTAGGTCAGCGACAATCGAATAGCTTTCGCTACACTAAACGATTGTCGTAGGGAATAAGGGCTTGTTTGGGGCAATCTTAAGAGATTTTTCCAGTAACGCGCACCCGTTTGGAGCCAGGTACAATTCTGATTTGCTGACTGCGGCGCCGTTCAATACCTGCATCAATAGCATTTTTCGCTGCAATCAGTAGACCGGCTACCAGAAATGCACCGGGCGGTAACACCGCCACCAGCACACCGGGATAATTACTTCCCAGCAAGTTTAGGCTCCAGTCTTTGGCCATAGGCCCCAATAGCAAATCCATATCCGAAAACAAAGTGCCCTGGCCGAGTATTTCCCGCACGGCGCCGATAGCAATCAGCACTGCGGTAAAGCCAACCCCCATCATAAAACCATCGACCAGTGACGGCAGCACTGGATTTTTACTGGCGAAGGCATCGGCGCGGCCGAGGATGGCGCAGTTGGTAACAATCAATGGAATAAAAATTCCCAGCACCAGGTAGAGCTCATAAGTGAAAGCCTTCATCAAGAGTTCGACACAGGTGACGAAGGTGGCGATGATCATTACCGAGGCGGGTAAACGCACGGTGTCGGGCATCTGTTTCCGTACTAGGGAAACTGCCAAGTTGGAACAGGTGAGTACACCAGTGGTGGCGAGCCCCAGACCAATAGCGTTGACCACTGAGCCGGTAACTGCCAATAAGGGGCAGAGCCCCAAAAGCTGAACTAGGGCGGGGTTATTTTTCCAGAGTCCGTTGTGGGTAATTTCTGCGTAACCGGGGGTCGCCATTAATTCTGCTCCGTATTGGGCTGAGCCTCATCAGTATTTTCCGCTTCAGGATTTTCCACCTCAACGGCTCGCTTGGACACAGGTGCACTGAATATTTGCTGATGGTTGTTGGCGACAAACTCCAGCACCTGATGTACTTCAGCAACCACTGCGCGGGGGGTGATCGTTGCACCGGTAAATTGGTCGAAGACCCCGCCATCTTTTTGAACTCTCCACTCACTAGAGGGAGGGTTTTTCAGTGAGAGGCCATCGAACTGAAGAATCCAATCACTTTTTTTAAGTTCGACCTTATCACCAAGGCCCGGCGTTTCACTGTGGCTGGTGACCCGTACACCAGCTATGGTGCCATCGCGGTTGACGCCTACCAGCATTTTGATTGGGCCCGAGTAACCGTCTGGTGCCACCGCCGGTACAATGACCGCTGAAATCTTACCGTCTTTGCCACGCGCTAAGTTGATATCGCCACCCTGAGAGAGCCCTAGTTGATTCCAGTAGGTCTTGGGAATTGGATAGGTGTCCACAAGTAGGTCATTGCTGTGGCGATCCAGAGGAATAATTTCCAGCAGGGCTTTGGCAGAGGCTGCGCGTATCGCCCGTTCAATGGGCTCTCGGGTGGTGATCTGGGTCACTGCCAGAGTGCCTGCAGTGACCAGGGCAAACAGGGTCAGCACAACGGCATTGGTGGCCATAGACTGCTTGAGCATCAGTGCTCCTCCAAGTCAGTAGCGCGACGCGCCCGCTTGTGGCCATAAGTGCGTGGCAGGGTGTAATTATCAATGGTGGGTGCGGCAAAGTTCATCAGCAGTACCGCAAAGGCCACGGCATCCGGGTAGCTGCCCCAGGCGCGGATAATATAAGTGAAGAGTCCAACACCGGCACCGAAGATCAGGCGCCCCTTATTACTGGTACAGCCACTGACCGGATCTGTGATGATGAAAAAGGCCCCGAACATGGTAGCGCCGGAGAACAGGTGCAGCAGTGGTGAGCCTTCGGAAAGAGAGCTGCCGCTGTCGTAGAAAAACAGAGAGATCAGGGTCAGGGTTGCGAGCATGGCTACTGGCGCGTGCCAAGTGATAATGCCGCGAAACAATAGAAAAAGTCCGCCCAACAGGAACCCGAAACTGATGGTTTCCCAGCCGGCCCCGGCAAAAGTCCCCTGGCTGAAAACCGGTTCCATCTCGTAGAGTTGTGACAGCAACACTGACTCGTTGAGGCGCACGATTTCCAGGGGGGTGGCACGGGTGAAACCATCCACGTTGTAACTGCCAAAGACCAGGGAGATGGCCTCGCCAATATCCGGTGCACCACCGATCACATCCGCTGCGCCAACCCAGCGGGTCATATCCACCGGGAAACTGATCAGCAATACCACATAACCCACCATGGCCGGATTGAAAGGGTTGTACCCCATGCCGCCATATAGCTGTTTAGCCAATACGATGGCCACGGCGCTGCCGACTACCGGCAACCACCAGGCACAGTATGGAGGCAGAGCAATGCCCAGTAAGAGTGCCGTGACCATGGCACTGTAGTCACGCAGGTAGAAAGCCACGGGCCTGTCCCGCAGTTTCATGATTGCGGCTTCGCACAGCAGAGCGGTAATTACAGAGAAGGCAATATTGATCAACACGCCGATGCCGAAATAAATCACCATGGCCAGAACACCAGGTGCGGTGGCGGCCGCTACCTGCAACATCACTTTGGCCGTGTTATCGCCGGAGCGGGCGTGGGGGGAGGTGGCTCGCATCAAGGACATTACTGGCGACCATCCTGTGCGGCTTTTTGCTCTCGCATCTTGTCTTCCAACTTTTTCTGCAGCTTTTCCAAGGCAGTCTCAAAGGCCGCCAGGTTGGCATCATTTTCATTTTTGGCTTTTTGCAACCTTGCCTCGGCTTTGCCAAGACGCTTCTGCAGGGCCTCGATATCTGCGGCGAGTCGCTCGGCGTCGCTCATTTGAGAGCGAGCTTCTGCCGAGGCACGCGCCTTAGTGATAGCGCGCACGGCGGCACTGGTCTCTTCCTGACTGGGCTCTCTGGCGGGATCGCGATCGGCGCGACGCCTGGCCAGGGTGAGCTTGTGTTCGGCTTCCTGCAGTTTTAACTCGGCAGCCTTGAGTTGGGCTGCCAGCTGGTCGCGTTGACCTTCTTCTGCGGCCTCCACCTTATTGCGCAGGCGTTCGACGCGGCTTTCAGCGCTGGAGAAGGTGCGCTGGGCACGGGCGAGCAGCTGCTGGGGATCCTCCTGGCGGGATTTAACCCGGGCCAGGGCAGCGGCGACGATATCTGCTTGTTGCTTGCTCTCTTTGGCTTCCTCGGACTCGGGGCTCTGCTCGCGCTGTTGGCGCGCCAGTTCGGCTGCCTTGCGGCGTGCCTCACGTTTGGCTTCTTTTTCTTTCTCGGCCTTTTCCAGACGGAGCTTGCGGAATTCAAAACGATCGCGGGCGCGGTCGGACTTTTCTTTCTCCTCCTCCGCCAAGCGTATTGCCCCTTTGGCAGCGCGGTAATACTGCACCAGCGGAATGGTACTGGGGCAGACATAGGAGCAGGCGCCGCATTCGATGCAGTCGAACAGGTTATAAGCTTGCAGCTTTTCGCGCTCATCGGCGCGTGCATACCAATACAGCTGCTGTGGCAGCAGTGAAGCTGGGCAGGCCTCGGCGCAGTAACCGCAGCGAATACAAGCCTTGGCTACCGGTGCTGGTGGCAACTCCTGGTTGGTGGGCACCAATAGGCAGTTGGTGGTTTTGACTACAGGGGCGCGCTCATCGTCGATGGTGTAACCCATCATGGGACCGCCGATAATCACCTTTTGCATCTGATTGCGGTGGATACCGTGGTGTTTGAGAATATGGTGAATGGGAGTACCGATGGGCACTTCGATATTGCGCTGGCGCTCCAGGGCTTGCCCAACAACCGTGGTTACCCGGTTGATTAGAGGTTCACCAAAGCGAACGGCGCGATAAATGGCCCTGGCGGTACCCACGTTCTGGCAGACGATGCCGACATTGGCCGGCAGGCCCTGATTGGGTACTTCGCGGCCGGTGAGAATCTGGATAAGTTGCTTTTCCCCACCAGAGGGGTACTTGGTGGGGAACACCACGATATCAAAGCGGGTATCTCTGGCGGCTTCGCGCATGGCGGCAATGGCCTGCGGCTTATTGTCCTCAATCCCGATCAATACGCGCTCGGGCTCATCAAGGATATAAGAGATGATGCCAATCCCGGCGATAATCTCTTCAGCGCGCTCGCGCATCAGCATATCGTCGGCGGTAATGTAAGGCTCGCACTCTGTCCCGTTAATGATCAGTGTGTCGATTTCCGCCCCGCCGTGGGGATCGAGCTTTACCGCGGTGGGGAAGCCCGCACCGCCCATACCGGCGATGCCGCAGTCGCGAATTTTTTCCAGAAGCTCAACAGGTGAAAGCTGGGTGTAATCCTCACAGGGTTGCAGTTCACACCAGTGCTCCTCGCCGTCAGTACGGATCACAATACTGTCCTCGGCGAGCCCCGAAGGGTGGGGGACGGCGCAGGGCTCTATGGCCACGACTTTACCGGAACTGGGGGCGTGCACAGGGCTGCTGATCAGGCCATCCGCCTCGGCAATTTTTTGGCCTTTTAGTACGTCATCGCCGAGTTTGACCAGGGGCAATGCAGTGGCACCACTGTGTTGCAGCAGAGGCACAATCAAATCCTCGGACAGGGGAATGCTGCCAATGGGTTCGCCGGTACTCTGTTGCTTGTTTTCCGGTGGATGTACGCCGCCGTGGAAATCATTGGGGCGCAGTTCCCGCGCCTTTTCGCTGGCGATTAGCTGTGCCTCGCGGGCGGCGCGACGCTCCTCTACCGCTTCGCGCCGCTGGTTTTTTTCCTGTAGCGCTGTGCGGATTTCATTTTCGGGGTTCAAACTGCACCTCCCCGTTGATCTGTTTGCTGCGGGCGACGGTCGGTGGCAATCAGCTGGATACCGTCTTCGGGCTTTTGTGGATGCCAATCTTGTAGCGGCATATCTACGGGCACCATATCAATACAATCCACGGGGCAGGGCTCTACGCAGAGATCGCATCCAGTGCATTCGTCGGCAATTACGGTGTGCATATATTTGGCTGCGCCGGCGATGGCATCCACAGGGCAGGCCTGAATGCACTTGGTGCAGCCAATACATTCGGCTTCGCGAATAAAGGCCACTCTTTTTACATCTTCGACCCCGTGCTCTGCATCCAGGGGCATGGGTTCCATATCCAGCAGGTTGGCCAGCTCGTTGATGGTGGCTTGACCGCCTGGGGGGCATTTGTTGATGGCGTCGCCATGCACAATTGCTTCGGCATAGGGACGGCAACCGGGATAGCCACACTGCCCGCACTGAGTTTGCGGCAGCAGGGCATCGACCTGTTCTACCAGAGGGTCCCCCTCCACCTTAAAGCGAATGGCGGCAAATCCCAGCAGGGCGCCAAACACCAGAGCCATACCGCCGAGTACCAGCAGGGGGGAGGAAATTTCAGAAATCCAGTCCAGCATCACGTAACCCTATACCAGACCGCTAAAGCCCATAAATGCCAGGGACATCAGCCCTGCGGTGACCATGCCAATAGCGGCGCCGCGAAATGGCAGCGGTACATCCGCGGCAAACAATCGCTCGCGCATGGAGGAAAAAAGAATCAATACCAAGGAGAAACCTACCGCGGCGCCAAAGCCATACAGGGTGGACTGTATAAATGTGTGGGCCTTCATGGTGTTTTGCAGCGCTACGCCCAGTACGGCACAGTTAGTGGTAATTAGCGGCAGAAAAACGCCCAAAACCTTGTACATCAGTGGGCTGGTTTTTTCGATAAACATACGGGCGAATTGCACCACTACCGCGATCACCAGAATAAAGGAAATAGTGCGCAGGTATTCGATGCCAAAGGGCTCAAGCAAATAGGTATTCACCAGGTAAGAGCAGATTGAGGCCAGTGTGAGTACAAAAGTGGTGGCGCCAGCCATACCCACGGCGGTCTCCAGTTTGTTGGAGACACCCATAAAGGGACATAGCCCAAGAAACTGCACCAACACATAGTTGTTGACCAGGATGGTGCTGAGCAGGATGACTGCAAATTCGGTCATATCAGGTCCGGTTGAAGCCCAGGAACAAAATGATGCAAGCGCCTTGGCGGAGTCGAGGTGCCCCGGTGAGAGGCAGAGGGCCTGGGGCTCCGTCGAATGTCGCGCAGGGCCGGTATTATGGGTGAGTCGCGGGGGGCCTTCAACTCAGAGGGGGATCTTCTGGCAGCAGAGGACCCCCGTAAGGTGCCAAGCTAGGTTCTGGCTTTGAGAATAGTTGGTACCTCTGGGCTAGGGCGCGATGCTTGCGAGAGGCGATTTAAGGTTTCCATGGATTTATTGGCGCGACCCTTTACTCTCGGGGAGTATGCCCTTATCTCTATTGGATTAACCCGTAACACCAGTTGGAGCTCTGTAATGCCGGATCAACCCTATACTCCGCCCAAGGTTTGGAAGTGGGATGCGGAAAGTGGTGGGCAGTTTGCCAAAATTAACCGCCCCATAGCGGGAGCCACCCATGATAAAGAATTACCTCGGGGCAAGCACCCGATGCAACTGTACTCCCTGGGAACCCCCAATGGTGCCAAGGCTACGATTATGCTGGAGGAGCTTCTGGCACTGGGGGTTGAAGGGGCGGAATACGATGCCCACTTGATTCGCATCACTGAGGGCGAGCAATTCGGCAGTGGTTTTGTGGATATCAATCCGAATTCAAAGATCCCAGCCCTGGTGGACCACAGTACGACACCACCAATTCGGGTTTTTGAAAGCGGATCAATTCTTCTGTATCTGGGAGAGAAATTTGGCGCCTTTCTGCCGCATACACCGGAGCAGCGTACCGAGACTCTCAATTGGCTGTTTTGGCAGATGGGGGCGGCGCCCTATCTCGGTGGAGGCTTTGGGCATTTTTATGCCTATGCGCCCGAGAAACTGGAGTACCCCATCAATCGTTTCGCCATGGAGGTAAAGCGTCAGATGGATGTGTTGGACCGGCAACTGGCTAAGCACCAGTTTATCGCTGGGCGTGAATACACCATTGCAGATATCGCCATCTGGCCCTGGTACGGAGCCCTGATCCGTAATGAGGCCTATGATGCCAGCGAATTCCTGCAGACCGAGAGTTACAAACACCTTGTGCGCTGGTCTGATGAAATTGCACAGCGACCGGCGGTACAGCGTGGGCGTATGGTGAACCGCACCTGGGGGGATCCCAGTAAGCAGCTCCATGAACGCCATGACGCCAGTGATTTTGAGGAAAAAACCCAGGACAAAATGGCGCAAAAAGACAGCTGAGCAGTATTGAATGGCAGTTTTTTCTATTGCACGCCCAGGGTGAGATGGTTGTCTCTCTGCTTATTTAGCTTTAGCGAAATAGCTTATAGGGCGCGCATAGAGAGTGCGAATTGAATGATTTGTGAGGTGTGTGGCAGCTGCCAGAGTTTTTCGGTAATAAAGCCGGCGGCAAAAGCGAAGCCGAGAATGGCCACTATAGGAATTTTGCCCAGCTGCTGGTTGACTTGCCTTTGCTGTTGATCAAACAAACGCAACGCACTGCGGCGCTGTTTTTCAGCGTCCACACGGCATTGTGTAATTTCTCTATTTAATTGTCTCAGCGACATCTTGTAGGGCCTCTTTTACCTGCCGTTTGGTTTCTTCAAATCCCAGCAGAGGGCGCAGCTTTTGCTGATAAAGCAACACACCGAGGAAAAGGGCAATTTGTATCAGTACAAATACAAGGAAACCGATATAGATCGATTGGCTAAAATAGTAGGCAATCAAACCAATGCCACCGCAAAGGCTGACGAGTAGTGCGGTTCCCAGGGGTACCAGCATCAACTGCAGAATAATCAGTCTTTTCCCGGCTGTTAGGGTTCTCTCCAGCTCTAGCTGAAATAAGCGCTGAATATTACCCATCCATGCAGTTATAAGAGTGAGAGTGGCTTCAACACGAGCCATAGTCTCCTCTAAACTGCCGCCAGTGTCGCTACTATAACCGTTACCGCTGCCTTCAGCGGAACCGTCCCGCCCGCGCTGTTGCGCGGTCGGGTCGGAATTCTGGTCAGTTCCCTGGCGTTTTTCTCCATTGCCCATCGGCGGTTTCCTTACCGGTTAAAACGGCAAACGCTTTGGCTTTATTTAAAAAGCTTGGCGATTGCCCAGCCGACCACAAAAGCACAGCCGACTGCGAGGATCGGTCTTTCCCGCAGGGAAGACTCCGCTTTTTCCATAACCTCTGAAGCGCGTTGCCTCTGTTGCTGGACAGAAGATCTCGCTCTCTGTCTCAGGTTTTCAGCAGCATCAGAAGCGGCCTCTCCTGCGAGATTATAGGCCTGTTGCAGCTTATCCCTGCTGGAGTTATGTGGAGATCTTGCAGTTGCCATCGGGTTGCTCCTTTTCAGGGGATGATTGCCGCAGAATTCTATAGTCGCAGCAATCAATTCACAGAAGCATTGGCTCTTTATTTAGGGTAATAAAAAATAACTCCGAACTGTTTTGGTGAATTTAGTTATATCGCTATTGATCGGTGTCTCTACAGGGGGCTGATGGCATTTATGGTGTGAGTGTCCGTTTCCAGGCCTCAATATTGTTTACCACACCATCGAGTAAGCGCTGGCGGCTCTCACGGCTGATCCAAGCGTTGTGAGGCGTGACAATCAGGTTGGGAATATCAGTGGCCAGTAGGGGGTGACTCGCCGGTGGGGGCTCTTCACTCAAAACATCCAGTGCGGCGCCGCCGAGCTTTCCACTGCGCAGTGCGTCGGCCACGGCCTCCTCATCCACCAAGCCGCCCCGTGCGGTATTGATCAACAGTGCGCCGGGTTTCATGTTGGCGATAAAATCGCGATCGATCAATTTCTCCGTCTGCTTCGTGAGGGGGCAGTGCAGACTGATTACATCAGATTCCTTTGTAAGCTGCGCCAATGGTGCCCGGTCAGCGCGTTTTTCTCCACTGAAGGATTCCGCCACCAAAATCTGCATATCCAGGGCTTCCCCCAGTTTGGCGACCCTTTGCCCTAATTCACCATAACCGATTATTCCCAGGGTTTTACCAGCTAGTTCTACGACAGGATGATCGAGTAAACAGAAAATTTCCGACTGACTCCAGCGGCCGGTCATGACGTCCTGATGGTAGTGATGCCAGCGGGAAGCGAGGGCGAGAATTAGTGCCAGGGTGTGCTGTGGTACCGAAGCGCCGGCGTATCCCTGCACGTTGCGCACGGGAATGCCCAAGTCCTGTGCGGCTTGCAGGTCAATATTATTCGTGCCTGTAGCGCACACACAGATCAGCTTGAGAGAGCGGGCCTGCTCCAGAAGCGTGCGGTCCAAAACCACTTTATTAGTAATAACTACGTCCGCATCGGCGATACGTTCGGCGGTTTGCTTGGCTGAGGTGGTCTCATAGAAATCCCAATGATCTAGACTGTTTTTTAGGGACTGTATATTCAACTCCCCAAGTTTCATGGTCATTGCGTCCAGAAATACTCCGCGCATGGAATCTCCTCAATTTCCTGTGTGAGATAGCGGCATGCTACGTCAGCAGAGGTCGAATGCAATGGCTTTTATAGGACGGCTGCAGATCTTGTAGGGTTGGCTACGGTTTGTTTACGGGCCTTTCTGTCACAAATGAAGAGGGCCTTTATGGGAATATCGATAACTGCAGCATCATTGGTTTTAATCTCGGCATTTCTTCACGCGGGCTGGAATTTACTGGGAAAATCCCGCACCCCCTCCCCAGCTTTTTTCTGTATCGCCACCCTTAGTGTGGGTTTACTACTTCTCCCCCTTGGTCTCTGGGTCCTGTCACAGGCTCATTCACTGCCGCGTGCTTTCTGGTTGTTGTTACTGGCCAGCGGTTTTTTTCAGATGATTTATATGGGGGGGCTGGCATTGGCCTATCAGCGCGCCGATATCAGCCTGGTTTACCCCATCGCACGGGCTCTGCCGGTACTCCTTGTGGCACTGGCAACGGTGTTGTTAGGACAGATTCTGCCCTGGCAAGCCTGGCTGGGCATGTTGTTGGTGACGATCGGCTGTTTGCTGGTGCCGCTGGTGTATTTTCGTCAATGGCACTGGAGCGTGTACTGGAGAGCGGACTGCGCCTGGGCTCTGGTAGCGGCACTGGGTACGGTGGGATATTCATTGGCGGATAAGGGCGCACTGCTTTATTTGGAAGAGGCGCTTGGCGACGCGGTAACACCTGCGGTGGTGGCGTATAGCTACTTGGGCTTGCAGTTTTTTGTCAGTGGAGTCTGGTTACTGTGTGGCTGTATGAGTCGAGTGGGGCGTGGACAATTATTAGAAAATCTGCGGGATTTGAAGGTTGGTATCTTGACCGGCCTGATGATGGGAGCGACTTATGGACTGGTGCTGCTGGCGATGACGATGACGGAAAATGTGAGCTACGTGGTCGCTTTACGCCAGCTCAGTATTCCATTGGGAGTGGGATTTGCTATTTGGCTGTTGGGAGAACCGGCACACAGACCCCAGCTGTTAGGCGTAGGGCTGGTGTGCGCCGGTTTAATTGCGGTATCGCTGCGCTAAGGTGGACAGTGTCCACCTCCAAAATAAATTACATTACGCGCATACCGGGCTTGGCGCCTGTGTGGGGTTCGAGAATCCACAGGTCTTTACCGCCTGGACCGGCGGCCAGCACCATGCCTTCACTCACACCAAAACGCATTTTGCGCGGAGCCAGGTTTGCTACCATAACGGTGTGCTTGCCCACCAGGTCTTCCGGCGCATAGGCACTCTTGATACCGGCGAATACCTGGCGGGTCTCTCCGCCCAGGTCCAATGTCAAACGCAGCAGTTTGCCGGCGCCCTCGACGTGTTCCGCCTCGGCGATCAGGGCGATACGCAAGTCCACTTTGGCAAAATCGTCGAACTGGATCTGCTCGGCGATAGGGTCTTCTGCCAGCGGGCCACTGGCCGCTTTGACTTCAGCCTGTAGCTGGGCCAGTGATTCCTGTGCGGCTTCCATCACCGCATCTACCTGGGTTTTTTCCACCCGTTGTAGCAGCGGTTTAAATTTTTTGATCTCGTGGTCCGCTAGCGGTGTGGTGGCCTGGGTCCAATCCAGCTCACTGTTGAGGAATTCCGCTGCCTTTTGCGCGGTATTGGGTAGTACCGGTGCCAGCCAGGTGATCAGGGCGCGGAACATATTTACGCCTTGAGAGCAAATCGCCAGTACTTCGGCTTCAGTGCCTTCCTGTTTGGCAAGGGACCAGGGTGCCTTGTCGGCGATCCAGGCATTGGCGGCATCGGCCAGGGCCATTATGTCGCGCATGGCGCGTGCGTATTCGCGCTGCTCGTAGTAATCGGCAATACGCGGTGCGGCCTCGACAAATTGATTCCACAGCTGTTCATCGGCCAGTTCGGTGGCGAGCTTGCCGCCGGCCTTACTGACAAACTTGGCGGTGCGCGAAGCGATATTGACCACTTTGCCCACCAGATCGGAATTTACCTTGGCAATAAAATCGTCGAGGTTGAGGTCCAGGTCATCCACGCCCGCAGTGAGTTTGGCGGCGAAGTAATAGCGCAGATATTCCGGGCTCAGATGGTCCAGGTAGTTGCGGGCATTAATAAAGGTGCCACGGGACTTGGACATTTTCTTGCCGTTAACGGTGAGGAAGCCGTGTACGCACACTTTATTGGGGGTGCGGAAATCGGCGGAGTCCAGCATGGCCGGCCAGAACAGGGCGTGGAAATTGACGATATCCTTGCCGATAAAGTGATATACCTCGGCATCGCTGTCTTTTTTCCAGTAATCGAGCCAGTCGCTGCCATTCTTATCACAGTAATTTTTCAGGCTGGCCATATAGCCGATGGGGGCGTCCAGCCATACGTAAAAGTATTTGCCCGGCGCATCGGGGATTTCAAAACCGAAGTAAGGCGCATCGCGAGAGATGTCCCACTCCTGCAATCCCTCTTCGAGCCACTCAGCCAGCTTATTGGCTACTTCATCCTGCAGGGTTCCGGAGCGGGTCCAGTTGCGCAGGAACTCGGTAAAGGCGGGGAGAGTGAAGAAGAAGTGTTCTGACTCTTTTTCCACCGGCGTGGCGCCAGAGATGGCGGACACTGGATCAATCAACTCCGTGGGGCTGTAAGTGGCACCACAGGCCTCACAGTTGTCACCGTACTGATCGGGAGTGCTACAACGGGGGCAGGTGCCCTTGATATAGCGATCCGCCAAGAAGAGTTGTTTCTCCGGATCGAAGGCCTGAGTGATGGTGCGCGAAGCGATGTGGCCATTTTCACTGAGGCGGCGATAGATCATAGCGGACAGCTCGCGGTTCTCCTCCGAGTGGGTGGAGTGGTAGTTGTCCACGCCGATTAGGAAGTCGGCGAAATCCCGCTCGTGCTCCGCCTGCATATTGGCGATATGTTGCTCCGGTGTCAGACCCAGCTGCTCAGCTTTGAGCATGATTGCGGTGCCGTGCGCATCATCGGCGCAAATGTACAGGCAGTCGTTACCGCGGGAGCGTTGAAAACGCGCCCAGATATCGGTCTGTATATATTCGAGTATGTGGCCCAGGTGCAGGGAGCCGTTGGCGTAAGGGAGTGCGCTGGTGACTAGGATTTTGCGCGTATCGGGCATCGGTTTTTCCATCGCTGTGGGGTTGCGGCCGGAGGCTCCGCTGGAGTGGCCGGAGATCGTCAAAAGACGGCGAAATATAGCAGATTTGTACTATGCCGGGGAGGTGTGGGCCATGCTCGTGTATAAAGCGGTCGGGATTGAGCCCGTCGCTGGCGCTGGGCCGCTTCATCCGACACAATGCGGTTCTGACAAGAAGCACCTAGAGGGAGATACCGTGAGCGATCACCACCACGATCATGAAGAGTTATCAAAGGAAGTGCAGGCCGAACTGGAGCGTCTGGCAGAGTGCCTTGGTCAGTTGCAGGACCCGGCCAGTGGCCTGCCGCTGGATCAACTGGATGCAGATATTGAGGTGGGCTACGAAGATGATACCGTGTACGTCGGTATTACCCTCGGCTACCCCTGCGCAAGCCAGGAAGTACATTGGCGCAAGCGGGTTACCGAGGCCTGTGAGCCCCTGATGAAGAGTGGTCCCCTAGGCGGCCACGGCTTGCAATTTGAATTATTCAGCGATATCCCTGCCACCTCATCGGCCAACGCTCCAGAGCCATTGCGTGGCGTAAAGAATATTGTCGCAGTTGCTTCTGGTAAGGGTGGCGTCGGCAAGTCCACCACAGCCGTGAACCTGGCCTTGGCGCTGGCGGCAGAGGGTGCGCGGGTCGGGTTACTTGATGCGGATATCTATGGTCCCAGCCTGCCCACCATGCTTGGTACCGAAGGGGTCCGCCCGCATGTGAAGGAACAGAAGTTCTTCGTGCCAGTGGATGCATTAGGTATCGAGACAATGTCTTTGGGGTACTTGATGACTGAGGATACCCCGGCAGTTTGGCGCGGCCCTATGGCCAGTGGTGCACTCAATCAAATTCTCACACAAACACTTTGGTGTGATGCCAAAGAAGAGCTGGATTATTTAATTGTGGATATGCCCCCGGGTACCGGAGATATCCAGCTGACTCTGGCGCAAAAAACTACTTTGGCTGGTGCGGTGATTGTGACTACACCACAGGATTTGGCGTTGAAGGATGCTATCAAAGGCGTGGAGATGTTCCGCAAGGTGTCGGTACCAGTGCTTGGTATTGTTGAGAATATGGCCCTTCATACCTGTTCCAAGTGTGGCCATAGTGAGCCGATCTTCGGCATAGGTGGTGGTGAGCGTATCGCTGAGGAATACGATACCCACCTGCTTGGCGAATTGCCTCTGGCACAGAAAATTCGCGCCGATATCGATAGTGGTCGTCCCAGTGTAACCGCAGATCCCGAGGGTGAAATTGCCGGTTTCTACCGGGAAATTGCCCGCAAAGCTGCAGCCCAGGTTTGGTTGAATGCCAGCAGCGACGAGGAACTGCCGGAAATCGAAATTAGTTGAACCCAACCGCGATATTGATCACAAAGCATTAACTTTTTATTTTTTGTGGTTTTTTAAAGGGGCAAAACTCCCTATATTGAACTCCTTCGGGCGCCTCTGTGAAATTTCGTTTTTGCAGGAGCGCTCAATCTTGATAAGCCAGAATTTAACGCAGGCTTTTCATGTCTCTGTAAAGATTCGTAATAATGACTTGTGTTGATGGCTCGCAGTTGAGCCATTGAAAAATGGGTCTTTAAATAATTTATTTATTGCGATTTTGTATTTACGGCGCCTTCGCTCGCGCTAGTGTGCCTGTTAGCCTTTATTGGTACGCTGCCGAGTTAATCGTCAGGGTTTTAGTATTTTTTTAACAGACCCAATTTATTCTGTAGATACTTATGGCAGTTTTGCCTATGGCTGCTCGAATTCAGCCTCTGCGGTAAAAAGAGTAAGTATTCCTGCTGAATATCCTCTGGCAATCGTCAAGGTATTTATGTGATTTTACTTTTTATTGGAGGGACAACTCGGATAATCAGAAAAGCCGCGATAATCCACGGAATATACCGGGAGATGTTTAGTCGGTTCGTGGATAACACTCGGTTGCGTGGTACAGACATACTGCGCCGAGGGCAATAATATCAGGAGTGCAAACCTGTGGTGGCCACCGTGTTATTGGTCTCAGGTAGGGCATACATCAGGCATTGCAGTAGCTGTAGTCGATAAAAATAACAAAGACAAAAGCGCGAGTGCTTTCATCCATGAATTTTAATATTAGCTATCGACCGATAGGGGGTATAGCGCGGGTTTTATTTTATGGGCCCGTGGGATTTGCAGAAAAAATGGAGGCGGCTGCCCGATTGGTAGAAAAGTACCGCCACCGTGTACCTTTGCGGGTATTACTGGATATGCGCTATGCGCGCACGAGGGTTACCCTGGAGGAGCAGCGGCAGTTCACCAGCTTTATAGCCGAGCATCCGGTGTTGCGCTGCGCTTATATTGCCGTTTTACATCCGCGCAACCGCTGTACTTCCCCCCTGTCGACCGACGGCACCTGCCTGTGCCGGCATAGTTCGCGGGAATTTGTTGCCGAAGCTGAGGCTGAGGCCTGGCTCACCCAGATCAAGGGCACTCCCAGGCCGGGACTTCGCTGATTACTACGCCTGCTGGGTTTTGGCCTGCTGAGCTTCCGCCTGGCGGCGCCGCTCTTCTTTTTTCTGCAGGCGTTTAGCGGTAGTCATTTCACGGGCATCTTGGCCCATGTGTTTTTCCCCGCGTTTTTTCGCCAGTTGAATCTGCTTCTCGCGCTCGCGGAAGCGGTGGCGATCGGCGTCACTCACTTTGTCATAACAATGCGGACAGCTAACTCCCTGCTCAAACTGTTCTGACTGCTGGTCCTCCTTGGTGATAGGCATACGGCAGGCATTGCACTGATCGTACTGGCCTTGCTCCAGATCGTGGTTGACGGTGACGCGTTCATCGAAAACAAAGCACTCACCCTCCCACAGAGATTCCTCTTTGGGTACTTCTTCCAAGTACTTGAGGATGCCACCGTGCAGATGGTAAACCTCTTCAAAGCCCTGTTCTTTCAAATAGGCGGTGGACTTTTCACAGCGGATACCGCCAGTGCAGAACATGGCGACTTTTTTGTGCTTGGCTGGATCCAGGTTCTCTTTGACGTACTGAGGGAACTCTCGGAAGGTTTCGGTATTGGGGTTGAGAGAATCTTTGAAAGTACCTACCTGGAATTCATAGTCGTTGCGGGTATCCACAACAACGACTTCCGGGTCGCTGATTAGGGCGTTCCAGTCTTTTGGTTTGACGTAGGTGCCAACCACTCGGCGGGGGTCAATGCCCTCTACGCCCATAGTGACAATCTCTCTCTTCAATTTGACCTTGCTGCGCAGAAACGGCATCTCGCCAGTGTAGGACTCCTTGTAATCCAGCTCGGCAAGGCGCTCGTCTGATTTCAAGTAGGCGAGGATGGTGTCGATGCCCTCGCGGGAACCAGCAACAGTGCCGTTAATGCCCTCTCGGGCCAAGAGTAGGGTGCCGCGCACTTGGTTTTCCAGCATAACGTCAAGCAGGGGAGTGCGCAGAGACTCAAAGTCCTCCAGAGTGACGAACTTGTAGAGTGCACAGACAACGAATTGATTCATGGTACTTCCTTAAATGCAGTCCGGAGCGTAAATCCGGGGCAGAAAAAATCGCCGCGCATTTTATCGCAAAAAAAACAGCTTGTCGTACATTTAGCAAGCGCTCCAGCTGTTGTCCCAGCACAACAATATTTGTTGACCGGGGAGCCGCAACTTGTCAAAGTTCTGGCCGAATTTTCAGGGTCATAGCGAGGTGAACCCCATGGGCGAAGAATTTGCACCGAAAGAGTCAGAATTGAGCCAGATCTACCGCGAGGGCGAGGTATCTGTGCAAATCGATATATTCGAGGATGGTGAGGGCGGTTGGCTGCTCGAAATTGTCGATGAGAATAACAATTCCACCGTGTGGGAGGATGCCTTTGAGACAGAGCAGGATGCCCTTGAGGAAGCATTGGACGCTTTGCGGGAAGAGGGCATCTCTACTTTTGTCGGCCCTGTTCAAGAAGCGGATGGCGGCTGGTAGATAGTTTTGCTGTGACCTCAAAGTGCACCTGCTGCTGGTGGATGTCTTCCCGGTAGTCCTGGGAGGCGGCTCTTTGCGCCCAATATGCCGATAACTGCTATGGTTATGGTGAAGGGAATCGCGACTGTGTGACAGCACACCCCAATCACAGCGCCGTCGCGAGGCAACTGTGGAGCTTTTGTCTCCGGCGGTGCTACCAAACCAGCGGTTGCCTTCCCCATGATAATGCGCGGTATTTTTATCATGGTCTGCTTGCAGATCCCGCCCCTTCCCCTCCATGCCGACCCCTTGGTGCCACTTGCCCAACAGCAGCTTTATGCAGACCTCAAGGAGGTTCGCCTAGTTGCGAAGCTGCATGGTTACGCAATAGTGGCGGGGCGCCACTGCATTGATTGCGATGAGAATCTAGCGATTTATATACGCCGTATTGCCAGGCCGGGTGATGTAGTTGGTAATAATCAGTCAGATGGTGATCGTTATACCTATCCGGGGCGGTATCTCGACTATATGACGAAAAAGCTGGTAGAAAAAACCCGCATGTTTTACGGCTATTGCTATGAGGGGCTGCCTTCACTGTTATGGTTGACCGAGTACCGGTCGGGGGATGTTTGGATCAAGTCTGAATACCTGCTTTTACTCACGGGTGAAAATCTGGAGCACCGTTACGTAGAGGGGCATCAGCCGAGTGTTTTCCATTTGGAGAGTGCGAACTGTAAGGAATTACCGGGGATTTTGATGGAAATGGAGCCCTAGAAATTGTGGCCTTTTTCAGTCATTTGAGGAGAGAGTGAGCCGGCATTGTTTCAGGGGCTTCTTTGCATAAGGGCCTCGAGAGAACAATTATAGTGCTCTCTAATCAAGTCCTTATTAATAATGGACCGGTAAGTAATTAGCGGTCATCCACTTTTTACTCTGATTCCTACTTTACGACAGAAATAAAAAAACCCCGCTGGAGGGCGGGGCCAAAAGGGTCGTTGAAATCAGTTCTGCTTTACTTTACCGGTTCAAAAACAATTTTCAGTTTCTTCTTACCCCAGGCGCGAGCCTTGCGGATATCTTTTTCCATCCAAACATCAATACGGTTTGTGAAGCGTTTGTTCATGCGGTCACGCACAGTGTAAGTACCGGGCAGACCTTCAATCTGTACTTTAGCGCCGTTGGTCAGGCCGTGCTTTTCCAAGTCACGGGAAACGGCAATGATTTTATCGCCTGGACGCAGGCGGTTGTTCCAGGCAGCTACCCAAGGGTCGCTATCTGTCTGGCCGGGCACCGAGTTATACGCGGTAGCGTCGACAATCATGGTTTTCTTAAGAGCGGCTGATGCATTGACACTCACACCAATAGCAAGCAGGGCGGCGATGAAAAAAGCAGTGTTACGCAGAGTCTGTTTCATGATGTCCCATTACCTCCAGGAATCAAATGGTCGCAAGCCAAAAGGTGCTTACGAAATTTCCAAGTGCTTTTGGAAATGGTTGATTAATATTTAATCAACGCCGGTTATATTACTGGGGATTTGGGTTGAGGCAACTTTTTCTTATTTGGCGACAAAAGGCCTTAAAGAATGGCTGGTTATTGTGAGTGCTTAAAACCAATAACCCTTTTTAGTCTTACTTTTAAGATTTTTGTTTGTGATTAGACGCTACTACTGGTTACAGAATTCCTATTTTTTTCTGATTAAGAAATTTCATTTTTTAGGTGGGATTTGCAGTGACAGCGATGTCATTCTACGGTTTACAAACTATTTTCTTGGATCGGCTTTCTAATTCGTACGAGAAAAGTAAAAAATTTCCCTGAAACTATTTGTGACCATTCCGCCAAAACTGTCTGCTTTGCAGGGAAAACCTGATTTTAGGTGGAAAAACTGCTTCGTCACTGATTTTTTTGGCAAAGAAATGGGGTAAATAAGAGCTAAAGGGTGGCTACCCAACTCTGTTGTAGAGGCTCGACTATCTGTGGTGAGACTATAGGAAGTAGACTCTGCTGCAGAGATGCAGAGATGCAGAGATGCAGAGATGCAGGGATACAGAGCAGGGATGCAGAGATCTCTTCTTTCAACGTTCCAAGCGCATAAGTTTGAATAAGCCTCTAACTAATCATTACTAATAATCGATGGCATAAAGTTAGAGAGCAGTAATTCTCTCTATTGATTGTTTACCTAACGGCAGAAATAAAAAAACCCCGCTGGAGGGCGGGGCCAAAAGGGTCGTTGAAATCAGTTCTGCTTTACTTTACCGGTTCAAAAACAATTTTCAGTTTCTTCTTACCCCAGGCGCGAGCCTTGCGGATATCTTTTTCCATCCAAACATCAATACGGTTTGTGAAGCGTTTGTTCATGCGGTCACGCACAGTGTAAGTACCGGGCAGACCTTCAATCTGTACTTTAGCGCCGTTGGTCAGGCCGTGTTTTTCCAAATCACGGGAAACGGCAATGATTTTATCGCCTGGACGCAGGCGGTTGTTCCAGGCAGCTACCCAAGGGTCGCTATCTGTCTGGCCGGGCACCGAGTTATACGCGGTAGCGTCGACAATCATGGTTTTCTTAAGAGCGGCTGATGCATTGACACTCACACCAATAGCAAGCAGGGCGGCGATGAAAAAAGCAGTGTTACGCAGAGTCTGTTTCATGATGTCCCATTACCTCCAGGAATCAAATGGTCGCAAGCCAAAAGGTGCTTACGAAATTTCCAAGTGCTTTTGGAAATGGTTGATCAATATTTAATCAACGCTGGTTATATTACTGGGGATTTGGGTTGAGGCAACTTTTTCTTATTTGGCGACAAAAGACCTTAAAGAATGGCTGGTTATTGTGAGTGCTTGAAATCAATAACCCTTTTTATTTTTATATTTAAGGGTTTTGTTCGCGCTTATACGCTATTGATGGTTACAGAATTCCTATTTTTTTATGATTAAGAAATTTCATTTTTTAGGTGGGGTTTACAGTGACAGCGATGTCATCCTACGGTTAACAAGCTATTTTTCCGGATCGGCTTTCTAATTCAGATGAGAAAAGTAAAAAATTTCCCTGAAACTATTTGTGACTGCCCCACCAAATTAGTCTGAATTGAAGAAAAAACGTGGTTTAACGCAGCAAAACGGCTTCGTCGATTCATTTTCTGGCAAAGAATTTGGGGAAAAGTGAGGGCTAAAGGGTGGTTCCCCGGTTCTGCTGTACCGGTTCTACCTGCTGGCGAAGCGCAGCCAAATAGTCACTATCCTCTTTTAGGTCGGGTAATTTGTGCTGTAAATCCAGTTCTACAGCTTTCTCCAGCCAACGAATGGCCTCTTCAAGATTTCCTTGCCACTCACATACCTGCCCAAGATTGAAATAAGTAATAGAAAGGTTGTGCCATTCCTCCTGATTGAGCAGACCTTCCAGGGCACTTTTATAGAGGAGATAAGCAGTGCTGAGGAGGTGTTCACGTTGCGTGGCCAACTCTTCGCTGGCAGCTTGGCGGTGGTAAGTGTGTGCCAGGGCAGAGCGCACTCTTGCGCTGGAGTGAGGTAGTTGTGCACCTGAATCCAGGTAGCGCAGAACTGATTGAAACTGGGCCCGCGCCAGCGGGTAGAGATCTGGCCTCGATTTGGCCCCCAAGGCATTTAGTACTATGCCGTAGCGGTAGCGCAGGGTGTGCTGCTGGGAGGGATAGGCGCCGAGAGCGGAAATGGCTTTTTCATAGAGTGGCAAGGCATCGCCAAAATTACCCTCGCGGGCGAGTGCCTCCGCTTCGTTGACCCAGTGGATCGCCCCCAGGGTTTCTCCCCCGTGAGATTGAGCGCTGTGAGTCTGGGTATTGTTGGGGAGAACGTCCGAAATAAGGGAGACTGCCGCTAATAGTGCGGTTAGGCAGAAAAGTGCATAAAAAAATATGTATAAATGAGGCAGTGGTTTATGCATAGGGATTTTCGCGCTTGGCCCGATGACGTATGGGGCCATAGTTACGGCCCTCATACGTCAGTAAATCCCTAGTTATCGAGTTGTGCCAGTAATCCCTGCAGAGGATGGCGCAGACTAACACCTGCAAAGCGGCTGGCTTGGCAGCGGCAGGAGTATCCGGTGGCGAGTTGGTTGTGCTCCCCACCATTGAGTTTGGGAGCCCAGGATTGCTGGAAGATCACCCGCGATGTTTCCTTATGCGCGGTCTCGTGGCCATAGGTCCCAGCCATACCACAGCAGCCGAGATTTTCACTCTGCAGCTCCAGGCCCAGGGCGGCGAATACCGTTTGCCAATCCTTGAGTGAGGCGGCGGCATTGGTTTGCTCGGTGCAGTGCGGCAGTAGTTGAAAGCTGCCAGGTTTTACCCGAGCGCGCTGTTGCTGCAGGTGATCTTCTTGTTGAACCAGCCATTCTTGTAACAAATGTACTTTCGGAGCGCGTTCCCCTAGGAGTTTCTTGTATTCAGAGCGATAGGTAAGGGTCATGGAGGGATCAATGCCCACCAGGGGGATGCCGCTCTCCGCCAGGTTGTTAAGCATCTCACTATTGCCTTCGGCAATTCGTTGGAACTGGCGTAAAAAACCATGAACGTGGAGGGGTTTGCCGTTGGCCCGATAGGGAGCGAGAATCGGCACAAAGTCCAATTGTTTGAGCAGGCGCAAAATATCCGCTACCACTTCGGCATCAAAATAGCTGGTGAAGGCATCCTGCACAATGATGACCGCGCGGCTGCGCTGGGAGGGCCCCAGAGTATCCAGGCAGGCTTTTGTAGCGGTGGGTACTCCCAGTTCTCTCATGCTGGTTTGCAGGGTTTTTTGTGAGAGCTGTGGGCTATCCACCATGCCGAAAACACGCTCCATCAAAAAAGATACAGGCTTCAGCTTTAGCGGCCAGTTGTACAATTGCGGTAGTCTGGCTAGATGCGGCATCAGGAATTCCAGTCCGCCCACGGCGTAATCCTTTAGCGGGCGTAGGTAGCGGCTGTAATAAAGCTCCAAAAACTTGCTGCGAAATTCCGGTACATCCACGCGAATAGGGCATTGCCCTACACAGGATTTACAGGCTAGGCAGCCCTGCATGGCTTCATTGACTTCGTGGTTGAAGTCGTACTCGCCGCGGGTTTTTGCCAGGGTATTTACGATGCGTTTGGGCAGGCCGACAAAAAAAGAGCGCTCGCGGTATTTACGCGCGCTGGCTACTGCGTCTACATCGTGTTTACTCAATAGACGCAACCATTCTCGCATCAGCGAGGCACGCCCTTTGGGGGAATGGATCCGGTTGCGCGTGGCCTTGTAGGAAGGGCACATGGCATCGTCTGGATTCCAATTAAAACAGGCACCGTTGCCGTTGCAGTGCACACCCTCGTCGTATCCCTCCCATACTTGCGCGGGAATTTGTCGATCGTGTTCACCGCGGGTGCTCACCACATCAATTTTCAGCAGGCTGGCGCTGTCATCGGGTGTGGCAATTTTGCCGGGATTTAATTGATTGCGTGGATCGAAAGCGGATTTAATTTTCTGCAGCTCGGGATACAGCTCGCCGAAAAATTCCGGGGCATATTCGGAACGAACACCTTTGCCGTGTTCTCCCCACAGCAGCCCTTTATATTTTTGTGTCAGTGCCACCACCCGGTCGGTGATTGGGCGAATTTGTGCGGCCTGTTGGGGATCTTTCATATCAATTGCCGGGCGTACATGTAATACGCCGGCATCCACATGGCCGAACATACCGTAGTCGAGGCCGGCCTCATCCAGCACTGCGCGGAATTCGGCAATAAAATCGGCCAGGTTTTCTGGTGGTACGGCAGTATCTTCTACAAAGGGAATCGGGCGCTTTTCCCCCTGGGCGTTGCCCAGCAAACCCACTGCGCGTTTGCGCATGGCCCAGATACGATTCACCTCGGCGTGGCCGCGGGCGATAGAATAGCCGAAGCTCTTGCCTGGCTGGCCAATGGCAGCCTCGATATGTGCAATAAATTGCTGCAGAGCTTTTTCCAGTTCCTCCTCGGTATCTGCAGCGTACTCCACCAGGTTGATACCCTTGACCGGGCGATCCTCTGCGGGAAAAAATTCACTGACGCTGTGCCAGACGATATCTTCCATGGCCAGCTGCAGTACTTTGCTGTCCACTGTTTCGATCGACATGGGGCCTGCGCCCATTAGGTCCTTGGCATCGCGCAGCGCTTCCTGGAAGTGGTCGTATTTTAAATTGACCAGAGCCACACTCTTGGGAATGGGCAGCAGATTGAGTTTGGCTTCTGCAATAAACCCGAGGGTGCCTTCGGAACCGCACAATACGCTGTTGAGATTAAAGCGATTGCCTTCACGAATATGGGCCAGGTCGTAGCCGGTGAGGCAGCGATTGAGCTTGGGGAATTTCTGCTCGATGAGTTCGGCTTTTTCCCTGGCAATCTTGTCACAGGTTTTATGCACCTCTGCGACGCGGCTATTTTCAGCGCATATTTCTTGCAGCTGAGTGTCCCCTATAGCGGTGGAGTGCCACAGCTCCCCCCCCATTAACACTGTGTGCAATTCCAACACGTGATCGCGGGTTTTGCCGTAAACACAGGATCCCTGGCCTGAGGCATCCGTATTGATCATGCCACCGATGGTAGCGCGGTTGCTGGTAGAAAGTTCTGGCGCAAAAAACAGGCCGTGGGGTTTAAGTGCGGCATTCAACTGGTCTTTGACCACGCCAGCCTGTACGCGAACCCAGCGCTCTTCCACATTGATCTCAAGGATCTGGTTCATATGGCGGGAGATATCCACCACCAGCCCATCGGTAAGCGATTGGCCGTTAGTACCGGTGCCACCGCCTCTGGGTGAGAGCACTACGGAGTGGAACTCCTCCCGTTCGGCCAGTTCCGCCAGTAGTTGCAGGTCGCGGTGATTGCGTGGGTACACCACTGCCTGAGGTAGAACCTGGTAAATAGAGTTATCGGTCGCTAAAACGGTGCGGCTGGCGTAACTGGGTGTGGTGCCACCGCGGAAACCCGCGTCTGCAAGCTCCTGCAAAAACTGCAAATAGAGCGCCTGAACCTCGTCGACTTCGCGCAATGCTGGAATCATGAGCTAATCCGTACTTTCGGGGAGGAGGAGGCCGCAAATTGCCGGGGTAGCTGGTGAGATAAAGAATCACAGCCCTGCCGCTCGGTAAAAATGCGGCCCTGCATTGTAGCTATGGTGTGTATGGGCGCAAGCGGCCATAGAGACTTGATTACTTTCCAAAAGTTGTACAAAGCTATCTCTTGTACAACTAGTTGTGAGAGTCTATAAAAGAAGAACGTGAACCGATTCTGTGCAGCAAAACTATGCATATACAGCTCTTGTCTCAAAAAATTCCGGTGGGCATTAGCCGCTGCGCCGTGGGTGATCCGGTGCGTTACAACGGCAGCCACAAGCACAGTAAAGTCTGCACCCAACTGCTGGGCAATTGTTTTGAGTTACAGGCTTACTGCCCCGAGGTTGCCATTGGCATGGGCGTGCCCAGACCGCCTATTCACCTTATTGTGAGTGACCGGTTGCGTGCGGTTGGCCGGGAAGACCCCAACTTAGATGTTACCGAGGCTCTAGAGGGCTACGCGGATACGATTGTCCCTGAAGTGGAGAATCTGCGTGGTTTTATTCTGATGCAGAAATCTCCCAGCTGTGGAGTGCGAACCACTCCCCACTATAAAGAAGATGGTACCGGGGTGCTGGCGCACGACTCCGGCTTATTCGCGGCACGCCTGCGCCAGCATTTTCCCCACTTGCCGATGGAAGAAGTGGGGCGGCTCAATGCCAGCGATTTGCGCGAGAATTTCCTCACCCGTGTTTTTGCTTACGACGCCTGGCATCGCTATGTGGCCACCGACCTGCGCCCAGCCAGGGTCATTGAATTTTACACCGCTTATAAATATCTACTGTTGGCGCACAGTCAGCCAATGACCCGTGCATTGGGTCAGTTTGTTTCTAACTCGCGCGCATTGCCGGTAGAGGAGTTTGCCTATGAGGTGAGAGGTAAAATAATGGAGATTCTCAGCCAGTTGGCCAGCCGAAAGGACCGCACTAACGCTCTGATGCACAGCCAGGGCCACCTGAAGAGCTACCTGAGCAAAGAGGAGAGAGCCGAACTGGCGCTACTTATTGACGAATATCGTCAGGGTAATAAGCCTCTGTCGGCAGTGCTTACCATGTTGCGCCATTATTTACCGCGCACTCCTCACCAGTTTATCCACAGCCAGGTGTTGCTCGCCGCTGAGCCGGCAGAGCTGGGTCTATGTGAATTTCGCTGAGAATTGTGATGGTTGAGATTGCCCCCCCTACTGAAGCCAGCTTACCAATTCGTGAGGTAGCGCGTCGTACCGGCGTGCACCCTGTCACCCTTCGAGCCTGGGAGCGGCGCTACGGCCTGTTAACACCGGCCAGAACCAGCAAGGGGCACCGACTTTATAGTGAAGAAGAGGTCAGGCGTATCGAAGAGGTACTGGCCTGCCTGGCCCGAGGTGTAGCTATTGGACAGGTGCGGGAATTATTGGCACGTGGTCCATCCTCCCTGTCTGCCAAAGAGAGAGAGGCAAACACTGCAGGTGGTTGGCGTGAGATGATCGATGAAGCCTTAAACTTGTCACAAAACTTTGACGAGCGAAAGCTTCGCCAGCAACTGGACCACTGGATTTCGACCTTACCGGCATCACTATTACTCGATCATTGGCTCAAGCCGCTGCATACCGAGTTGGCTAGGTTGAGGCGATCGCAAGCCACGCAAGGTTTCTTTTGGCAGCTGGTTAATGAACAGTTGTTATTGGCCAACGGCATAGCTCGGAGAAATTTAAATAAAGATCGTTTGGCTTGCGAGAGTCGAGTCCTATTGCTGGATTTCCCCGGTGAAGATCAGCGGGCCTTTGTGCAATTATTTTGCGCCACACTTTTGGCTGCCGGTATTGGCGTAGTGGTTTTGGATTATCGGGCCGTTCTGCCGGGGCTTACTGAAAATATGAGAAAGCTGGATGTGCATGCGCTGCTCTGGTACAGCCATCGGGCACTGCCAAAACCCTTACTTGAGGAGGAATTACCACGTTCATTTCAGGAGCTAAGCAAGCCTTTAAGGCTTGTGGGGGATTTCGTAGAGTTACAGTCTGCCAGCTTGGATAACCTAAAGAAAATACCGATAATATCAGTATTATCAGGCACTACAGACTTCGTGGTAACGCAACTGCGGGAGCAGCTGAAGCGATGAGCCGACAAATATCAATACAGCGGGGCCTAGTCTGGTTCCGCAGCGATTTGCGTATACAGGATAATTCGGCGCTGTATCATGCCAGTACTCGATGCGAACAATTGGCCGCAATTTTTATCGCCTGCCCAGAAACCTGGAAAAACCACGATGAAGGCGATGTACTGGTTTCTTTTCGTGTGGCCTGCTTGCAGAAACTCCAAGGGCAGTTGCAAATTCGCAATATTCCCCTGTACTTCCTCGAAGTCCCTGAGTTTTCTCTGGTTCCGGAGGCGCTGCAGCAAATTATTCAGCGCCTGAAAGTAGAGGCATTGTTTGCCAATGCTGAGTATCCTCTGAATGAGCTGCGTCGAGACAATGCCGTTCGAGAAAAACTGCTGGAACACAATGTTTCGGTTGAATACTACAGTGACCGCACCTTATTACCGCCAGGAGCAGTGAGAACGGCGAGTGGTGATCCCTACAAAGTGTTTACCCCTTTCAAGCGTGCCCTAATCCAGTTATGTGCAGGGAGCGAGGTTAAGCCCTTGCCCACTCCCAGGAAAATACCACCTTCTGCCAATAGCGAACATTGGCCGAAGTGGTTCGCAGTGGATGTAAAAGGAAGTCGAAAACTAACGCAGAAAATACCTAACCAGTTATTGGGCTACTCGCTCAATATTGATGGATCAGGTAGGGTTAAAGGTTGGGAGAGTGGTGAGCAAGCTGCGCAAAAGTGCTTGAAAGTTTTTGCCAAAATTATTGATCAATATCAGGCCGAACGAGATTTTCCAGCGAAAGATAGTACCTCCCGCCTTTCCCCTTATTTAAATAGTGGAGCTATTTCTATTCGCCAGTGCGTCAAGATGGCCCTCAGCCAGAATAAAGGCCTTTGGCAGGGTAGAGATGAAGGGATTGCCTGCTGGATCAGCGAACTTATCTGGCGGGAATTCTATACACATTTACTGACTGACTTTCCCCGCTTGAGTATGGGCAGGCCATTTAAAGAGGAAACAGAACAAATTCCTTGGCGCTATGATGAAGGATTATTTTCCCTTTGGGCAAGTGGCGAAACCGGAGTGCCTATTGTCGATGCTGCAATGCGCCAGCTAAATGAAACCGGCTGGATGCACAACCGCTTACGAATGATTGTCGCCTCGTTCTTGAGTAAAAATATGCTGATCGACTGGCGTTGGGGTGAACGCTATTTTATGCAGCACTTGATTGATGGTGACTTTGCCTCAAACAATGGCGGTTGGCAATGGGCCGCCTCAACCGGTACGGATGCAGCACCTTATTTCCGGGTATTTAACCCTTATAGCCAGTCGCAGAAGTTCGATCCTAACGGAGAGTTTATTCGACATTATGTGCCGGAAATTTCCTCACTAAGTAATAAGGAGATTCATGAGCCCCCAATGATTGAAGGGTATCCCCAAGTGATTTGTGATGTGAGTGCCGGGCGCAAGCGAGCGATAGAGGTATTTGCCAACCTTAAATAACCATGTTCAGAGGCAGGTTGGTAGGCAGAGATAAGTTTTGTAGAGCAGGTACTCTAGATAAATAGAAGAGAACTATGTCGACTATTTGATAGTATTCAAAACGACTCATCCTCCCTGTATAAATTGATAGAAATAGAGCCCTCTAGGTCAGCGGTAACGTGAAAAACTATGGGCTTACAGCAGACCTGGCAGTCTTCTATATATTCTTGCGGAAGTACAGAAATATCAATGAGTGTACTAAAGTGTTCGCCGCAGTAGGGACATTGAATAGTTTCTTCTAGGATTGGGTTCATGCTGAAGTAAAGCCTATCTAATTCGAGATTTTTGAATTTTAGGTTAAAGCCTACGTAAAATGCCAGAATGATTTTATTTCTAGTTGAATGTCTGGAGTGATATTTTGAAATTCTATCTTTCTGTAATTCTTGCTAATAAGTTAGCTAGGAAATTGGTAGTGTTGGGGAGTTGAGGTATGTGATTGCTCAAGGGGAGTATATTTATTTTCTTGAGTATGGGTGTTGACAGTTTTAGGGGTTAATGAAATGGTAAGATAGTAAATTTTTTTGCATAAACCCTATAGGTTTCTTATGGTTTTCCTGGAGGATGTTTTTGTTAAATGGGGAGTTTGGTCGAATTAGGCTTTGTCGGTCTTTTTGTTTCAGCATTTCTAGCGGCAACAATCTTGCCAGTAAGTTCGGAGATCGTATTAACCACTCTGCTGATCAATGGTTTTTCTCCAGTTGCATTGGTGACTGTTGCAACAATTGGTAATGTGGCCGGTTCATTGGTGAATTATGCTCTTGGCTATTGGGCAAGTTTGGGTATTATAAAAAAATGGTTGAGGATGTCAGAAAATGAATTTGTAAAGGCTGAGCAGCGCTTTAAAAAATATGGCCTGATTTCATTAGCTTTTGCTTGGGTTCCAGTTGTCGGAGATCCATTAACCGTTATGGCAGGGGTGTTAAGAATACGATTGTTATGGTTTTTGATTTTGGTGACGGCAGGTAAGCTTTTGCGCTATGTAGTTGTTAGTTATATGGTGTTGCAGGTTTCCTGAATTTGGGAGGCTTGACTGTGTTGTTTGCTGAGCTATAAGCGAGTAAATTTCATATAAAATCCATGCGTGTTATATTCTGGCTATATGTACTAAATGGTCGGCCCTCATCAGTTGATGAGGTGCTGAGGGGAAGGCGCCCCCAGCTACTCAAGTCAGCTATTTAGAAAAGAGTCTTTTCCCCTGATTTGATAAAACAGTGAAGCCAGGCCAAAAATAAAGCCTATGGGCGAAGTTATTAGGCTGAGTAATGCAGCAATAATACCGGGAATTTTATAAATTCTAGCCCCGCTTTTTATCTTTCCTCCTATGCTGATAAGTGCAACACACCAGCTTAAAAATAAAATAGCTGGGGCTGCTGCTTTGATAGTAAAGGCTGCCCCCTGACTGTATATATAAATGGCAGTTAATAATATGCCAAACAAAAGTGTTAGCCACCCATTGAATTGAAGGAGCTTGCCTGCGACTCTTAAGTCTTTCATAGTTTAAACAGAATATTTTTTTGTCTAAATTTGCTTAAATATTTGTTTTAAAAGTTGATATGTTTGTCAGTTTCCCCACTTAACCAATTTCTCCAGTTGATTTCCAGGCCTCTGATCCCGCCAATATAGTCTTTATCGACCAGATAATACGAGTGCGTACGATCACCACGCTCCAGCCTATGGACTAAACGAATTACAAAGCTTTTACCGACTGGTGTTGATAATAGAAAGTATAAAAATTGCCCGGCCTGTGCTTGTAAAGGCGCAGTCCCATTTCTTTGTGCATGTCGCCATCTTGTGTTAGGGAGCCTAAGGAATGTACTGATATCCATAAGCCTCTCATGGCGCTTGAGAGGATTTACCCATCTATAATTTTCCCAGTGACTAGTGATGCGCAGTTGCCCGTTCACTTTAGTGAGGGTTTCCATCTGCTCGGCCAAACCTTCATTTAGCCAGGATTGGGCGTAGGGAGTGACAGTATCGGTTATTGCATGACTAACCTCGTGTTTAATAGTGCGGAATGTTCTGGCTCTATCCTCTTGGATGTAAACAATAATTTGGTTATCTTGAGAGAAATATATCCCATAAGAGGCTGATGGTTCTTTTCCCATTCTCTTTCTTAGGTGTTCGTAGTAGGCTTTTTTATCCTTTAGAACCAAGACCTTAACGGGTACCGTTTTATAAAAGTCAAAAAACAGAACGCGATCGTAAAACTCATAGACGAGGTTGACATCTGTAACAATCCTGTTTAATTCCTGATTGCTCAGGTTGGTGTCAATGGCTTCGACAGAAATATCAAATCGAGACCAATCAGACTTGTGCTTTCTAGGCTTAATAACTTCTTGTTTAATATTTTCTATTTTCTTGTCACTGAAGTGGACTTGGCCATTTTCATCGATCCACTTGTAGATATTGGCTGTTGCGTTTAGTGGAATTAGAGACAGAAGAGTAGCTAATACAGCTGGTAGGTGAGGAGTCACTGCTTGAAACTTTTAACTAATTGAGAATTGGTACTATGATTCTTTGACTGACACCTGATTCAAGAGGCTACTATCGCCTCTTTTATCGCGGCCTCAGCTAAAAGGCGGTTAGAGTTTAGCGTTGGTAACACAGAATTACTATCATCGATAATCAATGGTATTTCGGTGCAACCCAGGACAACTGCATCACATCCATCCTGTTTAAGGTTGTTAATAGTGTCTTGGAAGTATTGCACTGTTTCCTGTCGAAATACCCCAGTGACTAACTCTCCCATAATCAGCTGCCCGATCCTTTCAACAGCCTTCTTAGGCGGCCGTAACCAACCTATGTTTGCCGCCTCTAGTTTCGACGGATAAACATCGCTCTCAACTAACCATTGGGTACCGAGTAGCCCCAGCTTTCTGTAGCCCTTGATAGTGGCTTCAGCAATAATACTGTCGGCAATATGTAGCCAGGGTAGGGGGGATCTCTCTGTTACATAGTTAAAGGCTTGGTGAATAGTATTGTCGGGGCAGATCAGAAAGTCGGCCCCCTGGGATTCGAGCTTGTCAGCGGAAGAGAGCATTAGATCGCCAACACTTTGAAGATCATTGGAATCCAAATATTCTACATAACGAGCCAGAGAATGAGTGTGGATGGATATCTCGGGATGAGCATGTTCACCAAGATATTTGCCACTTTCTGTGCAAATTGTCTTATAGCATAGGGCTGCGCCCTCAGAGGAGCAACCAACAAGACCGATGTGTTTTGTTTGATTTAAATTCTTCTTTAAGTTCTTCATTCGAGGAAATCATTCAGGCTGAAGTTGATCTAGTTGCGTCTTTCTTTGTTAGTCAATACTTCTAATTGTTCACTAACTTCCTTGAGTTGTTGTGGATTGTTTGTTGTGTTTTGAATGATATGTAGTGACTTTTGGTAAGCAATATCAAAAGCCTCCTCTTTTGAAGCGATAATATCTGGTAAAACGCCGGTAGCTTCCCAGTTGCTTTTGGTAATTGGATTTACAGCTCTTGCGATAGGAATTGATACCTTGAACTCCTTATCAAGGCTGAGAAATTGTATGGGATGGGCTCCACCTTTGGTGACTTCGCCAATAATTGTGGCTCGTTTAAGATGTTTTAGATAATAAGTAAATGCTTCCGCGGCCGAAAAGGTATCTTTACTGGTTAAGACGAAGACTGGCACTTTGGCTTTTCTTTTGCCATTGAGGGTTTCGAGAGTCCAGAATTCGGTGGTGCTATCTGTTGCTCTCCAGTAAATACTGTTCAGGTGGGTGGGCGTCTCAAAAAGATAACTGCTAATTAGGCGGCCCATATTGCCATCACCACCGCCATTATTTCTAAGATCGAAGATGATGGCATCGGTATCTTCAATCAAGGTCATTACGGCTTCTAGGCGTTTCTTTGAGACTTCGTTGACATGATCAAAGCCCCAGAAATCGATATAGCCAATGTTACCTTCGAGTACTTCAACGCGCGTGAAACCAGAATTTTTCCTGGCCAGTTTACTGAACCAATCTTCTCGCTTCGGTTGTTTATTTGGGATGTTTGGATCGTACCAACGCACACCAAAATGCTTATCGTGT
This sequence comes from Microbulbifer mixtoriginis (SeqCode), assembly GCF_052466715.1. Classification (NCBI taxonomy): domain Bacteria; kingdom Pseudomonadati; phylum Pseudomonadota; class Gammaproteobacteria; order Cellvibrionales; family Microbulbiferaceae; genus Microbulbifer; species Microbulbifer mixtoriginis (SeqCode). The sequence goes on along the minus strand of NZ_CP174288.1, from coordinate 3,690,917 downwards.
TTTTCCAGTGCCTTAGTAAGTAGATCGGCTGTTTGTTTTGGAGTTTTAATTTTTTTTAGGGCCTCGGAGTGTGCAACTTTTTGCAAGCTTTCACGAATTGAGGGGATATTATCCTGAAGTATATAACGGTTGGAAATCTCAAGCTCAAGGGCATCGATGAGAGACTTTTTTTGCTCTGCTGAGAAGGTGGCGGAGAAGCCGTGCGATGAGATAAGCAAGAATACAACCGCTAGATATTTCTTCATTACAGTAACCCTCTGTTTTCGTTATTCCTTCGAAATCAATATATGGGCCTGGATTGCAGAAAAAAGAGGCCGCCAAAGATAATTTCTGGCACATTTGCCTCAGTTAAGTCGGTAGGGAGGGGTTGACTGGGGGCTTGGCTGTAAGTGACGGATGTATGACTCTTATCTTTTCTTCTGCTGTTGAAATGTGCCTTAAACTGAGCGCCATCTTTGGAGTCTGGATTCGTTTATAGAGCCAGTTTGGAGAATCTGTTTCTGTGTGTGATCGGAGGGAGTAGATGTACTGGCATCTGCCTAATAGGCTATTCGGTCGCCTGCGATAGATATTTTATGACCGGATGATGTCAAATAGTCTATCCCACCTTTATGCATAGACAATGCCTTCAGAATTTTCTGCGGTAATACCCATAGAAACTCCTGAGTAATGCGAAATATGCGGCTATATAGCGGTATAGATTACTTTGATGGTTGCTACCTTAGCAGGCATAAATGGCAGATAAATAGTGAAAAACGTGACAGATTTTACCCCCCAATTCAGCCTTCAAAGCGAGGCTCTGAACTGTGAGGATTCCAATGTCTGGGCGGTCAGTGACCGGGCCCATGATCTTGCCGATAAGGGGGAGGATGTCATTTTCCTCTGTGTGGGGGACCCCAACTTCGATACCCCCGAGCCAATTCTGGATTTTGCCCGCGCTCGCCTGGGTGTCGGGCGGACTCATTACTCGCCTGCCGCCGGTGAGCCGGTGTTGCGCCGAGCTATCGCGGATATCGAGAGTAAGGTATCACCCCACCCCTGCAATCCCGATGATGTTGTGGTGTTTCCCGGCGGTACCAATGCTATCTACGCGGTACTTTCCTGCCTGTTGAACCCTGGTGAGGAGATTGTTATCCCAGAACCGATGTATATCGGTTATGTACCCATTTGTGACAGTCTCAGGCTGTCTGTAAAGCGCGTAGCCTGCCCGGCGGAACAGAATTTTGCTTTCGATGTGGACTCGATCAAAGCGGCAGTCACCGAAGAGACCCGAGTGGTCATGATCAATACCCCAGTCAACCCCACCGGTGCTATGGCAACTCCCGAACAGTTGCGTGAACTGGCTGCCTTTTGCCGTGAGCGCAACATCTGGCTGGTGTCCGATGAAATGTACTCCATGATCACTTTTGCCCGCCGCCATACCTCATTGCGCACAGCAGCAGAGTCTCTGGACAATATTGTGGTGATTGATGGTCTGTCTAAGTCTCATGCCATGAGTGGTTGGCGTCTGGGCTGGGCGGTAGCGCGTGGCCCCCTGGTGGAGCGCCTTGCGGCATTCGCCGGAGCCACTATCTTCGGCTGCCCACAGTTTATCCAGGAAGCTGCGGCTTTTGCCCTGGAGTTCGATACCTATTTCGTGAAACAGATGCGTGACGCCTATGAGCGTCGCCGCAATTTGATCGTTGAGAGAATCGGCAAAATTCCGGGGCTTAGCTGTTACAGCCCGGATGCGGGTATGTTTGTGATGGTCAATGTTTCCGAGTTGGCCAGCTCTGGTCAGGTATTCGCCGAGGCCCTGCTGGAAGCCGAGCGGGTATCAGTATTGCCGGGTACACCTTTTGGTGAAAGTGCGGTGAATCATGTGCGTTTGACGCTAGCGGCCGATGACAGTGAGTTGTCACGCGCTCTGGACCGAATCGAGCGTTTTGTCACCTGCGCTAATCGCCAGGCTAGTTAACCCAAGTGGCGGTAGCCAGCTCTCAGCCTCTCTTGCCGGGGGCTGGCTTTTTCATCTCTGGAGGTTATAGAGTTTCAGCCTCCGGCGATTACCGCTATCCTTGCCCCCTTTCAGATTCAAAAGAAATCAGTTCCGTGAAAATTGACCGGCATAATTTGCGTATTTTGCAGGCTCTGCAAACTAACGCCCGTATTAGCAACCTGAATTTGAGTGAACAAATTGGCTTGTCGGAGAGCGCTTGCCTGGCCAGGGTGAAGCGCCTTACCAGTGAGCGTTATATCCGTGAGTTCCTTGCCGAGATCAATCTGGACAAGGTGCGCCACGCTGAGTTTTATGTGAATGTGGCCCTGAAGCGCCAGGATGCGCGCACCAGTGAAAACTTCCGGCGAATTATCAGTGATATCCCACAGATCGTTTCCTGCGTGAAGATGTCTGGTGAATTCGATTATATGCTGCGCTTTATTTGCCCTGATGCGGCAGACTTCAACCGGGTTTCCGAGCAGTTACTGGCCAATGAGGAGGCCGCTATCTCGCGTATGACTTCGCATTTGGTGATCGAGAAAACCAAGCCTTTTACCGGTTATCCACTGGAGCTTCTCTTCCAGGATTAGGAACAGGCCAGGCAGTGGGCAGGTTTAATGCCACTGCCTGCTCCTTATTTGTGGAGCGGCTTTCGTTTGCACTTTCTGACATGCTGGTCAAAAAGTGATCCTTATTCTTCGACGATACCTACAGCGAATAGAGACTGTTGCCAGCTGGTCAAGAATCCTTTCTCTTGCTTTCCTTGCTGTTTGTTCAATAGCTTGAAGCGCCCCAGCTCAAAGAGTTGAGCATTATTAATAGTTATCCTGCCTAGAGATTGCGGAGAGCTGCTCAGTCTGCGCCATGCGTATGACAATTTTGTTGCGGTAAGCCCTGCCTTCTTGTACAAGCGTGTTAAATGTGGCGTCTCTAGTCGGCCAGATTAATTTCGGGCTGGCCTAGGTGGCGGGTACCCATGCTGTTTTGAGCCGTTTTCTTCGGGGATTCTAATCGGTTGAATTAGCTGTCAGGCGGGTGGTCTGGCTTGATCCTGTGCGGAATTTAAAGAACTTACCTCCCTTTTATGTCCATTTTGTGAGGTTGGTGATCCAATTGAAAGAGTGGCGGCTGTAACCTCATATATACTTTAGACAGGCTTCTGTGCAGCGAAAGTGGTTGGAAAGCTGCTATCCAGAGGCTGGTAATCACCGCTGGTGCAGGGGAGTGGCAGTTGAAATATTTAGGGCGAGTCTACCTGACTCTCAATTTATTGGCTTTTGCGTCTATCGGTCTTGGGGCCCTGTTTAATCCGGAGTCGTTTGCTGCGGCAATCGGGTTTTCATTTACCTCACCTACCGCTGTGCCCGAGTTTCTTGCAACTTACGCCGGCTTTATGTTGGCAATCGCCGTTCTCTTACTGATTGCGTTGGCCATGCGCCCTCACCGCCGTGCCGCCTATGCTTCACTCTCAATCTCTTACATTGGATTCGCGGCTGGCCGTCTCTTTGGCATGTTTTCCAGCGGTAGCTTCGATGAACGCAATTTATTGTTCTTCGCCCTGGAAGTGATCATGGTAATTTGGGGACTCTACTGTTATCGGGAATCTCGTTGGCTTCCCCTGCAACACGGGCATTAATCCAAAACAGCTAAATACTGGGATCGCCCTTAGCTCTGTTCATCGGTGACTTTGGCCTGTGGGCAGTTCTTACTTTTCGCGTTAATACTGAGGGATGTCTGGCCTGTATTCAAAGGCTTTGGCCTGGTGTTTGCTGCATCCTGTCACTGATGGATATGAGTAATGTCTCAATTCCAAAGTTTGGTGGAAGCTCTGGTTATCCTGGTTGCGCTCTGTGCCTGCGCGATTTGGCTACGCAGTCGCAGGGTGATTCTTAGAGAAGAACAAGGAGTATTTGGGCGCCTGGCAACAGACTTTGCGCTGCCCGCAGTAATTTTACATAGCTTGATTAAAGTCCCTTTTTCTTCCCAGGCTCTTCTTCCCGCACTGGCCTTATTTGCTGTGAGTATTGCAATCATGGTGCCTGCGTGGGCAGTGGGTAAATTGATGGGGCTGGGGCGTAAGACCCTCGGCTCGATCGTGTTGGTTGCGGGTTTTGGCGGCTCTTCGACTTTAGGGTTATCGCTGATTCGTCGGATTTTTCACGATAACCCTCTGGTTATGAGAGACAGTGTTCTCATTGGTGAATATGGCGCACTTTTATCTGTATTCACTGTCGGTGTTGCTGTGGCCATTTATTTCGGCCGGGATGAGGGAGAGCAGGTCAATGTTTGGCAGGCCTGTAAGCCTTTCTTTGTATCACCAATTTTTATCACGATGGTTTTAGGCACAATTATTTCCCTATTTGGCCTGCCCCAGGGGAATGTTACTGTGCAGCTGCTGGAGGATATATTACGGATTTCCGGACAATCCTTGATAGTGCTCGTGGCATTTAGTATCGGTCTGGCCCTGCGCCCCATCGCTGTGCGCCAACTGGCGGGCCTGATCCTGGTGGTCGTCCTGTTAAAGCTGGTGGCAGAGCCTATGGTGGCATGGGCTCTGGCAATGCCAATTGAGTTACCGCATATCGAGCGGGAGCTATTGGTTTTACAGGCGGCAATGCCCTCTGGGGCGATCGCCGCCGTACTGGCGAAACGCTATGGATGCGATGGCGGCGTTGCATCCGCAATGGTGGTTGCCACCTCTTTTATCAGTTTGATAACACTACCGTTGACACTTTACTTTGAAAGCCAGTGATTGCACTGCAGCCATTGATCAGGCGGTTATTTTCCCAGAGTTGTCATCGCTGGAGTGCTGTTCCAGCGTGGTAGTTTCCACCTGCTGTCCGCCGTGTAGTTTACCGTCTACAGCCTGGCGGAAAACTTCTTTGTAGTCCTTAAATTCCGTGCCCATTAGGCGGTCCCACCAAGTGAAGTAAAAACCGTAATTGCCCTGAAAACGCTGGTGATGCAGGTCGTGATGAGTTGTGGTGGTCATATTATCGAGCACGCCATCGACCCAGCTGCGTGGGTGGAATTCGCGGCCTGTATGCAGCATGGCGTTGCGGAAAATCATTATGAAAAGGAAGCTAAGCCAGATACTTGGGTGCAACGGTATCGTTAGGGCGATCAGTGGAGAGAAAAGTCCGTTGATAAATATTTCACCGATAGAGAAGCTGTAGGCAGTCCAGGGAGTTGGGGTTCGCGACATATGGTGTAGCTTGTGGAAGTGCTTAAACAGCTTTGGGTGGTGCATTGCCCGATGGGTCCAGTAGAAATAGGCGTCATGCAGGAGAATTACCACAGGCAGGCTCAAGATGCTCCACCAGAGCGGGTAGTCACTCCAGTTCCAATACAGCTTGGCGATCCCCATATCCTGTAGCAAATTTATGCTGATGCCAAAGAGGGTGAAAATACAAACGGTCAGCATGGAGTAGCTGACTTCCCGGCGAATATCCCCCCAGCTAGCACGCCGTTTTTGGATGCGGCGCCGGTTCATCCAGGCGCGAAACAGCCAGCTCGCGCAGATGCTCATCACAGAAGCCGCCAACACATAGCGAAATAGGGTCAGTTTAAAGTGGGTGGTTCCGTAATCAGCCACATCTGCGAAGAAATCCATCTTTTTCACCATCCTTTTTCATCGGCGTTGCTAAAGGGGCAGCGTTGGATATTGAGGATCTATTGGGATTCTAGGTGCTACTCACATGGGGAGCTTTTGCATCAGTGCTTGCAGTCTGGGGGGCTTTGCTGACTGAGGCTTACGGAAAATGAAAAAATGCTGACGAATTCCGAATTGCTGCCCTCTTAGGCGGGCAGCTTGTCGCGACGGTACTCGGTTGGGGTCTGGTTGTGACGACGCTTAAAAGCGGCATTAAACGGGCTGAGAGATCGGTAGCCGATATCCAGGGCGATGGTCAGCACTGGTAGATGCGCCTGTTCCGGATCGGCCAGACGAGCGCTGGCCTCATCAATGCGAAATTGATTGAGATATTCGTTGAAGTTTCGATAGCCCAAGTGGCGGTTTATCAGTGTACGCAGCAGGTGCTCGCGGGTATCCAGTTGCTCCGCCAGTTCGCGAATGGTCAACCCGGTGTGTCGATAGCCTCCACCTTCCATATGCTTTTGCAATTTAGCCAATTGCATCTGCTGCTGCTCATCCAAGGTTGGTACAGGTGCTGGAGGTGGGGCTTCCTCTTCAGGGATATCTGTTGCTGGTTGTGGTAGAGAGTCGCCCAGGGCGCTGGGTGAGAGCGCAAGCAGCCATAAACAGGCTGCCAGGGACAGCAGGCTGGCGAGTAGGGCGTGAAGAGTTGGCACACCATTGGGGACGGGGCGGTAGGCAAACAATGATTCAGCACTGATAACGATCAGCATATAAGTGCCTACCGCAATCAACAGTATGGCGCGCAAGCGACGGCGCTCCTCGACCAAATCCGAGTGAAACTGCCCGAGTAGAGTGAGCATGCCCAGGCCAATCAGACCTAAGCGGGTAAATTGGGACAGATTAAAAAAAACCTCTTCGGCGCTATTGCCTAAAGGGATTGGCGAGTGACTAGCAGCGATACTAAAGGCAATGGAGAGGCCGATAGGCATCCAGCCCCAGCGGGGAAAGGGTTCTTCCTCGCGACAGAGCAAGTGGGTAAACAGCCAGAAGGCGGCGGGCACCAGAATCACCGGCAGGTGAATCAGCAGCCCCATGAGCCCGACAAGGGGAGGGAGTGTCGGTAACAGTAAATAACAGATAACACCGATCAAAACCAAAATCAGCCAGCGGCCCGCCGCGAGACGTCGGTGATTGACGGAAACCTTGGTTGCGGCCAGTAAGAGTAAGGCGCAGGCCCCGCCGGAAAAAAATAAATAGCCTGAGGTCACGACTTATCTCCAGCGGTTGGCCCAGGCATCCAGCACCTTACTGCTATAGGTGTGGCGGCCATAGCTGCCGTTGTAGTAGGCGAGGGCGTTGGCCAGATTGCCCTTCGCTTTTTTGATGTAGTGCTTGAGGATGGTGCAGCCGTAACGCAGGTTGGTATCCATATCAATCAGGTTGTCACCGGGACGGCCAATCTCTTTTTTCCAAAATGGCATTACCTGCATCATGCCTTGCGCGCCTACCCGGGATACTGCGTAGGGGTTAAAGGCACTCTCGATCTGGATTACCGCCAGAACAATTTCCGGGCGTAAACCCGCTCGGGTTGCCTCGCGATGCACAGCCTTAAGAACGTGTATGCGCCTTTTAGGGGCTTTGATGTAGCGTGCTAAGGGCTGGGATTTTGACATCAGCCACACCTCCGCATCGAAGCGATCGACAAAGCTGTCTGCCTGAGTAATGGCCTCGCGCAGGGCGAGCCGCAACTCGGGGTCCACTTGCTTGGTGTTAGTCTGGGATATGGCACTGCAGCAGATAAGGCAGAACCCCATCGCGGTAATAGCTTTTCTTATCATGTTGGGAATTTTACGAGATCCAGGGAGATTGGGTAGCGCCTTTTATGGACCTTTTACGCAAATCTGGACAGGGAGAGGCATTTGAATTGAATGGGGCTGTGAAATACCAACGGACATAAAGTGCTGCGTTGGCATTTCACGGAGGTATTTTGAGATAGATAAGGAATATCTATCTCATCATCAGATTAGCGCAGGCCGAATTTCTCCAGCAGTACTTCCTCCAGCTGGGATACCGCAAACTCCTGGCTTTCAGCATCGGCGCGGCCCTTGTATTCCACAATGCCTTTCTCCAGGCCGCGGTCGCCGATAACGATGCGGTGGGGGATACCAATCAATTCGACATCTGCGAGCATGCCACCCAAGCGAGCCTTGGGCTCATCCATTAGCAGTACATCGACGCCTTTGCTGCGCAGGGATTCATACAGGTGCTCACACTTTTCCCGTACCACATCGCTCTTGTGCATATTGATGGGCACAATTGCCAACTGGAACGGCGCTATGGCGTCTGGCCAGATAATGCCGGAGTCGTCGTGGTTTTGCTCAATAGCGGCGGCGACAATCCGGGATACTCCAATGCCGTAACAGCCCATGGACATGACCTGCTCCTTGCCGTTCTCATCGAGTACGGTGGCGTTCATGGCGCGGCTGTATTTGTCACCCAGCTGGAATATATGGCCGACTTCGATTCCGCGTTTGATTTCCAGGGTGCCCTGGCCGTCGGGGCTGGCGTCACCGGCAACGACATTGCGCAGGTCTTCAATGCGGCCGAGTTCCACGTCGCGGCCCCAGTTCACGCCGGTGAAGTGGTAATCGTCGCGGTTGGCGCCACAGATAAAGTCCGCCAGGTGTGCCGCAGCTCGGTCCACAATGGTTTCGAGCTTCATGCCGACGGGCCCTAAAGAGCCGATATTGCAGCCCAGTTCATCGGCAATACGTTGCTCCGGGGCGAACTGCAATGGGCTGGCAATGCCGGCCAATTTTTCTGCTTTCAGTTCGTTCAGTTCATGGTCGCCGCGCAGCACCAGCGCAACCAGGGGCGCGGTTTCACCCTCTTCGCATTCACCCAGCACGATCAGGGTTTTTACCGAATGGGTGGGGTCGCTGTTCAGGAATTCGCTGACATCGGCGATGGTTTTTTGCCCTGGCGTGTGTACTTCCTGCATTTCCTGGCTCGGTGCGGCGCGCTCGCCTGCAGGGGCCAAGGCTTCGGCCAGCTCAACATTGGCGGCGTAGCGGGATTCGGTGGAGAAAGCGATATCGTCTTCACCGCTTTGTGCCAGAACGTGGAACTCATGGGAGCTGGAGCCGCCGATAGAGCCGGTATCCGCCAGCACCGGGCGGTAGTCCAGGCCGATACGATCAAAAATGCGGCAGTAGGCGCCGTGCATAATGTCGTAAGTCTCCTGCAGGGAATCCGCATCGATGTGGAAGGAGTAGGCATCCTTCATGGTGAATTCACGCGCGCGCATCACACCAAAACGCGGGCGAATTTCATCGCGGAATTTTGTCTGTACCTGGTAGAAATTGGCCGGCAGCTGCTTGTAGCTTTTGATCTCATTGTGGATCAGGTCGGTAATGACTTCTTCGTGGGTTGGGCCCAGGCAGAAGTCATTGGAGTGGCGATCCTGGATGCGCAGTAATTCCGGGCCGTACTGCTGCCAGCGGCCGGACTCCTCCCACAGCTCCGCCGGCTGCACTACCGGCATCAATACTTCCAGGGAACCGGCACTATTCATCTCTTCACGCACAATACGCTCTACTTTGCGCAGTACGCGCAGGCCGGTGGGCAGCCAGGTGTAGAGGCCGGAGGAGAGACGGCGGATCATACCGGCGCGCAGCATCAGCTGATGGCTGATTACTACCGCGTCGTTGGGCGTTTCTTTCTGGGTGGCGATAAGGTAACGGGATGCGCGCATAGGAATAAACTGGGTTCAATTATCGGTAAGCTGGTTATTTTACGCTATTCATCAGCTAATAAATATTGCCGGATAGACTCCCGTATGGGATCGGTTATTTTTTGTGGAAGCTACACCCTGCTGAAATTGATAAGGGCGTGGTTAAAGGGGAAATTGGTGTAGCTAAGAATGGGGCTATGGCCAATCTTTAGATGATATATAGGGGCATAAAAAAACCCCGCAGTTGCGGGGTTTAGTGCCTGAGGCTGGGAGTCTTAGGACTCAGCCATTTCCTTCAGCTTCTTCAGGGGGCGAACTTTTACCTGGATGCTTGCAGGCTTGGCCTTGAAGACAGTCTCTTCACCAGTGAAGGGGTTGATACCTTTACGGGCTTTTTTGGCTGGCTTCTTCACAGTGGTGATTTTCATTAGGCCCGGCAGGGAGAATTCGCCAACAGCGCGCTTCTTGATGTGGCCTTCAATAATATCGCTCAGCTCGTCCAGAACAGACTGTACCTGCTTGCGGGACAGTTCAGTATTTTCTGCGATCTGGTTCAGCACCTGGGTTTTGGTGAACTTCTCTTTGATCGCTTTTACTTTCTTAACTGGAGCGGCAGCGGCTTTCTTGGCTGGAGCCTTTTTGGCAGCAGTGGTTTTGCTGGCAGCTTTCTTGGCGATTGCCATAGCTTACTTCCTTCTTTGTTGTTCGGTGTATATCCGGTAAAAGTGTGTTCGGTCTCCCGCTGCGCTGCATCCACAAAACGGCGTCTCAGCGGGTGATGGTGGGAAGTATATATAGTTTTTGTTTGGCCGCACGGGAAAATACTAGAAAAATAGTGCTTTTTCCTTATTTTGTACCTATTTTGAGATCCCAAACCCCTTCTACAAAGGCCAAAAGGGGGTGCCTGCTTCTTCCCTCTGGGGGGCTCATGTATACTCTGTCCCCCTTTTTCCAGCATCGGGTACCGAGTAATGCCGATCTATGAATACCAGTGCAATGCCTGCGGCCACGAGATGGAGGCCTTGCAGCGCATGAGCGACAACCCCCTCAAAGACTGTCCAGCCTGTGACAAGGCCGAGTTGCACAAGAAGATTTCAGCAGCGGGATTTCGCCTCAAGGGCGGCGGCTGGTACGAGACAGATTTTAAGACCGGCAGTAAGAAAAATTTGGCCGGTGATGCTGCCAATGGCAGTAAAGCTAAAAGTGGCCAGCCGGCAAAAACGGCGAAGACGGCTTAAACCCGCTGTGCGGAGCCGCTTGTGCGGTGTACTCTCTATTTAACCTTTTTACCTATCGATAACGGGAATTTTCATCCATGCGCAGCGACTACTGTGGCGTCCTTCGTTCCGCGGACATAGACCGTGTAGTAACCCTCTGTGGCTGGGTCGACCGCCGCCGCGATCACGGCGGTGTAATCTTTATCGACCTGCGCGACCGCGAGGGAATTGTTCAGGTGGTATTCGACCCGGATGCGGCCGAGCATTTCGAAATGGCCGATCGCGTGCGCAGCGAATATGTTCTCAAGGTCACCGGCCGTGTGCGCGCCCGCGCGCCCGAAGCCCTTAATCCGAATATGGTGACCGGTGAAGTTGAGGTTTACGGCACTGAGCTGGAAATTCTCAACACGGCAGAGACAGTGCCTTTCCAGCTGGATGAGCACACCGCTGTGGGTGAGGACGTGCGCCTCAAGTACCGCTACCTGGACCTGCGTCGCAACGAGATGCAGAACAATCTGTATTTCCGCTCCAAGCTCACCACGGCCATTCGCAATTATCTGGATGAGCACGGTTTCCTCGATATCGAAACCCCGATCCTGACCCGCGCCACCCCCGAAGGCGCGCGCGATTACCTGGTGCCGAGCCGCACCCACGATGGCAAATTCTTTGCCCTGCCGCAGTCTCCGCAGCTGTTTAAACAGTTGTTGATGGTGTCCGGCTTCGATCGTTACTACCAGATTGCCAAGTGTTTCCGTGATGAAGACCTGCGCGCCGATCGCCAGCCGGAATTCACTCAGATCGATATCGAGACTTCTTTCCTCGACGAGGAAGAGATTATGTCGATCACTGAGGGCATGGTGCGCAAGCTGTTCAAGGAATTGAAAGGCATTGAGTTGGGTGAATTCCCACGTATGTCCCATTACCAGGCGATGTTGCGCTACGGCTCTGACAAGCCGGATCTGCGCATTCCGCTGGAAATGGTAGAGATCAAAGACCTGATGACCGAAGTGGACTTCAAGGTGTTCTCTGGACCGGCCAATGATCCCAAAGGTCGCGTAGCGGCTATCAAGGTGAGTGGTGGCTGCGACAAGCTGACCCGCAAGCAGATCGATGACTACGGCAAGTTTGTGGGCATCTACGGTGCCAAGGGTCTGGCCTATGTGAAGGTGAACGACCGCTCCGACCTGGAGAATGGCCTGCAGTCGCCGATCGTGAAATTCCTGCCCATTGAGACTCGTGCTGCCATTCTGGATCGGCTTGAGGCTGAGAGCGGCGATATTATTTTCTTCGGCGCGGATACCGCCAAAGTGGTCTCCGAAGCGCTGGGTGCGCTGCGCTGCAAGTTGGGTGAAGACCTCAATCTGTACACCAGTGAGTGGGCGCCCCTGTGGGTAGTGGCCTTCCCGATGTTCGAGGAAAACGACGACGGCAGCCTTACCGCACTGCACCACCCATTCACCGCGCCTTCCTGTAGCCCTGAAGAGCTGGAGCAGAACCCGCTGGGCGCATTGTCGCGCGCCTACGATATGGTGCTGAATGGTACCGAGCTGGGTGGCGGTTCTGTGCGTATCCACGACCAGGCCATGCAGCAGGCGGTGTTCCGTATTCTCGGTATCGATGCGGAAGAGCAGCGCGAGAAATTTGGCTTCCTGCTGGATGCTCTCAAGTATGGTGCGCCGCCCCATGGAGGCCTGGCCTTTGGTTTGGACCGCTTGGTAATGTTGATGACAGGCAGCGACTCTATTCGCGATGTGATTGCCTTCCCCAAAACCCAGAGTGCCGCCTGTGTCATGACGGATGCTCCGGGCACGGTGGATGCCAAGCAGTTGCGCGAGCTGAATATTCGCCTGCGCCAGAAAGAAGAAAAAATCAGCTGATTTTCCCCCGACGGGCCGGGCGAAGCGGGCCTGTCAAATCGTGGTGATGGGCATTTCGCTTCGCTTATTGGCCCATCCCTCGCACAGATTGAAGAGAGACGGAACATGGCCGGACATAGTAAATGGGCCAATATCAAGCACCGTAAAGCGGCTCAGGATGCCAAGCGCGGCAAGATCTTTACCAAGATCATTCGTGAGCTGACCGTAGCGGCCAAGGCGGGCCCCAACCCCGACGATAACCCGACATTGCGGGCGACTATCGACAAGGCTCTGGGCGCGAATATGAAGCGCGACACCATCGATAAAGCTATTGCCCGCGGCGCCGGCAATGCGGAAGGTGATAACTATGAAGCTGTAGTTTATGAAGGTTACGGTGTCGGCGGTGTTGCAGTACTGGTGGAGTGTTTGACCGACAACCGCAACCGTACAGTGGCCGAGGTTCGCCACGCTTTCTCCAAGCGCGGCGGCAACCTGGGTACCGATGGCTCCGTAAGCTACCTGTTCACCCGCAAAGGCCAGATGTTTTACGATATTGGCGTGGATGAAGACGCGCTGATGGAAGCGGCCCTGGAAGCGGGTGCTGAGGATATCGAAACCAACGATGATGGCAGCGTTGAGGTGACCACCGAATTCCAGGATTATCTCACGGTGAAAGATGCGCTGGTAGCCGCAGGCTTCACGCCGGACAGCGCCGAAATCGCCATGATTCCGTCCACCACTATCCCATTGGATAAAGAGGGGGCAGAGAAGGTGTTGGCCCTGATCGAGATGCTGGAAGATCTCGACGATGTGCAAAGTGTTTACACCAACGCGGATATTCCCGCAGAGGTGATGGAAGAGCTGGGCTGAGTCTCAGTTCAGGCCGGGGCGGACGGTGTTTGCTCCGGTTTACCCTCATATCGCTTCAGCAGATAGCCACTTTTTCTATGCTGTCTGCGATCTCCCTTGACGCCTCGCTCCCACCTTGGGACACTCCCGCCACTATATAAACATACAGATATTTGGGGAACACCTCTTGACCCGAATCCTGGGTATTGACCCCGGCTCGCGTAAAACCGGCTATGGAATTATCGATGTAGAACGGGGTAAGGCCCGCTATGTGGCCAGTGGGGTAATTCGTATTCCCGAAGGCCCCCTATCTGAGCGCCTAAAGCTGATTTTCGATGCGGTTTCTCAGATTGCCCAGCAATACCAACCGGCGCAGATGGCAATTGAAAATGTATTTATGTCTAAGAGTGCGGGCTCAGCCCTGAAACTGGGCCAGGCGCGCGGTGCAGCCATAGTGGCCGGGGCCAATAGTGGTCTCGCCGTGGCTGAGTATGAGGCGCGCAAGGTCAAACAGGCGGTGGTGGGCAGTGGTGCAGCCGATAAGCTGCAGGTGCAGCACATGGTCAAAACCTTGCTGTCACTACCGGGGACTCCCCAGGAGGACGCCGCCGATGCACTCGCCGTGGCTCTCTGCCATATGCACACGGAGCAGACCCTGCTATTTACCGCCGGCGGAGCGCGCAGCCGCTTTCGCCGCGGTCGCCTCAGCGTTTAGAAAACTCTGCAGAACTTAGCCCTCATTGTGGGCAGCGATAGATAAACCTGGAACAACACATGATTGGAAGACTGAGTGGCACTCTGGCCGCGGTACAGCCCCCTTTGTTACTGATTGATGTGCAAGGGGTGGGCTACGAAGTACTCGCGCCTATGACCACAATTTTTGAATTGCCCGCCCTGGGACAGCCAGTTCAAGTACACACGCACTTGGCGGTTTCCGAAACGGCCCAGCAACTCTACGGCTTTATCCGCGACGCCGATCGCAAACTGTTCAGGACCCTGATCAAGGTCAGTGGTGTGGGCCCCAAGATGGCCCTGGCGATTTTATCCGGTCTCGATGGTGCGGCTTTGGCACGCTGTGTGGCTGAGGATAATGTTGCGGCACTGGTAAAGGTACCAGGCGTTGGCAAGAAGACGGCCGAGCGTCTGATTGTAGAGCTGCGCGATAAGTTGACCTCGGATTTCGGTGATTCCAACGATATTCCATTGATGGCGGCAGCCACAGCACCCAAGGTAGATCATACCGGCGAGGCGGAGAGCGCCCTGGTGGCCCTGGGTTACAAGCCCACTGAGGCCAGCAAAATGGTGGCCCGCGCGAGCAAGGAGCAGCCGGAAGCCGACAGTGCCACCCTTATCCGCCTGGCCCTAAAGGGCATGGCACCCGCCTAAACCGAGTGGCTTGGAGTTGTTGCGATGATTGAAGCCGATCGTTTAGTGGCCCCAGAACCTGCGGGGCCCTCTGGGCAGGAAGAGCAGTACGACCGCGCTGTGCGCCCCAAAGCGCTGGCCGACTATGTGGGTCAGCCAGTGGTGCGCGAGCAGATGGAGATCTTTATTCAGGCGGCCAAATTGCGCAAAGAGGCCCTGGATCACACCCTGGTATTCGGTCCTCCAGGTCTGGGTAAAACCACTCTGGCCAATATTATTGCCGCAGAAATGGGGGTGGCGATCAAGACTACCTCGGGGCCAGTGCTGGAGAAGGCCGGTGATCTGGCCGCGCTGATGACGAATTTGGAACCTGGGGACGTACTGTTTATCGACGAGATTCACAGGCTCAGCCCCCATGTAGAAGAGGTTTTGTATCCGGCCATGGAGGATTACCAGCTGGATATTATGATCGGCGAGGGGCCGGCGGCGCGTTCAATCAAGTTGGATCTGCCACCCTTTACCCTGGTGGGGGCCACTACCAGAGCGGGCCTGCTCACCTCGCCCCTGCGCGATCGATTCGGCATAGTGCAGCGGCTGGAATTCTACAACGTGCAAGACCTCACCAGTATCGTGCGTCGCTCCGCTAGGTTGATGGGGGTTGAGATGGATGAAGGCGGAGCCTTACAAGTGGCGCGTCGCGCCCGCGGTACCCCGAGGATTGCCAATCGCCTGCTGCGCCGTGTGCGCGATTACGCAGATGTTAAGGGCGATGGTGCGGTGGATGCTGATATCGCCGATGCCGCTTTGAATATGCTCAATGTGGATGCAAAAGGCTTTGACTCTCTGGATCGACGTATGCTGTTGGCGATGATCGAGAAATTTGATGGTGGTCCAGTGGGGGTGGATAGTCTCGCCGCTGCTGTGAGCGAAGAGCGGGATACTCTGGAAGATGTATTGGAGCCCTACCTGATCCAGCAGGGCTATATTGCCCGGACACCCCGTGGGCGAGTAGTTACCGGGCTCGCCTATGAACATTTTGGCCTGCCTAAGCCGGATAAGGTCAGTTGATGATTCAGCACCTGGTACTTTTGGGTTGGGTGGCTGTGGAAGTGAGGGATATTCAATGAAGGAAGAGTTCGGTATTCCTGTAAGGGTTTATATCGAAGATACCGATGCGGCCGGCATCGTGTATTACGTGAATTATTTGAAGTATATGGAGCGCGCGCGCACAGAACTGTTGCGCTCCCTCGGGTATGATAAGCCGGCGATGCCGCAGGAAGGTGTACTGTTGGTGGTACATTCCGCCGAGGTCCAGTACCGTCGTTCCGCCAGGCTCGATGATGCGTTGCGCGCCACGGCGGCGATTGGCAAACTGGGGCGTGCCGCAGTGACTTTTGAGCAAAAAATTTGGCGCGGCGATGAGCTAATTTGCGAAGGCGTGGTCAAAGTGGCCTGTGTCGCTGACGACAGCCGCAGGCCCTGTGCCCTGCCGGAACCTATTTATTCAGCATTAAAGGCAGTTATTAAAGAAGATGAACGCCGGTGAACAACTTTCTCTTTGGGGGCTAATTCAGAACGCCAGCCTGTTGGTACAGCTCGTCATGTTGCTGCTGTTACTGGCTTCTGTGGTGTCCTGGGTCATGATTATCCAGCGCGGGCTCTACTTATCCCAGGCCAAACGCGCGCTCAATAATTTTGAACGTCGTTTCTGGTCCGGCGCAGATCTGAACAAACTTTTTCGCGAGGGCAACGAGCGCGCCGAAAAAGGAAAGACCGATGGGGTCGAATCCCTGTTTCGCGCTGGCTTTACCGAGTTTACCCGCCTGCGCCAGCAGGGCAGTAGTGGCCCGGAAGCGGTTATGGAAGGTACCGAGCGCGCCATGCGCGTGGCCATGTCCCGGGAACAGGAAAAGGTAGAGATGAACCTGCCGTTTCTGGCGACTGTAGGCTCCGTTAGCCCCTATATCGGCCTGTTCGGCACCGTTTGGGGGATTATGAACTCCTTCCGCGGTCTCGCCACTATGCACCAAGCCACCATTGCCACTGTAGCCCCGGGTATCAGTGAGGCATTGGTGGCAACGGCCATGGGTTTGTTTGCGGCGATTCCCGCGGTAATGGCCTACAACCGTTACTCGGCCAAGGCGGAGTGGCTGTTGTCCAGCTACGAAACTTTCGCCGAGGAGTTTTCCTCTATCCTGCACCGCAAAGTGCACTCCGGCTGAGTAGTGAGTAGGCGAACCCTATGAGTGTGTTTCGCAAGGGAACCAAGAAAAAGCTGGTCTCCGAGATCAATGTGGTGCCCTACATCGATGTGATGCTGGTGCTGTTGATTGTCTTTATGGTCACGGCACCATTGTTGATGCAAGGGGTCAAAGTGGACCTGCCAAATGCGCCCTCGGCGCCGATGGAGGACACCGATGAGGAGCCTTTGATTATTTCGGTGCGTGCCGATGGCACCTATTACCTAAATCTGGGTACCGATGAGCAGGAGGCCAAGTCTCTCCCTGAGATCAAGGAGACGGTGGCCAAGGTGTTGCGGCAAAAGCCGAAAACTCCGGTGCTGGTATGGGGCGATAGCGAGGCCCGCTACGGTTTAATCGTCAATGCCATGACCGAGCTGCAGCAGGCGGGTGCACCCAGTGTCGGCTTGGTGACAGAGCCACCGCAGGGGTAGGGTGCCGGTGAATAAAGGCTTTTATGTATTGGCGATAATAATTAGCCTCCTGTTACACGGGGCGCTAATCACTGCCATTACCTATGGTTGGGAAGCCAGCAGTATGCCCGAGCGCAAACCGATGCCGAAGTTTGTGCAGGCCAAGCTGGTAACCATTGAGGCGGCGACGCCAAAGAAGAAACTGCCCAAAAAAGTAGACAAAATTCAGCAGCGCGCCCAGCGCGAGGCTGAGCAAAAACGCAAGGCCGAAGTGGAGCGCAAGCGCCGCGCGGCCCTAGAGCAAAAGAAAAAGCAGGAAGCGGAGAAAAAGCGCAAGGCCAAAGTCGAAGCCGATCGCAAGGCTAAGCAGGAGAAGGCCCAGCGCGAGAAAGAGCGCAAAGAAAAAGAGCGTAAGGAAAAAGAACTCAAGGAGCAGCTGGCCAAAGAGCGAGAGAGCTCTTTCAATGAAGCGCTGGAAGATGAGCAGGAGCTGCTTGATGCCAATGATGGGCAGCAGGCGGTGATGTCTGTAGCCCAAGCGATTCAGCAGCAAATTGAAGCCGTGTGGAGTCGCCCACCGAGTGCCCGTAACGGCATGTTGACCAAGGTAAAAATAAATTTTGTCCCCACCGGCCGGGTGGTGGCAACTAATATCGTCGAGGGCAGTGGTAATGCGGCCCTGGATCGATCGGTACTCACCGCCATCCGCCGGGTGGAAGTCTTTCCTGAAGTGGCCAAGTTGGCCCAGGAGGAGCCGGTGATATTTGAGCGGGAAGTCCGCACCACAATTTTGAACTTTAAAGTCGAAGATCTGCGCCAATGATCAAGAGTTTACTGAAGACAGTCGTCATTATTGCAATCGCCTCGGTGAGCCTGGGGGCTCGCGCCCAGCTGGTGGTGGATATCACCAGTGGTATCGATGACCCCACCCCGATCGCGGTATCCCCATTCAGCTGGTCAGGCGGTGGTGTCCTCAAAGAGGATGTCTCTGGAATTATTTCCGCCGACCTGCGCCGCAGCGGCCTTTTTTCTCCGGTACCCAAGGAGGACATGCTGTCCTTCCCTAAAACTCCGGAAGATGTGGTGTTCCGCGATTGGCGTATCCTCGGCACCGAGTACATTGTTACCGGCCGTATCGAGCCCCAGGCCTCGGGCTACCTGCTGACTTTTGACCTGGTTAATGTTTTCGGCCAGCACAAGATGTTCACCAAACAGGTACGCGGCGGCCAAACCCAGTTGCGCGATATTGCCCACCGCGCCGCCGATGAAATCTTTGAGGCCATCACTGGTATTCGCGGCGCCTTCTCCACAGAGATGGTGTATGTGCAGGAAGAGAAGCGCGGCGGCAAGCCCAGCTATGTGCTGATGCGCTCGGATATCGACGGTGCCCGTGCCAAGCAGGTTCGCCGCTTTAGTGCGCCAGTGATGTCGCCCATGTGGTCGCCCAACGGCCAGGAGCTGGCCTATGTTTCTTTCGAGACCGGCCGCCCGGCGATTTTCCGCGAAAACTTGCGCACAGGCGAACGCAAACAACTAACCAACTTCAAGGGCATCAATAGCTCGCCAACCTGGTCTCCTGATGGAACCAAGTTGGCTATGGTGCTCTCCAAGGACGGCAACCCGGAGATCTATGTACTGGATTTGGCGAGTGGTAAGTTCACTCGCATGACCAGACACTTCTCCATCGATACCGAGCCGAACTGGATGCCGGATGGTAAATCGCTGGTTTTCACCTCAGATAGGGGAGGGAAGCCACAAATTTACCAATTGACTCTTGCCACTGGTCAAGTCGACCGCTTAACCTTCGATGGCGACTACAATGCGCGGCCGCGTGTTTCTCCTGATGGGAAAACGTTGGTCATGGTACATCGCAACCGGGGAACCTTTACCATCGCCACGATGGATATTAACTCGGGCAGGATGCGTGTCCTCACGGAGACCACCCTGGATGAGTCCCCCAGCATTGCACCCAATGGGGCCATGCTGATGTACGCAACCAAGCGCGGAGACAAGGGCATTCTGGCTGCGGTATCGCTGGATGCCGGGGTGAAGTACAACTTACCCTCACAGAGAGGCGATGTCCGTGAACCGGCATGGTCGCCATACTTTGATTGAGGCGGGGGCCCAGCGCTCTGAAGCGTAGGGTATTTATAAGACCAATTTTAAAAATCTTTCAGGATTTTCGATAACACTAAAAGCGGAGTAGCTTATGTTGAAATCAGTAAAAACGGGCCTGGGGTTGGCCTGTGTTCTGGCAGTAATGGCCGGTTGTAGCAATACCAGCAGCGACAACACCAGCGGTGAAGAGTACACTCAGCCTGAGGTTGATACTCAAGTTGAAACTAACGTTGTAGATGAAGCTGAAACCATGGCTCCGTTGGAAAATGTGGTTTACTTTGACTTCGACCAGTCCCTGCTGAAGCCGGAAACCCGTGAACTGCTGATCCGTCACGCCGACCGCATGCGCAGTAATGCTACTGCTGTTCGCCTCGAAGGCCACGCTGACGAACTGGGCACCCGCGAGTACAACCTGGCTCTGGGTGAGCGCCGCGCCAATGCTGTACGCGACTTTTTGGTACTGCAGGGCGTAGACGCAGCTAACCTGGAAGTAATCAGCTACGGTGAAGAGCGCCCGGCTCAAATGGGCTCTAACGAAGCTGCCCGTGCGATGAACCGTCGCGTTGTTATTAACTAATCGTCAAAATGGATGCCAATGGCTTTTACGATTAGAAAACTGGCGATCGCCGCTGCCATAATGGCTGCGGCATCGCCCGTATTCTCCCAAGCCCCGATTGTCGACCTGACTGCCAGCAGCCAGGAGCCGTCGCCCGTCTCAAGTGACGCTACTAACGAGGACATCTACCTCGCCCGCGCCACAACCCCCAGTCCCAAAGCTAAGACCAACCCCCAGGCTGAAGCCTACTACCAGATGCAGGTATTGCAGCAGGAAGTGCGCGAATTGCGCGGTACGGTTGAGGAGCTGCGCCACGAGATTAAGCGTCTCAAACAACAGCGCACCGAGGACTATATGGATCTGGACCGGCGTATAGCGCGCTTGAGTGGTACAGAGCCCTCAGCTCAGCCGCCGGTGGATACTAAAGGCAGTGGTGGCGCCTCTGTTGGAGGGGGTTCCTCAATGCCGCCTAAGCCCCAGGGGCCGAAAGACGGCAAGAGTGAACGCGACCGCTATCAGGCCAGCTTTGGTCTGGCTCGCAATGGTGACTACGGTGGCGCCAGCGCTGAATTCAAGAGTCTGCTACAAGACTTTCCCAACGGTCAGTATGCCCCCAATGCCAATTATTGGCTGGGTGAGATAGCGCTGGTACAGGGAAATTTGGAAGAGGCCCGCGGATGGTTTGTGGCCCTGCTGGACGGCTACCCGAACTCTAATAAAGTCTGGGACGGTCGTTACAAGCTGGGAACGGTTTACCACCAGCTGGGAGATCAGCAGAAAGCGCGCAACCTGCTGGAGCAGGTGGCGGCGAGTGATGCCCGTGCATCAAATCTGGCTAAGAAATATCTGCAGGAGAACTTCTAGCCCGGTGCGGCAGTAATAACTGCTGTTGTTGCCTAATTCGCATCGCTGGTTTTTTGAGCAGAAAAAGCCTATGATCCCGCGCCCGGATGGCATGTGCCATTCGGGCGTTTTTGTGTCGGGTGTGTATGACCAATCTGTCTAAAGAATCACTCAGAATTAGTGAGATTTTCTACTCCCTTCAGGGGGAAGCGCGGGAAAGTGGCCTGCCTACGGTTTTTGTTCGACTGACCGGTTGTCCGCTGCGCTGTACCTATTGTGACTCGGAATACGCTTTTTATGGCGGCGAGCGCATGACCCTGGAGCAAATATTGCAGCAGGTGCAAAGCCACCCCGCACGCCATGTTTGTGTAACTGGGGGCGAGCCCCTGGCCCAGCCCAATTGCCTGCCCTTGCTTGAAGCCCTTTGCGACGCCGGCTACTCGGTATCATTGGAGACCAGTGGCGCCATGCCGGTGGATCAGGTGGACCCGCGGGTATCCCGGGTTGTGGATCTGAAAACCCCAGCTTCCGGAGAGCAGCACCGCAACCGCATGGAAAATATGCAGGTGCTCACCCGCGATGATCAGATCAAATTTGTGATCTGTGACCGGGGCGATTACGAGTGGGCCAGGTTCACCCTGGATCAGTACAACTTGCCAGAGCGTGTAGGGGAGGTACTTTTCTCGCCCAGCTATGAGCAGTTGCCGGCGCGGCAGCTGGCGGAGTGGGTGCTGGCCGATGGGTTGCCGGTGCGCATGCAGATGCAGCTGCACAAATTGCTGTGGGGAGATATCCCGGGTGTCTGATTGGCCCGGTGATTGTGGATTGAAAAATTGAGGAAGAGATGACTGCAAAGAAAGCGGTAATTTTGCTGTCCGGTGGCCTCGACTCGGCCACAGTGCTCGCCATGGCGCGTGCAGAAGGTTATGAATGTTATGCCTTGGGTTTTGATTACGGCCAGCGGCACGAAGCTGAATTGTTAGCGGCAAAGCGCGTAGCCGCTGATCTCGGAGCGGCAGAGCACAAAGTGGTGAAGCTCGATCTGCGTTCAATTGGCGGCTCGGCCCTAACCGATGACAGTATTGAGGTTCCCGAAGAGGAAACCAGTGGCATCCCGGTTACCTATGTACCGGCTCGCAATACGGTATTCCTCTCTATTGCCCTTGGCTGGGCCGAGGTGCTTGGAGCTCAGGATATTTTTGTCGGCGTCAATGCGGTGGATTACTCGGGCTATCCGGATTGCCGGCCGGAGTATATCGAGGCCTATGAAAAGATGGCCAACCTCGCTACCCGCGCTGGGGTAGAGGGAAACAAGCTCTCTGTGAGAGCGCCGCTGATGCAGATGAGTAAGGCGGATATTGTACTCGAGGGAACCCGTCTTGGGGTTGATTACAGTTTGACGGTATCCTGTTACCAGGCGCGCCCAGATGGTGCGGCCTGTGGTCGCTGCGATAGCTGTCGGCTGCGTGCTGCGGGATTTACGGAAGCGGGCCTGGCGGACCCTACGGTGTATGCCAGCTGATTGTCAGTTGGTGTCATTTTTATGGGAAATACCTAACCCCTTAAATTTGTTAGATTTTTTTTCGGGTTAGGTATTGTCTTTTCAGAATAGATCCGTAAGATACGCAGCTCCTCACATCGAGGCACGGAAAAGGGTCGTTAGCTCAGTTGGTAGAGCAGTTGGCTTTTAACCAATTGGTCGCTGGTTCGAATCCAGCACGACCCACCATTTCCGCCGGGGATATTCACAGTAACCCCACAGCTTTTACAGATCTGCGAGAGAAGTAAAAGCATCCTGAGTTGGGACATACCAAGTTCGCCCAACTTCCTAAGGGTCGTTAGCTCAGTTGGTAGAGCAGTTGGCTTTTAACCAATTGGTCGCTGGTTCGAATCCAGCACGACCCACCATTTCTTTACTGCTTCCTTTTTATTTTTACTTCTCTGTGAACACTGGTTTGCTAGCGCCTGAAAATTCTCTACTTGGCTGAGCCTTTAAGGTATTTATTGGTCTTCACGGAGTGCAGTTTTTAGCGACAAATACAGTCTGCTGCCATCTCCCCTAAATATAAGCAACTGGTAAGGCCGGGTGACTCAATGCCGAAAAAGGCTACTAGTTGTGGTTCTTGACTTTCGCCCCAGTGGAATACTTTGAAGTCCTCGGTTGGGCCGCCTTTTGCCGTGAGCTTTGGGCGAATGCCAGCGTAATCTGGCTTTAGGCTTTCTGCGGGGAGCTCGGGCCAATAAAGGCGAACACTTTTATAAAACCTTTCCCCTCGTTTTTTATCCACGGTGTAATCAATTTTTTCTACCCACTCAACGTCGGGTCCAAAGCGGGCATAGCCCTCCAAATCCAGTGTGAGATGAGTGCCTAGCCCACCGGGTTCTGGTAGGGGGTAGATCAGGTGGGAGAAAGGGGGCTTGTGGTCGAGAGAAAAGTAATTCCCTTTTGCCAGAAATTGGCTTGGGACTAATTGCCGAATACTTTTGTCGTTGATTTTGCAGAGCAATTGGTGGCTGTGTAGCCCTGCGGCTACGATTAAATTCTTGGTACCGAGCTGGTAGCCATCTCTCATTGTGAGTTGGTAGAGGTTACTTTCACGCGATATTTTTTTCACTGCTGTGCCCAGTGCCACCTGGCCGCCACGCACTTCCAGGGCGCCCTGCAGTGCCAATAGTAGGGCGTGGCTATCGAAGATGCCTGTGGTAGGTGAATAAATTGCACTGTGACACTGCAGTTGGGGTTCCATTGCCTTGGCTTCTCTTCCGTTCAGCAGCTGTAAATGGCCGGCGCCATTCTTATCTCCTTGGGCTTTCAAGGCTTTGAGTTGGGGGAGTTGGGCTTCGTTGGTAGCCAGGATTAATTTGCCGATGGCTTTGTGTGGGACCGCATACTCGCGGCAAAAACGATACAGCTTGGCTTTGCCCGCGACACAGGCATTAGCCTTTAAGCTGCTGCTTGGGTAGTAAATGCCGGCGTGGATCACCTCGCTGCTGCGGGCGCTAATCTCTGTGCCAATATTAGTGTGTTGTTCCAGAACCAGTACATCCTGCCCTTTAATGGCCAGGGCATAGGCGCTGGCGAGACCAATGGCTCCAGCACCAATCACAATGTTTTCAACCTGCTCCATTTTAGGGGTTCCCCATTAATAGGAAGGCTTTTTTGCCTGGATGTGGGCGCGCAAAACTGCTTCTCTGTTCTCTTGGGCTCTGCAGCCTGGGCATGGGGCGTAACTTATCTTGCGGTGCTGTCGAATTACCAGTTGTTGATACTTTAGGTGCGCTGATATGGCGTCGCAATGCGTTATACTGCGCGTTTTTCGCTGGTGGTAGTTAGCCATGACCCAAAAGTCCGTTGTTGCAGAAACGGTAGATTCCCTCTCTCTGGTGCAGGCGCACTTGGCGGAGCCGGTTGTGTCTCAGTACAGTGAGGAGGAGTTGCAAGCCTGGCGTGAGCGTATCAAGCGTCTGCT
Organism: Microbulbifer mixtoriginis (SeqCode); assembly: GCF_052466715.1. Classification (NCBI taxonomy): domain Bacteria; kingdom Pseudomonadati; phylum Pseudomonadota; class Gammaproteobacteria; order Cellvibrionales; family Microbulbiferaceae; genus Microbulbifer; species Microbulbifer mixtoriginis (SeqCode). Next base: position 3,666,681 of record NZ_CP174288.1, on the reverse strand, counting down.
TAAAGAGCAGAATGCCGTGTTAGTGGCTCACTATTACACAGACCCATTAATCCAGGCGTTGGCCGAAGAGACTGGTGGCTGTGTATCCGACTCTCTGGAGATGGCCCGCTTTGGTGCCAAGCATAGCGCCGATACCCTGGTGGTGGCCGGGGTGAAGTTTATGGGCGAGACCGCCAAGATCCTGACGCCGAATAAGCGTGTGTTAATGCCCACCCTGGAGGCTACCTGCTCCCTGGATTTGGGCTGCCCCCCGGATGAGTTTTCCGAGTTCTGTGATCAGCATTCGGATCGCACGGTCGTTGTCTATGCCAATACCTCTGCGGCGGTGAAGGCGAGAGCGGACTGGGTGGTTACCTCCAGTATCGCCTTGGATGTAGTGGACCATTTGGATGCCAACGGTGAAAAAATCCTGTGGGCCCCGGATAAGCATCTCGGTGGCTATGTGCAGCGTGAAACCGGTGCGGATGTTCTGCTTTGGGATGGCTCCTGTATTGTGCACGAGGAGTTCAAGGCGAAAGGTGTGGAGGACCTGAAGGCGCTCTACCCGGATGCCGTAGTGTTAGTGCACCCGGAATCCCCTGCCTCGGTGGTTGCACTGGCGGATGTGGTGGGTTCCACCTCGCAGATAATCAATGCAGCCAAGACCCGCCCAGAGAAGCGCTTTATCGTGGCGACCGACCAGGGCATCTTCTACAAGATGCAGCAGGAGTGCCCGGATAAAGAATTAATGGTTGCCCCCACTGCTGGAGCTGGCGCCACCTGCCGCAGCTGTGCGAACTGTCCTTGGATGGCGATGAACTCCCTGGAGAATTTGTGTGGGGTGTTGGAGCGCGGTGATAACGAGATCTTTGTAGATGCGGAGCTGGGCCGTAAGGCGATGATCCCGCTGCAGAGAATGCTGGATTTCCGCAAGGGTTAAAGGCGCCTAGCGGGCTCCAGTGCAAATAAAAAAGAGCGGCTAGAGGCCGCTCTTTTTGTTTGTGCTTTGTTTGTGTTGTTAATGAGTGGGGTCAAAGCTCCTTGGCTTTTTCCTGCATCTTGATGACGTCTTTAAGGCGCTGTTTCAGGATGGCATTGGTTTGATAGTCGTCTTTGGTCATGCGAATGCCGTGGCGCAGGTGCTGCAGGGCCTTATCGAAAACACCGATCAAAATATAGTATTCGGCTCGTGCCTCGTGCACCCCGACGATATCCCCGGCCAAGCCATGGGTCTCGGCCAATAGGTACCATACGGCGGGGTCTTTCTTGCGCACCCTGCTGTATTTGGCCAGCATGCGCTCTGCCGCCAGATAGTTGCCCGCTTTAAAATGAGCGTTGGCGAGCCCCATCACCAGGGCGTGGTCGCCGGGGTTGCGGTCCAGTGCCTGCTGTAAGCGCTGGGTGGCGCCTGAATAGTCTTGGCGCACTAGGTCAATATCTGCGCGCGCCAGGACAAAAGCGGCTTTTGAGGGCTCCTTATCGAGGAGCGGCTGCAGGGTGTCCAGAGCGGAATCCGGCCTTCCTGCGGCGATTTGTGCCAATGCCAGGCCGTAGCGGGCGGCATCTTCGTTGTCATGGATACCATTAAGTTCGGCTTGGAAGCGTTTAACGGCCTGCTGTGGCGTGGCTTCAGTGGCCAGGCGAATTCGCGCGCGCATCATATGGTAATCGCGGCTATCGCTGGGTTCGACATCCTCCATACGCTGGGAGCGCAGCTTGGCATCGGCGATACGCTTCTCTGTTACCGGGTGGGTCAGCAGGAACTCTGGAGGGCGGCGGTAATAGCGGGTGGCTTTGAGCATCTGCTCGAACATCTCGCCGGCGGCATCTGGATCGCGGCCGGATCTTGCCAAGGTTTCGATACCGACCCGATCGGCCTCCTGTTCATTCTTGCGGCTAAAGCGCAGCTGGCTGTCGAGCGCTGCAGCCTGAGTTGCAGTTATGGCGGCGAGCCCCGCTTCGCCACCGGCGGTGGCGGCGAGTACCAGAGCGCCGAGCATGCCGGCCAGGGTGGGTAGGGTGTTGTTGCGCTGGGCTTCCAGGGAGCGGGCGTAGTGGCGCTGGCTGAGGTGGCCCAGTTCGTGGGCGACCACCGAAGCAAATTGATCTTCGTTTTTCGCAAATAGGAAGAGGCCAGTGTGAATACCCATAATGCCACCGGGTACCGCAAATGCGTTCATGGTTTCATTGTTTACCACGACCACATCAATATTCTTGTCCTCCAGGGGGCTGTATTCTGCCAGGCCCTTAACGGTTTTTTCGACGTACTGCTGCAGCAGTGCATCGGAGGAAGTCTTAACCTGGCTACGAAATATACGTAGCCACATTTGGCCCAGTTCTTTCTCGCGCTGGGGGGATACCAGGCCGCTGGTGCTGTCTCCAAGTTCCGGCAGGCGGATTCCCTCAGAGTCAGCGGTGGCTGCAATGGGAGTGCTGCCGAGCAACAGGCCTAAGCCGAGTGCCTTTAGGGTATTGCGCAATCGCAGTGAGAGAGGCGCTTTGTTTGATCGACGAGGCAGGCTTTTTTGGGGATCAGTCATTTTGATTACTGCTCGGTCTGTCCATGAAGGATCTATAGTCCAACTCTATACGCAACCCCGTTGAACTGTCGAGGGTTAGACAGGGTGGGGCGGTAAAGGTTCTGGCCGGCGCCAGTGGGAAGGTTAAAAAGGGTTAAGCATTGTCGGTAACTGGCGCAGATTACGCGTTATAATCCGCGGCTCTGTAAAGCTTGTGACCAGATAGCCAATGGCCGTGCCCCCTTCCGATACCGTTGATAAAAACTCCGTGCCGGACTGGCATGCGGCGGTAACGGTGGACGCCCGCCAGTTGCCCTGCCCCCAGCCTCTGCTGGCTATGCGCAGGGCCCTGCGCCAATACGAGGCGGGGACCTTACTGTGTGTGATGGCCACCGATGAGGGTTCCTGGCGCGATTTTCACAGCTTTGCCGCACTGAGTGGCAGGCCCCTGCTGCGCGCCGAGAGGCGTGATAATACCTTTCTATATTGGCTGTACGCTGGCAAATGAAGAATCAATCCCGAGAGTCTATGTTGTCGATTGTTAAAGGCTGGGTGAACCGCTACTTCAGTCAGGAAGAAGTGGTGTTGCTCGTGCTGCTGCTCACCGTAGCGCTGGTGGTACTGGCCACGCTCGGAGGTGTGCTGGCGCCTGTGCTTACGGCCCTGGTAATCGCCTTCCTGATGCAGGGCATGGTGCAAAAGTTGAAGTCCTGGCGGGTGCCCCATTGGCTCGCGGTAACACTTTCCTGCCTGGTGTTGGTGGGCACTATCGTGGGCCTGCTATTTGTGGTGCTGCCGATTATTTGGCGCCAGCTGGTGCGCCTCGGTGCGGAGTTGCCGAATATGGTGCAGCGCGGCCAGGAGCTGTTGTTGCTACTGCCGGAGCGCTACCCGCGCCTGATTTCTGCGGCGCAGATCGACGAGGTTTTTAATACCCTCGGCAAAGAGCTGGGTGGCATGGGGCAGACCCTGCTGGCCTTTTCTCTCACCAACCTGCCCATTTTTGCCGGCTTGCTGATTTATGTGGTGGTGGTGCCGATCCTGGTGTTTTTCTTCCTGAAGGACTCCGACCAGCTGATCCGCTGGTGTACCTCTTTCCTGCCAAAGCAGCGCCCCATGCTGCACCAGATCTGGCACGAGATGAACGACCAGGTGGCCAATTATGTGCGCGGCAAAGTGGTTGAGATCGGTATAGTGGCAGCGGTGAGCTACGCCGCCTTCCTGTTGCTGGGGGTCAATTACGCCCTGCTGCTGGCGGTGGCGGTGGGCCTGAGTGTATTGATTCCCTATATCGGCGCGGCGGTGGTGACCATCCCGGTGGCGGCCATTGGCCTGTTCCAGTGGGGTTGGAGCAATGAGTTTTTCTACCTGATTATGACCTACGGCATTATCCAGCTGCTCGATGGCAATGTATTGGTGCCATTGTTGTTTTCCGAGGCCGTCAATCTGCACCCGGTGGCAATTATCCTGGCGGTACTGTTTTTCGGCGGTATCTGGGGCTTCTGGGGCGTCTTCTTCGCTATTCCGCTGGCGACCCTGCTTAAGGCCATTATGAGTGCCTGGCCCACCAGCGAGCACCAGGCCGAGTGGGAGGCCAAGCGTATATCGGAGTAATGCCGGCGAGCCCGCAGGGAGCCTCTGAGCCATTGTTATTCCGCAACCTGGCCCGCCCTATAGAGCTTTAAGAGCGGGTCACACTCTGCGTTGCGACTTATTGAAACGTCTAGGCACTCCTGCGCAGCCGAGCCCTGCCTGTAACCGGCCTGAGAGCCAGAGGCATCACGAAATTGTTCGGGGGCTCCCGCCAACTTCTTTTCTTTGTATCGACGCGGGCCATTGCTAGAATGCCGCGCTTTCTTTTATTTGCTCCTTCGAATAGGTGAGAGCCCATGAGCCTGGCTGACAAAGTTCTAGCGGTCAATAATGACCTGCCGATCCGTACCGATAAGCCTGTCCACAGCGGCAAGGTCCGTTCTGTTTACTGGCTGAGCGAAGAAGATAGCCGCCGCCTGATTGAGGAAAAAGGCTACCCGGTTTCCCCGGACACCCCTCTCGCGGTAATGGTGATTTCCGACCGCATCTCCGCATTCGACTGCATCTGGACCGGCGAGGGCGGCATGCGCGGCGTGCCCGGCAAGGGCGCGGCATTGAACGCGATTTCCAACCACTGGTTCAAGCGGTTTAAAGAGCAGGGTCTGGCCGATAGCCATATTCTGGATATCCCGCATCCGCTGGTGTGGATCGTACAGAAGGCGCGCCCGGTGATGATCGAAGCGATCGCCCGCCAGTACATCACCGGCTCCATGTGGCGCTCTTACCAAAAGGGCGAGCGCGAGTTCTGCGGCATTGAAATTCCCGATGGCCTGCAGAAAGACCAGAAGCTGCCAGAATTGCTGATTACCCCCTCCAGCAAAGGTATTCTCAAGGGGATCCCCGGCGTGCCGGAAGTGGATGACGTCAATGTCACCCGCAAGAATATCGAAGACAATTTTGCGGCCTTCGGCTTCCGCAGCGCGGGCGATATCGACCTGTACGAGAAGTTGTTAAAAGAAGGTTTCGATTTGATCTCCGCCGAGCTGGAAAAGCTCGACCAGGTCTTTGTCGATACCAAGTTTGAATTCGGCTATGTCACCGATGCTAATGGTGTAGAAAAGCTGATCTATATGGACGAAGTGGGTACCCCGGACTCCTCCCGTATCTGGGACGGCGAACAGTATCGCGCGGGCAAGGTTGTGGAAAAATCCAAAGAGGGTTTCCGCCAGGCCCTGCTCAATCACTTCCCCGATGCCGATATCCTGTTAAACAAAGACCGCATGGCTGAGCGCCTGGCTCTGGCTCGCGACAATGAGCTGCCAGAATCTATGCTGATGGATCTCTCTAATACTTATATTGGTATTGCTGAGAAGATTATTGGTACGAAATTGGAGATATCAGATAACCCCAAAGCGGAATTGCTTGAAGTATTGCGTAAGGATTATGGTCTAGTCGACTGATATCAGATTGATTGACAAAAAAACCGGCGCTTGCGCCGGTTTTTTTGTGTCTGGAAATTTTATTCCTTATTGGTTCGATGGTCTTGGTGCAGATTTTCTCTTAAGAAAGTGCATTAATATTGATTCAGTATTGATTGATTTTTGGAGGTTCTGCAGTTTAATTTGTACGTCTGTTATTCAAATTCTTCCCTCTGTCAGCTTTTTTATTTTATCCATAGTTTTGTTGTTGCTGTTCAAATGGTTGTGGGGTGGTTTTGATTGTATATTTTCTTCTGGGTCTATATTCGGATGGTTTGTAATTAAGTGTGATACTTCACTCTTATGTGTGTGTTAAAGTGCTGAAGCTTTCTATGAGATTTAATTTTTTGTTTGAGAAGTTTTTGCTTGTTCTTAAATTGGGTATTGTTTTCGTTTGGTAATTATTGAAAAGGATTTTTTATGGAAGCTGATGGGCCTCTTATTTTAAACTTGGGTTCTGGGCGTGAGCACCCAATAAGTAACGGCGAGATTCGGGAAGTGTCCGGATTTGAGGGTAGTAAAGTTATTAATTATGACTTTGTTGATCGTTCACATGCTCCATATGCTTCTTTCTGGGAGCCGGGTGACTTTAGGCAAAAGTTGAGTAAGTTGAGTAAGTTGAGTAAGAAGGAGTTGAATGAGGAGGACAGGTTGAAATGGGAGAATATATATAGTGCAAATGTTAACTTTTGCCTTTTTTTGGATGATTGCTCAGTAGATGTTGTAATTGCGGTGAGCCCTCATGGGTATTCCGTGTTAAATGAAGAGGTGTATAGGGTTCTGAAGCCTGAAGGCATAGTAATTATGTTGGGGAATGGGGCAAATAAGTTTTTCACGAAAGAGAAATTTTATAAGAGTAAGAATTTGTCAAACTTAGGAGATTTTTATACGTTGTTTGAGCATGCAGAAGCTAAAGATAGGTTGGTGGAGTTAGAGGCGCATTTATTTGGTCGTGAATCATATGTTACCGGTGGGGCTAAGAAGACCAATTTACATGAGTGTAAGATTTTTAGAAAAGTCAGGATTTTTTAAGTGTAGAGTCTACTTGTATGTTAATTTATGGGGTTGGTAGTCTGAATTATTGTTCGCCAGCTTTTATAGTTTAAATATACTCAGTTTGGAGTGTTGTATGCTCCTGTCTTCCTTGATATGTCCGGCATAGTTTATTTGGGTTTAGGGTATAAATTGCGTTGGGACTCAATAAGAATTATGTCAAAAAGAGTTATGTCTGAAAATGATTTTAATGGAGGGTGAGAGGAGATAGCTAAAAGCTAAATTATCTCCCTTCACCACAATTCGCCATAATTCCTCCCATTTTCCACCCGATTCCCTGCCACCTTTCGCCCGCTTGCCCCTGTTTAATCACTTCAACATCCAATTTAAAAGTGGAGGGAAGTGAGTGAACAGGGTGATGTTGTTTGGGCAGCGGTTTCATAAAGACGATCTGATGTTGCCGACGGAGGAATATTACCGCCGCCGCCAGAAGAGCGGTGGTACCGGACGCTGGTTGTTATTTATAGTGGTGGTATTGGCCGTGGTCATTGCGGCAATCGGAGCCGAGGTCAGTGCCCAGGCGCTTACGTCTAGTAATGGTGATATTACCTCTGAACTGATTACCCTGGATGATGTGCAGGCGGGGGATTTACTGTTCACCGGTGCGGAGCCGGGCCGCTATGTGCCCGCCGTGCACCTGCACAGTAGTGTCAAAATGGTGGTGCGCGGTCTGGTTGCGGAAGTGCAGTTACAGCAGGCTTTTCAGAATACCAGCGATAGCTGGCAGGAGGCGGTTTACGCACTGCCGCTGCCCGAGCAGGCAGCGGTAGTTGGCCTCGAGATTCAATTGGGCGAGCGCCGTATTGTCGGCAAGGTGCGCGAGCGCAAACAGGCGGCAAAGATTTATAAGGCCGCGCGCGCGACGGGTAAGCGTGCGGCGCTCTTAGAGCAGCAGCGCCCCAACCTGTTTACCAACAAGGTAGCGAATATCGCACCGGGAGAAACGGTGCAGGTGAATATTCGCTACCTGCAGCCGGTGGCCTATGACAGTGGCGTCTTTTCTTTGCGGCTGCCAACCACCCTGACTCCCCGTTATATCCCCGGTGAACCCATTCCCTCACAAGCTTTCGGTGGTACCGAGCTGGAGTTGGCCACTCAGAGCAGTGGCTGGGCGCTGCCCACTGATCAGGTACCGGATGCCGCAGCGATTACCCCGTTGATGCAGCCGGCGGCAGAGTTGGAAGCGGTGGGCAGTCACAATATGGCCATTGAGGTAGAGCTGGAAGGCGGCTTGCCGCTGGTGAAAATCGGCAGCCCCTATCACGATATTGCCATCGATGAAAAAGCCGGAGAGCGCTACTCGATTCGTCTGCGCAAGGGCAGGGCAAAAATGGATCGGGACTTTCTTTTAAACTGGCAGCCGGAGCCCTCGGCCATGCCGCGTGCGGCGCTGTTTAGTGAGCATGTTGGTGAGCGTGCTGCCGGTGTGCAGGCGGATGGCAGGGAAAGTGCGGATAAAAAATCCGGTACCTATTTGCAGCTAATGCTGCTGCCACCAGATGAGGGTGCTCGTGCCCAGCGCTTGCCGCGGGAAGTGGTTTACGTGATCGATACCTCCGGCTCCATGTCTGGCAACTCTATCCGTCAGGCCAAGGAGAGTCTTACCCTGGCGCTCTCGCGTCTAGATGGTAATGATCGCTTTAATGTGATCGAATTTAATAACAGCTCCCGCGCTTTTTTCCCGCGTCCAGTGGCAGCAAGTGCGGAGAATATTCAGCGTGCGCGCCGGGAGGTGGAACGCTTAAATGCCGATGGCGGCACCGAGATGGCTGCGGCGCTGCGCCTGGCACTGGGCCAGCAGTTGCCCGATAACAACAGCCTGGTACACCAGGTGGTATTTATTACCGATGGTGCGGTGGGCAATGAACAGGCGCTGCTCGAGTTAATCCACCAACACCTGGGCGATGCGCGTTTATTTACGGTGGGCATTGGCTCGGCGCCCAACAGCCATTTTATGCGTAAAGCCGCCCAGTTTGGCCGCGGTTCTTTCGTCACCATCGGCGATCTTTCCGAGCTGCACAGGCGCATGCAGACCTTATTCGCCAAGCTGGAAAACCCTATGGCCACCGATCTGCAGTTGAGCTGGCCCGAGGGTGTGGTGGCGGATGCCTATCCCAAACGAATCCCCGATCTCTATCGCGGCGAGCCGTTGCAGCTGGTGGCCAGGGTGGAAGGGCAGTCGCTGCAGGGGGATATTCAGTTGCGTGGGCGTATGGCCGGTAAGCAGTTTGTGCGCAACCTGGCGCTGACCCTGGAGCAGGCCCCCAGTAGCAAGGGCATCGGCAGTTTGTGGGCGCGCAACAAAATGGAATCCCTGCGCGACCGCCAGACCCAGCTGGGTGAGGAGAGTGATGCGGGCCAGGCTCTGCGTGCACAGATTTTACAGCTCGCCCTGGATCATCAACTCGCCAGCCCCTACACCAGCTTTGTCGCGGTTGAAGAAGAGCTGGTGCGCAAGCCCGAAGAAAAGCTCTCCCAAACTGCGCTCACCAGCATGGTGCCCAGAGGGCAGGTGTTGCAGCGCCAGGCTTACCCCAGTACGGCCACAGGTGTTTATGCGCAGCTGTTTGCTGCCCTGAGCTTGCTCAGCCTGGCAGCATTGTTGCGCCGGGGCCGCTCAATGCGCGCCAATTTGATGGGGGCAATCCGCCGCCTGCTGCGTAAGGTAGTGCCGGATTTGCGCCGCTGTAACAGTGGTCTGGAGGCGCAGCTGGGGAGTGCGCCGCAGTGATGCGCCTGCTGCTTTTTTCAGTGTGCCTGCTGGTGGGGTTGTGGCAGTTGGGCTCCGCCTCCTGGCTACTGGCCAAGGCGCAGCTGGCTCAGTTTCTGATTGCCAGTGCCTGGGAGGAACAGTTGCAGGGCGGGGTTCCGCAAAAGCCCTGGCCCTGGGCGGATACCCGGCCGGTGGCCAAGCTCAAGCTGCAGGGCCAGCGTCCTTTTATAGTGCTGGCGGGAGGCAGTGGAGAATCCCTCGCCTTTGGTCCCGGCTTGCTTAATGGTTCCGGTAAGCCCGGTGATTTTCGCACCACAGTAATCGCTGCGCATCGGGATACACACTTTGCCGGGCTGCAAACCCTGCGGCACGGCAATGGCATTTACCTGCAGGGTGAAGACGGGCGCTGGCACACGTATCGGGTGACGGAGCTGCGTATCGTAAATAGTGAGCGCGAACGTCTGCCGGTTTTTGCCGAGCGCGGCCTGCTACTGGTGACCTGCTATCCCTTCGATGCTATGGCGGCGGGTGGTCCACTGCGCTACTTGGTCTACGCTGAATACCAATCTGGCGGGGAGCTGGTGCAGCTGTGACTGGCACCTTTATTTGAGACTCGATTTTGTAATTTGATTTCTCAAACTTTCCATAAAATATTCCGGTAAAACAGCAAAATGGCAAATAATTGTTTTGCCGTTTTGTTTTGTTTGTTACTAACCGCCCTATCTGGAAAATTTTTTGTAGTAATACTACAATCGCTTCCGCTAATAACCGGGAATGGGGCTTTGTCCGCCACGTTAGAGTGGGGCCCGGAACAGATAATTACAGTCAAACTAAGCATTCGCGGCACAGACTGGCGCCGCTTTTCCTCTCCGCCGCGATCGGGTGAAGATTCACACATTGCATTTCCGCCACCAACGGCGGTGAATTGGCGGAAGCCTGAAAAAAAGGAAGCATTTTTTCGCCTGCGCTGTAGTTTGCCCGCGTACCGATTTTTGAGAAATAGACCGACTCGACGTCGCCTAATTCGCCGAGGAGCATTTGATGCACGAAGATACCGATAACCTCGAAACGCAGGAATGGCTGGATGCGCTGCAGGCGGTTATCCGCTACAGCGGCAAAGAGCGCGCCGCCTTCCTTCTAAAGCAGCTGTCTGATCGCGCTACCGATGTCGGTGTGCAGCTACCCGCGGCTATCACTACCCCTTACCGCAATACCATTCCGCCCAATGCGGAAAAGCGCATGCCCGGCGACCTATTTATGGAGCGCCGTATTCGCTCCCTGATTCGCTGGAATGCCTTGGCAATGGTGGTGCGTGCCAACCAGAATAACGACCACCTCGGCGGCCATATCTCCAGTTTCTCCTCTGCCGCCACACTCTACGATGTGGGCTTTAACTACTTTTTCCGCGGCAATGAAGGTGAAGAGCGCGGCGACCTGATTTTCTTCCAGGGCCACAGTGCGCCGGGTATTTATGCCCGTTCTTACTTGGAAGGACGCTTCGATGAGGAGCAGCTGGATAACTTCCGCCGCGAAGTGAACGGTAACGGTCTCTCCTCTTATCCACACCCCTGGTTGATGCCGGATTACTGGCAGTTCCCCACAGTTTCCATGGGGCTGGGACCGATTCAGGCAATTTATCAAGCGCATATTATGCGCTATATGTCCGCCCGTGGTTTATCGCCGCGCGGTGACCGCAAGGTGTGGGCTTTCCTCGGCGACGGCGAATGTGATGAGCCGGAAACTCTGGGCGCCATTTCCCTGGCCGGCCGCGAGCAACTGGAAAACCTGGTGTTCGTGGTTAACTGTAATCTGCAGCGCCTGGATGGCCCGGTGCGCGGTAACGGTAAAATTGTGCAGGAGCTGGAAGGCGTATTCCGCGGTGCCGGCTGGAATGTCGTTAAAGTACTCTGGGGCCGCCTGTGGGATCCGCTGCTGGAGAAAGACGACAAGGGGCTACTGCAGAAAGTCATGGACGAAGTGGTCGATGGCGAGATGCAGAACTTCAAGGCCAACGGCGGCGCCTATACCCGCGAACACTTCTTCGGCAAGTACCCGGAGCTGCTGGAGCTGGTCAAGGATATGTCCGACGATGAGATTATGAAGCTCAATCGCGGCGGCCACGACCCCTATAAAGTCTACGCAGCTTACGCGGCTGCCATGGCCCATAAAGGCCAGCCCACTGTGATCCTGGCGCAAACAGTTAAAGGCTACGGCCTGGGCTCCGCCGGTGAAGCGGCGATGGATACCCACTCCGTGAAGAAGCTGGATCTGGATTCCCTTAAGCGCTTCCGCGACCGTTTTGCCATTCCGCTCACCGATAAAGAGCTGGAAGAAGTGCCTTACTACCGTCCGTCTCCGGACAGCCCGGAAATGAAATATATGGCGGAGCGCCGCAAGACCCTGGGCGGTCCGGTTCCCCGTCGCCCGATTGAGTGCCCAAAACTGGAAGTGCCCGGTCTCGATGCCTTCAGCGCGCTGACCAAAGGCTCCGGCGAGCGCGAAATTTCCACCACGATGGCATTTGTGCGCGCTATCGCCGCACTGGTGAAAGACAAGAATATCGGCAAGAACATCGCGCCGATTGTGCCCGATGAAGCCCGTACCTTCGGTATGGAAGGCCTGTTCCGCCAGCTGGGTATCTACTCTTCTGAAGGGCAGCGCTATACCCCGGTGGATCACGGCCAGATCATGTATTACAAGGAAGATAAGAAAGGCCAGGTGCTGGAAGAGGGTATCAACGAAGCCGGTGCCATGTCTGCCTGGATGGCGTTGGCTACGGCCTATAGCAACCACGGCGTGCCGATGGTGCCTTTCTATATCTACTACTCCATGTTCGGCTTCCAGCGTGTGGGCGATCTGGCCTGGGCCGCTGGCGATATGCAGGCGCGCGGCTTCCTGATTGGCGCCACCGCCGGCCGTACCACTTTGAATGGTGAGGGCCTACAGCACCAGGATGGTCACAGCCATGTGCTGTCCTCCACTATCCCCAACTGTCGCAGCTACGATCCGGCCTACGGTTACGAGTTGGCTGTGGTTATGCAGCGGGGCCTCAAGGAGATGTACGAGGAGCAGAAGAATGTCTTCTATTACATAACCATCGAGAACGAAAACTACCTGCAACCGGAAATGCCCCAGGGCGTGGAAGAGGGCATTATTCGCGGCATCTACAAACTCCAGTCCAACGTCAAGAAAGGCGCCAAGGGCAAGACTGCCAAGAAGCATGTGCAGTTGATTGGTGGCGGTACTATTTTGCGCGAAGTGCTGGCAGCAGCGGATATCCTCGCCGATCAATTTGGCGTGACCTCCGATGTCTGGAGCCTCACCTCTGCTGTGGAAGCGGCCCGCGAAGGCCAGGATGTGGCGCGTTGGAATATGCTGCACCCGGAAGCCGAGTTGCGCAAAGCCTGGATCACCGAGCAGTTTGAGGGCAATACCGCACCGGTGATCGCTTCCACTGACTACATCCGTTCCTATGTGGAGCCCCTGCGTGAATTTATCGATGGGGATTTGACCACCCTGGGTACTGATGGTTTCGGCCGCAGTGACAGCCGCGAGCAGCTGCGTCGCTTCTTCGAGGTGGATCGCAACTATGTGGTGATTGCCGCTCTGAATGGGCTGGCGAAGCAGGGTGTGATTGATGCGAAAGAAGTGTCCGAAGCGATCGTGAAGCTCAATATCGACGCCGAAAAAGTTAACCCGCGCATCAGCTAAGAGAAGGCAGAACTCCTATGGCAAAACAAGTCATTAAAGTGCCTGATCTCGGCGGTGCCGATCAGGTGGATGTGATTGAAATTACGGTTGCCGCCGGTGATACCGTCGCGCAAGAGGATTCTCTGATTGTGGTGGAGGGCGATAAGGCCTCCATGGATGTGCCGGCCCCGGTGGCCGGCAAAATCCTCAGCATCAGCGTAAAAGAGGGCGATAAGGTCTCTGAAGGCGATGTGATCGGTGAGATCGAAACCGATGTCGCGGAAACTCCAGCAGAGGAGACCGCTGTAGCCCCCGCCAAGCAAGAAGCTGCGCCGGCGGCAGAGCCTGTAGCTGAAGCCCCTGCGGCAGCAGCGAGCGGCGAGCCGAAAGAGGAAACGATCCAGATCCCGGACCTGGGCGGTGCCGATGCGGTTGATGTGATCGAGATCAGTGTGCAACCCGGTGATACCGTCGAAGAGGGTGATTCTCTGATTGTGGTGGAAGGCGATAAAGCCTCCATGGATGTCCCTTCCCCCAGCGCCGGTACTGTAGTTTCTATCGCCGTTAAAGAAGGCGATAAGGTTTCCACGGGCGATACCCTCGGTGTATTGAAAGTGGTTGCTGCAGGCGGTGCCGCCGCCCCGGCAGCTCAAGCCGCAGTCCCGGCAGCTGCTGCGCCTGTCGAGAGTGCTCCACAGCAGGCCCCTTTATCTGTTGAGCCGCCGGCAGTGCCGCAGAAAGATTACCAGCTGGAGCGCAATCTCACTGCTGCAGCCCAGGTTTATGCCGGTCCCGCCGTACGCAAATTGGCCCGTGAGTTGGGTGTTACCTTGAACAAGGTGAAGCCCACCGGTCCGCGCAACCGGGTCTCCAAGGACGATCTGCATAATTACATCCGCGAACAGGTGAAGAAAGCCGAGAGCGGTGCGGTCGGCGGTGGAATCGGTATTGCCAAGATGCCGGATATCGACTTCAGCCAGTTTGGCCCGGTGAGCGTGGAGCCGATGAGCAAGATCCACAAGATCACCGCAGCCAATATGTCGCGCAACTGGCTCAATGTGCCTCACGTCACCCAGTTTGACGATGCGGATATCACAGAGCTGGAAACCTTCCGCAAGTCTATGAAGGCTGAGGCGGAAAAGCGCGGTGTGAAACTCACGCCTGTGCCTTTCCTGCTGAAAGCGGTAGCCGCGGCCCTGCGCGCAGAGCCCAGCTTCAATGTGTCCCTGCACAACGATGGCGAGCAGATTGTGCGCAAGGACTATGTACATGTGGGTATGGCGGTGGATACGCCAAAAGGCTTGATGGTGCCGGTTATCCGCGATGTGGATAAAAAAGGCTTGTACGAGCTGGCGGCCGAGGCCACTGAAATGGCCCTGAAAGCCCGCGATGGCAAGCTGAAGCCCAACGAGATGCAGGGTGCCTGTTTCACCATCTCAAGCCTGGGTGCTATTGGCGGTACCGGATTTACCCCGATCGTCAATTCGCCAGAAGTGGGCATCCTCGGTATTTCCAAGTTGGCGGTGAAGCCGATGTGGAACGGCGAAGACTTCGAGCCGCGGCAGATGCTGCCAATGGCGCTGTCTTACGATCACCGCGCGGTAAATGGTGGCGATGCCGGACGCTTTATGACCTACCTGGTGAGTGTGCTTGCGGATGTGCGGCGCCTGCTGCTATAGCCTCTTCATAAGCTACAGCCTAAACCTCAAAAAGCGGCCTATGGCCGCTTTTTTTATGGGGGCCACTCAGCTGAAATTGGGCTTTTAAGAAGTTGTGAGTTCTTTCTGCTTTTTTTAGTCAGAACGGACTCGTAGGTGCCTTACTGCGAAGAAACTTTTAACCAGTTACCCACAAAAGTACCTAAAATGGCGCATAAAACTTTATAAAAATGAATTGCACGCAGAAATGACCTGACGCCAACTGGCTGGATAATCCTCGCCGGCTAGACTTTTTTGAAAGACAGCTATCAGCGCAACACTGAAAGTGGAGTGTCGGATCATGAGGCCTTCAAGGAAATTCGCTCTGCCGCTTGTAGCGGCTCTGGCGGTGCAGGGTTGCTTATTCTTACCCGCAGAAGAAGTGGAAGGGGAAGACCCTTTCTTTTTCGAGGCTCAGGCTAGCGGGCAGGAAGGTGGCTTTGTCGAAGTCGACTCGATTGTTTCATCGCCTGCTCAGGCCTTGCCTGTTAATAATGAGTGTGAAGGGCATTGCACTCACCAGGTGTACGACTCCACCGCCTGGTTCTTCCCGGTTCTGAGGGTGTACTAAGCACCAAGCTGCGAGTCTGGGAAGGTAGTGCGCAAGGTTGTGGCTGCACCGTCCGATCATTTACCGAAGTACGCGAATTAGGTTTCGCGTGGTGCCGATACGGAGGCAAGCCCATGAAAAAATTCCCTATAGCCATTGCCGCGTTGTGTACCAGCTTGCTGCTTCCAGCTTGCGGTACCCCGGATACGCGCAACCAGGTGGTCTACCCAACCAGTGCGCCGATACCCCGCCATGCGGAATATCGCGCATATCCCTCTCAAGCAATGCCCGCAGCTCCCTCAACACGCAGGTCCAGTCATTCCAGTTGCCCCGGTGACTCTGAGGAATTGGCGCCCGGATCAATTTGTCCTGAGAGTGCCCGTTGCTTTGATATTTCCGGTGGAAGGCGTTGTATTTCCTATGAAGAGTAAAGTTTTACTGTCATTGATTGTGGCGCAGCTGCTCGGTGGCTGTGCCGATGGTTTTTGGCAGGATTTAAATGGCACCGCAATTTATTATTCCTATAAGCACAGTCCCGTTCCGCCCGATGAACTGACTGCATTTCCACGCTTTTGCCTGGTTTGTGATCCCTATATGGGTGACCTGGACAATTGCATTGCTGCGGGAGTGCCTTGCTATCAATTGGATACTGGCGACTGGTGTGCCGGGCCCTATTCACCATTTGAATTGAGTTACAGCTTCTATTGATGGATATGCTCGTGACTGCTCCGGGTGAAGCAGGGGTGAAAATATAGGAAGCGGCAAAAGTGTTGAGTTACTTCAGCAGTGTTTTAATACTTTCTTTTATCGAAGTTCCAATATAGTACTTTAAGCCGTTAAGTGTGCCCTTGATATTCACTTCCGGGTAGTAGTCATAGCCCAGATTTTCCAGCAGGATATGTAGGTTTTTCTTGATACCAATGGCGAACCAGCTGCAGGGGAAGGAGATAATGCTGGGACTCTGCCCGTTGAGCAGGTAAATTTTTCCTCCCTGAATATGGTCTACTTGATTGAGCAGATTGTAACTGGGGTCGGCCATGTCAAAGTTATAAAATAACTTGGCCTCGTGATCTATATCCACCTGCTCACAAGTGTGATGCGCATAATAGCGCCGCAGTATTTTCTGGTCATCGCAGTAATTGGGATACATTCCGCGGGCTGCCTGGAATAGGTTTTGTAGCGCTTTATTTTTTCCAATAAATATTCCCGTGGAAAAAACATGTTCGTTGGGAAAGAATTTTTTTTCAAAATACCCCTGAACACCATCATGCCGGTAGTCATTGGAAAAAATAATATCTTTGCCAAAGGAGTGAAAGTTTTTTTCGAGCAGGCGTACTGACGGTAATATCAATGAGTCGAAACCGTCGAGATAGCAGATTATGTCCTCCTCAGGTAGCGTTTGAAAAAAAGGAAGCAAAATATCCATTTTGGATGAGAAGTCTTTCCAGGGGTGATCGCGCCCAAGAATGGTAAGTGATACGCCATTGCGTCTGGCGGATTCCTGGAGTACGGGAAACATTCTTTCCGAGTGGGTGGCAATGGTGGCGATATGCAACATTTTTTAGGAGAAACCCCTGCGCCTACAACTTTCTAAGCCGGCAAAGGTTTCTTTGCCACCTGTGAGAAGTCTAGCCGACCCTTTTATCTGAAGTGGCAGGTCTGTACAACTCGGGGGCTGCTCTTGTCTCGATACGTCTATACATTACTTGGCGAGTGGCAGTGCTTGCCGGATTTCTTTTAATTAGACGAGCGTGTAATGAGAGGCGCCAGAAGAAGCTGGATTATTAATGTCTGCATCGCGATCGATCAGCTCGGTAATGCCATTGCCGGGGGAAAACCCGATGCCACTATTTCTGCACGCTGCGGCTACTTTTCACGTGTGCAGGAGACACCTTTTCGGCGCTATTGGCGGGTACTCGAGTGGATGATCAACTTTACCTTTTTACCTATTGATGGACCGGATCACTGTTATCGTGGCTATCTTTGGGATCGCGCAGAAAAACATGAGGAAGGCAGTGATTTTATGCGCGCGCTGCTGGGGGTGCTCGTAATGCTATTTTGTGTGCCCCTCAGTGTGTTTACCTGGCTATTTGTGCTGGTGTTTCCCAGTGCCCGCTGGCGCAAAGAAAAAACCTAGTATAAAAAAGCCCCCGCGCAGTGGCTGCTGCGGGGGAATGAGCTTGGGGGTTGGGGGGGATGGCTAGCTGTGCGCTGGCTCTTTCAGAGAGTCTGCGATTAGCGCAGGCGTATCGACTTTTTTAGTGACTGAGAGATCGCCGCCGGAGAGCTTGCGCAGGGCTACATAGAACACTGGTGTCAGGAACAGTCCGAACAGGGTTACGCCGATCATGCCGGTAAATACCGTAATTCCCATGGCGTTGCGCACTTCGGCGCCGGCGCCGCTGGCCAGTACAAGAGGCACCACACCGGCAATAAAGGCCACAGAGGTCATAATGATTGGGCGCAGACGTAGGCGGCAGGCTTCCAGTGCTGCCTCCACGGTACCCTTGCCGTCCATTTCCAGCTCACGGGCAAACTCCACAATCAGAATGGCGTTTTTACAGGCGAGCCCCATCAAAACTACCAGTCCTACCTGAACGAACACATTGTTGTCTCCGCCGGTCGCCCAGACACCAAAGAGTGCGGCCAACAGGCACATGGGTACGATCAGGATCACTGCCAGAGGCATCACCCAGCTCTCATAGAGTGCGGCCAGTACCAGGAACACCAGCAGCACCGCCAGCGGAAAGACCACCATAGCGGCGTTCCCCTGGTTAACCTGTTGGAAACTCAGGTCGGTCCATTGGATCTGCATACCCGGTGGCAAGGCCTGGCTGGCAACCTGTTCAACCGCGGCCAAGGCTTCGGAAGAGGACAGCATGCTGGGATCGGATTGGCCCATCAGGTCCGCTGCCGGATAGCCGTTGTAGCGAATTACCGGGTCGGGTCCGTAACTCTGGCGCAGGGTCACCATGGTGCTGATGGGTACCATTTCCCCATTCATATTGCGGGTGTAGAGGTTGTCGAGGTCCTGCACTTCATCGCGGAAAGGCGCATCTGCCTGGGCAACCACCTGATAGGTGCGACCGAACAGGTTGAAGTCGTTGATATACATGGAGCCGAAATACAGCTGCAGGGTGCCGAACAGGTCATCCATGCGCACGCCTTGAGCCTTGGCCTGCAGGCGGTCTACCTCGGCATCCATTTGCGGCACATTGGCTTGGTAGGAGCTGAAGGGATAGCTGAGGCCGCTGGCCTGGCTCAGGGCGCCCGCGAGCATATTGGTGGCATTTTGCAGCTCACCGTAGCCGGCACCGCGACGGTCCTGAACATAGAGGGAGTAGCCGGACCCAGCACCCAGCCCGAAGATGGGCGGTGGCATAAAGGTCATAGCAAAGCCTTCCTTGATCTGTGAGATTTTGCCATTTAGCTCCGCAGCGATTTCCTGGGCACTGCGCTCACGTTCATCGAAATCGTCGAACAGGATAAATACCGTGCCCACGTTGGGGGTGTTGGTACCTTGCAGGGCATTGAAGCCGACAAAGGCTGCGGCGTTGGCAACCCCCTCAGTTTCCAAAGCCAATTCACTCACGCGGCGAGCAACTTCCTCGGTGCGGTCCAGGGAGGCACCTTCTGGCAGGCGGATACTACCCACCAGGTAAGTTTTATCCTGAACCGGAATAAAGCCGCCGGGCACCTGTTGGAACAGGGCGAAGGTACTGCCGAGCAATATCAGGTAGACCCCAAATACGATACCCCGACGCTTGAGGCTGTGGCCCACCACCCGCTGGTAGCGTTCAGAGTTGCGCTGGAAGAAGCGGTTGAACGGGCGGAATAACCAGCCGAACAGGCGCTCGATAATGCGCGCGGGCATATCCGGCTTGGCACCGTGGGGCTTCAGCAGGGTAGCCGCCAGAGCCGGGGACAGGGTCAGGGAGTTGATCGCGGAGATAATGGTGGCGATGGCAATAGTGGTGGCGAACTGGCGGTAGAACTGGCCGGTGATGCCGTCCAGGAAGGCCATGGGCACAAACACTGCACAGAGCACCAAACTGATGGCGACAATCGGACCGCTCACCTCGCGCATGGCCTGGTGGGCAGCGGCTAAAGGTGTCAGTCCCTCCTCGATATTCCGCTCAACGTTTTCCACCACCACGATGGCGTCATCCACCACGATACCGATGGCCAGTACCATGGCGAACAGGGTCAGGGTGTTGATCGAGAAGCCCAACATCAGTAGCACCGCAAAGGTACCAACAATGGATACCGGCACGGCCAAGAGTGGAATCAGGGAGGCGCGCCAGGTCTGCAGGAACAGGATAACCACCAGCACTACCAGTAACACCGCCTCAAGCAGGGTCTTGATCACAGAGCTGATGGAAGTGCTGACAAATACGGTTGGGTCGTAGGCAACTTTCCACTCCAGGCCTTCGGGGAACTGTTCTCCCAGTTCCGCCATCTTCTCGCGTACTGCAGCGGAGACTTCCAGGGAGTTGGAGCCCGGGGACTGGAAGATCGGAATGGCCACCGCCTGGCGGCCGTTTAGTAAGGCGCGTAGAGAGTCTTGGGATGAGGCCAGTTCAACCCGCGCCACGTCACGCAATCGGGTAATTTCACCATCGCTGCCGGTTTTCAGTACCACATTGCCAAACTCTTCTTCGCTTTGCAGGCGGCCCTTGGCGTTGATAGAGATCAGGAAATCAGAGCCATTGGGCATCGGCGAGGCGCCGATCTGTCCGGCGGACACCTGCACATTTTGCTCACGCACTGAGCTGACGATATCCGCTGCAGTCACGCCCAGGGCCGCCGCTTTTTGCGGGTCTACCCACAGGCGCATGGCATAGTCCCCGGAGCCAAAGACCGCGGCGAGGCCGACACCGGGAATACGCGACAGCTCATCACGGATATGCAATACCGCATAGTTGCGAATATAGGTGGCATCGAGGCTGTCGTCTGGAGAGATCAGATGCACTGCCATCATCAGGTTGGGCGACTGCTTCTGCGTGGTTACCCCTTGGCGGCGCACGTCTTCCGGTAGACGGGGTAGCGCTTGGGATACCCGGTTTTGTACCTGAACCTGCGCCTGGTCTGGATCGGTGCCGAGTTTAAAAGTGACATTCAAAGTGAGGGTGCCGTCACTGCCGGCCACCGACTTCATGTAGATCATGTTTTCCACACCATTGATGGCTTCTTCCAGTGGTGTGGCAACAGTTTCGGATATCGTCTTGGGGTTGGCACCAGGGTAGCGGGCACTTACTTGCACGCTAGGCGGTACAACCTCAGGATATTCACTGACTGGTAATGACGGGATGCTAATCAATCCCACTACAAAAATAATGATCGACAGCACCGAGGCAAAGATGGGCCTGTCGACAAAGAAACGGGAAAAATTCATACGCTGCTACCTGGGAAGCGGTTTTCAGGCCGCTCGGATTCCATTGATAGGATTCGTTGGGCGTTCGGTGCCCAAAACTCGGTGTCCAAAAGTAGTGGAAACACCTAGGCTCAGTGTCCGGCGGCCTGAGCGCTACTGCCTTGACCCTGCTGGGCGATCATCTCGGGTGCGACCGGCATGCCGGGGAAGAAGATCTTCTGGAGGCCGTTGACTACAATTCGTTCGCCAGTTTGAAGGCCGCTACGGATTACCGTGCGCTCCCCCTGCCGTGGGCCCAATTCTACCGGGCGACGTTCCGTCAAGTTCTCCTGCGTGACCACATAGACATAGCGGCGATCCTGGTCGGTGAGTACTGCCTTGCTATCGATCAGTACTGCCTGGGCCATTTCTTCGATAGGCATTTCCACGCGGGCGAACTGCCCTGGCTTAAATGTGCCTTTGGGGTTGGAGACTACCGCTCGGAACTGGATAGTGCCGGTGTGGCTGTTGAGGCGGTTGTCGATAAAATCCAACTGACCTTTATGCGGGTAGCCGTGTTCGCCTGCTAAGCCGATATGAACTGGGGGCCTGGCATCGCTGTTAAGTAGGTTGCGACTGGCGGCAAAAGTCTGCTCGTCACTTTCGAAATACACGTACATGGGATCTACAGACACGAGGGTGGTCAGCAGGGTTGTATCCGCGTTGGCCAGATTGCCGCGGGTTATCTGGGCGCGGCTAACACGGCCACTAATAGGGGCTGTCACCTCGGTGTATTGCAGGTTGAGGCGCGCGTTTTCCACAGCGGCTTCGGCGGCATTCAGGGCTGCGTGCTTGGCATCCCGCGCGGCGATGCGGCGGTCGTATTCTTCTCGCGAGATGGCTTTACTGTCGAGCAGCTGCTGGGCGCGGCGGGCCTGCTTCGTATTGAATGCCAGTTCGCTGCGTACCCGCTGTAAATCCGCTTCAGCGGCACGCAGTTTGGCTTTGTAGGGGCGCTGATCGATGGTGAATAACACATCACCTCGCTCTACCAGCGCGCCTTCAGTGAACGATACCTGGTCGATATACCCGCTGACACGGGGGCGTAGTTCAACGGTCTCCGGAGCGACAACGCGGCCGGTAAAACTGCGCCACAAAGTGGTTGCCTCGGTGCTAACCTGGGCAACTTCTACGGCCGGAGGGGGCGGTTGCTGCCCAGTGGGCTCTTCGCTGCCGCAGCCAGCCAGGACCAGTGCGGAGAGGCCGAACAGTGTGGCGGTAAGTTTCTTCACCATAACGCGTGTACTCCCTTTGCTTCGGAAGAGAGGGGCCGTTCGGCACTCCTCTCAGTTGGGAGGCAACTTTAATAGGGCGCAATAGGGGGGCGGTATCCGGTAACTATGGCTTGATTGCCTAATTCTATTTTTCTCAGTGAGGTGACAGTCTGAGAAAGACCTTTAAGTCAATCAATTAGTACTGTATATATAACTAGGTTTGTGATTCATTAATGAATTTATCACGGCTTTATACGGTAGGAGATTACGGTAAGTTATCTATTGCTGCACAGTAATTGCCCAATCCTGCAAAATCCTGCGAGAGTTGCCTAAAACTCCGTATACTGTCAGCCACCTTGTTTGATGCCGCCCAGGGCACGCGGGCGCGAGGAAAAACTATGAGCAGTGAAGAGAGAGCGGTAGCAGAAGTCATTCCGGCGGAACTGGAGTCGACCAGGCAAAAACTGATCCAAACCCTGATGCGCCAGGCACCGGAGCAAGGCTTGACGGAGACTGCACTGGATGGCTTGGCCTTGATTCGCTGCAATGAGCCGCTCGCCTGTGCCTCGTCAGTCTATACGCCTTCACTGAACTTTATTATCCAGGGCAACAAAACCCTGGAGTTGGGGGATAGGGAAATTTCCTATATGCCCCTCAGTTATGTCGCAACTTCTGTACATTTGCCGATTTTGGGGCGAGTAGAGCGGGCCTCCAAGGATGTCCCCTTTCTTGGGGTAAAGTTGATTATTGACCCCAAAGAGGTGGCAGACCTGGTCCTGGAGCTAGGAGATAAGGCTCCCGGCATTGAAGCGGGCTATGACTGCCCGGAGGTCAGCTGCGGCCTCTGTGTAACACAAATGGATCAGGGCATTCTCGATGCAGTGAGCCGCTTAGTGCACTTGGCAGGAAATCCTACAGACGCGCAAATACTGGCGCCCATGGCGAGGCGGGAGATTATCTATCGGGCTCTGATGGGTGAGATCGGTGCGCGCATGCGCAAGTTTGCCATGGCGGACAGCCAGGCTAACCGGGTATCGCGGGTGATAGAGGTGCTTAAAGACCGCTTCTCCGAGCCCCTGCGTATCAGCGATCTGGCCGAACAAGCCAATATGAGCGAGTCCTCTCTATATCACAGCTTCAAGCAGATAACCCGCATGTCGCCACTGCAGTTCCAAAAGAAACTGCGTCTGCATGAGGCACGCCGCCTGATGCTCTCAGAGGGGTTGGAAGCAGCTTCCGCCAGTTATAGGGTGGGCTACGAAAGCCCCTCCCATTTCAGCCGTGAATACAGCCGCATGTTCGGCCTACCGCCTCGCGCCGATGTCAGTAAGCTGCGCGGTGAGCTGCGAGTGCCAGCTTAGTCTGAAGTGGCATTGCCCTGTTTGAGAACAAACAGGCTACACCAGCCCTCGGGGCTGATATCGCCCTCCACCACTATGCAGGCATTGGGTGGTGTAAATAGCTGGCAGTCCACACACTTCTTACCATCTTTCGGTGTGTCCTGGTAATTGACCGATTCCTTGGTCGCCTTGATTTGGGCGCTGGCCCGATCAGTGGCGATTATGCTAACCGGAAGAATCGCCAGGACACCGCCGGATAACTTAAGGAACCTTCTGCGGGAAATATTCTGATGTTTTTCCATTGGCAAAATTTCCAAAACGCTTTGCATTAGTCTTCAGAATTTCAGAGTAGCTCGGTTTGGAATTTCTGCTGGAGGGTTTGCATTGCTGCAGAAGGGAAACGAAATAAGAAGAAATCTTATTCGCTTATAAAAAAGGCGGCCATCTGGCCGCCTTTCAGATTTTTCTCAAAACAGAATTACTTCTGAGAGATAAGGATTTTACCTACCGACTTGTCTCTGCTCTGCGTGACTACGCGAACTTTCAAACCGTAAGGGGTAATCGCGCGGCCGGCATCGGGGATCTCATCGCTGCTAAAGCTTCTGCGATCGTTGAATACCCGCTGGGGACGGTTGTGGATATCGGTCATGGTGATGCCGTAATCTTCCAGAAGGTCCAGTGTCAGCCGCTGGGCCCAGTCGACACCAAATGTGGCATCGTGGATCTGGTAGCGAGTAGATGCAACGGAGTCATCGCTCCACTTCAGAACCTGCTGATCTGCATCGACTACGCCGAGGAAGCCATTACCGGGGTGGACACCTACCCAGTTGTTTTCATAGCTGGTGTCCGCATACCAAATCAGGAGGCCCTCGTTATAGGTCAGCATTTGGCCGGCCACATTTATGTGTGCCAGGCCTTGGTCTACACCGCGGTGGGTACGCCATTCCAACAGGTAGTAGTGGTCGTGGAGGTTGTAGCCGGGGTGGCGGCTGAAACCGGTCAGGCTGAAGTTGCCGTCGCTCTCCGCATCATCGAAGAGGGTGGCTTGGCCGTCGACATTGATGGTGATGTCATCGGCAAACAGGCCGGGGTTGGCTTCATAGGCATCGGTAATATATGCGATGGACAGGTTGAACTGTTGTCCAGCGTAGGCACTCAGGTCAAATTCGGCATCGACCCAACCACTGGAGCTGCCGGTAATACCGAAGCCCGGGTTTTGCCCATTGGGGCTGGTCTCGGTGGTAATGTTACCGGGAATAGTGACGAAGCCCTCACCCAGGTCAACCATAACCGCACCGTAATCCCAATCCTGCTCAATGTCATACCAGGCCTTGAAGGTCAGGCTTGCGCTCTGAGCATCGGTCAGGTCGACAGGGATTACCATGGAGTTTTGCAGGTTGTTGTCACTGCCACTGAAATAGGCGTATTCACCGCTGGTTGGTACGGTCACGACCACTTCCTTTTGGGGAAGGTCGATACGGATCGCATCGTTGTTGGTGCCCTTGTGTACCGCCTCGTCAAGCAGGAGAGGGATGCCGCGACGGGGAATATCTTGCAGGGCGATGGTCTCGCCGTGCAGCCAGTTGCCGCCGTGGTTGGTTTGCAAATACTCCTTTGCCCAAGCAGAGAAACCCGTGGGTTCTGAGCCAGGGATAACACCGGCCCAGCTGCCGCTGGACATGATTGACCAGGAGGAGACGGGTTCACCGCGGCCGGAACCATCGGTGTCGTACTCGTCGGGTAGACCCAAGTCGTGGCCGTACTCGTGACTGACAACACCTGCTGCTGCGTCGGCAGGCTGTACTGTGTAGTCGTAGGCCGCCATGGTGCCGCCCCAGTAATCCACTGATGCGGTAGTTCCCTCAATAGAGAAAACATCGCCGAGATTCCAGCGGTGCGCCCAGATCGCGTCTTCTCCCAGCTGGCCGCCTCCCGCTTCTTCTCCCACTGAGGAGTGGAAGATCATAATGTGGTCCACCAAGCCGTCGGCTTCCCAATAGTTGCCATCCCCATCCAGGTCGTAGCGGTCTTCGATATCGAAGTCAGCGAGGTTAACGCTGGGATCTGCTGCGGCAGCCTGCAGTGCTTCACGCACCAGAGCACGGGCATCGCCGTTTTCATTGTTACCATAGAAAGCTGCTGGCTGACTGGCAGTGTACCAACCTGCTACTGCACCTTCGACGGAGTAGCTATTGCCGGATTGTTGCCAGTAGAACTGCTGCATAGACAGTAGGTTTTCACCCTGGGGGCCAGTGAAGCCCTGTTGGGAGAACAGCAGGTCTGCATAGTGTTGTGCGGCATAGTCCTCGTAGTACATATCCGTTTCCCCTGGCTCAATGCTGTTGTGGGGGAAATCGGGGAAGTCCATCAGGATCGCGAGAACCTTCGCGGTACGCATCTCACCTTCATAGTTTTCGAGCTGAATGGGTGCCGGTGCACGGCCGATGCCATGAAAGCGCCCCTTGCCTTTACCGCGCCCTAATCTGGGATGCTTGCCGCCACGGGCATGCTTCATCATTTGTACCGTTTCACTAGACAAATCCTGGGCCAAGTTTTGGCTTTTACTGGCACGTTCTTTCAGAAACTGGTGTAGAGTGCGCTCGGCTTCGCCAATGGATGCATTTTTACTAATGCGGCCTGAGCGCTTGAGCATGTCGATCAGCTTGGCTTCGTTGGCGATTACCAGGTCGAACTGATTGCCACCTTGTAGCTGAGGTGAGGGTGCAGCGTAGCTGTTCGCAGCCATCAGGCTGAGAGCAAGCGCGCTGACGGGCAGCAGACTATTTACTTTTAGCATTGATCCCTTCTTTCATTTTTGTTTTAAACAACGAGCAGCTCGGGGGTAGTTTAAAATTGTGATGGCACTTTGCCAGTGCAGTACCCGAACCGCATGGGCCAACTGAAATTTTCAATTAACCCATGTTGTTCAACGAAGCAGGAGAGAAGTGCCGCAATAGTTTTTATGTGATGGACTTGGTGATTTTTGTTCGGTTTTTTTAACTGCTTTGCTCTGGCAAGGTGAGAGTGTACTTAGGAAATTATTTACTGCGATGGTTTATTCACCCAGTCTTAATTTCTAGTTGAACTATTTAATTGAATTGGAGCCCCTAAACTTCTTGCTCCCAGGGTAGCCATAGTGAGATTTGCAAGCCGCCACCGTTGCGGTTCATTAACTGAATGTGCCCTCCGTGTGCATCGACAATTTCCCTACAGAGAGCGAGGCCCAGGCCCACTCCCTGTTCTTTGGTGGAGAAAAATGGCAGCAGAGCTTGTTGCAACACTTTTTCACTCATGCCACAACCACGGTCGGCAATAACCAGTTGTTGACCCAGACCATCAGTGTGAATCGACAGTTCGATATCATTAATGCTGGAACCCGCTTCACGGGAATTTTTGATTAAATTTAGTAGAGCTTGCTCAATTTGTACCGGATCAAAGTAGCCTGGTCGCTCTGGTAGTTCACCTTTTAAAATAAATTCCTGTAAGGGGGCTATGCGTTCTACAAGTTCTTGCCAGCTGACTTGTTCACAGCTTGGTGGGGGTAATTTGGCAAAGCTGGCATAGCCTTGGGTGAACTCAGTCAGGTGTTTGCAGCGCTCGGCAATAATATCGAACACCTTTCCAAGCGCCGCGGCTTTATCCGGTTTGGCGATCAGCATTTTTCCTGAGTGGGCCAGGGAGGAGATGGGGGCGAGGGAATTATTTAATTCATGGCTAATCAGGCGAATCACTTTTCTCCATACCTCTACTTCCGCCTTGGTGAGCTCCTTTGTCATCTCGCGCATAACAATCAGGCGGTGCTTGTGGGCGTTGAGTACAAATGTGCTGTTGCCAATATGCATGGAGTGGCTGCCATATTTATCCGTGTAATTAAACAGGCCGTTATCCCAATTTTGTATGGCGCTGGCAATTTCTTTCGGGCTGTTGGGCAGCAACTTTTGCAACAGTAAACCCTGAATAGGTTTCCCGCCATTGAGTAACTTTTTAGCGCTACTGTTGGAATAAATAATATGATCACTCTGGTCCACCAGGATCAAAGCCTGGGTAGAGCTTTGTATTACTGTATCCAGAAGTAATTCCCGCTGATAGATATGGGCGCGTTCGCGTCTGAGGTGTTCGCCGATATCATTGTATAAATTCGTGATCTTGCTCAGTTCAGTATCCCGGGGAGAGACCAGTGAAATAGAAAAGTCACCATCGCGAAAGTTGAGCAATCCACCCTGTAGGGATTTCAGGGTGGAGGTCAGGGGCTTTAGTGCCAGACGTATCAGGCTGATAAGAGTACAAATTCCCAGGATAAGGCCCAGTGTCCAGGAGAGACGGGCGTCCAGGCCAATAAAGCTTAATAACCACGGCAGGCCGGCGGCGATGGCTAGAGCCAATATGGAGAAGGCGAGGATACGGCCTTCCAGAGAGAAATATTTCGACATCAATAGGGAATACCGTGTTTGTCCAGTCGGCGATACAGTGCCTGACGGCTCATGCCCAGTTCCCTGGCAGCTTGGGCGATAATGCCATTACAGCTGGCCAGCGTTTGCTGTAGGAGTTCTCGGCTGGGTTCGAAATGTACTTCGGCCCTGTCTATTGGGGCCTGTTTCGGCAGGGCAAGCAGTGCATCATCTATCGTATCTCCACGGCAGAGAACCGAAGCGCGTTGCATCACGTTTTGTAGTTCACGTACATTACCGGGCCACTGATAGCGGGTTAGCGCGGTCAACGCTTGGGGGGAGAGTTTTTTTGAACTGCCGTTATCCTGTAAAAAATTCATAGCCAGCGGGGCTATATCCTCGGGGCGTTCACACAGGGGAGGCAGGCGCAACTCAATTACATTCAGGCGGTAGAACAGATCCTGGCGAAAGTTGCCACTGGCGATGGCTTGGGGCAGATCGCTATTGGTGGCACTGATTACCCTTACCTTAACCTTGCGGGTTTGACTGCTACCGAGCCGCTGGAACTCGCCGGTTTGCAGTACGCGCAATAACTTCACCTGCCCACTGGCAGAAAGTTCGCCGATCTCATCGAGAAAGAGGGTGCCGCCATCGGCGGCTTCGAAACGTCCTTCACGGGCCTTATTACCAGCGCCGGTATAGGCGCCTGGCTCGGCACCAAATAGTTCTGCCTCCATCAGCTCTTCCGGTAGGGCGCCCACATTGATCTTTACAAAAGGTTGATCACGTAGCATGGAATTGGCCTGCACAATTTCGGCAATTTTTTCCTTGCCGGCTCCATTGGGCCCTGTAATTAGAACTGGTACATCAGATTTGGCCACCTGCGTGGCCATCTCCAGCAGTTGTTGCATTTTATCGCTGCGGTAGATGATCTCGCGCAAGTCGAATTTATCCTGTAATTCGCTGCGGGCATCGATGGCCTTTTGCTGGGAAGCCCGTTGCCGTTTTTGCAATTCACCGAGTTCAAGAAGATTATTGATGGTGGAAATCAGCTTGTTATCGTCCCAGGGTTTGCCCAGGTAATCGGCAGCACCGGCGCGGACCAGCTCCACGGCCATTTCCAATTGCGTCCAGGCGGTCAAAAGAATGATGGGTAGATCTGGGTTAATTTCGCGAATGGCAAAAAACAATTCGCGTCCCTCCTCACCAGAGGTAGTATCCGAGGTGAAATTCATATCTTGGATCACCAGGCTGATATCCCGGTTTTCCCGCAACAGCTGCAGACCTGCCTGGGGGGTAATGGCGCAGAGAGGCTGTAGGTCGTGCAGTGACAACAGTATTTCTAGGGCTGAGACGATACCGCTGTTATCGTCGATAATGAGTATTTTATCCATAGGGCCAAGAGCCAGCTTGTAAGCTGAGCATTATGCAATGAGTGGGTATTAAGGGGGAACTGCAGCTAGGGCAATATGTGCCCCAGCGGAAGGCGTTCACCAAAGTGTTAGG
Organism: Microbulbifer mixtoriginis (SeqCode); assembly: GCF_052466715.1. Lineage (NCBI taxonomy): Bacteria > Pseudomonadati > Pseudomonadota > Gammaproteobacteria > Cellvibrionales > Microbulbiferaceae > Microbulbifer > Microbulbifer mixtoriginis (SeqCode). The sequence continues at coordinate 3,637,608 of NZ_CP174288.1, read as the reverse complement.
AGTTATTGGCTATTGTTAGCAGGTTGGTGATCAAAGCTCAGCACCCTGGCGAGTTTCCATTGCCCATCTACCTTTTGCCAGAGATGGGTAAATTGTCCACTTTCACGCAGTACTTCTTTGTTGTTGGCGTGAATACCATAAAAATTATGCGTTCCGGTTTGGATCGCGCCGTAGTTGTTGATTGGAAATATCTTTACGCTTTTAGCAATTAACTCGCGGCGTGCCTTGATATCGCTGCCGGATTTTTGTCGTTCACACATCCCACTAATACCATCGAGAAACTCTTGCGCTGAGCTTGCGGTTTTTCCCCATTTATCGTGGTACATTTCCAAGTCTTCGGTTACAAGCTGGCTCAGTTTGTCGATGTCACAGCTGTTGAAAACTGCATCAAACAGTTGTGAATCCACAGTTGTGATTTCTTGTTCTAATTCCTTTGTGGCTTGAGGGCCGGCAACGACTGGGTGCTGCTCGGCAAGTGCTGTGGACATGAAAAGCGATATAGCTGTAAAACCTACAGCTCCAAAATAATTGCGCATAAAAAATCCTTCTATGTTTTCTTAAGAATAGTGGTCAGGCTATTAAGAAGGCTGACCACCAAGTCCAATCTTTATACACTTCGTGTTGCAGTCGCCGGGGAAATATTGGCAGCACGCAGTGCTGGTGCTAGAGCTGCAGCAAGACTGACAACCAGTACCAATAGAGCGCAGATAGTGAGTGGCAGCAGGGTTAATACCGGCTGGGAGTAATCGCGCACCATATATTGGTTGGCGATTAAGGCTGCGGCACTGCCCAGGGCAATACCAGTAGCGGCAATCAGGCTGTTTTCAATCAGAAAATAACGACTGATATTAGTGCGGGTTGCACCTAGTGCACGCCTTACGCCAATTTGTTTGGCCCGTTGATTAATCCAGAAGATTGTCAGGCCGACAATTCCCAGTGCTACGATAAAGCTGAGCATTGCTGCAACAACGGAGAGGACTTTAACCATCAAATTATCGATAGCGTAACTGCGGTCTACATGCTCAGATAGCGTCTTGACGGTGATTACTCGCTGGGGGTCTTGCTCATACAATTTTTCCACAAGTATTTTAAGAGTCTCGTCTCGCTTTCCACTTTCTGTGCGTACCAAATATTTAGTATTACGTCTATTTTTAATTTCAGGAATAAAAATTACGTTACCGGCTTTTGACCAGTCAACCCAAGCGCCCAGGTGGCGCTCTACAACTCCAATAATTTCCATTGGTTCAGAGCTGGCTCCAGGGAAAACAGGCTTTCCTATTGGGTTTTGGTCTGGATAAAGGCTATTTGCCATTTGCTGAGTAATAATAACTACAGCGCTTTTATCAGACTCGTCGGAGTTATCCATGCTAACTTCATTTTCTGTGAAATTACGACCTGCGACCAGTTTGAGATCCATTGTGTTGATAAAGTGGGTATCAACAAAATAGTAATTGCTGCGCTCGCCACCGATTTCCTGATTAGGTTTATTGAAGTACTTAGAGGAAGAGCCAGACTGCGAGATCGGAATATGCTGGGTGTAGGAAGCATCTATAATGCCGGGAACTGTTCGTAGAAGATCCATATCGGCACGAACGGTTTCTTTGAAGTCATAGTCTTGGGGAATAGCCATCAAACCTACGGTAATGATGTTGTCTACATCTATTCCTGTGGGGCGACTTATCTTTTCAATCCTGTCATGAATAATAACTGCAGTATTACTAATAATTGCCAAGGTTAGTCCGAGCTGTAGAGCTATTAGTAGTGCGGAGATCTTGTTGCGCCAGAGTGCGGACAGCATGGGTTTTAGTTCAAGCATGGTTCGTCCTTACTGGGTTTTTAGATAAATGGAGGGATTGGTTTGGCTTATTCTTAAAGCAGGGTAGAAACCTGCCAATAAGCTGGCCATAAGTGCTAAACCGATAGCTGCGATCATCATGAGCCAGTCCATAGTCGGTAGCGTATCAATTTGTCCCATGGCAAGGTAACGGATGCCACTGAGACCTAAGATGGCAAGAAAAATGCCTGTTATACCGCCGATAATTCCGATGGTGGCACTTTCAATTAAGTGCTGAGTAAAAATGGCATTGCGACTGGCGCCCAGTGCGCGGCGCACGCCTGCTTCGGGAGCTTTACGCAAGAATTTGGCCAAGAGTAAGGCTACAGCATTAATAATACATACGAGTAGAAAGGCCAATGAGACCCAGCCCAGAACGCGGTTGTCATCACTGAGTACTTCGTTGAGCACTAGCCATTCCGAAGGTTTACTTAAGGCAAATTTAAGAGGCCTTTGAAAACGTCCCTGTAGTTTTTCCTGTTGAATATAAGCGGTTAAGAATTGTTCGTACTGCTCTTTTTGTTCGTGGTTGCTAAGTTCTACCCAGTATTGAACCCAAATATACTCGCTCTGCAGAAATTCATCATAGCTTTCAGGGTTGGAGTGGTCCCAACCATTAGTGTTACCCCAGCTATGCATTTCCAGCTTGCGGTGAAGACCAAAAGGCACAAAAAGGGACTCGACCTCTGCGAAAGGACTGTTATTTATATCGTAGACTTTGGGTGAGGGCTTCCAGGTATCAATAACGCCAATGACAGTATAAGGCAGGCTATTTAATACGACTGTTTTACCTACACTGTTTTTCCCCGAGAATAATTTTTCATTAGTGGCTTTGGAAAGCACCACAACTTGCGTGGGCGAATTGTCGGCAGCCTGAGCCCAGGTACCGCCATAGATAAAAGGAACATCGAATAGGGCGAAGAAATCACGGGTGGTTACACGGGTGTTTGCGGTAAAAGGCCGGGTTGCAGAATCTTCCAGTTCCACGGTGAAACCATAGCGATGCATAGCCACTTGGTGGGTGGGAATATCGGAACGCAGCAGGGCCTCGGCATCTTTAAAGGTCAACTGCCAGGGAATTTCGTTGGCGCTATCGTAGGCTTTATTAACATCCCAGCCATCGAGCTGTACTGCGAAAAGTACGTCATCCTTATGCTCAAGAGCATTTTTTGACATCGTGTAGTTCAAAGTAAGCACTGTCATGGAGGCACCAACACCCACTGCGATGGCCGCGACCATTAGTGCGCTTAATATCGGTGTACTGCGCAGGCTGCGCAGTGCCAGGGAAATATAGTATCCAATCATTACTGCAGGCTCCTTAAGCAGTAGCGGCTTCAGGTTGCTTGGTGACCGGGCGCAGATCACACACTTGCCCATCCACAATCTGAATATTGCGATGCGCGCGGCGGGCCAGCTCGGGGTCGTGGGTGACCATCACGATAGTGGTGCCCCATTCATTGATAAACTCCAGAAGCTCCATAACCTGGCGCGCCATCAGGGAGTCGAGATTTCCGGTGGGCTCATCCGCGAGCAGGAAGCGCGGTTCGCCGGCCAGGGCACGGGCGATGGCGATACGCTGCTGCTGACCACCGGACAGCTGTGCTGGAAGGTGCTTAGCTCGGGCAGATAGACCTACTTGTTCCAGAACTTTTTCGATGCGTTTACGGCGCTCTTTAGCATTAAAGCCGCGATAGCGCAGAGGCACATCGATATTGTCGAATAGGTTGAGATCTGGAATCAGGTTGAATCCCTGAAAAATAAAGCCGATTTTCTCGTTGCGCAGGCGGGAGCGCTGGCGGTCATTCAGGTTGCTGACGTCTTCACCGTCCAGCAAATATTGGCCACCGGTTGGGGTTTCCAGTAGCCCTGCGATATTGAGGAAGGTGGTTTTGCCTGAACCACTGGGTCCGGTGACAGAGACAAATTCCCCTTCCTTTACTTCCAGGCTGAAGTCGCGCAGGGCATGGGTTTCTATGGTGTCTGTACGGAAACTCTTGCGGACGTTATGCATTTTAAGCATGGCGATATTCCTTGTTTATCACTGAATTTTTAAATCGTTGATTAGTTGCTCAAGCTGAGTGGGTGTAGCTTGCGCGTGTTAAATGTCTTGCTCGGCTTATTCTTTCAGGGCAACCAGCTGCGCCGTATCCAATTCTTCGGAGGCGGAAATAATGATTTGATCGCCCTCTTGCAGGCCGGAAACAATTTCCACTTGCTTCAATCCCAGCGCGCCGACTTGGATGGCAACGCGCTCTGCCTGTTGTTGATCGTTGAGACGGAATGCAAAGCGGCCGCCGCTCTGATCCAGAAAGCCTCCACGTTTTACCAGCAACACATCATTGCGGTTCTCTAGCAGTACGCGAGCGGTGAGACGCAGGTTCTGGCGAAGGTTTCGGGGTTGCCCCTCGCTAAAGCGCACACGGGCGATGACTTGGCTGTCGATGACTTCGGGGGATATCGCGGTGATTTCGCCGGGCAGTTCACGCCCTCCAAGGTTGATGGCCACGGCCATATTCAGACCCAGGTCGTCTGCGTAGTTTTCTGGCACGGCGGCTTCCAATTCGAAACTGGTGAGATCCACTACAGTGATCAGCGGTGAATTAGCGGGCACTGCACTGCGTTGGGTAACGGCGAGACTGCCGACAGTGCCATTCACTGGAGAGAGAATCTGCAGCTCGCGCACACGGCGCTCCAATTCCTCCACTTGCAGTTGTTGTTGTGATAGCTGCAACTCCAGAGTCTGGGTTTCAAAGGTGAGGGACTCTTTCTCCAGCTCTGCATTTTGTACGGCCTGTTGGTATTCCAGCTGGGCGCGGGCCATTTCATCCTTGCTGCGCTCAAAGTCGAGCAGAGAGATAATCTGTTTCTCCATCGAGAGTTCGGAGCGCTTTAACTCCCTCTTAGCTGCAGTGAGATCGACTTTGGCCAGGTCGGCTTTTTGCTCGTTCTCCATCTGTTGGCGTTTGGCCTGGATTTTCTGCCGTTGCAGCTGCACACCGAGCTGGTTCAGTTGCGCCTTTTCCTGGGCCAGTTGGTTGGACAGCTCTGGGCTGTCGACGCTGGCGAGGATCTGACCGGCCTTTACGCTATCTCCGGCTTTCACGGAAAACTTCACGATACCTTGAGCGGGGCTGAACAGGGTGGGGCTGTTGGCGGCGACGACTTTGCCTTGAACCACCAGGTCGCGCACTAGATCACCGCGCTCCACTTGGGCGATATTGATCCTTGATAGAGATAGGGTGTTATCTACGGAGCTGGTGCTATGCCAGGCGCTGATACCCCAGGTGAGGAAAGCGGTGGCCAGGCCGAGGCCGAGGGTACTCTTGATTACTTTTGGATTCTTCCACAGCGGCACGGCTTCGATTTTTGTATCTTGCCTGGAAGTGTCTCTGATCATCTCGCTTTCCATTACTCTCTAATTGGGGCTTTTGCTTTTCCAACTTGGATGCAAAAAATTTTCTATTCGGATGCAAATCAAAAAAACTGGTTTTGCCGGGTATTCAGCAAGGGCTGTGCCAACTTTGAGGTAATTGTTAACTCATTGAAAAATAAGGATTTTTTGAGTTGTTGGTAGTGCAGGGCTTTTTCGGGAGTGTCCGCAAAAAGTGTCCGCTGTCCGCTTTGTCCGCTAGTGCTAAGAGGCCGGGGAAGATGGATAAAGCTAGGGCTGGGGAGACTGAAGGCGAAGGTCTATCCGCTGAATCTTTGGTCTGTAGTGGGGATTTATGCGGGGGGACTGTGCATGTGGTAGAGTGCGCGGCCTTTTTTTGATCAATTCAAATTTATTGCGTTTATGTTCCTTCCATCGCTGCTCTCATCGACCAAAGCCGACTGGTTCGGCAATATACGTCGCGACGTTCTCGCAGGCCTGGTAGTGGCCCTGGCTCTTATTCCAGAGGCGATCGCCTTCTCTATTATTGCGGGGGTGGACCCCAGGGTTGGACTCTACGCCTCCTTCTGTATTGCCGTGGTGATCGCCTTTGTGGGCGGCCGGCCGGGCATGATTTCCGCGGCCACGGGGGCCATGGCATTGCTGATGGTGACGCTGGTGAAGGAGCACGGATTGCAGTACCTGCTGGCGGCGACGCTGCTCACCGGGGTACTGCAGATTATTGCCGGTTACCTCAAGCTGGGCAGCCTGATGAGCTTTGTGTCCCGGGCGGTGGTGACCGGGTTTGTGAACGCCCTGGCCATTTTGATATTTATGGCGCAGATGCCCGAGTTGATCGGTGGCACCTGGGAGGTCTACGCCATGACCGCAGCGGGCCTGGGGATTATCTATCTTTTTCCCTATATTCCGGTGATTGGTAAAGCGGTGCCCTCACCGCTGGTGTGTATCCTACTGCTCACCGCAGTGGCCGTAACTATGGGGCTGGATATCCGTACCGTCGGCGATATGGGTGAACTGCCGGATACTCTGCCGATCTTCCTCTGGCCCGAAGTACCGCTGAATTTTGAAACCCTGCAGATTATCTTCCCTTATTCCGCTGGCCTGGCTGTGGTCGGTCTGCTGGAGTCTCTGATGACGGCAACGATTGTCGACGACCTGACCGATACCAACAGCGATAAAAACCGCGAGTGTAAGGGGCAGGGGATTGCCAATATCGCTGCCGGCTCCCTCGGTGGTATGGCCGGTTGCGCCATGATTGGCCAGTCGGTAATCAACGTGAAGTCTGGCGGTCGCGGTAGACTCTCGACCCTGGTAGCCGGTATTGGCCTATTGACCCTGGTGGTGTTCCTCAGTGACTGGGTGGCGGTGATCCCTATGGCGGCCCTGGTGGCGGTCATGATCATGGTCTCTATCGGCACCTTTGATTGGAGCTCCATTCGCAACCTGAAACACTATCCGCTCTCCACCAATTTGGTCATGCTGGCCACTGTGATTGTGGTAGTGTGGACCCATAACCTGGCTTATGGTGTGTTTGTTGGGGTGTTGCTGGCCGCGCTATTTTTTGCCAACAAAGTCAGCCACTTTATGTATGTAAGCAGTAAACTGGACGAGGCGCAGAGTCGTCGAACCTATAAAGTGATTGGGCAGGTTTTCTTTAATTCCGCCGATAAATTCACCGCATCATTCAACTTCAAAGAAGTCGTGGATACGGTAGTGATCGACCTCAGCCGCGCACATTTCTGGGATATCTCCGCGGTGAACGCTCTAGACAAAGTTGTGCTGAAATTCCGTCGCGAGGGCGCCCAGGTAGAGCTGGTGGGACTTAACCAAGCCAGTGAGACAATCGTCGACCGGTTCGGCGTACATGATAAACCCGAGGAAATTGAACGGGTTCTTGGAGGACATTGATGGCCGTAAGCAACAGCGACAATAACAATAACTCCTTTGGTAGTGGTGCTACACCGCCGTTGATACTCTCCTGTATCGACGGCTCTCATTACACCGGTGCAGTCTGTGATTATTCGGCCTGGCTGGCCGATAGCCTGGGTGCGCCGTTAAAGCTGTTGCATAACATCGAACGCAGTGAGGTTCCGGCGGTAACGGACTTCACCGGCAGCATCGGCCTCGGCAGCCAGGAAGAGTTACTGGAAGAGCTGACCGCGCTGGAGCAACAGCGCGCGCAGTTGCTGGTAAAACAGGGCAAACTGATGTTGCAGGCCGCGCGCAGTCGCGTGGAGGCTGCCGGTGTGGAGCAGGTACTGAGTTGCCAGCGCCACGACAGCTTGCCCGAGTCCGTGGTGGAGCTTGAGGATTCGATTCGTGTGCTGGTGCTCGGTATTCGCGGTGAAGAGCACGCGGATTCTGACCAGGGCCTGGGTGCGCAATTGGAGACGGTGGTGCGTGCCCTGCACAAGCCGATTCTGGTGGTTAACCGGGAATTCCAGCCACCTAAGCGCATTATGCTCGCTTACGATGGTAGCGAAGCCGCGAGCAAGGCCCTGTCGCTGGTGGCAGAGAGCCCTCTGTTCCGGCAGATGTCCTGCCATCTGGTCAATGTGGGACCTGCGGATGTGGCGGAGAAGCTGCTGGCGCAGGCTAGCGCTGAGCTGGATACTGCGGGGCTGGCGGTTACAGCCAGCCACCTGGAGGGCAATCCGGTTGAAGCTTTGATTGCCTATCAGTCAGAACACCAGATTGACCTCACAGTGATGGGGGCCTTCAGCCACAATCGCCTGCGTGATCTGTTAATGGGGAGCATCACCGCCAAGATGCTGCTAAAAACCCGGCAACCCCTGCTGCTGTTGCGTTGATCATTGAAGCTCTGGGGTTGCGGCCTCAGAGTGCCAACGCTGCCTCCCTGGGGCTGGTGAACCAGCGCAGTACTTCGGCATCTGCAGGTAGTGTTAATTCGCAGTAATGCGCCTCCGGCCGAGCTCGGCATAGCTCCTCCTCCGCGATAGCAAGGTAGTCGCTCAGGGTCCTTAGCGGTTGAGGCTCCTCTTCTTCGTTTATTGCCCCTGCGAGAAAATCCATCTCTGCCAAGCTGACAACTGGACCGAGTTTTTCTTGCTGGAAGCGCCAGACTCCTTGAGCCGTGTCGAAGGCGTAATAGGGCAGCAGCCTCCAGCCGTGCTGTGCGACCAGGGCAACTGCCTCTAGCAAGTATTCAAAGGTGTCTTCGTCGATAAAATAATTGAAATTCAGGCGCACCCAGCCGGGCCGTAGTAGTTTTTGCCCCTTTAGAATCTGTTCTTCCAGAGCGCGGCTGTGCTCCATATCGATGCCGAGCAGTGCGTGCCCATAGGGGCCGGCACAGGAGCAGCCACCGCGGGCCTGGATACCAAACAGATCATTGAGCAGTGCTACAACAAAGCCGTAGTGCAAGTCCTTGCCCTGCCAGAGAATACGCAGTGAAGCGATGGAAAGGCGAGGTGCCTGCAGGTTACCGAGAATTTCGATATTTTCTTCACGGGACCAGCGCTGCAGCGCTCGGTTGATAAACTGCTCTTCACGTCTGGCAATTTCCTCTGTGCCCACCATCCCCTGCAGTTTGAAGACCATGCCGGCGCGAATAGACTCAACAATGGCGGGTGTGCCGCCCTCCTCACAGCGCTCCGGGTCCTCCAGGTAGCGGTGATCTTTCGGGGTGACATAGAGTACTGTGCCTCCGCCGGGAGTCGCCGGTACAGAGTTTTTTAACAGCCGCTCGTGTACCACCAGAATACCGGGGCTACCCGGCCCGCCGACGAATTTGTGCGGTGAAATAAAGACCGCATCTTTATTTGCCTTGTCCCCGTTGTCCCCGTTGTCCCCGTTGTCCCCAACTGCACACATGTCGATCCCCACATAGGGCGCGGCAGCCGCATAGTCCCAGAAGGACAGAGCGCCGTAGCGGTGTAGCAGTTGGGTGACGGCCGCTACGTCGGTTTTAATGCCGGTTACATTGGAGGCAGCGGAAAAACTGCCAATCTTCACGGGTCGCTCGGCGTAAGTGTGCAACATGGACTCCAGACCGTTTAGATCCAGCCCGCCTTGGCGATTCAGGGGAATAGAAACCAGTTCGGCGATGCTTTCCCGCCAGGGCAATTCATTGGAATGGTGCTCGTAGGGTCCGATAAAAACCACCGGCCGTTGTTGGGGAGGGATTTGCTCCAGTAGCTGGTGTCGCTTATCCAGGTCAGCCGGCAGACGCAAGTTAAGGATATCGATCAGCTTGTTGATCGCAGCGGTGGCGCCAGAGCCACAAAAAATGATCTTGTGTTCGGGGCTTGCATTGACCGCACGGCGAATTTCTTCCCGCGCTTCCTCGCGCAGCGCACTAATCTGGGCACCGGTAAAGGAACTCTCGCTGTGGGTATTGGCGTAGTAGGGCAGTACCTGCTGACGGATGGCATCTTCGATAAACCTCAATGAACGACCGGAAGCGGTGTAATCGGCATAAACCAAAGGCCTCGGTCCAAAAGGAGTCGGAATCGGTGTGCGATCGCCGATAACAGATTCACGGATGTGCTTGATAAGAGTGGTCATGATTCTCTTCCCTGTTTTATAGGGGCACTCTAGGGCTTTGGGAGTGAAACAATGTGCCTATTTATGTTGTTTTTCAGCTCATTACCGAAGTTTTGTGCCGTAATTTTAAGTTTTTAGATTCTTTGTGTTGAATTATGATGGTTAAGTGAGACGATGGGCCATTTGGTGGCCAGAGTGGGGACATGTATGGCAGCGGCACTTAACCGGCAGGACAAACAAATTCTCGAGTTATTGCAGCGGGATGCGACACTCTCTGTGGGGGATATTGCCGAGCAGGTGGGGCTATCAAAATCCGCCTGTTGGCGGCGTATTAACAAGCTGGAGGAGGAGGGCGTGATTGCCGAACGGGTGACACTGCTGAACCCGCAGAAACTCAATCTGCCACTGACCGTATATATTTCCATTCGAACCAATCAGCACAATGATCATTGGGCTGCTCAGTTCGGTGAATTGGTGCAAGGCATCGCCGAGATATTGGAGGTGCACCGTATGAGTGGGGACCTTGATTACCTGATCAAGGCGGTGGTTACCGATATGCCCGGTTACGACCGCCTTTACAAGGCGCTGATTAAAGCTGACCTATTCGATGTCAGTTCCAGTTTTGTGATGGAGACCATGAAACAGACTACCCGCCTGCCACTGACTTACGCAGGGACAGGCTGAAGGATTAGTGGCTGTGCCGGTTGCGCCACCATTGCAGGAGCTTGGCTTCTCCTCTGGCCCGGTCCCCTTCAGGAACCCGCATACTATTGCGTATTTCTTTCCAAGTATTGGAGTTCAGCCACAGGTTTAGGGCTAGGACAATCAACATAGCGACTATGGCGCCTAGGCCCGCCAGCAACATATCTTTCTGCGCATCCCAAATATCTCCCTGTGAACCGAGAAAGGCGATGCCCAATTCCGGGGAAACTGTGCGCGCCGCTTGCCACTCGATAATTTCATAAATGGAGGACAGGGCGAAGGTGACATCTACCGGGAAGAAGTAAGCCCAAAAACCGCGCAAGCCGGCGAGGCGGATCAATATCTCTCGTACCGGGTAGGCCAGTAATAAGCCAAAACTAAAATGCACCAACCGGTCGTACATATTGCGCTCGCTGCCGAGCCACTCCCCCATGGAGAAACCGAATGGTACCTCCGCGTAGGTGTAGTGGGAGCCGATGACATGCAGGCACATAAACAGGGTGATTAGCGTGTAGGAAACCCTGGATAGAGGAAATACCCGGGCGCTGAGCAAAATAACGGGAAGGGCTGCAAAGACCAGGTAGTTTTCCAACAACCAGTCATCCGGATGTAGGGGCTGCCAGGCGGACCAACCCCAAGTAAAGGCGAAAACGCTCAGTAGTACCAAGCGGTACCAGTGTTGGCGAAGGGGGGACATAAATGCAGAAACCCCATTACAGACAAGGTATATCCGCGCCAGCATACACGATTGCTTATCTCCGTGGGTTGTATCGGATTACTGCCTCCATCCCTGACTAGTGCAGAGCCGCACGGTAGGGCAGTGCCTCAGTGATTCGCGCTTCCTCATCCAGTAGATGGCAAAGGCGGTTCTCGACTGTATGGCTAGGAAAGTATTCCAGTGCCAACTCTAAAAAGAGTTCATGGTGGCGGGCTTCGCTCTCGGTGATTACCCGATAAAAAGTTTTCAGCGGCCCCTCTGGAAGTACTTCGGCCACCAGGCCAAAGCGCTCGCAACCGCGCGCCTCAATAATGGCTGCGGTGAGCAAGCGATCCATCAAGTATTCATCAGGGCCGCGGCGGATTAACTGTCGCAGGGCGTGGATATAGGGATCTTTCTCGTCCGCTGCTTGGTAGATACCTCGCTCGTGCATGATTTTGATGACCTGACGAAAATGGTTCATTTCCTCTAATGCCAGGTTCACCATGGCTTCCACTAACAGAGGTTTGTCCGGATAGTGGGAGAACATGGAGACGGCCATGCCAGAGGCCTTCTTTTCGGCGGCGGCGTGATCCTGTAGAAAACGATTGAAATCTTTGAGCACTACCTCTGCCCAGGCCCTCGGAGTTTTAAAGCGTAGTTTCAACATGGTGGATAACGGCAGTGACAAAATGGTCATTATACCGCCATCCACAGGAATAGCTTTCTGGGGATTAAAGAGCGCTTTAACCGGCCAATCGACGCTCGCGAAGCTCCCGCTCACGCCGCGTAGCGATACGCGCCTGCTCAAGGGTCATCCCGGCCTTGGCGTGGGGAGTGGGTTTGCCGTTGGCATCCAGTGCCACGAAAACAATCTGTTCCACCTGCACAATCAGTTGTTGGGTCTGCTTGTTGCGCACTTCGCAGTGCACGGTCAGGGAGGTCTGACCAATACCAACCACTTCAAAGCCGAATTCCACGACATCGCCGCAGCAGGCTGAACTAACAAAGTCAATTTCTGACATCAGCTTGGTGACCAGCATGGGCGTGCCCATTTGACAGCCAGCAAAAATGGCGGCTTCTTCATCAATCCAGGCGAGCAGCTGACCGCCAAACAGGCGCTGTGCGGGATTCAGATCGCAGGGTTTGACGCAGTGACGGGAGTAATATTTCACGCTGACCTTCCTAACTTACTTTGGGTTTAACGCTCGACGGGTAAGTAATTGCACAGTGACTATTCGGATTGGATGCTTCCAGTATTCAAACCGATAGCTTTCGTATATGGAGTGTTCTGCACACAGCGTGCCAAGCCTGAGAAAGTCTAGCTGAGCTTTTCAGGTGGAATGCGTGCCATAACAAGAGATTTAAGCCGTATATCCGGCGTGAAATTAATCCTGATGCGCAAAAATAGTGCAAAAAGTCACTTTAGGGGTGTTTGGCCACTTTGGCCGCTATTGGGGAGGTTCTGGACAGTGAGGCTGTTTGAAGGGAAGAGGGGCTATGGGACTCCTAGGCCACAACCATTAGAATGACCTATCAGTGTGACTCAGGCGTCGATGCGCAGGGTTTGCAGCACCGTTTTCCCCGATGCGTGTTCCGCGTATCTGTGATCACATAACCACGATTCCCCAAGTGCATAGGGAGAGACTGTTAGGATGATTATCCAGCCGAAAGTTCGCGGATTCATTTGTACCAATGCCCACCCGCAGGGCTGTGCTGCCAACGTGCGTGAGCAGATTGACTACATCAAGTCGCAGCCAGTGATCGAAAATGGTCCAAAGCGTGTCCTGGTCGTGGGTGCTTCCACCGGTTACGGATTGGCCTCGCGGATTACTGCCGCCTTTGGCAGTGGCGCCGATACCTTGGGGGTGTTTTTTGAGAAACCGCCCACGGAGAAGCGCACAGCCTCCGCTGGTTACTATAACTCCGCAGCTTTTGAGGCCGAGGCGCATAAGGCCGGCCTTTATGCTAAGAGTATCAATGGCGATGCCTTTTCCGACACGGTAAAAGCCCAGGCTGTTGAGATGATTAAAGAGGACCTGGGGCAAGTAGACCTTGTGGTCTACAGTCTCGCCTCACCCCGCCGTACAGATCCCAAGACCGGTGAACTCTACAGCTCCGTATTAAAGCCCATCGGTGAATCCTATACCGCCAAAAACCTGAATACCGACAAACTGGAAATTTCCGATATCACTGTCGACCCCGCCAGCGAGGAAGAGATTGCCAACACCGTGAAGGTGATGGGTGGTGAGGACTGGGAACTATGGATGCAGGCCCTGGGCGAAGCTGGGGTTCTGGCCGATAACTGCAAGACGGTGGCTTACACCTATATCGGTGAAAAGCTCACCTGGCCGATTTATGGCCACGCCACCATCGGCAAGGCCAAGGAAGACCTGGATCGCGCCGCCAGGGCGATTACCGAGAGTGGTAAGGCAAACGCTAATGTTGCGGTACTCAAGGCTCTGGTTACCCAGTCCAGCTCCGCGATCCCGGTAATGCCGCTCTATATCTCCCTGGTCTACAAGGTGATGAAAGAAGAGGGCACTCACGAGGGCTGTATTGAGCAGTTGTATCGTCTTTACACCGAAGGGCTCTATACGGATACGCCGCGCCTCGATGAAGAGAACCGCCTGCGTATGGATGATAAAGAGCTGCGCCCGGAGACCCAGGCTAAGATTGAAAACCTGTGGCCTCAGGTAACGGCGGAAAACTTGTTTGAGTTGACTGATTACAGCGGTTATCAAGCGGATTTTCTCAAGCTGTTTGGTTTTGGCTCTAAGAGTGTTGACTATGAGGCGGATACCAGCCCATTGGTAGAGGCGGAGTTCCGTTGATTTTTGCGGGGCTCAAGTTGGAGCCCTTACCCACGGGGAGTCGTGTCGCTACTCCCCTTTATTTTGCCTCACCGTTAAGGTCTGCATGGCATTTTCTCTTATTCCCTAATTACTTCTTCACTTCCCTGTTTTCTACCTGCGGCAAGGGGGCATAATTCCCATTTTGTTTTTGCGGGGAGGACTTCATGGAATACCGCCAGCTCGGTACCAGCAATCTCAAAGTGAGCCAGATCTGCCTGGGCACCATGACTTTTGGCGAGCAAAATAGCGCCGATGATGCCGCCGAACAGCTGAATTATGCCCTCGAGCAAGGGGTGAATTTTATTGATTGCGCCGAAATGTACCCGGTGCCACCTCGGCCAGAGACCCAGGGGCGGACGGAAGAGTTTATCGGCAGGTGGCTCTCGGCCCGCGGTGGGCGCGACAAGGTGATTATCGCCACCAAGGTAGCTGGGCGTGGGGAGGCAAACTCCGGCGTTGGGCATCTGCGCTCGGGCCCGCGGCTGAACCGTGCGCAGATATTGGAGGCCTGTGACCACTCCCTCAAACGGCTGGCTACCGACTATATCGACCTATACCAGGTGCACTGGCCCGAGCGCCTGACCAATTTTTTCGGCCGCCTCGGCTATCAGCACGGAGGGGATGATGGTATCGCTATTGCCGAGACTCTCGATGCCTTGGAGGAGTTGGTCAAGGCGGGTAAGGTGCGCCACATTGGCATTTCCAATGAGACCCCTTGGGGTATGCATGAGTATCTTAGGGAGTCGGTGATTTTGGGCAAGCCGCGCATCGTCTCGATCCAAAATCCCTACAACCTATTGAACCGTACTTTTGAGATTGGTTGTGCCGAGATGTCCCTGCGCGAGCGATGTGGATTATTGGCTTACTCGCCACTGGCCTTTGGGGTCCTCTCCGGGAAGTATCTGGGAGGGGAAAAGCCCGTCGGCGCACGCTTGACACTATATGAACGCTTCCAGCGCTATACGGGGGGGCGCACTGGTGCAGCTACCGAAGCCTATGTGAAATTGGCGCGTCAATTTGATCTAAACCCTGCGCAGATGGCCCTGGCCTTCGTCAATCAGCAGCCGTTTGTGACCTCTAATATTATCGGCGCCACAACTATGGAGCAGTTGCGCCAAAATATTTCCAGCCTTGATTTGAAGCTCGATGAGGAAGTGCTGGCCGCAATTGAGGCAATCCACAGCGAAAACCCTAACCCGGCACCTTAGTGCGCGGGTGGAGATATCTATAATTGGGAGAGAAAATTGCGTAACCGGTAAGGGAAAACTTTAGGGAGCTTTTATGGAGACCACCGGGCATCACACTCTCAATGATTTGTTCGCCCAGCTGGGGCTGGCTTCAGAGGATGCGGAAATACACGAGTTTCTGATCACTCATTACCTGCATCGGCATGAGAAACTGTCCGCAGCATCTTTCTGGACCGAGGGGCAGCGACAATTTCTCGAGAGTGCCATAGAAGAAGATTCTGACTGGTGCGTCGCAGTCGATGAGCTGGACTCACTGCTGCGTCATTAATCCGCCGTGTCACTGGCCAGTTGTCCACCCCTGCGCCGTATCCCATAGGTTATACTACGCCGAATTCAACCGATTAAGCCGGGGGAACTCCCCGGCCGCGTAGCGATACCCGATGGAAAAACCTCGTTTTCGAGCGGCCCTGCTGCACCCCCGATACTGGCCGACCTGGTTGTTGTTCGGTCTTTGGTTCCTGGTGGCTCAACTGCCCTATCGCTGGCAGCTGGCAATGGGGCGCAGTTTTGGCCGAGCAATGCTCAGAATGGCCAAGAGCCGCCGCACCATAGCCGAGCGCAACCTGGCCCTGTGTTTTCCCGAGCTCGGTGATACCGAGCGGGCAAACTTACTTATCCGCAATTTTGAATCCAGTGGCATCGCGTTAATGGAAACCGGTATGGCCTGGTTTCGCTCAGCGCGCTGGTTGCGAAAGCGATGTACTTTCGAGGGCCTTGAGCAGTTACAGCAAATCCAGTCTCAGGGGCAGGGTGTGTTGTTGATGGCCATGCACTTCACCACTCTGGAGATGGGGGCGGCCCTGATGGGTATGAGTATTACCCTTGATGGCATGTACCGGCCCCATAAAAATCCGGTTTACGACTATATGCAACGCAAAGGACGCGAGCGACATACTGGCGGTGGCAGCGTTTATCAGCGTAAGGATGTGCGTGGAGTATTGCGCGCCCTGCAACATGGTCGGGCGGTCTGGTATGCTCCGGATCAGGATTATGGGATTAAGCAGGGTGTTTTTGCGCCTTTGTTTGGTGTGCCTGCAGCGACCGTCACAGGGACTTCGCGATTTGCCCGTGTGGGGCGCGCTAGGGTTGTGCCTTACGTGCTTACCCGCCTGGATGACAATTCCGGTTATCGCCTCAAAGTGTACGATCCCATCGATGAAATTCCTTCCGGTGATGAACTACAGGACGCGATTCTGGTCAACCGCTTCATCGAAGCGCGTATCCGCGAGGCGCCCGAGCAGTATATGTGGGTTCACCGCCGCTTTAAGACCCGTCCAGAGGGCGCAACCAATGTCTATGAAGGTGTGCGCAAGAAGAAAAAGAAGCGCAGGAAGGTAGCGAGCTAGTGGCACTGGCATAGATTCTGCGCCCTAAGTAACATACCAGTTCGACTTTGGCGGTGCTATTCCAGGCCGAGCGCAATAATTAAGGAGAGAGGATGTTTACCGGCAGTATGGTGGCCCTGGTCACCCCAATGTTTGCAGACGGAAGCTTGGACTGGGACAGTTTGCGTAACCTAGTTGACTGGCATATTGAACAGGGTACACGTGCACTGGTGGCCGTGGGTACCACAGGAGAGTCCGCGACCCTCGACGTTAATGAGCATGTTGAGATTATCCGTCGGGTTGTGGATCAAGTCGCGGGGCGTATTCCGGTAATTGCCGGTACTGGCGCCAACTCTACCGCAGAGGCGATCGATCTAACCGAAGGTGCCGCCCGCTGTGGTGCCGATGCCTGTCTGTTGGTGACGCCCTATTACAACAAGCCGAGCCAAGAAGGTTTATATCAACATCACCGCGCTATCGCCAAGGCTGTGCCGATTCCTCAGATTCTATACAACGTGCCTGGTCGCACTGCCGTCGATATGTTGCCAGAGACAGTTCAGCGCCTGGCATCAATTGGTAATATCGTTGGGATTAAAGAGGCCACCGGTGACCTGGAGCGCGCTAAAGTTTTATTGGATACCTTGCCAGAGGGCTTTGCACTCTACTCCGGAGATGATAGTACCGCCATGGAACTGATGTTGATGGGCGGCCAGGGTAATATCAGTGTCACTGCCAATGTGGCCCCAGCGGCAGTGGCTCAGATGTGTGAGGCCGCACTGGCTGGAGACGCCGTGACTGCACGGGCAATAGACCAGCGTATTCAAATATTGCACAAAGTTTTGTTTTTGGAGTCCAACCCGATACCGGTGAAGTGGGCTTTGCGGGAGATGGGGCGTATTGATGGTGGCATCCGCCTGCCGCTGACCAGTCTCTCGCCCGAGCATCATGCTACAGTGCGCGAGGCTCTGCGCAGTGCCGGCGTACTATAAACCTGCGAATCGTGAATTAACCAGGAAAGCTTTAATGAACAAATTGACCGTTGGAGTCGCGCTTTGTATTTCTAGTCTCAGCCTGGCGGGTTGTGGTGTGTTCGGCAACGATGGCTATTTTCGCGATCGCAGCAACGATTACCAGCAGGCGGACAGCCTGGCGCCGCTGCAGATTCCAGAGGGTATCAACGCCAAACACCAGGAAGAACTCTACGAGATTCCACAGATCGCCGGAAATGGCTTAGAGGATGGGGACTTTGAAGTGCCGCGTCCACAGGCACTATCGGTCAATGCGGGGCTGGAGCGAGTAAAAATTCAGAAGCTGGGCAACAGCCGCTGGGTATTGATTTCCCAACCCCCGGAAGAGGTTTGGCCCCAGCTGCACTATTTCCTGCGCACTTCCGGGCTGACCGTGGAGATGTCTGATGCCAGTGCCGGTATTATGGAAACCGCTTGGATGACATTTAACGAGAGCCCCGATACCAAGGATAAATATCGCCTGCAGATAGAAACTGGCGTTCAGCCGGACACCACCGAGGTCCACGTGCGCCACTTATCTGTTGCGGTGGATGCTCCTGTGGGGGGAACGGTCAACTGGCCGCAACTCTCAAGTAGCCCGGAGCGCGAGGGGTGGATGATCGATGAGATGTCAACTGCCCTGGCCACAGATGCCGCCGGTGCTTCGGCCTCTCTGGTGGCCCAGGCTATAGGTGGTAGCTCTGTAAAGGTGCAGCTGCGTGAACCCGTAGGTCACGAACCCTATATTTCTATGGGGCTCGAGATGGAACGTGCTTGGGCTACCGTTGCCCACGCTGTGAATGCCGGCGCTTATCGTTTGCATCGCGAGGATTCCGATATCGGTCTTTTCTACGTTACCTACGATGAAGAGCGCGAGTTGGCGGAGAGTGAAGAGGATGATGGTGGTTGGTTCTCCTGGGGTAAGAAGTCCAAGCAGGACGATGAGCTGGCCGAAAATGCCAACCAGGTAACCCTGCAGCAGATCCTTGCCGGTATCGATACCTCTGAGGGTAGTGAGCCTGCGCTGTTCAAGGAAATCAAAGGCTTGGGTGTCGGCTCAATTCCTGAGGGCGGCTTCCCCGGCTACTTAATTGTGATTCGGGGTGGTGACGATGAGATCGAAGTGCGTATCCGCGATACCCGCGGTCAGCCTCTCTCGCGTAACAAGGCCTCCCAGCTACTGCTCTCTATTCAGCAGAACCTGATTTAATAATGGGTTTGCGCTTCGCCTCACTGGGAAGCGGCAGTAAAGGAAACGGTACATTGGTCGCCAGTGGCGACCAATGTCTGTTAGTGGACTGCGGCTTTACCATCAAGGAAACCGAGCGACGTATGTCTCGGCTCGGTATGTCTCCGGCTGACCTCGCTGCGATACTGGTAACCCACGAGCACAGCGACCATCTCTCCGGTGTCGCTCCGCTTGCGCGCAAGTATGGCCTGCCGATTTACCTGACTCCTGGGACTCTTCGCGCCCGTGATATCGGCAAGTTACCACAGGTGCACTTGATCGAAGGGCATCAGCCTTTCTTGATTGGGGATATTCAGGTGACACCTGTCGCCGTGCCGCACGATGCCAGAGAAGCTGCACAGTATGTATTCCGCAGCCGAGGGAGTAGTTTGGGCTTATTGACCGACCTGGGCACAGTAACGCCCCATGTGGAATCCCATTTTGCAGGTTGCGATGCACTGGTTCTGGAAGCCAACCACGACCCACAGATGCTGGCCCAGGGGCCCTACCCCCCCTCTCTGAAACGGCGTGTAGGTGGTGCCTATGGGCACCTGAGTAACCAGCAGGCTGCGGGATTTTTACAGCGTGTGGGTTATGAACAGCTGCAGCATCTGGTGGTCGCCCATATTAGCGAAAAAAACAATACTCTCGAACTTGCTCGTTCGGCTCTGGCAGAAATGGTGGAGAGTGTCGAGAACTGCATTTTTGCCTGTCAGCAGGAAGGGTTTGACTGGCTCACCGTTGAAGCCCGAGAGTAATCGGCACTCGGGTGCCACCTAAATTTCCTCTCAAAAAATAGTGATAACTCACAGGCCCAAGGGCGCTGCGGTCAGTGCTAGCGATTGTTTAAAGGATAGAGACTGGATGGAAACCTTACTTATTTACTTGTTAGTGGGGGCTGCGGCAGGGACTATTGCCGGCCTCTTTGGGGTGGGCGGTGGTTTAATTATCGTGCCGGCCCTAGTGCTGGTTTTTACTGCCATGGGTATCTCCCCGGATATCCTTACCCATATGGCGGTGGGGACATCTCTCGCAACTATCATCATTACTTCTATCAGCTCAGTGCGCGCACATAATAAAAAAGGTGCGGTGGACTGGCGCTTGTTTGGAATGATGACTCCGGGGATTCTTATTGGCTCCTGGCTTGGCGGAATGACAGCAGATTGGTTGTCTGGGGCCTGGTTACAGCTGTTAATTGGCGTCTTTGCTATCGTTATCGCCATTCGCATGTGGCTGAGTGGCTTGCGGCACAGTGGGGCGGAGGAGGGTGCCGGTATTTTACCGGCAGCCCCCATATTAGCTGGCGCAGGTGCAGTGATTGGTTGGGTTTCGGCAATCTTTGGCATTGGTGGTGGTTCGCTCACAGTGCCATTTCTGTCCCGTTGCAAGGTGCGGATGCAGAGAGCCGTTGCTACATCCGCAGCTTGCGGTTTGCCCATCGCCATTGCGGGAGCTCTCAGCTTTGCGGTGCAGGGTTGGGGCAACACTCTACTGCCAGGCTGGAGCAGTGGATTTATCTACTGGCCTGCCTTTTTGGGGATTGTTGCGACCAGTACGATCTTTGCTCGCTTCGGCGCTAATCTGGCCCACCGCCTACCGGCAAAGTGGTTGAAGCATGGATTTGCAGTGTTGCTTTGCGTTATTGGTGGACGTTTCATTTGGCTGAATAGTGGCTTACTGGCTCTGTGAAGTAAGGTTGCTCAGGTCATATTGATCTGAGCTTTTGGCAAAGCGCAGTTATGGGGTGGGTGCTTTGAACTCTCCCTGTTGCCCGTAACCCATCCTAGTCACACAGGGTGACTAAACTGAAGCAACATGGAAATGTTGCTTGTTTATTTATTACTCGGTGCTGTTGCAGGTACCGCGGCAGGCCTCTTGGGGATTGGTGGGGGGCTGATCATTGTTCCTGCTCTGGTGCTGATCTTTTCCGCGACGGGTATTTCTCCCGAAGTGCTGACCCATATGGCTGTGGGTACTTCTCTAGCAACCATTGTTATTACTTCAATAAGCTCGGTGTGGGCTCACAATGCTAAGGGCGCCGTCGACTGGCATCTATTTTGGATTATGACCCCTGGGATACTTGTGGGATCTTGGTTGGGCGGCGTGACTGCGGACCTATTGCCTGGAGCCTGGCTACAACTCCTGATTGGTGTCTTCGCCATAATTATGGCTGTGCGTATGGGCGTGAGTGGCTTGCGCGCAGCCTCCCAGAAGGAGAGTGATGACCGCTTACCTGGCTCACTCCCGCTGATTTGTTCGGGGGGGGTAATTGGTTGGCTCGCGGCTATTTTTGGTATTGGCGGGGGGGCGCTGATTGTTCCCTATCTGTCGCACTTTGCTGTCAAAATGCAGCGGGCAGTGGGTACCTCAGCGGCTTTTGGTTTGCCTATTGCCATCTCTGGTTCGCTGAGCTTTGTTGTTCAGGGGTGGGGTAATAAGTTATTGCCGCACTGGAGTAGTGGCTATATCTACTGGCCGGCCTTCCTTGGGATTGTTCTTACCAGTGTGCTCTTTGCCAAATTTGGAGCGAACCTGGCTCACAGAATTTCCGCTAGACGACTGAAGCTGTACTTTGCCATATTGCTCTGCATTATCGGGATTCGTTTTATTTGGCAAAACTTCAATCTGTTAGCGGGGCTGAGCTAGAGCTACTTTCTCACTAATTAGTGCTCGATGGGTGACGAAGAGGGTTTCTTCATTGATTGGTGTTTGAGGGTTGGGATATCAGAAATAAAAAAGCCACTGTAAAAACAGTGGCTTTTTGTTGTGATGCTGGTTTCCCTTAGCGGATACCACACATACCTTTTTTCAGCAGCGGTGAGATAACAATCATCAGTACACCGACACCAAGGCCCCACCACATCAGGTACTCAAAGAGTGCAGTGTAAGTTGCTACTGCAGCGGCAGTATCGGCACTGGCACCCGAATCCATAGCGGCAATTTTACCAATACGAGTGGCTACTGTTTCTGACAGGGCCGTAGCCAGGAACCAAGTGCCCATACTTACACTGACCACCTTACCAATGGACAGCTTGGTAACAGCAGAGAGGCCAACTGGTGATAGGCATAGTTCTCCCATCGTGTGCAGAAGGTAGGCAAGCACCAACCAGATCATTGCAACTTTTCCGCTCTCAGTAGGGAAGGTTGCTCCGAGTACGAGGGCGCCAAAGCCTAGGCCTGCCTGAATTATACCTAAACCGAATTTTACCGGGGTGCTTGGCTCCCATCCGCGCTTGCCCAGCCATACCCATACAGCTGCGAAGGGAATTGCCAGGAGAATAATAAAGGCTGGATTCAGCGAGGAGAATTGAGAAGCATTGATTTCAAATCCCGCTATTGATCGGTCTACCGCACGATCAGCAAAGAGAGTCATAGAGCCATATGCTTGCTCGAATAGTGCCCAGAAAACAATTGTGGACGTGATAAGTACCATCAGTACTACGGTACGGGAGAACTCTTCACTGTAGTGGCGGACAAAACCGTAACCAATGAAGGCTACCAGTGTTAGCAGCATGCCACCTAGCCATAGGTCCACGCCGCTGAATGCCCAGATTAGACCGAGGCCGGCAGACAGCGCGGCCATACCGATAGCGACAACATCTTTGCCCTTGTTGTCTTTGTGAAGCATGGAGAATAGGATCAGTCCAACAATGGCAACAATTAGTAAGCTATTTTGGGCAATATGGACCACAGGTTCACTTTGCACTAGGTACCATACTAAGCCAAGGGAAATGGTTGCGCTTAAGTAAATTGCCCACTCTTTATTGATGGGGCCGAAGGCTTTTTCTTTAAGCACTTCCGGTCGACTCGGTTCCGCTAGGCCATTTAGATACTTTTGTCCCCAAATAAAGGTGATCAGACCAAACAACATACCGATACCGGCGAGGCCGAAACCATAGCCCCAGCCGTAGGTTTCACCCAGCCATCCACAGAGTATAGTTGCAGCTAGAGAGCCAATGTTGATACCCATATAGAAGATGGTAAAGCCGGCATCGCGGCGGGAATCATTTTTTGGATAGAGTTGGCCGACAATGGTGGAAATGTTGGGCTTTAGGAAGCCAACCCCCACGGTGATCAGTGCCAGGGCCATAAAGAAGACTTTTAGGGCCACTACATCCTGAATAATGACGTTTTCAGTCAGGGTAGTACCTGCCGCAATCACGCTGCCATCATTCAAAGTAATGGCTTCGGAAAGAACTGTGCCTGCTGCATAGGAGATAGCCTGATGGCCTTCTACTGCCATTAGCAGGTGCCCAAGACAGAGAAAGACTCCTCCGATGAGTACAGCCTTACGCATGCCCAGATAGCGGTCGGCCAGCAGGCCTCCAATCAGTGGCAGCGCGTATACCAGGCCGGCATAGGCGCCCAAGATGTCCAAACCAGCACTATCTGAAAACAGGTGGTATTTTGTTAGATAAAGTAGCAGAAGTGCTTTCATCCCATAGAAGGAGAATCGCTCCCACAGCTCTGTAGCAAAACAGATATAGAGCCCTTTCGGGTGGCCGAGCAATTCGCCCGAGCTCGGAGAGGCCGCCGTGGTGACGTCCGCGACATTAGAAGACATAGAAGTTCCTCTGTCTGTAATAGTTATTGGGGAACCTCCGCCAGCCGCTCACTCGAAAAGGACGAGATCGAACAGACTGCTCCAAGAGCTTCCAGTACAACGGGCAGAGTTTACCAGCTGTCTAAATTCCAGGCGAACCGTTGTGGAACAATTTAGAGAAATGGTAATCAGGTGCTTCCATTGGGGGCTGATAAGTGGTAAATCCTGTATAAACAAGAATTTCAAGGGGAAAATAACAATGAAAGCCCCATTGTTGCTAAGTCTGTTCCTGTTGTTGAGTGCTTGCGCCAGCTTGCCACCCGATGAACATCGGCCAATTAGCCTTGAAGACGCCCTGAGCGGTGAGGTTTTACTCGGCAGATCCGTTACTCTGGAGGAATTGCCCCAAGAAGACCTCCTGGGATTAGATTCCGATTTGCGGGCCTACCTGCAGGAATTGGCTCCCAAGGCCAGTCCGCAAAGCCGCTTAGCGGCATTGATTCGGGCCTTTGAGCAACGAGACTTTACCGTCGAGTACGATGAGAGTAGCACCCTAACGGCTATGGAAACCTATCGCCAGGCGCGCGGCAACTGCCTGGCTTTCACTCTGATGATGGTAGCGATGGCCAGGGAATTAGGGGCTGAGGCTTCCTTCAATCAGGTAGAAGTGCCTCCCGTCTGGAGCCACGATGAGGCTGAGACTTTCATCGTTTACCGTCATGTGAATATGGTATCGGAAAGCTCGCGCGGCCGCCGCGTAGTCGATTTCAACCTTGCCGCTTATGACCCCGCTTACGATCAGCATATCCTGGATGACACGACGGCCTTTGCTCTCTACTACAGTAATCGCGGAGTTGAGTTGATGCGTGAAGGGGAGAGAGAGCAAGCCTTTTTATATCTGCGTAAGGCTCTGGAGCTGCGTCCACAGAGGAGTGATTTATGGGCTAATCTGGGGGCCATTTATAGCCATTTTGGTTTCTTTGACGAGGCACAGCAAAGTTATCAGCAAGCTCTTAATTTAAAAAGTAGCAATCTTGTTGCGATTAGTAATCTGGAAAGGCTTTATCGCCGTAATGGCGAATCGGTTATCGCCGATGAATACGCCAAGCGTGCCCGTTACCACCGAGAGCGCAATCCTTATTATCTTTTCTACCAGGCACGGGATGCCTATGAGCAGGGCGACTTTAAGCGTGCCGAACGCCGTTTGCGTAAGGCTGTATCGCGTTATGAAGGCGATCATCGCTTCCACTTTCTGCTCGGGTTGGCCAGATATCAACTTGGGAAAATGGCGGCATCAAGGGAGAGCTTTGAAGAGGCCTTCTCGTTGGTGACTAGTCCCTCAACAGTTAATGCCTATCAGCGAAAATTGCATCTGATAATGCAGAGAGAGTAAGAATTTTTGTTACTTGTAATTAAGTGTTAAGTACAAGGGCGTACTAAAATTAAATGCTTAATCGCTAAGTAAAGAAAGGGGCCAGATTGGCCCCTTTCTTATTTATTGACCTGCGAGATTCGTTAATTAGAACTGGTAAGTAACACCAGCCCAGGCATAGCGGCCCTGGAAGTCGTAAGTGCCGTTTACATCGTCATAGGATGAAGTGTAAGACGGGTCTCGGTCGGTCACGTTGTCGATACCAGCGGTTAAGCGCATGGACTCGTTCACATCCCAACCTGCCTTCAAATTCAGGTAGGTGTGGGAGGGAACATTCACATAAGGGCTGTGACCATCACCGATGTACTGTACGTCGGCACCGAAGTCCCAGTTGTCAGCATACCAAGTTGCGCTGGCCAGGCCGCGCCATTTGGTATAGGCGCTGCTACTTGTTCCTATGTAGTCTACATAGTCAGAAGTTTCGCCAGTTTCAGAGTTAAACTCCTCGTATTCCAGCAGGTGGGTTGCCTGAGCGCGCAGAGCCAGTTTGCCGGTATCGTAGTGGAAGTTCTGCACTATATCCAGGTCGAGACCTTTGGTATTAATTTCACCAATGTTTTGCAGGGAACCTTCCAGGTACTCAATCTGCTCGCTGTCGCCACGGCGAACAAGTTCACAGGCTGAGCTGATACCATCGCGGTAACAATCGTCCAAAATCTTCTGTGTGTCGGCAGAAGTGATAGCGTCCTTAATTCGGATATCGAAGTAATCTAAGGTGATGGAGAGATCTTCAGTGAAGCTCGGAGTCCACACGATGCCAGCAGTGTAGCTTTTGGACTTTTCTGGTTGCAGGTCTTGGTTACCACCAATATTGGTGGGCACTTGGGAACCAGCTTGGCTGAAGCCGGCGCTGACCATATCACAGTTACTACCTTGCCCCGCAGTATTGTTGCTGCTGGTATCACATGGGTCGATCAGGTAGCTGTAGCTCTGGGCAGTACCACTGTATAGCTCGTAGATACCTGGAGCGCGGAATGCAGTAGAAACACTGCCGCGGAAACGCAGGTTTTCTGTTAGCGCATATACAGCACCGAGCTTATATGTAGCTTGGCCGCCAAAGGTGTCGTAATCCGAATAACGTATCGCAGCGTCGAGGGACAGTTCTTCCGCGAACTTAAGGCCGGCCAGGATCGGCAGGTTAAACTCTGCGAATACCTCTGTTACAGCGAAATCGCCGGAAGTGGCATCTTGCTGGTTGCCGAAAGTTGCACCACTTTGCGTCTCTTCGCTTGGGGTGAACTCACCAGATTCTTTACGGTACTCAATGCCTGAGGCAAAACCTAATGCGCCGCCCTGGAACTGAACGGCTTCAATGTCGCCGGTCAGGCTGGCACCGAAGTTGAGCATTTCATACTCATTATCTTCGCGGTCGGTATAGCTGATGTAGTCGATGACTTCATCGCTCATACCACCAAGGAACTGAATGTTCTCTTCAGCAATGCCGCTGTTTCCATCAAGCACCTGCTGGAGCAGGGTTTTGTTGTAGGAATTGTTAGTGGTGTTTTCACCTTCGTTTTTGCCGTAGCTCAGGAAGGTATCCCAGCCCCAGCCGTTCGCCAGGTCACCGCGTAAACCGCCGAGAAGACGGTAGGTTTCGGTCTTCTGCTCATAGTCACGGGTGCCACCTGAAACGGGACGCAGACGAACATCTGACAAGCCTTTCTGCCAAGTGTCTCCGTGAGTCGCTACTGGCTTGGTTGGCTCAAGGTCTTTAGGGCTGCCTTGGGATTCCCATTCAGCCAATGCGGCGTTATATGCAGCAAGCTCTATCTGATAGGCATCTTCTGCTTCCTGCCAAGCTTCGGACAGTTGCGATTGAACTTCATCGGACAGATGGTTAGCCGTGAGATCAAAACCATTACCCGCATACATTGGCTGAGCGGCCAGTTGCTGGTTGGTGGTTTTTAGGGTGTAAGAACCTTCACCGTAAAATTCGATGTAGTCATTGATAGAGAAAGTACCGCTACCGGTGAGACTGGTACGCTCCATCGCGCCTGAAAGCCACATGTACTGGCCAATGTCATAGCTAGAATAATCCCCAAGCGTCTTTCCATCCTCACCGACACTGAATGCTCCGTAGTTGGTGAAGATGTTGCCAGTAGAGGACATGGAGCTCTGTAACCCTGCCCAATCGCGGTCTTTATAAGTGATTTCGTCACGCTGACTGTGGGTAACGTTCGCAATAAACTGACCGCGATCGAATTCCTTACCAAAGGTAATGGACAGCTCACCATTCTCGCCGCCGCCAGCTTCGGTCGCACCAGCGCGGGCATTAATGCGAACCCCATCGAAAGAATCTTTCATGACCACGTTGATTACGCCGGCTACCGCGTCAGAACCATATACGGCGGAGGCGCCATCGGTCAGAACTTCGATACGGTCGATCATATCTACCGGGATATTGTTCATATCCACTGCAGAGCTTACGCCAGAGCTGGAGGATACAAAGCGACGGCCATTAACCAGTACCAAAGTACGGGCAGAACCTAGGTTACGCAGGTCCACAAATGACAGACCAGCACCGCCATTGTTGTCGTTGGCATTGATACCGGTAGTGCCCATGGATGGAAGCTGGTTAAGCAGCTCATCAATAGTACCCACACCGGAACGCTGGATAGCTTCAGAGTCAACCAAAGTGATTGGGCCAGTAGTGGATAGAGGGTCACGCGCAATGCGGGAACCGGTAACAACTACTTCCTCAACTTCTGGTCCGGGAATAGATTCCTGGGCGAAAACGCCAGAGCTGGCGATGGTGCCCAGTGCTGCAATGGCAACGCTCAGTTTGGTCTTGATCATAGTGGAACCTTTTTATACGGAGGTGTTTTTATGTCTATTCTGCATTTGTGTACTAACCTGACAGGTCTGACTTTAATCTATAAAAATTAAATATGGAACTGCTCGTATAAAATTACTGTCCACTTTTTGCTCAGTATTTCACGTCCCCGAAAACTATTTTGTTTGTTTTTTGCGCAAAAAATGTGTTTTTAATTGATGAATAGCATCTTTGTGAGAACTAATTTCTATTATTTATTTTTTTTGTGGTATTAAATTTTTATTCTTGGTGGGAGTTAATAGGGCGGTAGATTTTTTTTAATCATGGAGAGTTGAGCAGCGCGTTTAGCATTTTGAATGCTACAGTTTTAGGTGATGCTTTATCAACTGTGAGATGTATGCGAGAAGGAGTTTGCGTGGAGTGGGATTTTTATGCCTAAGACCATCGATTAGATAAGAAATTTTAGGCTAAAAAAAGGGGCCCTATGTGGGCCCCTCAATGTGTTATGTGAGCACCAAATTAATGGCGCTAGATATAACTTTAGAAGTCAACGGCGTATTCTGCGAAGTAAACGCGCCCGAAGTTATTGTATAGATTGAAGTGATCGCTGGAGAATTCACCATTCTTGTCCAGAACCGGGTCTTCATTGAATACGTTACGAATACCTAGTTTGAAGTTATGGGTATTCTGGAAGGTGTAGTTGTATGAAACGTTGTGTACCAACCAATCGTCCAGTGTACCGTTGGCTTTTAGCGCCTTCAGCGCACTAGTATCATTCTCGTCGAGTACGTTTTCTTCAGCATGGGAGCCGGTATAAGACATAAACCAGTCTACACGGTGCTCATCTTTAGCCCAGCTCAAGCCAAGTGTGCCTTTCCACTCAGGGTAGAGGTTCCAGCCGGCATGATCTTGGACACCAGCACCGAAGTAGGCTTGCTGTGAGTATTCAAGCAGGCGGCTAAGCATTAGGTTAAAACCGAACACTCCATACCCAGTTTCATAGTCACCTTTAGCGCTTAAATCAAGGGTTTGCAACTCAAAGCCAGGTCCATTTACCACACCAGCGCTGATCTCCTTGATTTGGCCGTTCCCCAGACGCTCAACAGTGTGCTCCAGGCCTGCAAGTTCTGCATAGATCATATCTTGAGCAGTCACTGTCTGGATAACGTTCTCTACTTCTAAGTTGAAGTAGTCGAGGCCGACAGTGATGGTTTCAGTAACATCGTACTGTACACCCAGGGTGAATGCTTCAGATTCTTCGGCATCCAGGTCGGGGTTTGAACCGGAGTAAGTATCGAACTGCTCTTCAATACAGTCTGTGGAGTTAATGCCATTGGCTGCACACCATACATAGTCCGTAGCATATGCTGCAGAAAATGACGTAACACCATATAGGTCTGATAGTGCGGGAGCTTTAAAGCCCTGACCCCAAGATGCTTTTAGCGATAGGGTGTCAAGAGGGCGGTAGTTGATGCCTATTTTAGGTGAGGTGGCGCCGCCAAAATCTGAGTAATCATCGTAGCGAACAGCTAAGTTCACTTCAATTTGTTCTGTTACTGGAAGCAAGAACTCAGTGAAGAGAGCGGATACTTCTCGACTGCCGGTCGCGCTGTTACCAGCGCTACCGCCAACCAAACCTGCCTCTGACTGTGCATCTACAAGAGAAGTGTATTCTACCTCCATACGTTCAACGCCAACATAGGCGGATGCAGTTCCACCAGACAGCTCCATCATATCGATCTGAGAGCCGGCAAACAGTCGGCGAGTATCCATTTGCTCGTCGGAAATAGTGGTGTGTCGGAGTCTAGCGATAGCATCTTCGCTATCCATAATTAGATCTTCATACCACTCGTTATTAGCTGCTAGTCCGCCATAGCTTAGGTAGTTTGAGCCAGTGCTGGTAGAAGTATACTTAGAAAACTGTGCGTAAACTTCTAAAGAAACATTATCGTTGATTTGGCCTGAAACACCTAAGGTGCCATCCATCATCAGGTCTTCAACAGTATTGTCGCGAGGTCCAAGTGCGTCCCAGCGCCAAGTGGCGTAGGTATCTACACCAGTAGGGTTGTCTGGGTGGTCGGCAGGCATAGGGTCAAACCTTGCTGCAGGGGGGGCGTAGCGACCAAATGACTCAACACGAGAGAAAAGCACGTCGGTGTATGCTTTCCAGTCATCGTTGATGTTGAACTCTGCACTAGTGAAGCTGTTAGCTCGCTTCAAGGAAGCGCGGTTGGCTGCGATCAGGCCATAAGCGTAACCGCAAACGTTTCCGCCTTTATACTGTGCATTAATGAAGTTATCACCAGCTTCTTCACAGTTGGCACCTTCCCAGAGCTGAGTTTCCTCGTTCCAAGTTGAACCGGGTGCAGCCCAGGTGTTATTCACTGGGTCCCAGATACCACGGCCGTAGCGACTAACGCCAACGGTCTCGGTATCAATATCGATGAAGCCATCACCGTTTTCATCCCCCCATCTGGCTGCGGAGTAATCGCGGTCTCTATCGTACATCTCATCGCGAGAGCTGAACTCTATGGCTGATGTAATTGAGACGCGATCACCGGAAGTACCAAAGACCAGGCTAAATGCTTCTTCATCGCCGCCACCCTCTTGTGATGGACGACCCATGCGGGACTTAAAGCTCACACCCTCAAAGTTTTTACGCATTACTAGGTTAACAACACCGGCAATAGCGTCAGAACCATAAGTAGAGGATGCGCCATCAGCAAGAATTTCAATGCGCTCAACAGCATCCATTGGGATCATATTGAGGTTTACGGAACCGCCGCCGCCCAGGGAGGGGGATGCAGATACGCGACGGCCATTGATCAGTACCAGAGTACGATCTGAACCAGCACCGCGTAGGTTTACGGTTGCGTTTGATTGCGCAGAGCTACCAGAGCGTTCACTAAATGAGCCTAAAGAGTTCAGCGAGGTTTCACGCAGTACGTCGGCAACGGATAAATTACCGCTCATATCAATGTCAGAGCGGTCGATGGTTACGGTTTGGCCTGAAACATTTAGTGTGTCACGCTTGATTCGGGAGCCAGTAACTACCACTTCTTCTACAATTGCTGCATCTTCTTGAGCAAATGCGGGCATGGCAGGAATCATTATGGCTGCTGCTGTTAGGCCGAGAGCCCCTTTTACAGCTGCGGACAGGAGGTTCTTTTTCATTGTCAATCCTCTCTTGATCGTTGGATTTATAATCTGTTGTCAATAATGACGAGTTTTGAAAGCAGCTACCCCCAAGTGGCCACTTCCCTCCCAACATATCCATTAACGAGTGATATGAAGATCCCCTCAAAAAAAATCTCATTTTTTTGCCGATACTTCGTTATGGGTGTTTTGGCAGGTTTGGGAGAGGGGCGGTGTGCTGTGTAAGGAGGCTGCAGCTGGAGGTGGTAAGTTATAGCCTTAAAGAGAAAGCGCTATACCAGTACCGTCCAGTCAGATCATAGGTACGGTGGTCAAAGTTATTTTCCGTCGCTGTTACTGCGAGAGGAGGCGGAGTGTTAAGTATGTTGTTGACACCGATTGAGAATCGAAATCTGCTAGAGGGGTTGAAGGAGAGTTGTGCATCATGGCTAAACCAGCTGCCTATATCGTTGGTGACGATTCTATCGTTCAGAGCGTAGGTTTCCTTAGTGCGACCGACGAAATGTACGGTGTAGCCAGCTTTCCATCGGTTGCTGCTCCAATAAATCCCCGCATTGGCTTTAAATTCTGGCAGTGAGCCTGCCCCGCCAGTTGTGATGTCTACAAAAGTGCCTGACAGTTCTTCGTCAGGCAGTCCTGCGGCTCCCTGGTTGAGGTAGTCCAGCATATGGCTTATGTTCATAGCCAGCTTGAGCTGCCCATGCTCATCCTCCGGTAGATCGTAGCGAAGCGCAACATCGTAACCACGGATGGTTCTGCGACCTTTATTGATTCTTGTTGCGAGAATTTTGGTGATTTCACCTTGCTCGTCTCTCAGTACTCTATCGCTGAATAGCCCAGCATAGGCATTTTGCTCAACCAGGAACTGAGGGTTACTGCCAATGACATCTTCCTGTTGAATGTTAAAAAATTCGACTGCAGAGCTTAACCCTTCTATATGCTCTGGTGTCCAGGCAAGGCTAGCTGTAAGGGTTTTTGAAGTTTCAGGCGTGAGGTTGGGGTTGCCTCCAAACTCGGTAAGATACTGAATTCGTGCGCTGTCTGATTGCCCTGGGCAGCCAGTTAAAGTGCTTGCGCTCTTACTGGTACAGGGGTCAAAGATAAACTCCTGACTTTGATAGCCCTGTTGATACATATCAGTAAGAGTAGGGGCCCTGAAACCGCTGGCATAGCTGACCCGTAGATTTAAGTCTTCCAAAACCTGCCAGCGTATGGCGAGCTTGGGGTTGTAGGTATTACCAAAGTCGCTATAGCTGGATAAGCGGACGGCCCCATCGAGCCAGAGTTTTTCTTCCTGAATTGGGATTGAGACCTCGGCGAAAGTTTCTTTAATGGTGCGTGAGCCTCGGGTCGCTCCTGGGGAGTGCCCACCAATATAGGAAAGGCCGTTTAGGTCATTCGAGTCGCTGGTCAGGGTTTCATGCCTAATCTCAAACCCTGCTGCCGCTAAAATTTCTCCGGCTCTGGTTTCCCCTAGGGATCCGTCTGAGATAAAGGTGAGAGATTCCATTCTCGTGCGGCTGTTAGTAGTGCTTGTTCCTCGAATAAACTCCAGCTGTTCCTGAGGGATGCTGCCGCTGGGGCCGAGGAGATTGATAGGGGTGCAGTCGTTGCTTGAATTGCAGCTGGTAGGCCCCTTCAAGCCTTGAGAGAGCGCTAGAGGGTTAATAAGGTTGCTGAGTTTTTCAGATTTTTTTGCCCTTTGCAGGGAGGTATTCAGTTCCCAATGCCACTGGTTGTAGACCCCTTTGATTCCTGTATTGAGTCTCCAGGTCGCTGTGCGGTTTTTTTGAATGCGTGGTCCTAGTTCCGTAATGCGCTTCCTAACATCTGTAATTGTTTGGTTGAAGGGGTTGTAGATGTTATCTGCTGCTATTGTCAAATCACCGTTATCGAAGCGTGTGAAGACTGGGGAGGGCGCTTTGGTCGACTCTGCAGAGGTGTGTAGACCCATTGCCTCGGCAAATACAAGGAGGTTGTCTGAAAGGTCAAAATTAGCAGATAGGTAAGCAGAGTTACTTTTGAGTGGAGTGATGGCAGAGGTGTAGTCGTTATAGTTGTAGCGATCTTCTAGGGACCAGTCCCGATAATTATTGGAGGTTTGACTGGTCAGAGTGGCACCGTTATCAAGCGCGATAAATCCTTCCGGGGTGGCTGATGAGCGTTTATCTGTGCCACCAAAATTTCGGCTGTCTGCAGACTCAGATAAGTTGCGGTCGCGGCTCATTATTGAGCCTTGGGTGTATTGTGCCAGGTTGAGCATGATATGACCCCGCTCGCCGTGTCTCCCCCAGGTTAAATGGTGGGATTCGGTTTCGCGATCGCCAGCTCCTGATTGCCCATAGTAGCTATCTATAGATAGGCCCTCGAAGTCCTTGCGGAGGATAATGTTGATCACTCCAGCAATGGCATCAGATCCATAAACTGCAGAAGCCCCGTCTTTTAGGATTTCGACACGCTCAACTAAAGATAAAGGAATTGTGTTGAGGTCAGTAGCCTCTCCGTTGTAACCATCCCCAATTATGCGGCGGCCGTTGATCAAGACCAGTGTGTTGCTGGCAGGAAGGTAACGGAGAGAGACGGTGGCTGTGCCGTCATCCTGTTGGCTGACTGAGGTGCTGGTGGAATTTCCCGAAATGGCTGGGAGAAACTTGAGTACATCGGCAACAGTTTGCGCTCCGGTAAGTTCAAGCTGCTCGCGGGTTAGTCTGTCGATAGGAGCATAGCCGTCTAGCTGATAATGGCGCAAATGGCTGCCGGTAAGGCTTTGGCCGGTAACTGTGATTTCTTCAGGTGCTTTGCTGGATTGCTGTTCAGATCGAGGCGGTGACTCCTTACTTGGAGTCACCGCGAAGGAGGTCGGGCCTATACGGTGATAGGAAAATGGAAGGCCTTCTAGTAGTTGTTCAATTGTTGCTTCAAATTGGTTTTGCCCTGTATTCAGTGTCTGCTTAGGTAGTTGATATAACGAAGCTGAGGAGGTTGGTACCAGAATAGAGACTTGGCACTGCCTTCCCAAAGAAATGAGGGCCTCTGGCAGAGAGCTCGCTGGAAGCTCGATTCTGGGCTTTGGGCACAGTGCATCGGCCGCACTATTTGCCGACAGCATGAGTGCTAAAAAAGCTGTAACCCAGTGCTTTACCGTCAAGAAATTGCCCATTTTTATTGCGCCCAGCAGTTTGAATTTAACTGAGCGGGTGTATCTATTGTGTTTGTGGGCGGGGAGTTGGTTATTTGCTTAATAAACGACCGCCATTTGAGGCGGTTATAACCTAGTTGTGCTTGGGAGACAAGATAGTCAGGTTGTTGTTGCTGCGGTCCTGCTGAAGGTCCAGGGCCGTGGTAATGGCTTCGAGTGTGTTATCTGGGTCGGATATGGCAAAAGTACCAGATACTAGGCGTCCCTCGATTTGTGGTGCAGCGACAACAGGGGTGGCTAAGTAGCGGTTTAGCTCTTGCAAGGCCTCTTTGAGGGGAGTTCTTTCAAATACCAGGATACCGCGAGTCCAATCTGTCGCCTCTTCCGGTGAAGTGCGCTGGACTTGGGTGAGGCCTTGGTCAGATACGCTGACCTTTTGGTTCTTAATTAGCGTAACGGAGTCGGGGGTTAGGCCTGGTGTTTTCTCTGTTTCACTGACAGAGACTTTACCTTCGGTGACCGATACTCGGGTATTCTTTGGGTTCAGCTCTACATTAAATTCGGTTCCCAGTACACGGATACTTGCACTGCCTGCGGCAACGGTGAAAGGGCGGGCAGTTTGGCGAGCGACGTCAAAAAAGGCCTCTCCACGAAGGAGTTGCGTTTGTCTTTCCTTGCGGCTATAGCTTACGCTGAATTCACTATTAGAATTCAGCATTACTTCGGACCCATCCGGCAGGCTGATGGTGCGAATCTCACCTAGCTGGGTGATATAAATTTGTTGATCAGTCTTGCCGTTTCCTAGCCATTGTAGGCCAATCCAGATGGTGAGGAATACACCACAGGTGGCGAGCCCACCGCCGATGAGCCATTGCGGTAGGCCCCATCGAACAGGCTGTATTCCTTTCTGTTTCTGGGCTTTCCCATTCTTGGAGTGGGAGCTGGGAACACTCTCGGGGAAAAGTTGATCGATCGGCATATGGGCGAGGGCACCCAGGTCGCCCCAGAGTTTGACTATTTGATCAAAAGCTTGGCGGTGGACTTTGGAGGCAGTCAGCCAAATCGTGAATTCGCGCCTCTCCGAGTTATTCATAGACCCCGAGCGTAAACGTGCAACCCAAGCACAGGCCTGATCGAGGCTCTCATCGCTTGTTTGGTGTTGGGGGTTGCTGTTCATATTTGCTCTGGTCGTTAGAAGTTAAATAACATTTTGGGAGTGGGACTTATGTCTCAATTCTCAGGACATATTAACCAAAGGTGACCGGTTTATACGATGCCA
This sequence comes from Microbulbifer mixtoriginis (SeqCode), assembly GCF_052466715.1. Classification (NCBI taxonomy): domain Bacteria; kingdom Pseudomonadati; phylum Pseudomonadota; class Gammaproteobacteria; order Cellvibrionales; family Microbulbiferaceae; genus Microbulbifer; species Microbulbifer mixtoriginis (SeqCode). Next base: position 3,602,494 of record NZ_CP174288.1, on the reverse strand, counting down.
GAGAATGTAAAGACTCTTATACGAAATAATTACGATGCCGGTTGCTTTTGGGCAGCAAATAATTCTGAAAGTGCCTTATTTTTCAGGTTTGGCCAGGATTTAAGCTCCGCTCATGCACACTGAGACGGCTAAGGTGGTACCCCCCTCAACAAAAGTTGATGGGGATATGAAATGAGCCCTAATGGTTTACGGGGAGGAATCCACTTTGCGCCGGCAGGCCTTTAGTGCCTGTAGAATATATTTCTCCACACTGCTCACCGAGATGTTCATTTCATGGGCGATTTCACTATAAGAGAGTCCGCGAGTTCTATGCAGCAGAAAGGCTTGTCGGCACTTCAGTGGCAGTTTATCCATTGCCTCATAGATGGACTGTAACTGTTGGCGTGCAGCGAGAACCCGTTCTGGGGACTGGTGATCGGTATGGTCGTTACCGTGAGTCTCCCCCTCTAATGAGACTTGCTGGTTGAGGTACTCCACATGCAGCTTGCCTCGACGTAGTTGGTCAACAGCCAGATTGTTTGCGATTTGGTAGAGGTAGGCGCGAGGGTTTTCCAACTCCTTTTCATCGCTGAGTTTTTGTAGGCGCAGGTAGGCATGCTGAGCAATATCCTCGGCATCGTCTGGGCTTTTGACAATACGTGCGACAAAGCGCACCAAGGCTTGGCCGTGCTCGGCAAATAGCCTCTCCAGAAGTGTCTTCCTGGCTTTATTCATTGCGTATTGCTTTCCCCGTCCCAGGCTCGCTTTATCGTTGTGAATTGTTTGTTCTTAGTGCGAGCTGGCGCAGTTATATCACAAGGTTGGCTTGGGCTACGAGTGGCGCGAAACGATCTCTTGGGATGATAGCCTGCTATTCGCTATGCCTCGTCGTCTATGCCGGTATAATGGCGCCCGCGCCAAAGGCGCTGAGATATAAGTTGGCAGAGGTGTGCCGAGCACCGGAGACTGGATGAGCTATCAAGTACTGGCACGTAAATGGCGCCCGCGTCTTTTTAAGGAGATGGTGGGGCAGGAGCACGTGCTCCAGGCACTTATCAATGCCTTGGATAACGGCCGGCTGCATCACGCCTACCTGTTTGCCGGTACTCGGGGAGTGGGAAAGACCACAATTGCCCGAATTCTGGCCAAATGCCTGAACTGTGAGGAGGGTGTCAGCTCTGAGCCCTGCGGACAGTGCAATGCCTGCAATGAGATAGCCGATGGCCGTTTTGTCGATTTGATTGAGGTGGATGCGGCATCCCGCACCAAGGTGGAGGATACCCGGGAGCTGCTGGAAAATGTCCAGTATGCTCCGACCAGAGGTCGCTACAAGGTCTATCTGATCGACGAAGTGCATATGCTCTCGAACAGTTCCTTCAATGCCCTGCTGAAGACCCTGGAGGAGCCGCCGCCCCATGTAAAATTCCTGCTTGCCACTACAGACCCACAGAAGCTGCCAGTAACTGTGTTGTCCCGCTGCTTGCAGTTCAAGCTTAAGAATATGAGCCCCGAGCGGATTGTCGAGCATCTGCGCTTTGTACTGGGGGAGGAACAGGTGCCTTTTGAAGAAGGCGCCCTTTGGCAGCTAGGCCGCGCGGCAGACGGCAGTATGCGCGATGGTATGAGTCTCACCGACCAGGCTATCGCTTTTGGCGGTGGCAAAATCAGTGAAGCCGAAGTGCGCGGCATGCTCGGTAGTATCGATACCGGCTTGGTGTGGAAACTGCTACATGCCTTGGCAGATGAAGATGCGGCGACGTTGTTTGCTACTGTCGCTGAGCTGGCTCAACAGGCTCCAGACTTTGGCGCCACCCTGGCAGAGCTCTCCGATAACTTACATCGTCTGGCGGTCGCCCAGATTTTGCCCCAGTCGATAGATAACGCCCTGGGTGATGGCGAGCGGCTACGACAGCTTGCCAGTCGTATAGCCCCAGAGAATATACAGCTCTACTATCAAATGACCCTGCACGCTCGCCGTGACCTGCCCCTGGCCCCAGATCCCCGTAGTGGCTTTGAAATGGCGCTGTTGCGCATGCTGGCGTTCCGTCCGCAGGGTGTAGCGACAATTCCAAGGGCAGAACTGCCTGAAACAACTGCTAGTGCGCAAACTCAGACGGCTCTTGGGGAGCAGGCGCCTATCGAGCAGGAGAATGCCGACGAAAAAAAGTCTGAGGCTGTGCCAACTCCAGGGCCTCATGCTGAAGCGATAGCAGCTGCGCATATTGAAAGCCCGGTTCAGAACTCGGTGCCGGCTAGAGGGGGTATGCCTCCTAAACTTGAAGAACCCGCGCCCCAGCAGCCTCCATACCATGCAGAACAAGCCGGCGAGTTAGTACTGGATACCCAGACTGCAATAGTTGAGCGGCCACTAGAGGTACCCAGCGCGCAGCCCTCTGGCTCGCGGGAGGGGGTTCTAGCTGAACTTCGCCAACGCGTAGCGGAAGTCGAGGCCTCCCCCCCTGCGCTAGAAAACCCGGCCCCCACGAGAACGGAAGCGGTTGCTCAGGTTGCTGAAGCGCCGCCGGCACGCTTTGATGCCCTTACATCAGGTAGCTGGCCGGCACTCTATAAGCAGTTGGGCGTCAGCGGCATATTACACTCGATCGCGCAGCATCTGGAGCTAGTGGGGCGCCAGGACAATATACTTTCCTTTACCCTGGACGAATCTTTTAGCAGTCTTTATGACGAGGTGCATCAGCGGCGCCTGGGGGACTTGCTGGGAGACTTTTTCCAGCAGCCGGTTATTGCACAGATTCAGGTGGGGCAGGTACAAGGCAGTACGCCGGCACGTTTGGCTGCGGCGACTCGCGATGCACGCCTAGCAGCAGCACGGGATGCCCTCACCTCAGACCCCCTGGTTCAGGAACTTCAGTCCGAGCTGGGCGCTGAGTTAGTGTCAGATACCGTCGAGTCCCTAGCGAAGGCGGATTGATAGAGTTTTTGGTTGCCCGGCATCTAACCGGGCTCACACATAATAGAGATAGAGGTTACCTATGAAAGGTTTGGGCGATCTGATGCAACAGGCCCAGAAAATGCAGGCCGACATGCAGGAAAAAATGCAGAAGGTACAGCAGGAGTTAAATGAGCTACGGGTGTGTGGTGAATCCGGCGCGGGTATGGTTAAGGTCACCATGAATGGCCGGCACGATGTTATCTCTGTGGAAATCGACCCTTCCCTGCTGTCTGAAGACAAAGAGATGTTGGAAGATCTTTTGGCCGCGGCAGTGAACGATGCTGTGCGCCGAGCTGAGGAGAAGGCCCAGGAGTTACAAAAGCAGCAGGTGGGCAACCTCGCTTCTGGCATGAATCTGCCGGAAGGCTTCAAGTTTCCATTTTAAGGGGCAGAGCCCGGTTGTTTAGCCTTATATGTTTAGTCCCTTAATCGAAGAGTTGATTCGCGCGCTGCGTTGCCTGCCCAGTGTGGGCCCCAAGTCGGCCCAGCGCATGGCGATGTACTTGTTGGAAAAGGATCGCGACGCTGCAGAATTACTGGCGCGCAGCCTGGCGCAGGCTGTGGAGAAGGTCGGACGTTGTCAGCAGTGCCGTACATTGACCGAAGAAGTCGTATGCACCCTGTGCAACAATAGCCGACGCGAACAAACCTCTCTCTGTGTTGTTGAAACTCCCGCCGACGTGCTGGCGATTGAGCAGGCTGGTAACTACCATGGCCGCTATTTTGTGCTGCATGGTCACTTGTCTCCGATCGATGGTATCGGCCCCGTGGATCTTGGTATGGACCTGCTGGAGCGCAGGTTGGCCAGTGAGCCATTACAGGAGTTGATTGTCGCCACCAATCCCACAGTAGAGGGGGAGGCGACAGCCCAGTACATTGCCGAGCGCGCCAAAGCGCAGGGAGTGACTGTCAGTCGTATCGCCCATGGCGTTCCCATCGGCGGTGAGCTGGAATATATCGACGGCGGTACCCTGGCGCACGCCTTCAATAGTCGCACCGCCTTCTTCCCCCCAGCAGAGTAATACCGATGGTTGAAATAGATACTACTCCGCGCTGGGTGGACTCCTGCGAGCAGTTGGCGGCTTTGTGCGCACAGTGGCGACAGCAGCGCGCTGTGGCTCTGGATACCGAGTTTATGCGCAGTCGCACCTTTTATCCTCAGCCGGCCCTAGTACAGGTTGGGGATGGCAGGCACTGCTACCTCATCGATAATCTCGCCATTGAAGACCTGCAACCGTTGCGTGATCTGCTGCTGGATACGGCTGTTACAAAAATTATGCACAGCTGCAGCGAGGATTTGGAAACTCTGGAGCGTCTGCTGGGGGTAATCCCCGAGCCCATTTTTGACACTCAGATCGCCGCGGCGATTAGTGGTATGGGGGCGGGCCTTGGTTACGCCGCTACCGTGCGCGAGCTATTGAGTATTGAACTGCCGAAGAGTGAGACCCGCTCGGATTGGTTGCAGCGCCCTCTCAGTGATGCGCAGAAAACCTACGCCGCACTCGATGTAGCTTGGCTGCCGGTTCTCTATGGTGCCTTGCTAAAGCGGTTGCAGGAGCAGCAGCGGGAAACTTGGCTAGTTGAAGACTGCACAACTTTGGTGGCAACTGCGCGAAGCCCGCAACCCCCTGAGTTCTATTACCAGAAAGTGAAAGGTGCCTGGCGCCTGCGCGGCAAACACTTGGCCGTGTTACAGGACCTTTGTACTTGGCGGGAATGTGAGGCGCGAACTCGAAATATGCCGCGCAACCACCTGCTCAAGGAAAATCTCTGTATGACCATGGCCCAGCAGTTGCCGCGGCATAAAGGCGCCTTGAGCCAGGCTGGCCTCGAGGGCCGTGCTCTGCGAGAACACGGTGATAGGTTGTTGCAGTTGATTTCCCGCGCCCTGGAGCGCAGCGATTTGCCGACGCGTTTACCGCAGCCGCTCAACCGACAACAGGGGGAGTTACTGAAGTTACTGCGTAAAGAGGTCGCGAGTATTGCAGAGCGTGAAAATCTGCCTGCAGAAATCCTAATTCGCAAAAAAGAGTTGGAAGCCCTGGTCCTTGCTCGCGACCCCCAGTTGCAGGGGCGTCTCTGTGGTTGGCGCGCCGAAGTGGTTGGTCGGCCCCTGCTTAAAGCTCTGCGACATTTACGCAAAGAGGAAATGAAGTGAAAGTCTTGTGTGATATTTATCGCAGTCCCAAAAAAGAAGAAATGTATTTGTACGTCGATAAGCGTGAGGGGACTGCGCGGGTACCTAAAAATTTATTGGAGTTGTTTGGCAGCCCCCAGCACGTCACTACCATGCTAATGACTCCAGAGCGCAAACTGGCGCGTGCAAATGCCGACAAAGTCCTGCAAGAGGTACGTGTGCAAGGTTACTATTTGCAGATGCCGCCGGTGGCCGATTCTGAAATGCGTGAGATCGCATTGAAAAACAGCAAACTGCAGCGCTGAGTTAGATTAATGGCACAATTGCCTTTTTGGCGACGTAAAACTCTAGCGCAAATGAGTGAACCTGAATGGGAAGCTCTGTGTGATGGTTGTGGGCGCTGCTGCCTGCACAGCCTGGAAGATGAGGAAACTGGTGAGCTTTACAACACCAATGTCGCCTGCCGTTTGCTGGATACAGACTCCTGTCGCTGTAGCCAGTATTCAAGGCGAAAAGAATTGGTGCCTGGATGTGTACAGTTGCGGGTAGAGGATATAGACCAATACACCTGGCTTCCGAGCACCTGTGCCTACCGTCGCTTGGCCGAAGGGCACCCTTTGCCGGAGTGGCATCCGCTTGTGAGTGGAGATAGCCAGTCTGTACACAAAGCGGGTATGTCTGTGCGCGGCAGTGTCATCAGTGAGGAGCTGGTTCACCCAGACGATATGGAGGAGCACATCGTCACTTGGGTGGAAGCCGGTTGAGCTAGTGAGGCATAGTCACTAGTTCCTGAACTGGGCGGGAAACATAGAGTAAATAAAAAATGTCTGAAGATTTTCAACTTGCCTGGTTGGTATATACCGGCTCGACACTGGTTTTACTAGCTGCCGGCTGGTGGTTTATGCGCAATTGGCGCTGGAGCTGGCTGCGCCGCACCTTGTTATTGGTCTTGGCTGGTGTACTACTGCTGCCGGTAAAAATACCGGTGGCCGAGTCAGTAGCCATGCCCGTACTACCCCTGTATCTCTACCAGGTATTATTTGAAGAAAATGGGGCTGCACCGGAAGTGACAGCAAATTTGGTATTTGCTGCAGGTGGTGCTTTAGCGGTGATGATTGTGTGGGGACTGGTTTCGCTATTATCTAAGTTTCGTCGCAGTCGCCGCCGTCGTTTCGACGAAGACCCATACTTCAAGGAACAGTAACGGGATTTTTCATCCAGATCTTCCCTCATCACAGGGCTCATCGCAACTGGGCCCACTCACTTTTCTCCCCTTGCTTATCAAAGGCGTTCCTTCCTTTCTCTAGCCTCTCTGTGGATGGTGACAGCTGCTATATCTATTAGGCTGCTTACGCACTTGGCGTGAGGCCAGACGAGCCGGCTTACTGATAAAGACCAATAAACAAGCCCCTGTTGGGAAATCATGGATTGTATTTCCTGAATATCCCAGTGGAGAGGGTTACTTATTGGTAAGCCAGACTCACGACAGATAAAGTTTATAAATTGCCCTTGGCGTAGATTTTCGCCCATTGTTATGGCGCAGGTTGCCAGATGGCTGAGGAACCCTGATGCTCGACCACCTGCTGATTCTCACTGCAGTAATGCTGGTATCGGGCATTCTCGGTGGGCTGGTGAACTATTATCAAATGCTGTTTACGGAGGAGGATCCCGCCGGCCTTGCTCGCTGCCTGATTATGGGATTGTGTGGTGCCTTAATGGTGCCAATCTTCCTGAAGTTTACCCAAAGCGATTTACTGATCGAAATCCAAGGCGACCCTTCGCGGCTTTTGATTTTTACCGGTTATTGTCTGCTTGCCGCTATAGCTTCCCGCATGTTCGTGTTTAATGCTGCGCGTCGCCAGCTGCGCGATGCCAGTATCGCCCGTGCTCGAGTGGAAAATATGGAGCAGGAACTGCGCACTATGCAATTGGAAATGATGCCTTTGCTGGAACATGAGATAGAAGGGGATCTGGAGCAGGGGCCGGTGCTGGATTTCAACCAAATTCGCAAGCTGGACGACAATGCCCTGCAGGTACTCAATCTGCTAAATGACGGTGAGTGTGTATTCCGCTCCCTAAGTGGTATGGTGCAAGATAGTGGTATGGAGACCAATTCTATTGCCCGTGCCCTTAACAGCCTGCTTGTATTAGAAATGGTGGGCAAAATCCACAGTCACCTGGGGATTCGCTGGTATATCACCGGTAAGGGGCGCCAAGTAGTACACCGCCGCAGCACTCAGATGGCTTGAGCCATAGTCGATAATCCCCTTCATTTAGTCTCTACTCGGGCTGGTCATCCAATTTGATCGTTCCCGCCTCGCCACCCGCCCCGCTGTTCAATTATCATTCGCTAAATCTGAAGATAGCGTGATGACAGGATTGGAGTAAGCATGAAATTTACCGGTACCGATAGCTATGTAGCTACCGAAGACCTGCAGATGGCGGTGAATGCAGCCGTCACCTTACAGCGCCCTTTGTTGATCAAAGGCGAACCGGGCACCGGCAAAACACTGCTCGCGGAACAGGTTGCCGAGAGCCTTGGAATGAAATTGATCCAATGGCATATCAAATCTACCACTAAGGCTCAGCAGGGACTTTATGAGTACGATGCGGTATCCCGCCTGCGCGACTCCCAGTTGGGGGTGGATAAGGTTCACAATATTGCCAATTACATCAAGCGCGGCAAGCTGTGGGAATCCTTTGCTGCGGAAGAGCGTGTGGTACTGCTGATCGATGAGATTGACAAAGCAGATATCGAATTCCCCAACGACTTGTTGGTGGAGCTGGATCGAATGGAATTCTTCGTTTACGAAACCGGAGAAACTATCAAGGCTAAGCACCGCCCCATTGTCATTATTACTTCGAATAATGAAAAAGAACTGCCGGATGCCTTCCTGCGCCGCTGCTTCTTTCATTACATCAGCTTTCCCGACCGCGATACCATGCGCAAAATTGTCGATGTCCATTACCCGGAAATTAAAGGGCAACTGGTCGCAGAAGCGATGGATATTTTCTTCCAGTTGCGCGAAGTACCGGGTTTAAAGAAGAAGCCTTCCACCTCAGAGCTGATTGATTGGTTGAAGTTGTTGATGGCCGATGATATTCCGGAAGAAGTACTCAAGAATCGCGATAACAGCAGTGCCATTCCTCCACTGTATGGCGCCTTGCTGAAAAATGAGCAAGATGTGCATATGCTCGAACGCCTGGCGTTTATGGCACGTCGTGACAACCGCTGAGCAAGCCTTGTTGCCTTTCATTAGGGGTAAACTTCTGCCCCTGATGATGTTCCGCTCGGTACCACTGAGCATTTTTTCCCATTGCTGACTGCGAATTACTATGCTGATTGGCTTTTTCCTGAATTTACGTCGCTATAAATTACCGGTATCCATCACCGAGTTGTTGGCCTTGCTGGAGGCTTTACAACAGCGCCTGGTTTTTGCAGATCTGGAGGAATTTTATTTCCTCGCTCGTGTCTGTCTGGTGAAGGATGAAAAACATTTCGATAAGTTCGACCGCGCTTTCGAGGCCTATTTCAAAGATTTGGAAACCCTCGACGATATCGTTGAGCAAATGATCCCGGAAGACTGGCTCAGAGCGGAATTCCTCAAGCAATTAAGCGAAGAGGAAAAGGCTAAAGTCCAAAGCCTGGGTGGTTTGGAAAAGTTGCTGGAGGAATTCAAAAAGCGTCTCGAAGAGCAGAAAAAGCGCCACAGTGGCGGCAATCGCTGGATAGGCACCGGTGGCACCAGCCCCTTTGGTAACAGTGGCTATCACCCTGGTGGTATTCGGGTGGGAGGGCAGGGACGTAATCGCTCGGCATCCAAGGTTTGGGAGAAGCGCCAATTTAAAAATCTGGATGACAGTATCAGCCTGGGAACTCGCAATATCCAAGTGGCTCTGCGGAAGTTGCGTAAATTTGCCCGCACTGGCGCAGCAGAAGAACTGGATTTGAATAACACCATTTCTTCCACTGCGCGCAATGCGGGTTTGTTGGATATTAAGATGGTGCCAGAGCGGCACAACGCAATAAAAGTGCTGATCTTTTTCGATGTGGGCGGTTCTATGGACCCTTATGTGCGTGTGTGTGAAGAGTTATTCTCTGCCTGCCGCTCAGAATTTAAGCATTTGGAGTATTTTTATTTTCACAACTTTGTCTATGAACATGTGTGGAAAGACAACCAGCGGCGCTATAGCGAGAATACGTCTCTGTTGGAAGTACTGCGTACCTATGGCAAGGACTACAAGGTAATCTTTGTCGGTGATGCCTCTATGGCACCCTACGAAATTACCAGCCGTTTCGGCAGTGTTGAGCATATGAATGAAGAGCCGGGTGCAGCCTGGATGGAACGTATCACCGATATTTACCACAATCTGATCTGGCTAAATCCGGTTGATGAGGAGTATTGGCAGTTTACGCCCAGTATCGGCATGACCCAGCGTCTAGTGGATGGGCACATGTATCCGATGACTCTTGAGGGATTGGATCGGGCGATTGCCTATTTAGTCAAAGGCCGCTAATAGCGGCGTCAATGAAGGTTCCTTGCAAGAAGCTCTAATCTAAGGAGTTTTAGGCAAGGAATTATCTGCAGGCGGCACACTCCTGTGTCGTACTACCCGATGAATAACTTTAGAGTTAATCAAGTACTATTCTTTATTACCGCTGAAGTGTTTGGGTGGCGTTCCCTCATGATCAGCAGTGATACTGATTTCTTCTCTGGTGGTTTCGCCCACTGTAACATGCACCTCTTCTGCACCGTGCATCCAATCCACTAGTTTTTCACGAATCAAATATAGAATAAAACCGGCCACTATGGCAGTTAGTGCGACACCGCCGAAAGTGGCGAGTGGTCCAGAAACCCCCACTAATTTACCGATCTCTGCCGCCCCTTTGTTGGCGATACCAATAAAGGCAAACCAGAGTCCCATCATCAGGGATAAATAGCGCAGGGGAGATAATTTAGTCACCACAGAAAGTCCGATAGGTGACAGGCAAAGTTCCCCAATGGTGTGAAAAATGTAGGCGAAAATTAGCCACCAGATGCTTGCTTTAATGGTCTCGGAGTCACCGATTTGTAGTGCCGCGCCGCACATAGAGAGAAAACCGATTCCGAGAAAAACTAACCCCAAGCTGAATTTAGCCGGTGAACTCGGCTCGCGATCTCCCATACCTACCCAGATAGAGGCCATAATCGGTGCGAGGATAATAATAAACAAGGGATTGACCATTTGTAGCCAGCTGGCAGGAATTTCCCATCCAAAGATATTCAGGTCGGTGCGGTACTTGGCAAATAGATTCATTGACCCGGCAGCTTGCTCAAAACCAGCCCAAAAAACCACGATAAACACACCCAGAACCAGAATGACTTTAATGCGATCCCGCTCTTCCTGTGTGAGGGGGCGATGTTTATTTTCCTCCTCGTCTTTTTTATTTTTCAGTTCCAGATGAGCGGAGGGTTCTACGCCTATTTCTCCCAAGTAGCGTTTGGCTTGAGTCATTTGCAGAATCAGGCCCAGCAACATACCAATGCCTGCAACAATAAAGGCGAGCTGGTAGTCCACCTTTTCCCCAATCCAGCCTACGACCAAATAACCGAGAATTGAGCCCAGGTTGATCCCCATATAGAAAATAGTAAATGCGGTATCGCGGCGGTGGTCCCCCTCTTCGTAGAGATCCCCGACCATAGTGGAGATGTTCGGTTTAAAGAAACCATTGCCGATAATCAGTAGGGCCAGCCCCAGCCACAGCATGTAAATCTCACTACCGTCTGGTAGCCAGGTATGAGGAAAACCCAGGGAGAATTGCCCCAGCATCATCAGGGTACCGCCAAACATGATACAGCGGCGCTGCCCCCAGTGGTTGTCAGCCATCCAGCCACCGATAATGGGGGTCAGGTACACCAACATGGCGTACCAGCCCAGATAGCTCAGGGCTTTGGACTGCAATTCAGTATCGGTGAGCTGTTCCCAGCCGAAGACTGCGGCAGTGGCAGTGGAAGTCAGGTAAAAGACAAAAATACCGCGCATGCCGTAGTAGCTGAGACGTTCCCACATCTCGGTGCCAAACAGCAGAAACAACCCTTTGGGGTGGCCAAACAGCTGTCCGGCGCTGGCGGGGGGCTTGGGCTTGATCTCTTGCATAGTACTGCTCGCAAGGTGTGACCCTAAGGCGCAGCACTGCCACCAAAAGCAGTGCGCCTGTGAAAAAAATTACTATCTGGACCAGTATAGTTGAGCGCCACCAAGGGATTTTCTGCCCCTTAGCAAAGTGCGGGTATAATCTCCCGTTTACCAATTCTGTATGAATTATGAGTCACACCGAAGCAGATAAAAGCCTGGGCGCTTTACAGGCCCGAATCTCCGGCTGTATGGGGCAGGACCGCTTCCAGCTGTATCGAACGGTTAAAAATGTGCGCCGGCGCCAGAAAGAGGGCAAGCCGGTCGATCGTATGTTGGCCCAGCTGGAGCAGCAGCTGCAGGTTTCCCAGTCTCTGGCAGAAGAGCGCCGGGGCAAATTGCCCGAAGTGCAGTGGCCGGAGTCGTTACCTGTAGTGGCGCGGCGTGAGGAAATCGCCGAGCTGATCGAAAAGCATCAGGTTGTTGTTATCGCTGGTGAAACCGGCTCCGGTAAAACCACCCAGTTACCCAAAATCTGCCTGTCCCTGGGGCGGGGTATTTATGGCCAGATTGGGCATACACAGCCACGTAGAATCGCCGCGCGCACAGTGGCCAATCGAATTGCTGAAGAATTGCAGCAACCTTTGGGGGAATCAGTCGGTTACCAGGTTCGTTTTACCGACCACAGCACCGAGCACACACATGTCAAATTGATGACTGATGGTATTCTGCTGGCTGAAATTCAGCGCGATCCGCTGTTGAATAAATACGATACGTTGATTATCGACGAGGCCCATGAACGTAGCCTCAATATTGATTTTCTACTGGGCTATTTAAAAACCATTCTGCCCAAGCGCCCAGATTTAAAACTGATTATTACCTCAGCTACGATTGATCTAGAAAAATTCTCTCAGCACTTTGATGACGCACCGATTATCGAAGTATCCGGTCGCACTTACCCGGTGGAAATTCACTATCGCCCGACGGCAGATAGCGATGCAGACCTCAATGAGCAGGTTGTCGCAGCAGTTGAAGAGTTACTGCATGAGGAAAAGTCCAGCAGCCGGCGCGGCGGGGACATCCTGGTATTTATGAGTGGTGAACGGGAAATCCGCGAGTGTGCCAAGGCTTTGCGGGATGCGCAGATTGCTCAGTTAGAGATACTGCCCTTATATGCACGGTTAAGTTTGGCAGAACAGGCTAAGGTCTTTCACGGCCATAAAGGTCGCCGTATTGTGCTGGCCACCAATGTGGCGGAGACCTCCATTACGGTGCCGGGTATTCGCTATGTGATTGACCCGGGTACTGCGCGTGTCAGCCGTTACAGCTATCGCAGTAAAATCCAACGATTGCCCATAGAGCCGGTTTCACAGGCCAGTGCCAACCAGCGCGCTGGCCGCTGTGGTCGTGTCAGTGCCGGTGTCTGTGTGCGCTTGTACGAAGAGCGGGACTTTGCACAGCGCGCAGAATTTACCGATGCGGAAATTCTGCGCACCAACCTGGCAGCGGTAATCCTGCAAATGTTGCAGCTGCGTATCGGCGATATCCGTGAGTTTCCCTTTGTCGATCCGCCCGATCCGCGCCTAATCAATGACGGCTATAAATTGTTGCAGGAATTACAGGCAGTCGATGACCAGGGCAGAGTAACCAAACTGGGCCGCGCACTTTCACGTTTGCCGCTGGACCCACGATTGAGTCGAATGTTGCTGTCCGGTGCGGACAATGGCAGTGCGCGCGAATTATTAATTATTGTCGCTGCCCTGGCCGTGCAGGACCCGCGCGAACGTCCGGCGGAAAAGCGCCAAGCGGCGGATGAAAAGCACCGACAGTGGCAGCATGAGCAATCGGATTTTCTATCCTTTGTGCAGCTATGGGATGCCTTCGAGACTCAGCGCCAGGAACTGAGCCAAAACCAGCTGCGCAAATGGTGCCAGAAAAACTTCTTATCCTGGCTGCGTATGCGTGAGTGGAGAGATATTCACCACCAATTGCGTGTGGCTTGCCGGGACCTCGAAGTCAAAGAAAACAAAGAACCTGCGGAGTACGAGGCAATACACCGGGCCATTGTCGTGGGTTTACTTGGTAATATTGGCGCTCGAGATGAGAATAAGGAATTTATCGGTTGTCGTAATCGTCGCTTCCATATTTTCCCCGGCTCCGGCCAATTTAAAAAACCTCCGCGCTGGGTGGTTTCCGCTCAGTTATTAGAAACCAGCCGCTTGTTCGCCCACACTGTTGCGAAAATAGAACCGGACTGGGTGTTGGCTGCGTCTAAGCACCTGGTAAAACGCAATTATTTTGAGCCCCACTACGATGTCCGCTCTGGGCAAGTAATGGCTTTTGAAAAAGTCTCTCTGTACGGCTTGGTACTGGTAGAAAAACGCCGTATTCCCTATGGCAAGTTGGACCCGCAAATCGCCCGGGAAGTATTTATTCGCCAAGCATTAGTGGAACAGCGTTATCGTGGCAAGGGTCGTTTTTATAAGCACTACACTGGCCTGTTGAAATCCCTGGAAGAGTTGGAAGCCAAGTCCCGTCGCCGAGATATTTTGGTGGACGATGAAGTGGTTTATCGCTTTTTCGATGAGCTAGTTCCCGCAGATGTCGTCAACCTGGCCGGGTTTGAGCATTGGCGCAAGAAAGCTGAAACCAGTGATCCGCAGTTGCTGTTTGTCCCCCGTGAGTTGTTGATGCAGCAGAGTGCTGATCACGTGGGTGAGGCGCAATTCCCTAACGAACTGCAGGCTGGGGGTATTGTTTACCCACTCCGTTATCACTTCGAGCCCGGCAGTGTAGATGATGGCGTCAGTATCCAGGTGCCCGTTGGGGCGTTACATCAGGTGCCTGCTGCTCGACTCTCCTGGTTGGTACCTGGAATTTTACGAGATAAATGTATCGCCCTAATAAAAGCCCTGCCGAAACAGTGGCGCAAATACTTTGTACCGGTACCGGCGGCTGTGGATAAGGCCCTGCCGCGACTGCGCGCAGACAATACTCCCCTATGGCAGTCGCTGGCCTTGGAGCTGCAACGTCAGACCGCTCAGAAGCTGCCTGAAGATGCCTGGGAATCTGCGGAACATTCCTTGGAAGATTTCTACCGCTTTAATATTCAGGTGTTGGATGAGTCAGGAAAATTGCTGGATCAGGATCGCGATCTCTCGCTATTGCAGGCACGCTATCGCGACCGGGTACAGCAGGGACTGGCAAATGCGGGCGATAGCTTCGAGCGGGATGATATTACCAGCTGGGATTTTGGTGAACTGCCGGAAACTCATACCCTCGATCAGGGAGGGCTCAAGGTGCGCGCCTATCCGGCGCTCGTAGAAGCTAAGGAAAGTGTTTCCCTGAAATTGCTGGATAATCCCGCTGAAGCGCGACGCCTGAGTCGTGCTGGGATCTGCCGCTTGGCTCTGTTGCACTTGCCCGAGAAGGTGAAATATCTACGTAAAGAGCTGTTGCGTGGCAAAGAGTTGGGGCTTTCCGCCGCAGATCTGGGGCGCCGCGAAGAAGTGGCAGACGATATTCTGATGGCTGCCGCGCGTGAAGTCTTCTGGGGAGATGAAAACTGGCCACGCAGTGAAGCTGAGTTTCTATCTGCACTGGAGAAAGAGGGTGATTTGGTGGGAGTGGCCCAGGAAATTGGCGACCTTTTGGTCAAAGCCCTGGGGCAATTGGTTCCCCTGCGCAAGCAGATCAAACAGCAAAAGAACCTGGCAGTCGCTATGGCGGTGGGGGATATCCAGCAGCAATTGGCAGGACTTTTCTACCGGGGTGTCTTGTTTGATACCCCTCTGCAATGGTTGCGCCAGTATGGCCGTTATCTCAAGGCGATTTCTGTGCGTCTGGAAAAGGCGGCCCTCGATCCAAACCGCGACCGCAAGTTGCAAGTGGAGTACCACAAGGCTGCCGAGTCTTTCGATAATCAGATTGAGAAGTTTTCGAGGAGAGAGCTGGCATCAGAGCCTGCACTGGTAGAGTATCGCTGGATGCTTGAGGAATTCCGTGTGAGCCTGTTTGCACAGACGTTAAAGACTCTGATGCCGATCTCCGTCAAGCGCCTACACAAAGTTTGGATAGAAATTGATGGCATGGAGCTGTTCGGTTGAGTACTGCTTAGCCACAGTTCACAAAAAAATTTGTGGCCTTGTGTAATATTTCCCAAACTGGCCCGACAGATGAATGAGAGTCGGTAAGCATACGCGGCATCATTAAATATGTGATGGCTGTGAGCCGGTTTCACAATATGACGGTTTTTCAGTGCGCATCATTATACTGTTGCGGGACATAGAAAAAGTCATAGAGAGTTATATTACATTGGGTATTAGTTAGGAGATTCATTATGAACAAGAAGCATCTTTCCCCTGTAGCAGCTGCTGTTGGTGCTGCTTTTATTGCAACTGCTGCGATGAATGTATCTGCATCCACCGCTGAAGCTAACCCGTTTGCCGCTGCTGAGCTCACCTCCGGTTATAACTTGGCTCTGGCCGATCACGATGACAAGGAGAAAGAAGGCAAGTGCGGCCACGGCAAGAATAAAGAAGGTAAATGCGGCGAAGGCAAAAAGAAAGAAGGTAAATGCGGCGAAGGCAAAAAGAAAGAAGGTAAATGCGGCGAAGGCAAGTGTGGAGAAGGTAAAAAGAAAGAAGGTAAGTGCGGCGAGGGGAAATGCGGTAACTAATACCCCAACACGCGCGATTGGGGCGGCACTGTGTTAAGGGCCGCCCCAAGTACTTTTCACTATCACTAGAGGCAAATAGCGGTGCGTAATTATCCAGTGGAGGGTGCCGGTCTCGGGCTGCGTCGCTCTATGATGGGTGAAGAACTTTCATCGGGTGCGGTGGATTTCTTTGAGGTGGCGCCGGAGAATTGGATTGGCGTCGGCGGGCGCTATGGCCGCTGGTTTCACCAGCTCAGCGAACGACATCCATTTATCCTACATGGCCTGTCTCTATCTATTGGCTCGTCTGACCCGCTGGATATGGACCTGCTTGCTTCGATCAAGCAGTTTATCCGCGATCACAATATCCGTCTTTACAGCGAGCACTTGAGCTACTGCTCAGATAAGGGCCATCTCTACGATTTATTACCCATCCCCTTTACCGAAGAAGCGGTAATGTATGTCGCCGAGCGAATTCGCATTGTGCAGGATACCCTGGAGCAACGTATTGCCATGGAGAATGTCTCCTATTATGCGGCGCCGGGTCAGGAGATGAGTGAGCTGGCATTTTTGCAGGCGGTCCTGCAAGAGGCGGACTGCGACCTTCTGCTCGACGTAAATAATATCTATGTGAATTCAATCAATCATCGCTATGACCCCCTGGAGTTTTTGCGCGGGCTTCCCTCCGAGCGTATGCGTTATGTACATGTAGCCGGGCATTACGATGAGGCGGATGATCTGAAAGTGGATACACACGGTGCTGCAGTGATTGATCCCGTGTGGCAGTTGTTGAACAAAGCCTACGAGATACACGGTGTCATGCCGACCTTGCTGGAGCGCGATTTCAATATCCCACCGCTGCCGCAATTGTTTCAGGAAGTGGAACAGATCAAGAGCATTCAGGCCTGTCACCGAGAAGAAGAGAGCTATGTCATCAGTCGCCGATAAGACAGCCAGGTTCCAAGGCTTACAGCGGGCTTTAGCCAATCACCTACGCGCCCCTGATCAAGTTGAGGCGCCAGAGGATATTGAGGACCGGCGAGTTGCCATATATCGGGACCTGATTTACAACAATATCGAATCTTTTATTGCCAGTGGTTTCCCTGTATTACGCAGCCTCTACAGTGATGAGCACTGGCATAAAATGGTGCGTGATTTTGTTCAGCACCACACTTCCAAGAGCCCCTACTTTCTGCAGATTAGTGAGGAGTTTCTCACTTACCTGCAACAGGAGAGGGAACAGCGGGAGGAAGACCCAGCGTTTCTATTGGAGCTGGCTCATTATGAGTGGGTGGAGCTGGCGCTGGATGTGAGTACTGAGGAGATTCCCACCGACCTGGATCGCCAGGGAGATTTATTGACCTCTATTCCGGTGGTGTCACCGCTGGTGTGGAGTCTCAGTTACCGTTTCCCGGTGCACCGTATCGGTCCTACCTATCAGCCCCAGGAGCCAGCTGATTCTCCCACCTTCTTGCTGGTCTATCGCGACCTTAGCGATGAAGTCAGCTTTATGGAAATCAATGCAGTAACCGCACGACTATTGCAGTTGGCCTCAGAGGGTGATGTCACAGGGGAGCAGCTCTTGGCACAAATTGCTGCCGAGCTACCGCAAGTCGATAGCGAAGCCCTTTTCGGCTTTGGTATTGAGTTACTCCAGAAATTACTGGATAACGGAGTGATCGCTGGTTTGCGGCCTCAGGCGACAGAGTAGATCGGCCGGGCCTAGGATTTCTGGCGCAAATTACCTTTCTGTGACAGCGTGTGCTTGCCTGAAACTGCGGCATCTTTGATGAATACCAGCTGCTATGCTGCCGAGGGTGGTTTACAGTTTGCGGGGGCGTTAGAATCCTTGACCTTGAAATTTGTTAGAAGAGGAGCAGGGTTTTGCTAGGACGCAGAGATTTATCGCCCTGGTTGATGGCCGCATTACTGGCCATCTCCCCCATGGGCGCTTTGGCGACACAGGACCCATTTGGTGACGCCGCCACTCCCTCAGCCCAGCCTGAGGCGGTAGAGCAGAATGACGTTAGTGGTGAATCCAATGGTTCACTACTGGATGAGTATGGCTTTGACCCCGCGGAAGAATTTGAGAGTGAGGAAGGTGAAGACTTTTCTCTTCGCGATCCCTGGGAGGGATTTAACCGCGCCATATTCAGCTTCAATGACGGTGCGGATCGCTATGTGCTAAAACCGGCGGCTGTGAGTTATCGGCAGATTACCCCGATATTTGTACAGCAAGGTGTAAGCAACTTTTTCAGTAATCTGGCTGAAGTGACCAATACCTTCAATGGTGTGTTACAGGGCAAGTGGGGCCAGGCGGGTAATGACGCCGGTCGTCTGCTAATCAATACCACCATTGGTATTGCCGGTCTTTTTGATGTTGCCAAGCATATGGGCTTGGAGAAAGGTGACGGTGAGGACTTTGGCCAAACTCTAGCGGTTTGGGGGGTACCCTCTGGTCCCTACCTGGTGTTGCCACTGCTAGGGCCCTCCACCGTGCGGGATACGCCAGCTAGAGTGGTGGATTACTACACCAATCCTCTGACCTATGTGGAGCACGATCCCACTCGCTATACGCTTAAGGCTACCGATATTATCCAGAGTCGCGCTAGCCTGCTGAAGGCTGAATCCCTTCTGCAGGGTGATCGCTATATTCTGCTGCGCGACGCCTACCTGCAGCGCCGCGATTTCTTGATTGTGGATGGTGAAGTGGATGTGGATACCGCGACCGAAGCTGCCGAGGCAATCGATCAGGGGGAAGTCGAAGAGTCCAGTGACTACTGAGCAACAGCTAGTTAACCCTCTTTCCAAAAGAGCCTACCATGGCCGGCCCCAGTAGCCTGTTACTGACCGATGATGAGCGCTCCCGCAATTTCTTGCGTGGAGCGCTTTCGCGTCAAGGGCTTTCAGTTGCTGTAGCTGATAGTGGCCAGCAAGGCATAGAACAATTTACTCCCGAACTGTTTCAGCTGGTTATCGTCGATCTACTCCTGCCCGATATGGATGGGTTGGAGGTACTGCGCAAAATCAAGCTCCGCTCCCCGGCGACGGCGGTTGTAATGATTGCCGAGCAGGGTGAGCTTCACGAAGTATTACAGGCCATGCGTCTGGGGGCCTGCGATTATCTGATCAAACCCATTCAACAGGCTGCATTGATCGATAAAGTAATCTGCCGTATCACCGGCGCGGAAAACCTCGCCCAGCAGAATATTGAGTACCGCAACACCCTGGAGCAGCGCAATAGCGAGCTGCGAGAGCACGTAGAAGTATTGCGCCGTGATCAGGAGGCCGGTCGCTTGCTGCAGCAGCACCTGTTGCCACGCAGTCCCTATTTTTATCCCGGCGGCGTTGAGGCCGCCTACCGCCTGATCCCCTCTCTGTATCTCAGCGGCGATTTTGTCGATTACGGTTTGTTCGGCGAGCGCTTTGTGGCGTTTTATCTGGTGGATGTCTCAGGGCATGGGGTGTCCTCCGCACTGGTTACGGCACTGATCAAAAACAGCGTGATGCATCGCCTGCGTGAGCGCCCTTTGTTTTCCCAACTGGAGTCCCTGGACTCCGACTTGTTGGAAGTTTTGGAGTTGATTAACCGCGAGCTCTTATCCACAGGTATGGGTAAGCACGCCAGCATGTTTATCGGTGTGGTAGATACCGCTGCTAGCCAACTGCACTATGCAGTCGCCGGACAGATCCCCATGCCGGCGCTTGCCAGTGCCGCTGGCGCCGACTGGCTGCCGGGCAAGGGGCGGCCCTTGGGCATTTTTGAGCGGGGTGACTGGCAGGTAATGTGTGCCGAGCTGCCCAGCAGTTGGCGGTTGGTGGCCTGCTCCGATGGTGTACTGGAGTTACTCGAAGGCGATTTACTGCAAAAAGAAGAGCGGTTACTAGAGTTGATAAGCGCTACGGGCGGTGAGTTGGGAGTACTGTGTGAGAGCCTGAAAGTGGACACTTTTGGCGCATTACCCGATGACATTACAATTCTTACCCTTGCCCACGTTTAGAGGTGGCATTTCTGCGACTAAATAGTCGAATTTCATGCCCTAGCACTCTTGTCAGTCCCAGCAGTCAGGAGTAAGCTCCGCCCATCCTATGCACAAAAGTGCCGAGGCGGCAAAACCGCCGCAAGCATTTTTGCTCTACCAGTGAACTTTCGCCATCCAGTACACTTTAATCCACTGAGTGTGTTCGGGTGAGCCAGGGGTTGTTATGCAGTCCGGGCAAATTATGGTTGGGGCCCACCAGGGCGTTTACATCATTAAATTGATGGGCGATGTTCGCCTCAACCTATGCACTTCTTTCGATAGTTTTATCGATAATATGTTTGCAAGCAGTGACTTTGCCGGTGTGGCCTTTGACCTACACGGTGCCGAGGGTGTGGATAGCACAACCCTGGGGCTGATGGCCAAGATCGCGATTCGCGCCCAGGAGCGCGGCTGCCAGAAGCCCTTGGTATTCCTTGCCGATAGGGGTATTCAACACCTGCTTGATGCGATGGGGTTCGATTCCCTGATGGAAATCAGCGATGAGAAACGTGATTTCTCCGTGGAGACAACACCCCTGGTCTGTAAAACCCCGGATGAATGTGCTGCTCGGGAGAAGGTGCTAGAGGCACACCGGGTGCTGATGAGTATGAACGAGCAGAATGCGGAAACTTTTCGCGATCTGGTCCATACCCTCGAGCTAGAATGTGGCTCCCACAGCAAGTCCTCCGCGCACCTGCACTGAGATTTAACAAACACCCTCCTTCAAAGTTTTAACACCCCGGCAAAACTTTTCAGCTACTCCGCATGTCTCTAGCTTCCGCCCGTGCGCGGGTAAAGAGTCCGTGGGGAAGGTAAATTAACTCGGAAACCCGGCGGATTAGATGCTCTTCAAAAGCCTCGATCACATCGTCGGAAAAAGCCACCTGCCACATCTGCCGAACCAGCAGGTACTTGTCTCGCTCGCTGAACTGGTCATTGACGGCCTGGGTAAACTCAAACAGGGAAGTGGCTCGCTCCCTTTGCTCTATGGCTTCATCAATAATCTCTGCCGCCGCATGGCTGCTCAGTGCGTAGTGTTGGCAAAGTAGTTCGATCAAAGTGTTACGTTCGCGCGGGTCTAGCTTTTGATCCACAGTAGCCACCTCAACCAGTAAGGCGGCACTAATCATTCGCACGTCTTTTTCATCGTGCATTTCGACATCGGCACTGTTGCCAATCTGTTCAAACAGCTTACGGATTTGTTGCAGCATCAGTTTCCCGGCGTCCCATCACTTGGCTCTGCAGTAGCATTTCGAGCCGCTCCTGGTCTTTGACAAAATTACGGATACCCTCGGCGAGCTTTTCTGTGGCCATGGCATCACTGTTGAGTTGGTAGCGGAATGCTGCTTCGCAGAGTCGCCCCTCAGGGCGTGGCAGCGGTTCGTTGACCGTGGGAAGCCCACCAACCAATAAACCCTCGCTCTCTTCCAGAGACTGGAGCAGCTGAGGGCTGATGGTTAAGCGATCGCATCCGGCCAGCGCTTCGATCTCCTCCGTGTTGCGGAAGCTGGCGCCCATCACAATGGTGGAGTAGTCGCGCGACTTATAATAATGATAGATATTGCGTACCGACAGTACACCGGGATCCTCTTCACCGCTAAAGGCTTTGCGGTCCCCATTGGCTAGATGCCAGTCGAGGATGCGGCCCACAAAGGGAGAGATCAGTGTCACTCCAGCTTCGGCGCAGGCAATCGCTTGGCTCAAACAGAACAGCAGGGTGAGGTTGCAGTGAATGCCCTCCCGTTCCAGTATCTCTGCTGCTGCTATTCCCTCCCAGGTGGCGGCGACTTTAATTAGTACTCGCTCCCGGGCTACGCCTTCGCGCTCGTACAGGGCCACAAGGTGTCTGGCGTAATCAATAGTGGCGCGAGTATCGAAAGACAGGCGCGCGTCCACCTCGGTAGAGACTACCCCAGGGATCAATTGCAATATTTCACTGCCGATACTGACAGCCAGCTTGATTGCAGCCAGCCGCGCTGTTTCAGAGGAGTTAGCGCCACTGTGGTGGTGAGTTGCCCAGTCCAGTGACTCTTGGATCAGGCCCTTGTATTGGGGCAGTTGGGCAGCCTTAAAGAGTAAAGAGGGATTGGTGGTGGCATCCTGGGGGCGATAGCGGCGTATGGCATCAATATCGCCAGTATCTGCTACCACCTGGCTGCGCTGTTTGAGTTGATCCAGTTTATTCATCGCGATTCCCTCGATAGTATTTGGCTTCCCTTCCTATGAAATACTGGCCTTCCAAGTTAAGCTGCTTGGGTGACCAGTGACAAAGCTTGCTCCACAACCTCAGGCCCTGCCCCTTTCTTGTGAGCATTTTCACTCAGATGACGACGGAAACGGCGTGCCCCGGGCAGGCCCTGAAAGAGCCCGAGCATATGCCGGGTAATATGGTTGAGGCGTTGACCACTTGCCAGTTCTCGCTCGATATAGGGCAGCATCTGCTCGACCACTTGCGCGGCATCGGGCCCTTCATTTTCTCCAAACAACACACTGTCCACCTGCGAAAGAAGCGCTGGGGTCTGATAGGCGGCGCGACCGAGCATAACACCATCTACCCGCTGTAAATGTTGCTGGCATTCTTCCAGAGAATTAATGCCACCATTAATGATGACTTGCAGCTGTGGGTAATCCTTTTTCAGCTGGTAAACCATATCGTAGTTAAGCGGTGGGATTTCGCGGTTTTCCTTTGGGCTGAGGCCCTGCAGCCAGGCTTTGCGGGCATGGACGATAAATGTCTCTGTGCCGATGGCTGCCTGTGCCTCCACAAAACGGGTCAGGCCAGGGTAGTCTTCCATATCGTCTATACCGATACGGTGTTTGACTGTGACCGGAATAGACACTGCGTCACGCATCGCAGATAAGCCGGCAGCTACGACATCTGGTTCCGCCATCAGACAGGCGCCAAAACGTCCAGACTGAACCCGGTCACTGGGGCAGCCGCAGTTGAGGTTGATTTCCGCATACCCCCACTCCTCGGCAATTCGTGCGCACTCCGCCAGCTCGCGCGGGTCGCTTCCGCCAAGTTGTAGGGCGACAGGCAGTTCGCCAGCGTCAAATTGCAGGTGGCGCTGGCGATCTCCGTGCAAAACTGCCCCAGTGGTCACCATTTCGCTATAAAGGCGAGCGCGTTTACTCAGTAGGCGCCACATATAGCGGCAGTGACGGTCACTCCAATCGAGTAGTGGCGCGGTGCAAAAGCGGTGGGGACTGTAATCAGACATAAACTACGATGTAAAAGACTAATAAAAACAGAGTAGCCCGCCATTATATGGGATGTAAAACAAAGACCCCATAGTGTTAGGGTACATTGCATAAAAGAGAGGGGGCAGAAGTGGGCGAGAGGGTGGCTCAATATACTTGAATACTTTATAAAAACTGAGTGACAAAGTTAACTCGCCCTCAGAGAGAAAAAACAAGGTAATTGGGAGTTGGTAGGAGTAATTCAATCAATATCTTAACTCTGTAAATTCGTATTTAATATTTTCTTCCAGTTGCTTATCGATTTGTACCTTTTAGAAATTAAATGGGTTTTATCTTCTCGCGACAACGTTAAGAAACAGTCATATATAACACTTGACTTAAATCTCTAAAGATTGGATTTTTTGTACTTTGGTGCGAGATGGGTTAATAATTGGTCATGTAAATTTCAACCATATCGTACTTGTGAGTACTACCTCTTGTTACTTATTGTGTAGTGCTTCAGGGAGTAATTGGTATTAGCAGAAAAATAATAATTAGACTAAGTTCAAGTGATTAAAAGTCTTGGTTGCAACAGTGGAAACCATACCATCTTCGATGGTCAATTTTTTATGCAAATTAAAAAGTGAAAATTGGTATTGGTCCAGCTTTATTGGTTGTTAAGTATAAGAGTGAAAAATGTTCAGTATAGATATTACAACGTCACCGTCTAAAGACGATTCCAATTTATTAAGTCAAGGTATTATCGACTTTAACCAAGCAAGTGTTCCTGGGCTTGAGCGAAATGAAGATGAGGTTAAATTTACAGTTTTTGCTAGAAATTCCTCTAATGAGGTAATTGGTGGTATCCGTGCTTCTTGTTATTGGAATACTTTGCATATTGAGTTGCTTTGGCTTTCGGAAGAGTGCCGAGGTCAAGGTGTGGGTGCGGAACTTGTAAAAAACGCTGAACTTTTCGCTAGAGAGAAAGGGTGTGAGAAAGCATTGGTTGAGACAACAAGCTGGCAGGCAAAGCCATTTTATGAAAAAAATGGCTATGAGCACATGGCAACCTTGTCCGGTCGCCCCAAAGGGCAAGCATCGCATTATTTATCTAAAACACTATAAATGGATCTAGGTATTTACAGACTTCTAAATGCAGTTTAGATAATTTTAAAGATTGCGCTCCCTTTCTGAGGTGCTGGACGTATTAATGTGTGAGGAATAGTTTTCGCTTGGGGGGCCCTTACCTTGCAGGGTGGCTTGTAATTTTTTGGCCAGCTTGCGTGCGGTGGCGCGGTAGCTGGTAAGCTTGCCGCCGGCAACCGCGAGAATACGCGGCTTGCGCTCATTATCACAGCAAATCATGGATTCCCGCGAACGGGCGAAAGGACTTTTTTCCGCTTCTGGTAGAACCCGCAATCCAGCATAGCTATCACATATATCCTCCACCTGTAGGCTGCGTGTCTGGGAAAAATACTGCTGTACCGTACGTAGCAAATAAGCCTCCTCTTCCATGGTGGGAACCACTTCCCGTGGATCGCCGAAGAAGGGGCGCTCTGTGGTGCCAACTAAGGTTTTGTCTTGCCAGGGCATTACGAAGACTGCTCGATGATCCTCGGCTTCCACATAGAAGATCTTATTGCCGAGCGACAGTGGCAACAATATGTGGGTGCCAGCGACAAGGTCTATAGGAGGTAGGGTTACAGAGGGAGAACAGCGCGCGTTGGTGGTCGCTACCCAGGGGCCGCTGCAATTAACCAAGGCGCGGGTGTGTAGAGTATTGAGTTTGCCGTCGGCCACGTAATCAACCCGCACCCCCTCCTCGGTAACTTCCGCCCCAACTAAACTGCCGGGACAGATGATTTGCGCACCATGCGCAATTGCTGAGGCGACTACATCACGGGTTAGGGCGGCATCGTCAGTTTGCGCATCGTAATAGCGAAATACTGCGAGTAGATCCTCCTGCTTGAGGCCAGGTAGGGTATCCCATTCGGATTTGGGTAAAGCGCGAAAGCGCGAGGCCTCACTGCCGATACCCGAGAGGAGCGCGTAAAGGCTAAGCCCCAGTCTGACCATCCATGGTGGTCGTTTGCTGTCACGGTAAATAGGAATGTAGAAGGGCACCATACGTACCAACTGAGGCTTATTTTCCAGCAGCCAGTGACGTTCGCGCAGGCACTCGTAGACAAGTCGGAATTGACCGCTCTCGAGGTAGCGCAGGCCCCCATGGATAAGCTTGGATGAGCGTGAGGAGGTGGCTGCGGCGATACCGAGCTGTTCCAGAATCACGACTGAATGCCGTTCCTTGGCCAGGGCCTCTGCGGTGCCTGCGCCAAGAATTCCCGCGCCAACTACCAGTACATCAAAATCCGTAGACATCACTCGCTTCCCAGGAGCGCATCAATAGTGGCAGGTTGCCGGTGAGGATATGGTGCGCACCTCGCTTTCGCCAGAGTACAGCTTCTTCAGCAGAGTTAATTTCATAGACAACCCACTGCCAGGGGCCAGGGGGTAATTCTTCGCAATCGACGAAGCTGTCGCGAATCAGCAGAAACTCCGGGGCGAGAGTGACGATATCGGCAGACAGGCAGCGTGGAACGCTGTTGATTTGCAAGGCCACCCTATGCCAGCCCATGCTGCGGGCGGCCCGAAGACTGCGACAGTCTTTTGTGAGTAGCGCGAAGGACTCCCGTTCGTTACGCATTAACTCCATGAGCTTCTTTACCGCGGCTGTAAAACCCATGTTGGTGATATTGGCTGCGGAGATGCCTACAAACCAATCCAGGTGCCGGTGACAGCTGGCCCAGTCCACTAATTTTATAAAGGAGTCGATAGGCAAGCGGTTGAGTTGGGAGTCCCTTAGATCGTGGAAGAAATGTTGGCGCTTATCACTTGGCATAGGCAGTGTATCGCTATGGTAGCACCAGGGAGTGCCATCCAAGCTAAAACGGACATCGCACTGAATGGCGCAGGCGCCCAGATTATGGGCCGCCTCGAAGGCGGCGATGGTATTCTCCGGGTGGCGGGTTTTGTCGCCTCGGTGCGCGATTAGCATGTGAGTCAAATCCGGAAAGCAGGCGTTATTGTCGAGTGGATATAGGCGCTTAGGCGCTCTGTAACCCAAGGGTCAAATGACCCAGGCTGGAATTGGGTCTTACAGGAAAAATAGACCCTGGAGAGGTTGTTGCAAGTAGAGTTGGGCGGAAATTTCAATGCTCAAGTGCATACCTCAAGACTAGGGAATAGCCAGCTAAACTTAAGGTGTGCCCTTTAGATGTCTGTGCAGCTGTGGCATAACTGCGCTGTTAAAGAGGTATATAGCCCCCGTGAGTAGTAAAAGACGTATTCTGCTTTTGGCAATTTCCACCACTGTGCTAGCGTTAGCGGAGCATGTACAGTCTGCAGGACAGACTGCCCAGGCAACTTCACAGATAGTGCTGAGTTTTACACCTCAGGTGCAGTGGCGTTATGAGCGAAGCAGGGAATCGGCAAGGTTTTGTCTACGCAACATACCGGCCAAACATTTTCGTTTAACAAGCGAAGCTCTGCTGTCTTCCTCTGAGCAGCGTGTATATTATTCAGGTGCTGATAAGTGCCTGGAAACAAAGTCCATTGAGAAATTTTCGGGAGTGATGATTTCAGCGGAGTAATCATTTCAAGAACAAATCATTTTTGAATGACTGGCTCTAAGTTAATTCTTTTGTATGGGGGTGAATTTCTGTAGGACTCCCTGAGTTGGAACAGAAATATGGCAAGAGTATTACAAACAGCCATATAAATTCGATGAATGCAGTTTTTAAAATAATGGTTAATTTAGGTGGATGATAGAGCGATGAAAAAAATACTGCTCTCTTTCTTGTTGCTATTGGGGCAGCCCGCACTGGCAGCCATGTCCCTGGATAAAATAATTTTCTATCTTGATGATGCTCCCAATGCGCGTGATGACGTGGTTATCACTAATCCGGATAAAGAGACCCTGTATGTTCAGACAGAAATATTTCGGGTAGATAATCCCGGGCTAGAGAACGAAGAGCGCATTCGAGTGATTAACCCGGATGAATTCAGGTTGTTGGTGAGTCCGGCCAAGGCCATATTGGCGCCAGGAGAGCGGAAACGTTTTCGTCTAATGGCGTTGGATAGAGATTTAAAGGAAGAGAAGGTCTATCGGGTTACTTTCAAGCCGGTAGTTGGGGAGGTTAAATCGGAGCAAACCGCACTGAAAATTCTTGTGGCCTACCAGGCATTAGTATTTGTTCAGCCTGAGGATGGAAGTTACCAGCTGGAGTTACAGGCCGACGGGAGTCAACGCTACTTAAAGAATACCGGAAATATCAATGTTGAAGTGGTTGAGGCTCGCCATTGCCCAAGCGAGGGTGAGTGTCAAAAGCTTGATATTTCAGGTCGTCTTTATGCTGGAACAAGCCTGACGTTAGAGGGCCTTCCCACCGAAGGTGAGTTGGAGGTCTTACTCAGAGGGCGTGATAGCGAGCGAGTGCGCCTCCCTTTGGGCGGTTGAGAGTCAGTTAGCTAAGATTTTTACTGACTTAGTGGTATGGATTAAAAACGATAAAGGGATATCTAAGGCCTGGTTTGGTATCCCTCTTATAATATCGAAAGTGTATATCTGATTCAGAGCAATGATTTTTTTCAGTTTTAAGAAGGAAGCTCATTGTTGTTTTATGTCTGGGGTTTAATCTAAGCCAATCATTCAAACTCTAAATGAACTGTTGGTAGGGGTCTGTTGGTATAGAAAAGCCGAAGTCCTCATTGCACATGGCTATTAATAATGATTACTGACTAGTAACTGTCACGGTGAGAACATCGGTGTATTTCGATTCATTTGCCCTTTCCCAGAAGGGCGAAGGTACCGTAATCGTGATTCTGGCATTATTGCTGAGGCATTCTTCTGGCGCTGAGCGGTTGAAAAGACCTGGAATGCGCCCGGATGCACCGGGTATTGAGGGAGTACTTCGGTGAATATTATCTGAGAAACTGGCTATATAGGGCATGTGTTCACTGATACCAGTAAGTACAAAGGCTCCCGCACTGATCCCCCCACTACTTGACAGGGATACGGAGTACTGACTAAAGCCGCTGCCACCAACACAAAAGTCTTCATGGCCAACAATATCTTGCCCGGGTGAGACCCCCATATTACTAAGAAAGATATCGTCGAGTTGCTTGATATAAATTTTGGGTTGAATTTTTAATACTATCGAAAAATCTATTTTTTGAGTTTTTCCAGACTCTGTCTGCGCTATCAATAATTGGAAGTTTCCTTGATAGCTATTAGAGGAAAAATTTCTAGGTCTAACTAGCTTTACTCTCAAGTCTGCATTGGCATCGTTATTACTACCCGGAATGTCTTGATAAACTGTACCGGGGTTGAATGTAAAGGATCTATGATGTGGCGCTGATAAGGCCAAAATTATATCAACAGCTTCTCCATTTTCTGCATATAACCTATAGAACCCCTCACGCTCGGGTTGAATTTCCAGTGAAAAGGGAGTGGCTGAGCTGTGCTTCTGACTGCGAAAAGTAAAATGGATATCCTGATGCTTCCCTTTTCCATGTATTGTGTGCCATCCAGATAGATTGCAGACACGTAGATGGGAGTCACCTAGACAGTTTGCAAGGCTGCTATTTGACAGGTAGAGTAAAAAAATAACTATTAAAAAATTATTAATAAATTTTCTTGATTTTTTATTGGGTGTCATTTGTTTTAGCAGTCTGTGAGATTTGACAGTTGGCTGAACTTTCATCAATAACCCCGAGGTTTAACCAATCTTCACTGGACTCCACAACCTCAACTTTGGCATTACAATCAAGCCAGGTGACTTCGAGATGTGAAGGGGGCTCGTCAGAAAGAGGTATTTCCAATTGAAAAACACCAAAGCTATCTGTGAGTGTTGACTCTCCTTCAATGGAAATTAACACATTGTCTAACCCCTGACCCTTAGCCATAACTCGACCTATGGTCAGATAGACAGGTTGAATCTTGTAAGTAGCGGTGGTCACACTGCCAGGATAAAGCGTCACTTGATCGGTATTTTCACGGTAGCGAAAGAAGCCGTCCCCTAGAGGACGAAGTGATATATCGTAGCTTTTAAATGGGTGAAGATTGATCACGGACCTACTATCGCCTTTCGCATAACCTTGGCGGCTACCGTCGATTAATACTTCAAAGTTTTCCCGTTGGCTGCCTTCAATATCTACAATGATGGCACTTTCCAATGAGCGTTCACCGCCCCAGGCTATATGGTCCTTTGTGGCAATGATATTGGTGTTAAAACTCCCAATATAATTTGTAGAGCGGCTATTGTTAACGTCACTATGACTAATGGTGGAGCTGATAAAACCATATTGTCCAGCAAGTCGACTATAGCTTCTTAAATAGTAATCTTCCGGCGTTGCTTCTATAGTGAACTCCTGGTTTACTTCTGCTGCCCAGCGGTCGGCATCACGCCAGCGAGTTTGGACTTCTAGATATTGGTTGTCACCGCTTCCTTGTTGGCGCTCACCACGTAGGTTGAAAGAGTTTTGCCAGTTTTTATTGGTTTGAAGAAGTTCAATACTCAGTAGTGTATATTTTTCCCCGTCAGCGTCACTGTAGGCCAGATTGGCTGTAGCTTGCCATTTTCTTCCTCGAAATATATTCCTACGATATTCCAAGGTCCTAAGTTCTTGGGCTTCACTGAATTGACTGTCCAGAGAGAGTGAGTCAGTGTAATTTCCCGGACTTCGATTGCGCTTACTGCGCCTTAGCGTTAGGTTTCCACCAAAAAGTGGGGCTCTCAGGCTAATACTGCTTTGAGACAACCTATTGCTTAGCAGGGTATATCTATCGGGCTTTACATCATCTCTCTGCTCATCAATCTTAATCCGATAGGCGCTCAGCATTGCATAGGGCGTTTTTATCAGAGCCTGTAATTTATAGGCGTCTAGACCATTGGACTCCCTAGCCATAGAGGGGGAGAGTTCTAAATAAGAGCTTACCCAACGGCCACCAACTTCCATAAATTGCTGACCTTCTGTGGCTGCTAGTGTAGAGAAAACGCCAAAATTTTTTGAAAGGCGGCGGGCAATATATCCTTGCAGTAACTCTTGCTGATAATGATCCGGCATTCCGGAGGATATTTCAGGTTTTACTGGCATTCCTCCCTGCAGGCTCCAGCGCCACTCACCCGGTGCGGGCAGTTGTGAATCCTTGGTAAAAAATTCAGTAGTATTATTAATTAATCTGCCAGCTTCGTCGTAAATACGAATTTCTATGTTGTAAGCGCCATGGGGTAAGGTGGTGGTATCCAGTAAGTGATTACCAGCTTCCATCAAATCGGAGTGAATCATACGACCATCTCGGTACAGTTCCACCCGGCCACGCACGGGCATGTTTATTTCTACCAGGGCGGAGTGTTGATAACCGATGTCTGTGCGGCTGTACTGAGAGTCACGGAGCTCAAACCCGTAGAGACGGTGTAATGATTGGAAAGTACTAAAATTTCCTTTTGGTTGTAATAATCCAAGGCTATAGGCTTTTCCGCGGAAGTCCCTTTCCCAATGCAGACTACTGACACGGGTACCAATTTCGTTGGCTGTGTACCAATCCCCGTAAATAGCGCTCTCACCAAATCCAATAATGCTGGTAGCAGATAAAGTAGTTTGTGTGTTGCTGTCTACTTCATCGCTTTGTGCTCCCGACCAAGAACCACTGATATTTTGCACAATGGAAAAACTATTGCTGGCTGAGGGCAAGTATCGGTCGGTCAGGGCCTCTTGTTGAGGAAGTAGCTCTGGTGAGAAAAAGACATCCAGTCGATACCTCTCTTCGTCATAGATTACTGCGAAGTATTCTGGATTTATAAATCCACAATCTGTTTGGGAGTTATCACGACAAATTCGATCACTATTTTTTTCAGTGAAGCCTGTAATGAAAGCAGCAGGCGCTCGGGGTTAAGGCTGACAGGGAGAAGCTTGATAGCCTCCTCAGGTTCTACAAAACGCACGAATTCAGGCTCGGCAATAATTAGCGCCGAGCCCAAACTGCGCCCGCCATAGTACAGGTCTGCCACAATCCTTTGGGGCTTGGTTAGATCTGCAAAACCTGCAGGTACATCTGTGGTTACGAGATGCATTGGTTCTGTTGATACTGCAGTCGTATGCCAGAGCCATAGCGGTAAGAGCATCCAGGGAAACTTCCCGACGTTGCTTTTATTTACCATTACCATAGGGAGGTTGTTCCCTGACCAAAATTATATTTTATTATTTCTATTGGTTATTCTGACGTAACTGTCACTGTCAAAACGTCGGTATATATGGTGCCGCTTAAAACATTGGGATTTTCCCAATTTGCATTTGGAATTAATACTTCAAAGGTGGAGTTATCTGGAGCTCCATTACAGTTGCCAGGATTCTGGAGGATTTGTCCGTTTAGGGCTACACCTTCATTTGTTGGAGAAAAGCTTCCTCCCGAAACATTTCTAAAGCTAACTTGGTAGGGAATATCCGTGGAGCCATTACTTAGTATGTATGCACCGTCTCCATTGAAGCTGTCAAATTGAATCTCGAAGTTTGTGAATCCAATGCCTCGAATACAAAAATCTACCCAGCCCTCGGCATCAGTACTTGGGGCGGGGTCTTCAAAGGTGAGGTTTTCGAGGCCATTTATATCAATCGACTCATTAAACTTTAGCATTATTTCTGTATTGGCCTGATCAGTGGCTGCTAGGGCAAATTGTGCCCCAACGGTGGATATAGCAGCCATCGCCACAGGGATGACACAACCTCTTAACATGTGCTTCATTATTGATGTCCTTTTGTTAAGTGTGAGCGGAGAAGGGTATAGTTGATCTTGCGGCTAAAAGAATAGGGAAAATTTCCCAGTGGGTCGGTAGAAAATAGTGATAATTTCTTATTTTTGGATAAATGGTGCGCCTGAATTGTCACAATATTTGCTTGCCTGGATTTGTGGGGTTTTTAGAGTATTTAAAATGCCGTTTTATATGAATCAAGAGTTCTTATGCGGCGCCCATGGAATTTGAGATAGGTGTTAGCAGAGCGATTCCCATAGAAACGCTAATGAGGGAGGTGTATAAGAGTTTTGAAGGATTAGCGCCAGCTAATGGAGTTTTTTTGGTTGGCGTAATTATTTTATTTAATACTAAAGTTGTTTTACAAAGCTGGCGGTCAGTAAGAAGTTGTAAAAGTTATTATTGGCTACTAACCGTAATTGTCAGTACATCAGTATATACAGGTTCCCCGGCCTGTTCCCAATCTGAGGGAGCAACTGAGATATATACTCTGGCGTTATCAATAGTACAAGCTTCATCTGACTGTCTAGAAAATGATCCCGCGATATCACCCTGACTATTAGGGCTGTTGAACGTGTTGCTGTTTAACGTATTACTAAAGCCAACCGAATAGGTAATATTTTCATTAACTCCTTTGAGGGAAAAAGGCTGAATCCCAGTTCCACCTGTGCTTCCATTGCTGCTAGATAGATTTACGGTATAGCGGTCAAATCCAATGCCGCCAATACAGAAGTCTTCCTGTCCCTCAATCGCCTGGCCGAAGGAAATGCCCGAGTTACTGAGATTAATATCCCCCAGGTTACGAATTGCAATACGGGGCTCTACCTGCAAAACAATATCAAATTCTACTGTTTCGCTATCAACCAGGAAAATAAGGAAGTACTGCTCTAGGGTGATTTGAAAACTACCATTGTAGCGATTGGAGGAGGGCGTTTTAGTATCGTCTATGTTCAGGGTTAAGGAGGCGTTGACATCATTGCTACTACCATTAAAGGGGCCAGCGAGATTGTTCAGTGTGAGTAGCTGAGCATCACTATTGCTAGGGTTTAATGTAAAGGAGATATCCAAAGTGTCGCCATTGTCGGCAGTTAAAGAGTAAGTGCTACCACTTAAAGGAGTGAGCTCCGCGTAGTATGCTAGGGCGCGGCCACTGAATGCGCTGCGACTGCGCAAGGTGAAGGGAACTTCTTGGCTATTGGACTGGTAATTTAGGGTGTGTGTGTCGCCCAGATTACAGGTGCGCAAGCTGTCATTGCTGGAGCAGCTTTGTGCCTTGGCCGGATTATGACAATGTAAAAAAAGAACACCCAGCCAAAGGAGTTTTCCAATTAAGTGTTTAATGCTGCGCACTGGTTAACCCCGCAGTAGTTTCGATGTGGCAGTTGGCCTTGGATTGTTCAATGCTGCCTAGATTCAACCAGCTATCCCCAGAAGACAGAATATTTATGGGAACCTGACAGTGATCCCAAGTTAATGCTTGAGTAAGCAGGCTCTTCTTGTTGGTATTTATACCTAATTGGAAAACGCCGTACCGATCGGTGGTGGTACTGTGTTCACCGATAAATAATCGGGTGTTAGGTAACCCCTCACCCATATCGGTTAGACGCCCCAAAATAAGCAGCTGTTGCTCTATCTGATAAGTTGTGGAACTAACATTACCGGGATATAGGGTGAAGGTTTTACTTTGTTCGCGGTAATCAAAGAAACCATTATCCAATGGGCGCAGAGACAAGTCATAACTCTGAAATGCCGGCAAGTTGATTACAGACCTATCACCGCCTTTGGCATAGCCACGCCGGTTGCCATCAACTAGTACTTCAAAATTCTGTTGGTCGCTGCCATCGATTTCAATAACTACCGCACTTTCTAGTGCGCGTTCACCACCCCAGGCGAAGGTATTTTCTGCAACAATTAGGTTGGTACTGAAGCCACCCAGATAATTGAAAGCCTTGCTATGGTTAACGTTATTAAAACTGAGAGTGCTGTTTAAATATCCGAAGTGGCCGGCGAGATGGCTGCTGCTCTCAAGATAACGGCCATGCGTGCTTTTTTCTGCAGTGATTTGTTGCTCAAATTCTGCTGCCCACAGGTCCCTATCGTGCCAGCGACTCTCCAGGAGCAAGCGCTGTTCGCGATCGCTGTGATTACTGCGCTCACTGTGTAGATTGGCGCTGTGCTGCCAGTGTTTGGCGCGGCGTCGGAGTTCTATCTCCAGGCCGGTATATTGCTGCCCGTCGGCCTTATGGTGTGAGAAAGTGGCACTGCCCAGCCACTTAGCACTTTGTAAGAAGTTGCGTTTGAAAGAGAGGCTGGTGAGCTTACTCGCATTATCTAATTTGTCGACTTGCTCTCCGGGCAACAAGCGATACCCGCTGTCTCGCTCACGCAAGCGCAGAGAGAGTTGCCCTCCCAGTAGATTGCTCTGTAGAGCCAGGCTGCGCTGCGAGTAACCTAGTGGTAGCAGTTGCAGACCCTTGGTTTGATCAAAATCGGCAGCGTCATCCAGCCTGGTATCAATAGCACTCAGTGTGGCGAATGGGGTTTTCAACAGCGCCTGAACCCTGTGACCACTGCGCCCACCCTTGTTAGTCACTATGCTCGGCGAAACTTCGAAGAAGCCACCTATCCAGCGGGCGCCAATCTCGTAAAGTTGTTGCTCACGGGTTGAGGCTGCCGAGGCAAAGAACCCCAGATTGCCACTTAAGCGTCGAGCTATAGATCCCTGAGCCAGCACATCCTCGTAGCGCTCGGGTAGCGTCTGATAGTTACTGTAATTGTGCGCGGGTTGCCCTGCATAAAAATTCCAGGACCATTCCCCTGGGGCCGGTAGCAGGGAGTCTTTGGTAAAGAACTCTGAGTGGCTGTGCAGCGAGCGCCCCATTTCATCAAAAGTTCGCACCTCAATTTCGTAGGAACCATGCGGCAGGGTGCTGGTGTTTAGCAACCGGTTACCGGCCTCCAGCATTTCTGTGTGGATCAGCCGCTGATCCCGGTAAATTTCCACACGCCCGCGTACCGGCATATTGATTTCCAGTGGGCTACCCTGCCGATATTTAATGTCTGTACGGCTGAGCTGGGAGCTGCGCATCTCTAACCCATACAGGCTGCTGTGGTTACCGAAATAGTGCCAGCCCCCTTGGGGTTGTAGTAAGCCAATCGAATAGGCTTTTCCACGATAATCCCTGGACCAGTGTAAGGCGCTAATCTGATTGTGCTGCGCAGTGGCAGCCGACCACTGGGCGTGTAGGGCGCTCTCGCCAAAGCTGATAATGGTGTTGCCATTCAAAGTGGCGTTCTGACTGTTTTTACCGAGATTACTCTCCACACCACTCCAGGCGCCACTGAGGTTTTGAACAATGGAAAATTCACTGGTGGAGGCCGGGAGATAGGGGTCGCTGATGGCGGCTTCTTGTGGCAGTAACTTTGCGGAGAAAAATAAATCGAGCCGATAGCGGTTTTCATCGTAAATGACCGCCACCTGCTCAGGCACTAGATAGCCACACTTTCGCTGCCAGCTTGAACGACAGAGATACTGTGAATTTCTGGGCAAAGGCTCGGCCAGCGCCGCTATTACGGTCTCTCTATCTAATAATTTAGGTAGAAGAGGGAGCAATTGCTCTGGCTCGTCGAATTGGATATGGGTGGGGTCAACAGTAATTGGCGCTGCGCCTATTTGGTGGCCGCCATAGTAGAGGTCTACCAATAACTGCTGTGGTTCGGTCAGTGAATCAAACCCTTCCGGTGCAGAGGTCTCCAGCAGAAAAGTGGCTGCTGTTGTTGCAAAGCTATCGGCGTGAATGGCCTGCGCCAGACAAAATGCCAGCGCATGCCATTGGTTAAGACGTCCTGCCATAAACTGCGATGGGTTTGGCTGGAAATCCTATCCGGCCACGCCACAAAATTATTCTGAGGCTACAGTGATCAGCAGCGTATCGGTGTAGCTGGTGCCATCCAGCACATCGTTGGTCTGCCAGGCGCTATTGGCAACAGTGATTTGGAATCTGGCATTGTCGGAACCACTGCAAGAAGCGGCGTTACGATCTAGTCCAGTTAGTGGCTCACCCTCATTAACCACAGTAAAGGGACCGTTAGTGCTGTTGTCGAAGCCGACGCTGTAGGGAACGTCTAGGCCGTTGCCGGAGAGGCTGAAAGCCGTATCGTTATTGCCATCATTGCTTTCAAAGGTAATGCTAAAGGTGGGAAAACCAAAACCGCCGATACAAAAGGCATCACTGGCAACGGCATCGGTCCCCAGGGCAGGGTCGGTAATTGTGATATCGCCGACATCGGCAATTACAATGCTCGGGTTAAAGGTAAGGGTGATATCACTACTGGCACTATTGGTGGCTGCCATGGTGGCGGCCGAAGCGCTGAAAAGCATGCCTGCTGCGAGAGCAGAGGCCAGTGAACGAACTACATTTTTGTGCATGGCGTATCTTCCTGAGCCGTTGGTTATCGTTCTGTGAAAAGCCGCTCGCGAAGATCCTGCACTTGTCAGGGGTAATGCGTTAGTCAAGCTATTCCATCTTTATGGCGGGGATCATACTTTTTTTGTGATTCAAGTCACGTCATTTACGGGTAGTTTTCGATTTATGGCGCCTAAAAGATCTTATTAGCGACCAGCTTGTATCTGTGCCCGACGCGCGGCCAGCGCTATAATCCCGCGCCTTTAGAGTCCTTTATTTATCTTCAACCAGGTTTGTCATGACCGTAAGAACCCGAATCGCACCGTCTCCAACCGGTGATCCCCACGTTGGTACCGCCTATATTGCCCTGTTTAATCAGTGTTTTGCCCACGCCCAGGGCGGCCAGTTTGTGTTGCGTATCGAAGATACTGACCAGCAGCGCAGCACCCCGGAATCCGAGCAGGCGATTCTCGATAGCCTGCGTTGGCTCGGATTGGACTGGCAGGAAGGTCCAGACGTAGGCGGTCCCCACGGTCCCTATCGGCAGAGTGAGCGCGGTGATATCTACAAAACTTACTGCGATGAACTGGTGCAGAAAGGCCATGCCTTCCACTGTTACCGCACCGCCGAAGAGCTGGAGCAGCTGCGCGAAGAACTGCGCGAAGCCGGCCGCACCTCACTGAAGCCCAGTGACCTGGCGCTGTCGGAAGAGGAAGTAGAGAAGCGTCGCGCCGCCGGAGCCCCCTATGTAGTGCGCATGAACGTACCGGAGAGCGGTACCTGTGTAGTGGAAGATCTGCTGCGCGGTACTATTGAGATCGACTGGGCCCAGGTCGATGCGCAGATTCTGCTCAAGTCCGATGGCATGCCTACTTACCACCTGGCCAACGTGGTGGATGATCACCTGATGGAGATCACCCATGTGCTGCGCGGTGAGGAATGGATTAACTCCGCACCCAAGCACCAGTTGCTATATGAATACTTCGGTTGGGAAATGCCGGTGCTCTGCCACCTGCCGCTGCTGCGCAACCCGGATAAAACTAAGCTGTCCAAGCGCAAAAATCCCACCTCTATTCTTTATTACCAGCGCGCCGGTTTTATGCCCGAAGCGCTGCTCAACTATCTGGGCCGTATGGGTTGGTCCATGCCGGATGAGCGCGAAAAGTTTTCTCTGGAAGAAATGCTTGAGCATTTCGATATCCACCGCGTTTCTCTGGGCGGCCCGGTGTTCGATGTAGAGAAACTGTCCTGGCTGAACGGCCTGTGGATTCGCGAGCTGGAAAATGAGCAGCTTGCCGACCGCCTTATAGACTGGATGTTTAACCGCGAGAACCTGCTTAAGGTACTGCCCCATGCCAAAGAGCGTATGGAGACTTTCGGCGATTTCGCACCGCTGGTGAGCTTCCTTGCCTCCGGTAAGCTGCCGCTCACCGAGGAGAGCTTCAGTGGCAATAAGTTGGAGCTGGATGAGCAGAAGAAATTGCTGCAATTCGCCCTGTGGCGTCTGGAAGCCCTGCGTGCCTGGGACCGCGACAGTATTTTCCAGGCGGTGAAGACTCTATCCACGTCCATGGAGATTAAGCTCAAGGACTTCAACGCGCCCCTGTTTGTTGCCATTAGTGGCACCACCGCCTCCTTCTCTGTGATGGACGCCATGGTACTACTGGGCCCAGACCTCAGTCGCGCCCGCCTGCGCCAGGCCATCGACGCCCTGGGCGGCGCCGGGAAAAAAGTCCTCAAACGTTGGGAGAAAGAGTACGCCTCACTCCCCTAAGTACCCCACAGCCCCCGCTAGGGGGCTGTGCCGGCTAAGTTGCTAACTAATTGATTAAAAAGTTATTTTTTCTGTTGACAGGCGTCTAAACCTTGCTAAAATGCGCCTCGCTTTCAACGGAAACGTTAAGCAAAAAGGATTTGGGGCTATAGCTCAGCTGGGAGAGCGCAACACTGGCAGTGTTGAGGTCAGCGGTTCGATCCCGCTTAGCTCCACCAAATTTCCCCTGTCTATCAAGGGGTTGCGAGAAGAAGCTCACAGCTTCTTACCAAGTGAACACAAACTGATCATAAACGTGAACACAAACTCGCAAGAAAGAAAAAAGAGCCTTTAGGGCTCTTTTTTTTCGTCTAAATATTCCTCTCTAGTTAGTCCCCCAGGTTTACCTTCTGTTAGAGCGTTTGATTCTACAAGAGGGAGTAGCTTCATATTGGTTCCTGGTCTTTCGATTTTCTGTATTAGAGCCCTTAATACTCAAGATTTGCTTTCCTTGCTCAAAATGTGCATAAAGTGCAACGCAATAATTAGCGTTCCTATTTAAGTTAATAGCTTTATTTTGATGAGGGGAGTGATGAGTAGTGAAATTTTCCAGGCTCTTGTAAAAAATAAAATAGAGGTGCTGAAGCGATCTTTTGATACTTCAAAAGAAATATTTTGGGACAAGAAAACCAAGAGGCTAATTCATGCAGGTGAGTATGGTGAGTATGGTGAGTATCGAGAAAAGGCTGTAATTGATTTATTAAAGCTATTTATCCCTCAAAATTTCAAAATCTCGGAGGGATTTATTATAACTAGTGCTGGAGATGTAAGTACTCAGTGCGACATCATAATTTATGATCCTTCTTATTGTCCTAAAATAGCTGACACTGAGCATCAAAAATTTTTTCCTGTGGAGTGTGTAGTCGCCATAGGGGAAATTAAATCAGAAATAAGTGGTACCTCATCTCTGGTGGAGATTCTGGAGAAATTATCGAAAATAAAAAAATGAAAGAAGCAATTAAGAATCCTTCGGCGTATAGGATTTATGGAGATAGACTTGTTAATGCCAAGCTCAATTATTTTGATCAGATTTATTCTTTTGTTTTAAGTAAATCGCTCCCAAAAAACTTAAAGGAAAGACCTGTCTTAGAATGTGATATC
Organism: Microbulbifer mixtoriginis (SeqCode); assembly: GCF_052466715.1. NCBI lineage: Bacteria > Pseudomonadati > Pseudomonadota > Gammaproteobacteria > Cellvibrionales > Microbulbiferaceae > Microbulbifer > Microbulbifer mixtoriginis (SeqCode). Next base: position 3,563,325 of record NZ_CP174288.1, on the reverse strand, counting down.
GAACCTCGACATATGCATAACATATTAATAGGAATTGATAGCGGACATCATTCGTACAGGAATGAAAATTCTATGGATTATACTTACCCTATTATATGGGGTGATAGGAGCAGTGAGCAGGTCTGGTATGAGCTGGAGAATGATGGTTTGCCCAGTAACTTCAGTATTTTTCTTACCTCTTTATTCAATCATTGTCAGGTCGCTACCCTTTTGGAGTTAGATGTTGTTCACTACATCACTGATAGTTGGCAGAAATAAATATTAAATTAATGAGAGACGGCCAGCTAGATATTTTATAAACATTAGGATTTTTCAAAATTCTCGCCCAATTGCCTGCTCATCCAAATAGATACTGATCTCCTCATAATCAATACCGTGTCCTGCTTGATAAGCCTGTGTGACACGCTCATCGGTATGTGCCATTAGCTGCTGTACTGATTTTACGCCATACCCCATTCGCTTAAACCGGTCTGAGGCTAGACTGCGCACTTCGTGGAAGCTGGGTGGAGTTTGGTTTTTGGGCAAGCCGATGTAAAGGCCAGTTGCGTTGCGGACCTCCGTAAACATATCGCTCAGTCGGTCGGGGCTGACTTGGCAAATATGGTTTTTAGTTTTCCCCGTGCGCCGCTGTTTAGGTGTATGGCTCAGAATATAGGGACAATGGTAATTTCTTAGGCTGAGTTCTTTTGCACGGCTAATCAGTTTGCCGAGTTGTTGGTGGGTTTTTAAATTAAAACTTAGGTGGCTGGCGGCGAGGCTGTCCCGTTGCGCTTCGGACTTATTGATCGTTTTGCGAAGGTGGTTCCCTTGTAGATGTTTATCAAATCGTAGCTCGCAGATATCGGCACGGCGCATAGTGGTGAGCATACTGATACTCATGGCGATCTGAAGTGCCTCATAGCCCAGCTCACCAGCCTTTTCATAAATAACCCAGTAGGCTTCCAAGCTGAGGCGCTGCCGCCTCTTGTTGGGTCTGCCTTTTTCCAGTAAACGCGGGCGATCATCGGCGGTGGTAAATGGGTTGCTTTCCAGTTTACACAACCCCTCTGCCATTAAGAAATTAAAGAATTTATTAAATTCTGCGCGCCGTGCATGTTTCTGGTGAAAGGTAAGGGATTCCCACCATTTACGCAGATCCGCTAGCTTCGCTTTGTGCACTGGGATGGAGTCAAAGTCCTCGCCAAAGCATTTTAAGGCGTTACACAGACTTTGCCACCGACACTACCGCAGCAATGGAAATGGCCGCAAGCTTCAATGCTGATCACTTAAACCAGTTCAAAAATACCCCTCAAGCCATTAGTGCATTGGTTATGCAGGGGCCCTCTGAATTTAGATTCCCGTCTGCGGTTGCAGGTAATCCAAACCAAACCCATAGCCAGGAGGCGCAAGCCATGCCGAAAACTACCCCCACCACGCCAGCCGCAACCGGCAATATCACTGGCCCCACCGCCTTTGCCGCAGAGGCCGCTGGCGTTACCAGCCTAGCGGTCAAATTTACCGGCGTGCCGGGAACCGTGAAGGCCTAGGTGAAGCATGGATCTGGACCAACGAGCCGCAGAGCGCGCGTTTCGTAAACGGGGCAAGCCCGCTACCTATACAGACGGTAGCGGGGCTGAGTCTGTAGATTGCCGTGTGGTTAAAGATCAAGAGATCGACGAGTTCGAAGATGATGAGCGTGTGCGGGTACCGCGTATCGAGTTGAGTCTGCTGGTGAGCGAAGTAGGGGCTTACAGTTCTGAGGCGGTGATTACCCTTGGCGGTTTGGAGTATCTGGTGCGCAAGCGGCTGTCGGATGATGGGGTTGTTTGGCGGGCGTTGGTGGATGGGTAGCACAAAAAGTCGAGTTATAGGATTAAGACCTTTATGTGCGTTAAGGGTGGTCGAAAAATGTACAGCTGTGCATTTTATAACAAAGATCAGCAGCAGCTGCTCCTATTTCTAGGTGAAACTCTGTAACCCATTGATACTTAAAGGGTTCCAAAAGTGATATAAAGCAGAGAAAATACAGAATTATAAAGACGCTGCTTTATATCTTTTTTTGTACATTTGCGCCAAGTGCAGATAGCTTATTGGTTTGCTAAGTTTTTTTCCTCTTCGAAGGAAATGGGGCTTAGAAATATAGAGCAGGGTGATATAAAGAAGCTTCTTTTGAATTAACTGTTATGTCTCTTTGAGATTGAGAATTAAAGAATGGAAAAAACTGGTAACAGAGAGCATCACTATTGCATGACTAGAATAATACTTCCGAAAGTAATATTTAGTGATGCAGTTGAAAATTTTGTAGCGGCTATCCATCGAGATGGTCGAGATGTGATTTCTAATATTTGGGATAGTTTTGCAGATAAGCTCCCTGAAAATGAAATTATATCCAGTGAAGAAATCGATGTTTTCGTTGATGACCTTGAAAAAGGAGTGGTGCTCACAACAATCAAGCTACCTACGCCTATTCAGAGAAACGAAACATACTACATAGGTCTAGTAAAACCAAAGTGTAGTGAGAATTATAGATGTTTCAGTTTGGAGTATTCCGTTAATCCAATGAATGGTGAGGTGGGCACAATGCTTACAGAGAGATCGCAAGATAGCCGAGCAAATCATGGGCCTGGCCCAGCTCCAAACAAGAAGTTATTTGTCAAAGCAGTTTCTAATTTAGTGGTAAGTAGAAAGTCTCCGGTAAGCTTTATCAAAGACTTGTTTAAGACATAACAAGGCGATGAATTTCGTTCCGGCCCTACGGGCCTCCACCGGACTGGCCACGCTTCGCGCGCCCAGCCGATTATCGCGGCGTTATGCATCGGTGTCGTAGGTCGGTGAGAATAAAATGAAATTATTGTGGTTTTTAGGAATTCCTTATTATATTTTTGTTGCGCTGATTATCGGCCAGATGTCCAGGGGAGCTGTTTGGTATCTGTTACTTCTAGTCCCACTGCTCCTCGCTTATGACAAACTCAGTCAGGTGGCGTATTCATCGGCTGTGGTTCAGCGTGGAGTGTCAAAAGTGTATTTTTCTGCATTTTGGGTGCTAGCCCAATTAGTGATAATTTCTGTTGTGGTAGGTTTGGTTGGTAGTTTGGTGGGTATCAATGCATAACAAACGCAAGCAGTTTGCTCCGGCCCTTCGGGCCTCCGCGGGACGCCCAACGCTATGCACATTTTGTGCGGGTCGCTACGCTCCCAGTTTCGCACAAAATGTACATAGCATTGGTCGCCACTGTTGCGGGCGTTATTGGTCGCTCGCTCCAGTTTTGTAGGGATTCAATTAAGAATAGCGGGTGATTGTTAGAGTGCTGTATAAATAAACAGTATTGGCGGGAAAGCCCATAGTCAACGGTTCGACCTTCGTGTAAGCTTCGAAGCTTCAGCGACGCTCGCATAACGAAGTTGATGCGGACGGCGCAGCCACTTCGAAGCAAGGCCGCGAACCAAGTGCTGCTAATTTCTCTCTCCGAATCGTGGTAGACAGTAAGAAGAAAGGTATTTGTAGTGAATTTGTACAGAGTACCACGAGCAACAAATAACAACCCGATGATGCGGAAACCTAAAAGTTGTCATTCCCTTTGCTTGGGCAAAGGCACTGCCAACTTTCTTAACGGTTCCGCATATCTATTTTCGTTAGGAGTACGAATGGACCGAAATTTTGAAACGTTCCAAAAAATGTACGAAGAAGAAATTTCGTTACCTCAACCTGATCTTGATTATCTAGTTGACGCTGCATTCTCACTTATTACAAATGAGAATGTTCAAGACTTCATTGACCTACTAAAAGTAGATAAAACCGGTGCAAAAGGTCTATTTTGGAAGGAAGTGGATGAGTCCCCAGCGACAGAAAAAGGGTGGGATAGGCATATTTATATTGTGGGTGAAATCAACCACGAAAAATATAAGCGTAAAAGGAGAGAGAAGGTAGAGCTTATCCGTACATTGACTAGCTCTTCTTAGTTGAAAATGACTAGCAAAGATAAAACTCCTAACAAGCGCAAGCACACGGAACAACTTTCCGCTACGCTCCAAATTGCCCGGTGTTGCGAGGGTTAAATGTCTATGAGCGAATATCCAGTACTTATTGGCGGAGTGGGTTTAGTTAAGGGTCGAATTAAGAATATCGGCCAAGCAATGGCTTCTGTTTGTGAAGAAGTTAAACTCATCATCGAACAAAGCAGAGCCTTTGATGAAATGCCGTTCAAAGAAATAAATATGATCATTCGCTGGGGCAATGAAAGAATTGAGGCCCCAGAAATAGGCCCATTGCGTAAGGCCAAAAATAGTCTTGAGGTTGCAACAACTATCAGCCTTTCCGAAGGTAAGGAAATAGAAAATAGCCCTGAGCAGCTGAAGGCAATGGTAAAAGGTGAGCTTGTAAAAGTATTTAAAGCAGTAGAGGCAAAGTATGGCCTGTGCCAAATCAACATTTAACAAGTCAAGGCAGCATCGCCACTTCGTGGCTGGACGCGCTAACGCGCGCCGCTGCTTGAAGCGTTAGCATTTCGGAGTATAAAGTGAGGGGCATCTTATTAGTTGCAAGCTTCTTGTTGTCAAGCCTATGTATGGGAGAGGAAAATCTTGTGATATCTCTACCTAGTGAGAATATATTTCAAGCTCATGCAGGAGTCTTGTGTAAGAAACAACCTTATTTAAGAATCTGTAAGGGAAACAGTAGGAATATAAGTCCTGCTGAATTCTTCTGTAATCCTAGAAGGTTGGATTGCCAAAATCCGAAGAATTACTTTACGCTCGTTCAATATGTCGCCGAAGAACGGCGAATTGATGTGGGCTGTATTAAAAAACTCGGAAGGCATGAAAAGTACAAAAAAGGAAAACGTTCTGGGTATGCATCTTACAGCCTCAAAGAAAAATGCTAACAAGGCCAAGCAAAATCGCCGCGAAAAGCGCGGCTGGACCTCGCTACCACTCGGCCTTTGTTGGCGGCGTTATGTTTTTAGGCGCCTGCAATGAGCAGAAGAAAAATAGCAATACTTACGGCCGTTCACTTCCTCGTAGTTTGCCTGCTATGGACTAGCGCACTCGTTGTCGCACTTGGGTTCGGTTTTGAAGAGCAGTGGGGAGCTGTAGAGTACTTGGTCACGGGTTTAGTAGCATTCGGCATTGCCGTAATGGCTCTCCCAACCTGGGTTATTGCTAGTCTTGGCCCGCCAGATTGGGTATATGCTCTCCTAGTAGGCTTGCAACTTATCACCGGCTACTTCGAGGTAAAATATGCTGTCAAATTATGGTCTTGCTGGCGGCTCCGTGAAAAAACATAACAATCACAGGCACATTGCTACGGCCCTGTGGGCCTCCGCGAGACGGCCTACGCTGCGCTCCGGCCGCCCGTGCTGTGGGCGTTAGGTTTCAAAAGGAGAATCATATGGCGTTTCTCGATTGGATTTCAGGTAAACGAAATAAAGATAAGAAAAATCAGGCCGCATATGAGAAAGGCCAAGACTTCGGTGGCCACTTGGTATCAAAAGTAGATGAATTTTCATCTGCAAGGTTAGATCAAATTACGGTAAACCTTCTTGAAGTGTTTAAAGGCCGACTAGAAACAGTGTGTGAAGACCCTGAGCACGATCCAAAACTGGTAGCGGCGGCGGAATTAGAAATATTCAAAGAGCAAATTGGAAAAGCTCAAGAAAATATGTGGTCTGAGCTTCAGCAGCACCTGTCGAGTGAGATCGAAATCGCGGAAAAAATAGACATGGTTGAAGAAGTGGCAGACCTTATAGAAACTGCCACAGAACAGAGGCTACAAATACTAATTGCAGGCGCAAAAGCACTGTACGACAGTAAGGTCGAGGAAATTGAAAGCCAAAAAACCTAACAAGGCGCTCAAGTTCGTTCCGGCCCTACGGGCCTCCACCGGACCCAAAAAGCCTAGCGGCTTTTCGGTCCGCTTAGCTTAGCGTTATGTGCAAGGAAATTAAAATCGGATTATTTTATAAAATATTTATCTTTATCACTGGAGTAGCTCCTGCAACATGTTGGTTCTTGCTTGGGTCATATTGGTCTTTTGGCTTATTTAATAATATTGTCAATATCCCGTTATGGTTATTGTTTTATAGTTTTGCTCTATTTGGAGTCTTAGGCTTCTGGCTTGAGTTGCTAAAGCCAGATAAATATAAAGCACTTATTTCTATTGGGATGATCCTTGGTTGTATTGTTACTTGTGTAATATATTTTACAGAACCTAATATGTTTAGAGAGCTATTTTTAGCAGTTTTCTCACCTGTTGTAGCTGGCATTGTAATATTAATAAAAAATGCACATAACAAGTTTGTACACAGGACTTAATTTCCGTTACACCTTTTGCCATTGCTTCGCAATTATACGGCAAAAGGTTCCACTACAATCAAGCCTGTGACAAAGGCGTTAGGCTATCTTGATGGTATACGAAAATAAACATTCAGCTCTTAGAAAGCTATTCACCGATTCTATTTTTTTGCTGATGCTTGTGGTCTTAACCGCAGCAGGAAGTATCTCTGTTTGGGGAAGAAATACAAATGGAGACGCGCAAGAATTAGCCTATATATTTATATCGGTAGTTTGTGGGCTGGCGTCGTTACTCTTCATTTTTCTCTTTTTGTATCAGATATCTAGAGTTCTTGGTGTTACTGGAAATTGGCGGGTTGAAGTAAACTCAAGTTCTATAAAACTTGAGACTCCTGATGATAAAGAAGTTGAACCATTCGAGTATCAATTAAGGAATATCAAAAAGTTTGCACGAGAAGCATACGAAGATGATGGCGTCTGGTACAAATGGTATATGTACCTTAAAAGTGAGGATGGAGAGGAAAAAATTGGGGTCAATTTAGGTCCTTTTTCTATAGAAAAAACAATTAGTCAAATTCACCAGGTTAAAACGGGAAATATTGATGTTGTAGAAATAGACCTAAATGGGGGCAGTTCTAAATGGACGTATAGTCTTTCTTATAAAGTTAAAGAGTTCTTCAACTCCGTTTTTTCAGCCCTTATATTTGCATCTTTCATATTGCCGGCCTTATTCTACCTATATGGCATAGTATTTAAGTAGAATAGCCTAACAAGGCGCTGCAACCGACCTCCGGCCACTGTCACCTTTTTTGCGCTTCGCAGCAAAAAAGCCGCCATTGGCCTACGGCGGCTGAGCGCGGCGTTATTGTGGCGGTCAATTTTTAGATGGTTTGTAGTTGGTGCAAGTAACAATCTTTACCTGAACACGCTTCGCCAGAGAGTTTTCCTGCAAGCTGGCATCGCAGTTTCGTTCACGTGCCTTCGTTTTAAGTCAACAAGCCCTGCAAGTCAGTTGCACCATTATGTAGTGCCAATCAGCTAGTCAATTGGTGGGGAAAGTATGGTATTTTCCCTTGTAAATTTATCGGGCAGTGGCCAGCCAAAGTTGGCTGGCAGAGAGCTAGTAGGTCGTTCAGAGCGCGCCAGCTATAACCAGGCCAGGCAAGATCGCCCACCGGAGGCTGGGCTGGACAGCCTACGCTCCGCTTCGGCTGCCCTTGCTGGCAACGTTATGCCTGTCGCCTATATTTCGTACTAATGTCGTAAGAATGACATAACTAATTAAGGCTGATCCGATGAAAATTTAAGTTCAATTTTCAGAGGACAGAGAAATGGAAGTGCAAGTAGATACAAACAAGATCATCAGCCTACGAAAGTCGCGAGCTTGGAGTCAGCAGCAGCTGGCTGAAGTAGCATCAGTTAGCTTAAGAACCATACAGCGAATAGAGAAAAGTGGTAACGCGTCCCAAGAGTCGGTTAAATCAATTTCTTCTGCATTTTCAATTGTGCCAGAAGATATTCTTGTAACAGAACCAGAAAAATTTTCTGTCGGAAAACGAGTCAAGAATTATATTGCCGCAATACTGGCACTTGGGGGCGCATCTCTTCTATACGCCTCATTTTCCACGGCGTCTCCAATTATGCTTAAAGTAGATGCTAGCTCAAATAATGAGCAGCTGGCATCTATTCAGCTTCTTAATGAGGAAGGCGTTGAAAGTGAAATGCGTATAGATAACATGCTAAAAATTGAGCTAAACGCTGAGCAAACACCGGAGAACCAAATCCGGCTAAAAACGAAAGTGTACGAATTCAATGAGTCTACCGGGTTTGTACTTGTGGCTAGCCCGGTTTTACTCACAGAGTTTCATGAATCTGCGGGCATTAAGTTTACAGCTTCAAGTGGGGTTCCATTTGAGGTCCAGGTAACCCCCCAGAACTAGGCATAACAATCAGCGGCAGAGCGACAGCCAACGCTACGCACCTTTTGTGTTACTCGCTGTCGCTCAAACATTAACACAAAAGGTGTTCCGTGCTGGCTGCGCCTGCGCTGGGCGTTATGCATCATGAATAAGATGAATTTCGGAATTAAAGAGTTTGTCATCCTCATAGCTTTGTTAGGCATGGTTGTTCTATTGGCTGTCCGGTTTCTTAAGCCAGAGCTTTTGAACTATTCATCTATTAGGAATCCGATAAGTTCATTTATATTTGGCTGCTTATCTTTCTACTTGATGGTAGATCAATACAAAGTGGCAAGGTCTGTAGATGAATGGGGGCCAAATAGATTAGCGGGCATAATTCGTGTACCTCTGTATTTTGCCGCCTCAATTTTTATGTTCTATCTCGCAGCAACAGGGAGTTAAAATGCATAACCAAGCCATGCTGACGGACATCTTACGCAACGCGCTTCGCTCTAAAAGCGCTCCAGCCACCGCAGATGGCAACGTTATGCGTAAAGGGGGAGAATATGGATCGGATCTATCACAACATCATCGAATCCCCCCATCTATATGATATTGTTTATTTTTCCTATAAGGTCGATGCCTCCAACATTCGAGATTCATACATAGATCTTCATCTGGAAAGAGATGGGGACTTAGTGAAGTTAAGATTCAAGTCGCCGCAAGGATTGGAGATTGAGAAAGGGTTCCCCTATGCAACCGGAGGCATGTTCATTGAAGATGTTTCATCTCATCAGCTTGATGGCATCAGTGTATATGTTGGTGATTTTGAAGCTAATAATGGATCAATTACGTTTTGGGCACACAGTGTCGTTCGAATCTAGCGAGATACGCATAACAAGCCAATCAAGTCGGACGCCTAACAGTTGGCTGCGTTCACTTCGTTCACAATTTTAGCCAACTATTATCCGCCGCTTATTGGGGCGTTATAAGTCATGATGAGAAAATGCCCAAAATGTAAAGAGAAAACTGTAAAGGTAAAGATGTTATCTTTCTCAAGTAGAATGCATTGTGAGAAATGCTTTTTCCAGTATGAATATGCAGCCTTATCTAAGAGGGTGATAGCGTTCGGATGCGCGTTTATACCTATTCTTGCTATTTACTTGGGATTGAGGTTTCAAAGTTTACTGGTTCTTGGCTCCTTACTACTAGCGGGTCCGTTTTTAGCTGAATTTGTTTTTGCAAAATACTGCCCACTAAAGCCAGTTAGTGCTAGGGCGTTAAGGAAGAAACATCGTGGCAAAAACTTATAAAAAACTGCTGCACAATCGCCCGTAAAAAGCGCGGGCTGGACTCGCTACACTACGTTTCGCTCGCCTGTGCGCAGAGCGTTATGTGCCTTAAAGGAAGCTGAATGTGAGCTACTTAGAGTTAAAAGACGATAAGTTCTCTGAGAAAATATCTTTAAGAGACTCATACGAATTGATGTATCAGTTTGTTCTAGAGATACATAAGCGTGGAGAGGTGGATACATCATGGCTCCTTGGCTCTCTAGGTATTTGCGGCGATGGCTCCAGCACTGATCCAGCTCAGTTGTATGACTATATAAGTGTTTTCAATGAGTTAAAGAATCAGCGTAAGCTCTTTGATAGTTATGGCTAAGTCAAAGCACATAACAAGCGGCTGTAGTTGCCCCTTCGGGGCTGGGACGGCTTTTCCGCTGCTTTGCAGCTACAAACCCGCCCCTAAGCCGGGCGTTAGCTGTACGAGAGTGTCATGCGAAGAAAGCAATTTCTTACAGAATTCCTAGGTGCTCTCGGCGCCAAAGAAATTCAATGGCAGAAGGAGACGGATACAAGTATCTCTGGAGTAGTTATTTACGAAATTGATGACCCAGAAGAGGTTCAAGAGTCCATCTGGCACGTACAAGAGTCAGAAGTACCGCCTGAAAATGTTAGAAAGCTAGTTGAGCTTCTGAATGAGAAGAACCTGTTGAGTATTGATAAAATTAGTATTTCTAGGAAAGAACTAAGAAGTTTATATAGTAAAAAGCAGGGGCGAATTGTATCGGAGGATGAGTTCATATCTATTTTAGAAGCTCTGGTTTCAATTGAGGTTCCAATGGTAGATGAAGGAAGAGAAACAGATGTTTACTTCATCCATGAGTAACACAGCTAACAAGTGACTATGGTCCTTTGTCAAGTATTTAAGCCATTTTCTCATCCCAGTAAGTATTGTTTTTTACCATCGTATTTAGAATGGTAAGCTGCTTCCTCATACATGCGATAAGGGCTACTTTCTTTGGTTTACCAGCGGCGACCAGGCGCTCATACATTGGCTTTAATTTAGGGTGGCATTGTATGGCCGACATCATAGAAACAAACAAAACCGTGCGTACACGATGTCGCCCACCTCGAATATAGCGCTTACCCTGGAAGCTGCCGCTATCACGATTCATCGGGGCGATACCCACAAGTGCCGCAATCTTTTTGCGGTTTAGCTTGCCCGGCTCAGGAAGTTCGCTCATTAGCGTGTAAGCCAGTACATTGCCGACTCCTTTAGCGCTTAATAAGAGATCGCGTTTTTGTCGCCACTCGGCAGCGCTGTTAACAAGTTTATCAAGTTGCTTATCGACTCCTTCTAGCTCTTTTTGATGGCCTTTAAGATAGCCTGAATGGGCTTGTGAACAGACTTAGGCATTCTCTTGAGGCGATTCTTTTGCATTGTGCTCATTTCTAAGCACTGGTTCCTGACCGTCAGCAAATCACTGATATTTCTTAGTTTTTCTGGTTTGATCGATGATAATCTTGGCTTCATTGCTTCACCAAAATGTGCGATATCAATTGCATCTAGCTTATCTGTTTTTGCGAGCCGCCCCGCTGACTTTGCAAAGTTTCTTACTTGTGAGGGGTTGCAAACAACTATCGGCAGTCCCGCTTTATGAGCAGCACAGACAAATTCTAATTCTAGCCTTCCAGTGGACTCGATCAATACTCTTTGAGGTTTAAGCGGTTGTAGTTGTTTAATAGCGTCTTTAATGCCTTCTTTGTTATTGGTAACACTAAAGAACTGGCCAGTAGGTCTCACATAAATATCGAGTTGTTTACTGCTGGTATCGATACCGACATTGATCTCTTGAGGTTCCATAAGATAAGCTATCTCCGCCTTGCTATTCGAGCTCGAGGCCCACATGACTATTCGAGTTATGCCTAGTGAGTGCTTATCACGTTCATACTTGTTATTGGTCTTTTACGAGCCGGCCAGGCAGCGAACTGTGATAAACAAGGCCTTCGGTGGCCGCCGAAGGTGGGTCTCAATTTACCCGTTAGCGAAAAGGATTTTCAACATCAGAATCGGGCAAAAACATCCATACAAGGCTGGGCATATGGCTCCGAGCCTGGGGCCCTCCGCGGGACAGCTTACCTTGTGCACCTTTTGTATGGGTGGCTTTGCTCCCATTTTTGCGCAAAATACGCACAAGGTAAGCTACCCCTGCCGGCGGCGTTTATACTGATACCCAAAGTAAAATAACCTAAACTTAGATGTTATATATGTTAAAAAAAATTCTACATTTGATCTCTCTCGCTTCTTTTGCGGGCCTTCTGCTCGCATGCAGCGGTGGCAGCGGCGGAGACAGTTCTGATCCAGTAGAAATGCCCGCTGAAATAGAAAGCTTTACCTCCACCGAAATACTTTCAATTGATCCTCCTACTTTTGAAGTTGTTGTACGATTTGCACAGAACGTATCGCAAGAAGACGCACTCAATATCGGAGTAAAAGTTGTGGTGGCTACCGATGGAGCTGGTGATGTTATGGGGCAGGACTTTGCCCTTTTTTACAATATGGATTGTCCAAGCGGCTCTGAAAGTTGCGATCTGACAGATTACTTCTTTACTTGGAGCTATGGGGATATTATAGGCTGGTGCTGCACTCTTATTGGGCGCGATCTTTCGTATGAACTCACGAATGTAGAAGGGTATTTACAGTTAACTATGAGCTATCATGGAAAATTTACTAAAAGCACATATGATAATCTAGTTAGCGGTAACGTCTTAACAAATGTAGAAACAATTCTTTTTTCTGGACCAAATAAAGAAACTGTTTTATCAAGGGACTACTATCCGCTGGTGAATGAGTTTACTGATCAACTTGGAGAACTGAATGATAATCTCCGTGATTATGATGGTTCCTCAGGCTTAATTGATATTCAAAGTATTACTATCAATAATTATTTGGGCCCCTAAATCCGTCAAAGGTACTAACAAATCAAGGAAGCGGGACGCCTTAACGGCCCCCCTTCTTGAGGCGTTAGAGAACCAATGAATAACGAGCACAAAGCACGGGGTTGGATTAACTTCATTTTAGAGAGGTGTCAGTTCCCTGATACACAAGTGTTAAAGAATCATCTCAATAAAACTGTGTTTACTGAGTTCTGTCAGTGCGGTTGTAATAGCTTCTAGCTTCTAGCTTCTGGTCCCGGCTTCTAATAAAGCGATTGCGGCTCCAGCTAAGTATGGTGTGATTTTTGAAGATAACTTTAATCTTGCAGAAGTAGGTAAACGTTAGAGGTTCTCATTTTCTCTGGAAAATCAGGAATGACTGAATACATTGAAATAAAGTATTCTGGCAACAACTTTCCTGTTCCTGAAACAGTTGACGTTATTGAGGAGCCGTTTTATGTCACTGCCAGTAGTGTACTCGTTCTCTAAAAAGAGTCGGCACAAGCACGCACTTCGTGCGCTGGACTTGCAACAAGTTATTCGCCTCTGCGGCAGGTGTTACAAACCATGAGTAAGAAAGCATATTGGTTAATTTGCCTAGCTCTTCCAATACTGTGGCCGGTATTAATGTTCGGAGCTCTGGAGCTTGGGTTTTCTACTCCGATACTGACATTTTTAGGATTTGGAGTAATGTTAAGTGCTGCCGGTTACCTAGCTTTTGTCGTTGCATCATTTTTCTACCTCAGGAAAAAAGAATGGACTACTTGGAGAAATGTGATTCGCTTTTCCCCACTCATAGCAGCAATGTTTCAATTTTTTTCGGCGGTTCAGTTTAAATGGATGTCTCCATCACCAGGAATGGAGTCAGTAATTCCGCACGTGTTGGGGGTCTGGGGTGGGCTAGCAATTTATGTTGTTATCGTAGGATATGTATACCTTGCGGCCTGCAGGTTAGTGTTTAGATACGCCCTTCACGAAAGTTTGTAACAAGGCGAGGCAGTCCCTTCCGGCCCTGTGGGCTTCCACCGGACAGCTTACTTTTTACACTTTATGTACAGGTCGCTGTGCTCTAAAGCGCATAAAGCAATCAGCCGCTGCTCGCGGCGTTAGGTGAAAAAGGTCTCACATAGAGGATGCGGCACTTAGCCCTGGTGAGTATCTGATCACTTTGAAATACCTCGATCATGCTACTACGAATACAGGAAAAAATAAGAACTCTGTTGATGAACCCAGAATGCAGCTTCGCCCCAAAGTCATTGAAGTCTTCGAGCGCAGCCGTAGCTTTGTAGGAAGTCGTACAGTTGTAGGTTTGCTTTATGAGTAAGGGATATCAATCGGACGCTTTAAAGTTCGAAGACTAATGTGTGAGGCCGGCTTAGCGTGCAAACAACCTGGTCCTCATAAGCATAAGAGAGCAATAGTCGAGTACTTAGGTATACTGAATGAACTTGATCGCCAGTTTAATGTTGAGAAAACCAATCAAGTTTGGTGTGGTGACATTACCTATATCTGGGCTGGTTCAAGCTGGTGTTACCTGGCTACCGTTATAGATTTACACGCTCGCCGTATCGTTGGATGGGCCCTCTGCCACACTAATGATAAAGACATTGGAAATGGCCTGGGAGCAGCGAGGGATGCCTAATGGGGTTATGGCCCACTCGGATCAAGGCAGTCAGTATACCAGCCATCAGTTCCGCTAATGGCTGTGGCGCTACCGAATGGCCCAGAGCATGAGTCGGCGTGGAAATTACTGGGATAATGCACTAATGGGAAGACTGTTTCGGAGCCTGAAAAGTGAATGGATACCTTCTCTCGGTTACACCTCTATCACAGAAGCAAGCCGAGACATCAACCATTACTTGATGACTTACTACAACTGGAAGCGTCCCCAGCAACACAATGACGGAGTACCGCTCGCAAAAGCGGAAGAAAAACTTAGCTTACTTTCCGGAAATAGTTGACCACTACAGCACTGCTCCTCTAGTCGTACGTAACCCAAAGATAGAGTTTTATGGTGTGTTATAAATAGAGAAGGGATAGACTTTACTTTTGGCAGCTTTGTATCCGGCACCGCTACCATAACTAAGTTTCCACAGTGGCTATATTCAGGCAGGGGATAACAACTAGCTATGTACTCTGGGGTGTTTTAAAACCGTCAGTTCTGCGGTTTGAGGGGCTGCCCTCCAAAGGCTCTAAAGAAGCTGTGATTCAGGGCATCCCTTTGAAATGCTTTGGGAGCCAATTCCTCTAAAGCTGATTCACCTGTCGAGTATTAGGCAAACCGACACTTTGTCAGTTTAGAGTGGACGTTCAATTTCACCATTAAATCTAGCCATTGGCGCTTCTCAGTAGGGGTAGGAATTCAAAGTGGTGCTACATATGGTGTTCCCTTTTTTGCAATAACTCCATGTGTAGCTCATAGTTACTGGTGTTGAGGGTGTTTTTCAAGTCCCCGTCCTGGTACATGTAACTGAGAAAAATCTCAGTCAAATCATAGAGTTAAAAGGAGGCATTATCCTCCTTTTTTATGTCTGGCACTCCGCTGGCACACAATTGGTACACACTCATGCACCTGTTGAAGCGTCCGAATAGCCCCACCTGTATTTCAATTTTCGCCTCCCTAAATTATCGCGGTTCTTGCTCTTCTCCTTACATACAGTTGACAGAGATAAGGCCCCTAAGAGAGCGTTATACCTAGCAAGGAAGGTCAAGCAATGGTACTGGTTGGGTATGGACTACGAGCTGATAAAATGTAACGCTAGCGGGCAGGCAATTAAATTTCGTGATGATTGGCTGGATGAGTTCTTGAGTAAAGGGGGATACGCTCTACATAGCTATGATACAAAGCAGTTTTTAGCGAAGCATTTAGGGGAGAGTGTTGAGAATGGTCCTCAGGGTGAATTGGATTTGGGTACGGAGGAAGAACTTCTTAGTAGCAGTGTAAGATCTGAAAGAAAGACTACAACACTTCAAGCACGGATAGGGAAGTTACAGATATAGTTATTGAGGGCTCAGCAACGCCTTGTTTCTGGCCTGTCTATTCCTAATGAAGTTGGGGTGCCCCTTCTCCGAGGGGAGAGAAACTGAAGCATTTAGTTCAATTGAGCACTCAGTTCTTTCTTCAAAATACTTGTCGACGATACACATCTGCTATACAATTTTTGATCAACCATTCTTGTATGGCTCGTCTAGTAGCGTATCTTGTTGGTAATACTTGGATTTCACTATGTATGTTCATAGCCCCGCCTAGGCACCACATCAAGATCCAAAGAAGTTCGGAATCATCCAGTTAACTCCGAATTGTAGGGCTTTTTGATTTTTATCGCTTCTCTAATTTTTACTGGGTCATCCTCCAAAAAAATCTATAGAGCATATTGTTGTGGCTGGTTTTAATTTGTTCGGTGAAACAGCTGATCCAGAAATGTGCCCCATATGTTTTGAAGATTTATCCATCGATCAGGTGGTGAATCTGGTCTCTGTAATTCAGTGTAATTGGAATGTGTTATATGGCTGTTGCTAGCTTTTCTTTGACGTTGAATACTTACTCTTACCATAAGCTCTGATTTTGGCTCAATAAAAACCTAGTAATTCTTGTGTTCTTTTACTCTTTTAGTTGGTTCTATTCATGCTTTAATAAAAGTTGGCGCCTCTACAATATCAAGTACCTAGCTATGACTACAGAAAGAGATTAAAAAAGGAAATTTTTAAATGAAATATCGGTATGTACTAACAAGAATTAACATTCTGAAAGGATTGTTAGCTTCTTTTATAGTACTGCAATCTATTACAGCTTTATCTGATGTAAATCGAACCGACTTTGATTTGGATGATGATGGTTTGATAGAAATCAATGATTTGGCAGATTTCAATGAAATTCTTAATAACTTGGAAGGCGCCTCGCTTTATGAGGTGAGTACAGGCTGTACTTCCAGTGGTTGTCGGAGATTTGAATCGAATGCAGTCTTTGACTTTAAGGTAATAAATGCTAATGGAGATCATGCAATTCTTACCAGTGAGCAGGATCCATACATAGGTTCTTGTGCTAAAAATGAGGCTAGTGAAAGTGGTGTATCGCTTTCAGTTGGTATATTTTTGCCTATTGCGCAACTAGTCAAAAATTGCCCAGGCTGGCAAGTGAGCTGGAAATCTGACATAAGTTTGAGTGGGGCTGAACACGGGGGGCAACTGGCTGGAATTCCACATGATGTGATGATCATAAATGATAGTGTATATATTGGAAGCGAAGTCAATTCTGGGGGCGAAAGCTTTCATCACATTCTCGGTGAAGGTCATGGGCAAGACTATTTTCCATCCCCCGATGGACATGAAATAATCGACCCTACTCTCGGTAATTATATAGCGAGCCTTGCTACTTATTTTCATCAATCGGACTTGCCATCTCACCAAGTTTTTACAGATTTATCACAAGTTTACAGTGACGCAGGTGAGGTAACAGTAGATATACAAATGGCTCTATATCATACCGATGAACCGTATAGCCTTGCCTATAGTTGGAGTAGTCCAACACTGGTGCCGCTAAATGGTTTTGACAAAGATAGTTTTATTTTTGATCCCGCTGAAATAAATGGAACTCATGAAATTAATCTTGAGGTTACACATTCAAGTGGAGGTTCAACCAGTACTACCACTTTAATTCGGGTTGAAGAGTCATTGCCAGAGCTGAGCGATACTGAAGACACTGATGGCGATGGTCTCAGTGATCTTGCTGAAGGTGTTATAGATTTAGATAAGGATAAGATCCCTGATTATCTTGATAAAAAAGGAGATGGTAATTTATTACCAGTAGATATTGGCGGAGCACAAATTCAAAGTGTTGAGGGTGCATCCTTGGTACTTGGGGACAGCGCTTATATGGCAGGTAGGTATTCAAGCAATGTTACTCTTAGTGATATTGATAAATTTTACAGTGAAAATCTTGCTACTCAAAATAATTATCAATTCTTACATGGAATTTTTGATTTCATCGTACGAGAAACCGATATTGGCAGTAATACTCAGGTTGTAATTCCACTAAAAGCAGCTCTTCTTGCGGATGCGCGCTATATAAAATATAGGCAGGGTGTTGGCTGGATGGACTTTGTTGAGGATGATAAAAATTATGTCGCCTCGGCTTCTGGTAAGCTTGGTGCCTGCCCTTCTCCGGGGAGTGATGAATATAAATCAGGTCTTAAAGAAGGGTATTATTGCTTGCAATTAACTATAGAGGATGGCGGTCCTAATGATGCTGATGGAGACGTAAACGGGTCCATAGTAGATCTTGGAGCTATTGCTACACTAGGTGTTGCTGAACCAGTAGTGACCATTAAATCGGAAGAGATTGATAAATATAATTTCCAGGGAGAGGGTGAGCAGGTGGTTCTGTCCTTGCTACTTGAAAGTGATTCTGCAGATGCGGTTTTGAATGGCCTTACCTTGAAGGCTGAGGGTAGTCTAAATGAGGTTGAGGATCTAAAAAAGGTAAAGCTATATTTTGATGCCAACAGTGACGGTACAATAGAGTTCTCGGAACATATGGGTACCGCTCTGTACGCAAGTGACAATTCAACCTTGACTTTTACCTTGGATGATAAGCTCCAGCTGCCTGTTGGTGAAACACGATGGTTCGTCACTTATACTTTTTAAGTCTAATTATAATTTGTAGTATTTGGGGGTCACGAGAGAAAATATTATGAAATTAGATGTGAGAAAGGTTAAGAATACTGGTGGAGCGGTATTGGTGTTAGTTTTGTCAGCATGCAGTGACTCATCTAGAAAAATTACGCTCCCGGAATCAACTGTCGAGTCAGTGAGTAAAGCTTTTTCGGTTGAAGTGAAATCTGTTTCAGTCGAGCGATTAAGTACAGGTGAGGTTGTTGAGGTTGATGCTTCCATGGCAAAGAGTGAAAGTCTTACGTATGAGCTAGGTGTCGATTAGCAAATTTGCTCTGTAGATAGTTTCTTAATTTAAGCCCCGTATATCGGGGTTTTTAATTTTGTTGCTTGAGTTTTACTGGTGTTGAGTAGATGGGTTATGTTTTAAATTTGCAATATTTGTGGTCTATATAAGTCGAAGCGAGCCGATCTATCATTGATATACCTGACTGTTATTACCTTGCCTTACTTGATGCAAAGAGGCCCGGCTACTAGAGTTGTTTTGCACTATTTTTTGTCGGTTCCCATTTCCAATCTGGACACTTTCAATAACACTAAAATTACTTTTCTGAATAATTGAAAGGCTATTTCTATCGCCAAGCTGCTTGGTAATTATGTTTAGGTCACTTCCCATTTGATAAAAGGTTGACTGATTTTCATTGCCAATCTGGCGAGTAAGGATGGTGAGGTTCTCTCCAGCTTGATCAATGCCTGTAACATTTTTATTGCCTTGTTGTTCATTAGAAGTGTTAATGTTTAGACCGCTCTGGTTAATGGTGAGTTGGTTAGCTAAGCCAAACTGATTGGAGTTAATGCTGCTTAACTCAGTACCTTGCTGATTGACAATTACTTGATTGTTGGAATTGGTTAGTTGTATGTCTTTGCCATTTTCAGTGGACTCCTGGCCTGGAATGTCAAGTACGTGGTCTCCACTCTGGCGTAAGACGATAGTGTTGTCAGAGCTACCGGTTTGGCTGATCAAAGCAATATCAGAAGTTCCCAATTGTCGAATTTGCACACTATTTCTAGTAGACAAGCGCTGCAATATTCCTATGTAATTTTTGCTTTCCTCTTGAAATATATCAATACTGCTATTATTTGTTGCAATTAAATTAACAGTTGCTGAGTTTTTTAGATTCATCTGAATAACTGAAACAGTATTGAATAAGCTAGATTTGCTTTCCTCTACAAAGGTATGCTGAACATTGCCTTCTTGATGTACTTTTATAGTGCTGGATATGCTCCCTTCTTGTTTGGCAATGAAATAATTTGAACTTCCTATCTGAGTATTAATGACTCTATTTTTGTCTCCAGAAATTTGGTTTGTGTTTGAATAGTTTTGGTTGCCCTGTTGATTAATGAATATGTTGCTGTTGATGCTGTTAGTCTGGGTGACAGATAAAATATTTTTACTGCCAAGTTGGCGATTAATAATGGATGAGGTTATGGTTCCTGGCTGAGAAATATTTGCCTGATTTAAGTCGCCTATTTGAATGGATTGTATGCTACTTCCAAGTGTTTCGTCATTTTGCTGGGTGTTCACAATATTCTTATTGCCATTTTGAATGCTCGTCCTGAAATTATTGTTATTTTTTTCTATTTGATCGCTGCTGGAGTTGAAGTCTGTTTGTAAGTGATCTTGAGAGTTATGATTCCCTGCGGCAAAGGCTGCAATGCTAATAAATGTAATTATCCCTGTGAATAAGTTGCAATATGGCTTCATGTGTGACTCCTTTACTGCATGAGTCTGAAATAAATGGCAGGTCTATATTGAGGTCTAATTATTTTTTTGATTCTTTAAGTGGAAAATAAGATTTAAATGATCTCCTTCATGGATTTAGAGGGAGTCCCGTTTATACGAGAGTGTTCTATTTAGCGTTGGGGTTGGTCTTTTGGAGTTGGTTCCCCTTTCTAAGTAAATCTTCTCATAAAAGTATCTATAGATGTCAGATTATCCGCCATGGGAAATAAGTGTTAAAATTATGAGAAAAAAGTATGGGTTTGGCGTATGTTGCCTTTTTTGTGATTCTGTATATGCCTAGAGTTAAGGTCTAAAAAAATTTGGCAATTTATTCTACGGATTATTTTATAGTTTTAGGCGCTTTATTGATTATTTGAGTTAACTGTATAGGAATATTTTCTTAGATTTATTGAGTGTCTATTTCTATATGTACACTGGTGGATTTATTATATTGAGACGCTATTGAGAGACCATGCTTTTGATTGTGTCGCCCCAACTTTTTCGGTTAAATGATAAAGCCAGCGGTTTTAATATGCATTGGAGTCTAGATATGGATATTGTTGTGCTGAGGAAAAATAAGAGTTCGGCCTGTATCTCAAATGACAGTAATGCTATTGGTATATAAATATAGATAAACGTAAGGCCACCTAACCCCAACTCTTGTAACCAATTATTGCTGATGCCACCGCTGTCTATGCTGCTTTGGGGCTTATTAAAGGTGTGTAGTTAGCGAGAGGTTTAAGCCGCCAGAGTATTACCAGATTTTAACGTTACGATTATGAGGAGGGATTCTTCTTGTCTCATTTATCACGTCGAGATTTCTGTCTTGGTACCTTGGCGGCATCTCTATTGGCTAATTCTAATATGAGGGCGCAAATCAATGGCATCAGGGATTCCTCTGCAAGGCCTGTGCTGCCAATTCCTCCGGAGTTGAGGGCGGACTCAGCCGGAGAAATCAATCTAGTAGCCAAGCCAGCGGAGAAAGTATTTCTCAAGGGAGTAACAACGCCGACCTATGGCTTTAATGGCCCCTTTTTAGGCCCGGCTTTGCGCTTGCGCAAGGGTGAAACGGTAACGGCCAACGTACATAATCAGTTGACCCAGAATGTAACTGCACACTGGCATGGCTTGATTGTGCCGGGTCATACCGATGGTGGTCCCTATATGCCCATCAAGCCGGGTCATACATGGACTGCAAAGTTACCGATTATCCAGCCGGCGGCGACGCTTTGGTTTCATCCGCATCTCTATCCCACCACTGCCGAGTTGGTACTTAAGGGGCTGGCAGGGCTGATTATCATTGATGATGAAAATAGTGATGCCTTGCCTCTGCCGAAGCGTTGGGGGGTGGATGATATCCCTGTGATTATCCAAGATAGACGCTTTAACAAAGACGGCAGCTTCTTTCATCGCTTTAATGAGATTACGGTTGCAGCGGGCTATTGCGGGGATATCTTGCTTACCAATGGTGTGGTCAACCCGGTGGTTAATCCCCCAAGAGGATGGGTGCGCTTCAGGATTCTGGACGGATCAAACGCTCGTAACTACCGACTCTCCACTAGTGATCAGCGGCCCATCTATGTGATTGCCACAGACGGTGGATTTTTACCGGAACCCGTAGAGGTTAAAGAATTACCCATAGCTGCCGGGGAGCGTTACGAGGTAATGGTGGATGCCCGCAATGGCCAGCCCTTTGATTTTATAACTCTACCAGTGCCCCAACAGGTGATGCGGTTGCCCCCATTCGATGGGCCTGTAGTGTTTCTCAGTGTGGTCCCCACTAATGAGAAGGGGCGGGGTTCTTTGCCTGAGCGGCTGGTATCAATGCCTGAAATACCGGCTAAGCTGCCGCCGATCAGCCAGAAGTTGGTAATGCAGATGAATCGCTCGCAGATCGCAGACAAACTTATTGATGCGACAGGACTGGAAAAAATGGTAGCCTCGGGAAAAACGGACCCTGCTGTGGTAGCTAGGGTGCTCAAACTCATCACTGAGGCGCCGGCGTTGCCTTTGAAAGCACAATTGACCGCTAATGCGGTTAATGGTGTTTCATTTTCATTCACTGAACCTGGGTTCAAGGCCCCCATTAATACAGACTTGCACTGGCGAATTTCTGAGGGCAAAGACACTATGCTACACCCGGTCCATATTCACGGTTGCCAGTTTCGGCTGGTTAAATTTAACGATGCTACGCCGCCGGCCTATATGCGTGGCTGGAAGGATACGGTGCCTATATCCAATGCCGGTAGTGCAGAAATCTATGTACGTTTTCCTCTGGAGGCGATGCCGGATATGCCCTACATGGTGCATTGCCATGTTCTGGAGCACGAGGACTCTGGCATGATGACAGAGTTTAGTGTGGCCTAGTAAAGAGGGCCGCGCGGGATTATTGCTCTCCTTAAAACTCAACCACAAACCTACTGAGCCTTCTTTGAACAAATGGTAGATGATTGGCCGCGGCTAATAAGGCAGAAAATTCGAGCCTGGTGAGAAATGATTGTGACGTGACAATTTTTCTTCCTCGCTCTGTGATATCTATAACCTTCTTATCTTCCCGATGGCGTAGCGCCGAATAACCATCTAGCTGGCCTTCTGCAATACATTTAGCTAGCTCGGCTGCATCGGCGATACCCAAATTCATACCTCGTCCGCCAACTGGGGAGTGACAATGTGCAGCATCACCGGCTAGATGTATTCTGCCCTTGGAGTAGCTCTGTGCCTGACGGATAGATATCTTGAAGACCCCTTCCCGCCTCACCTTGTGAATTCTTAGCGGCAGCGGAAAGACTTCCAAAACCTTCTCGCAGTTACCAACAAAGCGATAGCGATTTTTACCGATGGGGACTGACACTGCCACTATTCCCGGCTTGGTCTGCGTGAGGGTGAACATTTGTGGATGAGGCCAATCATCCAGTTCCACATCGGCGATTGACCAGTCTTCATTTAAATCAAATCCGGGATAGGGGATATTGGCACCTTGTCGAACTGCGCTGCGAACACCATCTGCGCCGATAATAAGATCGAAGCTACTCTCCTCTCCACTGGATAATTGAGCTATAACGGATTGCGCTTCCTCATGAAGCTCATTGAGTGCGAGTTTATACTCGACTTTCACACCCATGGAGGCCAGAGACTCCGCTAAGATTGTTTCGGTGCGGTCTTGGGGTAACCCCAATATGGTAGGAAAATAAGAGGTACTTGAATGCAGCGGCAAGGTCAAAGCAAGGTGGCTATCTTGATAGATACAAGCATTTTGAATGGGTACCCCCTCTTCAATCAGCCTTTTAGATACACCTGAGTGTGATAGTAGCTCTAAACTTTTAGAGGTAATACCAACGGCTCTGCTCAGAGTAGAGGCACTATCACGTTTATCTATAATCCTGGCAAATATATTCCGGCGTGCTAATTCCACGGCAAGAGTAAGACCAGTTGGTCCCGCACCGACAATCAGTACCTTCATAATAGCAAGCTGTTGTTTCCCTTATCACAACGATAGTACAGCTCTCGAGGGAGGTATCTGGATTGTAAAGTGCAAAATGGGTGGCTGTGAATCGATACCTTCATGACTTCTTTAAATGTATCGGTCATTAATCGTTATATTTGTAGATTGCTTTTTCTTGTTTTCAGAACTGGCGGCATCCTCAATAAGATCTTGGGCTGCCAGTACCGAATTTTTTGGAAGGTGCATTTATAGGTATCACAATATGTAGTGATTCATTTGGCTCTCTAATAAATCTTTAACCGTTTACAAGTTTCCCAACAGGTTAGTGGGATGGCATCTTTAAGGGAATAATAGATTATTGGTTGTGACTTAGCTTGTTCTGAGTCGTTTCGGTAGAGTCATCACTAGGCTCTTGCTGTAATTTCATCGCTCTTTTCACAAGGTTTTCGAAGTTTGAACACTCCAGCTGATTGTCCTCTGGGCAATTTGCCACATGCCTCAAACCATCGCGCATGGCTTCCAAGCGGCGGATATTCTTATCCACTGCATCGGCCTTTTCGAGCAATTGCTCCCGATCGATATTGGGTTTTCCGTTGTATGTAAACATACTAGCGATCTCATCGAGAGAGAAGCCCGCATAGCGTGCCAGAGCTATTAGAGAGAGCTGCTCCAGCACACTGATATGGAAGACTCTGGCAATACCTCGTCTACTGATAGATTGGATCAGACCCTTCTCCTCATAATATCTAAGGGTAGAGGAGGGAAGCCCACTGCGCTTCGCGACTTCGCGAATATCTATATCCTGTTGACCACTCATCTGTATTGACCTCAAGCAGACTTGAAGTTGTATCCTAGTTTTCACTGACCCGGCTGGCAACCCTTCATTACTTAGTGGGTAGAGCCTGGAAGAGAAATAGAAGTTGTGATACATCCGATGCCTTATTGGCTCGTGTCTTTATCTTTATATCGATTAGATTCCAAATAAGTTTCTTAATGTTGCTTTATTTTAATGATTTCTAATTTCAGAGTCATCAGAGGTTGATCTAATTACGGGGGGGCATTGATGCTAAGCTTGGCATTATGACTTAATGCCTTGAGTGCGATAAGCACCAATATCTTGCTCTTTGATCTATTAGTTTTTTTCTATTTTTTCATATGGTGGGGAAACAGTTGCTAGGTAATCCTGGTTGTCCTTTAAGGGTAATTCGGATGAGGCTCAAGCTGGGCTGTAGGTTGAAGGGATAAGTTCGATAGCCGATTCAATTGTAAAGCTGGAGTTGAGGCTGAATGGGAATTGATAGTTTTACCAGAGATTTTCTATTGAGGCTCTAGCCCACTCATAGGGAAAAGGAGGGCTGTTAAGCTGGATTGTTGGAAGTACGACAGAAATTGCTCTGGAGAATGACTTTGGCTCGTTTAGTTTTTTTACATTTGCCGACAGCCTGAAATATATAAATATGGAAGAAATATGCAAAAGATTATCTATGGAATGATATTTATATGCTTTTTGTGTATTGATTTGTCTGTTTTATTAAAAATTAAATTTCTATTTAAGATAGGCTGAGTTGAATCTAGGCAGAGGTGTTTTCGATATGCTTTGGAATAGATTTCCTATTTGCTTCCGCTTCCTAGTACTTTATGTGTGTTTTGAGGTGGCTGTTTTGTAAAGAATTGTTTTTTATGGTGGGAACCATTCTGAGAAGGTTCTATCGAATTTGCAGTGTATGTATGGGGTTTTGGCTATAAAGCGCAGAAAAATTTTAAGTATTTGTTGAAGGTATCATATGGCTCAGTTTATCTGTGCCGAAATAAGAGTCTAATTGGATGGGAATATTATTCCTCTAAATACCTGGGGCTAAAGTCAGATGGCTTATAAATTCTGACCACATAATTAGAAATTGAAAACCCACTATAGAGTTTAACGATAAAATCTTAGCCCGCACTTCTTGTAATAACACTAGCGTGCTGCACTACCTCCTTGCATACATCCATTTTTGAATAGAACCCTAAAAATGAATAGTGGAGACTCCATGAGCCACCTTTTTATTCGTACAGCGATTGCTTCGGCATTGATCATTGGTGCCCAGGCTGTGGCAGCCGATCAGCCCGCAGAAGACTATGTGGAAGGCCAGCATTACCGGGGAGGTAGCCAAGTTTGCTATGGCGGCGATCTTTTTAAAGCGCAGTGGTGGGCTACTGCAGAACAGCGTCCAGCTGAGGCCCTGACTGCGCAGAACACCTGGGATTCCCCCTGGATCGTGCAAGAAACGGGAGTCTGCGACGCCTCTGATGATAGTAGTGACAGTGATCATTCCGATAATCACAATGACAACGACAATTCTGATTCCGGAAATTCTGCTGGTTCAGATAATTCCGGTAGTGATAGCTCCAGTGACGTAGCCGCTTACCAATCCGGGCAAAGCTATCGCAAGGGCAGTGAAGTTTGCTATGCCGGCGATATTTTTGTTGCTCAATGGTGGGCAAATGGCAGTGACTTACCCTCTGATGCACTGACAGCGGAAAATACTTGGGATTCACCTTGGGTTCGCAAAGAGGCCGATGGATGTAGCGTTAACGATGAAAACAATGGAAGCGAAAACGGCGGAGACTCTGGCGGTAATAACGGCGGTAATAGTGGAGGAGATACTGGTAACAGCGGTGATACCGGCAATACTCCGATCTCTCTCAACCTGTCTACTTCACAAACGCAAGTGACTGGTGGTGGTACGGTGCAGCTCAGCGCTAGTGCTTCCGGCGGTGATGGCGCGCTCAGTTATAGTTGGGCACAGCTCTCACCGAGCGCTCCTAAAGCGGATATCGCCTCAGCGACAAGCGCCTCGACTTCTGTGACTCTGCCGGCCACAACCTATGATGTGAACTTTGTTTTTAGTCTGATTGTCAGCGATGGTGAAACCAGTGAGGAGGCGCAGGTTACAGTGCAAAACCTCGCCATTGACGCTGGTAACGGTGATGACGCCAATGATAATGGCAACTCAGGTGGTGCAGTGAATGCGGTGATCTCCGCTTCTGCCAATAGTGTGGGCTGTACCGGCAGCATTACTCTGGATGGTTCTGACTCTACCGGTGGTAGCGGTATGCGCTATATCTGGAGTCAGACAGGTGGCCCTTCCATCAAGCTCTCAAACTACGTGGGCAGCTCCACTCAGGCGGTATTGTCTGAGGTTTACAGCAATGTGACCTACACCTTCCAGCTGACGGCTACCGATTTCTCTGCGGCCAGTGACGTTGCAGAGGTAAGCATCAATCAAACGGGTTGTGCCTCCGCAAGTGGTCATGTCATGGGCTTGAGTGAACTGAAGGCGGAGGAGAGTGCCCGTACCACTGATTCGCTTCTGCAAGAAGTGAAAAATACTGTTGAGACCCGAGATAACGCGATTGTGGAAGCGGTTCAACCCGGTCGCAGTGCTAACCCGACAAATGTTCAGCGTGTTGAGAGTATTATTTCTGAGGATACCTGGGACTATTTGTTCCCCCTGCGGGCCGATGCATACACTTACACCAATTTCCTGCGCGCAGTGGCCAAGTTTCCGGCTTTTTGCGGTGACTACACCGATGGCCGCGATTCCGATGCCATCTGTCGCAAGGTACTGGCGGTGATGTTTGCCCACTTCGGCCAGGAGACTGGTGCCCATGCAGCTGCCTGGGATGAGCCGGAATGGCGTCAGGGTCTTTACTGGATTCGCGAAATCGGTTGGACTGAGGAAACTTCCGGTGGCTATGGCGCCTGTGAGTCCAGCAGCAGCTGGGCGGCAGATGTTTGGCCCTGCGCCATCAATGCGGATGGTGGCTACAAGAGTTATTTTGGCCGCGGTGCCAAGCAGTTGAGCTGGAACTATAACTACGGGCCTTTCTCCCAGGCTATGTACGGTGATATTTATACACTGCTGGAAAATCCGGAGCTGGTTGCGGATACCTGGTTGAACCTGGCGAGCGCTATTTTCTTCTTCGTGTATCCACAGCCGCCCAAGCCGAGCATGTTGCATGTGGTTGATGGGACCTGGGAGCCCAATAGTGTTGACCGGGCCAATAACCTGAGTTCCGGTTTTGGTGTCACTACCAATATTGTGAACGGCGCTATCGAGTGTAGTAAGGGCTCAGAGGACGCTCGCTCTCAGAATCGCATGGACTACTACAAAAGTTTCACCGACTATTTGGGCGTGAACATTCCTGCGGATGAAGAGTTGGGATGTGCCAATATGGGTCAGTTTGAGACCGGTGGTGCTGCCTCCCTGAGTATCTATTGGGATAAGGATTGGGGTTGGTCTGCCGACAATCCCAATAATGAGAGTTTTGCCTGTCAGTTGGTGAACTATCAAACCGCCTACTCCGCACTGAATCAAGGCGATTACGCTAAATGTGTAGAGGGTAATTTTGATATGACTATCGATTAGCAAAACTAACTAATAGTGGCGACTTAAAATCTGGGGCCGTAAATATGCGGCTCTTTACTGATCAGTGGGCCCGGTAGCAAGTATTGCTACCGGGCTTTGTACAGATAATTTTTATACAGTCTGAAGCCAAAGCAAGTTTTTCGGCAATAAAAAATTGGGTTAAGAGTTTTCATCCAAGACCTGCTGTACCAGTGCAGAATCCACATAGGCAGTGCCTTCAGTAATTAAGCCATTCTCAAATTTAACAATCCAACAGTAGGTATTGTTGTACCTTCTACCATTTAATGCGATGCAGGTGCTCTCCATTTCAACCACCGCATAGTCCCCGTCGATTAGTATTCGCTTGACCTCCATCATTACTTTACCTCCTTGGAGTACCTTGCCAATTCCATGAAAGGCACGCTCAACCAATTCTCTCTTGGAGGAATATTCACCAGCCATAGCATGGGTGCCCTTTACAACCCAGTGCACATTGTTCGCAACGCGCTCTAAAAATGGTTGGGGGTCGGTACGGAGAGCGTTGAATACCTCTTCGACAGTTTTCCGTTCGAGCATATCGGTAGCTCTCCACTAGATTAAAATTAATAGTGTTTTCGATAAAGTGCTGGCAGATATGAATATAGCGCACGGGGATCGTATATGGTGTAACAGTAAATGGTGAGTACAAAAAGACAGCTAGGGTGGTTGCTATAGAATAACAGCCCTATTACTTTTGCCTGGCTCGACTGTAAGTGTAGTCTGGCCTAAACCTTTAACTATGACGGTAAATCGCTTTAAGTAAGCGGGGTTATATCGTAAGTGTGAGCCATTCTAGTTACAGTGTGTACACTGGATGTTATTCACAGCTGGCACTGAGATCTATGTATTATTTTTTTGTTTGTTCGTAAAAGTCCGACTTCAAGCGCAGGCGACTACTTTCCGCCTCTGCCTGGCGCTGAAGTCGGTTTACTGCATTGGATCGGCTTTAGTGGCGGATCAGTTCCAGAACAGCTTAATAGAACCCTTCCCAAACCACTGTTAATGGCACTACTGCTTGTCTTTACCTAGGTGCCGGTCGATGGCGGAGTTTGAATCAGGATGGGTTTCACTATTCTCATCCTGATGAATTAAATTCATGGCGCATAGGATTAAAATCCGAATTCTACTGCCTCGTTCTCACTGTGCCGTGAGATACCCTAATTTATTTCTGAGAGTAACTTTCCGGACTCACCTTGTTACATGGGTAAGTGTTGGTGATAAAACGGGAAGGCGGTATGAGAGAGAAGTGTAGAAATCCTGGGAATAAAGTAGGAGGCTATTGGGTGGCTACCGTTTATAAGGGGAGTTTCTCAGTAATATAGGACTTTGTTATCAGTAATTAGATCCCAGCTCTTAAAATGTCAAATTGAATCCTCTCCTTTAAAGTTTGAGATCAACTTTTTACTTCTAAAATTGTGAATAGATTGAGCCGATAAATTCAGCTATTGGCAGCCTGGAGTACCTATGGCAGCGGCAAAAGAGGCACTTTCAAAAAAACAGATCATTGCTCTTATCGCATTAACCTTTGCGATTTTTCTAATCGCCAATGACTTTACAGCTTTCTCTGTGGCAATACCGGCTATGCAGAGACATTTCCAGGCAGATATTTCTACGATGCAGTGGGTAATTAACGGTTATGCACTGGTATTCGGTGTGTTGATTGTCACCGGAGGTCGCCTGGCTGATATGTTTGGGCGTCGCCGTCTGTTTTTTATTGGCAGCAGTATTTTTATTCTGTTTTCTCTATTGGGTGGCTTTGCGGTTAATGTCTGGATGCTATTGGGCAGCCGGGCGCTGATGGGGGTGGGTGGGGCCTTGATGTGGCCGGCTATTCTTGGGATGACCTATCAGATTATGCCGAAGGATCGCGCTGGACAGGCTGGTGGTTTGATTATGACAGTTTGCGGGTTTGCCAATTCGGTTGGGCCGCTACTCGGAGGCCTGCTTACTGATTTCCTTAGTTGGCGCTGGATATTTCTTATTAATTTCCCTATTGCCCTTATCGCTATGTTGATTAGCTGGCGAGTAATTGATGATGACAGCCCAGAAAAATCTGGTGAGCAGGTGGATTATGCAGGAATTATTTTCCTGTCGATTTCTTTATTAACACTCTTGCTGGCTCTGGATTTTGTTGTGGATATGGGCTTGAGTAGCTCCTTGGTTTTGGGGTTGCTTATCGTTTCTGTTATTGCATTTTGTTCTTTTTCCTGGGTGGAGGCTCATGCGAGGGTAAGTCCACTCATCCCTGCAGATGTGGCAACAAATGGGCGATTTTTTACTGTGGGCATTACCACGCTGTTACTCTCCGTTATTTTTGTCTCAATGTTGCTTTATGTACCACAATTTTTAATAAAAGAATTAAAACTCTCCGCTGTCTGGTCTGGTGCCGGCTTGCTGCCGGTTATGATTACTTATGGAATTATTTCCTATGTTGCTGGCAGGCTATATGCCATGCTTGGGGCCAAGGTGATTTTGTCAGCGGCAGCTATCTTTCTTGGTGGAGGGATGTTTTTGTTATCGAACCTCTTGGAGCACACCCGTTATTTTCATTTAGTACCTGGCTTAATTTCTCTAGGAATTGGGCTGGGTCTATTTTTTCCCACCATTACCACTGCTGCTGTTACTGCAGTGGGCCCTGATCGAGCTAGCCTTGCTGCAGCCCTGATTTTTATGTTTCAGATTATTGGTGGAGCGATAGGGCTGGCAATGAATACCACCATAGTATCCTTGGCCCCGAGTTTAGCCACAGGTATTGATCGTGCGTTTGTGGTCAATGCTTACTTGGCTTTATTGGCGCTGCTGGTATGTGTTCTGTTTGTACGTGGAAAGCCTGCAGATAACAAAATGTAAAATATAAATCCTAGTTGTTTAATTGTTGATATTTCGGGGTTTATAAATTTTATCGATAACCAGTGAGGATTCTTTGAATAAAGTTGCTGGCTTACTAACTTAAAGTTGAACTTTAAGTTAGCGGTTTTTTGGTGAGGTTGCTTTTTTGTCAATCATTATTTGATTTTTTTATGGAGAAATGCCCGCTTTTTGCATAGGGTTATAAATTTTAAAAACTATGCCCCTTGCCTATTAACTAATAGGATTGATTGGGGGAAAATAAGCGGAGTGCTCAATTCTTAGAATGGACTCTCAGATGTTAATTCACATCGTGATGAATCATCAGGCTGGCATTACATTGGGCATTGAGTAGAAACGGGACTTATTGGTGCTGACCCCTTTCTTGGCTCCTGCGTTTAAATTGCTGATTTCGAAGCAGTGAGAATGGCGTTGTGCAGTGCGTGTTAACTGTGAATGGAGCCTTGTGAAGGCAAATGCCTGCCCCGGGAGAATTAACCTCCCTTTGTTTAAGGAGAAAAGATTGTGATACCCATTGTCGACCGCGCGAGCGCGGAATCCATCGCCCCTTTCTGGCGCATGCCTTTTCGACCTTTCTTTTGGGGTGGTGCCCTGTGGAGCATGATCGCATTACTGATCTGGCAGGCCTCTCTGTTCGGTTGGCAGTTGCCCGCCCTACGTGTGGGGGTTGCCTGGCATTCCCATGAAATGTTGTTTGGCTTTGCTACGGCAGTAGTGGTGGGCTTTTTGGGTACTGCCATGCAAACCTGGACCGGAATTCCCTCACCAAAGGGGACTCAGCTGATAAGCCTGGTGGGTTTATGGTTGCTGGCACGCCTAGGATATCTCTTTGCGGCAGTGCCTCTGTGGATGCCGGTCGTGGCCGAGGTGTCTTTCTTCCTACTGGCTGCATTCTTGTTAGGGGCGCGTGTACTGCGCACCAAGCAATGGCGCAACTTATTTGTACTGCCGGCTATGTTGGCCTTTGCTGGACTGGCGGCCAGCCACTGGTTGCTACCCGCTTCGCAGAGCCGGGTGGCGTTGATGGTTCTGCTCTTGGTGACGGCGATTATTTTGGTGATTGGTGGCAGGGTTATTCCTTTCTTTACTGCGCGGCGCTTCCATTTGAGCCCGCGTGAGAAGTTACCCATTGTGGAATGGGGCACGCATATTGCGGCCGTACTCTTACTGCTTAGTGTGGCCCTGGATCTGCCCAAGATGGTTTGGGCATTGCTGGCCATTACCCTGGGTGTTTTGCAGCTGGTAAGAGTGTTGCGCTGGCATCCCACCAAGATCTGGGCGGAGCCCATGGTTTGGTCCCTACACCTCAGTTATTGGTTGGTGATTTTGGGTTGCTTTCTCGCCGCTTTGGCCTGGAGCGGAATCGCACCCGCTTGGCAGAGCCCAGCGCTACATGCTTTTGCGGTGGGTGGCATTGGTGGTTTGATTCTGGCTATGACCAGCCGTGTGAGTTTGGGGCATACCGGCCGTATTTTACAGGCGCCGCGTCTTATGCCGTTAGCGTTTGCCGCACTGGCGCTATCCGCCCTGGCCCGTATTTTCTGGGCGCCGGCTCCCAGTGGCTTTCTCGCTGCTATTGTTGCCTGGGTGCTGGGTTACTCACTTTTCCTGATTTACTACACCCCAGTTCTATTTCAACCCAGAGTAGATGGTCACCCAGGCTAAAACTTACAAAAGGTTGTGAGGTGTTGCTTTGCCTATTTGCAAGCGGCACCGTTGTTCCTTTCAGGGGGGGGCGGCTTTATCAACCTGGGGGAAACCATCGAGTTCTGGTACTTTGCCAAGGTCCTTGTCCCAATCGGCTTTACTGGCCATAAAGATATGTGCATTGGGTCTGATGGTTATGGGGCTGTTAAGGCTGCCAGCGGGCACTGCCAGTAATCCTGCTTCTTTGTCGGCAAAGGGCAGGGCGGACCCGCACTGACCGCAGAAGCTTTTTACGTGCCGGGTTGAGGGGAGTTTAAAGACTTTGATGAGTTCTTCCCCGTGGTTCCAGTGGAGCTTGGCCGAGGTGGAAAAGAGGCTGGCGGCATGGGCGGAACCAGTGTCTTTACGGCAGTGGTCGCAGTGGCAAAGGAAGAAGCTTTCAAAAGCCCCCTCCACTGTGAACTGGACTTCATTACAGAGGCATGAGCCTTTGTGATTCATTTTTTTCTCCATTTATTTTTTGTGGCAAAGGATTTTTTGTGCGTGAAATCTGACGATCGTGCAGTGATTAAAAACTATTTGTCCTTTTCGACTACATCAATCACGCCGCTAAGGTATGGCACTGCGTTACCGGAGATGATCACTCGCTCCCCATCAAGCTGGCAGTGTAGCAGGCCTCCGCGTTTTGAGGCTTGGAAGGCTATCAGGTTTGATCTTCCCAGTTTTACTCCCCAGTAGGGTGCCAGTCCGGTGTGAATGGAGCCGGTTACTGGATCTTCAGCACCGCCATTGGTGGGCCAAAAATACCTGGAGATAAAATCGTATTGCCTAGATTGTGCGGTGGCTACCACATCATAGGGAGCGAGTTTTGCCAGCCTGGCGGGGTCCTGCTGCAGCTGTAGGATATCCTCTTCTTCAGCGTAAATGGCAAAGTAGGCTTGATTGTTGCGCAGAACTTCTCTCGGTGTGATCGATAGCCCTTCGAGCAGGTCACAGGGAATGTTAGCTAATGGCTGTGGGGTGCGGGAGGGAAAATTCATAGCGATCAGGCCGTCCCCTCTATGAGTGACATGCATCTCACCGACTGCCTCGGCAAATAAATCCAAAGCTTTTAAATGTGGGTGCTTTCGAAAGACTACAAAAGCAGAGGCCAGGGTGGCGTGGCCACAAAAGTCGATTTCGGTTAACGGAGAAAACCAGCGGATATGATATTCGCTGTCGCTGCGTTTGAGTAGGAATGCTGTTTCCGAGAGATTGTTTTGTGCGGCGATGGATTGCATCAAGGGCTCGCTGAGCCACTTTTCAGTAATGATTACCGCTGCAGAGTTGCCTCCAAATTGGGCGCTGGTGAAAGCGTCGACGATATCGATTTCTACCTGCATATACGATCCTTTGTATGTGTCTATTCTCTTGTTGCGCCTGCCTTGAGGTTTTCTGATTTGTATCAGTTGCTCCGCTGTTACTCCAGCATACAGTGAGCTTCGATCGGTAGATAACAAAAGTTATTTATCACAAGCAGAAATTGAAGTGGGATGTTCTAGGGGGGGAGGATGCTGCACACAGATGTCGCGATTGTAGGGGCGGGTCCTGCGGGTCTGGCTTTGGCGCTTATGCTGGCTGCTCGGGATTGCAGGGTAACGTTGCTGGAGCGCCAGGATGATGAAATACTGGCGTGTCCAGCGAACGATGGGCGGGAAATTGCGCTCACTCACAAATCCGTAAGATTGTTGCAGTCTCTAGGAGCCTGGCAGCGGCTGAAGCCCGAGGAGCAGAGCTCGCTGCAGTCTGCGCAGGTGGTGGATGGCGATTCCCCCTCTAGTCTGGACTTCGATACTCGGGGGCGAGGTCCACTGGGCTTTATTGTGCCCAATGCTGCAATTCGGCGGGTGCTTTATGAAGCGGTGCGTGAGGATAGCAATATACAGCTGCTGCCTAATAGTAAGGTGATTGGCACAGGTTGCGAGACGAGTCGGCGACTGGTACAGCTTGAAGGGGGGCAGGTTGTTACTGCGGCCTTGTTGGTGGCGGCGGATAGCCGCTTTTCTGAGGTTCGTCGTATGGCTGGGATTGGCGCAGATATGCGCGACTTCGGCAGGGTTGCGGTGCTAGGTCCGGTGCGCACAGAGCGGGAGCATGGTGGCGTTGCCCGGGAGTGTTTTCGTTACGGTTCAACCCTTGCTCTACTGCCAATGTCCGATGCGCAAACCTGTTCGGCGGTAGTGACGGTATCCGCCAGTTGTGCCGAGGAAATGATGGCCTACAGCGATAGGGAATTTGCGGCCCATGTACAGAGAGAGAGCGCTGGGGCTCTTGGGGCTGTTGAGGCTTTCACTAGGCGCCATTGTTACCCGCTGGTGGCAGTTTATGCCCATCGATTTCTTGCTGAGCGCTTTGCCCTGGTGGGAGATGCTGCGGTGGGGATGCACCCCGTTACGGCGCACGGTTTTAACCTGGGCTTGGCCGGCGCGAATACTCTGGCTAGCCAATTGCATAATGTAACGCGGCTGTATCAGCCGGCGGGGCTCTCCCTTGCATTGTCTCGCTATCAGGCTCAGCACCGTTTGGATTCGCACCCTATTTATACCGGTACTAACCGGGTTGTGGACCTTTTCACCGATGATCGACTGCCAGCGAAATTATTACGCAGAGCGATATTGCGTATCAGTGAACATTTTCCACCGGTACGGCGTGCCATAGTGCACCAGCTCACCCGCTAAACAGCAAGGCTTGATGTGATGAATGCACACAGGGCCGTGGCATTGGAAGTAAGAATCGGCATATGCAGTGGGCTGTATTTGCGGGATTTTCTTCCTTTTCTATACTGATCAGCGAGGTATATTCGAGGCTGTTCCCGACTGAAGGGGAAAACAAATGCCAATTGTGGCTTGACTCATAGGGGCGCTAACCATAGAATGCGCAGCCTCTTGAGTGGTTGGGCTGGTCCCGCCGCAGGGAAACAAAGGTCAACCAGGCTTTGTTTCTCGGAGTTGTTGCGGGGTGGAGCAGCCTGGTAGCTCGTCGGGCTCATAACCCGAAGGTCGTAGGTTCAA
Source organism: Microbulbifer mixtoriginis (SeqCode) (assembly GCF_052466715.1). Classification (NCBI taxonomy): domain Bacteria; kingdom Pseudomonadati; phylum Pseudomonadota; class Gammaproteobacteria; order Cellvibrionales; family Microbulbiferaceae; genus Microbulbifer; species Microbulbifer mixtoriginis (SeqCode). The sequence continues at coordinate 3,528,110 of NZ_CP174288.1, read as the reverse complement.
ATCCTGCCCCCGCTACCAATTTTGCTTTTAGCAAAAACTTTGATGTGCATTTGTTGTTGCGGGGTGGAGCAGCCTGGTAGCTCGTCGGGCTCATAACCCGAAGGTCGTAGGTTCAAATCCTGCCCCCGCTACCAATTTTGCTTTTCTATGAAAAGCTTTGATGCGCATGTGTTGTTGCGGGGTGGAGCAGCCTGGTAGCTCGTCGGGCTCATAACCCGAAGGTCGTAGGTTCAAATCCTGCCCCCGCTACCAAATTTTGCATTCATGCATACTGGCTGCATGAATGTGCGGTCAAAGCCCCGTCAGGGGCTTTTTCGTATCTGCAAGAAAAGTTGCAGATAATTTTCGAAGTGGGCCGCAGGCCCATTTTTTGTATGTGGTGACGTAAATGGCGAGCAAACGCGAATTGCTGGAAGAACTTCTGGCGCCGGTGGTGGCATCGCTGGGGTGTGAACTGTGGGGGATCGATTATCAGACCCATGGTCGCAACGCGCTGCTGCGCATCTATATCGATTCTGAAAATGGCATAGGTGTGGAGGACTGCGAGAAAGTCAGTCGCCAGGCCAGTGCCGTACTGGATGTGGAAGACCCCATTAGCGGTAGATATACCCTGGAGGTCTCCTCCCCAGGACTAGACCGTCCCCTGTATAAGCTGGAGCAGTACGAGCGTTTTGCCGGTGCCCAAATCGAGGTGCGCCTGCGTATGCCGCTCGACGGTCAGCGCAAGTGGCGCGGCCTGCTGGCCGGTGTGGAGGGGGATGAAGTCGTTCTGCGCGTGGACAGTGAAAATGAATACCTGCTGCCGATCGACAGCATCGAGAAAGCAAATATTATTCCCCAATTTACCAAGTAACCTGTAGGAGCCTGAGCTCAGGCGATTTTGAGGCACAGTTGCATGAACAAAGAGATCTTGCTGGTAGCCGAGGCGGTATCCAACGAGAAGGGCGTTGACCAGGAGATTATTTTCCAGGCCATCGAAGCGGCATTGGCAACGGCCACGAAGAAGCGCTACGACGAAGATTCAACCATTGAGGTTATCATTGATCGTCGTTCGGGCGATTACGAGACTTTCCGCAGCTGGGAAGTAGTCGGTGATGAAGTCCTGGCGGAGCTGGGTACCCAGTTCACCCTGGAAGAAGCCCATGAAAAAGATGCTGAGCTGAAGGCCGGTGATATCTACCGCGAGCAGGTAGAGAATGTAGAGTTCGGCCGTATTGCCGCGCAGACCGCAAAGCAGGTTATCGTGCAAAAAGTACGTGAAGCCGAACGTGCCAAAGTTGTAGACGAGTACCGCGATCGCGTAGGCGAGATGGTCAGCGGCACTGTGAAAAAAGTGACGCGCGACTTTATTGCTGTGGACCTGGGGAATAACGCCGAAGCGCGCCTGCCCCGCGACCAGTTGGTTGGCCGCGAAATTTTCCGACTCGGTGATCGTGTGCGCGCAATTCTGTTGGAAATCCAGCCGGAAGCCCGCGGCCCTCAGCTAATGCTGAGCCGCTCTTGCCCGGAAATGATTATCGAATTGTTCCGCATTGAAGTGCCGGAAATCTCCGAGCAGGTAATCGAAATTAAAGGCGCGGCCCGCGATCCCGGCCTGCGTGCAAAAATCGCAGTAAACACCAATGACGGCCGTATCGATCCTGTCGGTGCTTGTGTGGGCATGCGCGGTGCGCGTGTTCAGGCAGTCTCCAATGAGCTGTCTGGTGAGCGTGTAGATATCGTGCTGTGGGACGAAAATCCGGCCCAGTTTGTAATCAACGCCATGGCGCCGGCGGAAATTGAATCCATCGTTGTCGACGAAGACACCGGTTCTATGGATGTGGCGGTAGCTGAGGAAAATCTCGCTATGGCTATCGGCCGCAGTGGCCAGAATGTTCGCTTGGCTTCAGAGCTGACTCAGTGGCAAATCAATGTCATGAGTTCCGACGAGTGGCAGAATAAGCAGGAGGCTGAATCCAGCTCCATCATGCAGGTGTTTATCGATCGCCTGGATATTGATGAAGATGTCGCCGCTGTACTGGTGGAAGAGGGCTTTACCTCCCTAGAGGAAGTGGCTTACGTGCCCATCGAAGAGATGCTCGGAATCGAGGGCTTCGATGAGGATATCGCCGAAGAATTGCGCGCCCGAGCCAAGGATTCCCTGCTCACCCAGGCCCTGGCCTCTGAAGAAAAGCTGGATGCTTCTGAGCCCCAGGAAGATCTGTTGAATATGGATGGTATGGAGCGCCACCTGGCCTTCCAGCTGGCCAGCCGCGGTATTTCCACGATGGAAGACCTGGCGGAACAAGCGGTGGATGACCTGCTCGATATCGAGGGTCTCGATCAGGAGCGCGCCGCAGCGCTGATTATGAAGGCGCGTGAGCCCTGGTTTGCCGACGATGATGGCGAGCAGGCTTAAACACACCGCAATAAGTATTACGTATAAGTAACCCCCTCCGACCAAGTGACTTTTAGGAGAGAGAATGGCCGAAGTAACAGTTAGCGAACTCGCCAAATCGGTTGGTGCCACCGAAGACCGTCTGCTCAAGCAGATGAAAGAAGCGGGTTTGCCTCACACCTCTGCGAATGCAGTGGTGTCAGATGAGGAAAAGCAGGTCCTGCTCAGTTTCCTGAAAAGCAGTCACGGGGAGCAGGGCGCTAGCCCACGCAAGATCACCTTGAAGCGCAAGACCACAACCACGCTGAAAACCGGCTCTGGCACCGGCCGTAAAACTGTAAACGTGGAAGTGCGCAAGAAGCGCACTTATGTGAAGCGTCCACAGGCTGAGCTTGAAACAGGAGCTGGTACCGAGAGCGCTGCCGAGGTGGAAGAGGCTCTTCAGGGCGCGGATGCTACTGCTATCACAGAAGCGGAAGCCAAAGCAGCCGCTGAAGCTAAAGCAGCAGCGGAAGCCAAGGCTGCCGCTGAAGCTGAGGCCGCTCGTCGCGCTGCTGAGGAAGAGGAAGCACGTTTGAAGGCTGAGGCAGAGGCGAAGGCCGCTGCCGAGGCAGAAGAGAAGGCTCGCGCGGAAGCTGCCGCAGCGGAAGCCGCTAAAGAAGCACAGAAAGCCGATAAAAAGGCAGAGGGTAAACCCGTAGATAATGTAGCGAAAAAGGCGCAACCCGCCGCACCCATCCGCTCAACGTATGTAGATGACATTGAGGCGATGCGTATCGCCGCGATGGAGCGTCGCAAGCAGCAGGCTGAGCAAGAGAAGCGCGAGCTAGAAGAGAAGAAGGCGAAAGTAGAAGCCGACCGACGCGCCGCCCAAGAGAAAAAAGAGAAGGCTGCTCAGGCCTCTCAGGCTGCTAAGGCGAAGCCCACCAAAGCTACGGAAAAAACCGAAGAGGTTAAACCCTCTTTGCGCCGCAAGCTAGAAGCCGCCCCAAGCGAAGCTGCTCGTGCTGAGGACGAGCCCCGCAAGCGTCGAGGTCGTCGCTCCAAGTCCGGCCCGAAGAAGTCCAGCAAAACCTCTCTGTACGAGCAGGCACTGGAAGTATTTGAGGAAGATGAAGCCAGCAAGCGCAGCACGCGCTCCCTGTCTCGTCCGAATCTGAAAATTAAACCGACTCATGGGTTTAAACGGCCCACGGAGAAGCAGGTGTACGAAGTACAGTTGGGCGATACCATCACCGTCGCAGAACTGGCCAAGCAGATGAATGTGAAGGCTGGGGAGCTGATCAAGCGCCTGATGAAAATGGGCGAGATGGCTACCATCAACCAGAGCCTGGACCGTGAGACTGCACAGTTGATCATCGAGGAAATGGGCCACAAAGTCGTAATGCGCTCCGAGACCGAGCTGGAAGACAGCTTGATGGCGCAATCTAAGGCCCAAGAGGGCACCGAGGTTACCCGCGCACCGGTAGTAACCGTAATGGGGCACGTCGACCACGGTAAAACCTCTTTGCTCGACTATATCCGCAAGACCAAGGTGGCTTCTGGTGAGGCTGGTGGTATTACCCAGCATATCGGTGCCTACCGAGTGAAAACCAGCCAGGGCGAGATTGCCTTCCTGGATACTCCGGGACACGCCGCCTTTACTGCCATGCGTGCCCGCGGTGCTCAGGCCACCGACGTGGTAATCCTGGTAGTGGCCGCCGATGATGGCGTTATGCCGCAGACCGAGGAAGCCGTGAATCACGCCCGCGCCGCCGGTGTACCGCTGGTTGTTGCCGTGAACAAGTGCGACAAAGAAGCCGCGGATCCCGATCGCGTGAAAAATGAGTTGGCCGCAAAAGACGTAATCCCAGAAGACTGGGGCGGCGATACCCAGTTCATCAACGTATCCGCGCATACTGGCCAGGGTATTGATGACCTCCTGGAAGCGGTGTCCCTACAAGCGGAAATGCTGGAGCTGAAGGCCAAGGTAAATGTACCGGCCACTGGCGTTGTGATTGAGTCCCGCCTGGAAAAAGGCCGCGGTGTTGTTGCTACCCTGCTGGTGCAGAATGGCGAATTGAAGCGCGGCGACATTATCTTGGCTGGTCAGAGCTATGGTCGCGTACGTGCCATGACCAACGAGCACGGCAAGCAGGTGAAGGAAGCTGGTCCGTCCACCCCAGTAGAGCTGCTGGGTCTGGATTCCACCCCGAATGCCGGTGACGAGTTCATGGTGGTTGCCGATGAGCGCAAGGCCCGTGAGGTGGCTGAACAGCGCGCTGACAGCGAGCGACGCGATCGTATGCAGCGCCAGCAGGCAGCCAAGCTGGAAAACATGTTTGCGGATATGGAAGCTGGCGAGCGCAAGGTGCTGCCGGTTGTCATCAAGGCCGACGTGCGTGGTTCCCTGGAAGCTATTCTGGGTGCACTGGCGGATATCGGTAACGAAGAGGTTTCCGTAAATGTAGTCTCCAGTGGTGTGGGTGGTATCGCCGAGAACGATATCAACCTGGCACTGACTTCCGGTGCTATCGTACTGGGCTTTAACACCCGTGCCGATGTTGCAGCGCGTAAAACGGCAGAGACTGAAGGTGTAGAGATTCGCTACTACAGCGTGATCTACAACCTGCTCGACGAAGTGAAGCAGGCACTGTCTGGTATGCTGGAGCCGGAAGTTCGCGAAGAGATCGTGGGTATTGCCCAGGTTCGCGATGTATTCCGCTCACCGAAGTTTGGCGCGATTGCCGGTTGTATGGTTACCGAGGGTACCGTTTACCGCAACAAGCCGATCCGCGTGCTGCGCGACAACGTTGTAATCTACCAGGGTGAGCTGGAATCCCTACGCCGCTTCAAAGACGATGTGCAGGACGTGCGCAACGGTATGGAGTGTGGTATCGGGGTGAAGGACTACAACGACGTTAAGTCCGGTGACCAGATCGAAGTTTACGATATCGTCAAGGTTGCCCGCGAACTGTAAAGCGTTCCGGCACCTGGTGAAGGAAAACCCGCGCGGCTTTGGCCGTGCGGGTTTTCCTGTCTTTAAACCGCCATTCTCAATAGGTAAACAATGGCAAGAGAATTCCAACGCGCCGACCGTGTCGCCGATGCTATGCGTCGCGAACTGGCCCAGCTGATTCAGCAGGAAGTGCGCGACCCGCGTCTGGGCATGGTCAATATCAACGATGTTGAAGTCAGCCGTGATCTGACCACCGCAAAAGTGTTTGTCACCTTTGTGGGTGAGGACGACCGCAGTAAGATCAATACCTCGATGGAAGTGCTTAACAAGGCCGCAGGTTTTCTGCGCAGCCAGTTGGCGCGCGCCATCCAGATACGCACCATCCCGCGTCTGTATTTCCGCTACGACGAGACCTCGGTGCGCGGCCAGGAGCTCTCCGCTCTGATCGACAAGGCGGTGCGCGCCGATCGCAAGCACCAAGACGACAGCGACTCTAACGAAGATTGATCCATGGGCCGCAGACCAAAATGGGGCCGGCCGGTTCACGGCGTGCTGTTATTAAACAAGCCCGCCGGTATTACCGCCAATGACGCCCTGCAGAAAGCCAAACGACTCTTTTTTGCCAATCGCGCCGGTCATACCGGGGCCTTAGATCCACTGGCAACCGGTGTGCTGCCGATCTGTCTCGGCGAAGCCACCAAGTTTTCCCAGTACCTGCTCGATGCTGACAAGCGTTACCGCAGCACCTTTGTCTTCGGTATGACCACTGCCAGTGGCGATGCCGATGGTGATGTACTGGAAACCAAAGATGCTTCCGGTTTGACCGAAAAAGCAGTGCTCAAGGCCATGGAAGCCTTTCGCGGCAGCATCAAACAGGTGCCCTCCATGTATTCCGCCCTTAAGCACAAGGGGCAGCCTCTATATAAGCTGGCGCGCCAGGGCTTGGAAGTGGAACGCGAAGCGCGTGAAGTGGAAATTTTTGAGTTTGAACTGCTGAGCTTTACGCCGGGCGCACAGCCTCGTGCGGAAGTTGAGGTGCACTGCTCCAAGGGAACCTATATTCGCAGTATTGCCGAGGACCTGGGTCAAGCTCTGGGTGTAGGCGCCTATGTGGAAGTACTGCACCGCAGTGCTGCCGGCCCCTTCGATGAAGCCGACGCAGTGACCCTGGATGAGCTTACAGAAGAACGCGGTGAAGATAAGGCAGAAGTGCTTGATCACCACTTGTTGCCGATGGATTCTCCAGCGTCTTCACTGCCCAAACTCGTCCTGCCGGACGACTCTGGTTACTATGTGCGTCAGGGGCAACCGGTAATGGATTTGCAGGTCTACCGTATCGGTACAGAAGGTGATATGGTGCGCCTCTTCCTGGAAAACGGTGATTTTCTGGGCGTAGGAGAAATTACCGACGAAGGGTGCGTGGCACCACGACGTCTGGTAAGTGGCACCTGAATGGAAGCTGCTTTTTGGTGAAAGCCAACATTCGGTAACCCGCAAGGTGCCCGCGCGGCGCAGCCGCATTCACGATTAGCTGGTCTGTAAATATGCACGGGCCAGCCGAATCTTTTAAAGCATATTACGACGAGGTAATTCGTTATGGCACTGTCTGCAGTTGAAAAAGCAGCCATCCTGAAAGAGCACGGCCAATCTGAAGGCGATACCGGTTCTCCGGAAGTCCAGGTAGCCCTGCTGACCGCTAACATCAACAAACTGCAGGGTCACTTCTCTGCGCACAAGCAGGATCACCACTCTCGTCGTGGTCTGATCCGCATGGTAAACCAGCGCCGTAAGCTGCTGGACTACCTGAAGCGCAAGGATCTGAATCGTTACGCACAGCTGATCGCCAAGCTCGGCCTGCGTCGCTAAGACCCTGGAATGCCCGCCTCTGGCGGGCATTCTTTTTTAATGCTTGCTGAAAAGTGGCCTTACTGTCATTTTTCAGAAGTCGCACTGCACAGGCCAGCGGAAAACAACCCGAGCTGGATGTGTAGTGTTTGCACCGGCCACCCCAGGTCGGTGGTGGCACATCCCCGTGCCGCCTCGGGTGAGGCTTTCGGAACTCTCTCCCGGGCAACTATGTAGGGGTTACTGGAATGGGCCAGTAACCGTAAGGAAATAGGAAAAAACTAGTGAATCCAGTAAGCAAAACTTTCCAATACGGACAACACCAAGTCACCATCGAGACCGGCCGCATCGCGCGCCAGGCAACCGGTGCTGCCCTGGTTAGCATGGGTGAGACCGTCGTCCTGTGTACTGTTGTCGGCGCTAAAGAAGCCAAGCCAGATCAGGGCTTCTTCCCGTTGTCCGTGCATTATCAAGAAAAAGCCTACGCGGCTGGCAAAATTCCCGGTGGTTTCTTCAAGCGTGAAGGCCGTCCGTCTGAAAAAGAAACCCTGACTTCCCGTCTGATCGATCGCCCGATCCGCCCGCTGTTCCCGAATGGCTTTATGAACGAAGTTCAGGTGATGTGTACCGTTCTCTCCGCTGAGAAGGACATGGATCCGGATATCGCTGCCATGATCGGCACTTCCGCAGCGCTGTCTGTTTCCGGTATTCCTTTCGCAGGCCCCATAGGCGCTGCACGCGTGGGTTACACCCAGCAAGACGGTTACCTGTTAAACCCGGGTTATGAAGCTCTGAAGACCTCCGAGCTGGACATGGTCGTTGCCGGTACCAAAGACGCTGTGTTGATGGTGGAATCTGAAGCGCAAGAGCTGCCGGAAGACATCATGCTCGGTGCTGTGCTGTATGCACACCAAGAGATGCAGGCCATCATCAAGGTTTGTGAAGAACTGAAAGCGGAAGCGGGCAAGCCCCAATGGGACTGGCAGGCACCTGCAGAAAATACCGAGCTGAAAACTGCCCTGGAAGGTCAGTTCGGCGAGAAGGTTGCCGAAGCCTACCGCATCACCAACAAGCAAGAGCGCAGCACCCGCCTGGCGGAACTGCGCAACGAAGCCGCTGAAGCCCTGGCTACTGAAGAAATTAGCGCCGATTTGGTAAAAAGCTACTTCGGCAAGCTGGAGAAGAAACTGGTGCGCGGCGCTGTAGTGCGCGGCGAGCCCCGTATCGACGGTCGCGACAGCAAAACTGTACGCTCGATCGCAGTGGAAGTTGGTGCTCTGCCCAAGTCCCACGGCTCTGCGTTGTTCACCCGTGGTGAGACCCAGGCTCTGGTAGTGGCTACCCTCGGTTCCACTGGCGATGCACAGATCATCGACGCCCTGGAAGGTGAGCGCAAAGACTACTTTATGCTGCACTACAACTTCCCTCCCTACTCTGTAGGTGAAGCGGGTCGTGTAGGTGCTACCGGTCGTCGCGAAATCGGTCACGGCCGCCTCGCTCGTCGCGGTATCGCTGCGGTTCTGCCGAGCCCGGACAGCTTCCCCTACACCGTACGTGTGGTTTCCGAGATCACTGAATCCAACGGTTCCAGCTCCATGGCTTCCGTATGTGGTTCCAGCCTGGCGCTGATGGATGCGGGTGTTCCGCTGAAGGCACCGGTAGCCGGTATCGCTATGGGCCTGGTGAAGGAAGACGAAGGCTATGCGGTTTTGACCGATATCCTCGGTGACGAAGACCACCTCGGCGATATGGACTTCAAAGTAGCGGGTACCGCCTCTGGTGTAACCGCGCTGCAGATGGACATCAAGATCGAAGGTATTACCGAAGAGATCATGGAAACCGCTCTGGAACAGGCCCTGCACGCACGTCTGCACATCCTGGCGGAAATGAACAAGGTGATCGACTCTTCCCGCACCACCGTGAATGAGAACGCACCGCGCTACGCGACCCTGAAAATCCATCCAGACAAGATCCGCGACGTGATCGGTAAGGGTGGTGCGACTATCCGCTCCATCACTGAAGAGACCGGCGCCTCCATTGATATCGAAGATGACGGCACTATCAAAGTCTTCGGTGAAGATGGTGAGAGCCTGGAAGCGGCGGTAACCCGCATCGAGGAGATCACTGCGGAAGCTGAGATTGGCGCTATCTACGAAGGTACCGTGGTACGCATCGTAGATTTCGGTGCATTCGTTAACTTCCTGCCGGGCAAAGACGGTCTGGTGCATATCTCCCAGATCGCTGAAGAGCGTGTAAATGCCGTAACTGATTACCTGAGTGAAGGTGAGAAGATTAAGGTTAAGGTGCTCGACGTTGACCAGCGCGGACGTATCAAGCTGTCCATCAAGGAAGCAAAGGCTGACCAAGCCGCTTCCGAAGAGGCGAAACAGGGTTCCGAAGAGGCATAAACCTCTCGAGCTGATGAAGCCTGAAAAAACCCGGCCCAGTGCCGGGTTTTTTTGTAGCTGCTCAAAGTGGCTTCACACGGAATAAAGGCACTTGCCCCAGGGATTTTTCGGTTAGAATTTGTCGAAAAAGGGGAAAATTTTGCACAACTACTGGCTTCTCGATGCACTCCTTGGTCTCGCTAGCCTGCTGGTTGCCAACCAGTATTGGTATCTCACCCGCGCGCGCTTTCAATCGGCAGCTCTGATAATCGTGGCCGCCCTGATGATTATGGCCCTGGCCGCCCTGGTGGGCGCTTATCGCTATGGCATTGATCCTGGAGTGACAGAGCTGCATCGGGCACTTGCGCAGATCTCCGGTTTTGCCTCCTTCCTGTTGATCGGCATAGGTCTTGCCTGGGCACGTCTGGAAATATCTTGGGGCCGAGATACTCGCGCGCCGGCTTATCTGGTAATGGTTTTGATATTGGCTGGGGCAATTGGTCTCGCGCAAAGTAGCAGCATGTCAGCCCTTACAGTGATCGACCTCTTTTCTACTGTGGGGCTGGTACTGTGGTTATTGGTAGCATTATTGGAGCTGATAGCGCCGCGCCGGCTCAAGCGCAACCAAGCCCTGTTAATTGGCGCGGGTGCACTGTTAGTAGTGTTCAATGGGCTCTTTATTGGCACCGGAGCTTCACGACTGTTGGGCCTTGCCCGTACTAATTGGTTCCACCTACTTCTTGCCCTCTCAATTTTATCCCTATTGTGGGCACGTCCATTATTTAATCTGGATCAATCTAATAATGAGTGAAGTTATCTTGCCGCTGCAGGGCGGTTGCCACTGTGATGCTGTGCGCTTTCGTGCGATACATCGTCGCCAAAATGGAGAGCCGCTGGTGGCGCACGCCTGTAATTGCTCTATGTGCGAAAAGGTGGGTTACTTACATCTGATCGTACCTGCGGCAAACTTCCAGCTGGAGCGGGGAGAGGAAGCCCTCACTTGTTACACTTTTAATACGGGTGTGGCAAAACACTATTTTTGCCGTCATTGCGGTGTAAAACCCTTTTACATACCGCGCTCCAATCCCGATGGTTACAGCCTCAATGCGCGTTGTCTCGATATTGTGCCGCAGGAATTAGAGGTCGAGCCATTTGATGGGCAAAACTGGGAACAGAATGCTGCGGGATTAGCGCACTTGAGTACAGCAGAGAAATAGTCGCTCGGTTTTTCGGCCAAATAAAAATTGGGTCTTGAGCAAGAAGGAAATACTTCAAGCTTGGTATTCGTGTCGGCTTTTTGGGGTTATTTAGCAACCGGGTTTTTGGTATTTGAGTTAGACCGGTGCAGGAGAGGGAAAATGCAATCTGGGTTGATTCACGCCTATCTACTTGATCATCGCGGTGGCGGCAGGGAGCTGAGCTGGGCAGAGGTAGCAGACTGGCAACCCGGGCAGGGAGTGCTGTGGTTACACATGGATTACACCGATGAGACAGCAGCCCAGTGGTTGCGCACAGAAAGTGGTTTGGATCGTCTGGTGGTAGAGGCTCTCCTGACAGAGGAGTCGCGTCCCCGTACCACGCCGATAGGGGATAGCTTGTTAATCGCTTTGCGCGGTGTGAATCTAAATCCGGCCTCACAGCCTGAAGATATGGTTTCGATCCGCCTGTGGATAGAAGAAAACCGCATTATCAGTACCCGCAAGCGCCGCTTATTATCGATAGAGGATTTGCTCGGGCGCCTGCGCGCTGGTCGCGGTCCCAGCGGTCCCTCTAACTTTATTGTCTCTCTGGTGGATTTACTGGTGCGGCGAATGAGTGACACCGTGGATCAGCTCGAGGAAAAAATTGATGAGCTGGAGAGCTTGGCTCTGGATGAATCTGGTGGTGAGTTGCGTTCAGAACTGGCGCACCTTCGCAAGCAGGCTATTACTCTACGGCGTTATTTATCCCCGCAACGAGAAGCACTGTCTGGGATTATGGCTGCGGAAATGCCCTGGTTCCACGAGGCGAATTTACTGCATATGCGCGAGGTCAGTGATCGCTTGCAGAGGCATATTGAGGATATTGATGTGGTGCGCGAGCGCGCTTCCGTCACTCAGGAGGAGTTATTGAGTTACAACTCCGAGCAGCTGAATAGCCGTATGTACATGCTGTCGGTGGTGGCAGCAGTATTTCTACCATTAAGTTTTTTGACCGGGCTGTTTGGTATCAATGTTGGGGGCTTGCCCTGGGCACAGTCTCAAGAGGGTTTTGTTACATTTTGTGTTCTATTGGTCGTTGCCCTTGCCGGACAAATTGCATTTTTCTTCTGGAAGAAATGGTTGTAAGGCTCCTTCAGTAATGCAGTAGAAGAAGCCTTTTTGAAATTAGTGTTTAACCCAGGAAAAATCTACAAAAACTGGGTCGTGGTCGCTTAACCCAGAATAGGTTGCAGAACCGATAAAATAATCAGTAACTTCCAGCGTGTAGTTGGGATTATTGTTAATGATTACTACATGGTCTGTGTCATTTTGTAGCTCATCGGAGCAGGCTTCCAGGCTGGTGTCATTGCCAGAGAGCATATATTGGCAGGCGTGCTTACCGCCGGTTTTTTCGAAAAAGGCCTTCCAGGTTTGGTAGTTAACGCCGCGCCAGCCATCATCATTTTCATCGAATGCCATATTGAAGTCCCCTGCCAAAATAACAGTGGCATTATTTGAGTGGGAGACAATCATATCGGCGATTTGATCAAGTTGCTTTGCCTTGGCGTTTAGGTCGGCATCCTGATGGCCCGCATCCATGTGGGTGTTATAAATATGCACATGATAGTTCTCCGTCACTTCAACGTTGGCCACGGTGAAACCTTTCTCGGTATCACAATCGTTGCCTGAGCATTTATCAAAAGTTTCCTCTTCATAAGTGGCAAAGGAATAATCGTTATCGTCGCGATTGTCCCGGTCAAAGGGGAATTTGGAAAAAGTCAGCAAGCCGTTACCAAAAGAGGTGCCGCCACCCTTCCAATGTTTTGAGCGATAGGGAACTGTACCGTTGCTCAGTTTGTCATCGTCATCCAGATAGTTGGCTTTGGTTTTACTCCACACTTCCTGCATTAACCAGAGATCCTTGGGGTCATCATTAAAAGTGCGGATAATTTGTTTGAAATCTGACTTACTGTTGCCACCAATACATTGTAAAAATCCATCCATGTTATACACCATCATGTCAAAGCTGCCTGAGTTGGCATCTTCGAAGCTGGTGTCACCATACTCGTAGCCATCCAGATCTTTTGAGCCCGTGTCATCCACATCATCAATAAATTCGAACCAGTTGCATGAGGTGATCGCATCCCATACATCCTCAAAATCTGCCGCGCTAGCGGGATAGCTGATCAGTAGAGCAAGGGATATACAGATTTTTTTTATCATTCTTTATTCTCCATGGTTCTTATCGCCGGTGGATTGAAATTAAAAAGGCGTGGCCTTTTTGTCTCGGTCTTTGATTTTTCGAGGGTGGGATAATGGATAGCGTAGATTACAAATTGGAGTAAGGAAGGTTTTTTTTATTTTATTTTTTAATTTAATTGACGTTAATTTGTACGCTTTGCCAGGAAAATACTCAGCGTCAGAAAAGTTAGACACTAACAGGCCGGTCAGTTGAGATTATCCTGACAATAAAGCGGCGCCAGCCACATGCTTGCTCACAGGTTTTTCTGCGTCAGTATTTTCTGTTTGGCAATTAAGTAAAGAACCTAGTTGCAGAGCACTTTCTTTTACTTTATTAGAATATGGCCCTGCGTGGTATTGGGTGTGGTTTCTATATGGCGCGCCTAAAAGAAGGGAGGTCAGTCGTGAGTTTGTTTAAGCAAAAATAGTCACCATTTGCCGGGATATAGCGACGAGTCTGCCCGCGTTATCCCAAAGGCGCGCCTGGATCACCGCATAGCCATCTTCAGCCTGCTCCACCTCTGCTAAATATTGCCACCAGTCCGACGCGCTGCGTTGTGGTAGCGGTTCCATCAGCTCCAGCGTCCAGGTGAGCGAGCTGGCCGGTGCTGGAACTTTTAGCATCGGTAGAGTAGCTGGTGGCCAGGCGTCGATGAGTGTGAGTAGATGGCTAATGCCTACAGTAGATTCGCTGCCGTCTTTAAAGCGCACCCAACCACCCAGTTGCCGCTCCGTGGTGCCGCTGAAGGGGAGTTGGCCACGAGCGATGCGATAGTCATATTTCTGAGTGAATTCTGGCACCACACCCTCGATATAAGGTAGGGCGATACATTTATCCGGGCTGGCAAACTCAGGAGCAGCAGGGGTGTCGACTTTAACGGAGGATTCCCTGCCGCTGCCAAAACTGGCAAGTCCAGCGAGCACAGTTGCGTTATTTTGCTGTAATTGGCCCTGCACCTGGGTGACGGAGCGGCCTGCGCGCAGTAGCTGCGCTTCGACTTTTACCGCATCCGCGCTAACCGGGCTGACGAAGGAGAAGGTGAGTGAGCGTAAACTGCTTTCTGCAATCACCTCCACTGCCATTTTCTCATAGAGCATGGCAGCAACCAGGCCGCCAAAAGTAGCGCGGCCCTGGCTCCAGCCTGTCGGTACCACATTGGCGCCATGTTTATCGCGCCAATCAAGGAGAAGTTCATCAAAAGTCATAGTGTTACCGCTGGGAGAGCGGGCTTTGTGCAGTCCGCGGGAGGAGGTGTCTGGGCCACTGCACTGTCGTTAAGTGGCCCCGTAGAAACTTAATTGAAAGTGTGGCTGTCTTCTGGGAATACGCCGAGTTTAACGTCCCCTGCATACTTGCGCAGGGCACCGGGGATATCGCCGGCCTCCACTAAAAAGTTCTTGGAAAATTTCGGCGGCTGTTCGGTAAGGCCGAGGATATCGTTGATAACCAGGACTTGGGCATCGGTATCGCGCCCAGCGCCGATGCCGATTGTGGGCATGGAAACGGCTTCGGTAATACGCTTTGCCAGGTCGGCGGGTACACATTCCAACACCAGCAGATCAGCTCCGGCTTCGTCGAGTTGTAGGGCGTCTTCGAGGATTTGCTTGGCGTGTTCTTCGTCGCGCCCCTGAACGCGATAGCCTCCCAGTTTGTGTACTGATTGAGGGGTGAGGCCCAGGTGGGCGCAAACGGGAATACCGCGATCAGTAAGAATCTTCACGGTGTCGGCGAGCCAGGCGCCTCCCTCGATCTTCACCATATGTGCACCGGCCTGCATGATCCGGGTTGCATTCTGGAGTGCCTGCTCTGGGGTGGCGTAGGTCATAAACGGCATATCCCCCATAATCAGGGACTTCTTATTGCCGCGCGCGACCGCCTCGACGTGGTAAATCATTTGCTCCATCGTCACTGGCACGGTGCTGTCGTAACCCAGCACGGTCATGCCCAGGGAATCTCCGACGAGCAGTGTCTCAACCCCGGACTTTTGTGCCATCGCAGCCATAGGGGCATCGTAGAGAGCAACGGTAATAAACTTCTCACCATTCGCTTTCATTTTTCGCAGGGTTTGAACGGTTACGAGCTTTTCTAATTCTGAAGGTGCATACATAGCGGTTAACTTCCCGGGTTGTAGTAATGACGGCCCTTGGTGACGGTGAGCATATACTCCACCAGTTGTTGGTAATCCTCGGGGCTATCGACGATATCGATTTCCTCACTGTTGACAATCAACAGCGGTGAGCTGTCGTAAAAGTGGAAAAATTGCGTGTAGGCGTCATTGAGTGTGGCCAGATATTCGGTACTGATTACGCGTTCCGCTGGGACGCCTCGATTGCGGATACGAGCCTGTAGGACTTCCAGTGGGGCCTGTAAATAAATAACCAAGTCGGGCTTGGGGGCCTCTAGTGTGAGGTGCTGAAATACCTGTTGGTAGAGCGCGAGTTCATCCGCGTCCAGCGTGACTTGGGCAAACAGTTGGTCTTTCTCGATAAGAAAGTCTGCCACCCGCACGGGTTCAAACAAATCATCCTGGCGCAGGGCCTGAATCTGTTGAGAGCGTTGCAGCAAAAAATGTAACTGGGTGGGTAGAGCGGCGTTTTTGGGGTCGCGATAGAAGCGCTCGAGAAAGGGGTTTTCCTCGGGTAGCTCCAACAGAGTGTCGTAATTGAAGGTACAGGCCAGTTTTTTGGCGAGGGTAGTTTTGCCCACTCCGATATTACCCTCAACGGCAATAAATTTCGGTGGCGTTCTTTCCGGCTGGCCAAACTCACACGAACTGGTTTCGCTGTTGTCGATAACCACGTGCTCGACTCCTCTGGTTGGGGCGTCTTCCCTGATGGGTTACAGGCGCCAAAATACTATCAAGCGGGGCGGCCAGTCGAGTACTTTTAGCGCTGTATTTGAGGCTGTTTAGAATTTCTCCAGGCGGTTTTGTGGGCAATCCTGCAGCAACTGTTGCAATAGCTCCCCCGATGGCAGTTGCAGTTGTGGATCGAGCTCAGCGAGTGGCTGCAGTACAAAATTGCGCTCAGCCATACGCGGGTGCGGTACCTGCAGACGCGTCTCGTCTAATTGCTGTTCGCCAAACAAAAGTACATCCAAATCGAGGGTTCGCGCTCCCCAGCGCACCGAGCGCTCGCGTCCGTGAGCCTGCTCAATCGTTTGCAGCTGGTCGAGTAACCCAATGGGCGTTAGTGCGCACTCCAGCTCAGCCACGGCGTTGACATAATCTGGCTGCTCGCCAGGGCCTATGGGCGCACTGTGATAAAAGCTGGAGCAGCGCAGCAGGCGGCAGTCGGGGATTTCCTCCATGGCCGCCAGGGCACTGCGCAGCTGCTTCTGTGGCTCAGACAGATTACTGCCGAGCCCGATAAAAACCCTTTCCATTATTCGGCAGCCTTTGGCTTGCGTCGGCGTCCGCCACGGGAGTTGCGGCCTCGTCGATTGTTGCCGCCGCTGCGCTGGAGTTTGCGTACCATTTGCTGGCGCTGTTCATCATCGGCTTGCTGAAAGTCGGTCCACCAGTTGCCCAGACCGGGTTCAATTTCTCCACACTCTTCGCGCAATAGCAGGAAGTCGTAAGCGGCGCGGAAGCGGGGGTGCTCCAGCTGGCGCTGGGCGCGACTGCCGCCGCGTTGTGGCAGACGATGCTGGAGATCCCATATCTCGCGCATGGGGATAGAAAAGCGCTTGGGAATAGCGGTGTGGGCCAGTTGGTTACTGGTAATTTTTTGAGCCGCCTGGGCCAGTGCCGGCGCCGGTGGAATCCCTTTCTCGATGAGCTTTTTCTGCTCCTCGTCCACAGCCGGCCACAACAGTGCCGCGTATAAGAAGGCGGGAGTCACGCGCATGTCAGCCTGGATGCGCTGGTCGGTATTGCGCAGGGCGCGCTTAGTCAGCTCCAGTGCTGCGGGGCTTTTTTCAATTTGGGCTGCATTATCTGGGAACAGGTGCTGCCACAGATGATAGCGGCGCAATAGTTCGAAAGTGCGCTCGCCCTGGCCGCTCATCAGCAGTTTGAGGATCTCGTCAAACAAGCGCGCGGGGGCGATATTGCGCAATAGAGGAGCCAGCTCTTTTAGCGGGGCCTCGGTAGCGGGTTCGATGGCAAAATCCAGTTTGGCTGCGAAGCGCACCGCACGCAGCATCCGCACAGGGTCTTCTTTATAGCGGGTAGCGGGGGCCCCGATCATGCGGATCAGGCGATTATTAATGTCCTCAACACCCCCGGTGTAGTCGTGAACAGCGAAGCCATCGGTGGTGTAATAGAGAGCATTGACTGTAAAGTCGCGGCGCATGGCATCGCTTTCCAGGTCGCCGTAGACGTTGTCGCGCAGCAACATACCGTGTTCGGATTGTTTTGCTTCGTGCGTCTCGCCATCGCTGTGGTGGCCCCGAAAAGTGGTGACCTCAATAACCTCGCGGCCAATACGCGCGTGCAGGATTCGAAAGCGCCGACCGACAATGCGTGCGCCGCGAAACAGTACTTTAGCCTGTTCTGGTGTAGCGTCAGTGGCAACATCGAAGTCTTTGGGGTGGCCGCCGAGCATTAGATCCCGCACGCCTCCCCCGACAATGTACGCTTGGTAACCTGCTTCCTGTAGGCGTTTCATGACCGTTAGGGCTGCGCGGCTGATATCCCGGCGGGAGATATTGTGGTCGTTGCGGGCGATAACCCTGGGGCCTTTCTTGGCCGGCTTGCGCCAGCGTTTGATACTACTAATCAAATTATTGAGCATACGGCTGTCTGTCTTGACTGCTGCCATCTGTTGGTGACCGAAAATGCCCTGTTGGTGCTGAGGCCACATCTCCGGTGGCGACAGGCATTACACCTGCACTTTCCTCCCCAACGGAGTTGGGGCATGTTGTTGCACTACTGGGGCCTCTGTACCTGGGCGGGCCCAGGGGGCGAAGTCCAAAACAGGGGGCGGCAATGGCATCTGCTGTCAGTGTGGAGGACTCGCTGGCGCGATTCTAACACACGCAAAGCAATGCGCCCGCAATCTGCGGGTGCCGGAAAGTTGGGGAAAAGTTTGGGAATTATTATTACAGGTATGAAGGCAGCGGCTTCCTTGCGCTCTTAATTTGCTATCAAGCAAACACCCTCTCCCAGGTATAAATCAGTCAGTTTGCAACGCGCTTGTTGTTATTTTTATTCTTCTTTCGAAATTATTGTTATTGTTTATTGTTGTTCTTGCGGTTTTGGCCACTCATTGCTTTTGTTATCGGCCGCCCCATTATTTTTATTGTGTTTCGCCCACTTATTTTGAGTAGTTATAGGGCTTTTAACGGTCATTTATTTTTATTGTTGGCCGTTTTTAATTTTTGTACTAAGAGTAAAGCATTTAGTGTGCCAACTTTTAAAAACCCTTATAAATCAACAGCTTATAATCTTTACGAAAATTGATGGAACTTTTCTGGGTGGCATTGCGTTACGTAAGGTGCGGCAACTGTTACTTGAGGTAGGTCTTGGGTAACACTTCCCTCTGTTACCGGTGATGTAACAAAGTGGGACAGCGGTCATGGACGCGGCTAAAGCCTGTTGAAGAGAAGTTTAAGGGGCTACTTGTTAAGGAAGTGTGGCGTAGGTGAGGGAGGGGGCTCAGCCCCCAAGAAAGTTGATCAGGCTTCGGCAACCGCGCTGCGGCGGGTTTTCTTGCGGGGAATGCCCAGTTTTTGGCGGCGCTCCCACAGGCACTTGCGGCTGACCCCCAGCTTTTTCGCCAGCTCGGTCTCGCTCATGGTGTCCTGGTGCTCGATTACGAAGCGAGCGAAGTAGTCCTCCAGCGAGAGATCCTCGCGGGGATCAGTATGCAGGCTGCGCGGGCGAGGCTCGCCGATGGCCTCCTCCACGGGGACCAGGTCCAAGTCTATATCTAGGGTTTTGTGGTCGATTTCCCGGCTGTCACGGTCGGTGAGGATGACCGCGCGTTGTATGGCGTTCTCCAGTTCGCGAACGTTACCAGGCCAAGTGTACGTGGTGACTGCCTGAACTGCCTCGGGAGAGAGGCGCAGCAGTGGGCGCTCAATTTTGGTGCAGAACTTTTCCAGAAGGTGCTCTGCCAGTGCAAGGACATCGCGGCCGCGCTCGCGCAGCGGTGCCAGAGTCATCTGCACCACGTTGATGCGGTAGTAAAGGTCTTCGCGGAACTTGCGTTCAGCGGCGAGTTGACGCAGGTTACGGTGGGTGGCGGTAACCAGCCGCACATCCACTTTGTGCGACTCGATAGAGCCAATCGGGCGCACCTCCCCCTCTTGTATCACCCGCAATAGCCGTGCTTGAGCCTCTAGCGGGAGTTCACCGATTTCATCGAGAAACAGGGTGCCGCCATCAGCGGCGGCAACCAGTCCCTCACGGGCACTCTGGGCGCCGGTAAAAGCGCCCTTTTCGTAACCAAACAGCTCCGATTCGATCAATGTCTCGGGAATGGCGGCACAGTTGACGGAGATCAACGGCTTGCCAGCGCGGCGGCTCTCTTCATGGATAGCTTTGGCCACCAGCTCTTTACCGGTGCCGGTTTCTCCATGCACCAGTACGGTGGCGTCTGTGGGTGCCACTTTGTGAATGCGCCTGTAGAGTTCGCGCATAGCCATGCTGTCGCCGATCATTCCGGCGATAGTGCCTGGGTTACTTTTATCCAAAGGCGCTTGGGCGCGACTTTGTTCGGCCTTGCCGATGACGCGGCGCACGGTGGCGAGCATCTCGTCGTGGTCGAATGGCTTGGCGATATAGTCCGCGGCGCCCATGCGCATGGAGTCCACAGCGGAGCGCAGGCTGGCGTAACTGGTCATGATCAATACCGGTACTTCACCGGCATGTTTGAGCAAGTCGGTGCCCGGTGCACCGGGTAGGCGCAGGTCTGAGATAACCAGGTCAACTTCATTGACCCGGTGCTTACTAAGGGCCTCCCTAACTGAGCCCGCCTCACTGACCTTATATCGGTGCCGCTCTAACAGTTTGCGCAGCGCCGTTCGAATAATGGCTTCATCTTCGACGATCAGGATGTGGCTCATATGTTACGCCTGGTTACAAAATGCTCAATAAACGCCTAGTTTTACCCGGCCGCCGTTTCGATGCAACTCAAAAACGGAGAACCGGGTTATTTTTGCCCAGTTCCTGGCCGGTTTGCCGGCTGGAGTCTTAGCCTGCCAAGGGCAGCTGTACAGTAAATCTGGCGCCGCGGCCGGTCTCCGGATTGGCCGGGCTCTCCAGCTCTAGCTGCCCTCCGTGCTCCTCAACAATGCTGTACACCATGGCCAAGCCCAGGCCTGTACCTTCTCCGGGTTCCTTGGTCGTGAAGAAGGGTTCCAGAATACGCTCGCGGTGTTGGGCAGAGATACCGGGGCCGTCGTCGGTGACTGACACACAGGCACAACCCTTGGCTTCTCGACCTTCAATGCGGATGAGACCGCCATCCGGGCTGGCGTCGCGTGCGTTGCTGAGCAGGTTGATAAATACCTGGATCAGACGCTGGTTATCCCCAGGGGCGATCAGATCTGCTGGGACTGCATTTTCGAAGCGCACCTCGGTTTTATCCCGTTGCAGGGATAGCAGGTGCACCGCTTCCTGCACACAGGCGTAGAGGTCTACCGGAGCCCGCTCGCTCTCTTGGCTGCCACTGTGAGAGAAATTCACCAGCGAGTGTACGATGCGGCTGATGCGCTGGGTCTGGCTGAGGATCTGGTCGGCGGTTTCCAGCACTTCCGGGTTGTCGCAATCGAACTGGAGGTTCTGTGCCAGGCAGGCGATGCCGGTCACTGGGTTGCCCACCTCATGGGCGACACCGGCGGCGAGGCGTCCCACCGAGGCCAGGCGCTCGCTGTGAATCAGCTCCTGCTCCAGAGTCTGGGTCTCGGTGATGTCCTCGAGCAGTAGCATCTGCCCATCGCCACGCTGGTTGCGGGCCCGCCCGCTGCGGCTGCGTTTCTGCCGGGTTTTGTGCAGGTTGAGCCAGTGGCTGTTGCCGCCGAGACTGACTTGCTGCTTGAAGCGGCTGGCATCGCTGGATTCGGCAAACTCCGCTAGCAGACTCCGCCAGGGCTCTGCCAGATATTCCAGCTTGGAGCCAATTACCTCAACGGCGGCAATCCCGGTGAGATCCTGCATGGCGTAATTCCACAACAGTATCTCGCCGTCGCGCCCCAGTGAGCAGGCGGCCATGGGCAGCTCTTCCAGCATTTGCCGGTGGTAAAGCCGCAAATTGTTCAGCTCTGCGGCCAGCCCGGTCAGCTGGTGCTTGTAACGCCCCAGGCGTGTCTCGATCAGGTGGATATCCTTGTTGGCCGGCTGATCGCTGTTCTGAAAGGGAAAGTGGCGATCGATAATCTGGCCGGCCAGTACCCGTCCGAGCAGCCCGGACAGGTTGGATTCAATGCGATTGCGCAGCTGGCGCAGGGCATAGGGGCGGCGCTCGTTATCGGGCAGGTTGAGTTGATTGAGAGCGCGCTTCACCTCGGTGTTGGCGGTGGCCGCCCCCAGGCTCTCTGCCAGGCGCAGGCGAAAGTCCGCTGCGGACTGCACATCGAGTCCCAGGCGTAGCGCTTGGGCGATGGTGTCGTCACTGCATAGGTCGGCGGCGTATTGCTCCAGGCTGCTCGTTGAAGTGAACAGCGAGAGGCTGACGAATAGAAGTATGTTGACACCGAGAGACAGGGTAGTGACCTGGGTCCAGATGGACATGCCCAGGGGTATCTGCAGAGAAGTACCCGGTAGGGTGATACCGGTTAGTTCGAATACCGATGGCAGCAACAGGCCGCAACCCCAGATCAACATCCCCGCCAGAAGTCCACCAATCAGGCCGCGTCGATTGCCTCGCGGCCAGTGAATAACAGCGAAGATACCCGGTAGGAACTGCAGGGAACCGATAAAGGCCAGCAGGGCTAAATCTGACAGGGTTAGGCGATTGTCCAGCAGCAGGTAAAAAGCAAAACCCGCAATAAACAATGCAGCGATTAAAGCGCGGCGCAGCCACACCAACTGGCGGTACATATTGTCTTCGGAGTCCCAACGGGTGCCCGGTAGCAGCCAGTGATTCATGACCATGGTAGATAATGCCAGGGTGATCATAATCAGTGCGCCGGTTGCGGCGGAGAGCCCGCCGATAAAGGCCAGCGTTGTGAGCAGGGCTGAGCCACTGGCACGCGGTACCGCCAGCGAGAAGTACTGTACCGGTTCAGCCACATCCAGGGCGAAGCCCGCCCACATAATCGGAAAGATCGGCAGCGCCATTAGCAACAGGAAAAGCGGAAAACCCCAGCTGGCGGTGCGCAGGGCCTGGCCGGTGGGGCGCTCGGCGATGCTGAGGTAAAAGATATGTGGCATGGCCACGGCGGTAGCGATAAAGACTAACAGCAGTGTATGCGAGGAGCCCTGTTCAATGGGGGTGTAGAGCAGCTGCTGCATATCATTGTTTTCCAGCAGCCACTGGTCGAGCCCCGAGAAACCGCCGAACACACCGTAAACGGCATAACCACCGACCGCGGTCAGTGCCACCAGTTTAACCAGGGATTCCAGCGCCATGGCACTGGCGAGGCCCTCACCGCGCTCGCGGGTGGCGCCATACATACTGGTGAAAACTGCCAACAGCACACAGTAGAAAAAGGCGATCAGGTTTTTACTGGAAACACCACTGTCGGGTAGGCCGAGGGCAGCAACGCTGTCTCGTGACAGCAGTGCCAAGGTTTCCGATACCGCCTGGATCTGTAGGGCGACCAGTGGTAGCAGCGCCAATAGCATAAACAGGGTGGCCAGGGTGCCCACCTGGCGGCTGTGGTAACGGAAAACCAGTAGATCTGCGGGGGAGTAGAGCTGGTAGCGTTGGGCCAGGCGCGCCAAGGGCTCCAGTGCCACTGGCGCAAATAAGAACATGGCACCGGTGCCCAGGTAGTAGGCAAGCACCCCGTAGCCGTATTGCCAGGCGAGGTCGACAATGCCATAGAACGTCCAGGCGGATAGAGAGACCCCCAGCGAGAGTACGTACACCAGTGGATGGCGCACCCAGCGTGCGGGCAGCCAGCCCTTGGAAGTGGCGAAAGCGACAAAGAACAAGGTAGCGATGTAGGCAACCCCGATCAGGGCAATATGGGCGATCTCAAAGCTCATTCGAGTTGCGCCTCCACTGGATAAAAATCGCCAGCAGGATCAAAACGAACCAGAGGATAAAGGGCCGGTACCAGGCGCCAACGGGGTTGATCATCCAGGTAAATATGGTGGGGGAGAACACATAGCCCACCAGCACGAGCAGGATTAGCAGGGTGCGGTTGCTCATAGGTTGTTATGTAAATCCGCGTGGAGGGTGAAAAGTTAAATGGCGAGCCTGTCGGCTGGCGCAAAAATGTTAATTGCCTCCAACGATCAGTGCAATTGTCGGTCGCGTTTATCGATCTGATGACGCTGCCAGCGTGCAGCAGCCCACTTGAGAATATGTTCTGGCGCCTCGCCCTCCAGCCCATCCGCGACATGAAAGCCGAGAAAATCCAGTGCGGAGCAGAGATTGCTGGCGGCTCGGTTGTCGTCGATAGCCGGTGCGTGGTTTTGTTTGCTGAGTTTTTGCGCCCCCCCCGGTCCCATGACCAGCGGCAGGTGGCCGAAGATCGGTGCTCTGTTATCGAGCAGGTGAAACAGGCGAATTTGTGCAGCGGTGGTGTCGAGCAGGTCCGTTCCGCGCACGATATGAGTAATGCCCTGGGCAATATCATCGACCACTACCGCCAGCTGATAGGCGTAGAGGCCATCGCGGCGCTTGAGAATGGTGTCTTCACGCACTGGCTGGGATTGGGGCCCGCGCCAGATATCTTCGAAGTGCTCCTCACCTCCGGCACAGGACAGGCGCAGGGCGCAGGCACCTGTGCCCCCGTCTTTTATCCGGCAGGCTTGATTGTCGTGCCCACCATTTTGACGGATCTGGCTGCGTGAGCAATGACATGGATATAGGAGTCCGCGTTGGCGTAACTGTGACAGAACTGCCTCGTACTGGGCGTGGCGCTTACTTTGCCACACCACGGGGCCGTGCCAGTGCAGCCCATGGGATTCCAAGGATTTCAGTATTCGAGTGGCTGCGCCGGGCTCCTCGCGCGGGGGGTCGAGATCTTCCATACGCACGAGCCAGTGCCCACCATGCGCAAGGGCGTCCAGATAGCTGCCGAGTGCGCACACTAGCGAGCCGAAATGCAGAGGACCGCTCGGCGAAGGCGCGAAGCGACCGAAATAGGGCGTTTTACTATTCAAAGTGATAGGGGCGGTCCCGTCGACCGCCCTGTCGAGCTGGGCGATCAAGGGTGATCGCCGCAATACGATGGGAAAAATCAGCCGGAAAGCTGTTTTTCTTTGATTTCCGCCAGGGTTTTGCAGTCCACACACAGGGTTGCGGTGGGGCGCGCTTCAAGACGGCGGATACCAATATCGACCCCACAAGCTTCACAGAAACCGTAATCATCCTGGTCGATCAGTTCCAGGGTGGCGTCGATTTTCTTAATCAGCTTGCGCTCGCGATCGCGGGTGCGAAGTTCAAGGCTGAACTCCTCTTCCTGGCTCGCACGATCAGCGGGATCGGGAAAGTTTGCAGCCTCGTCTTTCATGTGGGAAACGGTGCGGTCCACTTCCGCCATCAGTTCGGCCTTCCAGGCCAACAGCAAGTTGCGGAAATGCTCCTGCTGCTTCTCATTCATGTACTCTTCGCCCTTAGTCTCCTTGTAGGGCTCAAAGCCGTGCAGAGAATCGGTGCTCGCAGCAGTTTTGGGCATAGTCGTTGCCTCTCTTTCTTTACGGGCCCCCGATAATGGGGGCGATACCACCAAATTCAATCTAGCCTAGACCGGAATCTTTTTGGGTGATGCTTTTTTCACCTATCAAATCAGTTGCGGTGGCAGGCTAATCCTTGCCCCGATTGCCGGTACCCCGGCGACCGAGAGCGAGGAAGCTATCAAATCTGCGCGATTCGCGCCACAAATAGTTGTCTGCTATTTTGTGGCGCTGAAATGTACAAGAGTGCCAGCCAGTGAAGTTTTCCCCTGAGTTACAAAAGGCCACCCTGTTGCGTCGCTACAAACGTTTCCTCGCTGATGTGGAGACGGCTGATGGCGAGAAATTTACCATCCACTGCCCAAATACCGGTTCTATGAAAAATTGCTGGATCGAAGGCGGCGCCTGCTGGTATTCGGACTCGGGCAATCCCAAGCGCAAGTACCGTCACACGCTGGAAATTTGTACAACACCGGATGGATCTCTGGCCGGCGTTAATACTGGGCGCGCGAATGCCCTGGTGGAAGAGGCAATAAATTCCGGTGTGATCAGTGAGTTGCAAGGGTATGAATCCCTGCGTCGGGAAGTGCGTTATGGCGAAGAAAACAGCCGCATCGATTTTCTGTTGTCTGGCGATGCTGGCGACTGCTATGTGGAGGTTAAGAATGTCACCCTGGCGGATGGTGCGCGGGGTTATTTTCCCGATGCGGTGAGTGCTCGCGGTGCTAAGCACCTGCGTGAGTTACAGAAATTGGCTGAGAGTGGTGTGCGTGCAGTGCTTTTTTACTGTGTACAGCACAGTGGCATAGATAGCGTAGAGGCAGCGCGAGAAATTGACCCGGCTTATGCTAAAGCTCTCGACAGTGCTGTCTCAGCCGGTGTGCAGGTGCTCGCTTACCGGGCGCGGATGAGCGCCGATGAAATCGTTTTAGGCGAAGCTCTGCCGTTTCGCTGAGGGAATTTAGAGTAACTGGCCGGGTGGGGGCCACCCAGCCAGTAATATCTTATTCAGGCAGCAGGGCGTAGAGGCCGTCTTGGGCGTATTCAACGGGTATGGGAGTAAGTGAATCGCCGGTGCAGGGCCCGGCAATACACTCGCCGGTTTCAATGGTGAACAGCGCCCCATGGGAGGCGCATTGGATCAGTGCACCATCGGGATCGAGGAACTGGTCTTCCTGCCAGTCGAGATTGATGCCGCGATGGGGGCAGGTGTTTTTATAGGCGAAAACCTCGCCCCCTTTCATTACCGCAAACACATTGTCGGTGCCGGCGGCAGTGTCACCGAGGGAGAAGCCCTTGGATTGCCCTTCCGCTAATTCCTCGTAACGGCACAGGAAGTATTTCTGCATAACTGGTCGGCCTTAGGCGCAATTATTTATTCGTTATTGCGGCGCCTTCTCTCCAAATAGGTTGATTTGGGGAAGCTGCGCCAGATTCTGCCCCGATTTATTGGGGCGCCGCGAGTGTAATCGAGGTGTAGCGGATTGTCCCGTTGCGCATTATCCCCAAGGTGATCTGGTCGCCGGCGCGGTACTTCTCCAGTGCGTTGAGCAGGTCGTCGTAGCTGCGGACGGGTTGCTGCTCGACTTCCACGATAACGTCTCCGAGCTGCCAGCCCCCTTGGCGTGTGCGATAAATGCCTTGCAACCCGGCTTTTTCCGCCGGCATACCAGGGGCTGTGCGCAGCACCGCCACACCTTCAAAACCGTAGCGGCTGCTCCACTGATCCGGTGCGGATTCAATGCCGAGAATCGGTCGCACCAGGCGGCCGTAGTTAATCAGTTGCGGCACTATTTTCTTTACAGTATCCACAGGAATAGCAAAACCGATGCCCACACTGGCACCGCTGGGGCTATAGATGGCGGTATTTACCCCGATCAGACGGCCGAGGGAATCGAGCAGAGGACCGCCAGAGTTGCCGGGATTAATGGCGGCATCAGTTTGAATCACATTGCGAATGGTGCGGTTGTTGGCGGCCTCGATTTCACGCCCCAACGCGCTGACCACTCCGGTGGTTAGGGTGGTATCGAGGCCAAAGGGGTTGCCGATGGCGAGTACTTTTCGGCCCACAGAGAGTTCACTGGAAGTACCGGCAACCAGTGGTTTAAGTAATTTTTTCGGAGCCTCGATTTTCAACACCGCCAGATCTTTTTCTGGAGCGGAACCCACTACAGTGGCGGGCCACTCACTGCGGTCCTGCAGGGTGATTGTGACTTTACGCGCGCCCTCGATGACATGGAAATTGGTCACAACGTGACCCTGTTCATCCCAGATAAATCCACTGCCGGCGCCTTTGGGTACTGCGTGCAGGCGCAGGGTTCTGCGGTCGCGAACCAGGGTTTCATTGGTGACATACACCACAGAGGGGCTGGCAAAATTAAACACCTGCATGGTGTTGCGTTCGTCATCTGTAGCGAACTCCTGTACCTCTGCGTACAGGGGAGCACTGAGAATGAATAAAAGGATCGACAGAATAGTGGGCAGAGTTTTAAGCGGTGTCATGGTCGCTGTCTTCGCTTTAGCACTTTAATGAAAAGTTTACTTTGCTCGTTGTGAGGGAGTGAAGATGGGGGCGCGGCAAAGAATTAAAACCTGCCCCTAAAACGTGCCAACAGCAATCAGGGTATTACTTACGGAAGTTTTGCAGGGCCAGGATACGATCATCCAAGGGCGGATGGGTGGCTAATAGTGCGCCCATATTGCCGAAAATACCGAAGGCTTTCATATTGCCTGGCAGCGGTTCCTCGTGACCCCGTTCAGATTCCACTTTGAGCCGTTGCAGTGCGGCGATCATTGAATTGGGACTGGCGAGGGTGGCACCGGCGTGGTCTGCGCGGTACTCCCGGCGGCGGCTGAACCAAGCAATGATAAACATGGCGAGGAAGCCAAAAATAATATCCATCACGATAGAGGTAACGTAGTAGCCGATGCCAAGGCCCTGCTCATTGCGCAGTATCACCCGGTCGACAAAGAAACCGACCAGCCGTGCGAAGAACATCACAAAGGTATTCACCACTCCCTGAATCAACGCCAGAGTTACCATATCGCCGTTGGCCACGTGACCGATCTCATGGCCGATCACCGCGCGGGCCTCTTCCCGGCTAAAGCGTTGCAATAGCCCGGCACTCACAGAGACCAGAGCGTTGTTGCGATTCCAGCCGGTGGCAAAGGCATTGGCCTGGGGCATGGGAAAAATCCCCACATCCGGCATACCGATATTGGCCTTGCGCGAAAGCTCCCGTACAGTCTCTACCAGCCATTGCTCATCGGCGCTGCGCGGCTCGGTGATAATCTGGGTGCGGGTACTCATGCGGGCAATGGTCTTGGAGAGAAACAGGGATATAAACGAACCACCAAACCCAAAAAGAGCGCAGAGGAGTAACAGTGCCCCCAGATTCAGGTCGACCCCGTTGGCCTGAAGGATGCCCCCGATACCAAAAATATTGAAGATGATGCCAACCAGAACTAATACCGCAAGGTTGGTCAGCAGGAATAGCCCAATGCGCAACATCGGCTCTCTCCGTCTCTTTGCCCTTAGACAAGTTTAGATAGGTTGTGGTGGTTTGTGTGACAAAAGCTCGAGTTATTGCGTAGCCGTAGCATGGGGTAAGGCATTAGGGGCCAGTGCGAACGTCTCGGTACATCATGCGCAGGCACTCAGATGCGCAAGGGCCCCAGCGTAGCTTTTCCCTTTCTAAAATTGTTGGTGACAGGCTTTAGTTTGAGTTCTGTGTAGCCAGCAGGCGGTCGGCTTCAGTGACCAATTGCTGTTTAAGATCTGGGTCCAGATCGTTCCAGTGCACATCAAGTAGAGCACCTTGCAGTGCATAAAGCATGACGCGGGAGGCGTTGATCCCGCGGTTGCGAATACTGATAAAGGCCTCAACCGGGCCAATACGATGGAGGTCTTCGTAGGTGCGAATACCAATGGAGTGAAGGATGTTAACGGAGGCGAGCCCCAAATTTTTCAGCTTAAGTAGTTCTGATTGACTTGGGTGCATTCAGTTTTCCCTGCAAGGTTTTCCGTCCAGTAGTCACGATCAATCCCCAATCGCGGGGCTGAACTTAACATAAATTAGCAAGCTGCCAACAAAGATAACCGCCGCATGGCCTAAGACAGCGCCTATTACTTTGCCTAGCATTTCCATTGGCCACTTATTCCATGCCGCTCTTTGGTAGAGTAATAGCTGGGGGTTTACTCACTTTAGCCCGCCTTTTGAAAATCGCCTGTCTATAGGAGCCAAATGTTATCCACACCGCTTAAGAGCATGCTCTTCGGGCTAACCGATATGCACGTTATCCTCGATCCACCCTCAGGACAGCTGCTACACCCTGAGGCACTGGTGGCATTTCAGCGCCTGCGGCGCGATGCGCGAGATGTCGGTTTTGACCCCAAGGTGGTCTCAGGTTTTCGCAGCTTTGAGCGCCAGCGCACCATCTGGAATAACAAGGCACAAGGATTGCGTCCAGTGCTGAACACCGATGGCGTAGAGCTTGAAGTCTCTGAGCTGCCACCGCAGGAGTTAGTGCTGGCCATACTGCGTTGGTCGGCACTGCCCGGTGCCTCGCGCCACCATTGGGGTACTGATTTCGATATTATCGATGCCGCCGCTGTAGCCGAGGACTACCAGGTACAGCTCACCCCACAGGAAGTGGCCGATGATGGGGTTTTTGGCGCTTTTCACCAATGGCTGGATCAGCGTATAGCCGCGGGGCAAAGTTACGGCCTGTTTCGTCCCTATGCCGAAGATCTCGGTGGCGTTGCACCGGAGCGCTGGCATTTGAGTTATGCACCGCGAGCCCTGGAGCTACAGCACCTGTTGACACCCGAACGCCTGGAGGCGCAGTTGCGCTCCTGCGACTTGGCGCTGTGTGACACAGTTTGCGAGCAGCTGGAGCAAATCTATACGCGCTTTGTATGGATTCCGGATCACTGTTATCCGACAGATATGCCGCTCTGAGCAAAATTTATGCAAATCTGTACGCTTTATTTTCACCGCCGGATGGCGCTTGAAAGGCCCTGGTATTCCTGCGAAGCTGCGCGGGCCCAATGGCGCAAAGTTGTGTGAGACAAATCAAATACATTAGGAAAGCGTCGGGAAAATGAGTACGACAGGTGAGGAACTGAATATCGACAGCCAAACTGAGCCCAGAGACGTATGGAGTGCTATGCGCGCAGAGGCTGCCGTAGCTGCCAGGGATGAACCAATTCTGGCGAGTTATTTTCACAATACGGTGCTGCGCCACAAGTCGGCGGAGCACGCAATCGCCGACCAGTTAGCCTCAGTCCTGGATCACAATGCGCTCACCTCCACCGCTTTGCAGGAGGTGATCGCTTCGGCCTTGCAGGCAGATACAGGGATATCCAGCAGTATGCTGGCGGATATCTGTGCCTGGTACGATCGCGATCCCGCCTGTGATCAGTACCTCACCCCCTTTCTCTACTTCAAGGGCTTTCATGCACTGCAGTCGCACCGAATTGCCCACTGGCTGTGGAAGCAGGGCCGCACGACGCTCGCGCTGTACTTCCAGAGCCGTGTGTCGGAACAGTTTTCTGTGGACATCCATCCCGCAGCTCAATTTGGCAGCGGCATTATGATTGACCACGCTACGGGCCTGGTCGTGGGAGAGACCTCGGTGGTGGGCGACAACGTCTCTATTTTGCATTCGGTGACTCTGGGCGGCAGCGGCCGAGGTTCTGGGGATCGCCACCCGAAGATTGGTCACGGGGTTATGATCGGTGCCGGCGCCAAGATATTGGGGCCTGTGCGGGTGGGTGAGGATGTGAAGATTGCTGCGGGTAGCCTGGTTCTACAGGACGTCCCCGACCACACCACAGTGGCCGGTGTCCCCGCGCGTCAAGTGGGTGGCCGGATAGAAAAGGCCCCCGCGTTTACCATGGATCAAACCCTGGATTCTGAAGAATAAACTCACTGCAGCAAGTATTATCCAACCAGCATTACACATAGGGATTGAGTGATGACCCAAGCCACCTATAGCCTGATTTTCCGCGGCGACCTGATTGCCGGGTTTACTGCCGGTGATGTGAAGGCCAATTTGGCGCGCTTGTTTAAGAGCAGCCCGCAGGCAGTGGAAAAACTGTTTAGTGGTCGACCGCTGGTGCTGCGCAAGGGGTTGAGTCGCGCCCAGGCGGAGCAATTTCAAGCGACCCTGGCCAAGGTTGGGGCTCAGGTCAATCTGAAAAGCGAGGGTGGCCCTGAAGACGTCCCTCCGGTGCCCGAACCGAGCCAAACACCTCAGCCAGAGGGCCCTCGCGTTCCAAACTGGACGCTCGCGCCAATGGAGGGCAACCTGATTAAGGACCACGAACGCGAGTCGATAGCGGAGGTGCAGGTGCCCACCGAACATATCAGCCTGCGCGCGGCGGAGGGGTTGTTACTGGATGAGAGCGAGCGGGCCGAAACAGTTGCTGCACCAGTCAATATTCCCCAATGGGATCTCAATTAGATCTTCTGCGATTCGCGTTGATTACAGCGCCCAGGCATAAAAAAACCGGCTAGATGCCGGTTTTTTTATGCCTGTCAGCCCGGCCAATACAAAATCGTGCCGGGCTTAAGAGAAGCTGTGATTAGCCTTCTTCTTTCAGGTAGCGCTCGCGAGAGGAAAGCACTTCTTTGCGCGCTTCTTCAGCGTCGGCCCAGCCTTCCACTTTCACCCACTTGCCAGCTTCCAGAGCCTTGTAGTTCTCGAAGTAGTGTTCGATCTGCTTGAGCAGCAGCTCGGGCAGGTCGCCAATTTCCTGAACGTGATCGTACAGCTTGGTCAGTTTGGTGTGAGGTACCGCCAGCAGCTTGGCGTCAACACCGGATTCGTCGGTCATTTTCAGAACGCCGATCACGCGAGAGCGGATCACGGAGCCAACCATTACCGGGTAGGGTGCCACTACCAGTACGTCCAGGGGGTCGCCGTCTTCGGACAGAGTCTGGGGTACATAACCGTAGTTGGCTGGGTAGAACATGGGAGTGGCAACGAAACGATCCACAAATACGGCGTCTGAGTCCTTGTCCACCTCATATTTGATGGGGTCGGAGTTGGCAGGGATCTCGATGATTACGTTGATATCGCTGGGCAGGTCTTTACCTGCGGGGATCTTGTCGAAGCTCATTGCTGGTCCTGAACTGGGTAAAACGAAAAATTTGGAGCGCGGATTATATATGCAGTTCGGCACGGCTGAAAGTCACGCCCTTAAAGGAAATATGGGGCGTCAAGGCTCGGCTGGCGGGTCTATCCTGTAGGACATTGATAACAACAATGGGCAGGGATGGCCATGATCAAAGCGCGGGAGGTAAAAACCGTTCAGGAGGCTCGTGCCATCGTTGAGGGGCGCGGTCTCAGTCATGTGAAAGTGGGCCTGTTTGATTTGGATGGGGTCATGCGCGGCAAATATATGAGCCGTGAAAAATTCTTCTCTGCCCTGGAGCAGGGGTTTTCCTTCTGTGATGTGGTGCTGGGCTGGGATGTCAAAGACCAGCTCTATGACAATACCCGTTATACCGGCTGGCACACGGGCTACCCAGACGCGCCGGTGCGCATCCTGCCGCACAGCTGTCGCGATATTCCCTTTGAAGACAATATGCTGTTATTCCTGGCGGAGTTTGATGAACGGGCTCAGGTCGTGTGTCCGCGTGCGGCTCTGCAGCGGGTGGTAGACCGTTGTCGGGCTATTGGATTTGAGCCCTTCGCGGCTTTGGAATACGAGTTCTTTTTATTTGATGAAACACCCGAGTCGGTACGGGAAAAGGGCTTTCGCAATCTGAAGCCTTTCACGCCGGACTGGTTTGGCTATTCAATACTGCGCAATTCGGTTCATGCCGAACTCTACCGGGAAATCCTCGAAATGGGTGAGTGTATGGACTTTCCTTTGGAGGGGCTTCATACAGAAACCGGCCCAGGGGTTCTCGAAGCGGCAATCGCCGTGGATAGGGTCGAGGCTGCTGGGGATAAAGCCGCACTGTTTAAAACCTTTATGAAAGTGCTGGCCCAGCGTATGGGCCTGATGGCGACTTTTATGTCGCGCTGGTCCAGCGATCTTCCCGGGCAGAGTGGCCATATTCATTTATCGCTGCGCGATTTGAATAACGGCAATGCCGCGTTTTTCGATGGCTCTCAGCCCCAGGGAATCAGTGAGACCATGCGTTACTTTATCGCCGGCCAACAGCGCCTGATGCCAGAATTCCTGGCTCTGTTCGCGCCAACTATCAACAGCTACCGTCGCCTGGTTCCGGGTTTTTGGGCGCCTACCGGTGCGAACTGGGGCGTGGAAAATCGCACCACGGCCTTGCGTGCCATCCCCGGCGGGGAAAAATCACAGCGGGTGGAATACCGCCTGGGCGCTGCAGATGCCAACCCCTATCTGGCGCTGGCCGCCGCCCTGGGCTCCGGCCTTTACGGAATCATGCAGCAGTGGCAGCCCAGTACGCCCATCGAGGGCAATGCCTATGCCCTGACACAAGAGGCACAGCAGGCGTTGCCTACCACTTTATGGGATGCCACCCAGCGTCTAAAAAATTCCGAGACGGCTCATGAATTATTCGGCAGTGAATTTATTGAGCATTTCGCCGCCAGCCGGGAATGGGAGGAGCGCGAGTATCGTCGCCATGTTACTGACTGGGAGCTGGATAGGTATTTTGAAATTATTTAAATGGCCCTTTTAAAAGCCCGCTTTTGTGATTTTTTGGATGGTAAGGAAATCAAAATAAGCCGCGGATAAGGAATATTTAATATGCACCACCTGCGCTGTATTTCCCCTGTCGATAACAGTGTATATCTGGAGCGGGCCCTGGCCGGCGAGGCTGAAATTCGTGTAGCCCTGGATAGGGCGGCAGCTTCACAAAAAGCCTGGCGATTGACCCCTCTGGTGGAGCGTATCGCCATTGTCCATCGTGCAGTGGAGTTTTTTACCGAGCGCAAGCATCGTCTGGCTGAGGAACTCTGTTGGATGATGGGCAGACCTATTCGTTTTGCACCAGGGGAAATAGATGGCTTTGCGGAGCGCGCTACGGCCATGGCAAATCTGGCAGAGGAGGCCCTTGTAGATATCCACTTGCCAATTAAACCGGGATTTTCCCGCTTTATACGCCGTGAACCGCTGGGGGTTTCCCTGGTGATCGCCCCCTGGAACTACCCCTATTTAACCGCAGTAAATGCACTGGTGCCATCCTTGCTGGCTGGCAATGCGGTCATATTAAAACACTCGGCACAAACGCCCTTGTGCGCCGAGCGTATGGTGGAGGCTTTCAGGGAAGCGGGTCTGCCCTACGGAGTATTTCAATATTTGCACCTCAATCATTCCAATACGCAACGTTTAGCCTGTGCCGAAGAAATCCAGCATATTGCTTTTACCGGATCTGTGGATGCCGGGGCCAATATGGAGCGTATCGTTGCCGGCCGATTTATCCAGTTGGGACTGGAGCTGGGTGGTAAGGACCCCGCTTATGTGCGTGAAGATGCGGACCTTGAACTGGCGGTAGAGGCTGTAGTGGATGGTGCTTTTTTTAATTCCGGCCAGTCTTGCTGTGGTATTGAACGTGCCTATGTACAGGAAAATCTATTCGAAGAATTTGTCGAACGCGCCGTGGCACTAGTGGATGATTACCAATTGGGGCGCCCCGATGACCCTCAAACAACCCTGGGTCCGTTAGTCAATGCAGAGGCTGCCGACAAAGTGCGCACTCAAATTGATGAAGCAGTGGCCCAGGGCGCCCAGCCCCACCTGCACAGCAGTAAATTTTCCATGGACAGGCGCGGTACTCAGTATATGGCACCACAATTACTCACTGGTGTGCGGCAAAAAATGCGGGTAATGCGCGATGAATCTTTTGGCCCGGTTTTGGGGGTGCAAAAAGTCCATGACGATGGTGAGGCTCTAGAATTAATGAATAACAGCCCTTTCGGTTTGACGGCAGCTATTTTTTCACAAGATGAAGAAACTGCCCTGGCAATTGGCGATCACTTGCGAGTGGGCACAGTGTTTCTCAATCGCTGTGACTATTTAGACCCGGAATTGGCCTGGAGCGGCGTTAAACAATCTGGCAGGGGGTGTACTTTGTCCAGAGTCGGGTTTGAGCAGCTAACCAGGCCCAAATCATTTCACTTTAAAGTTGGGGGCTAGTAAACCAGTAAAGAGGGAAATGTTGTGAGGTGGATTGCTTGTTGTATTTATGGTGTGTTCTTAACTTATCCCCTAGTGCTAAACGCGGAGTCCTATGTTTATAGAGATATTGCTCTAGAGGTCCCTGATGGTTGGTCGATACGCAGAGAATATAATGACTATGTGGGAATAGAATTTTGCCAGAATGATACAGGCAATGTGATGGGGTTTTTTCTGAGGAAAGGGTTGCTGGTTAATGGAGGAGACCCCAGTGTGTTCTTAAAAATGCACCCATTGGAGCATCCAGTTTCTTCGGTACAGATTGGCAAATATTCAGGTTACTTTGTCACTTTTACAGCGGAAGAAAAGTGTTCGGCAAATTGGTTTTTGGGGGATGGGAGCGATCTACTGATTGCGTCCTATCAAGGTGACTGTCATTCAGTGGACTTTACTCCAGTGATTAAGTTAGTTGAATCTATCGAGCCCTTAGAAGATGTAGTCGATTAATGATGCTTCTACTGGCTTTATAGGTCCAATTACTAAAATGACAATTGCGCTTTTTTCAGCTGTAGTTTGGCCTATGGATAATAACCCCGAGCTTTTACAGGTGGGATATCTAGATAGCGTTGAGGTCATGAATAGAAAATTTGTTTTTAATCTTATTCTATCGGTTAAACGCACAGAGACTGTGAGTAACTAGAAATTTTAAATGGTTAGGCGGTAAAGGCAGAGAGGATAATGTGGATAAATACCGGGTAAACTGGAATTTTCCTACCAATATTTGGGTTGGTCCCGGCCGGATATCAGATCTTGCCAAAGCCTGCTCTGATCTCAATATGCAGCACCCCTTACTGGTAACGGATCCCGGTATTGCAGGCATACCACTGCTTCAACGCGCATTGGTGCCTTGTAAGGAATACGGCCTGGAGGTGGAGATTTTCTCCACAATCAAGGGGAATCCCAACGGTGAGAATATTGACAGTGGTGTCGAGCTGTTACGAGATAAAAATTGCGACGGCGTAATCGCCTTCGGTGGTGGTTCAGCCATAGATGCCGGTAAGGCGATTGCCCTAATGGCCGGGCAGCGTCGTCCCATTTGGGATTTTGAAGATATTGGCGATAACTATAAGCGGGTTGACCTCGACGGCATGCTTCCAGTAATTGCCGTGCCTACAACCGCGGGCACTGGCTCGGAAGTCGGGCGGGTGGCGGTCATAACCGATGAGCAGGCGAAGGTAAAACGCCTGATATTTCACCCCAAACTATTGCCGGATATCGTCATACTGGATGCCGAGCTGACTCTGGATCTTCCCCCCCAGATTACTGCGGCCACTGGCATGGATGCACTCTCGCATAACCTGGAAGCTTATTATTCCCCCATTTACCACCCCATGGCAGAGGGCATCGCACTACAGGGGATGCGTCTGATTAAGAATTATCTGCCCCGTGCTTACATGATTGGCACTGAGTTGAAAGCCCGTCAACAGATGTTGGTAGCCTCCTGTATGGGAGCCACCGCATTTCAGCGTGGCTTGGGAGCTATTCATGCCCTGGCACATCCGCTCGGTGCCCTATATGACAAGCATCACGGTTTACTCAACGCCATATTGATGCCCTATGTGCTTGTAGCCAACCGGCCCGCTATAGAGGTTCCCATGGGGCAGTTGGCCCTCTCACTGCAATTGACCGGCAAAGATAGGTTCGAGAGCGGTTTCGATGCCGTGCTGAATTGGATTCTCGGTCTGCGTCAGCAATTAAATATTCCCCACACCCTGGTTGAAATCGGTATCAAAGCCGAAGACGCCGATAGAATCGCTCATATGGCTGCGGCAGATCCCTCGGCAGCCAGTAATCCTATGTCGTTTAGTACAGTGAAATATCGCGATATTTTCCTGCGTGCTTGCCAGGGTAGTGTCACACTGTAAGAGTTTC
This sequence comes from Microbulbifer mixtoriginis (SeqCode), assembly GCF_052466715.1. NCBI lineage: Bacteria > Pseudomonadati > Pseudomonadota > Gammaproteobacteria > Cellvibrionales > Microbulbiferaceae > Microbulbifer > Microbulbifer mixtoriginis (SeqCode). Next base: position 3,491,360 of record NZ_CP174288.1, on the reverse strand, counting down.
CCTCTATGAGTCGACAGAAGAGTAACCATCAATAGAACATTCCATAGGAATTCGTTATGCGCGGTATTTTTACTCTGTTTATTCTTCTGGCAGCCACCCTCGGATATGCCCAGGATTCTCCTGATATACGAACCGCTATTTTTGCTGGAGGCTGTTTCTGGTGTATGGAACCGCCGTATGACAAAGTGAATGGCGTGCTGGAAACCACCTCAGGTTACAGCGGTGGTCATGTAAAGAACCCTTCCTATGATCAGGTCTCTGCTGGTGGCACTGGCCATGCCGAGGTGGTGCAAGTTAAATATGATGCAAACAAAGTGAGTTATTCCGAGTTACTCAATATTTTTTGGCACAACGTGGACCCCTTTGATGCCGGTGGCCAGTTTTGTGACCGGGGCGATCAGTACCGTGCTGAGATCTTTTACGGTAATGAAGAAGAGAAAAAGCTGGCCGAAGAGAGTAAGAAGAAAGTAGAGGCCGAGCTGGGTAAGAAAGTTGTCACCCAGATAAAGCCTGCCGCTACTTTCTATCCGGCAGAGGCTTACCACCAGGATTATTATCAGCGCAATCCCCTACGCTATAAATACTACCGCTTTCGCTGCGGGCGGGATCAGCGGCTTGAGGAAGTTTGGGGAAAAGGTAAGAGCAAGAGCTGAAGAGTTTGGGGTGTTTTTTGATCTCTTAAATAGAGGTGCCCTTAAGCGAATAAGTCTGCTGACTAGGATAATTCAGATGTGGTAAACGGCATGGGGAACACCGAATCTGGCAGGTTGCAAGAAGGGGAGGTAATGAGCACTGCAGCAGGATTCCCCGTTCTTTATCGCTATATGGCTGCAGATAAATCCAAACCTCTAATGGTATTTGTGCCGGGTAACTCTCACTTGGCACGTATCTTTTATGGCTGCCCTGAGGCCAGGGAAGAAGACTTTATCAGTTATTGGGTACATCGTTCAGGTCACCCTTTTCTCGCGATATCCTTCCCCATCGCCAATAAGGCCTTTGATGGATATTATCCCAATTTCACCATCGCAGATTGGGGTAAGCAGGTCGCGGAAGTAATTGACAAGATTGTCTCTGAGAATAGCTTGCAGCAAGAGGTGATCGTCTGTGGCTGGAGTATGGGATGCAAGATTGCAGGAGCTCTTGGGAAGGAGGCGATTGGTAAGAGCTTCTCAATAGTGTTGTTTGTTGCCATGTCGGGAGATCCCGCTGTTCCGGGCTTCTTACCAAAAGCAAATGCTGAAAATATCGCTATGACACCAGAAGGGCTGGCAAACCGGGAGAGCTTATACCCCTGGTTTTTTCAGGCACTGGAAGATCAAAGTACCTATAACGGCCACACTATTCTCCCAAAAGATATTTATCGGCAGAGGATCCTGGGGGCCACCCCTGTGGGATTGATTGGCACGGGCCTGATGTATAAGAATGGCCAATTTGTAGAAGACTTAGAATGGAGCCTTAAGTCCGCGAACACTTTCAATTACGACGATTATCCTTTTCCTGTAGTTATTCATGGTGATTCGATATCTGATGCGGAAAACGTATTACTGAATACCTCTAACTGGGCGTTTATTAGAAATAGAGTGCTTATTAAGAGGGTACTTGGGACTAATGCATTAAAGGGTCTCTCTCCTGCTCAGTGGGAGCGTCTTCAAGAACTGGTTGAATGCTCTGGTAGTCACTTTTCGCAATCCCTTCCCGGGGGGCACTTCTTTTTTTGGGGGGGAATTGGGGCAAAATTAATTTTGAAAAAAATAATACTTCTTACAAAAAATGTCAGGAGCATTCCTGATTTGATAAACTTATAATTGAAATTAAATCTTAAGATATTTCATTTTTTAATTAAGTATCTTTCTAGATAGGATATGAATTCTTCACGTTGTGACGTTGTTGTATTAGCGCAACCTAAAATTAGTCCGCTTCTTTTTATTTTTCCAAAGTAGCAAGTTGATAGTGGGGTGCTACCAAAGCCATGGTTAGCTAAATCTTTTGACAGTTTTATATCGTCGTGCCCAGGGGTTGCAATTACAAGATTCATTGGTGTACCGGGAGAAATTAGTTGTGCCTGTGATTTTAATCGACTCTGAATAAGTGTGCAAAAATGAACCCATTTTTCCTGATAAATATTACGCATTCTTCTTATATGGCGTACAAAATGTCCTTCGCCAATAAAATCGGCCAATATCGCTTGGTAAAGCAATGTAGATGGCCCAGAAATTTGGCCTTTTGCTTCTATAAAAGCTGGTGCTACAGGCTCAGGCACTACGAGATAACCTAAATTTAGACTCGGCATAAGAGTTTTGCTAAAACTTCCACAATAGAGGACTGGAGCATCCTTCCTTAACCCCTGTAAGGCAGCGACTGGCTTTTTTTGAGAATAAAATTCACTCTCATAATCGTCTTCAAAAATCCAACACTTAGATTTTTCAGCCCAGTTCAGCAATTTTACTCGATCCTTAAGCTCCATAATACCACCCAAGGGATATTGATGAGTTGGTGAACAAAAAAGAAGTTTAGCTACAAAATTTTTTTTAATTAAATTGTCTACATTAAAAGTGCCGTTTTCTATTTGTATTTCTTGTAAGTTCACGTCCATAGACTTAAATAAGAATCTAGCTCGCTTATAGCCAGGATTTTCAATCAATACTAAATCACCTTTATTCAATATGACTCTGATGCAAATATCTAGAGCTTCCAATTCACCATTCGTGATAATGATATGTTCCTCGGAACAATGAACGCCACGAGATATTCTTAGATATTCTGAAAGTCTTTTTCTAAGCGGTAAATATCCTCGTGAGTCTCCATATCCACTTATAGTGATTCTATCTAAATTTTGACGGTATAATTTGCACCATTTATTATGGGGGAAGGCCTCAAGATCAGGCAGACCAGGTGAAAATGGAAGCGATTCAGGCCATCGAGACAAAGAATATGATGATGATCTTATAGACTCACCATAGTTTGATAAGTCAGGTAAAGAGTGAGTGCTTTCTGAGAAAAAAAACTGCCCCTTATTCGAACAACTGAATGATCTATCAGATATATTGTTTGGCGTTTTTGAAGATATAAATATCCCTTTACCTGCCTGGGCAACTAAAAAACCTTCACTTTTTAATTGTTCAATAACTTGAATAATAGTATTGCGACTTACACCTAAAGACTCGGACATTATCCTAGATGATGGCAGTTTTGACCCGCTCGTAAATACTTGACATTCAATCTTATTCAGCAGAGCTTTATATAGCTGCTTTTGAAGAGGTTGATTTCGATCTATAAATATATCTGTAAGATCTAAAATTTTCACCATAGAACCTAAGAATTTTCTGGATTATATTTTGTACATTGATAAATGTTAGTAATGCCATTTATAGTGACGATATTTTCCTTGTAATAAATTGGGCTCAATAAGTGAAAAGGAAGTTAAGTTAGTAGATCTTTAAGGGTGCTAATAAATCTTATACGGTCACATGAATTTGTATTGGCGCATCCTAAAACTAGACCATTTTCTTTTGAGTTATCACAATAATAATAAGGAGAAATTGGAGCGCTACCAAAGCCTTTTTTAAATAAATTTTCAGAAATCTTTACATCATTATGTCCAGGAATATTTAATGTAAAATTTAAAGCAGAACGTTTGGAAATGATATTTACACTGGAAGATAGGTCACATCTCATTAGACCAAAAAAATGATCCAACTTTTCTTGATAACTCTTCCTCATTTGACGTGCATGTTGAGTGAAGTAACCTTCGCGTATAAAATCTGCCAATATAACTTGATGTGTGAGAGGGCAAGGGCCTGAGAGCTGCATTTTTGCATTCTTGAAAGCAGGCACTAGAGGCTTAGGAGATATTAAATAACCCAAGCGCAGATTTGGTAGTAAAACTCTACTGAACCCTCCTATATAAATTACAGGAGTGCTGCTATGTAAGCCTTGAATTGAATCAACGGGTATACCTTCGTTGAAAAGTTCATTGTCAGAATCACCCTCTAATATCCAACACTTATTTTTTTCAGCCCAATTGAGTATTTCTAATCTTTCTTGAAAAGGAATAATTCCACCTAACGGGGACTGTTGGTTTGGTGTTAAGCAAAGAAGTTTTCCATTTATTTTATTTTTCATTAAATAATCTACATTTAAAACCCCCTGGTTAACCTCAAGAGGTTTCAAATTTACATGCATTGTGTTAAATAAAAATCTGGCTCTAGTACATCCTGGATTTTCCATGAGTACTGTATCTCCCGCATCTAAAGTTAACCTTGCACACAAATCCAAAGACTCTAGGCGTCCGCTTGTTATAATAATTTGGTCAGGAGTACAAAAGGTTCCTCTAGTGGAATTTAAATAGTCAGATAACAATTCTCTTAATGGTTGGTATCCATTAATATCACCATACCCATTGAATTTTATATTTTCTTGATGTCTATGAAAAAGCTTTCCCCATTTTTTATATGGAAAAGATTTTACATCTGGCATCCCTGGTGAAAACGGGTGAGAATCTGGCCAGTAAGTGTTTTCTATCGCGCTTAATTTATCTTGGTTCGACAGGCTAGGAAGTGATAATTCAGTTTTGCTGGCGTTCTTACTGATATTAGTTATTTTATCGATACAAGCTGAAAAGATTGGAGATACGAATACCCCTTTAGATGCTTTACTAACCAGAAAGCCATCCTTTTTTAGCTGCTCTATAACATGAATTATAGTATTACGACTAACACCTATAGATTTAGACATTGCACGTGAAGAGGGTAGCTGTGAACCAGCTGGATATCTTCCGCTTTTTATTCGTTCAACAAGAGCTTTATATAACTGCTCTTGAAGTGGCTTATCGCGAGATATATTTAAATCAATAAAATCTGGAGCACTCACTACTAGCACCAATTTCTTTTAATATCATTAGTCTTATATATACTTGGAACCTTGAATAGATTCATTTATATTGCTATCTATGAATTATGATATTTACCATTTTAGATTTCATGCATAACCTTATATAGCGTTTTGTTTTTTCATAATATATATTGCTGTTATAAGTATTTATGGAGCTCTCCAATCGAATGCTAATTTATAGCAGTATTAAAAATATGCACTACCATTAATTAATAAACTTTAGAGATCTCTAATCTAGCCAATAACCATAAGAGTATTTCTCTAATTTTTTATAAAACTCATAGAGCTTGTTAATTGAGATGCTTTTCTCATTGTGGATAAATATTTCGGTAGTAGATGATTCATTATCACTTTATAGGCCTTGTGGTAGATCACTTTTCATACAGTTTGATTGTGGTTAGTCCGTCACATGCCAATTGGCCTTTAGTGTTATAAGAATTCTACATTTGAAAGGATAAATTTCTATAACTGGTACCATGTTTTTTTTGCAACTGGTATCATGATTATTTTAACTGGCCCTAAACTTTTTTTAAAACTGGTATTATTTTCTTAGTTATAATTTATTTGAAAGCAAATAAGTTTTATATATAAAATTAAGTAAGATTAAATAGGTATAAACGTTATAGATAATTCTTACGCATTCAGTAATAAGTCATGGTTTTAAATTAAGAATATTGATAAGGATAATTTTGCATAAACTACAAGCAGAAGTAGTTTATGCAACATATACCTAGCTCAAATTGAATTCCGCGAGCATCATCAAAGAATGAGAAGTTTAAATCGTTTTTAAGAAGGTTTACTTATTCGGTAAAAATTAAAAGTTCATATAAAAAATTCTTCAATAGTTAAAGTCTTTAGAGTTGATTATTCTTTCTAGGCGCCTTGTAAAGGCTACACGCTGTAATTTTGTTGTGTTTGCACAACCAATTATTAAACCAGACTTTTCTATTTTTCCAAAGTAACATAATGAAAGTGCTGTGCTGCCAAATCCATACTTTGAAAGTTCCTCTACAATTTTTATATCATTCATACCTGGTGTGAGCAAAACAATAAACATTACTGAATCTTTTGAAATTATTTTAACCTGAGGAGTAAGATGTTCGTGAATGAGGCAACATAAATGGTTTAACTTATCAGTATACAGAGAGCGCATTTTCCGTATGTAACGTATAAAATGCCCTTCACTCATGAAATCAGCTAAGATTGCTTGATATAATAATGGGCAAGGTCCTTGGAGATTATTTTTTATGTTTATAAAAGCTGGTACCACAGGCTCGGGAACTACCAGATAAGCTAATCGTATACTGGGTATTAAAATTCTATCAAAACTACCCATATAAAGTGTTGGAGAATTTTTAATCAATCCTTGTAGAGGGGTTACTAAATTATTTCTTTTTGAAAATTCAATGTTATAATCATCCTCTAAAATCCAGCAGTTGTTCTTTGTAGCCCATTCAAGTAACTTAACCCTATTCTCATATTCCATTATACATCCTGTAGGATATTGGCGAGTAGGAGAAAGGTATAGAATTTTTCCTGATAATTTGTAATTTTTTATATCATCAGTATTTGTACATCCATTTTTTAGTTCGACCAAATTTATATTGGCGCCAAGCGCACTGAATACTTGATGTGCACGAGGATACCCAGGATTTTCAATAAGCACCGAATCTCCATGATTCAATATGACCTTTGAACACAGATTTACAGCTTCCATACACCCGTTTGTGATTATTACTTGATCCTTTGTACAGTGAACACCACGAGAAATACGCAAGTATTCCGCAATTTTCTCTCTGAGAGGAGCATAACCTCTTGGATCACCAAATCCACTTACGGAGATCCTGCCTTGATGCATCTGATATAATTTCTGCCATTTATCGTAAGGAAAAGTATTTTGATCGGGCAAACCTGGTGAAAAAGGAAGCGTACTACTCCAATGTGATTTAACCAAAGGCAATCTCTTCATTGACTCACCAAAACTTGATAAACCGGGAAGAGATTTAACATTACAATTAGTTACATTGACTTTTTGAATGCCTTCCTTTGATTTCTTATAGATTGTGATATTTGAATTTATGAAAATTCCTTTTTGAGCTTCGCTTACTAAAAAACCTTCCTTTTTCAATTTCTCTACTACTTGAATAATAGTATTTCGACTAACGTCCAGATATTTGGCCAAGACTCTTGAGGAAGGTAACCTGTTTCCTGGCAGCAGTTCACCATCTTCTATAAGCTTTACAATGAAATTATAAATTTGTTTTTGCAAAGGGTATTTTTGAGACAATATAAGATTAGTAAATTTTTTTAATTTCATTGAGGTTTAAGCCAATTAAACATTTAATACAGCATCACAAGTGAATTTAAAGTGTGTTTATAACAAAGAATGTAGCATAGAGAAATGAACAGTGAGTAAGTGCTAACAATTAAATGCATCTGTTTGTGAAAACAATTTATACCGAGTGGTTTTGCGTAAAATTAATTTTTAAAAATATTCTTTATGCAAGATATAAAGCGTTCTCTCTCGGATTTTGTCGAGTTAGCGCAATTGATTATTAAGCCAGATTTTTTATTTCCTGAATAATAATACGGGGAAATAGGCGTGCTTCCAAATCCATATTTAGATAATTTTTCTGAGATCTCAACATCATCATGGTGTTTAAGTTGAATTACAATATCCATTGGTGAGTTGCTGGAAATAATATTTACCGAGGTTATTAGTTCTCTACTAATAATGTTGCAAAAGTGATTACATTTTTCAAAATAAGAATTACGCATCTCTCGTAAATGTTTTATATAGTGCCCTTCTTTTATGAAACCAGATAATACTGCTTGATATATGGAAGGAGACGGACCAGATATGTGTGCTTTTGCGTTTACAAAGGTTGATGCTACCTCCTTGGGGACAACAATATAACTTAAGCGTAAAGCAGGCATTAGAGTTCTACTAAATCCACCAGCATAGATTATAGGGGTATTTTCTTTTAAGCCTTGCAAGGTATCCCTACTCTTTCTGTTGAACAAAAATTCAGATTGATAATCATTTTCTATCACCCAGCAATTAGACTTTGTTATCCAATTTAATAAAGTATATCTTTCTTTAATGGGGATAACTCCTCCTAATGGATATTGATGATTCGGAGAAATATAGAGGAGCTTTACATTCATATTTTTCTTTGATAGATCTTCGATATCTATATACTTTTTCTTTAATGCTACTAACTCTATGTTTGCATTCATTGCATCAAATAAATGTCTTGCTCTCTTATAGCCTGGATTTTCCATTAGTACAGTATCACCAGGATCTAATAAGACCCTGCTGCACAAATTCAATGACTCAAGAGCACCACTGGTAATGATGACTTGATTTGGTGTGCAATTTAAATCTCGATAACTACATAAATATTTGGATATTTGCTCCCTTAGTGGTAAATAGCCACTTGAGCAACTGAAATGATCAATTGAGATTTTTCCTATATTCTTTCGGTATAACTCATTCCATGCCCGGTTTGGGAATGCTTTTAGATCTGGCAACCCTGGTGAAAAAGGCAATGTTTCTGGCCAAGGCGAATTATTTATTGCTAATACATTTTGTGACTCACCATAGTTTGACAGGCTTGGCAAGTAGTTGGTGTTTTTTTTGAATTTTTCAGCTCGAAATTTATATGGAATATCAAAAGCATAAGTAGGGAGCTTATCGGTAATAAATACTCCGCTACATGGTTTGCTAGTTAAAAAACCTTCTTTTTTTAATAGATCAATTACTCGAATAACAGTGCTACGGCTGATACATAAATATTCAGATATTTTTCTTGAAGATGGAAGTTTTGAACCTGTCTCCAGGCGGCCATTTACAATTCGCTCGAGCAAAGCATAATAAAGTTGTTCTTTGATCGGTTTTCTCTTGTCTATTAATAAATCATTAAAATCAGGTATGCTCATCATTGATAAAATTCAAAGAATAAAATTAATTTTATAGGATATCATTTATCCTCAAGCAGATTGTTAATCTGCCATGTTTGTCACTTAAAGGCTTGAGTGAGTGCTTACCATCTTTTTCCTGCCAAAAAGTATCATCTGTAACTAATTTATTAACAGTAATCTTGATAGATTTTTATTTGATACTGGACCTATATTTTTTTCAAAACTGGAACTTACGTTTCTAAAAATATCAGATTATCCTGATTTCTCCTTTAGAAAAATATAGGGTCAACGAGTTATGAAACCTTTAAAGGGAGCCGGGCTGATTGCGGCTATAGCCATAGCAATTTCAAACCAGTCGGTAAATGCGACCGAATTATCTGGCGCATGTTACGATTATGCCACCAGAGAGGCCACATCAACTGTGGGATACGATGGGGCGGGTGTAGGGCTCGTTATGGCAGGTATGCTAATGGAGGAAGTTTTGGATGCTTCTCCTTTATCAGCATTATCTGCGGTATTTCCTTTTGCTTTTAAGGCTGCAGAAGGGCGGACATTTCAAGAAAGACCTGGAGCTGATCCGGAAATTGTGGGCTGTTTAGAACAGTTAAATTCACGTCTCCAATCATTAGAACTTAATGTTACCACTGACGCACAACAAACATTAGAATCTATTTTCGAAGATGCAAAAACTGAAATAGCAATTTTCAAAAGATACGAAAAGCATGTAGAGTTAGCTGAAAAATTAAAAGCCCTTTCAATCACTTGGTCTGGATATCTGGAAAACGAGCTTAATAAAGTGGACATCGGTGCCACAACTCCTGAATCTTATCGTGAACTGATTAATGAGCTCGTCCCTACATATGTTTCTCTTATCCAGTTAGAATTGCTTCATAGGCAAGAATACAATCGTTATTGTTACAATCGAGAAGAGTATCCAACCTGGAATAATATTGAACCGACGGAGATGATCTCTCAGGATATATTGTACTCGATTGAGATGCTGCAAGAAGATGTAGAAGATTATTTAAACATACCAGACGGTGACGAGAGTGACTGTAGGGCAGGATTTGATACCTATCAAGTATATGATAAAATTATCACGGCTAATGAAAGTACTGATCACAATGCTTTGTTGAGTAAGGTCGGTATTAAAATTTCTGAAGGTGCTGTACCTGGCATGGCATCAGCTACTCTTGATTTTACAAATACGAAATTGAATGACTATAGACGGTCTCTTGTAACTGCTTGTAGCAATGGTTTATTTAGAGATGAATGGTTAAATGATTTCCGTAATTATTCAAATGATTCTGTATGTAATGAAAATCGTGATATTTATCTAGATAGTCTTAATAATATCAGTTTATTTTCCAGCGAAGCTGAGCGTAACATGATTTTCAGAGATCTTGTGCATGTTGCAGATCAATGGGATCGTTACAATTTCGATATGCCGGAAGCAAAATTCCAAATTGCTGAGGATTCATTTGAATTTTTTAATGCGTATGCAGTAAAGAGTTTCGCTGGCGTAAGGCTTAGACATATGCCAACTGATACATGTGTCAATTTAGATGGAAAAGTTGATAAATATTGTGATATAGAGGCTAATCATTTTATTCTATTGCCTTATGGTGATGGATATAAAATAACCAGGCTCAGTGATAATCGCAATTTTAAAGATAAAGGCGAGGATGCAGAAGGTTTTGTTATACGCAGTGGTTTGGGAGCAGATTCAGTATGGGAACTTTTTTCAGAGCCTCCAAGCTGGTTTAATCCATACTTTGAATTTAAAAATGCGAATACGGGAAGGTGCCTGATTGTAAATGAAGCTGGATCTCTTGCTGCAGGCAATTGCGAAGATGGCTCCATCTGGGAGGTTGACGGTGTAAATATTCCCGATGAAGAGGCCTTCGTTCGTATCCGACATGCAGAAGCAGATGTATGCTTTGGAACATCAGGTGTAGTAGGTTGTGATGACAATGCTTTTCTCTATGAGCTGGCAAAATACAACGACGGGTACCGGATAACACGTAATGGTAGAAATTTAAAGGATAAAGAAGATGGAATAAGATTTGTAAGCGGGCTTGGTGATGTAGCCACATGGTATATGATGGATTTGGATACCAATGGTATTTTCCGTTTGCAAAATAAATATACTGAAAAGTGTCTTGACTATAATAGCGATAGTTCTAGCTTAGTTGCTGTTAACTGCGGATTGGTTCCATCTGAGACAGAGTTCTTCGCTTTAGAGACTGTCGATTTACCTAGTAAAGCCGATGGTGAGCTTATAGGCATTCATCCTTCAGGAATAACGGGAGGAGAGAATTTATGCTTATCTCGTTATAGAGATGATCTAAGTGGTGAAGTTGATGCATTTAGAGTGGGTAGTTGCGCTTATGGATCCATAGCTGTAACGAAACATGAGGGTGGATACTTAATTTGGGATCGCATTGCGGATTCTTATATACAAGATTTGAATCAAGGCTTTGGGCATAACAGTTTGGGTCTAAGTAATAATATAGAGAGCTCCACTACCTGGGATTTCATTGGCCCATATACCTTGTCTGATGGTGGTAGCTATTTTCAGATAAAAAATAGATCGACAGGGACTTGCTTGATTCCACAGACTAATCCATCCAGAACAGATACGATGCTTCTCGGTAAGGTAGAATGTGGAGATGATGCATCCAAAGTTTGGAGTTATACTACAAATTAAGATTTAGTGTAGAAACTTAATGCGCCCACATTATGGGCGCATTTTTATTTCATAATTATGAAAATATATTTCAGAATTTCTTTAATGTATCTAACATATAGGTAATATGGAGAAAGCCCTTTAAGAAGATAAATAGCGATCCCACCTGACGGCTAAACGACGGCAATTTCCTAGCCATGTAAAAGCTTGCTGAACGCTTCCAATGTCACACATACCTTCTAAGCTTTCTGCCATCTTGTTTCGAAGGTTCCATTTTATTCCTAAGATGAGGAAAAGTCAGGTAAATCCCACAACGGGGTAAACTGTAGCTTAACTGGTCTGAATTTGCGGCTTTGTCATGCTCCAGACGTTATTTTTTTAGATAACACTCGGTAGTGGTTGTTATAAATTTACTTCTGCTGGTGTGGCCGAAGTAATGACGCCACTCAATGGAGTTCCTTCGCCATCAACTAATACCATCCACTTTATACCCTTGCCTAACCTGAATTTTTTCGAGTTCAGCTCGCCTTTTTTCTGAAGAAAAATCCCCCCCCCCCCCCCCCCCCCCCCCCAAAAAAAAAGATTTCTTGCTGGTAAATCAGACTCTATCCTATCTACACTTAAAGTTGAGAATTTTATGTGTAAGCGTGCTTAAATAAATAGATTTCAGGCTTACATGCCATTAGCAATTTTTTCTGTGAGAAATAAATCTAAAAATGCGAAATGGTATCTTATGTGTCTGTCGGTTTTTTATAAAGAAAAAATTTTGATTTAAAAGCGGCGCAAAATAATTTGTTAGATGCTGGGGGATTTATGATTTTTATTGAGCATTGTTTTCGAGATGATAAGTGGGGTAGAGTTGGGCTGCTTAAAAATTAATGATATTTGCTATCTTTTCTATGCACATCTAATAATGTCAATATATAAAATAAAGGAATCAGTGCGAGTGCTGCCAAGTGCAATGCTATTATATCGTTTTCTTTGCTGGATGGGCTCACTGAAAATACAATTATCTCCAGGATGAAAAATAGAATAAATAATAAACGTTTATCCAGACTGGATATGGATTCAAACACCTTGTAACCAAGCAGCCAGTAACGCCAGGATTTGCATTTTAAGGCATCAAAAAGATAATAAAGGCCACAGGTTAAGCTCACTAAAGTTGTGAGTAGTAGCTCAAACACCCAGGCCGGGGGCTTGCCAGGGGCTGGGGGCCAAACATTGGTTACTCCAAATTCGGTAAAGGAGAGAATGGCGAATAGTCCGGTAGTTAATAGAACAATAGGGAACCGAAAAACTAATATGACCATACAGATTGCGGCAGAGACTTCGAAAACCCTTTGAATGGGCATAAAAATATTGGCATGCTCTGCAACCCAGGCTAATGCGTTGCGAAACCATAGCGGGGTGTTTCCGTATTCTACATAGGAGTTCACCAGCCCTCTATAGCCCTCTACGGTAAACCAGTTCAGTAAGCTGTCTTCATAAACCTGGAAAATCAACATAACACCTATGGTGATGGTGAACAGGTTAATCCAACGCCCTACCAGCAGATTGGATTGTTCTGTCTGTAAGACTATGCGATATCGGTCTAAAAATTTTGAAAGTATTGCTAGGGCGGCAATGGTGATACTGGATAAAAGGCTGGCTAGAAGTATGTGATTGCCGCCGTTGCGCGACATCAAAAATATCGCAAACAACACGCTAGATGCCACAATCACCCAGAGGCACCAGGACAAAAAGCTTATATCGGGTGCCAGAATACTGCCCAATAGACGCTGGTGATAGGGCGTTGGATGAGATGAGGCTTGATCGGATGGTTTCTGAATGTTTGAGGTGAAGCTACAGCTGCTTACCGCCAAGACTAATGCATATAAAGCCGGTGATAAAAACTCAAAGAACCAGCTATTTTCGCCCATATAAGTAAAGCCCCATAATACTATGAAGCTCACAAACATGAGTAGGGCGCCTAGGGTCATTAATACCCGCAATATTAAGAGTACCCCGGCAAGTAGAATGACAAAATGCAGTGAGTAAGTCAGGCTAGTGATGTGCGGGGTGAAAAATATGGCTAAAGATTTAAGAGCTGCGGGGACTTCTTCCGTTCGAATAAGCTGCTCTAATACGGCTGCAAAGGCCTGCGGAGCCATCTCGCCATTCAGGTAGCGCATAATGACCAGTTGGATACAAGCGGCGCCTAAAAAAAGGCTTATCATGGCTAGCCATGCAGTTTGCGAGGTTGCCGCTTTTGTTTGGCTAGTATCTAAAGTTTGACTGGAATTGTGCATAAACCCAGCCTAGTTGAATTCGACCCCCATAGATCAATCCTTGTGCCAAAAAAAGTTCGCTATTTCAGCTTGTTTCCATCCAAGTTGTTGTCTTTATCGGCAATAGGAAAGCGTGGATAACTTCAGGCTAGGGCTGGCCAGGCATATGCGGGGTGAGTGTATATAAGAAATACACTAACAATATTTTCTACTGACCATGGCATAGAAATGCTGTTGCCAATAATAATGATATTGAAAGTTTGCTAGCTGAATGAGTGTGTTAAAAAACTCTGCAGAAGATCTATACAGTCCTCTCGTTGTTGTTTACTGGTATTGGCAAACCCTAATACCAGGCCATGGTTCAATGATTTATCGGGGTAGAAAAAAGAAAGTGGCGTGCTACCGAAGCGGTGCTGGGCTAATTGCTTTGACAGTTCTAGGTCATTCCTGCCGGGCGTGGCGAGTACCAAGTGCATTCCGGCACTACTTGCGATGAGTTGCGCCTGGGGTTCAAGTTTATCTCGTGCCAAGTCGCAAAAATGCAGCCATTTTTCCCGATAGTTGATGCGCATTTTGCGCAGGTGTCGTACGAAGTGTCCCTCGTCAATAAAGTCGGCAACAACCGCCTGGGCAAGTAGGGGGGAGTGGCCGGAGAGTATTTCCTTTGCCCGAGCAAATGCCTGTACAAAGGGTTTGGGAACGATCATGTAACCTAAGCGCAGGCCGGGCTGCAGGCTTTTACTGAAGCTGCCCATATAGATAACCGGGGTATGCTCTGCCATTCCCTGGAGAGCGGCGACAGGTTTGTGCTTAAAGGAAAATTCGCTGTCGTAGTCATCCTCTAAAATCCAGCATCGCGTCTTGCTGGCCCAGTCCAACAGCTTTAGCCGTTCACTGGCAGGCATGACTCCGCCCATGGGGTACTGATGGGTTGGCGTGGTGTAGAGGACTTTGCCGTGCAGTTGGCTTTTGATCAGTGCATCCACGTCTAAATAGCCGCTTTGCAATCCGGCCAATGCCAACTTGGCGCCGCAGGCTTGAAGCACCCAGCGGGCGCGGCGGTAGCCAGGGTTTTCCATGATGGCGGTATCGCCGGGGCTTAGTAGCACTTGTGCGCACAGGCTCAAGGCTTCCTGGGCGCCATTGGTTATGATGATCTGGCTTTCATCACAGAGCACTCCGCGGCAGCTGCGCAGGTATTCTGCCAGTGCCTGGCGTAAGGGTGGATGGCCCTGGCTGTGCCCATAGCCAAGCAGTGGAAACCTATCTTTGTGGCGCCTGTAGAGTCTGGACCAAATAGCTAAAGGAAAGGCATTGAGATCCGGTATACCCGGTGAAAAAGGTAGAGATACACCGCTGTCGGTTTTAAATGCCGTTGCAGTCTGCAGCTTTTGGCCAAGGGCTGAGAGCCCTGGTAAGGGAGCTGTACTATCGGAGCCTTGGGAATGCCATGCCTGGTGCTGTGGTTTCTGTACGTAAGCGGGTAGGGCGCTAGATACAAAAACGCCCTGTCCGACACGGCTGGTAACAAAGCCCTCTGCTTTGAGCTGCTCTAACACCAGTGTGACCGTATTGCGGCTGATATTCAGGGTGGAGGATAGTCTACGAGAGGAGGGGAGCTTGCTCCCTGCTGCGAGACGGCCGCTGCAAATCCACTCCACCAGGCTGCGGTATAACTGGCTTTGTAACGGTTGCCTGGGGTCCAGGGTTAAGTCGGCAAAATCGGGGCTGCTCAAACTGGCACCATTAACTGATTAAAACTGGATCTAATCAGAGTACCAGCAACTCCCTATATTGGCGATATCTGTTGTTGATAAATCGTTGTGGGAGTTTTTAAGAATGGTAGTTTTAGATTCCGCAAAGAGTGAATTGCCGGTAACTGCGAAAAGCCGGGTGCGCCGTGCTGCCAAGAGGGCCAGTTATCGCCGCGAGGATATTTATCGTTTGGTCGATGAACTGAAGCTGGGGCATATTGGTTTTATCCAGGATGGTGAAGTGATTGTTATTCCCATGACGGTATGGCGCCATGGGAACTTTTTGTATTTTCATGTGCTCAATAAAAGCCGCCTGCAGAAATTACTGGATTCGGGGCAGCAGGTGTGTATTTCCTTTGCTCACTATGACGAATGGGTCCTGGCTAAATCCGCCTTTCATCACAGTGCCAACTATCGCTCGGCAGTTTTGTTTTGCCGCGGTACGCGGGTACAGGACCCAGAGGAGTTTGATGCGGTTTTCAAATCTATTATCGAAGATATCGAGCCCGGCCGCTGGAGCCAGGTGCGCGCTCCAAACCCTCAGGAGCGCAAGGGTACGGCCCTGATGCGCCTGACCATAGAGGAAGGTTCTTTTAAGAGTCGCACAGGGGCGCCATCAGACAATAAAGAAGATCTCGATTTACCGGTTTGGAGTGGCACTAAGCCCGCCTGCCCGTTTAGATAGCATCAGCCTCTTCAGGAGTTTTGTTGGTGAGGTTGATAATGGCAAGCATATCTTCGTTGTCCTTATCCATGCCCACTTCAGTAAAACCAAAACTGGAATAAAAGTCTTTAGCCACCGGATTTTTGGGGTTGTAGCAGATTTCTATTTGCTCGATATTGGGTGTTTGCCGGATTTCTTGCAGGGCTAGCTGAAGCGCAGCCCTACCTATCCCCTTCCCCTGCTGATTCTGGTCAACCATAAATCTCCAAATGGAAATTTTTTCACGGCTCTCTTTCACCCACATAAGAAAACCAACGGGCTTTTCTCCCGTATAAATCGCACGGGTTTCATACCCTGAATTGAACTGTGCCTCCACCAGTGACCACATATTGCAGGCAACGTATTCTTGCTGCGCTTCGGCGACATCCAGATCGCAGACCGCCTCATAGTTATTCTGGGTTATAGGTTGTAAAGAGGTACGCATTGTTGAGTTCTACATTTCCATTGCTTTAAAGTTTGGGTGTGCTTTAAAACGCAGTTTATTTTTTAAGAACCTTTAACGCCACCTGTAAAATTTCTTGCTCGCTGCTTTCAATATTCGGCCTCACCCCCTGACCCTCCCAGTTAACCAGCTCCTTAGATAAAGTCGAAACCGGGCGACTAGAGGGAATTCCAATTTCAAAGTTAAATGGCAGGGTCTGAGGCGCATCCATCATATGGGCTCCGCCGGCGCTGGCACTACCGATAATAGTGGCTCTACCCAGTTGTTGCAGCGAGAAGGCGATGCTTTCTGATGCGGAGAAGGAGCGCCCATTGATCAGTACTACCATGGGTCTCTGGGTGCCATAGGCTGGCCAAGGAAGTTCTTTGATGCGTTCAGGGGAATGTTGCTTCTCTCTGGTTTCAATGACATATGGCAGGGGGTTAGTGGGGTCCACAAAGGATTCGAGGATGGCAGTGGCGGTATCACTATCACCACCGCCATTATTGCGCAGGTCCAATATCAGACCGTCACTGTGTTGCAACAGGGTAAATGCCGCGGCCAGGCTTTGCCGGGCATTTTCAAAAGTATGGAATGAAGAGAGTTTGAAGTAGGCAATATTACCGGGCAATAACTCTAGTTTCTTTACACCATAGTTGTTCTTGGGCGCCTCGGCTCGCCACTGTGCTATCCAGTTGTTGGAATCTGCATTAGGGCTTACCGGCTCCAAATAGAAATGTTTGTCTCCGGACAGTGTTCGGATTTTCTCGGTAATTAGCTTGGCAAAACTTTCGGAATCCCGACAAAGGCGCAAAGCTTCAGGGCTACTGGCCATCTCAGACAACGCCAGGGAAACGCTCTGGGCTTTGTCTGCGAGTACATAAGTTTCTGCAATAGCGCTGGCGGCGGATTGGATAACTACGGTGGGATTAAACTGGCAATCCTCATCGCTTGCGTAAGTCGCTGAAGAGATGGTGTGGCACAGGACCAGGCTGAAGGCGGCAATCAGTTTCATGGCTTTTTATTCTCCTTGGTAATGCACTGCTGAATGCGATCGAGATAGGGGTGTTCCTGCAGAGCGGCAATCGCCTCTTCGACGAGTGCTGTTAGAGGTGTAGACAGTTGCCGATTTAATGAACGTTCCGCTTCAACGGTGGCTTGCCAGTGGACTTCAAGCTTTGGTAGTAAGCGGTGGCCTTTACGGCTGAGGCGGACCTTGCGCTGGCGTGCATCCTCCCCGGTGAGGATTTCTAATAATCCCTGCTGGACCATATCTCTGACCGTCTGGCTGACCGCCGGCTGGGAGATTGCGGCACTGGCCGCTATTTCATTGATGGTGACCGGGCTCTTGTGGATAAGGGCTCGCATCACCGGTGTATAACGCGGCTTGTAGTTTTTAATACCGCAGGTGCGGTAACTATCTGCGACATCGCCGTCCAGTAATTCGATTAAATGCCTGAGGCGAGTACCCAACTGGCTGTATTTCATAGTGTTGAATTTATATAAGTGCTTATATAAATGATTGTAGAGTATCTCCCTACGCTGTGGCATTTCTTCAACCTCCTGTGAACCCGTTAACCCTTCGCTTGATCGCGGACACACGGTTTTAGGTTGCCGGCAAATGCCAACCCTTTCCAATCACCACACATTGAAACCGAAATTTAACATTTGTTTCATCGAAATTTAGGAATTCCCCGCCACTCTGTGCGCCGCTTAATCCGTATCAGGCAACTGGGAATAACGACGATGAAACAATTTGGCTTGGCTGCTCTGGCAGCCCTGGGTCTTCCACTGATGGCTGCAGAGGTCCAAGCCAGCGACCTCATTATCTCGGAGTACATTGAGGGCAGTGGTAACAATAAAGCGCTGGAAATTTTTAATGGCGGTGAAACTACGATTGATCTGAGTGATTACGCCATCCAGCTTTTTTTCAATGGTTCCGATAGCGCCTCTGCGAACATTGCTTTGAGTGGCACTTTGCAGGGCGGTGCGGTATTTGTTCTGGCCCACGGCAGTGCCGATACAGTGTTGCTGGATCAGGCCGACCAGATTTATACCAGTGGCCTGTTTAATGGTGACGATGTAGTAGCACTTGTAGGTCCCAATGGTTTTGTTGATGTGATCGGCCAAATTGGTACTGACCCCGGCAGCCAGTGGGGCAATAGCAGCCTCGGCACACAAAACCAAACACTGGTACGCAATCTGGATGTGCAGACAGGCCGCTCCGATGGCAACAGCACCTTCGATCCCGCTCTGGAGTGGTCCAGTGAGGGATTGAATAATTTTGATCACCTGGGCTGGCACGGCGCCGATGGTGGCAATGGAGATGGTGACGGTAATGGCGGTATTGAGCTGGGGGCCTGTGGCGATGCGTCAACCTTAATCAGCCAGATTCAGGGCAGCGGCACCGCGAGTGCGCTTGAAGGCGAGCGCCACGAAATTGAGGCGGTGGTTGTCGGCAATTTCCAAGATCCCAATACCGGCCTGGCTGGTTTCTTCCTACAGGAAGAGGACAGCGATCAGGATGGCGTGGATGCGACTTCAGAAGGACTGTTTGTACACGACAATGCCTTCGGTGTGAGTGTGCAAGTTGGCGACCTGGTGCGCGTGGGGGGTATCGTCGATGAGTTTTTTGATTTCACTGAGTTGAATCAGATTGATGGTGTCAGCGTTTGCGGAAGCGGTTATCAGGTAACGGCGGCTAATGTACAGATGCCGTTTGGCTCAGTAGAAGAGCAGGAGCAGCTCGAAGGGATGTTGGTTGAATTCCCACAGAGCCTCACCGTTAACGGTCATTACAACCTGGGCCGCTATGGCGAAGTGATCCTGTCCAACGGCCGCCTGTATATCCCCACCCACAATAATATGCCGGGCGCCGCAGCGGCGGCTCAAGTGGAAGCCAACGCACTCAACCAGATTATTCTGGACGATGGTTCCACAGTGCAAAATCCCGAGACAATGCCTTATCCGGCCTCGGGTCTCAGCGCTTCTAACACCTTGCGCAGTGGCGATACTCTGGAGGGGCTTACCGGAGTGATGGGGTACGGCTTTGGTGCCTACCGTGTTCACCCTGTGGAAGTCCCCCAATTTACCCCGGTCAATCTACGCGATGAAGCGCCCATCTTACCGGGTGATGGCAGCCTGCGCGTTTCCAGCTTTAACGTGCTGAATTACTTCAATGGTGACGGTAACGGAGGTGGCTTTCCCACTTCGCGCGGTGCCGATACTTTGGAAGAGTTTGAGCGCCAAAGAGAGAAAATTATTTCTGCAATCCTGCGCATGGAAGCCGATATTGTCGGCTTGATGGAACTGGAAAACGACGGCTACGGTGTCGATAGTGCCATCCAGGATCTGGTCAATGGGCTCAATGCTGCAGCATCAGGGCACAGCTACCAGTTTGTGCAGCCGGACCTCACGCAGCTGGGCAGTGATGAAATCGCCGTGGGCATGATTTACCGCAGCGACCGCGTTATGCCGATTGGCAGTGCCGTTACTCTGCAGGATTATCCTTTTGATGACGGCAACCGCCAGCCGCTGTTGCAGGCATTTGCCGAACTCTCCTCCGGTGAGCGTCTCGCCGTGGTGGTGAACCACTTTAAATCCAAGGGAAGTTGTCCAAATGATGGCAGCCTGAACAGTGATCAGGGGGATGGTCAGGGCTGCTGGAATGCTCTGCGTACTCAGGCTGCCGATGCCCTGGTGAGTTGGGTTGAGAATGACCCCACCGGAACTGGAATTGACCGTGTTTTAGTGCTGGGCGACCTCAACAGCTACGCCATGGAAAATCCAATTACGGCTCTTGAAGGGGCGGGTTATACCGACCTGCTGGAATGGTACGGAGCGGGACAGGCTTATTCCTATGTCTATGACGGCCAGTCTGGCTACCTGGATCATGCGCTGGCCAGCCCTTCACTGGCTCCGTTGGTTACTGCTGCTGTGGACTGGCATATCAATGCCGATGAACCGCGAGTGCTGGATTACAACCTTGAACACAAGAGCCTAGAGCAGCAGGAAAACCTCTACTCTACAGGCCCCTTCCGTGCATCCGATCACGATCCCTTAATTGTTGAGCTGGATCTGAGTGCAGATAACCTAGCGCCCACGGCAGAATTCAGCTGGGAGTCTGAAGGGTTGTTGATTAATTTTATCGATAACAGCAGTGATGCAGATGGTGAGCTGTTGAGCTGGTCCTGGGATTTTGGCGACGGTTTAACCAGTAGCGAGCAAAATCCCAGCCACACTTTCGATGTGCCGGGTAATTACTTGGTACGTTTGCAGGTAAAAGACGATCGCGGTGCGGTATCCACACAAGAACAGATTGTTGAAGTGATGGATGATGCGATTTCATTGCAGGCTAACTTTAAACTGCATCGCTTTTTCCGTTGGGTATGGGTAGAAGATCGCAGCCAATACAGTGGTGATAATAAACTGCAATACCACTGGGATTTTGGGGATGGAGTGCAGCGCAACGGTCGTTGGGCGTTACATCGCTACGCACAAACGGGTAATTACGAAATTACCCTCACAGTGACTGATGGTGAGGACGCTGAAGATAGCGCCTCCCAAGTAGTAAAAATTTCCTGGCCACGATGATATATGTCAATTTTTGATTAATAATAAATATTCTGGTTGCCCTGGCGCTGGGGTTTTGAATTCCCTGTCGTCGCTTCACCAGGATTCTTTGAGTTGATAGCTTTTCCCTAGAAGCGAATGGCCGCACCCTGGTGGTGCGGTCTTTTTTATTTCGCTCTCCTTAAAAAATTAATTGCCCCCATTTGTTTTTAAGCTGATGACCCCCTTTGGGAGAAAGAAGGACCATACTAGGTTCTGTCTTGTTGGGTTACAGGGGCGCCCCTTTATGTCGTGTGCATTCAAAAATCTCGTAGGTTTAAGCCTGGAGTGGACTGGCAGCCATTATTCCGAGGTGGGAGATTTCCCTGATCTCTCCACCTATGTTGTCAGTTATGAGTCAGAATCCAACTGCTATATCACTGCCGGTGGCAAGCTGGTATGTGAAGCCAGTTACTCGTATGCGCCTATGGGAGTACGCATGGCAGCACTGGTTTATCGGCCGAATATCTACCAGGGGCGGCGTGGAGTTGTTCTTTACGCCATGTTGGATTTTGACCTGATGATGGATCGCGCAGTTATTATGCATAACGATCAACCCCTCGCGCTGGCCAATGGCAGTTTTCGTGTGGTGGAGACGCCGGAAAAACCCGTCGTTGGTTAGGGGAGAATTAAATTAAAATATCGGGAGAGCTTGGTATGGATAATCATGAAAAAATTAATTATGTAGAGTTCCCATCTAAGAGTCTGGCAAAGACCAAGACTTTTTTCACAAAGGCTTTAGGCTGGGAATTTACAGATTATGGCCCCGAGTACTCCGCTTTCTCCGGCGCAGGTTTGGACGGTGGCTTTTTCCAGGCGGATATGCACAGCTCAACAGCGAATGGTGCCGCGTTGGTAGTACTCTATAGTTCTGACCTGGAAGATACGTTACAAAAAGTCGAGCGGTACGGTGCTAAGGTGGTCAAACCTATTTTTTCTTTCCCCGGAGGAAGGCGCTTTCATTTTACCGAGCCCAGCGGCAATGAATTTGCGGTTTGGTCAGATATCGGAGAGAAACAGTAATTTTTAGGTTGCATAAATAAAAAAGCCCCCGGTTTTATTCGGGGGCTTTTTTAAATCTGGATGAAAGAGTTTTAAGATTACACCTTAAATTCAGTATCCAGCTTCTTTTCCACCAACTGCTTTTTTAATTTCGCATACTGGGGTACGCCGTTTTTGTAGGGTGGGTAGTCCTCGCCCTGAATTAACGGTAACAGGTACTCGCGTCCCGCATCGGTAATGCCGAAGCCGTCCTCGCTAATATATTCTTTCGGCATAAATTTTTCGACGTTGGCCACTTCAGACAATGGCGCTTCCGCGATAGACCAGCTGTACTCTTCACCTTCTGCACGAATAATTGCCGGCATAATGGCGTTTTTGCCGGCTGCCGCCATTTCCACGGCGGCGCGACCGACGGCGTAGGCCTGCTCCACATCGGTGGCGGAGGCGATATGGCGGGCGGCGCGTTGCAGGTAGTCGGCCAGTGCCCAGTGGTATTTCAGGCCCAGCTCGCTTTTGATCATATTGGCGAGGGTTGGTGCCACACCGCCCAGCTGCTTGTGACCGAAGGCGTCGGTAGTGCCGGCATCGGCGAGGAAGGTGCCGTCTTCGTACTGGGCGCCCTCGGAGGCGACGATTACGCAGTAGCCTTTCTCGTCCACGGTCTTTTGCACCTTGGCCAAGAACTTCTCTTTATCGAAGGCCACTTCCGGGAACAGGATGATGTGCGGTGCATCCCCTTCCTCTTCCTGGGCCAGGGCGCCGGCGGCGGCAATCCAACCCGCGTGACGACCCATCACTTCGAGGATAAAGACCTTGGTGGAAGTAGCGCACATGGAGGCTACGTCCATGGCCGCTTCCTTGGTTGAGACTGCAACGTATTTGGCTACGGAGCCGAAGCCGGGGCAGTTGTCGGTTAGCGGCAGATCGTTGTCGACCGTTTTGGGAATATGGATGGCCTGAATTGGGTAACCCATGGTCTCAGACAGCTGCGAGACTTTCAGGCAGGTGTCAGCGGAGTCGCCGCCGCCGTTATAGAAGAAGTAGCCGATGTCGTGGGCCTTGAATACTTCGATCAGGCGCTCGTACTCTGCGCGGTTCTCTTCCAAGCTCTTCAGCTTGTAGCGACAGGAGCCAAAGGCGCCGGAGGGAGTGTGACGCAGTGCGGCGATGTCTTCCACACTTTCCTGGCTCACGTCGATCAGTTCCTCTCGCAATGCGCCGAGGATGCCGTTCAGCCCCGCATAGACTTTACCAATTTTGTCCTGGTTTTCACGGGCAGCTTCTATTACGCCGCAGGCGGAGGCATTGATTACGGCAGTCACACCACCGGACTGCGCGTAAAAGGCGTTCTTCTTCGACATGGTTATCCTGTTTTCATAGAGATCTTGGGAAGTGACCCGATCCGGTTGTCCGCCGGACGCTCTTCGGCGGCGCCAGTGGGGAACTCCGGGAGCTCGTATCGGGTGTCGGCCGTAGCTGGAAAATTCCTACCACCCTACCGGGGGTGAGGCCGATCTGTGCGGGGGCGGAGTCTAATGGAATAGCGAGTAAATTGCATGGCAAACGGGGCATTTGGCAATTACTGGCCTGTTTTGCCGTGGTAAGCTTGCGCCGCAACCCCCAGGAGTACAGATTTTCGCCATGCATATCCATATTCTCGGTATTTGCGGCACCTTTATGGGCAGCCTAGCCCAATTAGCGGTGGCCGAAGGACACCGGGTCACCGGTAGCGATGCCAATGTTTACCCCCCCATGAGCACTCAACTACAGCAGGCGGGTATTCAGATCACCGAGGGCTATGACCCGGCTCAGTTGGAGCCGGCCCCAGACCTGGTCATTATCGGCAATGCCATGTCCCGCGGTAATCCCGCCGTGGAAGCGGTACTTGAACAGGGGCTGGCCTACACCTCCGGTGCCCAGTGGCTCTGTGACCACTTCCTCGGCGGGCGCTGGGTGCTGGCAGTAGCGGGCACTCACGGCAAGACCACAACTGCCAGCATGTTGGCCTGGATTCTGGAAGCGGCGGATATGCAGCCGGGCTTCCTGATCGGCGGTGTGCCAGGCAACTTTGGAGTATCGGCGCGTTTAGGGGAGTCCCCTTTCTTTGTGGTGGAGGCAGATGAATACGACACCGCCTTCTTCGATAAGCGCTCTAAGTTTGTGCATTACCGCCCACGCACAGTGATTATCAACAATCTGGAGTTCGATCACGCCGATATCTTCGACGATTTGGCGGCGATCCAGCGGCAGTTTCATCATCTAGTTCGCACGGTGCCCGGCAACGGCCTGATTGTCAGCGCCGCAGAAAATAATGTGGAGCAGGTATTGCAGCAGGGTTGCTGGAGTGAAGTTCAGCGCTTTGCCAGTGAGGATCAGCCGGGAATCAGTGCCGGCGACTGGCGAGCGGTGGATATCGCCGCGGATGGCAGCAGTTTTACCGTGCTATTCGAGAGTGCCGAAGTGGCGCGTGTGGAGTGGGATCTCACCTGTATGCACAATGTGCGCAACGGTCTCGCCGCTATGGCTGCAGCTCGTCATGTGGGCGTGGTACCAGAGCTAAGCGCCTCTGCCCTTGGACGTTTTCAAGGCGTAAAGCGCCGTATGGAATGCCTGGGCGAAGTGGCTGGTATCCGCGTTTACGATGATTTTGCCCACCACCCGACTGCGATCGAATCCACACTCAGTGGCCTCAGGGCCAAAGTGGGCAAGGACAAGATCATCGCCTTGATTGAACCCCGTTCCAACACCATGCGTATGGGCGTGCATCAGGGCCAGTTGGCCAGTGCCTGTAGCGGTGCGGATATGGTGTTGTGGTATCAGCCCCAAGGGATGAATTGGTCTCTGAATGAAGTTACTCACCACTCTCCGGTGCCGGCCAAGATTTTTGACACTATCGAGAATGGTGTGGAATCGGCACTGCAGCTCGCCGGCGAGGGCAGTCATATCGTGGTGATGAGTAACGGCGGCTTCGGTGGTATCCATCAGCGTTTGATTGGAGCCCTGGAGCAAAAATATAACTATTCGACCTGAAAAGAGTCAGCACTTTAGTGATCGGGGAAGTGATCTTGCAGCAAGCCAAATTTAATAAAACCGTTACCCTGGCCATGACTGGGGCTTCTGGGGCCCAATACGGCCTGCGTTTGTTGCAGTGCCTGCTCGCTTCTGGCGTGCGCGTCTGGCTGTTGATGTCTGAGGCGGCCCAGGTAGTGATCAATACAGAGACCGACCTGCAACTGCCGGAGGGCGACGATGACACACTGCAGGCTTTTCTCGCCGATCGCTTCGGCGCGCAGGAGGGCCAGTTGAAATTGTTTGGCAAGCGCGACTGGTTTTCGCCGGTGGCATCCGGCACTGGAGCGTCGGCTAGCATGGTGATCTGCCCGGCTAGCGGCGGTACTTTGTCGGCCGTTGCCTGTGGAGCCTCCAACAATCTGATTGAGCGCGCTGCAGATGTGGCATTGAAGGAGCGCCGCCAGTTGATTTTGGTTCCGCGTGAGGCGCCTTACTCGGAGATTCACCTGGAAAATATGCTCAAACTCACCCGCATGGGCGCGATGATTCTGCCGGCCAGCCCCGGTTTTTATCAGAAGCCGCGCACGGTCGAAGACATAATCGATTTTGTGGTGGCGAGACTGCTCGATCAGTTGGGCGTGGAACAAAAGTTGTTGCCGGCTTGGGGTGAGTAGGTCACAGGGAGATAAAAAATAGTGAAAGCGAGCATAACCATCCACTACTGTGTGCAGTGCAATTGGATGTTGCGGGCTACCTGGATGGCCCAGGAGTTGCTTCACACTTTTGCGGATGACCTACAACAGGTTGCATTACAACCCGGAACTGGAGGAGTATTCGAAATCCGCATTGGTGAAAATTTGATCTGGGAGCGCAAGCGCGATGGCGGTTTCCCCGGAGCAAAGGAACTCAAGCGGCGCGTGCGGGACCTATTGTTTCCCGAGCGCGATCTGGGACATATCGATACTCCCTGAAAATATTTCCAATAGCGCCGTGTAAACGCAAATTTTGTATTTGCACCAGCACTGCCGGGGCGATCAAAATATGCGCCGTACTGCGGCCCACTGATTTATTGGATAGAAGCAAAAACCTATGCTGTCAGCTTTCAAGAACTCGTATGAATACCTGGTAACCAAGCGGCCACTGGTTGTGTTGGTAGTTATTGGCCTGCTCACCCTGCTGGCAGCGATGGGCTTGCCCCGCTTCAAGATCGATGCCTCGGCGGACTCCCTCACCCTGGAGGCCGATGAGTCCCTGGATTATTTTCGTGAGATCGCTGAGCGCTACGCTAGCGGGGACTTCCTGGTGGTCACCTATCGCTATAAGGATGGCGACCTGTTTAGCGATAAATCTCTACAAGCTCTGGCCAAGTTACGCGATGAGCTGGCCGGAGTAGATGGCGTTTCCAGTGTACAGACCATCCTCGATGTCCCTTTGCTGTACAGCCCCAAGCTGTCTTTAACCGATATCACCGATGAGATTCGCACCCTGTCCCAGGCAGATACTGATCGAGACCTGGCCCGACAGGAGTTTCTCTCCAGCCCTATTTACCGCGAATTGATTCTGAGCCCGGATGGCCAGACCACCGCACTGCTCGCCAATCTGACGCTGGATAGCCACGGTATAGAATTGGTACGCGAGCGCGATGCCCTGCGCCGCAAGCGCAATAGTGAGGGCCTGAGCCCGGAAGAGGCTGCGCGCTTGGAAGAGGTGAGTGCCGTCTATTTGGAGCACCGCACTGCTCAGGAGTTGGAAGCGCGGGCTCGAGTTGATGAGGTGCGGGGGATTCTCGCCGGTTACAAAGGCGAGGCAGAGTTGTTCCTCGGCGGTGTGACCATGATCACTTCGGACATGATCACTTTTATCAAAAGTGATCTGGTAGTGTTTGGTGTGGGCATCCTCGTCTTCATTATTCTGACTCTGTTGCTGATCTTCCGTCAGCCCCGTTGGGTGCTGTTACCGCTGCTCACCTGTGTCACCACCGCAGTGATGATCCTGGGTCTGCTCAGCTGGCTCGACTGGCGCATGACTGTGATTTCCGCAAACTTTGTCGCGCTGCTGCTGATTATTACCCTGGCGATCACTATCCACCTGGCGGTGCGTTACCGCGAATATATTGCGCAAAACCCCGACTGGAGCCGTGAAACACTGGTGCTGCAGACAGTGCGGTTTATGGCCAAGCCCTGTCTGTACACGGCCCTGACCACTATCGTTGCGTTTGTATCGCTGGTGGTGAGTGGTATTCGCCCGGTTATCGACTTTGGTTGGATGATGACGATGGGGGTAACTCTAGCCCTGATGTTGTCCTTCCTGATTATCCCCAGTTTTCTGATGATCCAGCCCAAGCGCCAGGGCAAAGTGAGTGAGGATAATTCCCATGCATTTACCCTGCGTTTCTCTAGCTTTGCCGAGCGCCATAAGTTTGTGGTGTTGGGGGTGTCCCTGGCCGCTGCGGTGATCAGTGTGGCGGGAATGCTGCAGCTTAAAGTGGAAAACCGCTTTATCGATTACTTCGATGATTCCACCGAAATTTACCAGGGTATGCTGGTGATTGACCGCCGCCTGGGCGGCACTGTGACCCTGGATATTATCCTCGACAAGCCTTTGGAAGAGGAGCCTGCCTTCGAGGGTGAGGAAGATCCTTTTGCCATGGAAGCGGAGGAAGATCCGTTTGCGGTAGAAGAAGATCCTTTTTCCTCAGATGACCCTTTCGGCGGAGAAGAGGAGTCTCAGGAGCAGAGTTATTGGTTTACCGTAGCTGGTCTCAATACCTTGGAACAGTTGCACGATTACCTGGAAGAACAGCCAGAGATCGGCAAGGTGCAGTCCCTCGCCACTCTGTACAAAGTGGCTCGTGACCTGAAAGGTGGTCAGCTCAATGACTTTGAGTTGGCGGTGGCCAATACCAGCCTGCCGCCGGAAATCCGCGGCGTATTGGTAGACCCTTACCTCTCGGTTGAGAACAATCAGGCCCGCATTACCCTGCGGGTGATGGAGACTGATCCGAATCTGCGCCGTGGCGAATTGATCGAGCGCATTTACGATTACGCGCATAATGAAATGGGTATAGCGCCGGAAAACATCCACCAGACAGGACTGCTGGTGCTCTACAACAATATGCTGCAGAGCTTGTTTAAGTCCCAAATCCTGACTCTGGGGGCGGTATTTGTGGGCATCCTGTTAATGTTCCTGGTGTTGTTCCGTTCTCTGTCGATTGCCATTATCGCGCTGGTACCGAATATGCTGGCGGCCTGTGTGGTACTCGGTGGTATGGGGCTCGCCGGTATACCATTGGATATGATGACCATCACCATTGCGGCGATTACCGTGGGTATTGGGGTGGATCATGCGATTCACTATCTGTACCGCTTCCGCGCCGAGTTTGCCAAAGACGGCAATTACCTGGCCACCATGCATCGCAGCCATGCAACTATCGGTCGCGCCATGTTCTACACGGCAATCACCATTATTGCCGGCTTCTCGATCCTGGCGCTGTCCAAGTTTGTGCCTTCTATTTACTTTGGCCTCTTGACCGCCTCGGCCATGTCCGCGGCACTGCTGGGCTCACTGACTTTGTTGCCACTGTTACTGGTGATATTCAAGCCTCTGGGTGCCGGTTCTGTAGATAGAAGTGAGGTGGAAATTCCAGAGGGGGCAGCCAAGGCCTGAGGGAATATTTTTTAGAGCTAGCAATAAAAAGCCGGGCAATTGCCCGGCTTTTTATTAGCAGATTAATTCGCGGAGAATTAATCCTGGCGGCTGGTGATTTCCAGAAGGTGGTAACCAAACTGAGTTTTTACTGGGCCGTGTACCTTGTTCAGTTCCTCAGAGAAAACGACCTTGTCGAACTCCGGCACCATCATACCCTTGCTGAACTCACCCAGGTCACCGCCGGAACGGCCGGAAGGGCATTGGGAGAACTGCTCCGCGATTTTGCCGAAATCGGCGCCATTTTCGATCTGATCTTTCAGTTCCAGGCACTTGTCTTCGGTCTGTACCAGGATATGGCGGGCTGTTGCTTTAGGCATGAATAGTCTCCATTCGTTAATAAACCGCAGCAGCTTAATGGCTGTGGGTCGTGCTTGCCACCGACAATTACCGGGATTCCGTGGAATATTGCACTCAAACAATTGGATTGGCGCTTAAAGGCCTCGCCAGTAATCTCGGTGATCCTATTGGCAGTGTTATCTTTAGTACTTCAACCCACCCAACGAGAGAGCATTTTGCAACAGATCCCCCTTTTTCCCCTGAGCGTGCCCCTCTACCCAGGTGTTGCGCTACCTCTACGTATCTTTGAACAGCGTTATCTGCATTTGGTTAGCGAATCTCTGAAAAATGAGAGCGGCTTTGGTGTTGTTTTGATTCGCTCTGGCGGCGAGGTGGGCAACGCCTCGGTTTGGCCCCTTGGGGTCTATGTGCATATTGTCGATTGGAGTCAGGGGGAGGAGGGCTTGCTGCATGTGCAGGTAGTAGGGCGGCGGCGCTTCCGCATCAGTCACACCGAGCGGGCTGAAGACGGCCTGTTACTGGGGGATGTTGAGTGGTTGCCGGATAATGCCCCCCGGCCGATACCTGCAGATTGCGATGGCCTAATGGCAGTGCTGGAAGAGTTAAAGGAGCGTGCCAAGGATCTTTCACTCAAGTTCGATAATGTCGACTCTGCCGATGCCCTGTCCTGGCAACTGGCCCAGTTGTTACCCCTTGAGGATAAAGCGAGAGTAGATTTGCTGGCCCTGGAAGACCCCTTGGCCCGTCTCGCCAATATTGCTGAGAACCTGGATCGTTGGAGTAGGGAGTAACCCAACAGCAGGAATCCATTTATGCCGTTTAAACCCCCGGCTGCTGGGGTATACTGCGCGGCCGACCGGATTTCGCACGGAGAGCCAAGTGACCACGACAGCCAGCACTGATCAGCAATCTACCCGCGACAAACTCGAACAGATGGGGCGAGCCGCTAGAGAAGCTTCTCGCACAATGGCGCGCGCAGATACTGAGGTCAAGAACCGTGCCCTTGCAGCAATTGCTGCCGAGTTGGAAGCCAATCGGATCGAACTGGCCAAGGCCAATGCGGCTGATATGCAGGCCGGACGCGAGCGCGGTCTGGATGCGGCACTGCTCGACCGATTGGAACTCAATGATGAGCGCATCGACGGTATGATCGAAGGGCTGATACAGGTGGCCGACCTACCGGACCCGGTGGGGGAAATTGAGGATTTGTGCTATCGCCCCAGCGGAATTCAGGTGGGAAAGATGCGTGTGCCCCTGGGAGTAGTGGGTATTATTTACGAGTCTCGCCCCAATGTGACTATCGATGCGGCCAGTCTCTGCCTGAAATCCGGTAATGCGACTATTTTACGTGGCGGTAGTGAGGCGTTGCAGTCCAACCGGGCTATCGCCGCCTGCATCAGTGCAGGGCTGCGCGAGGCCGGCTTGCCGCAAACGGCAGTACAGGTAGTGGATACTAGCGACCGCGCTGCAGTGGGCGCCCTGATCACCATGCCCGATTATGTGGATGTCATAGTGCCACGTGGTGGCACCGGCTTGATCGAAAGAGTCAGCCGCGAGGCCAGTGTGCCGGTGATCAAACACCTGCACGGCGTTTGTCACGTCTATATCGATGACCTGGCTGACGAACAGAAGGCTTTTGAGATCGCCTTGAATGCCAAGACCCACCGCTATGGCGTTTGTAACGCTATGGAAACGCTGTTGGTGGCCGAGGCAATTGCCGGGAAAATTCTGCCGCGCTTGGCTGAGGCCTATACGCTGAAAGGCGTAGAATTGCGCGGGTGTGAACGCAGCAGAGAGATATTGCCACAGATTAACGTAGC
Source organism: Microbulbifer mixtoriginis (SeqCode) (assembly GCF_052466715.1). Lineage (NCBI taxonomy): Bacteria > Pseudomonadati > Pseudomonadota > Gammaproteobacteria > Cellvibrionales > Microbulbiferaceae > Microbulbifer > Microbulbifer mixtoriginis (SeqCode). The sequence goes on along the minus strand of NZ_CP174288.1, from coordinate 3,460,241 downwards.
CAGTGACAGCGACTGGAGTGAGGAATACCTTGCGCCTATTCTCGCTATCCGCGTCGTGGCGGATATGGATGGCGCAATGGATCATATTGCCCGCTATGGCTCAGGCCACACTGAGGCTATTGTGACTCAGGATTACAGTCGCAGTCGTCGCTTTCTTGCCGAGGTGGATGCCAGCTCGGTGATTATTAATGCCTCCACGCGCTTTGCCGACGGGTTTGAATACGGCCTGGGGGCGGAAATCGGTATCAGTACTGATAAAATCCACGCCCGTGGACCGGTGGGGCTCGAAGGGCTCACCTCGCAAAAGTGGATTGTGCTCGGTGACGGGCATATCCGCCGATAGTTTTTCGGGCCCGGCAGCCAGTAAAGAGGTAATTTTGGCAACTAAGCGGCAGACCATCGCCTTATTCGGCGGCACTTTCGACCCGGTGCACTTCGGCCATCTGCGCATGGCGCTAGAGCTGCGCCAGGCCCTGGGTTTCGATGAAATGCGTCTGCTACCCAGCCATCAGCCTCGCCACCGTCAGAGTCCGGGAGTTTCCTCACGCCAGCGTAGTGAAATGTTGGCGCTGGCATTGGCTGGTTGTGATGAATTGCAGCTGGATGAGCGGGAACTACAGCGCGGTGGCGACACTTATACGGTAGATACCCTCGAAGCGCTGCGTGAGGAATTGGGGCCACAAGTGTCCATCAGTTTCTGTATGGGTACTGACTCCTTGTTGACCTTGCATCGCTGGCATCGTTGGCAACGCCTGTTGGAGCTGGCTCACCTGGTCGTTGTGACCAGGCCCGGCTGGCACTTGCCGGAAGCGAGCGCAGCCACTGGCAATGCCGAGCTAGCGAAATTGCTGCAGCAGCATCGCGGGACCGTGGCCGATTTACATAAATATGCCTCAGGTCGCCTGGTTTTGCGCGCGCAAACCCTGCTGCCAATTTCCGCTACACAGATTCGCCAGTTGCTGGGCAGCGGCCAGTCTCCGCGTTTCTTACTGCCAGCAACGGTGTTGCAATATATTGAAGACCATCAACTCTACACAGAATCGGTTGCCACTGGTGACCAGTAATGAATCAAGGTGTTATGACAAATATTAAAGATATCGCGCTAAATGCTCTGGAAGATCTGAAAGGCAAAGACATTGTCGCTCTGGATGTTTCCGAATTCTCTGATGTGATGGACAACCTGGTGATCTGCACCGGTACCTCCAGCCGCCAGGTAAAATCGCTGGCGGAAAATGTGGTGGACGAACTCAAGAAAGAGGGGGTGCGCCCGATTGGTGTTGAGGGCAAAGAGCAGGGCGAGTGGGTACTGGTGGATTATGGGGATCTGGTAGTGCATGTAATGCTCGCGGATGTGCGCAATTTCTACGACTTGGAAAAACTCTGGTCTATGACTCCAAATACCCGTGACGAGGCGGATGGTAGCGATCCCCATCAGGGTTGATTAAGTGAAGATTCGCATCCTCGCCGCCGGAGGCAAAATGCCGGCATGGGTCCAGGAGGGTTATGCCGAATACGCCAAGCGTCTGCCCCGTGAAATTGCTCTGGAAATGGTGGAGATCCCCCTGGGGCAGCGGGGCCAGAAAAGCTCTGCGGCACTGATTGATAAAGCGCGCAAGAAAGAGGGCGAGGCCATGCTCGCTGCTCTCGGCCCGCGCGATCATGTGGTGGCGCTGGATGTTAAGGGCAAGCCTTGGAGTACAGAGCAATTGTCCGACCAGCTGCGCGACTGGCAGCTGCTGGGGGAAAATGTCAGCCTGTTGATTGGCGGCCCAGACGGGCTTTCGCAGGACTGCCTGAGCCGGGCGCGTCAGCGCTGGTCTCTGTCACCCTTGACCCTGCCGCACCCTCTGGTACGTGTGGTTTTGGCCGAGCAAATTTATCGCGCCTGGACCCTGCTTGCCGGCCACCCTTATCACAAATAAGACATTTGCGACCAAGTGCGGAGAGATTTGCCAACTGGAATTCTCTCTCCGTGCGTTCGCTGTGGTAATGTAGTCCGAATTAGTTTTTTCCCGCGCCAGTCATAATCGTTTAAAAAACGCCAATGCCCCACGATCATCACCTCAAGGACCCCCACACGGAGCAGCGACTGTTTCGCAACCGCATGTTGGTGGCCATTGTTGGTGTCATCGCGTTGCTAGGGGTTTTGATTGCGCGTTTTTATAATTTGCAGGTGGTAGATTACGATGACTACCGCACCCAATCCGATGATAACCGTATTCAGGTACGCCCCGTCGCTCCAACTCGCGGGCTGATTTACGATCGCAACGGTATATTGCTCGCGGATAACCGCGCCAGTTATAACCTTTCTATTGTGCGTGAACGGGTGAAAGACCTGGACGCAACCCTCGAACTGGTCGGCCATCTGGTCCGTCTGGGTGACGGCGATGTGGCCAAATTTCGCAAACGCTTGCGTCGCCGCCGTCCATTTGAACCGGTGCCTCTGAGGTTTCGTCTGAGTGAGGAGGAAATCGCACGGATCAGCGTGAACCAGTTTCGCATGCCCGGAGTTTCTGTGGAGGCCGAGTTGGTGCGCTACTACGCCCTGGGAGACCTGTTTGCCCACAGTGTTGGTTACGTGGGGCGTATCAGTGATCGCGACCTGAGTAATTTCACTAAAGAGGACGTGCGCCTCTATCGCGGCACCCGCAGTATCGGCAAGGTGGGACTGGAGCGCTCCTATGAGAAAACCCTGCTCGGCGAAGTAGGTTATGAAAATGTGGAGATCAATGCACGCGGGCGAGTATTGAGGGTGTTGGAGCGCCAGGACCCCAAGCCCGGTGCTGACCTTACCCTGCATCTGGATGCACACCTGCAACAGGTGGCCTCGGATGCCCTGGGCGATCGCCGCGGTGCAGTTGTCGCCATCGATGTGAACACCGGCGGGGTGCTGGCCTTTGTCAGCAAGCCCTCCTTCGACCCCAACCTGTTTGTAACCGGAATCAGCTTTGCTGATTATCGCGCCCTGAGTGATTCCCTTGATGTGCCGCTGTTTAACCGCGCGGTACAGGGCCAATATCCGCCGGGTTCCACCCTGAAGCCGCTGATGGGGTTAGGCGGGCTAGAGGCTGGACTGATCACCCGTGAAACCAAAATTAAGGATCCGGGATTCTATAAGCTGCCAAATGATCCACGTCTTTACCGCGACCATGTGCGCTGGGGCCATGGAGAAAAGGTGGATCTGATTCAGGCTATGGCGCAGAGCTGCGACGTCTATTTCTGGGATATGGCCCACCGCTGGGATATTGATGGCATGCACGATATGGCCGCTCACTTCGGCCTGGGTTCCAAGACCGGTATCGATCTGCCGATGGAACGCTCCGGCCTTTTCCCCTCGCGGGATTGGAAGCGCGGTGCGCGGGGTATGCCCTGGTTCCCTGGCGATAGTCTGAACGCCGTGCTGGGGCAGGGGTTTGTCCTGGCGACGCCCCTACAGCTGGCGGTGATGACCGCTACCATTGCCAATCGCGGTACCCACTATCGCCCGCAAATGGTGAAAACCATCAACGGGGTCGAACAGCCGGCGGAAATTCTGCATAACCTGGAGGCGCACCCTGATAATTGGGACCTTGTGTTCGAGGGCATGGAGGCGGTGGTCAATCGCAGCTATGGCACGGGCAAGCGCGCGGGTAAAGACCTGAACTTCCGTGTCGCTGGAAAATCCGGCACCGCCCAGGTGGTGGGTATAGCCCAGGGCGCCCGTTACGATTCAGAGGCTCTGCAGGAGCGCCACCGTGATCACGCCCTGTTTGTCGCCTTTGCTCCTGTGGATAAACCGCGTATTGCTGTAGCAGTTTTGGTTGAGAACGGTGAAGCCGGTGGTGGCGTGGCGGCGCCGGTGGCGCGGGAATTATTTGCCGAGTGGGTGCCAAGACCAGACACCCAAGAGAATACGGCGCAGAAAACCAGATTGAGCAAAGGGGTGGATAATGGCTAGCCGCGATTTTTCTCACCGGCTGTCCGATGCTCACGGCAGTCTCCGAAAGCCAGTGAGTCTGGCGAGGCGCCTACACATTGATGTGCCACTGCTAGTGCTTTTATTGGTGCTTGCCTCTGTGGGGCTGGGGGTGCTCTACAGTGCTTCTGGCGGCGATATGAACTACGTGCGGCGCCAGTCTATATTTATGTGCCTGGCGTTCACCGGCATGTTTATTGTCGCGCAGATTCCGTTGGATTTTTATCGGCGCTGGTCTCCCTGGGCCTATCTGGGCGGCTGCGCTCTGCTGGTGGGGGTGTTGCTCTTTGGCACCGGTGCCAAGGGCGCCCAACGTTGGCTGGAGATTGCCGGCTTCCGCTTTCAGCCTTCGGAGGTGATGAAGTTGGGAGTGCCGATGATGGTGGCGGCTTTCCTGCACCAGCGCGCCCAACCCCCGTCCCTTGTGACTGTCATTGGGGCTCTGGCCATCGTGGCGGTTCCAGCCGCTTTAATTGTGCGCCAGCCAGATTTAGGGACCTCTATCCTGATCGCCGCTTCCGGCCTGTTCGCGCTGTATTTGGCCGGGTTGAACTGGAAGATGATCGGAGCGGCGGCCATGGGCCTGGTGGTTTCCGCTTGGCCAATCTGGCAGTGGGGGCTTAGGGACTACCAGCGCCAGCGTATCCTGACACTTCTGAATCCTCACGATGATCGCTTTGGTGCTGGCTGGAACATTTTCAATTCTAAAGCCGCCATAGGTTCCGGGGGGGTGTATGGCAAAGGCTATTTGCAGGGCACCCAATCGCAGCTGGACTTTCTGCCGGAGAGCCATACCGACTTCATTATCGCGGTGTTGGCTGAGGAATGGGGGATGCGCGGTGTCCTGTTACTGCTTTTACTCTATGTGCTGGTGATCGCCCGCGGCATCTATATTAGCTTTATGGCGCAACATCTATTTGGGCGCCTGCTGGCGGGGAGTATTACCCTCACTTTTTTTGTCTATGTGTTTGTGAACATTGGTATGGTTACGGGATTGTTGCCAGTGGTGGGGGTACCCTTGCCAATAATCAGTTACGGTGGAACCTCACTGATTACCTTAATGGCGGGATTCGGTATTCTCATGGCCGTAGGGACCGAGCGGCGCAGGGTACATTTTTGATGAACCAGCGGCGCAAATCAAAAACTGGATGTAGAGACGCGAGATGAAGACAGGAGCGGTGGTTTTGAAGTGGACCTCGGGACTATTGGTTGGTATGGGGCTAGCGCTGGCAGCTTGTGCGCAGGAGCCCGGCCACGGCGATAATGCCGACGCGCAAAAGTTCGTGGAATATATGGTGCAAGAGCATCAATTTGACCGCAACGAAATGCAGGAGCTGATGCGCAATGCCAAGCGCAAGGACTCTATCCTCAAGGCGATCAAGCGCCCCGCAGAAAAAGCCAAGCCCTGGTATCAATATAAAAAGCTATTTTTAACTCCGCAAAGCATTGCCGGCGGTGTGGATTTTTGGGATAAAAATGCTGAGGCCCTGGCGGAAGCTGAGAAAAAGTATGGTGTCCCAGCTGAGGTTATTGTCGCGATCATCGGGGTTGAAACCCGCTACGGTGGCAATATGGGAGGCTACCGGGTACTGGATGCACTCTCCACCCTAGCCTTCAATTACCCGCGCCGCTCTGAGTTCTTTACCAAGGAGTTGGAAAACTACCTGCTTTTAACCCGTGATCAAGGTATGGATCCTCTCGCGCTGAAGGGCTCCTATGCCGGTGCCATGGGTTACGGCCAGTTTATGCCTTCAAGTTACCGTGCCTATGCGGTGGATTTCAGTGAAGATGGCAAGGTGGACATCTGGACCAATACAACCGATGCGATCGGCAGTGTGGCTAACTATCTGGCCAGGCACGGCTGGAAGCCCGGCGAGCCAACGACTGTATTAGCCAACCCGCGCCCCAATGCAGATATGACCATCGTCAACGATACCCTACAGCCCGAGTGGACAGTGGGTGAACTGGCGGAAAAAGGCTTTAATGCTACCAGTCAAGTGGCACCGGAAATGCCCGCGATTGTTTTCTCTCTGCAGACTGAGCAGGGCAAGCAGTACTGGTTAGGCCTGAATAACTTCTCCACTATTACGACTTACAACCGCAGCCGCCTCTACGCCATGGCAGTGAATGAACTTGCCCAGGAGATTGTTAAAGCGCGCGGCGGAAAGAGCTGAGTTGGAGATAAATAATTCCTGAGAATAATTGCCAAAGCCGGGAACTAATGGTGATGGTGGTAATCAATAATTTTCTGTTTTACTAAGCAGTTATAGATAACAGCGGCTTGGAGACGGCAGCCTGGGGTTGCCGCGCGCCGGGGGGATTATGTTTCAGCGCAATATACGGCGAGTGTTCCTACTCGCCGCTTTGTTTTTGGTCGCTTGTGGCGGCCCGCAAATTAAGCCGAATAAGCAGGGCGAGCAGGACTTCGATAGCCTTAAGGATAGCGGCCCAGCCAAACCGGTAAATATGCTCGCTACGCCGGAGCCCACACCCGTGCGGGAACCAATCGGACCGGCGGGCAATAAAAGCCCTTATAAAGTCAAAGGTGTAACCTATCACGTACGCCCTGCGGTTAAGGGCTACAAAGAGCAGGGTAAGGCCTCCTGGTATGGCACCAAATTTCATGGGCGACGCACTGCCAATGGCGAAATTTATAATATGTATGCCATGTCCGCCGCGCACAAAACCCTACCGCTACCCAGTTATGCCAAGGTAACCAACCTGGATAATGGGCGCAGTATTATTGTGCGCATTAACGACCGCGGCCCCTTTGTTCGCGGCAGAATTATCGACCTGAGTTATACAGCAGCGCAAAAGTTGGACTATGTGAATCAGGGTGTTGCCCGTGTTGAGGTAGAAGCGCTGGACCCAAATACCCTGCCACCGGTGACGGAAACCCTATTGGCTGGCGATGTAACTGGCGGCCTGCCCCAGGATGCCAGTATCCGCCTGCCGGAAAATACCTTCCTGCAAGTGGGAGCCTATAGCAGCCCAGCCCAGGCCGAGAAAATTCGGGCTCGCTTGGCTGCAGCAATTGACTATCCTGTTTCTGTCAGTCCGGTTGAGCGCAGTGGCAAGCAATTTTATCGGGTGCGCATAGGCCCAATCTCCCAACAGCGGGCCCTGGCCAATGCAAGGGAAACTGTGCAGAAGAACCAGCTGGGAGAGCCCCAGGTTGTGTATGAATAAAACCCATCGGTAAAAGTACGGTCCGAACGGTGAATATTCCAGTTTGTGGAGAAAGGTCACGGTTACCGGAGAATCGTAAATTCCTGACGATATTCTTTTCTCGAACTCGCTGAAAAACCCGTCATCAGCTGTGCCGGCAGCACAGGGGGGGATAGCTAGTCGTCAGTGATCACCAATGGAATTGACGGTCATAGGAACGACCGTTCACAAAATACTGCGCAATGGCGCGAATTTTCTTGTATTTTGTCTTTATTACTGGCTCACGGCATAAGGTGATAAGCCTTCGCTGTGAATTAATCGCTTAAAATAAGTAATAGGTTAACAGCCAGCCAACGAACACGAGGATTAACGAGACTCTCACCTATGATCACACGGATTATCGCCTGCTCTTTTCTGTTGCTTTGTGCGGGCCTAGCCCAGGCGCAATCACTTATTCCAGCGCCGCCCCAGCTGGCGGCTACCTCCTACTTGCTTGTGGATGCCAATACCGGTCAGGTATTGGTGGAACACGAGGCTGATAAGGAGGTTCCTCCTGCCAGCCTAACAAAAATGATGACGGCCTACATTGTCTCGGAAGAGATGATCAAAGGCAGCATTAAAGAAGATGACAAGGTACGTATCTCTGAGAAAGCCTGGCGCAAGGGCGGCTCTAAGATGTTCGTTAAGGTTGGCGACCAGGTACCGATTATGGACCTGATGCGCGGCGTTATTATCCAGTCTGGTAATGATGCCAGTATCGCCCTGGCTGAGCATGTTTCAGGTAGTGAGGAGGTATTTGCTGAAGTGATGAACCAGCAAGCCGAACTGCTGGGGATGGAGAACACCAATTTTGTCAATGCTACTGGCTGGCCGGCTGAGGGGCATGTGACCACTGCCCGGGATTTGGGGGTTCTCGCACGTGCTCTGATTGCCAACCACCCGGAGCACTACGACATCTACTCCGAGAAGTATTTCAGTTATTCCGGTATCAACCAGCCCAACCGCAATCGCCTATTGTGGCGTGATTCCGCAGTAGACGGCATTAAAACAGGCCATACCGAAGAGGCTGGCTACTGTTTGGTGGCTTCTGCCATGAAGCGCGGTATGCGCCTGATAGCCATCGTGGTAGGCACCGATAGCGATGAAAAACGCGCTTCAGAGACCCAGAAGCTACTGGCTTATGGTTTCCGCTACTACCAGACCCACAAAGTATATGGGCAGGGCGAAGTACTGCAGACCGAGCGTGTCTGGGGTGGTAAAGAACCCAGTGTTGGCATAGCGGTTGAGAAGGATATTTTTGTAACTATCCCACGCGGTGGCGAAGAGGGTATCAAGGCCGACCTGATTGTGGATGGAGAGTTGGAAGCTCCGGTCGAGAAGGGTCAGTCTGTTGGTAAAGTTGTTGTGACTCTCGATGGTGAAACTGTCGCGGATGTTAAAGCGGTCGCCGCAGAAGAGGTAGACCGAGCCGGTTTCTTTAAGCGCATGTGGGATTCTATCAAGCGCTTTGTTATGGGCTTCTTCAATTAAATTTGCTCAGTTTTGACCAGCCGGGGGTGGCAATTTTGCCTCCCTGGCCGGCTCGCCCGGTTCCCTGACCAGTTCCTCTGTCATTCCCTGTCCACTGCCCTGCGCTCACTGTATAATCGCCGCCCGGCTGCACCTAAGCTTTTCTTAATGTCCAAAGGCCGGTCCCGGAGAGTGGTATGAGTCAAGATCCCAATCAGAAACCCCCGAAGATTGAATTCCCTTGCGAAGACTATATGGTCAAAGTGGTACGCGATGCCAATGAGGACGCGCATCAGTTCGTTCTGGAAGTTATGCGTCGCCATGCCCCCGGTTTGGATGAGGAGCGTATTACTCTGCGGGATAGTAGCAGTGGGAAGTTTACCTCGATGACCTTTTTTATCCTCGCTACAGGTGAGGACCAGCTCAAGGCCCTCTTTGAGGAGTTGAAAGTACATCCTGCGGTTCATATGGTGCTTTGATGACCATTGTCCGCAACCTAGCCCGGCGGGACTACGAGATCGTCTGGCGTGCCATGTCCCGATATACCGATCTTCGTGATGAAAGTAGCGCAGATGAAATTTGGTGTGTGGAGCATCAACCGGTATTTACCCAGGGGCAGGCCGGCAAGGCAGAGCATCTGTTGAATACCGGTGATATCCCAGTGGTGCAGGTGGACCGTGGTGGCCAGGTGACCTATCACGGCCCCGGCCAGCTTGTGGTTTATCCATTGCTGGATTTACGTCGCGCCCAAATCGGCGTGCGCGATCTGGTGACGGCCTTGGAGAAAGCTACGGTAGCTATGCTGGCAACCTTGGGTATTGCAGCTGCGCCCCGTGCTGATGCACCAGGGGTCTACCTGACGGAAGGGCCTTGCAGTGGCAATAAAATTGCTTCCATAGGCCTGCGTGTGCGCCGCGGCTGCAGCTTCCACGGTATTGCCATTAATATCGATATGGATCTGGCCCCTTTCCTCCGAATTAACCCCTGTGGATATGCCGGCATGCAAATGGTGCAGATGGCCGAGTTATTGCCACAAGTACCCTCCTGGGAACAGGTGGCGGAAATTTTTGTGTGCGAATTACTGCGTACCTTGGAGCTGCCCCCGGCAAAGTGGCAGCCACTTGAAGAACATGTATTGGCGCAACTGAGCGCGGAACAGCAGGAATTGAGTAATGGCTGATAAACCCGATCTGGTGCCGGTAAAGCGCACCCGCCGCCTTCAACAGGGGGAGAAACTGCGTGATGGTGACAAAGTAGAGCGTATCCCAGTCAAGGTTATTGCCAGTGATACTGTGCTGCGCAAACCCGACTGGATCCGGGTGAAAGTGCCAGCCTCAAAAGAAGTGGATCGCATCAAGAGTATCTTGCGCTCGCAAAAACTCTCCACCGTATGTGAAGAAGCCAGCTGTCCGAACCTGGGTGAGTGCTTTAGTGGCGGTACTGCCACTTTCATGATCATGGGGGAAATCTGTACCCGCCGCTGCCCCTTCTGCGATGTTGGCCACGGTAAGCCCAACCCTCTTGACCCGGAAGAGCCCAAGAATCTGGCGGAGGCCATTGCCGCTATGAGTCTGCGTTATGTGGTTATTACCTCGGTGGATCGGGATGACCTGCGCGATGGGGGTGCCCAGCATTTTGCCGAGTGTATCCGCGAGGCGCGCGAGCTCTCCCCGAACCTGCAAGTGGAAATCCTCACCCCCGACTTCCGCGGGCGCATGGATATTGCACTGGATATCCTTGAAAAGCAGGCACCGGATGTATTCAACCATAACCTGGAAACCGTACCGCGCCTTTATCGTGAGTCCCGCCCAGGTGCCAATTACAAGTGGTCCCTAAAGCTGCTGCAAGAGTACAAAAAACGTCGCCAGGATGTACTAACCAAGTCTGGTTTGATGGTGGGCCTGGGTGAGGAAAAGGAAGAGATTTTCCAGGTAATGGACGATATGCGCGAGCATGATATCGATATGCTCACAATCGGTCAGTACCTGCAGCCGAGTAAAGAGCACCTGCCCGTGCAGCGCTATGTACATCCGGATGAGTTTGAGGAATATCGTCGTTATGCAGAACAAATCGGTTTTAAGCATGCCGCTTGTGGTCCGCTGGTACGTTCTTCATACCATGCGGATAAGCAGGCTCATGGTGAGACAGTAAGCTAAAAATAAGGAAATAAAAGAGGAGAGAGTTGGATGAGCTTTCCTCTTTTTTAAGATACTTTAATTATAACTTTTATCTTCCTCATCCTTTATCCTCTCAACTCTGTTGCGCATAAAGTTCTTTGCAGCAGTGAGTTATTCAAAATAACTTTTAATTTAGTAAATGTTTTTCACTGGTTGAGTGTTTCTAGCGAAGCTTTAGTCAGAGTCAGCGATGGTTTGCTGATTCGATTATAATTCCAGTTTTTATCTTTTAAAAAAACGATACTGTTTAGCTCTTGTCATTTCTGGGAACACACATTTGCTTTGACGGTTTAGTCTGGAAAGTAATTAGATTTTTTCAAGTGTGAAAGTATAAGAATATAAGTATTCACAATTATGACTACCGTGATTATAGTTGGTACTGGCTAGTCAGCTCTTGCCGCGTAAGCTTTTCTAAGTTTTTTCATTAACTCAAGCTTTTGCCTTTCCACAAAAAGTGCACCAGATACTGTCTTATTGCAACCTCATTGCAACGGACTGGGTAGTCTACACTCTTGCTGAAATGGTACATCTATTCCTAGTGCTTAGTAATTGCACTAAGCGAGCATATTCAGTAACTTTAAGTTAAATAATAACGATAAGCTGACGTTGACCTATATATTTGTGACTGCACCTCTTAGAAAGCTGCTAGTCAGAGTGCACTAAAATGGTGATTTAGGTGCGCGGTCAATTGAATTGGCGACCTGGAATTTAAGTCGCTGCTAGTACCCAAGTGCAGGGTCTTACAGTGCTACCCAATATCAAACCATAATAAACACAATAATGAGAGAGAAAGCGATGACTCCAGAAGAGCGATACGAGAAGGTGAAGGGCCTGCAGCCATTGGAGCTTCTCTACAAGAGAGAGGCGGAAGAACCGGAAACGGTATTTCTTCGTCAGATGCAGCGCCGCGAGTGGCAGGACTACACCTGGCGTGAGGTAATGGATCGGGCCAGACGTATCGCGGGCTACCTGCGCAGCCGATTCGAACCAGGCGATCGAATTGCAATTCACGGTAAAAACTGTGCTGACTGGATCATTGTTGATGTAGGTATCATGCTTGCTGGTATGGTTAGCGTGCCTCTGTATCCTGGGCAATCTGCATCCTCTATGTCTTATGTTTTGCAGCACTCCGAGTCGAAATTGCTTTTTTGTGGAGCTACAGATAACAATGCCGCTCTTCAGGAAGTGGCGGACACTCTACCTTCGGTAGCGATTCAGCGCTGTGAAATACACTGCGATGAAGAGTTGGGAGCTGTTATCGCCTCTAATGAACGCTATGAGGAAAGTCCCGTTTTTAATGAGGATGACCTCTTCACCATTATGTACACCTCTGGCACTACCGGTAATCCCAAAGGCGTGATGCATACATGGTCGTCGGTAGTCTTTGTAGTACCCAATATGATTCGTGGTTATGGCTTTAATGAGAGCGACCGCGTGCTTTCCTATCTGCCTTTGGCCCATGCCGCAGAGCGAATCTTGGTGGAATTCCACTGTCTCTATTCAGGTACGCCGGTACATTTTCCGGAGTCCCTGGATACTTTCCTCGAAGACTTACAGCGCACCAAGCCAACTATGTTCTTCTCGGTTCCCAGATTGTGGACCAAGTTTAAGGAGGGAATTGACGAGAAGATTCCGCCTGCGTTGCAAAATGTACTGCTCAGAATTCCGGGCCTGAATAGTTGGTTAAAAAATAAGGTACGTGCCGGGCTTGGACTGGATCAGGCACGAATGCTGGTAAGCGGTGCCTCACCAATTTCCATCGAGCTATTGCGCTGGTATGAGCGTATGGGGATGCAGATAGCTGATGGCTATGGGATGACGGAAAACTTTATCTATGGCTGTTTTGTGATGCCGGGTGAGGACCCAGTGCCTGGTACGGTGGGTAAACCTTACCACGGTTGCGAGGTGAAAATTTCTGATGAGGGTGAAATCCTTTTCAAAAGCGGCTCTCTGATGAAAGGGTATTACTTGGAGCCAGAGAAAACTGCAGAAGCCATTCGGGATGGTTATTACCATACCGGGGATTCTGGTTTTATCGATGAGAGGGGCTTACTACATATTACAGGCAGGATCTCTGAAACTTTTAAAACGAGTAAAGGAAAATTTATTCAGCCCAGCTTACTGGAGGGACACTTCGGTAATGAGACCCTTTTGGCACAACTTTGTGTGTTGGGGCATGGTATGGATCAACCTGTGATGTTGGCGACCATATCGGAATCTGCGGAAAAGCTTCCTCGTACTGAGGTCAATGAACAGTTGCGACGTATACTGGAAGCAGTTAATGAGCGTTTACCGTACCATGAACGTATCCGGGCAATTTTTATCTGTAAGGAGGAGTGGACTCCGTTAAATGAATTTCTGACTCCCACTCTAAAAATTAAACGCAAAGTGCTGGAATCCCATTATCAACCACTCTTTAAGCAGCATGCGACTACTCAAGGGGTAGTTTGGGAGCCCCGGGATATCAAAGAGAAGTCTCAACCGGATTTACAAGCTGTAGATTAAGATCGTGTAATGCCTTAAAAGAAAAAGCCCGATAGCGGATAGCTTTCGGGCTTTATTATTGGGGAGGAACTTGCCAGCTGATCCAGGCTCAGTGGGTATAGCTTAGGCAATTTGTTGAGTTGCCATTGCGCCCAACCTCTATACGGTCCGCTGAACATTCGAAGTCATCGTTAAATTTACAGTCTTCCATTTTACAAGCGCCAACACCCGCGGTGCGGGAACTGCGGGTGTGCCTGGAATTAGTGAAGAAAGTGTCGCAATCTGGGTCCGCGCCTTCACCTATAGTTATCGCCCTGGCGTGGCAGGCATCATTAGCATTATAGGCACACTGAGTTGCGGCACATTTGCTCACTTCAGGCATATCTGTCGCGATTATCATGGCTTTCTTCTCCTAGATTAATAAGTTGGAGACTAGCTTAGCGCCGTGGCATGTCAATAAAGAAGCCATGATTTTTGTAAGGCATTAAAGCTTTATCATATTTGTCTTGAATTGATAGTGCAATTGCTCAATGGAAATGATTTAAATAGATGATTATGATTTAAAATTAGTTGTTTATATTCATTTTCGAAATTTCACGATTCTTGACCGTGTCGGCTATATCTTCAGATGCAATGTTTCTACAAATAAATACTATTTAATATTTTGGCCAGGATGCCAGCCCTAGATATTGACTAATCGAAAAGCTCAAAAGTAAAAATTTATTTTTTAATTGTATTTTGATTGGATTTGTAGGAGCGATATCTGGTAAAGATTGGACTTGTCTCTGGTGATAAGCTACCAATCAACGCAGTTCATAACTTGGTTTGGAGTTCTGATATAAAGAGAAGGGACTTCTGGGTTCAAATGAAGAATAGCCATCTTGAAGTTTTACTGCTGTAGTCAATCAGTGTCATTACGTGTGATTACTGTCAGCATAAAACCTCTTGATTGGTATTGTTCTCATGCCTACTATCCGCCCCCTGTTCATGGTCTTTAGATTGAGGGGATAAATGAAAAAAATAGCTGTGCTGGTATTATCTGTCATATTTCTAGCCTCCTGTGGAGAAAACTCAACGCCAGAGGATTTGGCAGAGGATCTTGTAGATGCGCTAACCTCCCAGGATCAGGAAGGCTACAACGATTTATTTATGACAGCGGAAGATCATGAAGGTTTGATTGAGTTGGCTCTAAATGCTGATATTCGTGAATCCAGTAAAAAAGGTTTTATGAAGCGAACCAATGAGTTGGTAGAAAAGATGCAGGGTGCAGATTATATACGTACCCAGAAAAGTAGAATTCAAACCGCTTACAAGAAAATCCTATTGAAAAGTAAAAATCATTCCTTTGATTGGGATGAGGCTGATCTGGAGTCTATTGACTACTCTATCGAAACTAAGTTTGGCGTTGAGCGGGCAAAACTTGTTATTACGATGGAGTACATGGATATGAAATATAAAATCAATGCCCCCAGAATAATAAAAAGCCAAGATGGTTGGAAGCTGGACCTGATGCCAAGCTGGAGAGGCTAAGTTTAGGTCGCTGAGCCGGTGGTTGAAACTGTCGGCTCAGAAGAGACACTCTATCCAGTCATTTTTCACGAGTTGGTCTTTATTGGTTGCAGTATTTTTGGATACCAAATGACTTCTGTTATTCTGTTAAGCTTCCCATGCCATCAGGAGAAGCTCTTCTGTTTCCCCTGGTAAAACAATCTTTTTCTCTACTTGAAGCCCAATTTTCTTCAGCAGCTTTATTGAGGATGTGTTTTCGGGTGGCGTGATCGCGACAATTCGCTCTAGGTTTAATTGGTGTTGAGCATATTCCAGCACGGCTTGTGCTGCCTCTAACGCGTAGCCTCTGCCTCTATATTTTGCTAAGAAAGCGAAGCCAATATCTACATCATCAAGACAGTCCCGCTTGATTAAGCCGCATATACCGATGCCGATACCATTACCAAGTTCAACTTTATAGAGACCAAAGTTGTACTTGCGGTACATGGCTATTGGCCCTTTTTTAATGTAATCACTAGCCTGCTCAAGAGTGCGCACTCCGCGATCGCCAATATATCTCACGAAGTCCTTATCATTGAGTAGGTTGAGCATCAGTTTCGAGTCACTTTCACAGAGCTCACTGATCACTAAATTAGGTGTTGTGATCTGAAACATACTGGTTTTTTTCACAATAAGGGTTGGCTTTGTATTGTGCCGGTAAGCTGTTTATATAGCGAGAAGGAGGCTCGGGAGGAACTTAATTGTTAGGAGAGGGAAGAGAGTCGCGCCCCCTGAGGGGCGCGAGTGTTAGCTCTATCGCTGGATTAGAAGCGGTAGGTAACATTGACCGATGCTTGCTCAGCCGCTGGGCGTGAGGTCACATTGGCACTTAAAGCGAGGG
The DNA here is from genome assembly GCF_052466715.1 of Microbulbifer mixtoriginis (SeqCode). NCBI lineage: Bacteria > Pseudomonadati > Pseudomonadota > Gammaproteobacteria > Cellvibrionales > Microbulbiferaceae > Microbulbifer > Microbulbifer mixtoriginis (SeqCode). Next base: position 3,444,559 of record NZ_CP174288.1, on the reverse strand, counting down.
AGTCAGCCGCTTGCCAGCGAATACCAGCAATCAGGCCCATACCATCGTCGAAGAGGCCTTGGTCCACGCTTGAATAGCTGGGCATAGCGTTCATGTTACCAGCCATAGACTTAACACCTACCACAAGGGTATCTGTGTCAGTACCGTTGGTATCTTCATACCAAACCTGCGCGTAGGCATTGATGGTGTTCCAGCTCTTATTGGCAAAAGCACCGAAGCGCAAGGTGTTGTAGTCACGCTCTTGGTCACCGTAATTCATGCCCAGGGGGTCGTACTCATTACCCATGGAGTCGGTGTAAGTAAAGCCCTCGATGGCCTTTTCGGTATAGCCGTCAACTTCCATGGTCGCTCGGGTTACGCCGATGAAGGGCCCTAGCTGGAAGCTTGCTTCGCTGAACAGATTGGCACCAACCGTCAGGCTCAGAGTGGTATTTTCACCGGAGGTATCGCCTTCCAGCTCGGAAGCAAAATTATTGCCGAGGGTCAGGGCGCGGTTTGCCTGGTCGAAGTCTACATCGGTCAGGGTCATGCTACCTTCAACGAAGAATACATCGTGATGGAAGCGGCCAAACAAGCTGTAGTTGGTAGAGGTGGACTCGATATCGGAGCGGGCGTTATCCACATCGATATCGGAGCGGCTCACCGCGAAGCCCAGTTCCAGGTTGTCGCGGAGGGCGTAGGTCATACCGATCAGGTTGGCATTACTATCGCCGCTCATATCGGCGGCAAAGCCGTTGTCGTAATCGATATCACCGAAAATGCCACCAGCAAATACTGCGGTTTGGGCCTGGCTATAGCGTACACCAGCCAGGTTTTCATCCAGGCTGTTAATGTGTGTGCGAGCAGCCTGAGCGCCGATGTCAGGCAGCTGACCGGCGACCTGAGCGGCATTCACAATAGCGGTGTAGTAGTCGGCGAGAACCTGCTGACCAACTTGGGTGGGGTGAACGGTATCGTTGAAGATCAGTTTGGATGCATCGGCAGTGTCCTGGCTAATGCCGTATACAGGGTGCTCAATGCAATCACCGCCGCTGCCGTCAAAGCAATATTGGCCCTGGTCGAATTCTGTAGACAGGCCCAGTTGGCCGGCATTATTCAGGGCCACCTTGAGCAGGCCGGCTTGGTCGACCATTAGAACGCCGTCGATATCTTTGGCTTGAGCCAGCAGATTGGCATTAAAGTCTTCGGAAGCCTTGCTAGCTTGTTCCAGGGTGGATGCAAGTTGAGCGCTCGCCTGCTCCTGAGTTAATTGCCCTGCTTCTACAGCTTTTTTGAGGTCAGAAGAAACTTTTGCGAAAACTACTGGGGTCTTACTGATATCCGGCACATTGGATACCAGAATATAGTTAGCCCCTGCGTTGGATAAAGCGCCGGCAGCGCTCGCGAGCATCACGGATGCCAGACCTGCATTTGCGGTGGCTTCCTCAATGCTCATTTCACCTTTAGCGACACTTGTAAAGCCGCTCAGCAAGTCATTGCCGCCGCCATTTACCCAGTAAAGGGCGTTGGCATCAACAGTACCAAGTGTGGTTTCCAAGTAACCGCGTCCAGTGGGGTGAGGGTTACCGGTAGTGCCTGAATCCGCAATAATAGCGGCGGGTGCGGCATCAATCATTGCTTGTAGGCCATCTGCCATGGCCTTGTACGTTGCCGCATTTACAGCATCACCAGCGGCCTCATATTGCTCTGCGGCTGCAAGGAGCTCTGCAACCTTAGTAGGTCCTTGGAGCAATAATCCCAATTGATCTAAGTCCGCATACAGTCCTGTCGCAGTTTCGCGTGTGGGGTCTGGCAGTAGAGCGCTAGCGAAACTATGCATGTTGGGGTTGTAGGTCAGCCCATTAGCTTCCAAGTAAGCCAGGTAATTTTCGGTACCAACAATATTAAGAAGAACATCAGCTGCCTTATGGCCCCCTACGGCCCAGCCAGTGCCAACATTAGGCAAAGCATTGGCTACTTGTGCTTTAGCCGAGGCCAGTAGTTCTTCTTGGCTTAAATTCTCATTGACCTCAGGGAGGCACAGCGATAGGCCTGCGCAAGAGGGAGTAACAGGGCCCAGCCCCAAATTCTGGGACATGATATTGATAGCGATATCATTTGCATCGCCACCATTAGTGAATACATCGTAGTTGCCTACGTCGGTGAGGCTGTCACCAAAAGCAATAACCTGGCTGAAGGCCGATTCTTCTGCAATTGCAGAAACGCTGGTAAGGGATGCAAGTGCAATAGCCGCCGCAAGGCTGCGCTTGGCGTTAGGCATGGTTTTCTCCTAGTCGCGGTAATGGCACACCCGCGGAGACATCGGGAGGAATCCAGAGGAAACAACTGGGCGTGCATCTTTATTGTTTTTTGTTCCTGTACCTCAAGGAAGCTTGGCAATACTAGCGGATTTGACCCAGACAATAAAATAAGTCACGGGTTAAGTGGCTGGCTGCTTGGTCATCCCAAAATTGGGGTGCCTTGAGGCACGCACAAAGTGGCGCAATAGTACTGAATGATTCTTTTTAGGTAAATGCGCTATGGCTTTTTAATCGTTCGATTCATGGTGCGTCTGATTAATGGGAAGGGCAAGTGTTTTTCTAAGAATGAGGGGTACCAGGGTACCGAAAGGAGAGTGTCCTAAAGAGTGATGAATTTCAGTAAAATATAAGTTCTCACCCTGATGGTCATCGAGTTGGTTTTGGATTTGAAATTATGTTAAGTGCCCGTCTAAAGATTAACCTGGCTGATGTGCAGTTCAGCGCTGTCCGTGCCCAGGGGGCGGGTGGTCAGAATGTAAATAAAGTCTCCAGTGCAATTCACCTAAGGTTTGATATTAGAAACTCCTCTCTGCCTGAGGCGGTTAAGTCCCGGCTACTACAATTACGTGATCAGAGAGTTTCAGCTGATGGTATTGTGGTTATTAAGGCGCAGCGCTTTCGGACCCAGGAGAAAAATCGGGCAGATGCTTTGGAGCGTTTACAGCAATTGGTCGAGCAGGTATCCAGGGTGGATAAGCCACGTATAGCGACGAAACCCAGTCGAGGCTCAAAGGAGCGGCGCCTGAAAAATAAAAATCGCCGCTCTCAAGTAAAGGCGATGCGGGGAAAAATTAGGGACTAAATAAGCAATTTCTTTAGTCTTCTTTTTATAATGACTGCTTTTATAGACACTAAATAGACAGAGCCCAGAGAATTTAGTGTTAGCTAGATACGGTTAGAGTTTTGTCTCAGCCGTTTATTTTAGAACAAAAATAAAATAAAACTATACTGCAGTAAATTATATTGGATTCTGCATTAGAAACTTATTTAAAGGCGGAAGATAATAACTCTTTACAGTTAGGGCTATTTGAAGAGTAGCGTTAATAACTAATTTGTTCATGCTCCAGGTCGTTTAATGAACAGTTTCTCTTCTCCTCCGCCCGGGTTTACCCTGTTACTTATTGTGGGTAGGGAGATATAGCCAATAAATCCTGATATTCCAATTGTCTTTGTGTCAGCTCGAATAGTAGGTCGTCAATCTCTAGTCCCAGCTCTGTATGGCGCACCTTAAGGCGTGCGATGTCGGCTAGCATGGTGACCCGCTCTTCGCGTGTCGCTTCATCTTCAACCAGTTGGGCACCTATTTCAGTCATGTCATCTAGGAGGTGCTCACGTTCCAGCTCCCGATCATGAATAGCCGCTTCAATTTCTTCAACTGCAGTTTTGGCAATGAAAAGATTCCGGCCGGTTTCATAGCCTTTCAGAAAGAGCCCCTCAAGGCCCGCGGGACAAACGCCGGCGTAGTTTTCCCCTGAACGCCCTTCAGAAAAGCCGCGTAGCTCTGTACAAAAAAGTTCTAACCCCTCATCCCGCCCGTTGCGGTAGGAACTGGTATTGAGCTGAACGCCATACTTTGCACAGGACTCCCGTCGCTTGCCCATGTAACTCAATCCTCTTCCTTCCGCGCCGTCTTCATAACCCAGTGCCTGCCAGTCGGCTACTTGGCATTCATCTTTGCTCATGGTGGCGCAACCGGTGCTTAAGAGCGTGATGGCGACCAAAGAAAGGGTTCCAAATCTTAGCTTCACTGCTGTTTCCTATGATCGGGATAAAAGGGCAAGTTACCTGAGCCAACCTGACTGTAAGCTGAAGAGAATGGGTTAAAGGCTCATAAACCTTGTGCGATACCAAAGTGTCTCTGCACTCTCTACATAAGTTGAAAAAGAAGAGGGGCAAGAGTTGAAGCATAGAGTTAAGAAGGCAGTGTAATTCATTGCTCGATAGGCCCTGTCTAATCCAACAGAGTTTATTATGTTGAGTGATTTCGATCGTTTTCTATTAGCCCTTTATTGGATTTAATTCGCCTGGTGTTTGTTCTTCTCTATTCACAATAGCGAAACTTTTTATATTCAGAATTTTTTAAGTTCTCTTCAGTCTTAAAAATTATTATTTGTTTTTTGGTGAGTGGTGCTAAATTGTTCAAGTACCATTTTTCTGTTGGTACTTGTTTCTTTGATTTTTATTGAGTTTTTCTATCTGTTAACCCCAGCGTTTATCAAAGTTTAAATAATAAAAATAAATCCATATGTCGTACAGTATTTCTTCTTGAGTCAGGTTGCGTATTTAAGAACGTTTTTTATGGGTTTTTTTAACTTCGTCGGCATCGAAGCATGCTGTTTGTGCAAGGATTTTGCATGAATCTCCAGTGCCTCCCAGCGTTTTTTGGGAAATTGCCGACTTACGCTGGGGGAATCAATCAATGTGGAGAAGATAATGAAAAAAATGATTTGTACATCGCTACTAGGGTTACTGGTGGTACCCGGTGTAACTTTAGCTGAGGACTTGTGGATAACGATCGGCAGTGACGGTTATCAATCCCTGAAAAAAAGCAGTGCGTTAATGGCTAAGGAGCCCCTGAATGCACTAGGAGAGCGCAATGGTATAACCATATTGAAGGTGAATGAGGATAATTTATCCGAAATTTCTACGATAATGCATAATAGCCACAATCGTTGTGGTGGCTTTATGGTGCATGATTCCCTGCAGGAGGCGCAAACTGCGCAGCTCTCTCCACTGGCTAACACTGTGTCGAGTATTGCCAGCTATACCATTGATAATGCCAATGTGGTGAATGCCCTACAGGCGGAAATCTCTGAGGCAAATATTCGCTCGACAATCACCAGCCTTTCCAATTTTACCAATCGCTATTACACCACTACTACAGGCGTAGCTGGTGCTGAATGGATTCGGGATAAATGGCAAGCATTGACTAGCTCTCGCAGCGATGCATCTGTGCAGCTCTATAGCCATAGTTGGGCTCAGCCTTCGGTCATTCTCACTATTCAGGGGCAAACAAACCCTGATGAAATCGTGGTATTGGGGGCGCATTTGGATTCCACCGTTGGCTGGGGTACCGGGGAAGGCACCAGGGCACCGGGTGCCGATGATGATGCCTCGGGTATCGCCACTCTGACCGATGTGGTGAATGCCATAGTGGCAACAGGTTACAAGCCTGCAAAAACTCTGGCTTTTATGGGGTATGCGGCAGAGGAGGTTGGCTTGCGTGGTTCCGATGATATTGCTACGGATTACAAGAACCAAAATAAAAATGTGGTTGGTGTTCTACAACTGGATATGACCAATTATTATGGTTCAAACAGTGATATCTATATTATTGGTGATTACACCAACAGCTCACAGAATGCCTTCCTGAAAGATCTTGCTCAGACCTATCTGGGGAACCTTAGTGTCGGCACAACTACCTGTGGCTATGCTTGTTCGGATCATGCCTCCTGGCACAACCAGGGCTTCGCGGCCTCTTTCCCTTTCGAGGCCACATTTAATGGCTCTAATCCTTATATCCACACTGTCAATGACACTTTAGCCAACAGTGGTGGCGATGCAAATCACGCTGTGAAGTTCGGCAAACTGGCTGCCGCTTATGTGGCAGAGCTGGCCAAGGGATCCATTGGCGATGATCCAGGTCCTGATCCCGACCCGGATCCCGATCCAGGTCAGGAGAAAACGGAAAGCTTCTCTGGCAGTGTGACTCGTGGTGGAGAGGAGCATTACGGGCCGTTTAGCGTGACACCGGCAACCAATTTTGTTGCGGATATGACCGGCACCAATGACGCTGATCTATACGTGCGGTTTGGAGCAGTCCCAACCTGGCGCTACTACGATTGCCGGCCCTACGAGAATGGTTCAGCTGAAAATTGTTCGCTACAAGTGCCGAGCGGTGATAGTCAAGCATTTATCATGGTTCGCGGATACAGCCGTCAAACTTCCAACTTTGAGCTGGATGTCACCTATACCCCGCAATAAAAAAAGAGGGCCCAGGGAATTTTCTTCCCTGGGCCTATTGTCTCCATCCTCGATTTTAAAATATCAGCAAAAAAATGACATGATTGGCAGTTAAGGCTGGCAGTCGGCTCTGACAGCCATTGCTATAAATTAATTTAAACGCCATGGATTTTGGTTTCCAGAGTAACTGTTGTCTAATCGAACGGGGGAAAATGCCAAAAAGTGAAAGGCTTTTAGCACTGACGTCAAAATTTGCAGCTATCGTGGCGAACTGACATATTCCCACAGAAATAAGTCGCGCACAGTTATTGAAATTGTGCGCATAAAAATTACTGTGCATCACTTATCAGGGATATCCCGTGGTGTGCTGTCCGAATTAATAATGAGAAGAGAGGACGGGAAATATGCAAATCCATTTGCTAAAACCTTTATCGTTGGCAATCGCCATCGCGCTGACTGCTCCAGGTGCTTTTGCGCAGGATCGGAATGAAAAATCTTCGACAGCCGATGATCGTACTATGGAAGAGGTGATTACTACCGGTACCCGTAAGGAAGGTGTTTCCCCAACAGAAACTCTTTCACCGGTTGACGTAGTTGGCGGAGAGGAGTTGGCAGATCAAGCAGGCTTTGACCTCACCGAGTCTCTGGCAAAAATAGCCCCCTCGTTTAATACCCAGCGCTTTCCCATCGCCGATGGTACGGCATTTATTCGCCCGGTAACCCTGCGTAATTTGTCCCCGGACCAAACACTGGTACTGGTCAATGGCACTCGTCGGCATCGTTCTGCCCTGGTGAATTTACAGCTGGCCCCTTTGGGTACGGTAAATCAGGGAGCTCAGGCGGTGGACTTTTCCACGTTGCCTTCACTGGCTATCGAAAGAGTCGAGGTGCTGCGTGATGGTGCTTCGGCCCAGTATGGCTCCGATGCTATTGCCGGCGTGGTTAATATCATCTTAAAGGATGATGCTGAAGGTTTTGCTTTTTCTGCCCAGGCCGGCGAATATTTTGAGGGAGATGGAAGTCGTAATTCTTTTGCCGCTAATGCTGGTTTCAACCTTTTTGATCAGGGGTTTGTTAATGCCACTGTAGAATATTCCAAGGCGGATAAAACTTGGCGGGGGGGGGCTCGCCCAGATGCGGAATTTGTGGGTTCTGTAGTTGGTGAAAACCTAGTTCCCCTTGATGGGCTCGGCCAACGTTGGGGTGACCCGGATGTGGAGGCACTGAAATTTTTCGTCAACAGCGGCCTTGAAATTAATGACAATATCGAATTGTACGGAAATTTTGGATACTCGAATAATGAAACAATTTCTGACTTCTTTTATCGTGGTCCAGTATTAGACCCTGAACATGAGTTTAAAGCTCGTGGTACTTTACAAGTTGATATGCCCAATGACCCTGCAGATCCGGGAAGTATCGACTATTTGCCAGATCCAGCCCCTCAGTCACTGATTGATTATATCGTCGCTCAAGGCTTAAATCCGTCCGATTACCTGGTAGCGGATGACTCCAGCCCCAGTGGCTATGTATTGCGCAATCCGATTTATACTCAATTCCCGGGTGGTTACAATCCGCAATTTGGTGCGGAAATTCAGGATATCTCCGCTGTAATAGGTGCTCGTGGAGAATTTCAAAATGGTTTGACCTGGGATTTGCGTGCTCGTGTTGCAGAGAATGAGGTGGAATATGTATTGAAAAACTCTATTAATCCCAGCCTCGGGGTTTTGTCACCCACTAGTTTCAAACCGGGCACCCTCACCCAGGAAGAGTCCAGTCTAAATGCAGATTTTGTGAAACCTATTGATGTTGCTGCCTTTGCCTCCCCACTGAATGTTGCTTTTGGGGCTGAATGGCGTGAGGAAACCTATTCAATTGGAGCTGGTGATACTGCATCTACTGAGGTTGGCCCAACGGCGGTGTATTTTGGTGTAGGCTCAGATGGTTTTCAGGGGTTCTCCAAAGACTCAGACGGTAGTTTCAGTATTGAGAGTATTGCCGCTTATATCGACCTCGAAGCGGATGTTACTGATGCATTAACCCTTGGCGTGGCGTTGCGCTTAGAAGAATATGATGAGTTTGGTTCCACCTCCGACTGGAAGCTTTCAGCTCGTTACGATGTCAATGAGAATCTTGCACTGCGCGGGACAGTGAATACGGGCTTCCGTGCGCCAACACCAGGGCAAGTGAATACCCTTAATGTCACTACCACTGCAGATTCCAGTGGTAACCTGATTCCGAGTGGTACCTATCCGGTGGACCATCCGGTAGCAATGGCCTTGGGGGCAAAAGAGTTGACGCCAGAGGAGTCGACCAGCTTTACCTTAGGGGCAGTGTTTACGCCGTTTAGCAATACCAGCGTCACTCTTGATTACTACAACATTGACATCGAAGACCGCCTTGCATTGCGTAACAATAAAATCGGCGCAGAAGAAATCGAGCTGCTACAGAATGCAGGGGTAGAGGATGCTGCCTTATTGAAAGACAGCAATGCCAACTATTTTGTCAATGCATACGATTCAGAAGTTTCAGGTATCGACTTGGCCATTACCAGTGATTTTGAAGTGGCAGGTAATTTACTGGTTGTGGATTTACGTCACAACCACAATAAGCAAGAAGTGAGTAAAGTAGAAACTAATACGATTAATGCCTCCAGAGTCTTCGACCTGGAAAATCAGGTGCCCAGTGATCGCACAACTCTGACTTTTGATTTTGATACAGGTGATTTGTTTAGCGGCTACTTAAGATTCAATCGCTACAGTGATTGGGAGTCTACTGGTGGTTTGTTTGGTCCTGGTGATGCTACGGATACCTACAGTTATGGTAGTGAAATTTTGGTGGACTTGGAGGCGACCTTTACTCTCTATGAAAATTATAAATTATCCATAGGTGGTGAAAATATTTTTGATGTGCAGCCCGATGATGAACAAGACGGTACTCTGCAATATTTAGGCGTTCGCCATGCTCTGACATCACCGTTTGGTTTTAACGGCGGCTTTTGGTATCTCCGTGCGAGTGCAGAGTTTTAGTGGATTGGGTTTTTTGATTGGGGACTGGTATCAAGCCTTCATTAATTGATAGCCGTTGCCAATCAAAATTTACTCTGAAGTACTTATTGTAAGCAATAAAAAATCCGGTATTTGCCGGGTTTTTTTGTTCATGGGCCAATCTCTATGAAGACTCAGATCGATTTTCCACCCGTAAGAACCTGCATATTGAAGTTCAGTACTATCTTTGGTTGATCAGTAAAAACACCGTCCACACCTTGTGAGGCTAGGAGTATCAGGTCGTCAGGGCTATTAACCGTGAAGACATAGTTTTTTACGCCTCTCTGTTTTGCATCGGCAATCAAATCAGCACTGATAAAATCCAAGTTGGTATGTAGGGAATATGCCTTCAAAGGCACTGTGGTCGCGGCTAAGTCGAGGGGAATACCACTGAATAAAACTCCGCGGCGCACATTGGGTATCAGTTGTAAGCACTCGTGGAGTTGTCGGTGATCAAAAGAGGAAACAATATATTGATCAAAGCTTGCGCCCTTGTCGCTGACAAATGTTTGTATTTCTTTGGCTACTAGCGCAGCTGAATTTGGACCCTTGATCTCTATATTGAGTTGGGCGTTACTACCGATTAACTCCAGTACTTCACGCAGGGTTGGAATGTTATTACCGCAGGGTAGGAGGCGTTGGCGCAGGGCATCTGGATGTAGATCAGTTATCAGCTCGTTGCCGGAAAGTAGTCTACCCAGGCGCCTATCGTGTGTTACCAAGAGTTGCCCACCAATATTCCAGACATCGATTTCAATACCATCAACGTCTAACGCCAATGCTTGGCTGATGGCCTGTAAAGTGTTTTCACTGGCCTGGCGTTGGTACCCCCGGTGGGCAAAACAGAAAAGTGTGCTTGGGCTCATTGTTGCTTAACTCCCCCCGATAATTTTTAAAAGCTTATTATTAAATGATGAGGCAAGGGTGATTTAAGTCTATCGGTTGTTAACCTATGCAGACAGGCAAATACCTTTATAGGTTTGGAATATTTAAAAGGGGGCAGAGTGCCCCCTTAAAAGTCTTGATGGTGGAGACTTTGGATTTTTTATTCTCCAGACAAGGCGCGATAGCGTCCGCGGTGGAATATTAGGGGTTCGCCGCCGAAAGCACTGAACTCCAAAACTTCCCCCAGCAGGATGGTGTGATCCCCACCTTCAATACACTGGACACGGCGACAGTGGAAATAGGCGGCGCACTCTTCCAGTCGAGGTATTCCATCTGGGCCCTCGCTCCACTGAATCTGCCCAAACTTATCGGCCCCGCGACCGGCAAACAGGTTGGAAACGTGTTGCTGATCTGCGCGCAGTACGTGTACTGCAAAGTGTTCGCGGCTGGTGAAGGCCTCGTAGCCCAGTGATTGTTTGTCGATACTCCATAGAACCAGTGCGGGGTCCAGAGATACTGAATTAAAGCTGTTGGCGGTCATCCCCGCAGGCTGTCCCTCAGAGTCCTGCGTGGTAATAACGGTGACCCCAGTAGCGAACTGGCCCAGAGTATCGCGCAGCAGGCGGCTTTGTTGAGGGGAGGGGGTGATAATGGAGCTTCTTTCTGTCGACATACGATGGTTGCTTGTACAAAAACTGTGCTAGCCAGCCATTTTACGGCAAAAGCGTACTGATTGCGCGTCTTGCCTCGCAAGCTAGTAAAAGAAGCTCGAATATCGTTATTCGAATGACTTATTGTCCATAAGCGGCATGCACTCACTTATCAGTCGCTCCCTTTCTGTAATTGCGGCGCCAGTCAGTGCGAAACCGAGCAGTTCTCCCCTACTGTTGCGAAACTCGGCACAGACGCCTTTTGTGTCTTGAGATACTTGCCAGCTGCCCTCGGCGCCTGGATGGGGAGGGCAGAGGGTTGTGGGGCGCAGGGTTGTTTTAACCGCAACCGGGATAACGCCGTAGTGTACGGGACAGGGATTGCCGCTAAGGGTTTGAGCCAGGGCGCGGGCACAAGTCATTAGGGGAGCGACGTAAAACAGCTGGTGCCCCTCTACCTCCGCACAGTCGCCAATGGCAAATATATGCGGATTGCTACTCTGTAATTTCCGGTCTACGGCAATTCCCCGCTGAATTTTCAGCCCCGCAGTTTCAGCCAGGGCAGTATTGGCTTCAAGACCCAGTGCCGCCAGGGCGATATCTGCCACTAGCGTCTCACCGTTATCCAGCAGGGCTTCAATGCCTTTAGGATTCTGATTCAGGGAACGAATGGATTTTCCCAGATAAAAACGAACGCCACTGTTACTTAGGACTTCCTGGAGATCGCGACCGGCAGCTTCTGGCAAGAGAGAGGCGAGCGGCCACTCCTTAGGATCTACCACAGCCACTTCATATCCGGCTTGCACCAAATCATTGGCAAACTCACAACCAATCAGACCTGCACCGATCAGGAGGACCCGCTGGCAGCCAACGAGCGCGGTGCGAAAGCGGTGGTAGTCTGTCAGGTTGTTAATTCTAAATAGCCTTGCGTGGGCATTGCCCGCGATAGCCGGCAATTTGCGGCAGTGGGCACCAGTCGCCAATATCAACCTGTCGTAAGGAATATCTGTTACGTGGTTATCAACATCCTGCTGCAACTGTAATGTTTTGCTGTGGGGGGAAATTGAAGTAACACGGGTATGTACGAGAATCTGTGCGTCCAATTTACGCGCCATTTCTTCGGCACTGGTTTGGCATAACTGCTGGGCTGTTTTTCCATGGGAAAGGGAGGCTGATAGAAGGGGTTTAGAGTAAAAGGCCCCGTCATCACTGGAAATCAGAACCAGGGGGGTTACAGAATCGAGCTTGCGAAACTCCAAGGCTAGGTGATAGCCGGCCAGGCCTGTGCCGACAATCACTAGTGGGGCTTGATTCTCGTTGGAGACTTCACCGCCACTTAGCTCAGTGTCATTTTCTATAGGTTTTGATGCCGGAGTCACCAGCACCATGTCGAAGTCTTCCTTACCCACTCCGCATTGCGGGCAGCTCCAGTCCTCGGGGATATCCTCCCAGCGGGTGCCGGGAGCAATGCCTTCCTCTGGACACCCCCTGGCTTCGTCGTAGACCCATCCGCACACCATGCACTCCCAGAGGCGAAAAGTAGCTGTGCCCTGATGAGTTGGTAATGGGGAGTCAAGCGCGGTATCAAGTGGAGAAGGGGGGGGTTCTTTTTTATCCAACTCACACATTGCAAAGTCTTGCTTGTGTGCTCCGCACTGGGGACAGCACCAGTCTTCGGGGATATCTTCCCAACGGGTACCAGGGGCTATCCCATCCTCAGGCCAGCCCTTGGCTTCATCGTAGATCCAGCCGCAGATTTGACATTCCCACTGGCGATAGTCTGGCATGGTGCCCCCGTGCTAGCTAGACAGTAGCCGGCTGTAGGGCAACCGGCTTTAGGGCAAATATAAGGGAGATCGTCGGAGGGTGCTGCTAATCGTGTTTGCCTTGGGAAATATTTGTCAGTGCATTTTGATAGACGTCTGCAATCTCTCCTGGGTGGCGAATGGAAATCCCCAAATCGTGTACGAGCCCGTCTTTTAGCCCGTAGACCCAACCGTTAATGGAGAGTGACTGACCTGAGCGCCATGCGTCGCGTACTATTGTCGTTTGGCAAATATGGATTACTTGCTCCAAGACATTGAGCTCGCACAGTAGGTCTGTACGCTGTTGTTCCTGGAATAAGTCAACCAGAGTGTGGTGCTTGTCGCGAACATCTTGGATATGGCGCAGCCAGTTATCAATTAGACCAAGCTGTTCGTTGTGTAGTGCCGCCTGTACGCCACCACAGCCGTAATGCCCACACACGATAATATGCTTGACCTTCAAAATCTCTACCGCGTACTGCAAAACGGATAAGCAGTTGAGGTCAGAATGCACCACCACATTGGCGACATTGCGGTGTACGAACAGCTCACCGGGCAAAAGCCCGACAATTTCATTCGCGGGCACACGGCTGTCTGCGCAGCCAATCCAAAGGTATTCCGGTGATTGCTGCTTTGAAAGCTTTAAGAAAAAGTCCGGGTTGTCCTTGTGGGTGGCCTCGGACCAGTTCTGATTATTTTTTAATAGATGATCTAGCGGGTGCAATGGGTTTGTATCCTGATATGACTAATTGGACATAATGTTGGGAGGATAGCGGCTTTATTCCTGCGGGCCAAGAGGGTATGGGCTAACCTGAAAGATGACTATGTTTTAGCATTGGGTCTCAATTTAAGGAGAAATGATGGCGAGAAGGAATCACTCCGGTCCCGGTAGGCGACAGCGCACATCCTTGCGCTCTGGATTTGCTGATCGGCACCGTTTGCGTATGCGCCAGCTACAGGCGCGGCGGACTCGGCTGCGTGGATACACCTCTTATTCTGATGAAGAGGAAGGAGCTATTGAACCAATGAATGGTGGAGAGGACCCCTTTAGTCGAGAACTGGAAAGAGAGCCCTTGGCTTGAGTTTTGCTGTTTCCGATAAATTAACCAGGAAATGAAAAGAGCGCTTAAAAGCGGTGTGGATCTTATTTGACAGTAATAATCGTCAAATTAACAAAAATTTGTTTACATACTCGCTTTTCAATACTTTTGCATTTCCCAGGTGGAAAAAGTCGGAGGAATAATAATGGCCTTGGTTACCCCGGAGACTTCCAGCGCATTGCGTGTAGTTTTGGCAAATTATACGGACAGCCATCAGGCTGAGGATATTATCCATTTAATGGATGAATACTCCCGCCATCCTTTTGGTGGAGGGGGGCCATTGCCAGAGCCTTGTCGCAATGAGCTGGTATCTAAATTGGCAAATTTTCCCGGTGCTTTCAGCGTGCTCGCCTATAGCGATAATGAGGCCTTGGGTTTGGTTAATTGTTTCACCGGCTTTTCCACATTTTCCTGTATGCCGCTGATAAATATTCACGATGTTATCGTCAGTGAGCGCGCCCGGGGGCAGGGCGTTTGCGCTGCCATGATGGACTTTGTGGCGTTAGAGGCAAAAAAGAGAGGGGGCTGTAAGCTGACTATGGAAGTACTGGAAAAAAACTTTGCCGCGAAGAATGCCTATCGCAAGTCGGGGTTCAAGCCTTATACGCTGGATGAAGAGTTTGGGCAGGCCGAATTCTGGCAGCGGTATCTCTGAATCTTTAGGGGTGGCACAGGCCACCCTTTTTCAAATTAAGCAATAACTTTGTTACCTGGCAGTGTACTGGGTCTGTCCCACTTTCTTTTTCTTGCTGATTATGCTGCTGAGTAGTGCAAAAAGCGCGATAAGTGAGACGCTGACCAGTAATCCCATTAAAGGTTGCTGCGGATCCCTTTCATAAAGCCAGCCACCGATGGCAAAACCGATAGTGTAACCGCCGGTGTGCATCAGTGATAGAAATCCAAATAGCCGGCCTCCGCGTCGATTCGCTTGGCTCAAAAGTGCGCTGTAGCCCGGTACCAAAAAGGCAATCCCCACCACAAAGATCAGCAGGCCGGCAGCTGCGAGCAGGCTACCTAGGGTACTGGAGAGCAAGATGGTGCCTGTGCATAGGGAGCTTACGCCCAACATAAAACTCATTTGCGGCGCCTTGAGTTTGCGCACCAGACCAATCTGAACCAGGAACCCACAAATCGCCACTGCAGCCAACAATACGGCAGTAGCTGATGAGGCGCCCATGGCGCTGAGACCGTAGAGATCTTTAAGAGCAGGTCCCATGACAACCTGCAGCTGACCAACACTAACGGTACCGAGCAGAGCGGTGGCAAAAAGGGCTAGAGCACCAGGAGGGAGGGAGGAATTTTCAGAGGATTCTGTTTCTGCAATATGGCTCTTTCCCTTCGGCAGACCGGCGGTTAAAACGAGGGTGATGAATGGTAGCAATATCAGCCACGCCAGAGGCCAAAGAGCGCCAGCGAGGAGAGCCGGCAAGGCAAGTAGTGGCCCGAGTCCTCGTCCCAGATTAGCCGCCGCACTCAAGCCTGAAAGAATTGATAAACGCTTTTCCGGCTCCCCCAGGTCAATAGCCCAAGCCTGGCAACAGGGGTAGATGGCCGCAGCGTTCAACCCATAAATGACACGACTGATTGCCAGAGCTATTAGGGCATTACTTTCCTCCAGGTACCCCTGGGACATGGCCACCAACAGGGCCACAAAGAGGCACTGGGCCAGCAGTGCTCCAGTCAGCCCTGCGAGTAGTACTGGCTTGCGGCCAACCCTGTCTCCCATTTCACCCCAGAGTGGTCCGGCAATCATCAGGCAAAAAGTACCTAGGGCCACTAACCCCCCGATGCTGGCCAGACTCAGCCCACAGCGCTCAACGATGAGTGGAATTTGAGTCAGTAGAACAACCTGGGCAGCTCCCTGGCTGGCCACCACCATATTGATTTTACGCAGGTGATGTTTGGGGTGATTCAGGGATCTCCGCATCCGGGACTCCACAACAAATTCATAAAAAATCACAGAAAAACGCGACCCTTTCCTGTGCAAGAGTTCACAGCCAGATAATTTCTCTGGCAATGGGCTTGAAGTGCGAGAAATTTACCTGCATCATAAGGCTAATGCAAACCATTCTCACTTAGATTTAGCCGATAAAGAATCACCACCATGAATAATCCTCAATCCGATGCAGCCAGCACTGGCGGCGTCGACGGCGATGCTTTTGCTCAAAATCCAGTTATGACCGCCGGGGATACGGAGGTCAATATGGCTGCGGAAAGAATGTCAGCCAACTGCTTCTTCAATGCGCTACTGCGAGAGACAGATAGCGGTATTTGGCACGAACGAGCTGGCGAGCAACTTCCACAAGGGATCAGTGTACCGGCGGTGCATATTCCTCTACCGGCCAGTGGTGCCGAACTCTGGCTGAGTGTCTCCTATCGCAGTGAGTGTGGCAGGCACCAGTTTACCCTGCCGATGATATTGCGTAACGCAGAGGGTGCCAGCAAAACTATTGGGTTTGCCGATGCGGCGCAGCAGGTTGCACAGGAGCCTGCTTTTTTCCCTGGCGCCACAGCAGAATCCAGAGCGAAATTTACTCGCAGGGTCTCGGCCAGCGTGAAAAATATGGCTCAGGCACTGGATGCTCGTCACGCAGATACAGAGAAACTATTTACTCAGCCCCTCACTTTTGTCGAGTCGGAACAGGCACTTTTATGCGGACACTCTATCCATCCGACTCCTAAAAGTCGCGATCCATTTACCGATAAGGATGCCGAATGTTACGCCCCGGAATTTGGCAATAGTTTTGCCCTGATGTGGCTGGGGGTGGACCCACAATATTTGCTTGGAGCCAGTGGAGCGGAAATTAGCGAGGCGCAGTTTGCCGATCTGGTGCGTGCAACGGATGGTGCTCCGGTGGCACCGGAAGGATTTATTGCTATCCCGGCACATCCCTGGCAGTGGCGTCAGCTAGGGCAAGACCCACGTGTGGCCGAATTACTTGAGAGTGGAAAAATTCTTGAGTTGGGTGAGGGCAGGGAACCGTGGCGGGCAACCTCTTCACTGCGCGCAATTTACAGCGCTCAAAGCCCTTATATGCTCAAGTTTTCTCTCAGCCTGAGGCTGACTAATTCGGTGCGTACTCTGCAACCAAAAGAAATGGTGCGTGGTCTCGAAGTCTTAAAAGTAAGAGATACGCCTCTGGGGCAGGAGTTTGCCAGCCGCTACCCGCGCTTCCAGGTGTTGGCGGAACCGGCTTACCTGATGCTTGCCGATAGAAGAGGTGAGCAGATTATAGAAAGCCTGGTTATGTTTCGGGAAAATCCTTTCTTGGAAACAGCCGCAAAAAATACCTGCCTGTTGGCAACATTGACTCAGGATCATCCTAATGGTGCTTCCTGCCGGGCTGCGCAATTGGTACAGCGCCTCGCTGGAGAGGAAAGTATTTCCATTGAGGCTGCTAGCAAACGCTGGTTTAAGGCTTTTCTCGATGCAGTTATTGAGCCCTTGCTAATTGCCCAAGCCGATTTCGGAATTTTATTTGGCGCCCATCAACAAAATCTGATTTTGAGCTTCGAGGGTGCTCTGCCTGTGGCTGGTTTTTTCAGAGATTGTCAAGGCAGTGGTTATAGCCGTCTGGGCGAGGAATTACTCAAACCTTATCTGCCTGATCTGGCCCAGGACAGTGAGAATGTCATTGACGAAGAAATGGCCAACCGCCTTTTTGTTTATTACCTGATCGTTAATAGCTGTTTTGGTTTGATCTGTGCGCTTTCCGCTGCAGGTTTAATTTCCGAGCAGGAGTTGTTGCGCCAGCTGCGCGAGCGCCTGCAATTGCTGTACGAAGGCCAGCGACGTGACTTTAGCTGTTTGGCGTATTTGCTCAATGCCGATGAAATTTGGGCTAAGGGCAATTTTCAATGTGCGGTGATTGGTATGAATGAAACCACCACCGAAGACCCGCTTTCCATCTATCACACTATGGCGAACCCCCTGCGAACGGTAGTAGAAGCTGAAGTTGCCGAAGCTTGATCACCGTGACGATAAAAATTGAAAGGAAAGAATTATGACCAGCTCAACAGCTGCGCTTGAAATATCTTTAGGGGAACACGGTCAGCTTCCCGATGGGCGCTCTTGGCAAGTTGCTGTGGGAGGATATCGTTGCCAGTTAAATGGCGATAACTATTTTCAAATTGAATATGTTCCCGGACAGGAAATAGCAATTTTCATCCTGTCGTCTGGTGAAAATTCGTTAGAAGCGTTAGATCTCTGGTTCGACTGGCTTTTTGCGCTGAATCCAGCATTGCAAAATATGGATATTGTCGATTCGGATACTGTGGTAAGCCGAGTTTCCCGCAGCAATTTTTATCAACGTACAGAGCTCTGGTATCGAGGTAACAATGCCGGTGAGTTTCCCTTGCAATGGGTAGAAAATACGCAGGGAGTTCGCCACCCTCTCCGTGCGGAACCACCTAAAGGGGAAGTTTATCGCCGTCATTTCCACGCGCTGGGAATAGATTTCAGTTTACGTCACCTGGATCCAGAGAAAGATCTGGAGCGCTTTACCAACTGGATGAACCAGGAGCGTGTCGCAAAATTTTGGGAAGAAGAAGGTGATAAAGAAAAGCAGAGACAGTTTATTGACTCTGTTATTCAAGATCCCCATAAGCATCCATTGATCGCCTGTATTGATGGTGAGCCCTTTGCCTATTTTGAAATTTATTGGGCGCTTGAAGATCGTATCGCACCTTACTATGACTGCCAGCCATTTGATCGTGGTGCACATATGTTGGTTGGCGACCAACGCTTCCTGGGAGGCCGTTTTGCTCAGGCTTGGTTTAATGGTGTTACCCATTTTATGTTTCTGGATGACGCTCGCACAGAAACTTTGGTTGGAGAGCCGCGCGCAGATAATCGCGCATTGCTTAAATACATCAACGGCACTTTTGGCTGGAAAAAAGTTAAAGAATTTGATTTCCCCCACAAAAGAGCTGCTTTGATTATGTGCAAGCGAGACGAATTCTTTCAGAGTATGGGGGGAATATGAGCGACGATAAATATTGGAAGCAGGCGAATATTAACCTGCTGGTGAAATCGCTGGCTGAGCTTTGTTATGAACAGGCTCTGACGGCAAAGTTAGAAACGGGTGCCCGTTACTTTGTGGAACTTGCTTCTGGTGTTATCTATCGTTTCCAAGCTCAGTTAACTGTGTGGGATTGGTTATTAATTGATGCGCAAAGTATTGAGCGGGAAGGTGATGGGCAAGTAATACCTGCGGATGACGCAGCACAGTTTTTTATTGATGCTGCTCTGGATCTTGAAGCCTCCCCCAGTACTTTGGGCAATTTATTACACGAACTGGCTAATACCCTGGTTGCGGATGTTACTTTGCTGCAAAAGCGTGAATCGCTCACAGCGCATACCCTAGCCACACTAACTGATGAAAAATTGCAGTGCCTACTGGATGGTCATCCTAAGGCTATGGTGAATAAAGGCCGTATCGGTTGGGGCGCACAAGAGTTTAACGCCTTTGGTACAGAGGCCGCTCAGGGGGTCAGGCTGTTATGGCTTGCTGTTTGCCGGGATCTCGCTGTGAGTGGCAATAGTGATCTGTGGGATTGGCCTCAGCTATTGGCAGAAAGCCTGAGTGAATCACAGTTACAGCAGCTGGACGATAAATGTCGTGAGAAAGGGGTTAACTGGCAAGAGTTTTTGCCCTTGCCGGTGCATCCATGGCAATGGCAGCATCATATTAGTCAGCATTATGCACAACAGATTTTTAGTGGTGACTTGGTTTTACTCGGTGAGTTTGGCGATGAATATTTGCCGCAGGTTTCACTACGTACCTTGTCCAACTTGAAGCGCCCGCAGGCTCTCCATGTGAAGTTGCCATTAACGGTATTGAATACTTCCTGCTACCGTGGAATTCCAGGCAAGTTTATGCGCTGCGGACCGGCGTTATCTGAATGGATGCAGTTACTCTGTGAGCGTGATGAGCAATTACAATCGCGGGGCACCGGTGTTCTTCAAGAAGTAGCTGGTCTGCATGTACCGCACTTACATCAAGAGTCGATAAAGGGCGCGCCCTATCGTTACCGTGAATTACTGGGAGCTACCTGGAGGCAGAGCCCGGCAAGCTTGTGTGCTGAGGGCGAGCGTCATCTTTTAATGGCCGCGTTATTACAGAAAGATAGCAGCGGTAAGTCTGTAATTTCTGCTCTGATTGAAGCCTCCGGCCTTTCAGTAGAAGCCTGGCTTGAGCAGCTATTCGACGCTACGGTGGTGCCTCTTTATCACCTGCTTAGCCGTTATGGCATAGGTTTGGTAGCTCACTCGCAAAACCTAACGCTGGTATTACGCGACAACAAAGTTGTTCGTGTTCTTCTGAAGGATTTCCAGGGAGATCTACGTCTCGCTCAGGGTGATTTTCCTGATCGTGCGGACCTACCGGAATCGGCGGCACAAGTTCTCGATCAATTGCCTGCTAATTACATTATTCACGACCTGTTTACCGGTCACTTTGTCACAGTGCTGCGCTATCTGTCCGCCCAATTAATGACAGAGATTGGCCTAGAGGAAAGGAAATTCTACGGAGTTTTAGCCAAGGTCCTACGCCGATATCAAGAATCCGCACAGCGAGATAATGGCGGTATGGCGGAGCGTTTCCAGCAGTTTAATTTGTTCCGTCCCCATATCGAGCGCGTTTGTATTAATCGCGTGCGCCTGCGTCAAGGTTACGATGACAGCGCTGAACGCCCGGTCCCCATTGTCGGTGGAGACCTGACTAATCCCCTTTGGCTCGCAGAGCAAGAGTCACAGCAACACCAACCAGCAACCGCTTCCGCTTTAGAGGCATAATCATGAGCAATTTCCTAGATCTCGCCGGTATCGGAGCCGGTCCTTTTAATTTGGCTGTGGCCGCTCTAATGCGGGACACATCTTTGAGCCATCGCTTTTTTGATGCTAAAGCGGAATTCTCTTGGCATCCTGGTTTAATGTTGCCGGGGGCTATGATGCAGACTTCTTACCTGAAAGACCTGGTAACGCCGGTTGATCCAACCAATCCCTGTAGCTTTCTGGCGTACCTGGTAGAAAATAAACGTTTCTATGACTTTCTGCACGCAGAACAGCGTACCGTAACCCGTCGCGAGTTTGCCGATTACCTGGCGTGGGCTGCCCGTCGCTTGGATTCTATCCAAATGAGCAGCCGTGTACAGAGCGTGGTAGATAATGGGGAGTTTTTTGAGCTGGACGTGCACGGCCCCAATGGTCGCGAACAGGTACTCACCAAAAACTTGTGTGTTGCAGCGGGTAAAAAACCAAATATTCCAGAGTGCAGCCGCCCATTCCTGTCTGATAATTGCTTCCACGCGTTGGAAATTGCCCTGCGTAATCCGGATGTAAGTGGTAAGCGCGTCGCCGTGGTCGGTGGCGGCCAGACTGGTGCGGAAGTGGTTATTAATCTTTTGAGTAAACACTGGGGCCGCCCACAGCAGGTAACCTGGGTATCCCGCCGCAGCAATTATTTGCCATTGGATGAGACCCCCTTCACCAATGATTGGTTTACCCCAGAGTATGTCGACGTGTTCCGTCAGTTGAGCCCTCAGCGTCGTGAGGAAGTGGTTGCAGAGCAGAAGCTGGCTTCTGATGGTATATCTCCTGATACCCTCAAGGAACTTTACCAGTTGTTCTACCGTCTTGTGCACCTGGAAAAGGATGCTGAACGAGTAGCATTATTGCCCAATCGCGAACTGGTGGAGATGTCTCACCGCGGTGACTATCAACTGCAGCTGGAAAATCACTTGCTAGGTGAGGCAGATGGTACCGAGTGGGTTAATGCGGATATCGTTATTCTATGCACTGGCCTGTGTGAGGCTCTACCTCCTTGTCTGGCGCCTTTACAAGAGCGCATTGCACGCGATGCAGAGGGTCGCTTGCTGTTGGATGATGCTTTTGCGGCAAGACTCAGCGGCGATGAGAGTGGTCGACGTTTGTATTTCCTTGGTACTGGTCGCACCAGTCATGGCATTGCGGAGCCACAGCTGAGCTTATCGGCCTGGCGTGCGGCACAAGTAGTGAATGATTTACACGGTAATGCGCTCTATGACAATCAGCAAACCGGCAATTTTATGAAATGGATTACCCCGCAAGCTCAGCAGGCAGCTGTTGCTTAAATAGAGGGAAAAATCATGATCGACCTCCAGGTGTCCACCAATAAGGTCGATCATGGATATGTAAGTTTTTGCAATCCTATCTATAGCCGAAATGGCTGCCAGCCTTACTTGGTTACGTCAACAAAAATACCCATGTGGTCAGTGACAGCTGCAGCCATATTGACACCGTCAATATTGACTGCAGTACTCTGTGATAAGTAGTCCACATTTACGATATTGATAGTCGCAGTATTGTAAACCGCTACATCATATTTTTTACTGGCAGTACTATTGGTGCCAGAAAAACTGCGTTGATGGGAATCTGAGGGTGTTACCTCACTTGCGGGGTGTGCGTCGTGAAAGATCATGTTTGTTGCCCGGCTTATTACTGAAGGGGTAAAACTGTTGCTGCCTTGGTTGGTATCTCCCATCACGAGGTCAATTGCACCGTGGCCCTGCTGCAACAGGTATTTATTAATATTCTGATAAAACAATGTTGCCTGTCCTTCACTCTTGGCAATGCTATTGGGGACATGCACAAATACAGCATTGACATTGCCTGTTTTCACCGCGATCCAGCCCATACCTGACCCCAGGACTTGGTGCTGGGTAGTTTTTGCGGCATGGACACTAAAACTGTTGCAGGCCTTGCCTGTGGAGCTTGATCCTACCAGCGCTCCGGCATGTTGCTGCATGGAGCTCCATTCGCTATTAGCCCCATCCATTTCACCATATACCAATAGATCGCAAGTTTTTCTTAGCGAGCGATAGAGATGTTGGTGAGTCTGTCGCGCCTTGCCCTCAACCATAGTGAGAAATTGGCTGTTGCTGTGTTGGCCCTTGGCCATATAACCCACAGGTGCCTGGGAGACCAGCTGGGCGGGGCCGTAAAGCGGAGTGTGGGGGTCCAGTCCTTTGGCGGTTGGCATTACCAAAAGCCAGGGACTTTGATTGGCGGCTTGGTGGTTATGGGTAACACGAGTGAAATGCTGGCTGTTGGAAGCACCAATATCATGATTGGTACTGGCGTTTGAATTTATGGATTGATAGGCAAAGGTTGGCATGTCGGTTACTCATTTTTATTGAATCTTCCAATGAATCACGAGGTTTAATACCTTTTGTTAATAATAAAAGCCAGATCTTTTTTGCGATTGTGGTCTTTTAGAGCAGGTGCTTGTTGCTGCATTTTGGCGTCAATTTTATTTTCCTGGCTGTGTTTTTGTAGGGTGATTAAAAGTTTTTATTTGCCCGAATTAATTTTCAGTTTATGTAAGGTGAATTGGTTTTAAATTCCGTGCTGGAGCAATGAATAATTTGCCTTAAAAATAAATGACTTGCGAATTTTTCGATCTGGATTTCATTTTTATTAAGCATTGTGTCTAACCGATAGGTATTATCAAAGATTAACGAGTCGGATTTGTCAGTCGCTGTTTCTTTATTTTTCTTAATAACTAGTCTATGACAGCATGGAATAGTGCTAGTAAATGCTTGCGTTACTTGTTTTGATAGCGATGAGATATATCCATTTTTCTCCTCTTATTTCCGCTCAGAAATCCCCGTACAAGCGCATAAATATATAGTTAATTTTCGCGCCAAAGCCCGGGTGCTCAAGCCACCTTGTGCAATACTTTTTGGGTACTGAACCATCGGTCTGGTGCATGCAGTGAGCAGGGAGGAAATCTGTAATGCGTTTGAACTCAACCCTTGCACAAGGGCGTTATCATTACAGCTGTGACGGGCGTGAGATGCCTGTTCAAGATAGCTGGCAGTTGGGCTTTGATGCCTTTGGACGCCGCTCTCTGGTCAGCCAGAGACTGGTGGGTGATCGAGGCTTCGGCATAGAGGTCTTTGCGCTGCTAAATAATGGCTTGGTGAGTGAATGCCAAGTGAATTGGCGCGATGAGGTTGATGAGGTCAGTGCGCATTATCATTTGTGTTTCCCTGAAGGTCAGCCTCCCAGATTAGGAGATGAAATAGAGGCTAACTGGAGTGGCCCTAACGGCCCTCAAGAGTTGCGTTTGGGGGGAGAAAACCGTCTGCTATTCCCTCTAATGCGCGTTTTTATGGGGCCGCTATTGAAAACACTGGTAAAACACCAAGCGGGTTTGGAAGTGGTTTCTCCAGATATTGTCGACCCCTCCCAGCGAGGAAAACTATTGGCTCCCAGAGTAAGCCATCGCACGGCGCGAATTATGGCGGGTGATCAGGCTAGTCAGCGCTCTCAAGATCTGGGCCCAGATATCAGCGGTTATATTTATCAGGGGGATGAGGCTGAGCGGGATGCGCACTGTTATGTGGATAACCGCAGCCTGCTAGTCGGTTATGATTGGCCTTCCAGTACCGGGCGTTTGTGGCAGGTTCGCCTCAGAGACCTGGAGTGGTCTCCCAGTCTCACCAGTCTCCTTTTTTAATTATTATCTTGATATTGTGTTCACCGGACTTATACCCTGTGAACACAATTGGGTCTATCAATCTAGTGAATAATGATGATTATTTGACGCATCATTCACTCTGCCAGAGGCTTATAGCCTTTCCAGCCTGGTAAGAATTTCCTCAAAATATCTTTTCTCCCACATTTTGAACTTTTTGTGTCTGATGCACATCGTAGTCAACCGCCGGTAACAGGACTTTGAGAGAGTGCCGGAGGAATTTATACCGCGGGATTTTTTCAGTACCACAGTGTAAGATTTCGTCACTTATGTGCTAATGGGGGAGCCATTTTGCCTTTATCCAAAACCAATTCGCGCTGGGGTATGCCGCTGGCGGTCATCTTATTTGTGACTTCACAGTTACCGCTTAATGTCGCTTTGGCAAGTATTGATGGTGAGACCGAAATAGAGCTTAAGGAGTTAAACACAACCCCGGAGCAACAACAGGAGCAGTGCTTGCACGAGCAGCTGCTGATTTCCTCCGCGGATACCACACTGAGGGATATTCGCCTGCTCTGTGCCGATCGGGTGAGAGCCCAGCTAGGTCTGGAGGAGGATTTCTTCGAAGTCGACCCTGTGGTGGAGGAGTACTCTGAGGAATTGCCTACGGATGAGGTCTTACTTGGTGGCCGGGCCCAGGCCATTCGCGATGCCGCCAGCAACCCCTTTACACTTGCCTCCCACAAGACCAACTACATATTGCCATTTACCTATAACCCAACTCCTGAGAAGGGTGGGCTCTCGGATTACGAAGGCGAAGGGAAAGACCTTGATAATATCGAGGTGCAATTCCAGTTATCAGTACAAGTACCGGTATGGCGGGGTTTTCTTGGCAGCGCTTCATTTATGAGCGTGGCTTACACCAACCGGAGTTTTTGGCAAGCCTATAACTCTGATAACTCGGCACCATTTCGTGAGACCAACCACGAGCCAGAGCTGATTCTCACCTGGCTCAATAACTGGAGCCTGTTTGGCTGGCAGAATGTCGCTAACCAGATCGCTTTCAACCACCAGTCCAATGGACGCAGCGAACCTTTCTCCCGCAGTTGGAATCGGGTATATGCCAACTTTATTTTTGAGCGGGATAATTTCTCGATTGGTATAAAGCCCTGGTATCGCCTCAAGGAGGATCGTGAGGATGATGACAATCCGGATATAGAGCATTATTTAGGACATTTTGAGCTGGGTGGCCGCTACCGCGATGGCGATCACACCATAGCCGTTATGGTGCGCAATAACCTGCGCTCGGAAAATCACGGTGCGTTTGAACTGACCTGGGGTTTTCCCCTGGGTGACCGGGTGGATGGCTACATTCGCTACTTTAATGGTTACGGAGAAAGCCTGATCGACTACGATGAGTCAGTGCAGACTCTTGGCTTCGGCTTCACCCTGGCACAGGGGTTCTAACTCCTATTGGGCAAAAATCCAGGGATGGAATCGATGGGATTTGAAGATAGCTACCGGCTCAGTGCGCATGCGGTGATTACCAATGATTCTGGTGAGGTCCTGCAGCTGCTGGCGACCTATGCCAACCGTAGTTGGGGGTTACCCGGTGGTGCACTCGATCCCGGAGAGACCATTCACGAGGCCCTGCGGCGGGAGTGTCATGAAGAGTTAGGGCGTGAAGTGCGTATCGAATACTTGAGCGGCGTCTATTACCATAAGATCTACAACTCTCATGCATTCATATTCCGCGCCCATTTTACCGACAGAAGACATATCACCCTCTCTAGTGAGCACTCAGAGGTAGCTTATTTTCCCCTTGAGCGACTCTCCGAAGTGCAACGGCAGAGGGTCAGGGACTGCCTCGAATTCGACGGCGTTGTTCGCAGCGCAAAGTTCTAACTTTACCCCCTTCTTTGGCAATAGATCTGGTCGGTCAGCACGCTTTTGGCGATTTTCGCCAAAAGCACTGACATCGCGGAATTCCCCGGTCCGCTCCATTAGTATTTGCCTCCTGGTTTTTTACCCAAGAACTCCAGATTCTCCGCTTTTGCCGGGGGACTAAATAAAAGTTAATAAAATCAAACAGTTGAATAATTAAGGCAGCGGCCCTCAGCAAGTTGCGGGCTATGCTGGTGGATAAGAATATGGGTTTGGAAATGAAGATGCCTGAACTGGGCAACCTGAAGCACAGCGTACAGAAGCTGGAATGCCATGTCGCGCTAGTGAGCGCAGACAGCAAATTAGCGGGAGACTGGGTTAGCGCCCTCAATAGCACCGCGACTCTGCATGAAAACCCCTTTGGCCTGGTGTTTGAGGCGGTGTTACCGGCAGATGTGGAACAACTGGCACTGGAGGAGTCTCGTCTTCAGGCGATTATCGTAGATGGTGGCACCGATACTCAGGGGTTGGAAGCTGCCGATCTGCTTGCTGACCAGATACATGCACTTCGTTCTCAACTCAATATTTTTTTGGTGGCACAAAGTGATGTCGCCGGTGGTACTCCTCTTGCCGGTAAGAGTGGGGTCAAGTCACTGACCAACCTGCGTCGCCGCTTTGACGAGCTGTTTGATCGCGGAGAGGGCAATTTCAACCATATGTTCCGCCTGGTACAGGCGTTTATTGCCCGCCGTGCCTCCACGCCTTTTGCCGATACCCTGAAAGAATATGTATTCTCCGCACGTGACGCTTGGCATACCCCTGGTCACTCCGGTGGCGACAGCCTGCGCAACAGCCCCTGGGTAGGGGACTTTTACCGTTTTATGGGCGAGCATGTATTCAATACGGATTTGTCTGTTTCCGTACAGATACTCGACAGCCTGCTGGAACCGCACTCGGTAATTCAGGAAGCACAGGATCTTGCCGCCCAGGCGTTTGGTTCACGTCATACCTTTTTCCTGACCAATGGCACTTCTACTGCTAACAAGGTAGTGATTCAGCAGATACTCGGTGGCGGCGGCAAGATTATCGTCGACCAGGCCTGCCACAAATCGGTTCACCATGCGATAGTGATGAATCGCTGTGAGCCGGTTTATCTGAAGTCGGTACTGCACCCTGAATTCGGCATTTATGGCCCGGTGAAGCGCTCGGATATCGAGGCGGCGCTTGATGAACATAGCGATGCGCGCTTATTGGTTATCACTTCCTGTACCTACGATGGTCTGCGCTACGATTTGAAACCTATTATCGATTACGCCCATGAGCGCGGTGTCAAGGTGCTGGTCGATGAGGCCTGGTTTGCTCACGGTTTCTTCCACCCAGAATTGCGCCCGACCGCGCTCGAGTGTGGCGCGGACTATGTGACCCAGAGTACCCATAAGATGTTGTCGGCTTTCTCCCAGGCCAGCATGATTCATGTACAGGACCCGGACTTCGACGAGTTCCGTTTCCGCGAAAACCTGAACATGCATGCGTCTACCAGCCCGCAATACGCCATGATTGCCAGCCTCGATGTTGCCCGTAAGCAGATGGCGATGGAGGGATATGGGCGTCTCAAGCAGTGTCTGCAGATGGTGGAAACCCTTCGCCGTGCAGTCAATGAAACCGGAGTATTCCGAGCCCTCACCCGCGATGACCTGATTGCTGAACCTCTAGCAGGTGACAATATCGGCCTGGACCCCACCAAGGTAACCATCGATATTTCCCGCAGCGGCTATTCGGGCAATGAGATGCAGATCAAGCTGTTTGATCAATACGGTATTCAAGTGGAAAAGACCACCTACAATACCATCACAGTACTGGTAACTCTGGGCAGTACTGAGAGTAAATTGTTGCGCTTGATTCATGCACTGAAGCAGCTGGCGGGGAATACTCACAAGCGTATTCATGTCGGTACTCCGCGCCGCCTGCCTGAGTTTACCCGCTTCACCTGTCTGCCGGCGGATGCCTACTTTGCCGATACGGAAGAGTTGCCGTTGATGGACAATGGGGTTGACGCTACACAGAATCTTATCGGTCGCACCAGCGCCGATGAGATAGTGCCTTATCCGCCGGGCATCCCTGTTCTGGTACCTGGCCAGGAGATTTCTGAGCAGATAGTGCAGTACTTGCAGCAGTTGTTGCAGGGGCAGAATACTACGGAGATTCACGGTCTGATTTTCCGCTCAGATGAACCTATGCTGCGTGTAGTCAAGGAAGTCGCTGAGAAATCAGAAAACAAAGACAAAAAGTCCGGCGGCAAAAAGGCAAAATAAAGCCACACGAGCTATCCGGCATGGAGGCCGGTATGTTTGATCAACCAAGGATGGTATTACTGGCGGGTGCCTCGGGCGGTTTGGCTCGCGCGATCGGCGCCGAAATTGTTCGGCGCTATCCCGATATTACTTTGGTGACTTTGAGCCGTGGTACAGTAGATCGGGTACCTGGACACGCCGGCGAGCGTCGTCACCTGACAGTCTCTCTCGCGGACGAGCACTCTATCAGGGCTGTCGAGACTTTCCTTTCTGAATTTTCCTCTCCGCCTGACTGGGTAATTAACTGTTGTGGATTGTTGCACGATGAATTCCATGGCCCGGAAAAATCTCTAGCGCAATGTGAGGATGATTGGTTGATACAGTCTATGCGTATCAACCTCCTTACTCATATGCATCTGGCCCAGGCGCTGGATAGAAAATTACAACGCAAGCAGCCGCTGCTATGGGTATCCCTTTCTGCCAAGGTGGGTAGTATCGGCGATAATGAGTTGGGGGGCTGGTATAGCTATCGTATCAGCAAGGCGTCACTCAATATGTTGGTAAAAAACCTGTCTATTGAATGGGGGCGCCGATTGGAAAACAGTTGTGTGGTAGCCATTCATCCGGGCACTACGGATACAGCACTTTCCAAACCCTTCCAGGGTAATCTGGCGCCGGGAAAATTATACAGCCCGGCACTGAGTGCCGGGCGTATTGTGGATGTACTACAACAACTGGCGCCCGCCGATAGTGGTAATCTGTTTTTTTGGGATGGTAGCCGTTTGCCCTGGTAGAGAATCAGGGGGTCATCAAGCCTGGCCAGGTTTCATTATCTGTTGTTCTCGGATACCCACTGTATGCTTGATCAGATGTGATGGAGTAGCGTATATAGCGCTGGTTTTTGAGGAAAAAATATGCACGAAATGCGTTCCATTGGTGGGCTGCGGTAATCTCCGTAGCATAAGGACCGAGTCCTGGCCAATTGCTGTCATTGATAGGTTGGGGGTAGCCGCTGTCAAGTTGGTCTTCTTCCAGGTCATAGCGTAAATAATTCCCGTCTTTGAGAAAGAAATAAACTTTGCTATTAGGCCATTTCAGGACAGCGCGAATTTTTGTCGCGTAGGTAGCCAAACCAGGCCAAGTATTGTTGTCCACCAATTTGGGATAGCCGGAATCGACCCGATCTTCATTGAGGTCATAGCGCAGGTAACGCCCGTCATTTAAGAAGAAATAGCCTTTGTCACTGTTGGCTTTAAATGCAGCAACAATCAGGTGGGCATAGACGCCCAAGCCAGGCCATGTACTGTTATTGGTTATGCGTGGATAACCGCTAGAGGCTTTGTCCAGGGTTTTATTGTAGCGTACATATTGATCGTCACCGCGAAAATAGTAAGCACGTGCAGTGCTCCAGTCCAGGCCAGCAGTAATTTCCAGGGCCGATTTACGCAAAGCAACTGGGGTATCGTTATGTACGAATACATAGTCCAGGACTCCCTGTGCTTCTGTATAGTCGGTCCAGCTTTGTGAGCTAGCGTCGACGACATCAATGAACTGGTCGTTCTGGTGAATCTCCACGGGTCCGCTATCTGTGGAATACCATTTAATTGTCTTATTGTCAGCAGCCATCATTTTACGTATTCCAGGGCTGCCAATCAGTGGGTTACCATCCAGCTTCCAATTCGTTTGCAGCTCAATATCCATAAAACGCAACACCGTTGGTGCAATGGAGGTTTGGGCAGCATGGCCATAAATTCCATTGAAATCTCCATTGTGGATATCTCCAATAAACTCGCTGTGCTCAGCATTTAACGGCAAATTACTGCCAATAAAAATTGTTTTCTCGCTGGTAGTTTGTGCCCCATGCCCGCAGCCGCGAGAATCACGGCCGTGGTCTGTAGTTACAAGCACTAACCATTCTTCACCTTTTGCAATACGTGTATCTACGGCATCTAACAGAGCGCCCAGCTGAGTGTCGCTTGTGCGAATGCTTTCGTTATAGTTTTTGCCAAAACAGGAGCTGTGACCGACACCATCGGGATCATCCAGGTGTAGGAAAAGGAAATCCACATGACCTGAGGCTATTTCCTGCACGCCGCGTGTGGTGACATCCGCATCGGAAAGGCCACTTAAAACCAGGTTAGCCTGTGCCAGGTCGGTAGTAAAAAAGTTGGTATTTATAGGGCTCCAATGGGATATGCTGCCCACCCAAAGGCTATTATCAGCCTCCTTTATCCGTTTGAACAAACTGGGGAATTCTGCATTTGCCAGGCCTGAGTCATTGGACGTGACTTGGTGCTTGTCAACCCAAACTCCTGTAAGGATAGTGGACCAGCCGGGGCCACTTTTAGTGTCCTGTTGACTTTGAGAGCCACTGATACCACCGGTATAAGCCTTGTGTAGAATTAATCGATCATAATTGGGGGTGTCTATATCCTTGAGCTTTTCGTACTGCAGCCCATCAACGCCAATTAGAAGTACCTTTTTATTATTCTGGGCAAAAACGAATTGGTTACTGGAAACAAACGAAATTAACAACAGGCAGGAGATAAGTGTCTTCATATCGAATATCCCGTATTTTCAATGATTTTCTGGTCTAGACCAGTAATGATAGAATAGACGATAGCTATTAAATCCCAATGAAGGGATTTTTACAGCGATACTGCAAAGAAAAGACAGCTATTTAAAAGCTAACAACTAACCAATCTCCCTCATTAAAATTAAAGAGCAAGGAATTTTTTAGGTGCGGTAAAAAATAAGTACTATCTAGTGGCTACTTCCATTTCTATGGCGTGGGGTAGCCAGTATTCAATATTGTAATCAATCAGATATTCAGCAGAATCATAGCGAAGTCTTAAGATTCTCAGGCCTGGAGCACCAGCGTGTATACCCAATGGCTCTGCATATTGCAACTCGAGGTTCGCAACCTGAATATTACAGCGCTCGTGAGTGATATTTAGCATGTAATTATCTTGCAATATTTCGGTAATAGATCCGGATAAATCGAAGTCAGATAATTCAGGAAAACACTCTGATGAGAGATAACTCTCTTCTACCATGACTGGCCTTTGGTCCAGGTAGCGGACTCTTCGGATTTCAAAGTACCTGGTACTTTTAGTGGCGTTAAAGGCGGAATAAATATTGTGTCTTACGGTCAGCTTACGGACCCCAAGTACTTTGGTGGTTGATCTAAAACCCTGTTGTCGGGCCATGGAGTTGAAATTTACCTTTTGTGTCGGGTTCATCACAAATCGATTTGGTGCAACAAACCAGCCTCTGCGATTTTGTCGGTACACCAGTCCCTCACCTTCAAGACGGTTTAAACCATCTCGTAAAGTAATACGTGTGACTTGCAGCTGCTCCGCCAGCTCGCGCTCAGCGGGCAGCTTGTGATTGGCGGCCAGGCGACCATTACCGATCAACAATTGGATATGTGATTTAATTTCTTCGTAACTGGAGGACACAGTATTTCTCTTGGGTTTGACTGAAACTCGGTCTTAAGCCTGGGCTACCAAACTGGTATTCCTGAAGTTTGATAGCCTATCAGGGGCGTTGTCCAAGAGCCAGTCGGCGATTGATATCGACCAGTACGGGTTCAAGCTTCTTGATATCGTCTATCAAATAATGAGCGCCGCAATTCTCAAGTTTTTGATAAGCGCCAATACTGTGATTTCTTTTTTCTTCCTCCGAGAGTACTTGCCAACTTCCCAGGGATAATCCCGAAGCATTTCCTGAAAGTACCACTGCAACTGTCCACATGCCGGCATTGCGCCCCTCATGAATGCCTGCGGCGGTATCATCAATCTTGACACATTGGTTGACAGACGGGATTTCCATTTCAATGACGTTCTTTAATGCAGCTGCGGGTCCTGGTCTTGCGCCCACAGCTTCATCTGCTGCAATAACACAGTCGGGCTCTAGGCCTTGTTGTTGAGCTTTTGCCAGCATGCCTTCAATCATTATGCGACTGTAACCTGTGGTGCTACCAATACGTATATTACGCTCACGCAAGCGGACAAATAGTTTGTCGGCTCCGGGTATTATTTGGCTGTGCCTATCGATTTCCTGAATCTGTATCGGGGCCAGACGGCGATATAGTCCGTCTATATCAGATTCCTGGGATGGGCGTCCATGAACCACTTGCCAGGCAGTTTGAATGGAATTTTGTTGTAGCATCTGGCGAATATGTTCTTTCTTCTCAGTACCCATTGGAATACGGGTTTGCTCTTCACTGACCGTAACTCCAGCCTCAGCAAAAATTTGCATAAACGCTTGTAAAGGGGCGCGGGAGCCAAAATCTACTAAGGTTCCGGCCCAGTCGAGGATAGCAGCTTTAAGTTGCAGTGGTTCCATGGATTATCTCCTTTTTGGTAATTGATAAGGGAGTTGAGCGGTAAAATATCTATCGACTAAGTACCTTTGAGCAGATCTTTAGCCAGTGATCCAAAGGAGCTACGGCTAAACCAGGCACTTTTCCTGAATCATCCCACTCGCGCAGACGTAGAGCATCCTCGGCGAATGGGGTATTAAGAAAATTATCTTTTTCTTTATCTGTCATTCTTTTTCCTTGTTTTTTTAGGGTTTTGTGGCTTGCTGCGGATAGCCGTGTCTCATAAATGTTATCTGTACTCATTAAAAATCTTTTAGCTTGAACATGTAGGGCGATAGGCTTTGTGACTGTATTGGGAAAACCCCACCTTTCGAGTAAATCTGCACCTATTAGGTCATGTGCACTGTAGCCTTCAGTATCCGTCCCGGGTATTTTTTCCTTTATAGCGTGGAGATGGCCGATATCATGAAGAAACGCTGCAACAGTCATTTCACCGGAGATACCAGAGTGTTCCGCCAGGGTGGCACACTGGGTAGCATGCTGTAGCTGCGTGCATTTTTCTCCAAGTGTTAAATTCCCGTACTGCAAAAATAACTGTTTAATTTTATCTACAACATTAGCTCTCATCGATTAAGCACTCATCTAGAGGGATCTTGTCCAAAATACCCTTCACCACCCGTTCCATTAATGCTGGTCCGGTTGTCATACCTTTTCCTCCAATACCGGTTATTAAATGAATATTTTCTGTTGCGGATTTTAGGAATACGCCTTGGCTACTTTCCTGGCTGTAATAGCCATTCCAAATCCTGGCAACATTTAAATAGGGTAGATTAAGGATACGCTTGGCTTCGGCTAACATCAGTGAGTTGATTTCCTGACATATTTCATAGTCCAAACTGCCTGAGTCCTGGGCAGTGAAGTACTCATGAGAATCGCCAATGATGATGCTGCCATCGGCAGATTGTCGAAACAGAAGGTGGATACCAAATTTTCCATAGCTTGGATCAATATGAGGCTTCGGTAGATTTTTATAATTAGGACAACTTTTAAATGCTTCATAGCGGCGTATTGTCAGACCTGTAAGCAGGTTCCCTGGTATTTTGACTCCCTTGATTTTTTGGGTGCGCAACATCTGCAATTTACTAAGCTGTAGTTGTTCTGTTTGTAATAAGTGCGGAAATAAATGACTAAGTTGGTGGCCACAACAAATCATTACCTGTTCTGAAATAAAAGACTCACCTGTTGAGCAGCGAAGTTGGACCCCATTTTTGACTTCCTCTACGGCTATTACCGGAGATGCCTTCTTAAAATGTAAATTTTTCGTGTCTTCAAGTAGTTTCCAAAAATACTTCATTAGCAGGGAGCTTTCGGCACTCATTTCCTGTGGATAGTAGAGGCCACCATGGCAGTAACTCTGCTTTAGTAAATTAATTTGCTTGTGACACTGCGTCGAGGTAAGAAGCTTAGAAACGTAGTTAGTCTCACGATTAATCTCATGCATTTCCTCTAGTAGATTGGCCTCTTCTAAAGAAGAAGCCACATAGAGAGAGCCATTCTGCCAGAGTGCGTCCGGCATTATTGTCGCCAACTCGCCATAAAGTTCCAGCGATCGTCGCCCCAGATTTCGCCATAGTTTTAGATTCATACCAGATGGTACTACTTGGCCAAAATTGCGTACCGTGGCTCCGTGAGGCTTTGTACTGGCTTCAATTAACAGTACTTTTTTTCCAGATTTGAGTGCATGGTAAGCAGCAAAACTGCCTAATATCCCGGCACCGACAATGGTAATATCAAATTTCATAACTGCTCTATAGCATTTTTTACACTGGAGAAGTAATAAGCCTCAACCGTGAAGAAGAATTACGGTGCAAGCGGCGAAAGAAAAGAAGTGAGAGCAGCATTAACAAAATACATGCAAAACCAGTAGCATAGGAAAGTTGCTGAGTAAACTGTAACCAGTTTAGATTTGGTTGCGCGAAAGTCTTATAGAGCATGACACTAATGCTGCCGATATAACCCGCACTATCTGCCAGATAAATCACAAATCCTGCGTTACCTAGGCTCTTGGTGCAGGCGACCAGACGTTCAAATAATAAACAGTTAAATGGAACATAGCCTATATAGAGCCCGATATTGATCCCAATCATCCAGGCAGCCCCGGATACAATATCTAACTCAAATGCGAGAGTTGAAGTTATGCAGATTGCTCCCCCAGCCGCGACTAATAGCTGGTTTAGCTGCAATGCGCGATAGTTGTTACGTACAAAAATAAGTAGCGCCAGGGATGCTAAAACTATCAGTGCCACGGGTAGAGTGCTGGTAAGGAAGATCTGGGGTGCTTGACCATGACCCAAAGCTTGCCAAAGCTCTGCAGCGAAATTATCAGAGAAGTCACGAAATGCCGTTAGGAATACATAAGCGACGATTAAAGCCAACAGTCCCAGATTCGTTTCGTTGACGAAAGTCCAACGCATTTCATTCGTCATTGGTACTCTTTGTTTTCGTACACGGATGTCTGCTTGGTTGGGTTGGGGAATTCTACTGAGTGTAAATGTCGATAGAATCAGTGCAGGTAGAAATAATAAGCCCACGGTTGCAGGCATCCAGATTTCCGGCACTTTCCATTCCAGCATTAGATATGCGGCTACTGCTTTTACGGCTCCTGAAGAGACGATTAAGCTAACACATAAAATGGCGCCTAGTGCTTCAGTAAGACGACGCCCCTCTAAATAGCTGAATACTAGTCCCCACACCATTCCAAGTGGGAGGCCATTAAAAAAAAGCATGACAACATTATAAGGAGCGGGAATCAATGCGAATGCTATCAAGGCCAGATGACTGAAAAGAATTAGAATTACCAGTATTCTTCCCCGCTGCAATGGCCGTAACTCTGAGACAACCTTAATCCCGATAATTTTTGAAAACGCATAACCCAGTACTTGGGAAATTATAAGTGCGGTTTTAAAGTCTAGAGTGAAATCCCAGCCGGAAATGTTGGCGTAAGATGCTGCTGCAAAGGGCTTGCGGAAAGCATACATACAAAAATAAGTGAAGAATGCAGCAACTCCGGAAAAGAGTAGCAAGAAAAGCTCACTGTTGAAATCTTCACTGGAATCAGATTCCTGTTTTTTACCGGTTTTTTCCATTTTTATCGATAGCTGCCATTTGGTCTAGACCAGATTTTAGGTGCTTATGATTGCGTTTTTGTGACAGTCTTTTTTTAAGTTCAATAACCATTCCAGATGGTAAAAATTTTTCATTTATATATTCGCAGGGAATATTCACACACCTGTTATACAAACGTCATGGCGGCAATTTAGGATTCTGGTCTAGTCCAGATTTATGTTGATGATCGAGCAAATTAATTTGTGTCGATAAAAATTTGCCAATCATTTTTTGATTGATACAGGGGAAGTAAAATGATTTATGTCAAATTATTGCCTGCAACGATTGCTCTGCTGGTGGGGCAAGTAAATTACGCTCATGCACAAGAAAGTAGTAAGCAGAATGTCCAGGATGATAGAGAAATAGAAGAGATTGTTGTGCTTGGACGAATGTTTGAGACAGAGTTACGTTCCCTGGAGTTACAGAGGGAATCCAACCGGATTGTTAATGTGGTATCGGCAGATGGTATAGGTAAGTTACCGGATCGTAACGCCGCAGAGGCAGTTCAAAGAGTCGCAGGCGTATCTATCGAGCGTGACCAGGGGGAAGGACGGTTTGTGGCTGTGCGTGGCCTCCCGTCCCAATGGAGTTCTTCTAGCCTTAATGGTCATCGTTTGCCATCTGCAGAAGAGGAAACTACCAGCAGGGCTACGGCGTTTGATTTCTTTCCATCGGAGCTGATTGAACGTATTGAGGTCTCTAAGGCTGTTACCGCGGATCAGGAAGGTGACTCTATTGGCGGCAATGTTAATTTTGTGACTCGTACAGCCCCTGAAGAACGCACTTTGGATATATCCCTATCTGGTGGCTATGCGGATAAAGCCGACGGTGATATTAAATCCATGAGCATTCTTTATGGGGATAGAAGTGAAGGTGGTAAATGGGGATTTTTGGCCAATGTAACTGGTTGGAGCAGGGATTGGGCAACAGATAACTACGAGCCCCGCCGTAAAGGGGAGGGAATATATCGATTGGAACTGCGGGATTATACCGGAACCAGAGATACCCTGGGGTTAAACCTTGCTACTGAATACCGATTGGAAGAAGGAGGTAAGATTTTTGCTCGTGGTTTGTATGGGACATTAGAAGATGAGGAGACACATTACAAGCACAGGTTGCGGTTCGATAAAGATAGAATGGAACTTCAGCATATCCACAATACTTTGATAACACGTATGCAAGGTGTTGAAGTTGGTGGAGAGCACTTTTTTGGTGATGATAAGCAGCTGAATTGGAATTTAGCCAGCTATGATAATGAATTCCGCTATGGGAATACACCCAATAAAGATGATCGCTCTTATTTTGTAATGCGTTTTGATCAAACGGAAGTAGGTTATGTTGGTCTGGATGATGATGGGCTGGCTTACAACCAAATCGATGGTGGTACTGACCCAGCAGAAAATATACCCACTCACCTCCCGGATGGTTTTGTAATGGACCCAAGCCAGTCCAGCCTATCTTGGGTTGAACTATATAAAGTGTATGTCAACGAAAAGGATAAAGTGGTAGCCACTTTTGACTTTTCTTCCCAGTTTTCCAGTGAGCTGGAGTTAAAGTTCGGTATGAAATATCGGGACAAGGAACGGGTGTCTGAATTCTCCGATGCATTTTACAGTTGGGATGAGGAAAACTATGGGCCTGCCCCAACTCTCTGTGGCTTTACCTTGTCTGATCAGCCTGGCAGAAATGATTTCCTATCAGAGTTGGATATCAACTATGACTCCCAATTCTCTCAGGTTGCTTCAATGTCTCAATTGGAGAATTTTTGGAACCAAAACCGGGATAAATTCATTTTGATTCCCGAAGAATCAGCTCTAGTTGAAAATGGAGGGGCTCTTGGGCGAAATTTTGAGCTAACAGAGAGGCACCTATCGGCTTATGGTATGGGTAATTATGAGCTTTCAGATAGAGCCATTCTTGTAATGGGTTTACGACTCACTCAGACCCAAACGAAGGTGGAAAGCCAGGTATTTGTTAACGATGAAGCTAATAACGGCTATTTGGTGCCGTTTAATGGTGATAAAGAGTATTTATCCATTCTACCATCGGCACATCTAAAATATGCGCTCACAGAGGATAGCAATATCAGGCTCGCGCTGACCAGAACCTTTGCCAGGCCGGACTTTGGTGACCTGAATCCGGGAGGGTACTATGCCGAGCACGATAATGAGTTTATAGGAGGTAATCCAGATCTTGATCCTACTTACTCTTGGAATCTGGATTTGATGTATGAGTACTACTTTGATGACTCGGGGATTTTATCTGCTGGTTTATTTTATAAAGATATTACAGATCCAATTTTTAAAGATGTAAAAGAAGGTGAATACAATGGGGTGTCAGGAGTCGATATTTATAGTCCGGAAAATGGTGAATATGCGTGGTTGGGGGGATTGGAATTTAATCTGGTGCGAAAAATGGATTTCCTTCCCGGATTTCTTTCAAATATTGGGTTATCGACAAATTTAACTATGATGGATTCAGAAATGCGTATTCCGGGCCGTGATGGTGTAGTGCCGATTTCCCGTCAGGCTGATTTATTACATAATCTCTCTATCTATTATGATGACGGTGCTTTCTCCATTCGCTTAGCTCAAAACCATAAGGGAGAGTATATTGAAGAGCATGGTGGCAATAAAAATGAAGACCAGTACTACGGTGCTTACACAAGCCTGGATATGAGTGCAAATTATACGATTGGGGACAATTTAGTTATTTTTGCTGAGGCCTTAAACCTTACGAATGAACCTTTAACTTATTATATTGGTGATAAAGATAGGCCAAAGCAAGTTGAGTATTATGGGGTTCGTGGTCAACTGGGTTTTCGCTATAGTTTTTTTTAGCTAATCTTTTATCTTGCACAGGAGAAACATCTCGGTTGTCGTCGAGTTGCTTCTCCCAAAAGCAGTTAAACACCAATTGTAAGCGGGTCGCCGCGTCTGAGTAATGTTTCAATGTCAACACCCTTTGGTAGACTGCCAGTGCTATGAGCTCCTCTAGTTTCCAGTCTTGATCGAATAAATGCATCACTAATCGATTCGTTGCCTGACTGTAAAAGTAGATGAACCTGCATTGCAATCGCCATTTGATCAATAATACTGCGTGCCCTGTATTCAAATTGATCCAAATCAGCAAGCTCTTTTTTTAGTGAATCTATAGCGTTATCGAAGCGGATATCCATACCAATGCTTGTTGCCATCTCATCCAGCCAGTGATTTACGACATTGGGTGTTTTTGTGATGGCACGCAGCACATCAAGAGCCTGGATATTACCGGAACCCTCCCATATGGCATTAATTGGAGCATCGCGGTAGAGTCGTGCAGTGATAAAACTTTCAATAACACCATTTCCACCTAGGCATTCCATCGCCTCATAGGCATGATGCGGGCTGCGCTTACAAATCCAATACTTACCCACAGCTGCTCCCAGTCTTAGGAGCATTTGTTCGTGTTCTTGATCTTCATGATCCATAGCTCGGGCCATGCGCATGGTCAAGGCCACTGACCCTTCAACTTCTAATTGCAGGTCTGCCAGGACATTTTGCATTAGGGCTTGATCAATTAGCTTTTTTCCAAAGGCTTCTCTATGGGATGCATGGTATATCGCTTGCAATACGGCTTGGCGTTGGCCCCCAGAGGAACCGACCATACAATCAAAACGAGTTATCGCGACCATCTTGATAATTGCATTGACTCCCCGACCTTCTTCACCCAAGAGCCACCCTAAGGCACCTCGCATTTCCACTTCGGAAGAGGCATTGGATACATTGCCAGATTTCACTTTGAGCCTTTGGATTTCTAATGGGTTTTTACTTCCATCCGGACGCCATCGGGGAACCAAAAAACAAGAAAGCCCGCCCGGTGCCTGAGCCAGGATTAGAAAACCGTCACACATAGGAGCAGACATAAACCATTTATGCCCAAGTAGCTCATAAGTTCCGTCATCCATGGGGATTGCACAGGTTGTGTTGGCACGTACATCTGACCCACCTTGTTTCTCTGTCATACCCATACCGATAGTCAGAGAGTGTTTTTCATAGTAGGGGCGATTACTGCCATCGTAGCCCCGGCTAAGAATTTTAGGGATCCACTCCTTGGCGATTGATGGGTTTAATTTTATCGAAGGAAGAGAGGCAAAAGTCATCGTGATTGGGCACCCATGACCCGCCTCAAGTTGACAATGCAGATAGTTCTTTGCCGCTCGAGCAACATTGGCACCGCTACAAGGATGACTCCAGGGGGAGCTGTGTAGTCCTTCTGATAAGGCAAGCTGCATAAGTTGATGGTAAGAAGGATGATAGCGAACTAAGTCTATACGGTTTCCGATTCGGTCATGACTTTCAAATATGGGTTTAAACTCATTGGCAGCATAACCCCGTTCAATCATTTCTGGTCTTCCACAAACCTCGCCATAGCGTTGTAGATCATTTTCGGACCAATGTCCGCCATTAAGGTGTACCGAATCGAGTAGAGCCTGATCGCCGGCATACAGGTTGTGCCCTGAGAGAGGGGAAGTCTGATTCTTTACCGTATGAGTGGTTGCATGGGCAGGGGGGTGAAGGTGATCGCTCATGATCATGGCCTCAATGGTTAACATAGTTATATGTTCTTTGATTCATCTACTTGTACCAAAACACCAAACAGGTACCAAGAGACATGGTGATAGCGTACCAATACAAAATCATAAAGTAGTCCCACCCTGATTACTATTTGCGCACTCATTAAATCTATTACGCACTATAAAAATATTTAATAAGTATAATTTATAGGGTTTCTTTGGCTAGGTTATCCAAAATAATATTACTTTCAGGAAAGAGAGTGTATTTATTATTTTAGTGTGATTGATTAGCTGAATTTTAATTTTTGTTGCTACTTGGCTTTTTGTGTCGTTTATTGGTTTTTAATTTTTCTAGGTATGCTTTTTTCATGCTAATATTTAAAATAAATCCATTAATTTTGTGGGTTAGTGCAAATTTATTACTGTTTTTTAAGCGCTTTACTTTTTTTAAGTTTAGACAAAAGGATGTTGCTGGTTGGTTACTTAGTAATCGTCTTTAATACCTTTGTATGAAAAAATGACATTTGTGATAATCGCTGGCACACTTAAGATTGAATTTTTGTTATCTGTATCACTTACTGTTGCAGTGTGTTGGTTGATCGAATAGATTTAGCTCTCAATATCGAGAATGTGGATAGAAAATAATAAAAAAGTAAGAAGTCATTAGATAAAATCTTAAAGAGATTGCATATTGGGGGAACCCAGATGAATTTGCATAAGGAATATGCACGCCTCAAAGTTGTTTCGCAGGATCATGTTTGTAAGGGTCCCGCTGTTACCTTCTTAACTTCATCAGTCAACTTGCAAAGTTCAATTTTTGCAGGTCATATTGAAGAGGAGTTTAAAACCAGATGCTTCATTGTTCAGAGAGTCCCATCTTTTTCACTTGATGGAGTTAAGGCTGATTATCTATTGCTCGACTGTGTTGGGCTTTTTAAAGCGGATCTTGATCAGTTATTACGTGATATCCATGCTTCTACTAACTCGCCTGGCATTATTCTCTTAAATGTTGACGACCCTAATGAGTTTGACTTTGTCTTACACTGGGAGAAGGTCCTAGGGTTGATGCCGGCAAAATGTGAGCCCGGGGTTATTATGGAGCGATTAGGTAAGATATTCCTGGGGGAATATTGGTTCCCTAGAGATGTCCTGCATAACTTTTTAAGGCAGCATAGACGTCCTAAAAGATGGATGGATTCTAGCGCAAACCTTACACAAAGAGAAAGACAGATATTGGAGCTTATTTGTGAGTGTAGAACCAATGCAGATATTGCGGAGGTACTATGTGTCAGTGAGCATACCGTTAAAAGTCACCTATACAAGGTTTATAAAAAGATTGGTTGCAAAAACAGATTGGAGGCAAGTAGTTGGGCGAGTCAAAATCTGTGAAATTAAAAATTCTATTTTTTTCTATTTGGTTTATTTCTAGTACAGTTATTTCCCAGGAGTCAGAGTTTGCTCAGAGCGAAGAGTCAATCCTTACCGGTTTGGTGATTGATAACACAGTAAGCGGCATAGGGCATGAGTTCGCACGCTCTTTATCGTTGTATATTACATCCAACTTGACTGACTTTGATTATAACCTGACTGTGTATGAAAGGCCTTCTGCGCGGTGGGGTAGTGTTGTGTGGGTAAATTATGAGAATAAGCAGGTGTTCAGGACTGTTATTTACCCAGGCAGAAGACGTTTTGGGCAGATAGTTGAGCAAGCTGTTGCTCAAATCAATAATAATGTACGACAGCAAAGGCTGCAGCAGTTATTTTCACAAAACTTGGACTTGGCCGGGGAGGAATTATAGTGAAGTTCTATGTTTTATTGGTTTTATCTTTCTTTTCTGTCTCTGCCTATTCGACAGAGCTAATTTACACTCCAGTAAATCCATCCTTCGGAGGTAATCCATTAAATGGTAATTATTTGTTAAATAATGCCAGCGCTCAAAATAGTAAAAAAGATCCTAAAGCTGGTAAGTCACCATACTCTGATTCATCTTCACTTGACAGGTTTACGGATACACTAGAATCCAGATTGTTGTCTCAGTTGCTCACAGATGTTGGAGATGGAAATGATGGTACTCTCGTAACCGATGACTTTATCGTTAACATACTTGATGTAGATGGTACCCTAACTATAACTATTACAGATGCTGTCACAGGAGAGCTTTCTGAGATCGTAGTCGTAGGCCTAAATCCTGGTAACTGATTTAATTGGTCAACAGATTGTTTGTTCTTTAGGGTGGTGGTGATGGTGGTTAGAATAATAGTTATATTTTTGGTTTTTATTTTAAGTGGTTGTAGT
Organism: Microbulbifer mixtoriginis (SeqCode); assembly: GCF_052466715.1. NCBI lineage: Bacteria > Pseudomonadati > Pseudomonadota > Gammaproteobacteria > Cellvibrionales > Microbulbiferaceae > Microbulbifer > Microbulbifer mixtoriginis (SeqCode). The sequence goes on along the minus strand of NZ_CP174288.1, from coordinate 3,401,834 downwards.
TTCTTTCAAAATGCAGGAGAGGCGTTGTTTGGCCCAGGGCATCAAAAAGCCACTTTGACGGATCGAATGAGTACTTATGCAGATCTTTTGAATTTGCCCTTACCGAGGGGGAAGATCGTAGTAGCGGTTTATGGATTTAGTGATCAAACTGGCCAGTACAGGCCAGCACCGTCTAGCTCTTTTTCTACTGCAGTAACACAAGGCGCTGCCTCTATGCTCGTACAAGTACTCAACGAGTCAGGTTGGTTTGTTACTCTTGAGCGTGAAGGGCTACAAAACCTGCTTACTGAAAGAAAAATCATACGAGCAGCAATCAAAGAGCAAGAAACTCCCCAACCCTTTGAGCTCCCCTCCCTGATGTCAGCAAATATAATGTTGGAGGGAGGTATAGTCGCTTATGATACCAATATCAAAACCGGCGGAGCCGGTGCGCGTTATTTTGGTATTGGACTTTCTGAGCAATATCGAGTAGACGAAGTAACCGTGAATTTGCGTGCGGTCGATGTTAGAACTGGAAGAGTTTTAAATAGCGTTTTAACCAGTAAGAAAATTCTATCAAGGCAGGTTCAGGGAGACGTTTATACATTTGTTGAGTATAAACGTTTGTTAGAGATTGAGGCTGGAATGACGACCAATGATCCGGCTCAACTTTGTGTGCTTTCTGCGATTGAATCTGCAGTTATTCACCTTATTGCCAATGGTGTGACGAATAATATTTGGGCAATGCAGGATGTCAATGAATTCCCTGCATCTGTACTGAGTGAATATGCGGATGCAACTGTGAAAATTCTTTAGAATAATTTTTTTATTAAATATTCTGGCTAATTTCTTTGTCTTGCAATGGTTGCTAGCTGCTCACATTTTTGTGTGGGCGGTTTTTCTTGTTGAATCTTTGTGTAAGTTTGTGTAATTTAGTAAATCTACTTGTCGATATCTTACATCTTCGTATTAAATCAACTTTCTAGAAAGGCTTTCATACAAAAGTCTTAAATATTTATTGTTTTCCCGCCCCAAAAAATATTCTTTTTTCTGATTTATTGTTTTCGCTTAAATTCCTATAGTGGTCCTCGATGAGCGGAATGGCTCTCTCTTTAATTAACCTTTAGGAGAATTTTGGTGGGCGTTATCAAAGTGAGCCTATGTGGTTTATTTTTACTCCTTACCTGTATTAACTATGTCTGGGCTGGTGACTTAGATGATCATGATGAGCTGTTTTCTGGTCAGGGAAAGCTGGATCTCATGTTGCAACGGGATGAGTCTATTACTGGTCAGTTAGCTGAGGTCGTTCAGACAGGGGAATACAATTTTGCAGAAGTTTCTCAGTTTGGGCAGTTCAACCAAGTTTTTTTGGTTCAGGATGGCTATTCGAATGAAGCAGCAATTCAGCAGGCTGGGGAATATAACTATGCGGCAATTTCTCAGTCTGGAGCTTATAACCAAGCTACCGCTATACAAAATGGTTTAGATAATATTGCTCTAATAAATCAAGTGGGCAATGGAAACTCAGCCAACATCATCCAAAACGGAGATGGGCTCTTTGGATTTGTCGCGCAGTTCGGTGACAACCATGCGGTGCAGGTCGTTCAGCACGATTAAAGCACTGCTTTCTTTTTGTTTGTATTTGTTTACTTAGTCTGATGGAGAAACATAAATGAAAAAGCTTTCACTTGCTGCTGCGATTGCAATGCTTGTTGGTGCTGGTCACGCAATGGCCGATGCTAATTATGGTGATCAACTGCAGGTTGGAAATGACAACGCTGCTGATATCTATCAAATGGGCGAGTCCACCAATAATGCGGCTTATCAGTGGCAGGAAGGTAATGACAACCGTGCTTACGCAAGTCAATCCACCGCCGATGCTAACTATATCGACCAGACTCAGGTAGGTAACCGTAACTACTCTGAAACCACGCAATTCGATCAAAATAGCTCCCAAGCCTATTCCTATCAGCAGGGAGAGGGTAACTGGGGAGTTGTTCATCAGTGGGGCGGTAATGGCAATGCAGCTTATGCTACTCAAATGGGTAGTGAAAATACTATGCATCTAGATCAGTACCGCTCAGATGGTGGTGAGGCTAATTACAATACCCTTGATGCGGTTCAGGAGGGTAATGACAATATGGCTGCACTGCAGCAGGACGGAGATAATAACCTGTTTGTCAGCACTCAGTCTGGTGATGGAAACAGCGTTTGGAGCAGCACCTGGATGAGCTCTGATGAAGGCTTCGTAGGAGGCCAAGTTGGTGAAGGTAACGTCGGTTTTGTTTATCAAGGCGGTGTTGAAAATACTTCTAACTTGGTGCAGTCAGGTGACTTCAACTATCTGAATATGTCCCAGGATGGGGCCAATAACTTCAATACTATTGCTCAGAATGGCACTGGTAACTCTAGTGTTACTGGTCAGTATGGTGATGCCAACACCATGACCGTTACGCAGAATGACCTCAACAATATTGGCGATATGTACCAATACGGCAATGATAATGCTGCAATTCTGCAACAAACGGGTGATCATAACGAAGCTGAATTCTCTCAGTTTGGGGATCTCAATACAGCTAATATTGATCAGCTGGGAAGTGCCAACTTCACTTATGGCCATAGCGAAGGTATGGCCAACACAGTTGATGTTGACCAGAGCGGTGAGCTGAACTTGGCTGAGATCCATCAGGACATGGGTGAGTTTAACCTGATGGTTGTATCTCAGGATGGCTTTGAGCACGGTGCTCACCTGGGACAGTCTGGTAGCGAGAACACTACCTATGTAACTCAGGCTGGCAATTTCAATATGGCCAGTGTGCACCAGGTCGGCAACAGCAATATGGCTACAGTTTCTCAAAACTAATACGCCTATAATGACTATTGTCTAAACCCTCCTCGTTTCGGGGAGGGTTTTTTATTAGCGGCGTTTAAAAGAATCCGATTGCTTGGGCTAACTTTCTAAACGCTTTTCTGTCCACTCAAATTAAGCGTGAGTTCCATAAGGCCATTCCATGGGGACTGGTGAGTGTTGCCACCTTTGATCGCCGAATCCACGGCTCTGGCTTTTAAAAGAAGAGCCTCCAGTATATTTGGCGTTAGACGGTTTAAGGCATTTTGTACAAGTGGTTGGCGTTTTTGGATGCGAACTAAACGTGCTAGTTGCTGGCCCTGATTGAGTTTCTCCATTAGTTCCAGTAATGAGCGCATCTCTCTTGTTAGGGCCCAGAGCACCACAGGTGGCTCAATACCTTCCGAGCGTAAGCCTTGTAGCGTTTTGATCGCTTTCTCGGCTTCTCCTGCCAAAGCTCTGTCAATTAAATCGAAAACACTGTATCGCGCAGAGCTGGTTACACTTTGCTCTAACAGTTCGACCGTTATTGTCCCGTCACTATTTAAAAGTTTGAGCTTTTCGATTTCTTGGCTTGCTGCGAGCAGATTACCCTCTACTCTTTCGGCGAGAATACGTATAGCTTCTTTCTCAGCAGATAACCCTGCGGCATTGATCCTTTGGTTGATCCAGTGTGGCATTTCCTGGGCGCTAACAGGCCAAATTTGTACGAGAGCACCATGCTGCTCAAGTGTTTTAACCCATTTGCTATTGAGTTGTGATTTGTCCAGCTTGGGCAAAACCAGCAGTAGTATCAAATCCTGACTGGCGAGAGCGGCAAATTCCTGTAAGGCTTTACTGCCTTTATCCCCTGGTTTTCCACTGGGAGCGCGTACCTCGATAAGCTTCCTCTCTGCAAAAAGAGACATATTTCCGGCTGAGGCAAGTAATAAACCCCAGTCGAAATTATGCTCTGCATGTAGAAGTTCCCGCTCAGCGAAACCATTCTGCCTCGCTGCCGCACGTATTTGGTCGCAAGATTCCTGAACCAGGAGTGGTTCATCGCCTGAGATAATATAAACCGGCGCAAGCCCTTTCCGTAGTTGCTGGGGAAGCTGTTGGGGATTAATACGCATGACAGAACTACCTAGTAGCTCTTATCTTGTAAGGGGGCATTGACATCGATACGGCGCAAACGGTTGATCATTCGGCTAATCAACTCGCGGCGCATTTCCGCGCGTAAGAGGCGTTCCTCTTCTCCCTTGCTGACTATTTCTGAGACGTTCCACTCCAATGATCTATAGACATCGGCCTGAGCTTTATTTAGCAGTACTTCGCCACTGTGTGTACGCACGCTATAAATCGCGCTGGTAATCAACTCGTACTCAGAAGCCCGCCCTTCAGAATCCACGGCGACAGTTAATTTTCGTTCTATTTCTTTATGAATGGTGAGTAGGTAGTCCGCTTCAATAGGGGATGGAGCAACAGGGACCCCGCCGTTTTCCAGAAGACGGCTAATTTCATCGGCAATATCACTACGAGGGTTTTCACTCGATATGTAAATAGTACTGCCTGGAGGAAAGTTTTTTGGCGCTCCCCGCAGGTGCCAACCGCAACTGGCGGTGGCCACAAGGGTAACTAGCAGGACGATACGACGTGCAAATGTTTTCATAAACTACCTGGCTTTAGTGCCAGCAAATAAAGGGTTTGCAGAATATGGGCCGGGAGCATAATGCTCCCGGCTATTGGTTGGATATAACTGCGCAGTAATTTTTACTTCGCGACAATATTTACCAGTTTGCCTGGCACAACGATGACTTTGCGTACGGTGGCATCGCCAATAAATTTCTGGACGTTTTCGTCGGCTAGGGCGAGTTTTTCCAAGCCCTCTTTGTCCGCATCAGCAGGCGCATCCAGCTTTGCACGTACTTTGCCATTGACTTGAACGACCAAAGTAATTGAGGTACGCACCAGAGCCTTTTCATCTACTACTGGCCAGGGAGCATCAATTAAGGTGTTGTTATTGCCCAGGATTTGCCACAGTTGGTGGCAAATATGCGGAGTTACCGGAGCCAGTAGTAAGACAGCTGCCTGTAGAGCCTCTCTCTCCACTGCCAGCCCCTGCTCATTACTGCGATCCGCCAGTTTACCAACCTCATTGAGAAGCTCCATCACTGCGGCAATAGCCGTGTTGAAAGTTTGACGGCGTCCGTAGTCGTCGCCAACCTTCTGAATCGTCTCGTGGGTTTTACGGCGTAATTGTTGTTGCTGATCGCTCAAAGACTGTTGGTCAATCTGAGCGCTGCTAGTGCTTACAGCAACATGTGCGTGTACAGTTTTCCAGAGCTTTCGCAGGAAGCGGCTGGCTCCCTCCACGCCGGCATCGTGCCACTCCAAAGTTTGCTCGGGCGGAGCTGCAAACATTGTGAACAGGCGTACAGTATCGGCACCGTATTCTTTAACAGCAGCATGGGGATCGATGCCATTGTTTTTTGACTTGGACATCTTCACAACGCCACCGGCAATTACTTCTTCACCTGTTGCGCGCTCAACTGCCTTGATGGGTTTTCCTTTCTCATCCCGCTCGACATCAACATCGGCGGGGTTGATCCAGGTTTTATGGCCGTTTTCTTCCTTGTAGAAGGATTCAGCCAACACCATGCCCTGGCACAAAAGCTGCTTGAAGGGTTCATCGCTGTTGACCAAGCCCTCATCCCGCATCAATTTGTGGAAAAAGCGCGCGTAGAGAAGGTGCAGGATGGCGTGCTCAATACCACCTACATATTGGTCGACAGGTAGCCAGTAGTTGGCGCGATCGGGGTCGAGCATGCCCTCTTCGAAGTCTGGGCAGGTATAGCGAGCGTAGTACCAGCTGGACTCCATAAAAGTGTCAAAAGTGTCGGTCTCACGCTCGACCGGCGTACCATTGAGTTCGTCTTTGCGCCACTCGGGATCGGCTTTAATGGGGGACTGAACACCGTCCAGCTCCACATCTTCCGGCAGTAAAATAGGGAGTTTCTCGGCGGGCACCGGGATTTCTCCACCATCTGCGAGGTTGAACATGGGGATAGGGGCACCCCAGTAGCGCTGGCGGGATACACCCCAATCGCGCAGGCGATAATTGGTGGTCACACGGCCTTTGTCTGCTGCTATTAAAACTTCGGAAATCGCGGTAAAGGCACCATCAAAATCCAGACCATCAAAATTGCCGGAGTTCACCAGTTTGCCTTTTTCGGTGAAGGCTTCTTTGTTGAGATCGATTTCCTGGCCATCGGCGGGCGCTATGACTTGAGTCAAAGGCAACTGATACTTGTGTGCGAACTCCCAGTCGCGTTGATCGTGGGCGGGTACTGCCATCACCGCGCCAGAGCCATAATCCATCAGAACATAGTTGGCTACCCAGACAGAGACTTCCTCCCCGCTGATGGGATGAATGGCCTTGAGACCTGTGTCCATGCCTCTCTTGTCCATTGTGGCCATATCGGCTTCAGATAGAGATTGCTTTTTGCACTCAGAGATAAATGTTTTCAGTTCGGGGTTAGTCTCTGCTAACTCCAGAGCGATTGGGTGTTCAGCGGCGAGGGATACATAGGTGACGCCCATCAGGGTGTCTGGGCGGGTGGTGTAAACATCGAAGTGATCCATACCAGCCACAGTGGTGGGCAGGCTAAAGCTCAGTTCCACACCTCGGCTCTTGCCGATCCAGTTGCGCTGCATGGTGCGCACCTGCTCGGGCCACTCCGGTAGCTTATCCAGGTCCTTGAGCAGCTCTTCTGCGTAGTCAGTGATCTTGATAAACCACTGGGCCAGCTCGCGCCTCTCCACGGTAGTGCCGCAGCGCCAACAGGCACCATCTTCAACCTGCTCGTTGGCGAGCACGGTCTGGTCATTGGGGCACCAGTTCACCGCGGAGTTTTTCTTGTAGACCAGACCCTTTTCATAGAGACGGGTGAAGAACCATTGCTCCCAGCGATAATAGGATGGCTGGCAGGTGGCTAGCTCGCGGGACCAGTCGAAGCCAAATCCGAGAGCTTTCAATTGTCCCTTCATATAATCAATATTGGCGTAGGTCCATTTTGCTGGCGCGGTTTTATTCTGGATCGCAGCATTTTCTGCCGGTAAGCCGAAGGCATCCCAGCCCATGGGGTGCAGGACATTCTTACCCTGCATACGCTGATAGCGGGAAATAACATCGGTAATGGTGTAATTGCGCACATGGCCCATGTGCAGCTTGCCGCTGGGGTAGGGGAACATGGATAGGCAGTAGAACTTTTCCCTGCCGGTATCTTCCTTTACCTCAAAGCTTTTCTCTGCCTCCCAGAATTCCTGGGCGGAAGCTTCGACTGCGGAGGGGTTGTACTGCTCTTCCATCGATTGGGGACCTATACTCTGTGATCAAATTTTGCGGGGAAACTTTTCAGTGTTTTAGTGGAAGCAGCTCTGGATCGACAAGCAAAAGGATTGATTGCGATCAAGGACGGCCCCCAGAGCATCTTTTAGGATGCGTAAACGCGAGATTATAGGAGGGATACCGTGACGAAGGAACCGAAGTTACCGCCGAAGGACGATCTGGCCGATGAGTTTCGTGAAGACCTGGAGGATTTGATTGAGGGAGAGCTGGCAGTTGAGGACCTGACCGCAAATAAGGTCGCTTTTCTTCGCGCCTGGTTAAAAGATGATCTGCATCGAGCCGGGGATTATATGCGCGGTCTGGGAGGGGAGCTGATTACTCTGGAAGAGCGCGGGGGGGACTGGTTGCTGAACGCGGCGGACCCGACAGAAACGGCTTGGCCCAATCTTATGCGTTGTATCCGTGAAGGCAAACCTTGGGCCCTTGCGGGTGAGATAGTGGGGGCCGACGAGGAACTGCAATGTCTGGGGTGTGGTTATCTCGCTCAGCCGCCGGAGAATAGTCAAATTACACCCTGTCACCGCTGTGGCTATGGTTGCTTCAGGCAAATAGAAGGCGGCCTTGAGTATTGATTGAGCTGTATAAAATAGCGGTCAATTTGTTGATGCCACCACTGGCGCCAATGCTGGGGCTGCTGGCGGCATTCTTGATACGCTTTTTTCCTGAAGGCTCTTTGCTGGAGAAATTGTCCCTGCCATTGGCGATCCTCTCATTTTGTCTGCTCTGGCTTAGTGCTACGCCGGCTTTTTCAAGCTGGATCGGTAAGCGCTTGGGCGTTGTAGCAGATTTACCTGATACAGAGGCAGCTCCAAGGGCTGTGGTGATCCTCGGAGGCGGTGTTTACCGGGATAATCAGCAAGGCTATGAGTACCTATCTGCGTCCAGTTTGGAGAGGGTGATCTGGGCAGCAAAGCATGTCCCAAGGGATATGCCAATTCTGGTGTCCGGCGGTCGTGTTTCACCGGATGAGCATGTCTCTGAGGCAGAGTTGATGGCGAAAATGTTGGATGAGATGTCCCGCCCAGTGAGTTGGCGCGAAGCTTGCAGTCGAACTACCGCAGAGAACGCGGTAAATAGCGCGGAGATATTGCGCAATTCAGGTGTGGGAACTATTGTGCTCGCCACTCACTGGTGGCACATGCCCAGGGCTGCGGCAGTTTTTACCCGCGCAGGCCTAAAGGTACAGCCTTTATCAGTGGGCAGTGCTTCTGAGTTAGAGTCAAGGGAAAAGGGTGGGGTCTTAAATTGGGTTCCCAGTGCTGAGGCGTTGCTGCGGACTCAGGCCTATTGGCGGGAACTATTGGCACAAGCCTGGTATCAATATCGACCACTGCCACAGGCCAAAAAGTGCTGAGGAACTTTTGTGATGCAGTGCTCTCAGATACTTATCAGGCATGAGGGAATAGGCGTCGGCGAGGGATTGCATCTGTTTTTTGAAAGCTGGTTGTACTAGGTAAATGGACGACTGGCGCCACAGATCTCACCCGCTAATTACTACTTACATTGGAGTAGCGACTGTGGATAACAACCATAACAATAAACGAGATAACCTTATGATGAAGGGCATCCCGGTTTCCTTCACTCCCATCCAATTGCACAACCGACTCAACCGGGCTGTTTGGATCGGCTTCAAGCGTGTGGACCAGGATGGCCGAATTCTATTTTTCCTATGTGGCGGTGCTGAGAGCGGGGCCCATTTGAATAAAAATTTCGAGACATTTGCGGGGCAAATTGTCCGTGAGTTCGGTTTAGATCCTGCAGAAGTGGAATTCATCGAGCTGCGGGTAAATGCAGAGGAGTCCCAGTGGTATCGCTGGCACGCGCACTGGGTTGGCTCAGCCCCTATGGGTAGTCACGGGGATTTAGTCACCAGTGAATCCAGTCGGCGTTATTTAATGCAGGCCCTGGAGAGTAGCGTGGTCGCTGCTTAAGCAGCATAGCCTGATCCAGCCAATAAAAGTGCCCAGGAATCAGACACTTACCTTATTACTAGCATTGTCTTTAGCTAGCAGGTCGGCTAGTGCTTGTTCCAGGGTAGGAAACTGGAAACTGTAGCCGCTGTTTAAGGCGGCTCGGGGCTCCACTCTTTCGCTGGCAAGGAGTAGCTCTTCTGCCATTTCCCCGAACAGGGTTTTCAGCAGCCAGGCTGGAGAGCGGAAAAAGCAGGGGCGGTGTAGCTGTTTTGCCAATAAGCGGCTGAAGCTGTTATTGGTAACTGCTTCTGGAGCACTGGCGTTAAAAGGGGTGCATAGGTGTTGGTCAATAGCGTGAAGTATCAATCCGACTTCGTCGTCTTCGTGAATCCAGCTCATCCAGTGTTCGCCAGAACCCATTGGTCCACCAAGCCCCAGGCGAAATGCCGGTAGCATTTTGGGAAGTGCTCCCCCTCGGTTGGAGAGCACAATAGCGGTGCGTATGATTCCGACGCACATCCCGGCTCTTTGTAGTGGCAGTGTGGCCGCTTCCCAGTCACGGCACAGTTGTGCGGAAAACCCTCCGCCAGCAGGGCTGTCCTCCTTGAGCAGTTCGCCGCCACGGTCTCCGTAGTATCCAATAGCAGACCCTGAGAGAAAGTAATTGGGGCGTTCTCTTTGGGCGAGTGTCCAGCGTACTAGCCGTTCGGTGGTATTCAGGCGTGAGTTGCGAATTTCGGCACGGCGTTTCTCGGTCCAGCGAGAGGAAATGGGTTCCCCTGCCAGATTGACAACAACATCTACCCGCTCTTGCACCTCTTCAGGAGCGCTGGCGGCATTGACAGACTCTCCGCAGAGTTGGTGTATCTTATCCGGATGGCGACTAAGTACTGTAAGTGTGTCGCCACGAGCGAGCCAGCGTTGGCAAAAGAGTCTACCGATCAAACCGGTGCCACCACTGATTAAGCAATGCATAGACTGCCCATCCCCGCCATAATTTCACAGGTAAATTGCATGCAGCATAGCAGTCATCTGCACATGCGGGGTGTCTCGGCGGCGCACTTTAGAGTGATCAGTGGCAGGTCATTACTATTCGGTCACTCCCCCGGTCATCGGCTTGGCAGCGCTGTTCTTTCGCTTGCGATTGAGAATTACAGCCAGCGCCAACATTGGTAGTGCCAGGGCAAATACTGAGAAAATTCCGGCAAGCATAAATGGTGTTGAGCCGCGCATCGCACGTATGTCACCGCTCATATTGGCTTGCTCAAATTGTGGCAGCTGCTCAATGATAAGCCCGCGGGGATCGACAATAGCGGTTACACCGGTATTGGTGCCGCGGACTAAATAGCGACCGGTTTCCAGTGCGCGCATTTGCGCCATTTGCATATGTTGCAACGGCCCTATGGATTCACCGAACCAGGCATCATTACTGATGGTCAGGAGTACCTGGGAGGTGAGAGCGCTATCCGCCACTAGGCGAGGGTAGACAATTTCATAGCAGATTAGTGGAGCCCAACGTGCTCCTGCAGCATTCAGTGGCCCCTGTTGTTCGGGTCCGGAGCGAATAAAGGAGGTGGGTAAATTGAAGAATTCAATAGTGCCTCGAATCAGCTCCTCCAGTGGGACATACTCACCAAAAGGTACCAGGTGACGCTTATGGTAAACACTGGGGCTGTGGCCAAAGACCGCTGCGGAGTTGTGGACTTTGCGAGAGTTATCCACAGGGCTGTGGGTGTCGTAGAGAATTCCGCTGATAAGATCAATGCCGGTTTTCTCTGCATTGCGTTGCAGAGCCTGCATTAGGTTCGGAGCCTGGCCGTAAAACATGGGTAGCGCTGCTTCAGGCCAGATTATAACGTCGACATCACGCTCGCTCAGGGTGCGGGTACCCTCCTGATAGCGGCTAATAGTCTCGCCGCGAAACTCCGGCAGCCACTTTTTCTCCTGGGGAATATTAGCCTGTACCAGTCCAACGGTGATGATGCCTCCCTCTGCCTGAGTCCACTGTATATTGGCCAGGGCAGCACCGAGGGGCCAGGGTACGATTGCTGCGCCAATCAGTACAATATGGGCCGGTCGCTTGAGGGGGGACAAGTGGCCACTGGCAGCCAGTGCGATGACCGCACCGGAGAGGGCCAGAAAAAGCCCGATTCCGTAGACACTCACCACCGGAGCCCAACCAGATAACCAGGTCTCCAAGTGGGCATAGCCGGCGAACAGCCAGGGAAAGCCAGTGAACATCCAGCTGCGGAACCACTCACTGATAAACCAGAGTGCGGCAAAGGCGAGGGCGAAGCTAAATTTGTTGGCGGTAAAGCGACCGAGGAAATAGAACGGTGCTGCAAGCAGCGCCGCCATCAGCGCGACGAAGCTGGCGGTGAGTGCGAATCCCAGCGGCGGCGAAGAATTGCCAAAATTGGTAATTGAGACATAGACCCAAGAGCCACCAGTGGCGTAAAGGCCTAGCCCATAACAGAAGGCTAGCCAGAGGCTGGTGCGCCCACGTAGCGGCTTGCCGCGAGAGGCAAACAGGAATAGCCCGGCAAAAAGCGCCAGAGAGAGTAGGCCGCACAACCAATAGTTGAAAGGGGCCAGGGAGAGCGTCATTAGCCCGCCGGCAGCTGCACCAGCGGCAGGTAAAAGTAATCTTCGCATAGACTCGCTTAATCGGTAGCCGCCGTTGCGGCTGCATCCTACCCGAGAAAATCTTGGCTAGAGCCCCAGAGGGGGCTCAACTCAATCTTCATCGGGTGGTTTACGCATATGGGCCACGCGCAGCAGGTGGATTTGCCGGCTGTCCGCGTAGAGCACCCGGAAGAGGAAGTCTCCCAGGCGGGTGACTTCATCGCGACCGGGCAAGTGGCCGAAAGACTGCATAATCAGACCACCAACTGTGTCGAATTCTTCATCGCTGAATTCGGATTTAAAAAATTCATTGAACTCTTCGATCGGCGTGAGAGCCTTGACTATGTAGTCATTTTCTCCCACCCGGCGGATAAAGCTATCTGCCTCTTCCTCATCGGTTTCGTCTTCGATCTCACCGACAATTTCTTCGAGGATGTCCTCAATGGTCACTACGCCGGAAACGCCGCCATATTCGTCGATAACGATGGCCATGTGGTAGCGGTTTTCACGGAACTCTCGCAGGAGAATGTTGAGGCGCTTACTTTCAGGGATGATATTGGCTGGGCGAATAATATCTTCGAGTTGAAATTCGCCGACGCCCTTGAGGAGCAGGGGGAGCAGGTCTTTGGCTAGCAGTATTCCGCGGATATCGTCGATACTCTCGCCGACGACAGGAAAGCGTGAATGGCCTGACTCGATAATCTTGGGGAGAAACGTTTCCGGCTTGTCCTGTAGCCCTACAACCACCATCTGCGAGCGAGGGATCATTATCTCCCGAACCTGCTGGTTGGATACGTCCAGGGCGCCCTCGATGATGGATAGGGCCTCGGCGTCAACCAGCTGATTTTCAGCGGCGTCTTTGATGATGTCCAATAGTTCATCGCGGGACTTGGGTTCGGCAGAAAATGCACCAAACAATCTTTCCAGCCAGTTCTTTTCACTCGACCTGGCTTTGCTGGAAGAGTGACTACTTGGGGGCTCGTCAGTGGTCATGGAAGTGGCCATGCTCCGAATATCTCTCGTCTATTTCAATCAGTAATCGTTAGTGGGTAGATTCATTTCAACCCCCGTTATCCCGCCTCATCGAGAGGGGTGTAGGGGTCCGCAAAGCCGAGATGGGTCATTAGGCCAGTCTCTAGCCTTTCCATGATTTCCGCATCGCTGTCTTTGATATGGTCATAACCCAGAAGGTGCAGTGTGCCATGGACTAGCATATGTGCCCAGTGCGCCTCAGTCGTTTTGTTCTGTTGCTCCGCTTCCTTCTCCACAACGGGAGCACAAATTACCAAGTCTCCTAATAGTGGGAGGTTCAGCTCTGCGGGAAAGTCTGCTTGGAAGGACAGGACATTGGTCGGCTTATCTTTGCCGCGATATTGTGCGTTGAGCGCCTGGCTCTCCTCTTCGTCGACGATACGAACTGCCAGTTCGGCCTCATCTCGTCGACCGGACAGAGCGTTAATGACCCAGGTGCGGATCTTTTCATCGGAGGGTAGGTTTGTGCAGCGGCTAGCCCGCTGCACATCAAGGGTTAAATCAATCATAACTCTGTGGAGGAACCTCAGGCGGCATTCTCGTCGGCTTTGTTGCTGACACTGGCATCCCGCTCAGCCTCGTGGATATCGTAGGCTTCGACAATGCGCTGTACGAGAGGGTGGCGGACAACATCCTTGGCGCCGAAATGGGTAAAGCTGATGCCGTTGACCTTGCCCAGGACTTCCACCGCGTGACGCAGCCCCGAGGCCTGTCCTCGTGGCAGGTCCACCTGGCTCGGGTCTCCGGTAATCACTGCAGTGGAGCCGAAACCGATCCGGGTCAGGAACATTTTCATCTGCTCGCGGGTGGTGTTTTGGCTTTCATCGAGAATGACAAAGGCGTTGTTGAGGGTGCGCCCACGCATATAGGCCAGGGGGGCTACCTCGATCACATTGCGCTCTATGAGTTTGCCCACTGTTTCAAAACCGAGCATTTCATAGAGTGCGTCGTACAGGGGCCTAAGGTAGGGGTCTACCTTCTGACTCAGGTCACCGGGGAGAAAGCCGAGCTTTTCGCCTGCCTCTACCGCCGGGCGCACTAGTAAGATACGCTCCACTTGGTCTTTGAGCAGGGCCTCGACCGCACAGGCTACTGCGAGGTAGGTCTTGCCGGTACCCGCTGGGCCAATACCGAAATTGATATCGTTACTCTGAACCGCATGCACATACTTGCGCTGATTCAAACCTCGGGGACGCACAGAGCATTTCTTAGTACGAATCAATACCACCTGGTCTGCTTCAGTGGATTCGCCCTTCTCTCCCTTGTGTAGAAGCTCCTCTACACCGGCTTGTTGCAGGGCTAAGTGGATCTCATCGGGGGTCAGTTGATCCCGGGAGTCAGTCTCCTTGTACAGGAAGCTAAGTAATTCACAGGCAGCTTTGGCTTTTTTAGCTTCACCATAGACGGCGAACTGATTGCCGCGATTGCGAATCTCAATATCCAGTCGCTGTTCTATTTGGCGCAGATGTTGGTCGAACTGACCGCAGAGGTTGGCGAGACGGCGAGCATCGTTGGGCTCGAGGGTAATACTTTGAGCGAGGGTTTGCGTTTCCAAACTGGTTTCCGGCACCTTAATCTAGAGGGTTCATAGCTAGGGTATACCCATTTTCCCCAGATAGGAAAGCTTTGGGTGCTACCAATAGGTTCTAACTTTACCCGATTTTAATTACAGCTTGTAATTTCAGAGGTGTTATTAGGAAATTTGGGTGGCAAGGCGTGGTTTTAAAGCACGCCTTGCCAGGGGGGGAGGGCGGTCACAATGCCTCAGATTAGAATAAGTCCTCTTCCAGTTCCGAGGTGAGTAAAGTGCCGCGTAGGGAGTTTGGCAGGGCTTCCTCAATCAGGACATCGGCAAATTTGCCGATCAGGGCCAGATCATCGGCGCGGAAATTTACCACCCGATTGTTTTCAGTGCGTCCTTGCAGCTGTCCTGGATCCTTCTTGGATACTCCGGTCACCAGAACCCTTTCAGTGTTACCTACCATGTGTCGGGCAATTGCCTGGGCCTGCTGGTTGATACGGTTTTGTAAAAGCTGCAGGCGCTCTTTTTTGACGTCTTCCGGGGTGTCGTCGGGGAGATCCGCTGCCGGAGTACCTGGGCGCGGGGAATAAATAAAGCTGAAAGATATATCAAAGCCCACTTCCTGAATCAGGTTCATGGTAGCTTCGAAATCTCTGTCGGTTTCACCGGGGAAGCCCACGATAAAGTCCGAAGACAGGCAGATGTCCGGGCGTATTTTCTTCAGGCGGCGAATCTTGGACTTGTATTCCAGCGCGGTGTGTCCACGTTTCATGGCCATTAAAATACGGTCGGAGCCACTTTGCACTGGCAGATGCAGGTGGCTGACCAGTTCAGGCACCTGTGCATAGACGTCGATCAAAGCATCGGAGAACTCTACCGGATGTGATGTGGTGTAGCGGATGCGGTCGATGCCATCAATTGCCGCTACATAGGTGATCAGCTCGGCGAAGTCCACTTCCTGTCCGTCTACCCCGGCGGCGCGGTAAGCATTGACGTTCTGGCCAAGTAGGTTTACTTCCCTTACACCCTGCTCTGCTAAGTGTGCAACTTCTTCCAGTACATCGGCGACTGGGCGGCTTACTTCCTCGCCGCGAGTGTAGGGCACTACACAGAATGTGCAGTACTTGGAGCAACCTTCCATAATGGAGACAAAAGCCGTGGCTCCGTCGGCTTCAGGTTGTGGCAATCGGTCGAACTTCTCGATCTCCGGGAAGCTGATATCTACAACGACCACGCCATTCTTCTGCTCTTTGGTTTCCATCATTTCTGGAAGGCGGTGCAGAGTTTGCGGGCCGAAGATCAGATCTACATAGGGCGCGCGCTTGGCGATAGCCTCGCCCTCCTGGCTGGCTACACAGCCACCGACGCCGATAACCAGCTCGGGATTTTTTTCCTTGAGGCGCCTCCAGCGACCCAGCTGGTGGAACAGTTTTTCCTGAGCTTTCTCGCGAATGGAACAGGTATTGACCAGGAGAACGTCCGCCTCTTCGGGATCGTCGGTGGGTACCATAGCGTGAGACTCGCCGAGTAGATCGCGCATCCTGGCGGAATCGTACTCATTCATTTGGCAGCCGTGGGTTTTGATGTATAGCTTTTTCGCCGGTGTATCGGACATATCGTGCCTGATTAAAAACTGGTCAATTAAACGGGTGGGGCATTATAGCGACAGGACCCGGCACTGCATAGATGGCTATATTAGCGGTTGAGAACCTGTGCTATTCTTGCGCGCTTTTTCGGGCTTTGCCCGCTTTCTGAACAACTTCGAGCTTCGGGGTATTCCCCATCCTGAGAGACTTATGGCCAACCCGATATATAAAGTGATTTTCCACAACCAAAGCCAGGTGTATGAACTCTATGCCCGGGCGATTTATCAGAGCGATATGTACGGCTTTATTGAAGTCGAGGAGTTTGTTTTCGGGGAGAAGGCCCAGCTGGTAGTGGACCCCAGTGAAGAAAAGCTAAAAACCGAGTTTGCCTCGGTAACCCGTTCCTATATCCCGATGCATAGTATTGTGCGTATCGATGAGGTGGAAAAAGAGGGGACAGGCAAAATTGTTGAAGTTAAAGGCGATAAAGTTGCAAAGTTTCCCTTTGCGCCGCCCATTCGCCATCCCCAAGATACCGAATAACCCTCCCCCTTTACCGAATCAGCTGGCCTTGGGCCAGGCTGATTCGGGCGCCTAAAGCCCTCGCAGTCTAGCGGGTTTCACTGCAATATAAGCTTCAATAAAGGTCCTCTGGACTGTCATCAAATCGCTGCAAAGTGACTGCGCAGGCGATCATTGGCCTTGATGGTATTTGATCGATATCTAATAAGCGTTCGCCTGTTCGCGGCTTGCAAACTATTGACCGATAAATTCCACTGCATGGCATAGGTTGGCGCTCAGCAGGCTAGTTATCAGTCTTTACGCGAGTTGATTACTGGTCAAAGGTTGGAGCCTTGCTATGGGCAATCGCTACCATGCGCTGTGGATATCTGATGTCCATTTGGGCAGTAGAGACAGTGAGCCTCATCGGTTGGCGGATTTTTTGGCACAGAATCGTGCCGATAAGGTGTACCTGGTAGGGGATATTTTCGATATGTATGCCCTCTCTAAAGGGAAGGGCACCTGGTGTCAGGCATCCTCCATGTTGTTGGGGATGCTTTCGGAGTTAAGCAGTCTTACTCCGGAGGTTATTTATATTCCCGGAAATCACGACGCCCCCATGCGCAGCTGGGCGGGTAAACGTTTGGGTAATATTCGTATCGAGCGCGATTGGATTCACACAGCTGCCAGCGGTAAACGTTACTGGGTAACCCACGGCGATCAATTTGAACATAATATCAAAATTAATCCGTTCAGTTACCACATTGGGGATCGCAGTTACTACCTTATGCTGCGATTTAACCGCTGGATTAATTATTGGCGTAGTCGTTTCAACAAGCCCTGGTGGTCTCTGGCCAGCCAAGTAAAGAACCGTGTGAGTGCAGCCAGGCAAATGATGACCGATTTCGAAAATGTCGCCGTGGGTGAGGCTCAGGCCAAGGGGATGGATGGAATTATCTGTGGGCATATTCATCGCCCGGCGCTGCGCAATAAGAACAGAGATGGGCGTACGGTTACTTACGCAAACTGTGGTGATTGGGTCGACTCGATGAGTGCCGTGGTAGAACAACAAGATGGCAGCCTGGAACTGCTCCATTGGTACCGGGCCCCAAAAATAGCCAGCATAATGACAGAGGTGGTGGCCGCATGATTCAGCTTGAAACACTGTTACAAAAAAATGCCTGGTACAGCGCAGCGCCGCAAAAGCCCACACGAAAATTGGTCTCCGCTACCCTTAAAAAAATTTGTTGTGAGGAGCAGATTGTAGAATTTGGACGGCGTTACCCTCACTTGGGAGGGTTGGATTTTATTCGCCAGTTATTTAGTGACCTCAATTTCCGCTATGAGTTAAATCCCTCGGAATTGGAGCGGGTGCCAGTGACTGGGCCTTTGATTATTGTGGCTAATCACCCCCTGGGCAGCCTGGATGGCCTGGCATTAATCGATATGGTTGCCAGAGTGCGCAAGGATGTGCGTGCAATTGCCAGTCACCTTTTATGGAATATTCATCCATTGCGTCCATATTTTTTGCCGGTAGATAACTTTAACGGGCGTACCCGCCGTGCCGATGTGCAAGGGATTTATGATTATCTCGGCCAGGGTGGGGCTGTAATTATTTTTCCCGCCGGTGAGGTTTCACGCCTAAGCCCCCAGGGGGTGCGCGATGGGCGCTGGAACCCTGGATTTGTACGCTTTGCTGAGAGGGCCAATGCACCGATCTTACCGGTGCAAGTGCTCGGCAGAAATTCCTGGTGGTTCTACGGCCTGTCGATGCTGAATAAACCACTTTCAACCCTTTGGCTTATTCGAGAAATGTTTAAGCAGGCCAGCCGTGGTATTGATATCCGTATTGGCCGCCCCCTGGAAGCGGAGCACTTCCGCAGTTGGCCGCTAACTCCCCGTGCCCAGGCGGCTCTCTGGCGCAAACATGTTTATAAATTGCATCGTTCTCCCGCGCCTCTGGGGCCGGAACTTATTGCCGCTGCTGAGTCTCGGGGGGAGGTGAAAAAAATAATCGAGAGCTGTGAAGCTCTGACCTCCCAGAGGAACTTCTCCGTGCGACTCTATCGGCAGCGGCCGGATTGCCCAGTTATGCGTGAGCTGGCGCGTACGCGTGAAGTGGCTTTCAGGGCAGTGGGTGAGGGAACAGGGCAGAGTCGGGATTGGGATGCATTTGATGCGCACTATGACCACTTGCTACTGTGGGACCATCATTGCCAGCAGATAGTGGGCGCCTACCGTATAGCGGGCACCGAGAGCTTGGCAGAGAATGAAATCTACAGCAGCACCCTGTTCAATTATCCCTCCCCACCGCGATATTGCCTGCCCGGTTCGGCAGAACTTGGTCGCAGTTTCTTACTGCCTGAATACTGGAGGGGCAAAGGGCTGGATTTGTTATGGAGTGCTATCGGCCAGTGGGTCTTGCGTAATAAAGTACGCTATTTATTTGGCCCTGTTTCTATGCCGGGAACATTTTCGGTGCGGGCAAAGTCGGCAATTGTAAGATATTTTTCCCATTATTTTGCTCCACAAAACCCACTGGGCGATGCGCGTCTGCCTTTCCTGCAAGCCGGTGCACCTCTGCCAGATCTCTCTGGGGATTCAATTGCGGATATGCGCCAGTTAAAACTGGTGTTGCGTGAAGAGGGGGTGGTTTTACCGCCACTTTTCAAAAAGTATGCTGCATTAACCAAGCCGGGTGGCACTAGTTTTCACGCCTTCAATGTTGATCCAGACTTTTGTGATTCCGTTGATGGGCTCGTGGTGGTCGATTTAGATTTAGCCGATGAGAAGTTCGCACGACGCTATCTCTCAAGCGAAAACGCTGCTTGAATCAAAAGGGCAGTTTTTAATGCCGCCCTTTTGATTCTCTGCCAAACCATTTCAGAAGGTTATCCTGCCTTTCGCTGTTGCTCCAGCTTCTGGCGCACACTGGCTAGTTTCACGCACAGTACAAACACCGACATGGCGGTGTCGAGTTCTTCCAGGGGGGGGAAACTCGGTGCTATGCGGATATTGCTGTCCTCAGGATCTTTGCCATAGGGGAAGGTGGCACCTGCAGGGGTGAGTTTTACACCGGCCTCTGCTGCCAACTTGACTACGGCCTTGGCACAGCCTTTGCGGGTATTGAAGGAGACAAAATACCCTCCTTGAGGTTTTTCCCATTGGCCCAGATCCATTTCAGCCAGACCGTTGTGCAGGTGTTCCAGCACACAGTCAAATTTGGGCTTAAGGATATTGGCATGCTTGCGCATGTGTTCCTTCAGGGTGGTGAATTCGGTAAAGAAGCGTGAGTGGCGCAGCTGATTCACTTTATCTGGGCCAATAGTCATGGTCTGCATCTGTTGCTGCAAGGATTGCAGGTTGGCGCTACTGGCACTGACAAATGCGACACCGGCGCCGGCATGGGAGACTTTAGAGGTGGAGGCAAATTGAAGCACTGAGTCTACAGTGTCATTTTCCAGAGTGGCAGCACGAATACTGGCGAGACTGACATAGTGTCCAAGGTCGTGTACAGCATAGGCGTTATCCCAGAATATTCGAAAGCCTGGATTGGCGATTTGGCCGAGCTGAGCCAGGCGCTCTACGGTTTCATCACTGTAAGTGATACCACTGGGATTGGAGTACTTGGGCACGCACCAGATACCGATAATTTCATTGTCCTCACGAATATACTTTTCTACAAGGTCCATATTAGGTCCTTGATCATTCATGGGGATGCTGACCATACCGATCCCCAGTTGTGCACAAATACTGAAGTGCCGATCATATCCGGGCACAGGGCAGAGGAATTTGGGGGCTTTCAATTCTCGCCAGGGGGTATTGCCGGCAAAGCCGAACAGGTAGCCGGTTAACACTGCGTGATACATCAGGGTTAGGGAGCTGTTGCCTGCGGCGATAACCTCTTCTGTGGGTACTTGAAGCATATCCGCACCAAGTTCACGGGCACTAGTGAGCCCGATTAAACCGCCGTAATTGCGGGTGTCAGTGCCTCCTGCGGCGCGGTAATCGTTACACAGGATACCGTCGAGTTTGTCGGATAAATTCAACTGTTCTGTGGAGGGTTTGCCACGGGTGATATCCAGATTTAACTCGTGTTGACGGATGCGCTCATAGTGGGAGCTCAGCTCTTTTTCCCACTCGGCTAACTGGTCAAAACTGGCGGATTCGATTTGCACGTGAAGTCCCCTGGCTGGTCATTAGAGTTGGCGAGCTTAGCAGTATGAGCTGTGCTTAGTCAGCCCCATGTTACGATTTTTGAAGGTTACTTTTTAGGGTGCATTGGCTTATAAGTGCGCTTTATCTTTTTTCTTCGGTATTTTTATTGGTTGGCGAGGGAGTGAAAGTCCTGCGCGTATTCTCTTAGTGTTTTACTGAGATGTCGGCGTTGTTCAAGGCTGGTACTGGTTAATATTTTTTGGGCCAGTTCTTGCGCCTGCTGTTGACGCTGTTCCTGATTCTGGCGATATTCTTGCGACCAGAGTTGTTCTGGGTTGAGCAGCAGGCTGCGGATTTTTTCCAGGTATCCCTCCGGTTTGTTACGCAATAATTCGAAGGTTTTGGATTGCCAGAGTCTTCGTTGCTCGATGCGCTGTAGAGGGTTGTACTCCATTTTGGATACCCAGGCGGTAATCATTTTTTTTTGCTCTTCGGTAAGGGTGCCGAGCCAGCGAATGCTTTCTCTCCGGATAATTTTGTCACGCTTATGTTGTACTTTTTCCGGAGAGCGTTGCCATTTTTCCAATCTCTTTTGCTCTTTTCTCCACATATTGCCTTGTAGTTCATTAATCTGTTGTTCACTCAACTGCGCTGCCAAAGGCAGCATCAGGTTGTAAGCATTTTCACTGGCGGCGGCTAAAAACTGATGGACCTGCTTATCGATAGGTTGCAAGTTGGGCTTTTCCAGTGCTCCTTCATCGACCCTTTTTGCTAGGTTATTCAAAAAGTCGGCGTAGCGAGGGAGTTGGGTCTGTCGGTGCCAGCGAAAAAAGCTGTTGAGTGCGCCCTGCAGCTCACCTTCTTGGGTGCGATCCAGTTCTACATATTTTTGGGCTTTCCAGCGAATCCAGTAATCCACATTGTTGTAGGCAAATTGGATGCTGGAACAACTGTTAATAAATTGTAATAGGATTAGGAGCGTTATAACTCGCCAGAAAAGGTGTGTTGGCGTGCCGCCCGCTTTTGTCATCGATTTTTTCCTGTAGGCATTGCCCGATTGATGTCGGGGAATTATTAGAAAGCATAGATGATTAGGATATAAGCGTCTTGTGGCGTGAAATTGCCTGTTTCTCTCGTGTAGGCCTGCTTTGGGAAGCTTTTCACGCTTATCGGGAATGAGTCGAAAATGGCTTGATAAAAGAAGTGACAATGACCTCCCCAGCCATTAAAACAGCCGCTCTTTATGTGTTACCTGCACATAAACTGATAGTTGGATTCCCCCCCAAAAGTTTGCCGGGAG
Source organism: Microbulbifer mixtoriginis (SeqCode) (assembly GCF_052466715.1). Lineage (NCBI taxonomy): Bacteria > Pseudomonadati > Pseudomonadota > Gammaproteobacteria > Cellvibrionales > Microbulbiferaceae > Microbulbifer > Microbulbifer mixtoriginis (SeqCode). Next base: position 3,379,980 of record NZ_CP174288.1, on the reverse strand, counting down.
TCCGGTTTCGGGGGGGGGGAGGAGTAGCCTGAGTGAATGATGGAATGACTACGACGATCATGGAGGCCGAAGCCCGAGAGGCTCCGGCAAGAATTGCTGAACAGCTACAAACGAATGCGAAAGTGATGGAGCGCCTGGGGGAGCGTTTGCAAGCTCATGCTCCGCGCTTTGTCATGATTGTTGGGCGGGGTTCTTCTGACCATGCTGGTGTTTTTGCCAAGTATCTGATCGAAATAGAAACAGGGACGCCCACCTTTGCTGCGGCGCCTTCAGTTTCCAGTGTGTATGGACGCCGATTGAAATTGGAAGGGGCATTGGTGCTGGTGATCTCTCAGTCGGGGCGCAGTCCGGATATTCTGGCTCAGGCGAAGATGGCCAGGGAGTGCGGCGCCTATACGGTAGCCTTGGTGAATGATGAGCAGGCGCCAATCAAGGATATTGTCGATTTACTGATCCCCTTGAAGGCGGGGCCGGAAAAAGCGGTGGCAGCTACCAAAAGTTACCTGGCCACGCTTTCGGCAATTTTGCAGCTGGTGGCTTGCTGGAGTGGTGACAAGAGGCTGCGCTTGGCCTTGGAAAAACTACCTGAAACTTTAGAATCTGCTGTTCGTGCAGAGATACAATTGAGACCTGAGGATCTGGCTTCGGTGCAGAATCTGGTGGTGCTCGGACGCGGTCCCGGTTATGCCATAACCCGCGAGCTGGCACTGAAATTAAAAGAAGTGTGCAATATCCATGCGGAGTCTTTTTCCAGTGCAGAATTTTTGCATGGGCCGGTTACTCTCGTTGAAGACAAGTTGACCGTGGTAAATGTCCCTATTGAGGATGAGTCATTCAAGGCGCACAGTGAGCAAATCGATGACATAGTGCAAAGAGGGGCAAGCCTGATCAATCTGCATGTGCCGAGTAAAGGAGTACATCCCCGCATCGCCCCCCTTGCTTTACTGCAGCGCTTTTATATCGATGTTGCCCATGTGGCAGTAAACCGCGGTATTAATCCTGATGAGCCGGCAGGCCTAAAAAAGGTCACCCAGACCGTGTAATAATCTGCCAGGAATTTCGGTGTAAATAATATTCAGTGTTAAGGAGAGGTTGTGGCTTTCGCCCTGGTCGCAGAGAAGCTTTTTGATGGTGAACGGATCTTGGAGGACGTGTCACTGATTATCGACGATGATGGTCGCATTGCCTCCGTTGGAAAATCCCCGCAGTCCTCAGCGACATATTTGCAGGGCCTATTGGCGCCGGGGTTGGTGGATGTGCAGGTGAATGGTGGTGGTGGTGTACTGTTTAACCAAGAGCCCAATGTTGCAGGGCTACGTACAATGGGCGAGGCTCATGCCCGGTTCGGCACTACAGCTTTTCTCCCCACGCTGATTACCGACTGTCTCGATATTATGCAGGATGCTGCGAATGCGGTTAGTGCTGCGCTGCATCAGCAAGTACCCGGTGTGATCGGTATCCACTTTGAAGGACCACATCTTAGCGTGCCGAAAAAGGGGACTCATGAGCAGTCATTTATTCGTCCTCTTAGCGATGAGGAGTGGCAAATTTATGCGCGAGAGGATCTGGGTATCAAGGTTGTTACCCTGGCGCCGGAAACAGTGCCCATGGAGGATATCAGTCGACTGTCTTCTATGGGGGTGCGGGTGTGTTTGGGGCATTCTAATGCCGATGGGAAAACCGTGCGTTCGGCATTGCAGGCTGGCGCAGTGGGTTTTACACATTTGTACAATGCCATGTCGCCGTTGCATTCTCGCGAGCCGGGTATGGTGGGATCCGCTCTTGTTAGCGACGAAGCTTGGTGCGGAATTATTGCCGATGGTCATCATGTCAGTGCCGAGGCTATTACTCTGGCGCTCAAGGTTAAGCCGCGTGGAAAGCTGCTTCTTGTGACCGATGCCATGTCCCTGGTGGGGAGTGATGCGTTGAGCTTTCCGTTATTTGATCGGGTGGTAACTAGAGAGGGGGATAAGCTCACTTCCAGTACCGGAGAGTTGGCCGGTTCGCATCTGGATATGATGGGGGCAGTGCGTAATATCAGCGACTGGTGTGGCTTGGATATCTGTGAATCCTTGCGAATGGCAAGCCTCTATCCTTGCCAGTTTCTGGGTTCGCAGGGCGGAAGTATTGCTCCTGGAACCAAAGCGAATTTTATTTTGCTCGACCGTAATTTTAATGTGCAAAAAACCTGGATCGGTGGCCGTCAGGTTTATGGTGAGTAGTGTGCCTGCCTCTCAATCAAGTTTGAGGGTTGTAGGCTTTCTCAACTACCGGACCGCTGGATTCTCGCACGATTAGACTCGGCGTAAAACTGCGGTAATTGCTATCTGACTTTACGCCGTTTAGTTGTTCTTTTTCCTGTCCTCCACGGCATTGAATACGCTCCAATAACAGTTCTGCAGCGCGACGGGCAATATCTTCGTTCGGTTGGTGGGCGGTGGTGAGCTTCGGCCAGGTCTGGCGTGAAAAGGGGCTGTCTTCGAAGCCAGCGATAGAAAGTTGTTGTGGCACCTCAATGTTTAACATGCGCGCGGCAAAAAGTGCTCCTGCAGCCATTTCATCGTTACCGGCAAAGATGGCCGTGGGAGGGGTGACTGAGTGTAATAAGGCGGTCGCCCCGGCTACGCCGGAGTCAAAGGAATATTCGCCCTCTATGACCTGCTCTTCAGTAAAAGGTAAGCCAGCTTTTTGCAGGGCCTTTTTGTAACCCGCTAGGCGGCTGAGGGTGGATAAGTGTTCGGCGCCACCGCCAAGGTAGGCAATTTGTCTGTGTCCCAGCTGCAATAAATGTTGGGTAATTGTGAAAGCGGCGGTTTCGTCATCAATTGCAATGCAGTTTTCCTCTCCCTGGCCGCAACCTTCAGAGGAAATTATCCGTACAAACTCCACATCCAGTGACTTCAAAGTATCGATAACTTCCCGGGTCTCGGAGAAAGGGGGAGTGAGTACCAGTCCGGCAACCCGGCTTTGCTCTATTAGTTTGCGCAACTCTTCATGGATGTTTTCTCTTCGGCCACTGCCAGGATGGATAAGCAGTTCGTAGCCCCGTTCGCGGCAGGCTTCGAGGATGCCGTTTTGCATGTCGATCACATAGTAGGCATTGGGGTTGTCGTAAATAAGGGCAATGGAATAGGAATGGGTACCTGCCAGATTGCGTGCGGCCAGGTTGGGACGGTAGTTTAGGGCTTGTACCGCCTGCATGACCCGCTCGCGGGTGCTGGGGCGCACAGAGGGTTCATTGTTTATGACCCGGGAAACTGTCTTTATTGATACGCCTGCGCGTGCGGCAACGTCGTTAATGGTGACTTTCATCGGCACCGATTCCTCTAGCAAAACCTGCCCTGGGGAGGCCTTAGCCTCAAACTCATCTCATCTTCTTTGTTCGGACCATCCGAAGTAAAAAGGATCACTCGGTACTGACAGTTTGGCAGCAGCTAGTAATCCCGGTTAATGGCGGTAGTGGGCATGAGCAAAATATACTGATCTGACATCTTTTGTAATTTTCTTACATTATTACCTTTTGGTACCAAAAATATATTTCCCGTATATCTTGCTATTGTGGCGTTTAATTCTCTTTATTGGAGGATTTAGCATCGTTTCACTTGGCCTTCCCAGGCTAATGGCTTGGTTCTTATGTCGGCTATAGGTTGGCTCTTGATCTTTTTTGTAGTTTTACTACATAATGAGCTTCATCAAGCTTGCATGGCCTTATTTTGCTAGTGCCATTTGAGGTTTGTGAGCTTTCTACTCCATCTGGAGGGGGGAGGTTTTGATCTCACTGGCCCATTAGTATCCGATGGAGTTAGTGGGCTCCGGTAAAAATTAGGCCTGGTAAGAAAGTGCATTTCTTGAGGTTTGGTAGGGGTATTGATCAAGCCTATTAGTTTTTCCTGAAAAAAAAGTGCACTTTTTTTGCTAGGTGGGTGATGGAGTTCTCCAGCTTGTCCATCGCCTGCCGGGTGATAGGGCTTCGTCCGCACTACAACCCAGTCAGGCGGCGGGATTTTACTTGCCGAAAGGCCCTTTCAGGGATGAAAACTCAATGGTGGCTGTGCCGCCACCGCAATAAGGCATCGATGTCAGCTCAAGCGTGCATCGAGCAGAATTAATACGGAAGAGTCATGGTTCACAGCAAGGTTCAGGCAGTTACCGAGCGGATTATCCAGCGCAGTGAGGAAACCCGCGCTCAGTATTTGGCTCAGGTGGAGAAAGCGCACATTGAAGGGCGTGCCACTACGCACCTGTCCTGTGGCAATCTGGCCCATGCTATTGCAGCCTCTCCAGAAAAGGACAAGCAGCTTATTGTTTCCGGGCGTGGTCCCAATCTGGGGATTGTTACCGCTTATAACGATATGCTCTCAGCGCACCAGCCCTATGGGCTTTATCCGCCACGCTTGAAAGAGGCGGCGGCGCGTCACGGTGCCACTGCGCAAGTAGCCGGTGGGGTACCGGCGATGTGCGATGGGGTGACGCAGGGGCGGCCAGGTATGGAGCTGAGTCTCTTTTCCCGCGATGTAATTGCCATGTCCACAGCCATCGCCCTTTCCCACGATGTCTTTGAAGGCGCTATGTTCCTCGGCATCTGCGACAAGATAGTGCCGGGACTGGTAATCGGTGCCCTCGCTTTTGGACATCTACCCTCAATTTTTGTACCGGCGGGCCCAATGCCTACTGGGCTTTCTAATGCGGAAAAAGTACGAGTTCGCCAGCTCTATGCCGAGGGCAAGGTTGGTCGTGCCGAATTGTTGGAGGCGGAGAGCGCTTCTTACCACAGTGCTGGCACCTGTACTTTTTACGGCACCGCTAACAGCAACCAGATGTTGGTGGAAATTATGGGCCTGCAGTTGCCAGGCAGTTCATTTGTAAATCCTGGCACTGGCCTGCGCGATGCACTTAATGAAGCGGCGGTGGCACAGTTAGCAAAAATTACTGAGCCCAGCCAACACACACCCATCGCGAAAATCCTCACTGAAAAAACATTTGTTAACGGTATTGTGGGACTGCTCGCCACAGGTGGTTCCACCAACCATACGCTGCATTTAATAGCGATGGCGCGAGCTGCCGGTATCCAAATCACCTGGCAGGATATGGCCGACCTCTCTGAAGTGGTGCCTCTGTTGTGCCATGTCTACCCGAACGGTACAGCCGATATCAATCACTTTGCGGCAGCTGGCGGTATGCAATTCCTGATGAGTGAGTTGCTTGAGGCTGGTCTGTTACATGGTGATGTATGCACGGTGTTGGGTGATAGTGGTCTTGAGTCCTATTGCCAAGACCCCTTCCTCAACGAGTCTGGTGATGGTGTAGTTTGGCGGCCAACGGCGAAAGAGAGCGGAGACACTACAGTGATTCGCCCTGTTAGCGATCCTTTCTCCCATCACGGCGGCTTGCAGCTACTGGAGGGCAACCTCGGCCGTAGTGTGATCAAAGTTTCCGCGATTAAACCAGAGCATCTCAAGGTGAAAGCGCCGGCGATTGTGCTGCATAACCAGGATGAATTGCTAGAGCGTTTCAAAGCTGGCGAGCTGGAACGGGATTTTGTTGCGGTAGTGCGTTTTCAGGGACCACAAGCAAACGGTATGCCTGAACTGCATAAGCTGACTCCAACCCTGGGTGTACTGCAAGATCGAGGCTTCAAAGTGGCCCTGGTCACCGATGGGCGGATGTCCGGTGCTTCCGGCAAGGTGCCGGCGGCTATTCATATGTCTCCTGAGGCCGTCGAAGGCGGCCCCATTGCCAAGGTGCGCGATGGTGACATAGTGGAGCTAGATGCCGAAGCTGGCGTGTTGCGGGTCTTGGTGGATGAAACGGAATTACATGCGCGCGAACTCGCTCAGTGCGATTTATCTGATAGCGCCCGCGGTATGGGCCGGGAACTCTTTGCCAATATGCGCGCTATCGCCAGTGGTGCCGAGAGTGGTGCCAGTATCCTTTATTAATATGTGTCGCTCAAAAGAAACGGCGCAGTAGAAAACGATTTCAGAGCAAAGTTTATGTCTAACCCATTTGATATGGTGTTATTTGGTGGTGGTGGTGATCTTGCCCTGCGCAAGTTGATTCCAGCACTGTATCGCGCTTACCGAGAGGGCAGCTTAGCAGAGGGCTGCCGAATTCTTCCTGTTTGTCGCCACCAGCAAGACGCCGATCAATATCTAAATGTGGCACTTCAGGCCCTACAGCAGCATTTGCGCGATGGTGAATATTGCAATTCCATCTGGACTGGTTTTAGCCAGTTATTACGCCCTGTGGCCCTGGATATTTCTGTACCGGATCAACAGTGGACGCACTTATCGGACATCCTCGAATCAGATCCCGAGCGAGTACGAATTTTTTATTTGGCTATTCCCCCTGGTGTTTTTGGCCCCTGCTGTGAAAACCTTTCATCCAAAGGCTTAATTAGTAAAAATTCCCGGGTGGTGGTAGAAAAACCTCTCGGTTATAACGCGCAGACTTCCGACGAAATCAATAGCAAAATTGCGAGTTACTTTCCGGAAAATAGTATTTTCCGCATCGATCATTACCTGGGTAAGGAAACCGTTCAAAACTTGCTGGCCTTGCGTTTTAGTAATGTATTGTTCGAGCACCTTTGGGATGCAAAAACTATTGACCATATACAGATTAGTATTTCTGAAACTGTCGGCCTTGAAGGCCGCGCGGGTTTTTATGATGAAACCGGTGCGCTGCGGGATATGGTGCAAAATCATCTTTTACAACTTTTGTGCCTGATCGCTATGGATTCTCCGAATTCCATGACCGCGAAAAATGTTCGAGCGGAAAAAATCAAGGTATTGGAGGCGTTGCGCCCACTAAAGGGCGGCCTGGTAGATAAAAACGTTGTGCGTGGCCAGTATGTTGCTGGAGAAATTAATGGTCAAAAGGTGCCGGGGTATCTGGATGATCTGGAAGGTGGCGCTAGTGCCACGGAAACCTTTGTCGCTTTGCGTGCATATATCGATAGCTGGCGTTGGGCGGGAGTACCTTTTTACCTGCGTACAGGCAAGCGTATGGAAAAACGCTGTGCGGAAATTGTGGTGCAGTACAAAAAAGTTTCCCACCTAGTCTATGACGAGAGTGCCGGCAATGTAGTCCCCAACCGTTTGGTTATCCGCTTACAGCCGGAAGAGAGCATCCGGCTGATTTTGATGGCCAAGAAAATGGATAGCCTGACCACTGAGCTACAGCCGGCGGAATTGAACTTAACGCTTTCAGACACTTATGACAGCTTCCGCAGTGATGCCTATAAGCGGTTGATGCTCGATGCCGCTGCCAATAACTCGGCCCTGTTTATTCACCGCGATGAAGTGGCGGCAGCCTGGGCCTGGGTGGACCCTATTATTGAACACTGGCGTGAAACCGAAAATCAGCCCAAGCCCTATCCTGCTGGTAGCTGGGGACCAGAAGAAGCTAACGAACTACTAGCGCGGGATGGTCGCCAATGGTTTAACGCCTACTAATGATTTTGTGGATTACCTATTTTTAAGGTAATCCATAACGATGAATGGAAGTATTCATGGCAGAAGAGAAATTCTTTACCGATCGCGAACGCCTGATACAGGCACTGGCCTACGACTGTGCCTGCGAACTGCAGCAAGGCATTAAAGAGTCTGGTCAAGCCACTTTTCTTGTCTCGGGAGGCAGTACTCCGGAACCGGTTTATCGCGAACTTTCCAAGCGTCCACTGCCCTGGGCGCAGATTACGGCGGCGTTGGTGGATGAACGCTGGGTAGAAAAATCCCACAGTGGCAGCAATCAGACATTTATTGAAAACAGCCTGCTGCAAAATAATGCCGCCGAGGCCACTTTGCTGGGCATGAAAAACACCCATAGTAGTGCTGTAGAGGGTGAAGCTGATTGTGAGCGCGCCTATGACGAGCTACCGCGCCCCTTTGATGTGTGCATTCTGGGAATGGGTAACGACGGCCACACCGCTTCTTTATTTCCCCATGCACAAGGGCTTGCCGAAGCACTAAATCCAGATTCGGACAAATTGTGTAGCGCCATTACCGCGCAACAGAGTGCCGTAACCGGTACCAATACCGAACGTATGACGCTGACCCTAAATGCCATTTTACAGGCAAAAAATATCAAGCTACTGATTACCGGTGAGGAAAAACTCAAGGTTTATCGTGAAGCCCTGCTCGGTAGTGATGAAATGGAAATGCCGGTGCGCAGTATTCTCAAGCAGGGACTGAAGCCGGTCACTGTGTATTGGGCGCCTTAACGAACGATTTGGAATTGATTGATGCAGAAAAATATCGCCGACATTTTGCAGTCTGCTGGCGTTGTCCCAGTGTTGGTTATCGAGCGGGCTGAAGATGCGTTGCCCCTGGCTGAGGCCTTGCTCGAAGGTGGCTTGAATGTTCTTGAGGTGACCCTGCGTACAGAAGCGGCCTTGGCTGCAGTAGAGCAAATTGCCAAACACCTACCCGAGGCTGATGTGGGTACCGGCACAGTGCTAAATGGCGATGATCTGCGCCGCTCTGTCGATGCAGGAGCGCGCTTTATGGTAAGCCCTGGTGCAACAGAAAAACTATTGGCATCTGCGGATGAAAGTGATGTGCCTCTATTACCCGGTGCCGCAAGCGCCTCCGAAGTGATGGGCCTGTATGAGCGGGGTTACCGTTATCAGAAATTTTTCCCTGCTGAGGCCGCCGGCGGTGTGGCCATGCTGAAGTCCCTTGCCGGTCCATTAGCGGAAGTAAAATTTTGCCCAACGGGTGGTGTGAGCCCCAACAACGCGGCGGATTACCTGGCACTTAACAACGTGGTTTGTGTGGGAGGTTCCTGGATGGCCTCAAGTGCCCTGGTACAGGAGAAAAATTGGGCCGAGATTACCCGTCTTTCGCAACAGGCTGCAGCACTGGAATCTTAATCTGTTAATTGCCTGTGTCGTTCCCGAATTGTTCGGGTAGTACTTTAGTGACTGATGCAAGTGCGCTACACCATCAGGCAAATCGTCATAAAAGTTCGCTAGAGTGCATTCATAAATGGATGCAATAGGGGATAACCAGAAGCTAAAAAAAAGGTAAAGCCAGATGAAAATTAAAGTCGCCATCAATGGTTACGGCCGTATCGGTCGCAACGTCACCCGTGCCATCTACGAGTCCGGTTACCGCGATCGTATCCAGTTGGTTGCGATTAATGACTTGGCTCCGGTTGCCTCCAATGCGCATTTGACGCGTTTTGATACTATTCACGGCCGCTTTGCCACCGAAGTAAAAGTGGACGGCAATGCGTTGATTATCGGCTCTGATAGAGTTCAGGTCTATCAGGAGCGCGATCCGGCTAAACTGCCTTGGGGAAAGCTGGGGGTGGATCTGGTATTGGAATGTACCGGCCGCTTTACTGACAAGGCTTCTGCTTCTGCCCATATCGAAGCTGGTGCTGCAGCGGTGCTGATTTCCGCTCCTTCAAAAGATGCAGATCTCACCGTGGTTTACGGCGTGAATAATAGTAACCTGACCTCGGAGCATCGCGTAGTTTCCAATGCTTCCTGCACCACCAATTGCCTAGCACCGGTGGCACAGGCGCTGCACCGTACGCTGGGAATTGAGCGGGGCTTTATGACCACGGTGCATGCCTATACCAACGACCAAAACACTCAGGATGCGGTACATGCGGATATTTATCGGGCACGTGCTGCGGCCGACAATATGATTCCCACCAAGACTGGGGCGGCGGCGGCCGTGGGTCTGGTATTACCGGAATTAAAGGGACGCTTGGATGGAATGGCGGTTCGGGTGCCGGTAAGTAACGTCTCTCTGGTGGACTGTCAGTTTATTGCGAGCCGCGATACTACGGTTGAAGAGGTAAACCGTATTATGCAGAGCGCCGCAGAAGCCAGTGGTGGTGTTTTGAGCTATTGCGACCAGCCTTTGGTTTCTGTGGATTTTAATCACACCACCGCTTCCAGCCACTTCGATGCCAATCACACGCGGGTGAATGGAAATCTGGTGAAGGTGATGGCCTGGTATGACAATGAATGGGGCTTCTCCCACCGTATGTTGGATACCAGCTTGGCCATGGCAGCAGCTTTACAGTTGGATCTGCCGGTGGCGGAATCTGCCTGAGTATATTCTTATGATAGGTTGCCCCTAAATTAGAAAACCCTTGTGGGAAAGCCTGTGAATTCGTCTTGTACTCTAGTGGGCCGGCTAAATTTACTTTTGCAGTGCTAGCCGGTCGTAGAGATTTTCTTTTAAACAAATATCTAACGGGACCATATGATTCGCCATACAAAAATCGTCGCCACTCTGGGACCCGGTACCGATAAGCCGCGTGTGATCGATGAAATGATTCGTGCCGGCGTGAATGTTGTGCGTTTAAATTTCTCCCATGGTAGTGTCGATGACCATCGCCGTCGGGTGCGGGAAGTGCGAGATGCTGCTGAGGCCCAGGGGAAAACTGTCGCAGTACTGGGCGACTTACAGGGCCCCAAAATTCGAATTGCCCGTTTTACAGCCGGCAGCGTGGCGCTTGAGAACAATGATGAGTTCACACTGGATCTCGACTGCCCTCCGGAAGGGGGCGATGAGCATCGTGTGGGGGTCGACTACCCCAGTCTGATCAGCGATTGCCATTCCGGTAATATTCTCCTACTCGACGATGGCAAGATTCGCCTGGAGGTGACGGGCACAACTGCCAGCAAACTGTATTGCCGTGTGCTACAGGGCGGTAAACTCTCCAATAACAAGGGCATTAACCTGCTTGGCGGTGGCTTGTCCGCGCCAGCTTTAACTGAAAAAGATTACCGCGATATTGAACTGGCTGCCGAGTTGGAAGTGGATTTCCTCGCAGTGAGTTTCCCCCGCTGTGCCGAGGACCTGGAGACCGCGCGCAAGGCTATGCAGGCTGCTGGTAGCCAGGCCGCTATTGTGGCCAAGATTGAGCGCGCCGAAGCCGTTGCCGACGATACACAGATGGATGCCCTGATACTTGCTTCTGATGCGATTATGGTGGCACGTGGCGACCTAGGAGTAGAGATTGGCGATCCCGCTCTGGTGGGTGTGCAAAAGAAACTGATCAACCGTGCCAATGCGCTTAATCGTGGCGTAATCACCGCGACGCAAATGATGGAGTCCATGATTACCAGCCCAACGCCTACCCGCGCGGAAGTGATGGACGTGGCTAATGCTGTGCTGGATGGTACCGATGCGGTGATGCTTTCTGCAGAGACCGCTGCAGGAGATTACCCGGTCTCTGCAGTGGAATCCATGAGTGAGGTGATTGTGGGGGCAGAGCAGTATCTCGGCAGTGTGCCTTACTCGCCAGAGGAACATGGTGCTTCGGATCGTATTGATACCGTGATCGCCCAGGCCGCTATTGATGTGGCTGCCCGAGTGGAGAATCTCTGCGCAGTGGCTGCGTTGACAGAGTCTGGCCGAACCCCGCGTATGATGTCCCGCGCCAATACCCGCCTGCCGATTTACGCTATGACAAGGCACCCCAATGTTGCACGTCAGCTGGTACTCTTGCGCGGAGTAGAGCCCATCAGTTACGACCCAACCACGGTGCCTCTGGGGCACCTTACCGAGTCAATTATCGAAGTGCTGGGCGCGCGCATAGACCTGCAAAAAGGCCAGCGGGTATTGATCACCCAAGGTGAGCGCCTCAATGTCGGTGGTCATACCAACTCGATGCGTATTAAAGAAATCGAATAAATCTTTATGGTGTAAGTCATTACTAACGATTTGGGAGTTGAAATTAGTAATGGCTTTCACCTGAAAAGAAAGATTGTCGATAAACTTTTCATTTCTCCATTCTCAGCTGCTCACTTTTTCACCCAGCTCTAAATTCTTTTCAATCTTTTCTCCTCTCCTGGTTTGTGATGTTGTTCACGTTGCGCCTGATCCTTGAGTGGTTCTATAGATCCAACTAGTAGCTACTAGTTAAAGCAGTGAAGAGGGATGGCAGCACAAATAACTTTTTTAATGAGTTATTGCCGGTTAAATTCGAATTTGATTTTTCTTTTAGATCTTTGCAGTAAATTATCTGTTGCTAGGATGATTGCCTTTATATTTATTACGCTTAATTCAAAATATTTTCAGTAATTTATTTGTCTGCAGCGCTACACTCGTTGTCGTACTCGTGTAATGCCGTTTATCTATCCCCCTCGACCTAGTTACGGTAATCTTCCCAGATAGACCGTAATTATGGGTACTCCTTGCCGCTAGTCTTGCTTTCAGCTCTTCGTTCGTCCAGAAAGTTAGAATTTTGGTAAGTGGATTTTGACTACCTTCAGAGCCATAAAAGTTTGGTATTTAAGATTTCACAAATTACGGTTACCCTAAATCTATAAAATTTATAGGGGTATTTGGCTGTTTGTGAGGCTCTTTCCCATGGTGAAAGAGCGATCAATCTAAATGAGTTGCTCAGTTTTTGATCACTCTAAGAGTTTCTCGTTTTAGCAGTCACTAAATAAATCAGAGTATTTTTCTGCTCTGAGCGAGATGGTAAGAAGCTGCTTTGCTACGGGCTGCTGTGATTAAAGGATTATCCATGAAGCGATTATTTATCGAGAACAAAGAAGGCGTGAGGTATCTGGTTCGTGTTGGGTTTGCTTATCAGATGAGCGTACCCATGAGCGTAGATGCGAATCTTTTGCTTTCAATGTTTGATGATAAGGTTATTCAGGATATACATCGTGAGTTTTTTGGTCCAGATGGCTTTTCCTGCAATACACTTAGTATCAGTATTCAGTCCAGCAATACTGGTACAGTTTTTCTAGGACCGCTAAGCGAAGCGCCAGCCTACTTATCAAGCAGAGCCCGAGATATATACATAGCTTTAATTCAAAACCGCTTAATCATTGAAGAGGATATCAATGATTTGTGGGAGATTGAGCAAGAACGATTGAGGTTGATTTCTGAGCTGCGTGCCGAATTTCAGAAAATTATTGCCTCTGAAGAAGCCCATAAAGCAGAGATTGAATCTCTTTTACAATCGCGGCTTCGGATCTTGGGGCAGAGGCAGTTCACAGATACTAGCGATTTACAAGGCAAGGTGCTGAGTGTCGTTGAGGGGGTCGCTAGAGAGTATGCTTCTGACTGGATCTATAAAGCAGTTGCTGCTGAGCTTGCCAAAAATGGATTTGTAGATGCTGCGAATGATGTCACTGAGTATGCTGAAGGCGCATGGGATACAACGGTTGATACAGCAAAGTGGGTATGGAATTCTCCAGATGAGGCCTTAAAGCTAGGTGTAAATATTGTTGAAATGGCTGCCTCCTGGCAAACAGTATGGCATCAATTACCTGGTTACCTAGGGCAAACAGCTGCGGCTAATTTATTTTTGCGAGGGGAGCAAAAAGCTGCGGCTTTAAAGTATCTCGACACCAATTTAAATCAGGCGTTTAAGGAAACGGCTGATGTTCTTGGGTACGATATTCGGCATGTTGCAAAAGAGGTTACGGAAGAAGCGTTCCAAATTGCTGAAGCAATCTACGATGATCAGAGAATGCGGGCAGAGATTTCAAGGTTTCTTCAAGCCTATGTACGAGCCCAACATCCTTTAGAAATAGCTGAATGGGCAGGTGGCAAACTATTTGAGTTTATAGTAGCTGTTGTAATTGCCTTCCTAACAGGGGGGACAGCCGCAGCTGTGGCTGCTGTAAATCAACCTGCATTGATGCTTGCCAATGGCTACAAAAAAATTGGGCATATTTTTAAGCGTATTTCAGACTTACTTAAAAAACAAAGTCTACGTAAGCTGAGGCGCCCCTCTGGAGCTAAAGGGGCTAAGTTCTCTGACTTAAGCTCCTCCGAAGCTGCGACACCGCCATCGTCCAATGGCCCCTCGTCTAGCAGTTCTTCCTCTAATAGTTCGAGTAAAGGTAGTCAAAGTAACCAGAGCAGTAGTTCGGGTTCCAGCACAAATAATGGGGGCCAAACTGGAGGTAGTTCAGCCTCCAACCAGCCCGATAAAACCAGTAGTGAAACAGGTAACAACCAAAACAAAAAAACTAGTCAATCCAACTCTAATGCGGTTGAGGGTGGCGATCCAATTAACCTAAAAACCGGTGAGGAACGCCTCACCCTGGTGGATACGGTTCTGGATGGCCCTCTGCCACTCACTGTAGCGCGCACCTACCGCAGCAGTAACCCCAAAGACTTCGGCATGGGACACGGCTGGACCCATACCCTAGGTGAAAAACTGCTATGGCGCCCCGGTAAAGCGGTGCAGCTCCACGATGCCGAGGGCCGAGTGATTAACCTGCCGGCACCGGGAGATAGCGGTCGCAGCCACAACGTGGTGGAGCAGTTAACCCTTACTCGCGTTAATGATGAACATTGGATAGTTACCCCCTATGGTGCCCCCAATGGAGTGCAGAGGCACTTTAAAGCTATCGGGGATAAGGGGACTCTTAAGCTTGCAGAAATTCGCGATGGTTACGGCAACTTCTACCTGTTCCACTATATCGATGAGCGTTTAATCTGCATCGAGAGCAGTCTCGGTGAAGCCCTGCATATCAGTCCTCCGGAAGGGCAGGCAAAAAGTTTACATATTGGTGAACTGAAAAAAGAAACCCGCGATGGTCGTATTAAAGTTCTCGCAAAATATGAGTACAACAATGAAGGCGACCTGATCAAGGCCACCGACGCTGATGGCCACAGTGAGCAGTATCAGTATCACCAGCATGTTATTAAGCAGCGTACCCTAAAAACCGGCTACCGCTTCCACTTCGAATGGGATGCCGAAGGTCCCTCCGCCCGCTGTGTTCGTCAGTGGGGTGACCCTATCGATGGGCAGGACACTTACAATTATCAGTTTGCCTGGGATGATGATGGTAAGGGGGTTAGCGTCACGGATACCCGCGGCGGTAAAGAGCGTTACCGTTTCAATGAGCGCGCCCTGCCCATTTATCACTGCGATCCGGAAGGTGCAGAGACCCTTTACAGTTACAACGACCTGGGCCAGATCACTAAGGTACAGCTGCCAAGCGACGATGGCAGCCTGCGTGAAGAGATTTATCAATACGACGATCAGGGACGTCTGGTACAAAAAACCGATGCCGCCGGCAATAAGCACCGCATTGAATACAATAGGGAAGGCCTGCCCGCAAAAGTTATTGATCCTGCTGGGAATAAGTGGCAACGCGAGTACAACAAAAAAGGTCAGATCGCTGCCACCAAAGATCCTCTCGGCAACAGTACCCAGTATGGCTATAACCCCGTTGGTCTGATCGGCAGTGTTACCGACCCACTGGGAAATACCACTCGCTACTTGTGGAATCCTGAAGGTAAACTCGCCGCAGTCAAAGATCCCATGGGCCGCGCCCAGCACTACCGCTACGACAGCGCTCGTCGCCTGGAAGAAGTACAACACGCCCCTGGCCAGGTCACTCGCTACGAATACGATGCCCAGGATCGCATCCATGCGGTAATCACCCCAGATGGTGCTCGCATCCAATACAGCTACAACCCTCAGGGGTTACTGGCCGAAGTTACCGACTCCGAAGGTCGCAGTACCTGCTACGCCTACGACGGCCTTAGCCAGGTTAAGGCCCGTACTAATCCGGATGGTAGCCGCCTGCAATACCACTACGACGGCGAGCGCAATTTAGTTGGTCTCACCAACGAAAATGGTGAACACTACCAGCTTAAATACGATCTCAACGAACGATTAATTGAAGAAGTCGGTTTCGATGGCCGCGTGACCCGCTACGCCTACAACCGCGCCGGCCACCTGATTAGCTCCAGAGCAGTGACGGATACGGATTCAGGTAAGGGCATCGACACCATCTTCGAGCGTGACCCCTTCGGTCGTTTGTTAGAAGAGGTGAGCCCGGATGGAATTACTAACTTCCGCTACAACCGCAGTGGGCAATTAATTGAGGCGGAAAATACCCACTGTAAATTGCGCTGGGAGTACGATGCTAATGGGCGTGTTGTTGCCGATTGGCAGGGCAAAGACAAACTTAGCCACCAATACGATGCCGTCGGTAATCGTATTGCCACAACATTACCCGATGGTGAAGTACTGAACTTCGCCTTCAATCCCGCCGGCCAATTCCAAAGCCTACACCGCTGCCCAGTAGGTGGCGACATCGATCAGCTGATCACCAGCATCAGCCACGATGAACAGGGCAGGGAAAGCCAGCGCCAACACGGCAATGGGCTGGAAAGCCAGAGAGATTACGATCCTCAGGGCCGCCTGCAAAAACTGCGCCTGGGCAAGGCAAATGGCCCGGTATCAGATCCAACTCAGTCAAACTCCATCCTGGAGCGTAGCTACCAATACAATAAAGCCGGCCAGATTGCCCAAATTGAGGACAGCCTGCGCGGAAACCGCAGCTACCACTACGACGCCCTCGACCGGCTCACTCAGGTAGACGGCCCCAACCCCGAATATTTTGTGCACGATCCCGCGCACAATATTCTTGCCGCCGCCAACTCGAAAGACGAAGCCAAACAACAGGCTAGCGTCACCCAGGTCAAAGGCAACCGTTTAGCCCTCCGTGGTGATACCCACTACCGCTACGATATCCATGGCAACCGTATTGCTGAGCTACGCGGTAAAGGACAAAAACTGCAAACCCGCTACCACTACAACAGTCGCCAGCAGTTGGTGAGGGTAGAAAAGCTCAAGGTAGAAGAGGGGGCAGAGCAGCTTCAACAAGAGATTCACTACCAATATGACCCCCTGGGGCGCCGTATTGGTAAAGCTTCTAGCGATGAGCAAACAGGCTTTCTTTGGGATGGCGACGTACTCCTGCGGGAAAATAAAACTGATACCCAAACCAAGCAGGATATCAATACCCGTACCTACTACTTCGAGCCGGGCACTTTCAAACCTGTTGGGTTAAAAGAAGATAATCAGGTTTATCACTATCATCTGGATCATCTAGGAACTCCAGATACCCTTACCAACCAAGACGGTGAAGTGGTATGGAGTGTTGCTTATAAGTGCTACGGTAATATTGCTTTAGCACATGAAAATCAGATAGAGCAACCGATACGTTTTCAAGGCCAGTACTTTGATGAAGAAACCGGGCTACATTACAACCGGTTTAGGTACTATGATCCGCAGATTGGGGAGTTTACTCAGCAGGACCCGATTGGACTTTTAGGTGGTGTAAATAACTACCAGTATGTGCCTAATCCGGTTAAATGGATTGATCCGTTTGGTCTTTCAGCAAAACCCGGCGACTGTAATAAAAATGGACCTATCAAAGTTGATCCACTATTAGAAAAGCACTTACAGGCTTTACCTGAGGGATCGTATGAAATTATTGAACAAGTAGACCGCCCAGGACAGGGTTTTACTGGCGATAAAGCTGTTAAGATTAAACTTTTAGATACAGTGGAAGGTCACCGCTTTTCGGGAGGAGGTTCAAACCCAGCGGGTCCATATGTAGCAATAGGTGATATGCCTTCTTCTAGGTATGAGACTAGACAATTACTTGCTCTTAAGAGTTTTGGTAGGGGAGCATATAACGATATGACACATTATACTTCTGTAACTATGGAGAAGGGGACAACTCTTTATATTGGTGAGGTTGCCCCTCAGGTTTCAAAAGCAGGCACAAAGTATAGGGGGGGAGGCACCCAGGTGTTTGCGGAATTTTGGCAGCCAGAAAACGCTGGAAAAATTTCGTTCTCAACTCCAAAGAAAATGCCAAGAAAGAAAATTAGTACGAAGAAATAGATACTTATGGCTAAGGTAAAGTTTAAGGAAGTTTCTCCCGCTGATAGCTCGGAATTATTATTTTTCGACGATAAAGGGAATGAATACAGCCTTTTTACTGACTCAAGGGTGAGAGATGTGGTGGGTGTAAACCCAGATTTCTGGGATAAGTTCTACTTTTGCAAATCAATAGTCGTTGACTATGTTCTGGAGGGACGTTCGAGAAAAATTACTAAGGTGATATCTTATAAATAGCTTGTCGTTATTTCTAGGAAAAGATCGAGGCGCCTCAACAGTTTTGTCTTGGGGCGAGGGAGGGCGACAAGTCGTTCTTAAGTTTCCAGCAATTGCTCGAGCTATTTATTCGGCGATATCTAAAAAGGTATACGTAAGTGAGTATATCAGGTCGCTAATCCATGTTTATTCAAAGAGTGGTGAGTTGCTGGATAACTTTAATATTCCAAAAAAATGGCTACCAGTTTAGGGGGTTGAATAAAAACAAAAAATCCAGCACAGGAGTTTTGTTGCTTTATTTCCCTGTTGAAGCTGGGGTTGGAAATCAACGGGAGGATTTTGAACAATTTGAGCTATTAGTTGCTTGCCCATATTTAGGTGGTTTTATTGACATATATCACTAAAGAAATAGTTTCTGGTGGTTTTGCCGTACACTGTGTAATATTTTTTTTGCTAAATAGAATAAATGGGGTCAGAGTAAACTATTGTCGTTTACTTAACCTTTAACCAGGCTTCTGATCACTGGCTACGAATACGATGCCCAGGATCGCATCTATGCGATAATTACTCCAGATAGTGCCCGCACACAATACATTTACAACCCCCAGGGGTTACTGGCCGAAGTTAGCAACTCCGAAGGTCGCAGTACCAGCTACGCCTACGACGGCCTCAGCCAGGTTAAGACGCGCACCAACCCAGACGGCAGCCGCCTTGAATATCACTACGACGGCGAACGCAACTTAGTTGGCCTCACTAACGAGAGTGGAGAGCGCTACCAGCTTAAATACGATCTCAACGAACGATTAATTGAAGAGATCGGCTTCGATAGCCGCGTGACCCGCTATGCCTACAACCGCGCCGGCCACCTGATCAGTTCCAGAGCCGTTACCGACACTGATACTGGTAAGGGTATCGACACCATCTTCAAGCGTGACCCCTTCGGTCGTTTGTTAGAAGAATTGACCCCGGATGGAATTACCAACTTCCGCTACAACCGCAGTGAGCAATTAGTTGAGGCGGAAAATACCCACCGCAAACTGCGCTGGGAGTACGATGCCAATGGGCGTATTGTTGCCGATTGGCAGGGCAAAGACAAACTGAGCCACCAATACGATGCCGTCGGTAATCGTATTGCCACAACATTACCCGATGGTGAAGTACTGGACTTCGCCTTCAACCCCGCCGGCCACTGGGCAGCGAAACCGATCATCTGATCACCAGCATCAGTCACGATGAACAGGGCAGGGAAAGCCAGCGTCAGCTCGGCAATGGGCTGGAAAGCCAGAGAGACTACGATCCTCAGGGCCGTCTTTAAAAAACTGCGCCTGGGCAAGGCCAATGGTCCGGTATCAGATCCGACTCAGTCAGACTCCATCCTGAAGCGTAGCTAGCAATACAACAAAGCAGGCCAGATCGCCAAAAGAGAAGACAACCTGCATGAGAACCTGCAATTGTAACTACTGCGCCCTAGAGTGCCCCTCACGGAGGGCCTTGGTTTCAAGCAAAACTGTAATACCTATTGTGGCTTCGATTGCACAGGTCAGGATAAATTCGTATCAGCCCGTGCCTTCGTAATACCGCTGTAATGTAGAGGATAAAGTAAATTGCATTACTATCGAACTTAATGAGATCTGTCAGTATGGATATGATTTCAATGAATGCTTGACCGCAAAAGTCAACTCTAGTGGATTCGATGCCTATCATATCCACAATTGATCTGATCGCTTAATAAATTAAGTTCATTGATGGATGTAGATGCTGCTGGCAGGAGTAATGATTCTTCCATCAAGGGCGATCTTTTCTATCAATCATCTAAATAAATTACTTTGATTGGCACTTATATTTTTATATGCATTAGTACCGTGCCAGTCATCTAATTTTGGTGGGTTTTAAAAATGTAATAAGTACCTTGTGTTTTCCAAGTGTCTTAGAATTGCAGAATACTTTCTGATGGGTTTGCTGGTTAAAGCTAATTCAATTATACAGAAGTACATGCCATTACATATAATATATTTTTATTGATTTATTAAGTTTTAAATTGTTTAATTTTAGTATTAAAAAACTGCATAGAGTTGACCATGAGCAATAGAGTTAAAATGTCAAAGCCATCTTCCCGGCCAAAGATCCATAAGGAAGGGGTTTCAGAAAAGTTGATCGGGCGTTTTGATAAAGATTTACTAGGTTTCAGTAGGCATCATATTGTTGATATACAAGGAATGGGCGAGTTTTTCGATATTGGGCGCATGATAATCAAAAATCCAGCTTTTGATGGATCTAAAGTTGATTCTTTGCAGCGCAGTGTGGCCTCAGGAGGACCACTAAGCAATGCAGCTAGATCTGCCCCAATTGGATTATCAACCCAGCAGTCATTGAGGGATTGCTTTATGTGGTCGCCTATTAATTTATTTAGCGGTCCAAGTGCTAAGTTTAGAAGTGATGATCCTGAAAGTGGCTATGAGCAGGTTAGGCCACTAAGTATGTCAAAAGTTCGGTGGGAAGTTTTAACGGATATTCAGGCTTTTTTGGATCTATTTCCAAGAAGGCAAGGGCGAATTGATGGTGATATATTGAACTCTCAATTGGTAATTCAATATATGGAGTTATTGGATAAGTTGGTAGGCTTAACAAAGACAGGTGAAGGTAGGATTCATATCTTTAATTATTCTGACTGGAAGCTGACAGGGACAAGGCGGGAAAATAGCTTTGGTTATCGATTAAAGAAGTCACTTTACTAGTGCTTGGTTGATGAGTACAACTTTCCGATGCTATGAAGGTTTTGCTGTAGTCTAAATTAGATAAAAAATAATTTCCCAGGTTTTGGGTAGATTATAGGTCTGCTGATTAAGTTCCCAAGTGAAAATGGTTGGTTGGTGTGTGGATGTTTATCGTTTATATAGCATTCACGCAGGAACTAGGTGCCCATCTAGGAATATGGTCCCTACGGTCGGTTACATATGGTAATTGCTTCAGGTTTTTCCTGAATCTTATGCACCTGTACCCTTAGAGGCACCAGCTAATGTTAAGGGTTCCAAAGACAATGGAGCGATTTTATCTACGAAGATCTCTGTCAATTCAAGGGTCTAAAAAAATCCTTGCTCGTATCGAGCAGCTTAATTTGGTTTTCTGAGATTGTTGGTCCCACTATGAATAATCTTGCCTAGTCTGTAAATACACAGCTACTTAATCTAATATAAATCTAAATAAACCAAGCGCATATAAGATAGCTAGCTATTCCATACGTAGCTAATAGGCTAATGCTCATAAAAAGACCTCGCAAGCCAGTTTTTCCTGCCAGATAGGCGATTGAATGACCTAGCCTGCCCATAGCAAAACCTATAATCCAGATAGAGGTGATTATTAATGGCGGAGAAATTAATAGAAAAGGAATCGCGAGCACAGTGAAGATACAAGTGTTTTCAGTTAGGTTTCTGTGTGCATTATGATTTCGCTTAAGCTCACTAATTGCTAATTCAGATGTTACTTCCCTGTTATTGCCGCTTTCTTGCCATTCCTCTGGTGTGGAGTACATTTTAAATTTCACTCTAGTGATCTCCGTCGATGTCATTAGCAGGCTGTGGTTTCCTGTCAATATCAGAGCCGAAATAATTATTATGTGTAAGTGTGATACAGAAGGCAGGCTGACTTTGGTCGATCCTATATCCGCAAGGGGTAAGTTAATAAAGGTTGAAATAATGAATAAGGCAAATGGATAGATGGTAACTAATTTTATTGCTTTTCTTTGCTTTTGATCGAGTTCCATTCTTTATTTCTCCTAGATTATTAATCTCTGTTGTTATCAGATTGATTGGCTTGTATCGAGTGCGTCAGGGGGCTTAGGTCATGTTTGAAATTTCTGTAAGGGAGGGAAGTTATAGTAGCTAACAACTATTTTTTAAAAAGAATTTTTGGATATTGACTCGTCGTAAGGCAATGTTTTTAAGGTGTGAAAAGCATTTTTTAATATTTTTTCACCAGAAATGATTACCTGTGAAGCTATTTTTCCTGTCTTTATTGTGTTTCTGGTGTGGAGCCTTCATTTGAAGTATTCCTTGAATTTAATTCTTTTTATGCCATTTGGTTGAACTTGCCGCCTCATTAAAGAAACCAATGTCATTATTACTATTTTGAGAGTTGGTACTATTGACAGTAGTTGTCTTCAGCATGGAAGGTGGGCGGGCTGTCTGGGGTTATCAATTTAATAAAATAATTAAGGTTCAGGTTATGAGAAAAGCTAATCTTTCAACTTCAATAAAAACTGCATTATCTTTGTGTTTGCTAATATCACCTGCTATCAGTTTTGCTGAAAGTGATTCTTTACTTGAGCGTGCTAATGACAACGCTAAATTTAAACGTTGCGGCACTAATCACCCCTCTATTCAGGAGGCTGCTTTGAAAGAGCAGCATTTTACTGCGCTGCGCGGACAGTCTCGTAGTATAAGCAGTGGAACTCATACGCTACGTCCAGCGGGTTCTGTAACTATTGATGTATATTTCCATGTTATTACTGATAACGCCAATAATGGGTCGCTACCCAGCAATGTAATTAATGCGCAAATGGCAGTACTTAATGATGCTTATGCGAGTACACCATTTACCTTTAATCTGGTTTCAACTTCAGTAACGGCTAATAATTCTTGGTATAACGTTGGATATGGTTCCTCCGCAGAGCGCGCTATGAAAAGTTCATTGCGTGTTGGTGATGCGGGAGACCTGAATATCTATGTGGCTGATATCGGCGGTGGTCTACTTGGGTGGGCAACTTTCCCAAGCAGCTATTCTTCAGATCCGCTGGATGACGGGGTAGTTATTTTAACCGGTTCTGTGCCTGGTGGCGATGCAGCACCTTACAACGAGGGCGATACTCTTACTCATGAGGTTGGCCACTGGTTAGGTTTGTATCATACCTTCCAGGGCGGCTGTGGTGGAAATGGTGATTATGTTTCCGATACTCCTGCCGAGAGGTCGCCGGCTTATGGGTGTCCAGTAGGTAGGGATTCCTGTACTAGGGGGCGGAACGCAGCCGGTCTTGATCCGATTACAAACTTTATGGATTACACAGACGATAGCTGTATGTACGAATTCACAGAGGGGCAGGCTACTCGCGCAGATGAGCAAAGCAGTACCTACCGCGGTCTATAATAATTTTTTGGGGGGATTACTCCCCCCAATACACTGATAATTATGAAAAGTATCCGATTTTTTATCCTATTTACTCTGATATCTATAAATACGGCTAACGTAACTGCCCAGAGGCTCGCTGTGCCAGGCTATGTGGCTTGTAATAGGAACCAGCTGACTTCCTGGCAGGGAGAGGTGACAAAATTAGTGCGGACAGGAAACAGTATTAAAGTATGGATTTCCACTGATTACGACACCAAAGAATCATTAGAATTGACGATGCCTAGCTGGAAAGCACTTCTCGGTCAGTTCCGTTTACAAGGGAAAGCGTTTCTGGAGAGTGACTGGGGAAAGGTTACTGATTCGCAAGCAGAACTTAGGCCTGGGATTCGAGCAGTAATTTGGTTGTGCGAGAATAAGGCCTATCCCACTGTGATCAATTGGCAGCCTCGGCCAGAGTAGGTGCCTGTATTCTTACTTTATGTGTAATCAAGATTTAACTAAATTTTTAGTGCCCCCCTAATTAAGTCAAAGAAATCTTCTCTGATGGTTGGTGATTTTTAAATTAAAGGTTACAAGTCGTGGAAAAGTAACCCCTCAATAAGTTTCGGAAGCCTGCTCCTATATTGAGAGGCGTTTGTTGGGGGGATTATTTAAGAGGATTCTATTGCTGGAGTTCTCATCAATTAATTGATTTCTTTCTTCGTGCAGAATTTTCTGCATTTATATTTGCGCTAAGATCTACATCTACCTTGTAAATGTATTCTCGATATGGGTTGCTGGAGCTAACTGAGTAGTCCTCAAGTTCAACCCCTTGCTTGAATATAAAAATGAACATGTGGCTATTACTATCTGTATACTTCCTTCTGAGAAAAAAGAAGGATGTGAGCATCGCTTGGGCTAAAACACTATGTTGAGGTCGTTAGATAGACTCCAGTTTTAGCAGGCTGCCCTTGGTGTTTCCTGCTGGGAGTTCCTTTTATAAATTTATCTGTAATTTTTTAAAAGACTCATTTTTTTGGTATTCCCTGATCTAGAAATCCAGAATCGACACCGAACCAAAAGCTTCCATCTTTATTGTCAAAATACATATATCGAATGTTGCCTCCGCTGGGTACAGTCGTTTGACTGACAAACTTTTGTGCTTCTGTATCAAAAGCAAAGATGATGTTAGGAATATCACCGGTGTCTGCTACCCATAGCCGGCCTTTGTTATCCATTGCGGTTCCGTAAGGGCGTGGATTTTCAGTGGGGAGCTTCCATTCTTTGAATTCTTTTGTACTGGGCTTATATCTGCCAAGATAGCCCTCTGGATAGTCCACATACCAGATATTGTTAGATGTATCGATTTCCAGCCTGCGAGGCCGAGCGCTTGGTCGGGGAATTGAGATTTCGTTTACCACCATGGTTTTAGGGTCTACCCAAGCTAGTTTATTCGTGCCAAATAGAGCAACCCAGGGGCGATCTTGTGAGTCTACCTTGATTCCATAAGGGCGTGCGTTGGCAGTTTGTGGTGTAGCTACTTTCACCTCTCCATTATTTACATCCAAAATACCTATGCGATTGCTCTGTTGGGCTGTAAACCAAATATTGCCCTCACGGTTGAATACCAGTGTATGTGGATCATTTACACCTTTAGGCATTGGGTATTGAGTGATTTTACCGGTCTCTGCATCCATACGCCCAATATGAGCATTGCGGTTGCCCGCATACCAAACCATGCTCTGCTTATCTACTATCAAGTTGTGAGGGTGGGTTCCTTCAAGGACCTCAAATTTTTTAAACGTCTGATCAGACGGAGAAAATCGACCGATGTAGTTGCCGGCCTGCCCACAGAACCAAACTTGCTGCCTGTTATCCACATGGGGGTCTCTGGGCAGTCCCTGCCAGGGGACCTTCCATTCGTTTAATTTGAGTCCGTCTGGCAGTTTATTTTCTTGTGCCGCAGTATTTAATGGCGTCGATAAGAAATATATGACGCAGATAGTGAGTTTTAGTGACAGCGCAGGAAGTTTTGGGGAGATGTTCATTTGCCAATTCCAGTGATTAAGCCGTCAAGGAGAATTTATACGTATATGCCGTAGTATGGGAAAATGGGTGATCTGAGTCCTGGTCAAAGCATAGGTGATAATTGATGCATATTGAAAATGGTTTACAGGGTCAATGTTTCGCCGAAGAGTGATTGCAAACTGCTATGTAGCGATTAAGAATCTCATTGGGGCACTTGATCATATTTACGAGAGAGACACTGAAGTCTCAGAACTCTATTTGTGTAAGTTCTAACTGACCCAGTGGGGTTTAAATGAGAAGAGCCTTGTCTTTACTACAAGGCAGAATTAATAGCCGGTTTGGTGGTGATTGGCAGTCATCTTAAGCTCAATTTACACGCCAGCGTTGTATAGCGTATATTGCTGTCCTCAGTGTAGGAGTCCCGCTATGTTACAACGCCTCCGTCGACCGGAAATTCTGCTGTTGATCCTTGCAGCCTCAATGCCACTTTCTTTTTCTGTCTGGAATACCCTCCTTAATAACTTTGTGATAGCCAAAGCCTCATTTACTGGGGCTGATATTGGCTTGCTGCAAAGTGTGCGGGAAATCCCAGGTTTCCTTGCCTTTACAGTGATCTTTGTTTTGCTGCTTATTCGTGAGCAGCGGTTGGCGCTTCTCTCACTTGTAGCAACCGGGATTGGTGTGATGCTGACCGGTTTTTTTCCATCTCTCACAGGTTTATTACTCACGACATTATTGATGTCGATCGGTTTTCACTTCTATGAAACCCTGCAAACCTCTCTGGCTTTGCAGTGGTTTCCAAAGAAGACTTCGGCAATCTGGATGGGGCGAATGGCTGCAGCTGGCTCTTTTGCCGCATTATTGGCCTATGGGCTAGTTTGGGGCTTGATGGATTTTGGCGGGTTGGACTATTCCTGGGTTTACCTGATTGGAGGAGGGAGCACAGTTATTATTGCCCTGGTGGCCTGGATACTTTTTCCTCAATTTCCCCAGCCCCATAGCCAGAGAAAGCAGTTGGTTGTACGCAAACGTTATTGGCTTTACTACGCTCTGACAATGATGAGCGGTGCACGTCGGCAGATCTTTATTGTTTTTGCTGGTTTTTTGATGGTTGAGAAGTTTGGTTATAGCGTAGGAGAAGTTGCTGCACTTTATACCGTAAACCACCTGTTGAATTTATATATTGCCCCGAAAATTGGCCAGTTTATTGTTCGCTTTGGTGAGCGCCGAATCCTCACTCTGGAATATATTGGTTTAGCACTAGTCTTTGCTGGTTATGCATTGGTGGAGAGCGCGATGATGGCAGCTGCGCTTTATATTATCGATCATCTGTTTTTCTCTATGGCCATTGCCATCAAGACCTATTTCCAAAAGATCGTGGATGAACGTGACATCGCAGCCTCTGCAGGTGTCAGCTTTACCATTAATCATATCGCGGCGGTTATTATCCCCGTTTTGTTTGGTTTGCTATGGCTCACCTCTCCAGCGATGGTTTTCTTTGCTGGATCTTTGATGGCTTTGGTTTCTTTGGGATTGGCTCAGCTGGTACCGGAACACCCCGGACCAGGCAATGAAGCGCGCTTAGGGCAGGGTGTTGCTGCCACATAGTGTTTTTAAGTTTGGATTCTTTGATCGTTATTATGGGTTGTATATGCATCAAATCCTCCTACTCATAGTGCTTGCACTTCCGCTATATGCTTTTGCGTCGCCGGAACAGATTCCTGTGGGTGAGTACCGTATTGAATATGAGATCAAAGGATCTGGTAAGGCTATCCTGTTTTTAGAAGCGGGGGGCTCGGCTGGCATGTCTGACTGGAATCCAATCTATGATAGGTTAGCAGAGCATGCACGAGTTATACGTTACTCGCGTGTTGGCAATGGTAATTCTACAGCCATCAAGAAACATTTTAGCTCTGAGGATTATGCTCAAGGGGCCAAGGCCTTATTGGAGGCTTTGGGGGTTAAAGAGAAAATTACTTATATTGCGCACTCCTATGGCGCTCATGTAGCCCGAACGTTTGCCGCCCAGTACCCTGAAAGAATGGCAGCGTTGATGCTGATAGAGCCTTCTTCTGAGCATGATGTGGATATTATGCGATCTCTGAATTTGGAATTGGCCGAAGAGCAAATTGCTCAGGTAAAACTGGATGATATGAAGAACGGCATGTCGAATCAGTACCTGGATTTTTGGTCTAAACGCCCTTTACCTGACTATCCTCAAATCCCAGATATACCCGTCACAGTAATTGCTTCAATTAAAAAGTATGACAATCCTCCTCTTCTTTTCTTTACTGATGAGGCCCGGGATAGATGGGGGGAGTTACATTCAAATTGGGCCCATGCATTTCCACAGGGGCGGGTTGTTTTGACTGAGAAGAGCTATCACTATCCTCAAAATGATGAGCCAGAAATGGTGGTGAAAGAGATTTTGGCACTCACGTTAAAGGCTTATCCACAAGAATGAAAGTAAAGAAGCTACGCTTTAGACTATCTACTTTTCACGATGAAATGTTCTTTTTTTAAGGTGAGCTGAGCTATCTACCTCATTTAAATCTGTAGCATGAGGCACCTTGGTTTTAGGACGTATATTATGTTAAAAAAAATAATTCTAGCATTTTCTATTGTGGCGGCCTCAGCGAGCACTACCTATGCAGATAGCATTGATGTAGTGCCTGATAACTTATCTGATGAAGAAAAGTTATACGGTCTTTCTTTGTTTTGGAAAGAGGTCAGTTACAATTTTGCTTTCTTCGATCAGGTTCCAGATCTTGACTTTGATGCGAAGTATCGCGAATTTATTCCTCGAGTTTTAGCTACAGAAAACAGCTATGAATACTATCGTGAGTTAAGTCGCTTTAACGCATTGCTTGAGGATGGTCACACCAATGTTTATTTCCCCAAAGATATGCCTGCTAAGTATGTCGGATGGCCGCCTATTCGCCTAAAGGAAGCTGACCAGCAGCCGGTGATAATCGGGGTGGAGAGGAGCTTAGCACCTGAAATTCCTTTGGGGTCAACCATTGTTACTGTAGATGGCCAGGGTGTGCAGGAATACATGAAGGAACAGGTGATGCCTTATATCGCCAGCTCTACCAAACACGTTTTATGGGGTATAGCTGTGCGAGATCTGTTAGACGGCGTTCCGGGTTCCAAAGTTGAGCTCACTATAGAAACCCCCAAAGGTGAAATTAAAAAAGTACAAGTTGAGCGAGATGCGCGTGGGAGGGAGATTGATTACACCTCTATTGCACAACCTCAGTCGAATGGTGAGCCATTTGAGCTTAAGTGGCTTGATGATGATATAGCCTATGTAGCTTTAAATACTTTTGGGAAACAGGCGGTTGTTGAGCAGTTTAAATCTCATTATGAAGATATTGCTAAATCAAAAGGGTTGATAATAGATTTACGCTTTAATGGTGGCGGCAGTACCAGTCACGCAGGAGAGATTATCTCTTATTTGGCTGACCGGGATTTACCAGGCTCTGTCTGGAAGACTCCCAAGCATATCGCAGCCTATAAAGCTTGGGGCGCTTTCGCTGACCAGTTTGAGGAGATGGAAAAATATCGCCCTTATGGGGAGGGGAATGCTTGGGAAGTCGGTGGGGACCCTTCAGAAAAGCTTAAGGCTAAACTGGATAATAATCACATAGTGCCTACTTATGTGCTAATTGGAAGAAATACGGCATCGGCAGCGGAAGACTTCTTAATTTATGCTGACTCACTTGAGCACTTTACCATTGTTGGTGAGCCAACAAATGGTAGTACAGGCCAGCCAGTATTTTTCGATCTTCCTGGAGGTGGTTCTTTTAGGGTTTGTACCAAGCGGGATACCTATCCAGATGGGCGTGAATTTGTTGGCTATGGAGTTAAGCCGGATATTTTGGTCGAGCGTACAGTGGATGGTGTCCGTAGCGGTACGGATATTGTACTCAATAGAGCGGTCAGTGAGCTGAAAGCTAAGTTAAACCTGTAGGTAGAGCTGCAGTCCCGTCGGCAACTTGTGCTATGGGAAATTAATAACAAGTTGTCGGCCTATGCTTATATAACTTGGTAGCACCTTATCATTAGCGTGCCTGGAAGTTATTCGTTAGTGGGGTTGCAATATTTATCTAAACGCGTCACTGGGTCCTTTCGTATCTCCTCAATGACTTTCTTTCAAACAAGTTGTTGCGGCCTGCTTGAAAGTTTTCCTTATAATCCACTAAATTTGGTTTTTGGCATTTACAACAGGCTTTGTTTGCCTGTTGGCCCGCTTACCTGTTTAATGCTGACTTTGGTTTCCGGCGACTACAGGAAAGCGCTTGTCATCGTTTATAAGCCAATTAAGTGGTACGTTAGGGTATCTCTGAAAATTAAGTAACTATAAAAGTAGCTAGGAGTTGTACTTATGGCACAGATCAAAGCTTTGGATAAAAAGGCACACGCCAACCTGAAACTCACCCAGGACATCACTTTTGACCATGTGAGCAGCAATCATATTTTGCCGCTGGTGGTTCAGGAAATTGTTCAGGCGGCCCAGAGCTATCCGATCCTGTTCGTAAAAGACCAGAATACTGAGCAGTTTAAAGTGGTGGCTCTTACAGGCCTGCGTCCCGGTGAAAACCTGTTCTCTGGCGCTGAGGGCTGGAATGGCAGCTACATTCCTCTGCAGGTTCGCACCTACCCATTCGTGCTGGTGAAGAACCCAGAGAACACTGATCAGGCGGTACTGTGTATCGATGAAGACTCCAGTATGTTGAGTGAGTCCGCAGGCGAGGCTCTGTTTGACGGTGAGGGCGAGCAGACTGACTACCTGAAAAACCGCGCTCAGGCGGTGGTAGAAACTGCCCAGCGCGTATCTGTTACCGAGTCGTTTATCGAATTCCTGGTATCCAAAGACCTGCTGACCCAGAAGAAGCTGACTCTGCGTATTACCGAAGAAGATAAGCCCTACGATCTGACTGGTTTCTACGTGATTGACGAAGAGAAGCTGAACAAGCTGTCCGATGAAGACTTCCTGGAACTGCGCAAGCGTGGCGCTCTGCCGGCGATCTACGCTTCCATGATGTCCTCCATGCAGGTTCAGAATCTGATTCGCAAGAAGCGTCTGAACTAATCCTGTACAGCCCGGCAATTGCGGTTGCCGGGCTGCCTGCGCGCATCAGTATTACGAGATGCAGTTATCAGCAGTCATTATCCCTCCTTGATCCCGCCTTGCACTCGTACCACTATTAGCCCCTCTGACGTTTAAGTTCGCGAATAATAAAATGAAATACCTAGCGCGGCTCTCTCTCCGCTACTGGTTTGCCTGGTTGGCGTTATTTTACGGAGTTTGGCTGTTTCTCGTTATGCAGGGCGATAACTTGGCCCTAGCACTGGAGCATTGGTCCATGGCGCTTGCAATGGCGCTCGGCAGCTATGCCGCCGGTTCCACGCCCATGGGTGGAGGCACGGTGGGCTTCCCCGTGTTGGTGCTCTTATTTGATATGCCTGCCAGTCTCGGCCGCGACTTCAGTTTTGCGGTGCAGTCGATCGGTATGGTTAGTGCCAGCCTGTTTATTCTTTGTCGGCAGCAGCCGTTAGCCTGGTCGATGCTACGCGGCGCCTTGCTCGGTTCTTTATTGGCCACTCCTGCGGGCATATTGCTGTTTGCGCCGATGATTTCCGAGCTGTGGGTGAAGCTCTCTTTCGCGGTGCTTTGGGGCAGCTTTGGGATATTTCATTTGTATCGGCTCTCCGAGATCACCGACTGTGAGCACAAGGGTGATCCGCAGTGCCCAACGGATTTTCGTGTAGGTCTTCTGCTTGGGGCTTTTGCAGGCTTCTGTGTGGTCTCGGTAACCGGGGTTGGTGTGGATATGCTGGTGTACGCGGCTTTGGTGCTGCTGAGCCGTGTGGACCTGAAGGTAGCGATTCCCACCTCGGTAGTGATCATGGCCTTCTGCTCTGTACTCGGTGTGCTGGTGAAGTCGCTGGCCGGCGACTGGCAGCCAGGGGTTTTTGGCAACTGGCTGGCAGCGGCGCCGGTGGTGGCCTTGGGGGCACCCCTTGGTGTTTTTGTTGTGAGCTTGCTGGGGCGCAAACCCACCCTGCTAATTGTGGCTCTACTGTGTGTTGTACAGCTTGTGTGGACCTGTGCGTCGGAACGGCAAGCCCTAAGCGGCCTGGGAGGACCTCTAGTGCTATTGGCGTTATTGCTGTGCTTACTGGGATTCGAGTGGCTGCGGGTATTGGGGTTGCGCCGAGAGCTCAGCCGTGGCGCGGCAGCAAATGGGTCTGGTGCAGAGATTAAGGCAGTTGCGATAGAGGAGAGTTTGATACCGGGGGTTAAATAAGGGAGCTTGGCGAGTGCTGGCGCGCGACTGCGCGCCGGCGGCAAAGACTAGATGTTTTGCGATAAAAAATATCAGCTGCTAAGTAATCTGGCTTTGAGTGCTGCCCTGATTCGGGCCTGCGGGATAAATTCTGGAGGATGGCTGGGGCGGAAGGATTCGAACCTTCGCATGACGGGATCAAAACCCGCTGCCTTACCGCTTGGCTACGCCCCAGTTTCAAGGTTCACAAAGAATAGTCTCTGTGATTTGAAATGGTAGCAAGGGGGAGACTCGAACTCCCGACCTCAGCATTATGAGTGCTGCGCTCTAACCGGCTGAGCTACCTTGCCATTTCTTTTGTTGTCTCGGCTGTCCCGAGGGCGCGCATTATTAATCGATGGGCTGGGTGTGTCAACACTTTTTTGTATTCTTTTCAGTTAGTTAGCGATTTTTTCATCTGGAGCCGTAGAGCCCTTGGCGCGATGCCCGGAACGGATAGCGGCGAGGGCGGAACCCAACACCACCGCAGCGGCACCACTCCAGCTGATCCAGTTAAGCGGCTCCACCGCGATGTAATCGGGCCAGATACTGCTCACCAGGGTGCTGAACAGCAGCGTGATTACTGGTACCAGTGACAGAGTGGCACTGACACTGGAGGCTTCCCAGTGCGCCAGGGCCTTGCTAAAGGCGCCATAGGCGATCAGTGTGTTGGCGGTAAGAAATGCAAGTAGCAGCCAGTCCAGCCAGCCCAGATGGGCGACATCCAGTGGATCTGCCATGGGTAGGAAGCACAGGGTGCCAGCAATATAAATCAATACCAGCAAGTCCTGGGGTGTGGCGCGGCTGAGGATTTTCTTCTGGAAAAAGCCATATACCGCCCAGGATACCGCGGCGATCAGGATCAATCCGAGCCCCAGCAGGTAATCACTATCGGCGCCGCTCCCCAGCTCGGCGAGGCGCTGGTTGAAAAATAACAGTAGCCCCATCACCACTAGGGCCACACCGGCCCACTGTCTCGGAGAAAAGCGTTCATTAAGCCACAGAACACTGGAGATCAGCAGTAGTAGCGGGGCCAGCTGGATCACGATCTGTGCCGCACCAGGGGTGATGTGATTTAGGCCGCTGGCATAGGTGAGGTAATTCAACAGCAGCCCGGCCACGGCGAGTAGGGTGAACAGCAGCAGGCTGCGGCTGAACAGTGCCTTTAATTTCAATTGCCGTGCACGCCCGTAGTAGAGTCCCGCCAACAACGCCGCGCCAGCAAAACGATACCAGGTGGCGGTCTCAGGGCTGATGTGTTCCAAAAGGCCTTTGAGGGCGATGGGCAGGGCTGCCCACATAAAGACGGTGGTCAATGCCAAAGGCAGGCCGACTTTCCAGTTTGATTGCGCCATGGATCTTACGCCGCAGAGACAGCCTCCCCGGGGTGGGGAGGCGAAGGATAGATAGCAGGGGGATTAGACGTTGAAGCGGAAGTGAATTACGTCACCATCAGCGACAACATAATCTTTACCCTCCAGGCGCCACTTGCCTGCGTCTTTGGCCCCAGCCTCGCCATTGTGATCGACAAAGTCACTGTAGCTAATCACTTCGGCGCGGATAAAGCCTTTCTCAAAGTCCGTATGGATCTTGCCGGCGGCATTGGGTGCGGTGGCTCCCAGCGGGATGGTCCAGGCGCGCACTTCCTTCACGCCGGCGGTAAAGTAGGTGTGCAGGCCAAGCAGTTGGTAACCGGCGCGGATTACCCGGTTCAGGCCCGGCTCTTCCATACCCAGTTCTTCCAGGAATTCTTGCTTCTCATCGTCGTCCAGTTCGGCAATTTCCGCTTCAAGCTTGTTGCAGATGGGTACCAGTACAGCGTTCTCTTCAGCGGCAATGGCGGCAACGGCGTCCAGGTGCGGATTATTTTCGAAGCCGTCTTCGTGCACGTTGGCAATGTACATGGTGGGTTTCACCGTGAGCAGGCTCAGTTCACGCAGGTCCGTCAGTTCATCTTCGGACAGGCCAAAGGAGCGCAGCGGCTTGGCTTCGTTCAGGTGTGGCAGGATTTTTTCCAGCAGCGCTTTCATCTTGATGGCGTGCTTGTCCTGCCCCTTGGCGGCGCGGGTAAAACGTTGCAGAGCTTTCTCTACGGTGTCCAGGTCGGCGAGGGCCAGCTCGGTGTTGATCACCTCAATGTCGGATACCGGGTGTACCTGGTTGGCAACGTGGATAACGTTGTCGTCTTCGAAGCAGCGCACGACATGGGCGATGGCGTCGGTTTCGCGGATGTTGGCGAGGAATTTGTTGCCCAGACCTTCGCCTTTAGAGGCACCTGCAACGAGCCCAGCGATATCGGTGAATTCCATGGTGGTTGGAATCACTTTCTGGGGCTTGACGATCTCCGCCAGCTTGTCGAGGCGGGGATCCGGCACAGGTACCACACCGGCATTCGGCTCAATGGTGCAGAAGGGGAAGTTTTCTGCGTCGATTCCCGCCTTGGTCAGTGCGTTGAAGAGGGTGGATTTGCCCACGTTAGGCAGGCCGACAATACCGCAAGTAAAACCCATGGTGATATTTTTCCGTTTGCCTGAGGCGCGTAGCGCGCGCTCTGCTAATTGCGTTTGAAGTCCGGTAGTGATTACGCTGGCGGGAGTCTGGGCGGGCTGGGTAGCGCGGCCTCCGAATGATCCGGGCCAGCCGGGAAAATACCGGCAATTTGGCGCAGCACACTATCGAGATTTCCGGGGCAAAAGGCAAGCCGCCCGGTGGGATCTATTTGGCGGTGTGCAGCGTTTTCATGGCTGCGCCCCAGTCGCCGCTGGCGGCGGTGGGCAGCACGTCGATCGAGTGATCGATGGCGTCAGCCAGAGTTTCCTGTTCCGCCCTGGGGGCGCGCTGAAGGACAAAGCGCGCCACCTCGCTAGCGCTACCGGGGTGGCCGATGCCGAGTCGCAGGCGCATAAAGTCCCGGTTGTTGCCCAGAGCGGCAATAATATCCCGCAAGCCATTGTGTCCGCCGTGACCACCGCCAGCTTTCAGGCGCGCGATACCGGGGGCCAGGTCCAGCTCATCGTGAGCGACCAATATGGCTTCCGGGGGAATTTTGAAGAAGTTCGCCAGCGGGCCTACAGCCTGGCCACTGCGATTCATATAGGTGGTGGGAATCAGCAGCCGGACTTCCCGGTTGCCGATCCGCACACGGCCGGTGAGGCCGTGGTATTTGCTGTCGGAGCTGAGCTGAGTGCCGTGGCGGCGTGCCAGTTCGACAACAAAGTCGGCACCGGCGTTATGTCTTGTCCGGTCGTATTCCGGCCCGGGGTTGCCCAGGCCGACAATCAACTGGATCGGAGTATCCGGTGCCGCAGCCAAGGTGATTACTCTTCGCCTTCGCCAGCTTCTTCGGCTTCAGCTTCAACAGCGCCGCGAGGCTTGTGAATAGAAGCTACAACCAGGTTGTGGTCTTCGCCGTGGCTCAGATCCGCAGACTCAACACCTTCCGGCAGTTTCAGGTCGGAGATGTGCAGGATGCCATCCAGTTCCAGGTCCGCCAGGTCTACTTCGATGAACTCGGGCAGTTTACCGGCAGGAGCATTGACTTCCAGCTCGGTCAGGGTGTGAGAAACGATACCGCCGGCCTTAACGCCTTTACAGGTTTCTTCGTTGAGGAAGTGCAGTGGCACTTTCACGTGTACTTTGGTGCTGGCGGAAACGCGCTGGAAGTCAATGTGCAGAAGCAGCTGCTTTGCAGGGTGACGTTGCAGATCGCGCAGAATAACTTTCTCTTCTTTGCCGTCGACGTCGATGGTCAGCATGGAGGAGAAGAAAGCTTCGTTTTCCAGGGCCTTGAACAGGTCCTTTTGCAGTAGGGATACAGACTGCGGCTCAACTTCGCCACCGTAAACGATGCCGGGTACACGGCCTTCCAGGCGACGCAGGCGGCGGCTCGCACCTTTCCCTTCATCGCTGCGGGCAATGGCGTTCAGTTTGATATCAGACATGGGTAAAACCTCGGGTTGTCTGTCCAGAGAGACCTGCGACCGGACCGCTCTGGCGTTAGTGTAAATTGGGCGCTTGCCCAGAAGTAATAGCCCGGCAGTGCCAGGCGGGCGCGTATTCTACGGGAATCAGTCCCAAACGCAAAGTGCCCCGCTGCTGCGGGGCACTTTTCTATTTGCCGATGGAGTCCTTAGCGGAACATCGCAGAGAGGGATTCCTCATTGCTGATACGGCGCATGGACTCGGCCAGCATGGCAGATAAGGTCAGCTGGCGAATTTTTGGAGCCTTTTCCATTTTGTCACCCAGCGGGATGGAGTCGGTAACCACCAGCTCATCCAGAACGGAGTTGTTCAGGTTGCTGATGGCATTGCCGGAAAGTACTGGGTGGGTACAGTAGGCGACAACTTTCTCGGCGCCGTGCTCTTTCAGGGCGTTGGCGGCGTTGCACAAAGTGCCAGCGGTGTCGACCATATCGTCTACCAGCAGGCAGGTGCGGCCACTAACTTCACCGATGATGTTCATCACTTCGGCAACGTTGGCGGCGGGGCGGCGTTTGTCGATGATGGCTAGGTCGCAGTCGAGGCTCTTGGCCACGGCGCGGGCACGAACAACACCGCCAATATCGGGGGATACCACAACCAGGTTCTGGTACTTCTGGCGCTCGATATCGTCGAGCAACACGGAAGAGCCGTAAACGTTATCCACAGGCACATCGAAGAAGCCCTGAATCTGCTCGGCGTGCAGATCGACAGTCAGTACGCGGTCGATACCCACGCTCACCATCATATCGGCAACCACTTTTGCGGAAATTGGTACACGCTGGGAGCGCACGCGACGGTCCTGGCGGGCGTAGCCGAAGTAGGGAACCACTGCGGTAACGCGGCCGGCTGAGG
Organism: Microbulbifer mixtoriginis (SeqCode); assembly: GCF_052466715.1. Classification (NCBI taxonomy): domain Bacteria; kingdom Pseudomonadati; phylum Pseudomonadota; class Gammaproteobacteria; order Cellvibrionales; family Microbulbiferaceae; genus Microbulbifer; species Microbulbifer mixtoriginis (SeqCode). Next base: position 3,343,828 of record NZ_CP174288.1, on the reverse strand, counting down.
CGCGGCGCAGGGCGTCAACCAGTAGGATTAGCTCCATCAGGTTTCGATTGGTGGGCTGGCAGGTGGATTGCACTACGAAAACGTCGCGACCGCGTACGTTGTCGGTAATTTCAACTGCAATCTCGCCGTCGGAGAAGCGCTTGACCGTGGCTTCGCCCAGGGGGATCGCCATATGGTCGACAATTTTCTGCGCCAGTTCCGGGTTTGCGTTGCCGGTGAAGACCATTAAGTCAGCCACTGCGAGTTCCTTTAATTCTGTCTTGAAGTGAGTTGAAGTGTAGATGCCGGCATAATTTGCTAGCAGTTAGGATGCGATAGCACCACTTTTTATAGGGGGCGATAGAGCGGATAGCGAAGCTGTTAAATGTGCTGGCCGTGGCTCCTGGTCACCCAGGTGGTTGCTTTGATATTCGGAAAGCCTCCGGGTCGACGGCAGGGAGTTGCATGCAAAACTGCCTTCGACATTATTCTTTAGAATTCGGGGATAGGCTTTTTGTAGCCCGCTACGAGTGGCCTCGGCCGGTTGGGTCAGTGTCGACTGAAACATGTCGGAACCGGTTTTTGCTGGTGCCACTGTATAAAAGGAAAATGGCTGGGGCGGAAGGATTCGAACCTTCGCATGACGGGATCAAAACCCGCTGCCTTACCGCTTGGCTACGCCCCAGTATCTTTCCTCAATTGCTTGAGGTTAATTTCGCGAGCTGCTGATGTGTCGGTGAAGTCTGTACACCGGTCGCAACAAAACCCTGCCATTTTCGCGGTAGCCTGGCAAGTGCCGATCGGGCTGCTTGCTCAGTTTCGAAGGCGGCAAAAACGCAACCTCCGGTGCCGGTGAGTTGTGCTGGCGCAAATTGCTGCAGCCACTCTCGGGCATCGCGAACTTCAGGGTAGAGACTCTCAACAAGTTCCTGGCAGTCGTTACCGGAAAAAGCTTCCAGCTTTTTACTGCTGAGTGGCGTTTCATTGAGCTGCCCCTCGCGAAGGGCCGCTAATGTAATTGCGTCGGAATCTCTTGTCAAACGGGAATCGGAAAAAATTTTTGCGGTACTCACCTGGCAACCGGGAGCAAGGACTAAATAGTGGCGTTTTTCTGTGCAAAGTGGTGTGAGTTTTTCTCCAACACCTTCGGCCCAGGCGGTGTGCCCTCGCACAAATACTGGAATATCTGCGCCGAGTTGCCGGCCAAGCTCTGCGAGGGTATCGATGGATAGATTGCACTGCCACAGATAGTTGAGACCGAGCAGAGTAGTGGCTGCGTCGCTACTGCCGCCGCCGATACCGCCACCGTGTGGCAACTTTTTACTCAGGCGGATATCTGCACCGGGAAGCGATTTATTCTGCCACTGCATATTTTGACGCAGCAGCAGAGCTGCGCGATAGACCAGGTTGTCCTGCTCGGGAACATCCAAAGCGCCTGCATCCACACGGATAATGCCGTCGTCCCGCAGGGAGAACTCAAGACTGTCGCCATAATCGAGTATTTGAAAGAGAGTTTGTAGTTCATGGTAACCGTCGGGGCGACGGCCGAGTATACGCAGAATCAGGTTGAGTTTTGCGGGGGCGGGTAAGGTCAGCATGCGGGAATGTTGGGCCGGTTAATTCTGTTGGGCGCATCATACCCGCATGCCGGGGCTTCGGCATTTAAAAAGCCCAGTCCTTAATTACCAGAGTGACTTGTACCGGCCCGGCGGCACCGTTGGTCTGGGCTTTAATACGTGTGGGAAGTAAGTAAGGGCCGTTTTGGCGATAATCGCTGAACCGCAAGGACCAGCCGGATTGTTGCAGGCTCTGTAGCTCGCCCTGGCCGTTGTGTTTTTCAGCGCCTCTTGGCCCAGGCGCGGGAAGACCGCGTACCCAGTAGAACATTTCCCTAGCCGGCAGCGGCCAGCCCAGAGTTTGCTGAGTGAGTTGGGCGGCATCGCGGGCGACTACCGGCGCTTCATTGCCGCGCACCAGGCTGACACCGCCAGCGGAACCGGAAATTATCGTGGTACCAGCACCCAAGGGGCCGCTTAGGTGAATACGAAAATTTTGCGGGCCACTCTGTTGCCAGGTCAAATTGGCACTGCCGTTATCTGCCGGAGAGCGCACTCCGAGTTTTCCTTTGATAGTCCACTGCTTGAGTTGGGCTACCGAGGTGGGAGCTGCAGTTTCGCCGGGGGGCTCCTGAGCAACGGGCTCTTTGGTCTTTTGGCCAGCACAGGCGGAGATCAGCAGAGTCAATGCTGTTGCCAGGAGTAAATAAAACTTACGGGTAGCGGCGTCAGTTGTCGGATACATGTTGTTCCAGTGTTTCTTTGATTTGCAGTCGTTTCATCGCAGCCGGAATAATTTTGCTCTCTGGATTGGCGGCCAGCCCATCGTTCCAGACTTTGAGGGCCGCTTCGCGATCCCCCTGGACCCAGAGCACCTCACCCAAGTGGGCAGAGATTTCGTGATCCGGCAGTTTTTCCAGGGCTTTGCGCAAATATTTTTCCGCGTCGCGATAATTCCCCAGACGGTACTGCACCCAGCCCATACTGTCGATAATGGCTGGATCCTCCGGTTCCAGCTCCAGAGCCCGGCTGATAAGTTGCAGGGCTTCCTGGCGGCGGGTCTCATCGTCGATCAGTTTGTAGCCCAGTGCATTTAATACCGTGGCGTTATCCGGGTCGCGTTCCAGTAGTGTACGCAGGTCCTTCTCAAACGCTGCGGCATTGCCCAGCTGGTCGTTGAGCAGGGCGCGGCTATACATCAGGCGGCCGCTGTTATTCAGTTTAGAAATGGCCTGGTCTGCCACTTGTAGGGCCATCTGTGGCTCACCATTCCTGCGCAGCAGTTCGACCTCCATCAGGAAAAAATGTTCTACCTGTCCGGGGTGCCGCTCTCGCAACTTGGCAAACCACAGGCTGTTCTCACGGTGTTTACCGCTGGCTGCGAGTAGCTTGGTGCCCTTGGTGATGGCTTCCACGTAATCGTTGCCGGGCTGCACTTGTTGGAAGTGAGCGGCGGCAGTGTCGTTGTTCCCCCGCTTCTGCGCGAGGCCGCCCAGGTAAAAGTGTGCCGCCGATTCGTGTTGTTTTAGTTCCAGTAGACGGTCGAGCAGGGGTTTGGCTTCACCGAGCTGGTTGGTTTCATAGTGAATCAACGCCAGGGATAAAATCAGGTTGCCGTCCTCTGGACGCTGTTTAACTAATTCGGCGAATTGTTGGCGAGCAAGATTGAGGTCTTCGCGAATAAGCAGGCGCGCGTATTGTAGGCGCAGGCGGGTTTCCTCTGGATAAATTTTGACTAAATTTTCCAATAATTGAATGGCTTCGTTGCGCCTATCCAAGTCCACCAAAAGATGGCTTTGTAGCAGTGGTGCATCGATTTGTTCGGGGTGTTGTTCCTGAATGTGGCGTACCAGTGCGAGGGCGCGCCTGTACTGCTTCGCATCACGCAATACCATGGCATAGGCCATAACGACTTCATCGTTATTGGGGTAAACCTCAGCCAGCCGGGCAAATTCAGCACGAAGTTGTTCATCGAGTTGTTGATGGCCGATGGCGGTGGCGGCGAGAGATTGCATCGGTGCTTTGCCGCCGAGAGCGAGCGCTCTCTCAGCGTGTTTCATGGCCTCTAAAAACTCTCCAGACAAGGTGAGCTCTGCGGTCAGTGCCAGTTGGGCATCCGCATTGTCCGGCTCCAGCTCAGCCCACAACTGTGCCGAACGCAGTGCGGCCTGACGCGCATTGAGAAAGCGCGCGATGCGGGTTGCACGCGCTGCCACGCCCGCATCTTTAGTAACTTCAGCCTGGTGGTAGTAGTTGGCCAGGGCCACATCGTACTGTTCGCGAATACCGGCGACTTCGGCTACCAACAGTGTGTAAAACGTATCTATGGGGAAGCTGCGCGATGCATCCTCCCCGGCGGCGGCCGCCCCTTCATCGCGGTGCTGCTCCCGAGCTGAAGGCTCGGTTTCCTCATTGGTTGCCGTTTCAGGCGGCATTTGGGCGCAGGCACTCAGTAGATAGGCGAGGGATAGGCAGAGCGCACCGAGTGATAGAGTTTGGTTTTTGAGGAGGGGGAGCGGACGACGGGGTGGAAGCATAGATCGTATCCATACATGGCTGCTACTGGGATGCAGTGTCAGAGTGGCGTGTTTTAAACGTTTATCGCCATATAATTCTAGCCGTGAATCCGCTTCTGGAGCGCGGGCCCTGGGCCGGTTATTCAAATCAGCGCATAATTAAACCGCCTCATCAGCTTGCAAGCAAAGCGGTGGCCCGTGAAAATGCGCCCCGAATGCGGATGACGCGCCTCTAGATTTAGCCAACGGAATTCTATGCCAATTGTTACCCTGGGGATCAACCACGACAGTGCGCCAATCGAGGTGCGCGAACGGGTCGCTTTTGCGCCCGAGGTGATGTCCGGTGCCCTGGGGGATGCGCGCAAGGCGCTCGACTGCCGGGAACTCGCCATTCTTTCCACCTGTAATCGCACCGAAATCTACGGCAATGTGGAGGCGGAGCCGCTGCTGCAGTGGCTGGCCGAGTATCATCAGGTACCGCTGGAGCAGCTGCGAGGTTGCAGCTATATCCACAGTGGTGAGGCGGCGGTGCGCCATATGATGCGCGTCGCCTGTGGGCTCGATTCACTGGTCCTTGGAGAGCCGCAAATTCTTGGCCAGATCAAGTCCGCCTATGCGGTAGCGCGGGAGTCTGGCAGTGTCGGCAGTGAGTTGCACCGGGTTTTCCAACGGGTATTTACCGTGGCGAAAAAGGTGCGCACAGAGACGGCGATTGGTGAAAACCCCGTCTCTGTTGCCTATGCGGCAGTATCCTTGGCTTCGCGTATTTTTACCGACCTGAAGCAACAAACTGCGCTGCTGATCGGTGCCGGTGAGACGGTGGAACTGGTGGCGCGCCACCTGTTAGATCAGGGCATTAAGCAGCTGATTGTGGCTAATCGGACTCTGAGTCGCGCGCAGTCTTTGGCGGAAAATTTTGGTGCTGAAGCAATACTGTTGGCAGATATTCCCGAGCACTTGTCCCGCGCCGATATCGTGATCAGCTCCACCGCCAGTCAGCTACCGATTTTAGGTAAGGGGGCGGTGGAATCCGCGCTGCGCAAGCGCCGTCACAGCCCCATGTTTATGGTGGATATCGCGGTGCCACGGGATATTGAAACCGAGGTCGGCGAACTGGACGATGTCTACCTGTACAGTGTTGACGATCTGCGCGGCGTGATCGATGAGGGGATGCGCTCCCGCGAACGCGCCGCCGAGGCCGCCGGGGAGATTGTAGATAGCGCTGCAGCGGAATTTACCAAAGAGGGCCGTGCTCTCGGAGCGGTGGACACGATTCGCAGCTACCGCCAGCGCGCACAGCAGATAAGTGGCACCGAACTTGAGCGGGTACTGCTGCAGCTCGATAAGGGCGATGACCCCAGGCGTCTGCTGGAGCAGCTGGCCCGTTCACTGACCAACAAATTGATCCATGCTCCCACGATCAGCCTGAAAAAAGCGACTGCGGATGGCGATCTGGAGCGGCTGCGTATCGCCCGCGAAGTGGTGGGGCTCGATGACCTCGCCGATACCGAATTAGAGAAAAAACAGAAATGAAAGAATCCCTATTGAACAAGCTGGAGAATCTGCAGGAGCGCCACGAAGAAGTTTCCGCGCTGCTTGGTGACGCCAGCATAATTTCCGATCAGGATCAGTTCCGCGAGCTATCGCGGGAGTACTCCGAGCTGGAAGAAGTGGTCAAGTGTTACGGCCGTTACAAACAGCTGAAAGAGGATATGGCTGCGGCGCGGGAAATGCTCGGCGAGAGCGACCCAGAGATGCGTGAAATGGCCCAGGAAGAGCTGCGTGAGGCAGAGGTCCAGGTGGAGCCCATGGAGCGCGAGCTGCAAACCCTGCTGCTGCCCCGGGACCCCAATGACCGCAAGAATGTCTTCCTGGAAATTCGCGCCGGCACAGGCGGTGACGAAGCGGCGATCTTTTCCGGCGATCTTTTCCGTATGTACTCGCGTTACGCCGAAAAACAGGGCTGGCGTATCGAAATTGTCAGTGAGAATGCTGGTGAGCATGGCGGCTACAAAGAGATTATCACCCGTGTGGCCGGTGAAGATGTTTACGCCAGGCTGAAGTTTGAATCTGGTGCACACCGTGTGCAGCGGGTGCCGGAAACCGAATCCCAGGGGCGTATTCACACTTCCGCCTGTACCGTGGCGGTAATGCCGGAGCCAGACGAGCGCGATGCGATCGAGATCAATAAGGCCGATCTGCGTGTGGATACCTACCGCGCTTCGGGAGCTGGTGGTCAGCACGTCAACAAAACCGACTCCGCTGTGCGCCTGACGCACCTACCCACCGGCATCGTGGTGGAGTGTCAGGACGAGCGGTCCCAGCATAAAAACAAGGCCAAGGCGATGGCACTATTACAGGCCAAGCTTTCCAGCGAGCAAGAGGCGGCTGCTGCACAGGAGATCTCTGATGCCCGTCGTAGCCTGGTGGGTAGCGGCGATCGTTCCGAGCGCATTCGCACCTACAACTACCCCCAGGGGCGTGTAACCGATCACCGTATCGGTCTGACCTTGTACAAGCTCGATGAAGTGATGCAGGGTGCCCTGGAAGAGGTGATTGAGCCGCTGCGTACCGAACACCAGGCGGATCAGCTGGCGGCGATGGGGCAGTAGTTGCCGTGTTGTGTGGCGATATTGGGTAGCGTTTTCCTATGAGCAGTGTGAAGGATAATCTCGCCCGCAGTATTGAACTTATCGACAGTGAGTCAGCGCGACTCGACGTAGAGGTCCTGTTGGCACATATTCTCGGCCGTGAGCGCAGCTGGCTGTATACCTGGCCCGAGTACGAGCTGAGCACGAGTGAGCAGAGTGAGTTCGATGGACTGCTGACGCGTCGTAAAGAGGGTGAACCTGTGGCTCACCTGACCGGTGAGCGGGAGTTCTGGTCTCTCACCTTGAGGGTCGATGCCTCTACATTAATTCCCCGCCCGGATACTGAACTGCTGGTGGAAGCCGCGCTGGAACTCTGCCCTCAAGAGAAATTGCGCGCACTCGACCTGGGAACTGGTAGTGGGGCAATTGCCCTGGCATTGGCCTCGGAAAAACCGGGATGGCAGATTATTGCGGCGGAGAAGTCTCCCGTTGCCCTGGCGTTAGCGGAGGATAACCGCAGGCGCCTCGGTTTCACCAATGTGCAGATCCTGGAAAGTGATTGGTTTGCCCAGTTGCCGCCCCAACAATTTGGCTTGATCGTCAGTAATCCCCCCTATATCGATGCAGCGGATCCTCATCTGGCCCAGGGCGATGTGCGTTTCGAGCCACACTCTGCGCTGGTGGCTGAGCGCCATGGGCTGGCGGATATTGAAGAAATCGCCAATCGCGCGGGAAGTTTTCTGCAAGACGGCGGCTGGCTGATGGTAGAACATGGATGGCAGCAGGCAGAATCCGTACGGGAAATTTTTATTGCTGCCGGTTACAGAGCGGTAGAGAGTCGCAAAGACTATTCCGGCTGGGAGCGCATAACCCTGGGGCGCAAAAACTAGTCGGGTGGTTATTGCTAGGAATTTAAAGGGAGGGAACTCATGCACGACCACGTTCACCATCGCAATGGAAATGGCGCCCTCCGCCCGTTAATTATCGCTCTGATTCTGACGCTTAGTTTTTCAATTGTGGAGGCCATCGGTGGATGGCTGTCGGGCTCCTTGGCGCTACTCGGGGATGCCGCCCACATGCTCACGGATACTTTTGCCCTGGCACTGGGTGCTATTGCTGCGGTGCTGGCAAAAAAGCCCGCAGACCGTGAATTGTCGTTTGGCTGGGGGCGTGCGGAAGTATTGGCAGCAGTGACGAATGGCCTGATTATGTTGCTGATTGTTGTGGGAATCTCCTTTATGGCGATCAACCGCCTGCGCAGCCCCCAACCGGTGCACGGCAGTACGGTGATGTTGATAGCTGCAGCGGGCCTGTTGATCAATATTCTGGCGGCTTGGGTGCTACTGCGTGGCGAGCGCACGCTCAATATTCGCGGCGCATTGCTTCATGTGATGGGGGATATGCTCGGCTCGGTAGCCGCCCTGGCTTCGGGTGCGGTGATTTACTTTACTGGCTGGGTGCCGATTGATCCGCTGTTATCGCTGTTGATCTGTTTTCTGATTTTGATTTCTTGTGTGCGTCTGCTGCGTGATGCGGTGGATGTGCTAATGGAGCGTGTTCCCCGGGAATTGAGCCTGCCAGTTGTGGGGGAAGCCCTGGCCGCGGAGGTAGGTGTGCGCTCAGTACACGACCTGCATATTTGGCGTCTGGATTCCAGCACCATCTCTCTGTCGGCACACATTGTGGTGGATGATTTAAGTGCTTGGCCCGCGGTGTTGGAGCGCTTGAGGAGGACCCTGACCAAGCGCTTTGATATCGAGCATATCACTTTGCAACCGGAGCCCCTGGAGCAGCCCAGCCCCAGGATTATCGATAAAGTGAGTGGCCCGCAGTAGCGGGCTAGTCCTCGTCCCCTTGGAGGTCCGCGGCGCTATTGTCGGATACTCTTGTTTTTTGGGTATCTGGAGATTGGGTTTTTTGTGCAGCTGCCTCTTCTGGGATGACCTCTTCGGGCGGGCTGATTTGTTCCTGCGGAGCCTGGATACCGATGTGGTAGGCGGCGAAGCCAGGTTGCACCACCTGATCCAGCGCCATGCCGAGAATACGGCCGTTGTGCTGCGAGCGAATTTCTGTGCGCACATTGGTGATGGGATTGGTCACTGTGCCCAGTAGATCTCCCTTGCGCACAAACTCTCCCAACTGAACCCCACTAAAAATAATGCCGCCAGTGGAAGCCCGCTGCCAGGTGGAGTTGTAGTACACGGGCTCGGGATCACCCCATAGGCGGAACTTGCTCACCATACCCAGTTGGTTAAGCAGGGTGCGAATCCCTTTCACACTGTGGCTAACGGAGCGCTCGTCCAGCACCATCGGCGCGCCAGCCTCCAGAGTTACAGTGGGGATACCCGCATCCACCGCGGCGCGACGCAGGGTGCCTTTGGCCCCGGCGCTGTGGAGTACCACAGTGGAGCCGAAACCTTTGGTCATTTTCACGATTCTGGGGTTGGTGAGGTCGCCGCGTAACTGCGGCAGGTTGGTGCGGTAAAAAGAGCCTGTGTGCAGGTCTACCACTGCATTGCAGCGGCTGATGACTTCGTGGAAAAAGGAGTTGGCAATCCGTGAGGCAGAAGAGCCATTAGGGTCTCCGGGGAAGTGCCTGTTCAGGTCGCGGCGGTCGGTGAGGTAGCGTGAGCTGCGGTGGAAGCCCTGCAGATTAACGATAGGCACGCCGATTACCGCGCCACTTAACTGTTCAGCATCGAGGTCGTACATGACCCTGCGCACCGTTTCTACGCCGTTTAATTCATCTCCATGGACCGCTGCGGTCAGGCAGAGTACCGGTCCCGGTTTGGCACCGTTGACAACCAGGACGGCGGTGGGGCTGTAGACACCCTCAAAGTGTTGACTGGGAGACCAGGCCAGGCGGGTGGAGGTTGCCGGGGTTACCTCGGCACCGAGCAAGCGCAGGGGCTTGGCCTTTTCCACTTCTATAGAAATATTGCCGGTAGGGGATGATTCTGGCTGAGTGGATGTATCTACTGTAGGCCTGGTTTGCGGCTCTTTATTTGAAGGCGGTGCTTCCAGTTCATTGATGGGTTGGTCTAACTGCAGATTTTCCGCCTGGGGCAGTGATTTCTGAGGGGGGGCTTCCCCATTGGCCTGCGTATCAATAATTGGTTCCGCGGCGCCACTGGGTGGGCCCAGCTCGGTAATCACCGGCTGGTCCAATTGCAAGTTTTCCGCCTTTGAGGTGGCGCCTTCCTGCTCTTTTTCCTGTGCCTTCACGCTGGGTTTTTCTTGCTCGCCGGTGGTGGCACTCACTGCCCAGTTCTGGGCTGAGGCCAAAATCAGGGCAAGGCTCAACAGGCGCCGAGGCCCGTTGGGAAAAAGGCGCGGGATCATTGGGTAACTCCGATTAACTGCTTGTGCGGGCGGTGCCGGTTATTGTTGTTGCCCGGCACGCTTGGGGACTTGGAGCGCCAGTATAGTCAAAGCGTTCCCTGGGAATGTGAACCAACCTGTATTCCCCAGGTTTTGGCAATGGCTTTGCGGCTGGTTCGGCGCAGTCGAAGCGCCAATAGGATCGAGGCGGTGCCCAGGCCGATACAAACACCAGTCCAGTAGCCATAAACGCCCCAGAAATTTTCGCCCAGCCAATAGGCGCTGGAGAGCCCTACCAGCCAGTAAGAGAACAGCTGTATATACATGGGAACGCGGGTGTCTTTGTAACCTCGCAGTGCTCCCCAGGCCATGGCTTGAGCGGCGTCTACCAATTGGTAGGCGGCACAGAGCAGTAGTAGGTTGCTTGCCACTGCAATAATTTCCGCATTGTTGGTATAAGCCTGTACAAACAGATGGCGAAAGGTGATCAGTAGTACACCTGTTCCGAGGGCATACACGACGCCACTGCCAATCCCCACCTTGCCGGCAAACAGTGCCCGCTTGGGGCGCTTCTGGCCGAGTAAGTGTGCTGTGCGGATGCTCAGGGCCTGGGCTAGCGCCAGGGCTACCAGGTAAAAAATCGAGCCGATACTCATGCCGATTTGATGTGCTGCCACTATGGCTGCGCCATAGGGAGCGAGCAGAATCGTCAAGCTGGCAAAAAATGTGACCTCACTGGCAGCGCCGACACATACCGGCAGTCCTACAGCCAAAAGATGTTTCAAAATGGGCCAGTTGGGCCTGGGTGGTATCAGCTTTAGCTTGAGTTGGTGGTATACAGGATCTGTGGCGGCATGCCAAAACAGGGCGATAGCAATCAGGGTACTTACCGCTGCGGTTGCCCAGCCACAGCCGGCACCGCCCATAGCTGGTATAGGGCCGGCGCCAAATACAAAGAGAATATCCAGGGGGATATTGAGCAGGGCGGCGGCCAGATAAATACGCATGACTGGGCGCACCTGTCCCATACCCTCACAATAGCCGCGCAGTGCGGTTCCGAGGGCAAAGGGTAGGGTGCCTACCGTGAGTGCCAGGATATAACCTTGTAAAACCTGTCGAACAGGCTCCTCGGTTTTGATCCACTGGCTCCACACTGGCACCGCGAGCAGGGCAAGTAGCACTAATATGCCGCCGATCAAGCCAATCCAGAGAGCTTGGTTTAACTGGGCAGCACAACCTTCCTCATCGCGACTTCCGCGCAAGTGGGCAACAACCGGGGATACTGCAGCGAGCAGGCCGATCAGGGTAACTGCGCATACAGCCCAAATACTTGAGCCCAGCGCCAAGCCGGCCAGGTCTACCTCCCCGGCGTTACCGGCGACAATGGTATCCACAACGCCCATGCTCACCACTGCCAAGTTACTGACTACTAAGGGGCCCCCCAGTGTGGTGAGGTGGGAGAGTTCGGTGGAGATGGCGCGTCGGTAAATCTTGAGCAAGGGAAAAACCAAGTTTATTAAGGCAGAGCCTGTCGATGATTTTGGTATATCAGCCAAGTTCAGCCGGGGCTGGGCAGAAAATGTTATTGAGGCAGTCGGTTGTGCCAAATGATCTTTAAAGCAAAGCGGGGGAGCTGGATGGGAGCTGACAGCAAGAATTTCCCGTCGCCATAAAGGCGGAATATTCTACGGCTAAATCATGTTTTCTCCCAGCGGCTACAGAGGAATTTCCTGCAATAATCTGGCGACTTTGTGCGGTGTGAGAAAGATACAACCGTGGCTGACGGCAACTTCTCTGTAGTGCCAGCCGGGAATCTTTTGCGCGCGCTCACCGCTTACATTGGCTGGGGGGTAGTAGGGCTTGGTGCAGCGAATAAAAGTACAGCTCGGTCCTTGCTCGGGGGGGAGTCTCATTTGGATGGGATCCAAGTAAGTTTTCACGGGGTGAGGGGTCATACGCCGGCGCAGCCAATTTTGAACATCCTGCTTCTTAATCCCCATTTGCGCCGGATCTATCGGTAAAAAACAGCGGGTGCCGTGAATTTCTTTTGCCTCTGCCAGGCGTTGTGTGAGGATATCTTGCGGTAGTTGTTCGGCAAAAGCGTGATCGGGATTGGGAATGGCACCATCCAGGTAAACGAGATGGCGAATGCGCTCGGGAAGTGCGTCAGCGGTGCCGGCGGCCGCCATGCCCCCAAAGCTGTGCCCCACTAAAATCACTCGGTTTAATTCCTCGAATTCGATTACGTTCACCAGGTCTTGGATAAAGGTATCCATACCTATTGTGGGTGAAAGTAAATGACGTCTCTCTCCCAGGCCTGTCTGGGTGGGGGTGAATACCCGGTGTCCGTTGGCAGTCAGCAGCCTGGCTACGGGGCCCCAGCACCATCCCCCGAGAAATAGGCCATGAACCAGTACGTAGGTATTCACTATGCATTTACTCCATTCCGCGATTTGGAAGAACAAGCTTAGTTGGAGGCAGTGTAAGAGATGCCTGGGCCGCTCGACTAAAGTGAACACATATACTGAAAAGAGAGTGAAAAGGATGGTTCTGTTATGAATACCCTGGGTCGTTGGTATGGCTGCTTTGTGCATTGGGTGCAGAAAATCGACTGGCTCGGGCCTCTGGCACTACGGATTTATTTGGCGCCGATTTTTATTTTGGCGGGCCTCAATAAAATGGGGGATATCAATAGTGTGGCCGCTTGGTTTGGTAACCCCGACTGGGGTCTTGGCCTGCCGGCACCACTGTTTATGGCTTGGGCAGCGGCATTGACGGAGTTTTTTGGTGGTATTGCCATCCTACTGGGGTTTGCCACTAGGTTGGTGGCGATCCCCTTAATGTTTGTGATGGCGGTGGCGGCGTTTACAGCACACTGGGAGAATGGATGGTCAGCCCTGCCGGATAAAACTCTGGTTGCTCCTTGGGAGTGGCGCGAGGACCTGATTGATGAAGCCATCACTCGCAAAGAGAAGGCTATAGAACTCTTAAAAGAGCACGGCAACTATGAGTGGTTATCCGAGAAGGGTAGCTTTACTGTTCTGAAGAACGGCATAGAGTTTTCTGCGACCTACTTCATTATGTTGTTGGCACTGTTATGTAGTGGGGCGGGGCGCTTTTTTAGTATTGATTATTGGCTGTGCCGCCACTGTAGTGGGCGAGAATCCACCTAGAGTGGTGGTATACTCGCCGATTATTTGAACATTTGAGCGAGTATTTCACTTGATAGGAAAGTTGTTCCGCCGTTCCTCCTCCTCTGAGGAGAAGACTCCCCGCCAGGGAGACGAGCACTCCCAGCAGCGTAAAAGTGGCCAGAATCCCTCTAAAAAGCCTCGTGGGGGCCAAAAAGCCGAGGGGAAATTTGGCCAGAGCGAGGGAGGTTCGCGCCGGAGCGGCGGCAAAAGTTCCCAGAGGGGACGTCAGCGTTCTCGCTCTCCTAAGGCGGAGGCCCCGGCAACGCCCTGGTCCTTGGGTGATTTCAAGGTTCCAGAGCAAGAGGGCAAGGTCCGCTTCCATGACCTGGGCCTGCCGCCGGAGTTAATGCGTGGTATTCACGACCTGGGTTTCCAGTACTGCTCGCCAATCCAGGGCCATTCTCTACCTCACACCCTGAATGGCCACGACTTGGTGGGCAAGGCCCAGACAGGCACTGGCAAGACCGCAGCTTTCCTAATTACCGTCATTGATGATCTGTTGCGTCATCCCTTTGATGGTGAGCGTTACGCCGGTGAAGCCCGCGCCCTGATCATCGCTCCCACTCGCGAGTTGGTAATGCAGATCGCCGATGATGCCAAGGCGTTGTGCAAATACACCGACTTGGAAATCCATACCCTGGTGGGGGGGATGGATTACGATAAGCAACAGCGCAATCTGAATGAGCGATTAGTGGATATTCTAGTGGCGACACCGGGGCGCCTATTGGATTTTGTCGGCAACCGCGATTGCTTCCTGGATCAAGTGGAAGTGCTGGTGATCGACGAGGCCGACCGCATGCTGGATATGGGCTTTATTCCCCAGGTTCGTAGGATTGTACGTCAGACACCTCGCAAGACTCATCGCCAAACCATGTTTTTCTCTGCCACCTTCACCCCCGAAGTTGATGACTTAGTGGAGCAATGGACCGAAGAGCCGGTAGTGGTAGAAATCGAACCTGAACGGGTTGCCACTGATTCCGTCGAGCAGCATGTCTATCTGGCCGCTAGTGAGGAGAAGTACGCACTCCTCTACAATATTTTGCAGCGAGATGAGGTGGACAGTCTGATTGTCTTCGCCAACCGCCGTGACCAGTGTCGCCGCTTGCATGAACACCTGCTCGCCCACGGCATTTCCGCCGGTCTACTCTCCGGCGAAGTAGCACAGAACAAGCGTGTACGCACTCTCGACGACTTCAAGTCGGGTAAAACCAAGGTGTTGGTAGCCACGGATGTCGCCGGGCGCGGTATCCATATCGACGGCATTAGTCATGTGGTGAACTTCACGCTTCCCGAAGAGCCTGAGGATTACGTTCATCGCATCGGCCGCACCGGTCGTGCTGGCAAGACTGGAACATCGATCAGCTTTGCCTGTGAGGATGATGCTATGCGTCTGGAGCCGATCGAGCAGTTACTGGGGCAGAAGCTCAAATGTGAAGTCCCACCGGAAGAGCTACTACAGGAACCCCCGAGAGTCGAAGTGCGTCGCAGTGGTGGTGATAGGGACCATCGTGGAGGGCACGGTAACCGTCGCGGTGGTGGCCGGGGGCGTTCTCGTCATTGACTCCATCTAAGCTAATAGGCCGCTAAAGGCCTATTGGCGTTTCTAGTAATTGGAAACATACCTTATCTACTTAATAAGTAATGAGTGCATCAGTTTTTGCCTTTTTCCCTCTTCTGACCTCCCTTTTCTCTCCTTGAACTACACTGATATAGATTTTTCCTGTTGTTGGGATTTTCACTCCGTGGGCTGCCCCATTTGTTCAGGTGTTTGACACAGCCTTGAATTCGGATGTTTTTTTACCTATGTAAAATCAAAAAGTATTCGAATGCGAACTCTCTTCCTACATATCGGTTTTCATAAAACTGGCTCTAGTGCACTGCAGCTTGCTCTAAAACAATCCACCAAATTATTAAGTTCAAAAGGTATAGAGTTTCTTTCCTTGGGGAAAAAGGGGAGTTCCTCTCGTACTGTCGATTTCCAGAAAAAAAATGGTCGAATGTCCTATCGTCTGAACCGGCGGCTTAGTGACTTACTGGCATCAAGTCGCGGTGATAATGTCGTTGTGTCTGCGGAGCACCTGTGTTTTCTGCATACTTTTGAAGATATTGATAGTCTCTACAAGGAGTGTCGAAAATTTTTCGACCGCTGCCAAGTCGTTGTTTATTTGCGACGGCAGGATTTACAGGCATTCTCATTTAAAAGACAGGCTGCACGGGCGGCAGCACCTGATGTCAGTCCCTCCAGCTTGTTATTTGGGCATTGCGAAGGTGCTTTCTCACATCTCAATACTGACTTAATGATGTATTTTGACTATTTTTCAAAGTTAAAAATATGGTCTGCAGTTTTTGGGGAAGCTGCCCTGAATGTGCGGGATTTCTCTGCTGAACTCTTGCGTGAAGGCGATGTAGTTAGTGATTTTTGCTCATTGCTTGGAGTGAATTTTTGCATCCCATCTGTTCGTGTGAATGAGGGAGTCGGTCGAAAGGAATTTCTGTTAACTAATAAGTTAATAGAGCTTGGCGTTTCTAAGTCGGAGATTAAAAAACTCAAGCCGATGATGAGGTTGGAAGTTTCGGAGCCTTTCCCTGCAAAAGTTGAGGCAGAGCGCTTCTTTAGACGATTTGAGTGCTGTAATAAATCGCTTAACAGTCATTTCCTCAAACATTCTTCAGGTTTGGCATTTAGTGATGATTTTTCTGGATATCCCGAAGAGGGAAATGACTATTTAACCCTGCAGGATTTATCCTCTTGGTTACCGCAGATTCTATCTGCCGGTGTGAGGCATCCCCATCAGTTGCGCGATGCTCTGTTAAGAGAATCTCTGCAAAGCCTGATGGGAGAGTACCTCGAAAACCCATTGCTATTACGTGAGCTTGAAGGAATTGTGAGATGCTTGTCCCCCGTTATTAAGGATAAGCCAGTTGATGTGCCCCGGTTGTGGTCTCTTCGCAGCTGATTTCTACTAAAAGTGCTCTCTTATACCAGCTGGTTTTCTATTTGCGAGTCAACTGTTTGTAGTGAGCGAGTACTTGGTAGGCAACTTTCTCCCAGCTGAATTTCTCTTGTACCACGGCAAGTGCGGCATTCCCCATGCGATTACTCAAATTTCGGTCACTCATTAGTTGCTTAATGGCTCCTTGTAGATCCTCCACAGAGCCAGGCCTTGTCAAAATGCCTGTAATGCCATCGTTGACAATATAAGGCGTGCCGCCAACATTTGAGGCTATCAGGGGGAGTCCCGAGGCCATTGCCTCGAGGCCGGCGATACTCATTCCCTCCATAAAAGAAGGTAGCGAAGAGGCGTTTGCGGCGCGGTAAATGTTTGACATCTCCTTGTTGCTGACATTACCGAGAAAGTGTGCGTGTCCTGAGCTTATTTTATCTTTTAGTAACTCTTTAATTTCTGCTGACTCTTTACCTTCACCAGCAACAACCAGATACAGTTGAGGGTCATCAATCGCTGCAACTGCCGCAGCCAAAAAACGCACACCTTTTACCCGTTCGAGTCGGCAGCCGATAGCAATAACATAAGCACTTTCTGGAATCGATAATTGTTCTCTGAGGGAGGATTCTCCCGGATGAAATACAGAAGTATCTACACCATTACAGGTAAAGCTTATCGGTTTTTGGTAACCCGTTTCTCTAGTGTTGGCAATAAGGGTTTCACTGACAGCAAGTATGCTAGAAGTAATATCCAATTGTTTGCGCATCTTCTTGAGCGCTTTCTTCCCTTTTTGTGCTCTTTTGACAAATGAGGAGGTGTGATTGGTGAAAATAACGGGAACATCTAGCCCCTTGCAGGCATTTAAAGGACGCATGCCGTGCACATGCACAATGTCAACTTTACGTTCACGTACTTGTTGGCGAATTTTTCTGCGTAATAGCCAGTCGTAGAGTAGGTGACTGTCTGGCAACTTCAGGCGCTCAACAGTTACATCGTCAAAACAGTCAGTTTCGGGAGTGTTCTCATAAGGCTTTCTGGTCAGTACGTGTACTGAGTGATTAAGCTTGGCAAGCGCTCTAGAGAGTTCGAGCACATGAGTCTGAACCCCACCGATGGAGGGTGGGAATTCATTGGTAACCATTAGGATATTCATTAACGCTTGTACTAATAATTAGGTGGGTGAGTAACTGCCTAGCCAGTGTGATGCATTTTTAGTGAGAA
Organism: Microbulbifer mixtoriginis (SeqCode); assembly: GCF_052466715.1. Lineage (NCBI taxonomy): Bacteria > Pseudomonadati > Pseudomonadota > Gammaproteobacteria > Cellvibrionales > Microbulbiferaceae > Microbulbifer > Microbulbifer mixtoriginis (SeqCode). Next base: position 3,326,505 of record NZ_CP174288.1, on the reverse strand, counting down.
GCAGACTCATTCTGCCACTCACTGGAGTTAAAGAAACATTCATCTAGAGATCAAGAGACAGACAATTACCTTGTTCCTATCTAGGCCGGGTATTGGTGAGAGTTTGTGCCAGGATCTCCCTCCCTGCGCAGTCGCTCTACCCAGAGTGCGGTACCCCCTGCCACTGCCGCAGGCATTACGAAGATATTCAAAATGGGCACCATCTTGGCCAGCATTACGCTTCCACCAAAGGCGAGGCTGGTTAGTTTGCGCCTGCGTAGTACGCTCTTTAGTTCGTCAAAAGGACGCTGGTGGTTATCGAGAGGGTAGTCAACATATTGTATTGCCATACACCAGGCACCCCAAACTGCAGCTAATACGGCAGGGATAATTATGGTCCAGCTGGTTACTGTGGATATCAGAAAAATGATCACTCCCCAGAAAATAAAATAACCTAACTTGCGCAGTTCCCGTCCCAGTGTGCGCCATACCATCTGTATCATTGGTTCTGCAGGAGGTGCTTTACCGGTGAGAAGTTCTTCAACTTTCTCGGCCAGTAGGCCATTAAAAGGGGCCGCAATAATATTGGTGATTATCCCAAACAAATAGCCATAGGCGAGGAAAAATAAAAACAGCACCAAAATTGCAATGATCCAGGCGAGCCAACGAAAAACGCTGGCGGTCCAGGCGGCACCTTTGGCCATCACGGCTTCCCACCAGGACATATTGGTAGTGTCCACTGGGGTGTGTGACAGCAGGCTGCTGATAAACTCACTGAGACCACCGAGTTGGGTAATCATGATGCCGCTGATCACGATAAATAACACTAGGTTGATCAGCAGGGGAACCAGGATAAAGGGGCGTAGTTCACGCTTGGTTAATAGGCGGGCGCCGCGCATTAGCGCGTCAATACCATGGACTGGATTTGAAGTCATAAAGTTACCTCTCGCAGGTGCGCGGCGGCCAATCAGTGTTTAGCACCGGCGGCTTTTAGTATTTCTATGTACTCGCTGCTCTGGCGGTGTTCACTAATGCGGGTTAATAAGGTTTTTCCATCCGGATCCATACTGTTGAGGTCGTGACCTTCGGCGAGAAATAGTTGTACAAAAGTGGCAAAACTCTCCGCTTTCATACTGCGGTAGGCGCGCTCAAGCAAATGGAAATCCCGGTTGGTATTTTTTGGTGCTTCTCCCACCAGGAAGCCGGCAATTCGCTCCTCGTCGAATACTTCACCGAGGACTTTTTGTTTGTCTTTTTTTAGGCTCAAAATCTTTTCCTTAGTTCTGTGAAAAAAGCCAGGTAGGTTGAACCTGGCCGCATGTTAAAAAGGTTTAAAGGAGAGCGTCGAGCTTATCCTTGAGGATCTTGTTGATCATCTGTGGATTCGCCTGGCCCTTCGAGGCTTTCATGATTTGGCCGACAAAATAGCCCATCATCTTGGGCCGCTTGGATTCGTCGGCTTTGCAGTAGTTATCTACTTGTACGCTGCTTGCAGCAATAACTGCCTCTACCATCTTTTCTATGGCGCCGGTATCAGATACCTGCTTGAGACCACGCTTTTCGATAACCTCATCCGCACTACCCTCTCCCTGTGCCATAGCTTCAAAAACCTGTTTGGCAATCTTGCTGGAGATGGTGTTGTCTTTGATACGCATGATTAACCCGGCGAGTTGCTGGGCGCTAACCGGGGATTCCTGTATAGAGATTTCCTGACGGTTCAGCAGTGCGGCTAACTCACCGGTAATCCAGTTAGCGGTCAGTTTGGGTTCCCCACAGGATTTACATACTGTTTCAAAGTAGTCGGCGCTGGCGCGCTCCTGAGTGAGTTGATCAGCGTCGTAGGCAGATAAGCTGTACTCTGACTGGAAGCGCTCGGCTTTGGCATCGGGCAGCTCAGGAAGTAGTTCACGCAGTTGCTCGACATAGTTATCGGTGAGCACTACGGGTAGTAGGTCTGGGCAGGGGAAATAGCGATAGTCATTGGCAACTTCTTTACTGCGCATGGAGCGGGTTTCATTTTTATCTGCGTCGTACAGTCGGGTTTCCTGCACTATGCTGCCACCATCTTCGAGAATATCGATCTGACGCTCGGCTTCAACCTTGATAGCTCGCTCAACAAAGCGGAAGGAGTTGATGTTTTTAAGCTCGGTGCGAGTGCCCAGCTTTTCCTCTCCCTTTAATCGCACAGAGACGTTGGCATCACAGCGGAGAGAGCCTTGAGACATATCTCCATCGGAGATGCCCAAATAGGTGACGATACTGTGGATTTTTTTCAGGTAGGCAACCGCTTCGGCGGCGCTGTGCATATCGGGCTCTGAGACAATTTCTATCAGTGGTGTGCCCGCGCGGTTTAAATCGATTCCAGACATGCCGTGGAAGTCTTCATGCAAGGATTTGCCCGCATCTTCTTCTAGGTGGGCGTGGTGCAAGCGTACTTTTTTACTACTGCCATCCTCTAGATGAATTTCAACTTCGCCAGCCCCAACGATAGGTTGCTCCAACTGGGTTGTCTGGTAGCCTTTGGGGAGATCTGGGTAAAAATAGTTTTTACGCTCAAAAACAGAGCGTTTACCAATATCCGCATTCATCGCCAGGCCAAACATAACCGCGTAGCGAAAGGCTTCCTCATTAGGGACAGGCAGGGTACCGGGCATGGCCAAGTCTACGGCGCAGGCCTGGCTATTCGGTGCCGCACCGAAACGGGTACTAGCGCCAGAAAAAAGTTTGGATTGGGTGGATAACTGCACGTGAATTTCCAGCCCGATAACGATTTCCCATTCCACGATAGATCTCCTTATACGGCGCTGGCTTGGTGCCAGTCGGTAACCTGTTGGTATTGATGCGCAACATTGAGCATGCGGGATTCGTCCAGATAGTTACCGGTAATCTGAAGCCCTACAGGCAAATTGTTTACCAATCCACAGGGGATAGACATGCCTGGTAGGCCCGCCAAATTGGTGGCGATGGTATAGATATCTTCCAGGTACATGGCTACCGGATCAGCCCCCTTGGCTCCCAACTCAAACGCTGGGGAGGGTGTGGTGGGCCCCATAATTACGTCGACTTTTTCAAAGGCCTGTACAAAATCCTGCTTGATCAGTCGGCGCACCTGCTGGGCCTTATTGTAATAAGCATCGTAATAGCCAGCGGATAGCGCGTAGGAGCCAACCAGAATGCGGCGCTGGACTTCTTCGCCAAAGCCCTCACCGCGGGAGCGCATATATAAATCTCGCAAATCTTTGGGGTTTTCACAGCGATGGCCATAGCGCACCCCATCGAAGCGGGATAGGTTGGCGGAGGCCTCGGCTGGGGCTATGACGTAGTAAGCGGGAATAGCCAACTCAGTATGTGGCAGACTGATATCCACCAGCTCAGCTCCGAGTTTTTCAAACTCCTTAAGGGCATCTTGTACGCGGGCGGCTGTTTCAGCATTCAAGCCTTCCCCAAAGTACTCTTTAGGGACTCCGATTTTGAGGCCGGCGATAGAGTCGCTCAGTCCCGCGGTGAAGTCTTCATGCGGACGGTTCAGGCTGGTGGAATCTTTTGGGTCGTGGCTGACCATAGCAGACAACAGATAAGCGGCATCCTCCGCATTGCGCGCAATAGGGCCTGCCTGATCCAAGCTGGAAGCATAGGCGACAATACCCCAGCGGGATACACGGCCGTATGTAGGTTTAAGGCCGGTGGTATTGGTCAACGCGGCGGGTTGTCGAATGGAGCCGCCGGTATCTGTGGCCGTGGCTCCAGGTACTAGCAGCGCCGCTACTGCTGCAGCGGAACCTCCGGATGAGCCGCCCGGTACACAACGGGTATTCCAGGGGTTTTTTACTGGGCCGTAATAGCTGCTTTCGTTGGAGGAGCCCATGGCGAACTCATCCATATTGGTTTTGCCCAGAGTTACGGTGCCGGCGCCGTTGAGGTTTTCCACTATGGTGGCATCGTAAGGCGGAATAAAATTGTCCAACATCTTTGAAGCACAACTGGTGCGTATGCCATTGGTGCAGATGATGTCTTTATGAGCAACTGGCACTCCGCACAGGGTGGGTGCTTCGCCTTTGGCAATACGTTGATCGGCGGCTTCGGCCTGCGATATGGCGAGTTCTTCGGTTACGGTAATAAAGCTGTTATAGCTGCTGTCTAGTTGTTGGATTCGTGCAAGTAGATGGCGAGTTAACTCCATACTGGAGAATGCCTTGCTCTGCAGGCCGCGGATCATCTCGGCGATAGTAAGCTGGTGCATGTTATTCCCTTAAAGGCTTTGGGCGGGCTCAGGGCGAAATCGAATAATTGGGTGCTTGCCTGGGGGCCTGTTCAGTCGATGACTTTGGGGACTAGATAAAGCCCTTCTTCAGATTGGGGGGCCAAGTTCAGGAAACTCTGGTGCTGGTCAGTCTCTGTTACCTTGTCGGCTCGCAGGGTCTGCACTTCATCAAGTGGGTGCGCCATGGGTGCGACCCCATCGGTGTTGACGGCCTGTAACTGGTCCACCAGTTGAAGAATATCGCCGAGGCGGCCGCTGACTTCCTCAATGGTTTCTTCGGATATGGCGATGCGAGCGAGTTCCGCCAGCTTCTCTACGGTTTGCGTATCCACAGCCATGGCAATAGAGCTCCTCCGGCTTCAGTTGCGAATCTGGGTTGCTCCGTATAAGGACGGGGCAGGGCCGGCAAATTTAGCACAATAGGCCGCTATTCTCACCGGCTCAGCTGTAGGGGGAAATCTGCAATCGATTAGCCGGGCTTCAGCCTTGCCCTGAACCGGTGCCGTTGTTAGAGTTTGCCCAATCCTGCCGGGCGCTCAGAGACTCCGGCGTATTGCGTAAATTCCGATTCGAAATGCGGCTCGGAACTCAGAATTATTTGCGCGGACTAACTAGGATTTGTATCCATAAAATAAGCCGCGCCCGCAGTGCCCGATCTGGGGGCTGACAATTAGTACAAGGTAATCGAATTCCATGTTTAAACGTTTGCGGGGCATGTTCTCCAGTGACCTCTCCATTGACCTGGGAACCGCCAATACGCTGATTTACGTTCGCGATCGCGGCGTAGTACTCGACGAGCCTTCTGTCGTCGCGATCCGCCACTACAATGGCCAGAAAATCGTTGAGGCAGTTGGAGTGGAAGCCAAACGTATGCTCGGCCGCACCCCCGGTAATATCACAGCGATTCGCCCACTGAAGGACGGGGTGATTGCCGATTTCCAAGTGACTGAAAAAATGTTGCAGCACTTTATCAAGAAAGTGCATGAAAACAGCTGGATGCGCCCAAGCCCCCGTGTGCTGGTATGCGTACCCTGTCAGTCCACCGAGGTGGAGCGTCGTGCGATTCGTGAATCTGCTCTGGGTGCCGGCGCCCGCGAAGTATCTCTGATCGAAGAGCCGATGGCGGCGGCGATTGGTGCTGGCCTGAACGTGGAGGAGGCCAGCGGCTCTATGGTGGTGGATATCGGTGGTGGTACGACTGAAATTGCCATTATCTCCCTCAATGGCGTGGTCTACTCCGACTCTGTGCGCATTGGTGGCGACCGCTTTGATGAAGCCATCGTCAACTATGTACGCCGCAACTACGGCAGCGTAATCGGTGATGCCACTGCTGAGCGTATTAAAGAAGAAATAGGCTGTGCCTACGCGGGCAGTGAAGTTCGTGAGATCGATGTACGCGGCCGCAACTTGGCGGAAGGGGTGCCCCGTAGTTTTACTCTGAATTCCGATGAAATTCTTGAGGCCTTACAAGAGCCGCTAACTGGTATTGTACAAGCGGTGAAAAGTGCCCTAGAGCAATCTCCCCCCGAGCTGGCTTCGGATATCGCTGAGCGCGGCATGGTATTAACCGGTGGTGGAGCCTTGCTGCGGGACCTGGATCGCCTGCTGATGGAAGAGTCAGGTCTGCCAGTGATCGTTGCTGATGACCCCCTTACCTGTGTTGCCCGCGGTGGCGGCAAGGCCCTGGATATGTTGGATCGTAGCCGTTTGTACCTGATGTCCAACTGAGTGGATTGAAGCTGGCGGGTTTTCCTAACAATTAATGAGGTAGCCCTGCCGGCGGTTAGTTTCACGTTTCAGTGACATCCGATATATTGTGAGATCAATAATCATTGACCTGTACAAAGGTGGCTGCCCTTGAAACCGCTTTTTACCCGCGGCCCCTCCCCTGAGTTCCGCCTTCTATTATTGGTGCCGCTAGCAATCGCCTTGATTGTTGCAGACCACTACACCAATTGGTTCCAGTCTACTCGCGAGCGTCTTTCTGGTGTTACAGCGCCTCTTTACTGGATCACTGGTGCTCCAGAGCGTGTTGGCGATTGGGCTGGAGAGCAGTTTCGCTCTCGCGAGGAGCTGCTTGAAGAAAATGACCGTCTCAAGCGTCAAGTATTGCTGTTGGAGCAGCGTAGCCAATTATTGGCTGCGGTTAAGGCGGAAAATACGCGTTTGAAGGAGCTGATGAATTCGGCAGAAATGGTTGATGACCGGGTGCTGGTGGCCCAGGTTATCGGTGTCTCACCGGACCCCCTTGAGCATGTGCTGTTGATCGATAAGGGGCGCGATCATGGTATTGATGTGGGCACACCGGTGATGGATGCGAGTGGTTTGCTCGGGCAGGTGATTGAGGCTGGGGATGCGTTCAGCCGGATTCTCCTGATCACTGATTCCAGCCACGCAATTCCTGTCCAAGTGTTACGCAACAGTATGCGTGCCGTCGTTGAGGGCACCGGTGACCTCTATCGCCTCAAGCTCAGGCATCTTGCGAATACCAGCGATATCCGCGAGGGTGATCTGCTACTCAGTTCCGGTCTCGGTGGACGTTTTCCCGCAGGCTACCCGGTGGGCGAGGTTATGTCGGTCTCCCGAGACCCGGGTCAACCATTTGCCGAGGCGGAAGTGCTCCCGCGCGGGCGTATGAGTCGCAGCCGCTTTGTTTTGGCGGTAATCGGGAGTGGGGGGCAGGGCCTTGCAAGCGAATAATCGCTGGTTTATCACGCTCACGCTCTTTCTCTCGATGTTACTTGTGGTTATGCCCTTACCACAGCAGTGGCTGTGGTTCCGCCCCGCGTTTCCGGCGCTATTGGTTATTTTCTGGGTTACTCGTATGCCTCAGGCCTTGGGCGTTGGTTTTGCCTGGCTGGTGGGTATCCTGGAAGATCTGATCAGCGGAGCCAGTCTCGGTACCCATGCATTGGCTCTGGCAGTTTTGGCCTATTTCAGCCTGTTAACCTACCAGCGTACCAGGGCCTTTAATCCAGCTCAGCAGCTTCTATGGGTGTTCGTTTTGGTGGGTATCCACCAGGTTGTGGGTAACTGGGTACATGGTTTGGAGGGAAAAACCGTTCCCGGCCTGACTTTCTTATGGCCGGCACTCACCACGGCCCTGCTATGGCCTTGGGTTGCTCCGCTATTGCATCGTCTCTGCAGTCGGCTGCAGGTTCGTTGAGCGTCTCGTCAGTCTGTAAATCAATGTAAAATTCTGATCATTTTTCGATCAGTATCGCTATAATCAGCCGCTGGCCCACAGGGAATATGTAGTACAGTGACAAATATCACCTCTTCGAATCGCCTTCTTCTTGCTTCGGGGTCGCCACGTCGAGCCGAATTGCTGGAGCAAATAGGCGTTGTGTTTTCCCAATGCCCGCCCTGGGTGCCTGAGCAGAAAGAAGCTTCAGAGACTCCCCAAGAATATATTCAGCGCTTGGCGCAGGAAAAATCTGTGGCCGGGTTATTGGCGACACCAGAACAGGCCGGGCTCTGGGCCCTGGGGGCCGATACAGTCGTACTTTGTGGTGAGCGTCTCCTGGAGAAACCGCGGGATTTTACTGACTTTGAGTCCATGATGTCGGCCCTATCGGGCAGAGAGCATTCTGTGCTGACTGCGATTTGTCTTCGCAGTCAGCACAGGCAATTCAGCTGTCTGGTGGAAACCCGGGTGCGCTTTCGCCAATTATCAGTCCAGAGTATTCAAGGCTACTGGCACACCGGTGAGCCCGCCGATAAAGCTGGAGGATACGGTATTCAGGGAATGGGAGCCGCGTTAGTGGAGTCTATCAGCGGCAGTTATAGCAATGTGGTTGGCCTGCCCTTGGAGGCGTTAGTTCCGATGCTGGAACAGGCCGGGATTTCTTACTGGCAGGAGGCCAAGTCTTGAGTGAAGAATTGCTGATCAATGTTGCCCCAACAGAGACCCGAGTGGCACTGGTAGAAAATGGTGTGCTACAGGAGGTCTACCTGGAGCGCAGTGCACGTCGGGGCATTGTTGGCAATATCTATAAGGGCAAGGTGATTCGGGTATTACCGGGGATGCAGGCGGCTTTTGTGGATATTGGCCTGGAGCGCGCCGGGTTTATCCATGCCTCTGATATCGCCCCCCTGGATGATGATGGGATGGAGTCCAGGGATGCTGAAGTTGCAGATATTCGTGCTCTTGTGCGGGAGGGGCAGCCCCTGGTCGTTCAGGTAGTAAAAGATCCTATTAGCAGTAAAGGCGCGAGACTGACCACCCACTTGTCAGTATCTGCCCGCTATCTCGTCTATATGCCGCAAACTCGTCATATCGGGATCTCCAATCGCATCGAGGATGAGGGCGAGCGTGAGCGCTTGCGTCAGCTGGTGGAGGCCGCCTCGTCACGTCTCGCCGAAGATGGCCTTTCCGCTGATGGAGGCTTTATTTTACGCACCGTGGCTGAGGGTGTTAGCGAGGAGGAGTTGTTACGGGATATCCCCTTTCTTTACAAACTTTGGGGGGAGTTGGAGCAGCGCATCAAGGAGCGGGCAGTGCCCTCCGTAATTTACGAGGATTTGCCGCTATTTATGCGTGCCCTACGTGATCTTGCGCGCCCTTATACCGAGAAGATTCGTATAGACTCCCGCGAGGCGCACGGTCGCGCGGCAGAATTTGCAGGCAAGTATGCACCAGAAATAGCTGGACGACTCGAGCACTACCCCGGTGAGCGCCCCCTGTTTGATCTGTATGGGGTTGAGGAGGAAATCCGCCGCGCCCTACAGCATAAGGTGACGCTAAAGTCCGGGGGGTATCTGATTGTCGAGCAAACCGAGGCGATGAGTACAATTGACGTCAATACCGGCGCATTTGTAGGTCACCGCAACCTGGAAGAGACTATCTTCAAGACGAATTTGGAGGCGGCAACGGCAATCGCCCGCCAGCTGCGCCTGCGCAACCTCGGGGGAATCATCATTATCGATTTTATCGACATGAAAGACCCTGAGCATCAACGTCAGGTATTGCGCACCCTGGAGAAGGCCCTTGAACGGGATCACGCTAAGTCGAGTATTACCGGGGTTTCCGAACTCGGTTTGGTAGAGATGACCCGCAAACGTACGCGGGAATCTCTAGGGCAAATCCTGTGCGAGCCCTGCCCTGTGTGTGAGGGGCGCGGCACCTTAAAGAGTGCGGAAACAGTTTGCTTTGAGATCTTCCGGGAAATTATCCGTGAGGCGCGCGCCTACGATAGTGAAAAAATCATGGTTTTGGCCAGTCAGGTGGTAATCGATCTGCTGCTGGATGAAGAGTCGGCGAATGTCGCCGATCTGGAGGAATTTATTCGCAGGCCCATACAGTTCCAAGTAGAGCCCATTTACAACCAGGAGCAGTACGACATTGTTCTTGTGTAAATCATTATTAGCCTCCTCGCAGTTTTTCGATGTTGGTCGTTGCGATGCCTGCGACAGCACCATGGAAGAGTGGGGGTGATGATGATCCTATTGCGCTGGCTTGCGCGAAAGTTCTGGTTGTTATCGGTAAGCTTGGTGATTGCCCTGGCGATCCTTGTACAAACCGGACGCCTGCTATCGCCTCAAGTTGAGGAATATCGCCCGCAGATCAGCCGTTGGCTCAGCGGCCAGTTGGGAGTTCCGGTGCAGATGGACCGTATCTCCCTGCGCTGGGAAGCACTGCAAGTCTCATTACAGCTCGACGGACTGCGCCTGGGGCAGAAGGGCGAGTTGCGTATGGGGCACGGCCTGTTCCAACTGGATTTGCTCGCCAGCCTATGGAATCGTGAGCTGGTGTGGAAAGACCTGCAAATGCACGCCTTTACTGCTGGACTCAGCCGGGATGAGCAGGGCGAGTGGCGTCTGGACGGCTTCCCCGATATCTCCCTAAAGCCTGACGGCAGGGTTGTGTCCAATCCCAAGGCAGCGGACCCGGCACGACTTTTCCAGTTGAGCCCCAAGGTCTGGATCAGCGATGCGGCAATCACTGTCAGGCTGCCTGATGAGCAGGTTGCCGAGCTCAACTTGCCACAAATCTCTCTGGAAAACCGAGGTGATTTTCATCGTCTTACGGCCCGCGCTTTTATCTCCCGCGAAGGCGAAGAGCAGGCTAGCAACACTGAGACTCTCCGCCTGGTGTTGGAGGGGCGTGGTAACCCGCGCAATAAAAAACAATTTTCACTGCGAGGTTATATGCAGCTCAATGAGCTGCTGTTGGACCAGGATATTGTGTCACTACTCCATCAGTTGACCCCGCTACCCGACCGATTTCATTGGAGTGGGCGTAAGTGGGCGGATGGACGCCTGTGGCTGCACAGCGATGCGAGCAGTGGTTATCGGTTGGTCGGACGAGTAGACCTTGCTCAGGTATCAAACTTGGATCAGCCAGAAGAGGCGCCGAAGAAAAGCAGCCAGGGCAAAAGTCAGCATGAAAGTAGTGATCTGGTACAAAACAGAGATCACATAATGGCACCTTTACGGGCGCTTTCTGGAGATATTTCTGGTCGCTGGCTGCCCGGTGAACATTGGCGTTTGGCTTTACAGGATACCCAAATCGATTGGCAGGGCTTGCAGATGCCGCCGCTAAACCTGCAGGTTAGTAACGACCTTCGGGGAGTAGCACTGTCCGCAGATGTGATCGATTTAGCGGGATGGAGCGATATTCTCACTCGGCTGGATGTTTTGCAGGGTGCTGCAGGCGAGTGGTTGACGTCCCTGAAGCCTTCTGGCCAGTTGCGACGCGTGCAGCTGCGCAAAGAAGCGCAAGGTGCGGTGAGCCTGAGTGCCAATTTGCACAATATCAGCACACAGGCATTCCGCGGTGCGCCATCAGTGGCCGGCTTGAGTGGCTACATGGAGTTTGCCGGTAACGATGGCCGGGTGGAATTGGATGGCTCGAACTTGCAAGCAGGGTTTCCAAATCTTTACTCCGAGGCATTCTCTTTTGAGCAAGCCAGCGGTACTTTGGCCTGGAGCCTTAGTAAGGATTCGAATGAAATCAATGTCTTCTCTGGCCCTTTGCTATTAGATGGAAATCTGGGCGAAGTTCGCGGGCAGTTTTTGTTGTCCCTGCCTTTCCATCCTCAGAGTCGTCCAACGGATTTACTCCTGTCGCTTTCTCTGCGTGATGCGGATGTTGGCGTTCAAGAGAAGCTGGTGCCGACAAATGTCAGTGAAGACTTGCGCAGTTGGTTGAATGAGGGGCTGGGCAACGGAAATCCTGGTCGGGTTGAGACTGCCGCATTTATTTACCGTGGCAGCAGTTATCGCAAAAATGGCAAGGATGAGTCATTACGTGCGCTGGGGGCTCACAATAAGCGTCAAACAGTACAGTTGGCTGCAGACTTTTCTGGCGCCAATCTTAAGTATGCCGACGAATGGCCTAAGGTTCAGTCTGTTGATGGCCTACTCAGGCTGGATGATGGCAATGTTTCTGTCAGCGCAGACAAGGCCCGTGTTTGGGGAGTGGATGCGCATAAAGTATTAGTGGAAGTAACCCCACTGAAAGATAAAGGCTCACGTCTGGATGTGACCGCCCAGCTTCAGGGGCCGGCTGCTGATGGTTTGCGCTTGTTGCGCGAATCCCCTTTGCGCAAACAGCTCGGCAATGCTTTTGATGAGTGGTTGTTGTCGGGAGATATTCGCGGGCAGCTGAACCTCACTCAGCCCCTGGGTGGCGCTTCAGTATCACCAGCTCAAAGAGTTGAATTGCAGTTGAGTCGTGGTGATTTACAGCTGCAAAATCTGCGCTTGCATGCTGAGGCTCTGGCTGGTGATGTCATTTTTGACAGCGATACAGGACTCGAAGGTACTAAGCTGAAAGGTCAGCTCTGGGGGCGGCCAATAAATGCGAGCATCCGTCATATAGGTGATGCCGATGTGCGCGATACGCAGGTGGTCGTGGATGGCAGTGCCAGTACTGAGTCGATCTACAGCTGGAGCCAGCGTCCCGAGCTGAGATGGCTTGAAGGTACCATGGGTTATCAGGCATTTATTACCATCCCAGCAAAATCTAAAGAGGCTCCCTATGCTGCAGTTTTCGAGCTGACCTCAAATCTTGCTGGTGTGGCGGTAAACCTTCCGGAGCCCCTGGCTAAGCCCTCTGAAAGTAAAACGAATTTTGTATTGCGTGCCCCCATTGGTGATCAGGGCAGCTTATTTCACCTGAATTACGGTGAGCACCTGCAAGGGCAGTTTTGGCTGGTGGACGGAGCTCTTGAGCGAGCGGCTATTGCGCTCAATGCCGAGGCGAAATTACCTGAAGAAAGAGGGGTGAGTATCCTTGGCGACATTTCCAATGTTGATTTACCCCGCTGGGAAAAGCTACTGGGCGTTTACCGAGATGACTTATCGGTTCTCGAAGAGTCATCCGCTCGGCCCGAACAAGCACCATCACTGATTCATAAGGTGCAAGCAGGCAACCTGGATGGCCTGACTGCACTTCCCCAAAGTGGACAGACAACTGACAATGTTTCCAGTCCACTGCCGATTAGTCTCGACCTAAGCACAGATAGCCTGCAATTGGGAACAGTGGCTATTGAGCATATTCATGTCACTGGCGGAGGAGCGGGTTCAAAGTGGCAGTTAGATTTTGATAGTGAAATGGCGGCGGGAAGACTTTCGGGAATGCTCGGTGGGCAAAAACCTCTGCGTTTAAAGTTGGCGCATTTACGCCTTCCTGCTCCTGAAGAGAGGCAGACTATTTCCGGCGCTACATTGGCTGAGCAGCCCTTTGCGGAAGAGTTGTTGGACCCCTGGGCCGATTTTAATTTTCAGACGTTGCCAGCCCTGGATTTCAGTACGGAAAGTCTGCGAGTGGGGGATGAGGAGCTCGGGCGCTGGTCTTTTGACGTTCGGCCATCCGAAGACCGCCTGGTTCTAAGCGATATTCGCGGTAGTGTCCGCGGGTTTCACCTGCAGGGGCGTGGTGGTGGTGAAAAAGCCTTGGGAGCGCAATTGATGTGGATGCGTGATGCGGAGGGCAATAATTCCTCTCAATTTATTGGGCGCCTGGCAGCCGATGATCTCGCTGATATTCAGCGTGAGATGGGGCATGAACCGCTTATTGAAAGTAAGTCTGCGACCTTTGATACAGCCTTGCGCTGGGATGGGTCTCCGGCCATGGCCAAGGGTAGTTTGCTCTCGGGAGATTTGAAAATAGATATTCGCGATGGCCGCTTCCTTCGTTCCACCGGTACTGCTGGCTCAACGGTCTTGCGCTTGTTATCGCTGTTTAATTTCGATACCTGGGCGCGCCGCTTGCGATTGGATTTCTCCGACCTTTATAAGAGTGGTATGGCTTTCGACCGAGTGCGTGGAGAGGTCGTGTTCGAAGGGGATGGGCAGTTGTTGATTGCAGTGCCTATTCAGGTTGAGGGGCCAACCAGTGAGCTGCAGATGGCGGGAAGGGTCAATTTATTGCGGGAAGATTTGGATTTGACCCTGGTGGCGACTTTGCCAGTAAGTAACAACCTAGCCCTGGTTGCCGCTCTTGCTGGGGGATTGCCGGCTGCGGCAGGCGTTTATCTCATTAGTAAAGCGTTTAAAAAGCAGGTGAAGAAGATGGCCAGTGTAAGTTATCGCATCAGCGGTGACTGGGCTGACCCTCAAATGCGTTTTGAGAGACTCTTTGATGGAGATGGTGCCGAGCGTCAGGGGGCCGCCTCTGAGGCTGCTGGGAAACAGGCAAAACCGGATCAGGGAATCAGTCGTGCACCAACGCCTCCTTTGGCGGATGAAGCGGGCTCTTAGCCTGCTTATTGGGAGGATACATTTCCAGAAAGAGCTCAACTGCATGTGCATCTAGTTCTCTATCCTATTAGGTAGGTATAACTGAGTGAGGACAGGAGTTTGCAAGATGGTGAGGTCCCCGGCCTTATGGCCCCTGTTGGTGTTTGCCCTGATTCTATCGGCCTGCTCTGAGGCTGATGACCAAAGAATCCAGAATATGACAGTGGCGGAAGCCAAATCACGTATAGCTGAAGGCAGAGGGCTAGAGCAGATCCCCAAGTCGGTATGGAAGCAGCTACTCCCCGAGGACCGTTACAAGGTTCTCTGGCAGGGAGATACGGAGCGGGCTTTTAGTGGCAAATTGTTATACAACGAAAAAGAAGGTGTTTATGTCACCGCAGGCTGCCGTCTGCCGGTTTTTAGTTCAAAACACAAGTTTAAATCGGGTACTGGTTGGCCCAGCTTTTGGGATGTGGCCTTTCCGCAGAATATCGTATTAAAGGATGATTTCAGTTGGGGGCTCAGGCGCACAGAGGTATTGTCCAAATGCGGAGAGCACCTGGGGCATGTGTTTAAGGATGGTCCACCACCGACAAACCTGCGGTATTGCTTGAACTCGCTGGCCTTAGATTTTGAGCCGGCCGGGGATGTCAAACAATAATCGCTAGATCTCATACTATCTTTGTCTGATTTTTGGTTTGAGCGAGACTCTTCTGTAGTTTTAATTGATGCAATTTGGCTTTGGTATAACTCAATGGAGTTTATGGGCGGAGCAGAACCGCCCGTGTGACATGCGGTGGGTGAATGAGAACTACTGTGATGCCTGAATAAAGAAATCACGCAGGTAGCGGAACAGCTTGCGCTGATTGCTGGGTGGTTTGCTGTTTTTGATCTCACGCAGGGAGTCGCGTACCAACTGCCGTAAATGCTGGTGGTCTACCTGGGGGTACTGGTCAAAAAAGGTACCCTGGGCACTATTACCTTCTTCGAGTAGGCGTCTGCGCCAGTCTTCGGCCATTTTATCGAAGCGCAGGTGCTGCTGGTCTCGCTCTTTAAATTTATTCAGCACGGCTGCTATCGCTTCGTGATCTGCACTGCGCATCAGCTTGCCAATATACTGCATTTGGCGACGGCGAGCCTCGTTGGACTTGATTCGCCCCAAGGTGTCTATTGCCTCGCGCATATCCTCATCAATGGGCACCTCGGCGAGCTGGGCTTTAGATAGTTCGGTTAATTGCTTCCCCAGGGCCTGCAGCTCGTGCATCTCCTGTTTTACCTGCGTCTTGCTCTTGGGCAGGTCTTCATCGTCGTATTCGTACATCTTCAGTTCCGTATAAAAGTTCCGGATCGTACCGGCTCTGTTTGAGCGGGGAGTGTATTGCCTTTCAGCCAAAATACCAGGTGGCGAGGCCAAGGAAGGACATGAACCCCACCACATCGGTGACGGTTGTCAGTGCGACACTACCGGCTAATGCCGGATCGATTTTTATTGCCCGCAATACAACCGGTAAGATTGCTCCTGCCATCGCTGCCACAATCAAATTGATTACCATGGCCGCAACAATAATGACCGCAATGGTAATGTCGTCAAACCAGAGTGCAGCGATTAGCCCCATCACCAGAGACCAAAGCAGGGCATTAAGGCATGCAGAGCCGAGCTCCCGCGAGAGTAGCCAACTGAGGTTACTTTTGCCTATCTGGCCCAGAGCCATACCCCTGATCACCACGGTGAGTGTCTGGCTGCCGGCCACACCCCCCATACTTGCGACAATCGGCATCAATACCGCCAGGGCAACGACCTTTTCCAGCGTATTCTGGAACAGACTGATTACCCATGAGGCCAGAAGGGCTGTGAGCAGATTGATACCGAGCCAGAGGGCGCGCCTGCGCGCAGTGCGCCTTACCGGAGCAAAGGTGTCCTCTTCTTCATCGAGGCCCGCCATACTCATCAGGGAGTGGTCGGCGTCTTCGCGGATAACATCGACGATATCGTCGATTGTAATTCGACCCAGCAGGCGGTTGTGTTCATCCACTACTGGTGCGGTGATCCAGTCGTACTTTTCAAACAGCCGGGCTACCTCTGTATCGCGCATATCCGCGGGAATTGGCTCCACATCAGTATTGACGACCTCGCGTACCGTGACAGAGGGGTCTGTGGTGAGAAGCTTTGAAAGCGGTAGCAGCCCGATATATTGGCCACGTCGGTTGACTACAAATAAGCTATCGGTGGATTCCGGCAGCTGCTCATGGCGGCGCAGGTAGCGCAGCACCACATCCAGGCTTAAGTTGGGGCGCACCGAGATAGTATCGGTGTCCATCAAGCCGCCAGCGGTATTCTCATCGTAAGCGAGTACGCTTTCCACCCGCAGGCGGTCGGTTTCGCTCATTGCTGAGAGGACTTCAGAGACGACGCGTTCGGGGAGCTGCTGAAGGATATCGGCGATATCGTCCGCATCCAGCCCCTCCATAATCTCCACCATCTCCTCGGTATCCATGGTATCGAGGATTTGGCTGCGCACTTCATCGGTGAGCTCTTGCAGTACTTCACCTTCGACATCGCGATCAATCAGGTTCCACAGAACCTGGCGAATACGCGGGGGGGAGCTTTCCAATAGCTGTGCAATACTCTGCGGGGTCAGGGTTTTGAGCATGCGCCGGACTTCCTGCCCGGTGCCACTATCGAGGGCGGCGAACAACTCGCTGAGCTGGTTTTGCGCGCGGAACTTGATTTCGGCTTGGGGTGGGCTGGACACGATAAATCCTTACTGCTCAGCGGTGTTTAGGGAGTAGAGACCATAAGAAAGTCGCGGCGTTATTACGCCATGGCGGACTCTATCCAGAGCCGCTCGCCTTTGCAAATTACTCGGCTTCACCGAAGCGCTCTGAGACGAGAGTACAGATAGCTCCGAGTGCATCACTCTCATCACGGCCCTCAATCTCCAGCTCCAATTCTGTACCCTGCCCGGCGGCGAGTAACATAAGCGCCATAACGCTCTTGCCATCCACCGATCTATCGCCACAGTGCACTTTGATGTTGGAGGAAAAGCGGGCAGAGGTTTGGGCAAACTTACTGGCTGCGCGGGCGTGCAGCCCGAGCTTGTTAATGATGGTAAGGTGCTTTTTTTGCATTACGTGCCACCCACAAGGGAAAGCTAATTAATTTTAGCAAGAATTTTAATTGAGATTAGTAATCTACTTTTGAAACTATATATTAGGTATTCGGCCTTACCTGAGTAGGATTTATCAAATGTTGCAATAGACTGTGGATTTTATCATTGTGCAGGTGGGTCGGTATATTTAATTGTAAGATAGGAGCTTTAAGTGAGTAAACAATAATGATTTTGCCTGGAGCTCTTAGCAATAGCTGTTTCTTGACCTCCTTTAAGTGCTTAGTAATTTAAATGAGGGTCTTTCTGTAATTTGCTTGTAAAGCTCATAATATACTTTATAAACGCAGTCAAATACCCGCTTGTTTTACCCTTTCCTTTTCTACTTTTTGGTATTAAGGTTGATGAATTCCTGCTATACCTTAAGCTAGACAGCTGATCTTTGCCCTAAATAAAGCTGTCAAAATAATGAGTATAAATAGTTGGGGTTCTTAGAGTCTTTCGAGTTCAATCAACCACCCAATATTTTTGTTATGGTCGTCATTAAATGATTGAAATTTTAAGGTTTTAAATCTATTTTTTGAAAAGATGCCTAATACATCGTTCATTTCTCCTGCTGTTAGGGCTGCTTTTTGTTGGTCTTTGGAGCGGGCTGCTGAGGCGTCGAGCTCAGACTCAAGGAAAGATATGAATTTTTCTTTGGTTGTTGAGTCAGAGATTAGTCTCGTTGAAAAAAAATTGTTGATGGAGTTTCTAAGGAAGCTTGTAATAGCAGCTTTTGGATGCCTTTTGATTAACTCTTCGATGCAGTTTACTAGGCTTTCTAATTTGGTTGAAGTGGATACAATTTTTCTTTCGAGCTGCTGAATAGAGTGAATGGTGCCAATATGTTCAAGGAATAATTTGGTCTGATCTAAAATTTTCAGCTTTTCTTTGGATTCATAATATGCTGAAAGCTCTTCTTCGCTACTTTTTGAAAGTTCTGAGTCCTTGCTGTGGCAGATCGCTTTGAGCGTTCCGCCAACTTTAAGGCAGTGCGCTATGCTTGGGGCGCTTTTTTCTATGTTGGAATATTCAAGGCCATACTGGGAGGTTATCAAATCAAACTGTTCATTTAGTAAGTGGATTTTTTCTATAGGCATTTCTGGGTGAAATTTTATTGTTTCAAGAATATCTTTGTGTCGGGGATTTTTGTTTGTCTCTTGTGGATTAATCATAGCTGCATCAGCGGCGTGGACAATGATGTGTCGTTTGTTTTCTAAGGCCTCTTGGGCTATTAAAATGGCGATTGCTCCATTGCCGGATGCAATATCCAAGATGTGAGCTTGAGTTTCAAGCTTGGATGCCAAGCTTCTCCAGTAGAGGCCTATAGCTCCACAATAGCTATCAGGAAGTTCTTGAGAGAAAGAGGTTGGGTAACCTTGTTGCCAGAATCTAGACCACTGTTCTAGGTTTTCCATATGCGTACCTCCGTATATTGAGGTTTGCTATCGTGCCAATTATTATCAAAGTAATCAATCTCTCTATTGTTTATCAAGGGCTGTTTATCGTATTTTTTAATGCTGTGCTCTTAATGCTTTACTGCTATTTCATACCTGATATGTTGTTTAGTGTTTGAAAGTTATTCTTTTGTTGTTCGCGGTGACGGACTTGAATATTGCCAAATTTGTGGAGAAAAGTGCGTGCCAGTTGTTCAACCATATAAACTGAGCGGTGTCTCCCTCCGGTGCAGCCAATGGAGATGCAGGTGTAGCTGCGATTGCTCTCCTGGAAAGAGGGTAGCCAGCTCTCAAGGAAACCGGTGATATCTGCTTCCATCTTGTTAGTTTTGGGGTGGGAGCGTAAAAATTCGGCTACTTCATGGTCCAATCCGGTTTTTTTCCTAAGATTGGGCTCCCAGTAGGGGTTTGGTAAGCAGCGCAAGTCGAACATCAGGTCGGCATCCACTGGCACCCCATATTTAAAGCCGAAAGACTGGAAAAGTATTGCCATCCCTTCCGAATGTCCGCCCACTACGCGGCTTCTAATCAGCTCCCGTAACTCGTGCAAACCGAGGCTACTGGTATCTATCACCATATCCGCCATGGCTGAGACGGGTGTTAGTAGCTCTCTTTCTTGTTTCAAGGCTTCGAGCAGGTGGGTGCAATCATTACTTAGGGGGTGTTTGCGGCGGGTCTCGCTGAAGCGCTGTACCAGTACAGGTTCGCGGGCGTCCAGGTAGATTACATCACACTCTACGCCGGTACTGCGCAGGGCTTCAATAACACGGGGGGCCTGTTTGATATCCTGCCAGAGGTTGCGAGCGTCTATTCCCAGGGCAAGGGGGGTATCCCCTTTAGTCGTTTGTTGCTCAGCCCGCTTGATGAGTTCGGGTAGCAGGCTAATCGGCAGATTGTCGATGCAGTTAAAGCCCGCATCTTCGAGTAGTTGAAGTGCGGAGCTTTTACCAGAGCCGGAGCGGCCGCTGATGATAATCAAGCGCATGGGGACCCCCTCTTTTTAGCTCTTTATATCATTTAATAGTTAATTAAATGGTATTTATATTCCTGGCGGTAATTTATAAGTCGTGACTCCGGAATCGGATTACCAGGTATGGGCGCAAAGCAAGAATCAGGCCGCTGCGGCTGAATCTATAGCTAGGGCGTAGAGTGCGTCGCTAGTGTCAGCCTGCCTCAACTTGTCCCGGACCTGGGTGTTAGAGAAGAGCGCAGCGATTTCTGCCAGTGTATCTAGATGTTGTTGTTCCGAATCTTCAGGGACCAGCAAGACAAAGAGCAGATCGACAGGCTGTCGGTCGATAGCGTCGAAATCTATGGCGGGTTCTGTAGTGCAGAGCACGCCAATGGGGTGCTCACATCCAGGAAGACGGCAGTGGGGGATAGCCACACCTTCGCCAATTCCTGTGGAGCCTAGACGCTCGCGTGCAATCAGTTGGTTGAATATGGTGTCAGAGTCATGCTGTGGATATTGTTCGGCTACAGCCTGGGCGATATTGAGCAGCAATTTTTTTTTGCTGCTCCCCGCCAGATGGCAAAGGCTGAGGCGGGGAGAGAGTAAAGCTTCCAGTGTCATAGTTCAGCGGTGGTTCTGCAACTTCTCTTTGTGTTTCTTCAGTTGGCGGTCCAGTTTGTCTGTAAGCGAATCAATGGCCGCATACATGTCCTTGTCTTCCGAACCCGCGCAAAGATCGTGACCATTGATATGTACTCGGGCTTCGGCTTTCTGGATCAGCTTGTCTATGGATAGGATGACTTGCGCGTTGGTTATATTGTCATAATGCCTTGAGAGCTTTTCCAGCTTGTTCTCACAGTAGCTGCGCATTGGCGAGGTAACGTCGACGTGGTGACCACTAATATTGATCTGCATGGATTTCTCCTTACCAGGTGCATCACATTACGGCGAGCCTCCTTTCGGGTCGCAACCCTACTAGGAAGTGGCCCAGAATGGAAGGATACACTCAAAGTTTGGAGTTCGGTTGCGAAAGTGTAGTAATTGGTGCCAGGTTATGACTTGGCCTACCTCATGAGTCGAAACCCAAGCGGCCCCTTTAGACCAAGCGTTTTCGCTCGCTGGAGGAGGGAATTCCCATTGACTCGCGGTATTTCGCCACAGTGCGGCGGGCTACTTTAATACCCTGTTTATCGAGTTCTAGGGTAATTTTGTTATCTGAGAGCGGCTTGCGAGGGGTCTCTGCGTCAATCAGCTTGCGGATCAGTGCGCGGATAGCGGTTGAAGAGGCATCCTCACCGGAGTCTGTGCTGACGTGGCTCGAAAAGAAATACTTGAGCTCAAACACGCCGCGAGGCGTGAGCATGTATTTCTGGGTGGTCACCCTGGATATGGTCGATTCATGCATGCCAATAGATTCAGCAACATCTGCCAGCACCATAGGTCGCATGGCTTCCGGGCCTTCTTCAAAAAAACCTTGCTGCTTTTCGACAATACAGTTGGCTACTTTGAGTAAAGTCTCGTGGCGACTCTGCAGGCTTTTCATAAACCAGCGTGCTTCTTGCAGGTGATCCCGCAAAAAATTGTTATCTCTGGAGTTGTCGGCACGCTTGACCAGGGAGGCGTAGTGGTCATTGATACGGATCTTTGGGGTGATCTCTGCATTCAATTCTACGTGCCAGCGAAGGGTTTTGCGGGAAACGACAATATCCGGAATTACATAGTCCGGCTCTTGCCCGCCATAGCTCTCTCCCGGACTGGGATTTAAGGTCTGGATTAGGCGAATGGCCTCGCCTAGCTGGGCTTCAGTGAGCCGTGTGCGTCGACTCAACTGGCGAAAATCCCTTTTGCCAAGTAAGTCCAAGTGTTTCTCAATAATGTTTTGCGCTTGGCTTAGCCAAGGGGTATTTGGCGGCAACTGCTGCAGTTGTAATTGCAGGCATTCTTTGAGATCCCGAGCCCCGCAGCCAGCGGGATCAAACTGCTGAATAGCCTTCAGAACCGCGAGCACCTCATCTTCATCGATCGATAAAGAGGTGGCGACATCCTGTACAGAAGTGCCAAGGAGGCCGCTGGGGGCTATGCCATCAATTAAGTTTTCACCGATCCACTTATCCTGCTCAGATAAGGGGGTCAAGTTCAGCTGCCAGCGTAGATGATCCTGAAGGCCGATGGAGGTGGAGTTACGCTCATAGCTGGATGAATCTAACTCGTGGCTGCCGCTGTTATTGGTGTAGATATCATCCCAGCGCGAGTCGACGGGCAGCTCATCAGGAATTGCCTGGTCCCAGTCCCCCTCGGCCAGTTCGCGCTCTTCTACCGGCTGTGTTGTGTTTTCCGGTGTTTGTTCAGACCGTGGTTGATTTTCATCCACCTTTACGGATTGCTCTTCGCTATCCGCTTCCAGCATCGGGTTGTTGTCCAGTGCTGCCTGGACCTCCTGTTGCAGATCGAGTGTGGAGAGTTGCAGTAGGCGAATTGCTTGCTGCAACTGGGGAGTCATGGTCAGCTGTGTGCCGAGCTTGAGCTGGAGAGACTGCTTCATAGTGGGGCGCCGCAGGCCGATAAGACAGGGTGTCGATCAAATTGTCCTAAGATGGCGCAGACTACCCCTCTCTCCAATCTATTACAAGCAATAAGCGTGCCGCTCCTGGCGTGATAGCTGGTGCTATGTTTCCAGAATTATGATTATTCCCGTCTTAAGTGAAGAATTTAAGGACAGAAATTGGTGGTTAGCCTCAAATAGTGAATTCGTGTCCCAAATAAACTTCGCGCACCTGTTGGTTGGCGAGAACCTCATTCGGCGTGCCTGCAGCGATGATATGACCTTCACTGACAATGTAAGCGGTCTCACAGATATCCAGCGTTTCGCGAACATTATGGTCTGTGATTAGTACGCCAATATCGCGATCACGCAGGTGGCGGATGATCTCCTTGATATCGTTCACCGATATGGGGTCTACCCCAGCAAAGGGCTCGTCCAACAGGACGAAGCCGGGGTTGGTGGCCAGAGCGCGGGCAATCTCAACTCGGCGTCGTTCTCCACCAGAGAGGGCCATACCCAGGCTTTGCGCGATATGGGTTATATTAAATTCCTCAAGTAGTGCTTGGGCCTGTTGTTGCCGCTCGTCTCTTGAGAGGTCCTTGCGGGTTTCAAGGATTGCTAAGATATTGTCTTTTACCGTCAAGCGGCGAAATACAGAGGCTTCTTGGGGGAGATAACCGATACCTTTGCGTGCGCGTCCGTGCATGGATAGCCGGGTTATATCCTCATCGTCGATCATCACCCTGCCAGCGTCGGCCTGCACCAGCCCGGCAATCATATAAAAGCAGGTTGTTTTGCCGGCACCGTTGGGGCCGAGGAGGCCGACAACCTGTCCACTGGAAACACTGACGGTGACATCCTGGACAACTTTTCTTTTTTTATACTGTTTCGCGAGATGTAACGCTTTGAGCGTTGGCATAGTGTGTACCGAATCTATCCATGCCGCGGGCAGAGTGATACCCGCCGGTGCAATAATATTTGTTACTTATGATGAGGTATTAAGTAGAGGGTTTACTGGCCTTGATTATCATTGGCGTCTTGCGAGCTCTCTTTCTTCTCGGGTTTCCAGGTCATCTCTACACGCCCTTTCCCAGTTTGGCCCTTGGCGCTCATTTGCTCGGTAGTGAGGTCGTAGTCAATTTTTTCCGCTGTCAGTGTGTTGCCTTCCCGGTCAACATGGGCTTTACCGGTTAGTTGTAACTCCTCAGAGCCCACTCGGTATACAATACGTTTGGCTCGGGCTTTTACGGGGTTCTCACCCTGGAGGATCTTTTGCTGGAAATGAGCGGGTTTACCCACGGCCACTACACGGCTAATTTCCTTTTCTGGAGTGAAGTAAACCTCAACGCGGTCCGCCTGTATTTTTAAAGACCCCTGAGTTATAACAACATTATTACTATATACCACTAGGTTATTGTTTAGACCTGCATTCATTGCATCAGAGCTGATATTAATCCGCTGCTGGCGGTCCTCAGGCAGTGCAAAAGCCGATGAGGCTGTGAGCAGGAGCGCTGCGATGGTGGTGACTTTTAACAGATGGCGGTAATTAGTCAGTGTCATAGATGCTCTTTACATCGGATAGGATTTCCATCCGGTCTTCATTCAAGTAAGCGCGCATGCCTTTGCCGGTGGTGCGGTTTGGGCCAGAGCTTATAGTAACAACTTTGTCTGTCTCGGCGAATTCCTTCGCGGGCAGGATCGTAATACTGGACGTTTCCAATTTGATGCCACCAGGGGTGGGTAGTTCATCAATTTCTACATCGCCACTCAGGACTATTCGTTCACCACGATTGTGTGCCACTCCTTCCCGGGACTCGGTACGCCATTTAGGCTGGTCATCTTGGTAAAAAACCATGCGAGGTTCGGTCAGGTCTGCCCGGTCACGACGTTTAAACTGGTAGTAGGTTATCTGGTCTGCGTCCACGCGATAGGCTAGATTTCCTTCCTCATTAAAGTGGCGTGTCTTGGCGTTTCGGATGATCAGTTCTGCCGCTTTGTCATGCTGCTGGGGGGTAGGGCGGATTCCCAGCAGCTGATCTGGCGGGCTCTCCGAAAGCCATAGGCCAGCGCTGATTAGCGACACTACTAATAGCAGCGGTAGCCAGGTACGCATTATTGCTCACCAATATAGGGGGCAAGTGCAGAGTCAAATGTTCCCTGGGCCTGCATAATTCGGTCACAGGCTTCGCGTACAGCGCCTTCACCACCGCGGGTTCGGGTTATCCACAGGGCGCGCTCTCTGACTGGAGGGGCTGCATTGGGAGGGGCTATTGGGCAGCCGACACGGGTCATAACCAGAAGGTCAGGATAGTCGTCGCCAATATAGGCGATATCTTCTAGGCGGCATGGCTCGTCGGCTAAGAGCTCCTGCAGTGCTATAAATTTGTCCTCGCGCCCTTGGATCAGTTTAGTGATGCCAAGATCGTGAGCGCGGCGCTCCACTACTGAGCTACGTCGCCCTGTAATAATGGCTACGCGAACCCCGGAATTTTGCAGCATCTTAATGCCGTGCCCATCGAGTGTATTGAAGGTCTTCAGTTCATTGCCATTATTGTCGAAGTAGAGCTTGCCATCGGTGAGGACACCATCTACATCCAATACCAGCCAGCGTACTTTCTGCAATACTACATTTATTTCTTCTTCTGAAACCACCAGAGTTGTCCTTGTTTACTGTTTTTAGAGCACTAATGGGCCCTGCAAATTGTTTGATTATCTCAGATTACGCCGGCGCGCAATATATCGTGCATATGTAATACACCGATGGGGTGGTGGGCTTTATCCTCCACAACCAGGGCGGTGATCTTGTAATCTTCCATAATGCGTAGTGCCTCTGCAGCCAGGGTCTCGGCGGATACCGTTTTGGGGCGGCGACTCATCACCTGTTCCATAGTGGCTTTATCTAATTCAATTTTGTGGTCGATTACGCGGCGCAAGTCCCCGTCGGTGAACACGCCAAGCAGTTCTCCTTTTACGTCGACGATAGTGGTCATACCAAACCCTTTACTGGTCATTTCCAGCAGGGCTTTCGATAGGAGGGTGTCAGGCTCGACTTGTGGCAGCTCTTCCCCTGCGTGCATAACATCTTCGACTTTCAGTAGCAGGCGTCGGCCAAGTGCTCCGCCAGGATGAGAGAAAGCGAAGTCTTCAGCCGTAAAGCCCCTCGCCTCCAGTAGGGCCACGGCCAGAGCATCACCCATAACCAAGGTGACAGTGGTTGATGAGGTTGGTGCCAGGTTTAAGGGGCATGCTTCGGTTTGCACTGAAATATCCAGGTTTACCTCTGCTGCCTGCGCCAAGGGAGAATCTGTCTTGCCAGTCATACTGACCATGGGGATGCTCAGGCGTTTCAACAGTGGCAGTAGGGTGAGTACTTCAGCGGAAGAGCCTGAATTGGAGATGGCAATCACCAAGTCGTCTCGGGTGATCATTCCCAGGTCACCATGGCTCGCTTCCCCTGGATGAACGAAAAAACTTGGGGTACCGGTACTGGCAAGGGTGGCCGCTATTTTGCGTCCGATATGCCCTGATTTACCCATGCCAGTTACGATGGTACGTCCGGGGCACTGTAGGATCATCTCGCAGGCGCGCTGGAAGTCGCCGTTGATCCGGTGTTCCAGTGCGGCAACAGCTTCCGTTTCCATTCGCACGGTGCGCTGCCCGGCCTGCAATATCAAATCCTGGGTCATTGGGTGCCTCTGAATAACTGACTTCTAATTTAATAGTTTCTAATTTTATAAGGTAAAAAAGTGATGACTTATCTTCGTCCGGTTTAATGGTGAGCTCTTTGAGCGTTAGGGGGCAGACTTTATCACTTATGCTTGACGCAGTTGCCCCTGCGATTGTCGTGCTAATCTAAATACGAACACCCAACAGGCATGTAGGAAAACCGGTCGCCTGCCGGAGTGTCAAATGACACGCTCGTACACTGCCACACCACCGGGCGCGGTCATGGTATAGTCTGCCGCCGCTGCTGTCAGCTATGTCACTCAGCGGATGAACGACAAATTCCCATTTACTGGGACTGATTGCCAGCAGCCTCGTCATGGCACTTATTTACGCTGTGTGCGTCCAAGGAATGATTTGCTAATTGGAGAGTATTTGTGAATACATCATTTTGGATTGGTCGGTACGGTTTTTCCCGGTGGCTAAGATTTGTACTTTGCGCAGTATTGGTATCTGCTGTGGTCCCCGCTGCGAATGCCGATCAAAACCCCTATGTAATGATTGAAGGGGTTTCCCAAAAACTGTTGAGTGTGATTCGCTCAAATGCCCAATATGCCAACTCTGATCCGCAGAGATATTACAGCGCTATTGAGGGGGTCCTGACGCCGGTTGTGGATTTTGATTTTATCGCGCGCGGTGTTATGGGACGTTATGCCAAGCAGGCGACTGCATCCCAGCGCTCCCGTTTTTCCAGTGCTTTTCGTCGAGATCTGGTGGCAACATTTGCTCGGGGTGTAGCAAATTTTGGCGACCTCGATGTGAAAGTGGTCAACCCGGGAACTTTGCCCAGTGGGAACCGGGTTAATGTTTTGCAGGAAGTGCGCAGCAAAGAGGGTATTACCAAAGTTTCTTATACTCTGGTGCGTAACCGCGCTGGAGAGTGGAAGCTGATTAACGTTATCTTAAATGGCGTTAATTTGGGTAAAACTTTCCGCAGTCAGTTTTCTCAATCTATGCAGTCTTACGGGGATATCGACAAGGTAATCTCCAACTGGTCCGCAGGACAGGATGTTGCCGATAAAGTGAGCTAGTCGGCGAACTTCAGGGTGCGCAGCTGCGCACCCTTCATGATTCAAGTACACTTGCGTGATGTTTTTTAACTAACGCAAATCCCACCTATGCAACCAGATGAAATCAAAACCCTCATTGAGGGTCATATCCCCGAGAGTAATGTCGACGTCGCCTTTGAAGGTAGCCACCTGATGGTGACTGTGGTGAGCAGCGCCTTTGAAGGCCTAAGCCGCTTGAAAAAGCAACAGCTGGTTTATGCGGCGCTAAATGACAAAATTGCCGACGGCACTTTGCACGCCGTGCAAATGCAGACCCTTACTCCAGAAGAAGCCAGTCGATAACCAGTCGCCTGTATTCAGGCGACTCCCGAAATACGAGACCGAATGGATAAGTTAATAATAGAGGGTGGTAGCCCAGTTTCCGGCACCCTGCGAATTTCTGGTGCGAAGAATTCCGCTCTGCCAATTTTGGCCGCAGCACTTTTGGCCGATGGTCCGGTACATATTCATAATCTGCCACACCTTAATGACATCACCACGATGATCACCCTGCTGCGCTGTATGGGGTGTGATGTCACAATTGATGAGAAGCTGGGTGTTGAAATAGACCCCCGTTCGGTCAACGATCTGACGGCGCCCTACGAGCTGGTGAAAACCATGCGCGCCTCTATTTTGGTTTTGGGCCCGCTACTGGCCCGCCACGGCGTAGCTAATGTCTCTTTCCCTGGCGGCTGTGCGATCGGTAGTCGTCCGGTGGATATCCACCTGAAAGGGCTGGAGGCGATGGGTGCAGAAATAACCATTGACGGTGGTTTTATCCGGGCCCGCTCCAATGGCCGCCTTAAAGGCGCCAATATCGTTATGGAGAAGGTTACTGTCGGTGGTACAGAAAACCTGCTGATGGCGGCAGTTTTGGCAGAGGGCACCACGGTATTGCACAATGCCGCGCGCGAACCTGAGATCGTCGACCTGGCAGAATTCCTAATTGCCATGGGGGCACAGATAGAGGGTGTTGGCACTGACACTATGCGCATCCACGGCGTCCCCAAGTTGACCCCTTGCACCTTTACCGTTATGCCGGATCGCATCGAGACTGGCACTTTTCTTGCCGCTGCGGCAGCAGCTCGTGGCAAGGTTCGGCTTCTGCATACCCGTGCGGACATCCTCGATGCGGTATTGGTGAAGTTTGAGGAGGCTGGCGCACACCTGAGCTGTGGTGATGACTGGATTGAGCTGGATATGAAGGGCAACCGCCCTAAGGCGGTGAGTTTCCGCACCGCACCTTACCCAGCTTTCCCCACCGATATGCAGTCGCAGTTTACTGCTATGAATGCCGTAGCTGAGGGTAAAGGCGCCGTGGTGGAGACTATTTTTGAGAATCGGCTGATTCAGGTTCATGAGTTGAATCGTATGGGTGCTGATATCACCCTTGAGGGTAATACGGCTTTCGTCACAGGTGTCGAGAAGCTTAAAGGAGCACCCGTAATGGCCTCGGATCTACGCGCTTCGGCAAGTCTGGTGATTGCAGGTATGGTTGCTGAAGGCACTACCATAGTCGATCGTATCTACCATATAGACCGGGGTTATGAATGTATTGAGGAAAAATTACAGCAACTGGGGGCGAGTATTCGCCGAGTACCTGGTTAGCAAGTTGAGACAGCCGCCCCTTTGGTCGGGGCGGCTCTCGAAGAAGAGCCGGCTTAATAATGACTATGCAAATCACAATCGCCTTGACCAAGGGGCGTATCCTGCAAGAAACCTTACCTCTACTCGCAGCGGCGGGCCTGGAACCACTTGAAGACCTAGGGAAAAGCCGCAAGCTGATTTTCCCCACCAATTGCGAGGGAGTGCGCCTGCTTCTCTTGCGTGGTGTTGATGTCCCCACGTATGTGCAGCATGGCGCTGCGGATATGGGGGTTGCTGGTAAAGATACTCTGCTGGAACATCATGCTGACGGTATTTATGAGCCTCTTGATCTCGGTATTGCGCGCTGTCGTCTGATGACCGCAGGGGTGAAGGGGGCCGCTCTGCCGAAGGGGCGGATAAAAGTGGCAACAAAATTTGTTGAGAGCGCCAAGCGACATTATGCCGCTCAAGGGCGGCAGGCGGACATTATCAAGCTGTATGGCGCAATGGAGTTGGCTCCATTGATGGATCTTGCCGATGAAATTGTAGATATAGTCGATAGTGGTAATACCTTAAAAGCCAATGGCCTTGAAGCTCGTGAAATGATTGCGCATATCAGTAGCCGCTTGATTGTCAATAAGGCCGCCATGAAGATGAAGTATCAGCCAATCAGTGAGCTGATTGAAAAATTGTCGACAGCTGTCGCGCAGAATTAGAAGATTTTTAGACGTTATGACTCGCAAGTTTATTGGTCGGCTAAGTGCCGCTGACACAGATTTTGATGGGCAATTAAAGCAGTTGCTCGCTTGGGAGGCGGTGGCCAATAAACAGGTTGAGGAGACAGTTGCAGAAATTCTGCAGCAGGTACGCAGTCGAGGGGATGCTGCGGTTATTGAATATACCAACCGTTTTGATCGCCGTAATCTTACTGGAGCAGAAGACTTTTGTTTAACTTCACAAGCGCTGACTGAGGCTCTTGCCCGTATTGGAGTCGAGGAGCGTGAGGCCCTTGAAGTCTCCGCCCGGCGCGTACGTGAATACCATGAACACCAAAAGCAGGGCTCCTGGCGCTATACCGAGGCAGACGGCACAGTACTGGGTCAGCAGATTACTCCAATGGAGCGTGTTGGCATTTATGTACCTGGGGGTAAAGCCAGTTACCCTTCCTCGGTATTAATGAATGCTATTCCGGCAAAGGTTGCTGGCGTGGATTCAGTGGTTATGGTGGTTCCGGCTCCCGAGGGCGAGATCAGTGATTTGGTTCTGGCCGCGGCAGCGATTGCCGAAGTGGATCAAGTGTTCACTATTGGTGGTGCACAGGCGGTGGCCGCACTGGCTTATGGCACCGAAACGATTGCCTCGGTAGATAAGGTCGTTGGTCCCGGTAATATCTTTGTGGCTAGTGCCAAGCGCGCGGTCTTTGGCCATGTGGCAATAGACATGATCGCCGGGCCCTCGGAAATACTTGTTATTTGTGATGGGGCCACCGATCCAGATTGGATCGCGATGGATCTGCTGTCCCAGGCCGAACATGATGAACAGGCGCAGGCGATTCTGCTATGCCCTGACGCAGAATTTCTCGATGCGGTGGAGTCATCCCTTGAGCGGCAGCTGGCGGAGTTGCCTCGCGCAACAATAGCAGCCAAGTCACTAATGGATCGCGGTGCTCTGATTCTGGTGGACTCTCTTGAGCAGGCAATAAAAATCTCTAATCGTATTGCTCCCGAACATCTGGAAGTTTCTGTGGCTGATCCTGAACCTTTGTTGCCGCAAATTCGTCATGCCGGTGCGATTTTCCTGGGTCGCTATACTGCAGAAGCTCTGGGGGACTATTGCGCGGGCCCCAACCATGTGCTGCCTACCAGTGGTACCGCGAGATTCTCCTCACCCCTGGGTGTTTACGATTTTCAGAAACGCAGTTCGATTATTTATTGTTCCCCACAAGGTGCCGATCAGCTTGGTCGTGTAGCTGCCACCCTCGCTTGTGGTGAAGGGTTGGAAGCCCATGCTCGCTCTGCCGCCTTTCGGATCAAGAAATAAACGAATACCTTATCACGGTAACTGGCACCAGTAAGGCACATCATGCGTAAATTACTTCTGTGTTTAGCCGCCCTTAGCCTGGTTGGTTGTGCGACGACTGATGAATATAGCGTTGAAAAATATTCAGGGTTTGAGCAGAGCCTTCCCGCCCTATCCCTGTTCGCCAAGATGCCTGGTGAGGATTTTGAACGGCGCTGTAACGACTATTCCGAAAGTTCTCTGCTCAAATATTGTCAGTATGGTGTAGTGGACTACACGGAACTATTGGGGCAGCTGGAAGCCTCCACAGCCTTTAGTTCTGTGCACTCTGGTAACGACGATATTCCTTACCAGTTACTGGTAACTTCTGCCGGTTATTCTGAGGAGGGGATAGAGGATATCGGCGAGGCGGTTATAGCAGGTGCCACTTTGATGTTGGCTCCTATGCGTACCACGCAGGATATCCATATCGATGCAATCCTGACTTGGCACGGCCTACCCTTGAAGCGTTATCAATTAGAGTTTCCGTTCACAACAACAATAAGCCTGTTTACTTCTCCGCTTGCCGCAAAGCAAGATTTAGCCAAAGTGGTAGCAGGGGAGCTGATAGCTTTACTGCAGGAAGATAGGGTTATGGCTCCGGAGTATCTCTATCAATCCATTGGAGCGAGTGACTACCACTCGGCTCTGAATTTGCCGGAGTCTGTCGGTGAGTATGTGAGCAACCCCCTTGTGCTTGCTAGCCACCCGTTATTTGGGGCTCAAACGCGCTACGTGCACCGTCAGTTTCAGTTCGATTCTGTAGATGTTTTTGTCTACCCAATCCCCAATTGGGAGTGGGGAGATCTGAAGCAGGCGCAGGTTGAGGAGCTGGATAGGGTTCGCCAGGAGCTTGAGCTGGTCGAGAGGGAGGCTCAGTGGCAGGTGTTGGATCTCAGCGAGGAGGCTTCAGAAATATGGCGCGTACAGGGGCAGGACATGCCCGTGACCAGGCTTTCCGGTTATTTCCTCGCCGCAGATGGGGAGCGCTTTGATACCCATACCTATTTATTTGTACGCAAGGATAAATTTATTAAGGTGCGAGCTTCTTTTTCCGGAGAGGGGAGAAGCAGGGAGGAGGTAGAGACTTTTGCTAGGGGGCTAATTGCCCGGGCGAATGTACCCAGTGAATCCCGATTTATGGCTAATGTTCGCGAGAATTGGCGCGAAAGGCGGGCCGGGGACTAGCCTGGCCCACGCAATATTCTATTTCTACTGGCTTCCTTCTCTGGGAATTTGGGTTGCCTGCCAGGCGATTACAAACCAGTCTCCTTGGCGTTTCACAAAAGTGCCTGTATTTAAATAATAGTTTTTCTTTCCTTTGACACTATCGTTGGCCACTAATTTGAAAGCTACTACTGCCGTATCTCCAAGTAGGCGAATATCGATATCCTCTGCGGCGTAGTTCACTATTATGGGCTCATCGCCAGCTGTCTCCATGCCCTGCATGATTTTTGCTTTGCCAAATCGCTTTCCCGCGGAGCTGGTATAGACAAGGTCATCAGCCCAAAAGCGCTGATGGGCCTCGGCACTGCTGGCAGCATTATCGATAAAATAATGTAGTAGTTTTTGGAGTTCCTCTTTGTCATCGGCCCAGCATTGCCCGGCAACAAGAGTCGCGAGGATGGAAAGGATGATTGTGCGCATAGGTTGTCTTCCTTGTTCCCCGGCAGGCTATTTCACAGGGGTTGTTGTGTCAGGCTTGACTGACACGGTAGCTTCCACCGTATGAGACTGCCCCTCTCGGGTGAAGGTAATGGATATGGTGTCTCCAGGACGCAGGGTTGCCATGGTGGCCTCACCTTGCTTTCCGTCGCCAATGGGGAGTCCATCGATATGGGTGATCACATCTCCAGGTTTGAGTCCGGCGTTATGAGCTGGGCTCTCATTGTAGATGGCAGTAATCATGACGCCACCGGTGGAGAGGAGATTGAATTCCTTAG
Source organism: Microbulbifer mixtoriginis (SeqCode) (assembly GCF_052466715.1). NCBI lineage: Bacteria > Pseudomonadati > Pseudomonadota > Gammaproteobacteria > Cellvibrionales > Microbulbiferaceae > Microbulbifer > Microbulbifer mixtoriginis (SeqCode). The sequence goes on along the minus strand of NZ_CP174288.1, from coordinate 3,294,118 downwards.
CCATCTGCGGGCTGATTGCGCTGGCTTCGATGCCTAGCCAGCCGGGTACAACGCGGCCGTAAGCAATAATGTCCTGCATTACTTTAAAAGCGATATTGGCGGGAATGGCGAAGCTGATCCCGCCGGAGTAGCCGGACTGGTTGAGAATAGAAGTGTTAATACCGAGCAGGCGCCCGCGGGAGTCCACCAATGCGCCGCCGGAGTTACCCGGGTTCACGGCGGCGTCAGTTTGCAAGAAATTCTGTAGGTGGCTTCCGGTGCCGGAGTTTTCCAAGTGGCGTCCCTTGGCGCTAATGATGCCTTGGGTGACCGTCTGGCCAACCCCGAAAGGGTTGCCAATAGCCAGAACTACATCGCCTACTTGAGCGGATTCGGGCTCACCAACTGAGATAGAAGTTAGGTTGTCGAGTTCGATTTTCAAAACAGCCAAGTCAAAGTCGGCATCGCTACCGACCATGCGAGCCTGTGCTTCGCGGCCATCGGCGAGCAGGATGACAATAGCGTCTGCCTGGTCGACCACATGGTGGTTGGTGAGAATATAGCCGTTGTCACTGACAATAACCCCAGAGCCGAGGTTCGACTGCATGCGTTCCCTCTGTGGGACATTCATATTGTCGAACAAACGGCGAAAAAGAGGGTCATTAAATAGTGGGTGTTGCCGCTGTGGTAGTGCCATGCGGGTATAAATGTTAACTACAGCGGGACCAGCCATATTGACTGCTTGGGCATAGGAAGCCGGCCCCTGCCAATCCTCCTGGGGAGGTGTGGGGTTTGTGCCGCGCAACTGCGGAAATATGACCAATAGTAGTGCGGCCATAGCCAAACCTATCAGGGCAGGCAGGGCCCAATCCTGTAAAAAGCGATTTTGGGACACTCGAGACTCCTCATTTGCGCTGATTATACACACCTCTCGCTGGGGATTCGCCGAGTACAGCCTTGCTGCAGTTTCGGTGATTGGTTCAGGGTGAGTTAGGGGGTCTGCGAGGAGTTTTCTATCCCCCCAGTGACTATTGAGGGTGCGTTAGTGGGGGTATTTAAAAGATCAGCATCAATGACCTCTGTTTAGGAGCCTGCAAGCCAGTCCATTCATATGCTTGCCAGTGCTTATAGTTACCCTGTGATCCCCACGAGGCTTATTGAGTTTGATCGGGGGTGGTAAGCTGACCTTTCTCGCCCCAGTTTTTATATCTATCCCCTATTGATGTTGACAGCCCCAAATGGATATTCAGGGATATTTTCCCAGCGCTTATTTCCTGGCTAGATTAACCGCAGCCTTTACTTCGAATATATGTACGATCTGTAAAAATTGTGTTTTGGTAGAGCATCAATTTCTTAGAGCAGTATTGTTGTTTGGTGGGCTATAGGGGGAGCTATACTCCCCCACTCTGTATAGGTTTGACATTGGTCAGCCTTTATAGATGCGTATAATGGCCAGCCGATAATTGACTAACCGGCAAATTTTGTATTTGGAGACCAAAATGTCCTTAGTTCGTCCCCACGGCAGTGTTGAGCTGCAGCCTCGCTTTGTTTATGACAGCGAGCGGCATCACCAGCTGATGCATGAGGCGGAGTCGTTGCCCTCTATTGTGGTTAGCTCTGCCGCTGCTGCTAATGCAGTCATGCTGGGAGCGGGCTATTTCAACCCCTTACACGGTTATATGAGCTTGGCCGATGCGCTGAGTGTTGCTGCCACCTTGCGCACAGTCGACGGCCTCTTTTGGCCTGTGCCGGTGTTGAATGTTGTTGAAGACACCAGTGCTATTGAGGGGGCATCTCGAATCGCTTTGCGGGACCCGAATGTTGAGGGTAACCCGGTGCTGGCGATCATGGATGTGGAATCGATTGAAACCGTATCCGATGAGCAGATGGATGCTATGGCCGAGCAGGTCTTTGGCACCCTGGATGATAAGCATCCCGGTGTAGCCACCTTTAAATCCGCTGGTCGCCAGTTAATTTCTGGCCCTATCGAAGTACTGAACTTTAGTTATTTTATTAACGACTTCCCGGATACCTTCCGCACAGCGGTAGAAATTCGCAACGAGTTTGCCGAGCGTGGTTGGAGCAAAGTGGTGGCCTTCCAAACCCGCAATCCTATGCATCGCGCCCATGAAGAGCTGTGTAAGATGGCTCTCGAAGCGGTAGAAGCGGATGGTGTCCTGATTCATATGTTGCTGGGGCAGTTAAAGCCCGGTGATATCCCCGCGCCGGTACGCGATGCCTCGATTCGCAAGATGGTCGAGCTCTACTTCCCTGCTAATACCGTAATGGTGACCGGTTACGGTTTTGACATGCTCTATGCTGGTCCTCGCGAAGCCGTGCTGCACGCGTTGTTCCGCCAGAACTGTGGTTGTAGCCACCTGATTGTAGGTCGAGATCACGCTGGTGTTGGAGATTACTACGGTGCCTTCGATGCGCAGACTATTTTCGATGAGAAGGTACCTGAGGGTGCTTTGGAAATCGAAATCTTCCGAGCCGATCACACGGCTTACTCAAAGAAGCTCAATAAAGTTGTGATGATGCGTGATGTGCCCGATCACACTAAGGAAGACTTTATTCTGCTGTCTGGAACCAAGGTACGTGAAATGCTGGGGGATGGCATTGCGCCGCCTCCGGAGTTCTCCCGCCCGGAAGTGGCGCAGATCCTGATGGATTATTATCGGAGTCTGTAAGTTTACAGCTCAATGAAAAAGGCGGGGTATCCCGCCTTTTTCGATTTTACACCGTTGCGAAAAATAGAGCTTATTGGGTTCTTGTTACTTGTTAGCTGCCTGCGTGGGCCTCTTTCTCCAGGCCATAATCTTCATCGAGGGTGCCTTTGGCGCCGGGCTCTTTCGGTGCCCAGTCTTTCGGTGGTTCCATCTCTTGAAGTTGCTTGTCGTCTTCTTTCAGTTTGCCGCTACCGGCTTCAAGCATTTGTCGGCCTATATCCTGGTTGGAGAGGCGTAAAGCGCTATTGGATAGATACTCGTGAACGTCTTTGTAACTTTCGGTCAGGTTGTGAACCAGCTGAGAAGTTTGGTCAAAGTGTTCATTGACCTGTAGCTGGAAATCCTCGAGCTTGCTATTGGCCTCTCGCAGGCGCTGTTCCAGCTCTTGGGTGCGGTCAATACTGGAGCGCCCGCGAATCGCCAGGTAGGCTAAAAAAGCACCCAGCGTCATTCCGAGAATGCCAACTAAAATTAATACCGATGTAGAGTGCACTTCCTACCTCCCGAACTTGCTCTTATATGGCACTGGCGATCCCTGGTGCATGATTATGGATGGCGGTTATTTGGACCGCGATACTGTCTGAGGCCCTGGATGGTCAATGTTAAGTGACTGTCGCCCAATGTTAGCGGGCCCAGTATACGCGATTATTAATCTGACAATTAAGGTTGTTAGTTATTTGCGACACGCCAATTTACCGCCAGTTCCGAATTGCCGGTATAGGCTGGCGAATCGGACACGGGTAGGGCCTGGCTGGGTCCACCGATGTTGTACCTTTGTCGCCTAGGCGGCTTTGTGGTGAATTTGGTAGAGTGCGCGCCTGTGATTTAGCTGTTGAAGAAATTTTCATCTATGTTGCCCGCCAAACCTCTCTTACTTTCCCCTCTTGAGCGCTATGAGAATGACCTGCAGCGCCCTGAATTTTTGGAGGACTCGTCCCAGAGGGCAGCGGTTCAGGAGCTGCAAAATCTGCACCTGCGCCTGGTGGCAAGGGCTGAGCGAGGGTTTCTTGCCGGGCTAGTCTCACGTCTGCGCGGCGCCGATGTTGGGCCTGAGCGCGGGCTCTACTTCTGGGGTGGGGTGGGACGCGGTAAAACCTATCTGATGGATGCCTTCTATGAGTCCCTGCCTTTTGAGCAGAAGCAGCGCACCCATTTCCACAGGTTTATGCGCCAGGTTCACCAGGATCTGAAGGAGTATGCCGGGGAGAAAAACCCGCTGGAAAAGGTAGCCGACAAGATTGCGCGAAGGGCGCGTGTGCTCTGTTTTGATGAGTTCTTTGTCTCCGATATCGCTGACGCTATGATCCTGGCGGGCCTTTTGGATGCCTTGTTCCGCCGTGGGGTGGTTCTAGTGGCCACCTCTAATATCGTGCCGGAAGGGCTCTATAAAGATGGTCTACAGCGAGCCCGTTTTCTGCCAGCTATAGAACTCCTTCAGCAACATACCAAGGTGGTGAATGTCGATGGTGGCACCGACTACCGGCTGCGCACCCTGGAGTTACTGGAGCTATACCATGCTCCACTCGACAGAGCGGCAGACGAAAACCTGTCCAACAGTTTCTCCCGTCTGATCGTGGATGGTTGTGAGGTGCGCAGTGATGTCGACTTGCAGGTTGAGGGGCGTCCTATCCGCGCACTGAAGGTGGCAGATGATGTTGCCTGGTTCAATTTTGCAGATCTGTGCGATGGTCCTCGCTCGCAAAATGACTATATAGAGTTGGCTCGGGAATTTCATACAGTGCTGTTGGCGGCGGTACCGAAGTTTGATGAGCGCATGGATGCCCAGGCGCGCCGCTTTATCAATTTGGTGGATGAATTCTACGATCGCTGCGTCAAGTTGGTGATCTCTGCAGAGGTACTGGCCGAAGAATTATATGGAGGGCAGCACCTGCGTTTTGAGTTTGAGCGCACGGTCAGCCGGTTATTGGAAATGCAGTCCAGGGAGTACCTGGAGAGGGCGCATCGCCCGGAATAGCCTCGCTTGCCGAGAAGGGTGGGCGCCCCAGAAATCGCTTGAAAAGCGAGCACTCCTTTTGTACTATCCGCGCTCTTTTGTGGGACGGCCCCTAAAACCAGGGGGTCATATTACAGGTGTTTATAACATGAAGACATACAGTGCCAAGCCAGAAGCGGTAAAACGCGACTGGTACATTGTTGACGCTGCGGACAAGACCCTCGGCCGTATTTCTGCCGAGATCGCCCACCGCCTGCGTGGCAAGCACAAGCCTGAATACACGCCCCACGTGGACACTGGCGATTACATTATTGTGATCAATGCCGAGAAGGTTCGCGTGACCGGCAATAAGGCCAAAGACAAGATCTACCACAGCCACTCCGGCTATCCCGGTGGTCTCAAGTCCATCAGCTTTGAAAAGCTGATCGAGAAAGCGCCCGAGCGTACCATTCAAAGCGCCGTTAAAGGCATGCTGCCGAAGGGTCCTCTGGGTCGCGCCATGTTCAAGAAGCTGAAAGTATACGGCGGTAGTGAACATCCTCACGCGGCACAACAGCCGATTGAACTGGCGATCTAAACGGGAAGAAATCTGATGGCAACTACTCAATACTACGGTACCGGCCGCCGCAAGACCTCCACCGCTCGTGTATTTATCGTGCCCGGTGAAGGAAAGATCAGCGTAAATGGTCGCGACCTGGACGAATACTTTGGCCGCCAGGTGGCTCGCATGATCGTGCGTCAGCCGCTGGAAAAAGTAGACATGGTCGAGAAATTCGACATCATCGCAACTGTAAAAGGTGGTGGTTCCTTTGGTCAGGCGGGTGCAATCCGTCACGGCCTGACCCGCGCCCTGATGCAGTACGATGAGGAGCTTCGTCAACCGCTGCGCGCCGCTGGTTTTGTTACCCGCGACGCCCGTGAGGTTGAGCGTAAGAAAGTGGGTCTGCGCAAAGCGCGTAAGAAGCCGCAATTCTCCAAGCGTTAAGCTTTCTTTTGGGCCCGGCAATTGCCGGGCTTTTTTCTATCCGGTAGTTGTGATTTTGAATACCCATTTGGGAATTGTTCAATTTCTCGCAATTTCACCGCGCAATTCCAGGCGTTCCCCAGGTCTTTGCCTTGTATCAAAATGGCATTTTCTTTAACATTGCGCGGATTTGTATCCGCTTGATTTGTGGGGTTTATTCGCGCGGGCAATCTGCCGGAGCGGGACTTCTTTCAAGACTTTTTGGGTTTGGGCCAGCGCATTTCCGGTCTGTCCGGGATCGCTGTGATGGGAGAACTACGTCATGAGTGATGACGGTGTAAATGTAGGACGGCGCCGTTTTTTAACCGCTGCTACCTCTGTAGTTGGTGGTGCGGGTGCGGTTGGGGTGGCCGTGCCTTTCGTCGCTTCCTGGAAGCCGAGTGCCAAGGCGAAAGCTGCGGGCGCTCCGGTTAAGTACAACATTAGCAAACTTGAGCCGGGTCAGATGGTCACCGTTGAGTGGCGCGGCAAGCCGGTATATGTGGTCCGTCGTACTGACGAGATTTTACAGGACCTGGAAAAGGTGGAGCCGCTATTGCGAGATCCCAATTCCGAAGAGTCTATCCAGCCGGCTTATGTAAACCCGGAAAACCGCTCTATCAAGCCGAAGTTGTTGGTTCTGGTTGGTCTGTGTACTCACCTGGGCTGTGCGCCTATGTACCGCCCCGAAGTCGGTGCTGCCGACCTGGGTGGTGACGAATGGATGGGCGGTTTCTTCTGTCCCTGCCACGGTTCCAAATACGATATGGCTGGCCGTGTATACGCCGGTGTTCCGGCACCTACCAATCTGGAGGTTCCGCCTTATTCCTATGAGAGCGATGCTGTAATCGTGATTGGTGTAGACCAGGAGGGCGCTGCATGAAATGGCTAGCAAATTTCGGTGACTGGGTTGATCAGCGTCTGCCGATCTACCAGGCCTGGGATAAGCATATGGGCAAGTACTATGCGCCCAAAAACTTTAACCTCTGGTACTTCTTCGGCGTATTCTCCCTGCTCGTACTGGTCAACCAGTTGTTGACCGGTATTTGGCTGGTAATGAGTTTTAACCCCTCTGCAGAGGGCGCCTTTGCCTCCGTTGAATACATCATGCGCGATGTGGAGTGGGGCTGGTTGATACGATATCTCCACTCGACAGGTGCGTCTGCCTTCTTCGTGGTGGTGTATCTGCATATGTTCCGCGGTCTGATGTACGGCTCTTATAAGCCGCCCCGCGAGCTGGTGTGGATCTTCGGTATGTGTATCTACCTGGTGCTAATGGCCGAAGCCTTTATGGGTTACGTACTGCCCTGGGGTCAGATGTCCTACTGGGGTGCCCAGGTGATCGTATCCCTGTTTGGTGCGATACCCGGCATCGGTGACACCCTGGTGGAGTGGATTCGTGGTGACTACCTGATTTCAGGTATTACTCTGACCCGATTCTTCTCTCTGCACGTCATTGCGTTGCCGTTGGTGCTGGTATTGTTGGTGGTATTGCACATTCTTGCGCTGCACGAAGTGGGCTCTAACAACCCAGACGGTATCGAGATCAAGAAGAACAAAGACGAGAACGGTATTCCTAAAGACGGCGTGCCTTTCCACCCTTACTACTCGGTTCACGACCTGGTGGGTATTGCGGTATTCCTGTTTATCTTCGCAACCGTGGTGTTCTTCTTCCCGGAGATGGGTGGCTTCTTCCTGGAGTACGCTAACTTCGAAGAGGCAAACCCGCTGAAGACACCGCCACATATTGCCCCGGTTTGGTACTTCACACCCTTCTATGCAGTTTTGCGCGCAGTAACTATGGATATTGGCCCTCTGCCGGCTAAGTTCCTCGGTACTGTTGCTATGGGTGCTGCTATTGCGGTGCTGTTTGTGCTGCCCTGGCTGGATAAGAGCCCGGTGCGTTCCATCCGCTACAAAGGCTGGTTGCCCAAGGCATTACTGCTGGTGTTCGCTGCGGTATTTATTATCCTCGGTTATCTTGGTGTTAAATCTCCGACCCCTGAACGCAACTTCCTGTCTCAGGTGGCGACTCTGTTCTACTTCGCCTTCTTCCTGACCATGCCGGTCTGGACGAATCCGAAGAGCAAAAAAGGCATTGGTTCTTGGGTTGTAAGCATCGGCTTCGGTGTGCTGTTCCTGTGGATGGCCGTTGCCAATCTCTCTGTGAATACTTTCATGGCTGTGGTAACCCTTCTACTGGCGGGCTTCTTTGCCGCTCTGCCGTGGATTACTAACCGCGATGACGTATATCCGGAACCTGAGCGTGTAACCAGCCCGTCTGGCGCCAAGACTTTCGGTATCCTGTTTATTGGTATCGTGGTTGTCGGACTGCTGACCCTTATCCCGATTAAGGCCGTAGGTGCCGAGTCCAGTGTTGAGCTGGACCACATCAATATCGACCTGCAGGACAAGCCGTCTCTGCAGCGCGGTGCCAAGTACTTCGTCAACTACTGCATGGGTTGTCACAGTGCCAACTACTCCCGCTGGGAGCGCGTTGCCACCGATCTGGATATCCCCAACGAGTTGATGATGCAGAACCTGGTTCTGGGCAACGATAAGATTGGTAACCTGATGGAGATCTCCATGCGTCCGGATGACTCCAAGGTGTGGTTCGGTGCCACACCTCCGGACCTGACGCTGGTGGCCCGCTCCCGCTCACCGGAATGGCTCTACACTTATCTCCGCAGTTTCTACAAGGATGACAGCCGGGCTACCGGTGTGAACAATCTGGTATTCCCCAGTGTTGCTATGCCCCATGTTTTGATGGAGCTGCAGGGTTTGCCGGAATGTGCCCCGGGTCCTAAGCGCGACCACGGCAAGATTGTGCGCGATGAGTTGGGCAACCCCATTATGGATGCGGATTGTGGCAGTCTGAAAGTCGGTAGTGTGAAGGGCTCCATGAATCCTGAAGAGTTCGACCAGGCTATGTATGACTTGGTTAACTTTATGGAGTACATTGCCGAGCCTATGGCTGAAGATCGCAAGCGCATTGGTTTCTACGTGCTGGCGTTTATTTTTGTATTCTTTATCTTCGCCTGGCTGTTGAACCGCGAGTACTGGAAAGACATACACCACTAAGTTTCGCCGGTTTCTCTTTGATGGGTGGTGGAGTTGCTCCGCCACCCTTTTATATTTTGAAAAGGTTGGCGCTCGCCGACCAACTAGTTTGAGGTAGATTGAACATGGGTGTGCCTACCAACAAGCGCTCCTCGATGACCTTCTTTTCCGATGGTCGCAGTCACTACAGCCACCGCGTGCGCATTGTGCTTGCAGAAAAGGGAGTTTCCGTCGACATCATTGATGTTGATCCCGATGATAAACCAGCCGAGCTCGCTGACCTCAATCCCTATAATTCTTTGCCCACCCTGGTAGATCGCGATTTAGTATTGTTCGAAACCAAGGTGATGATGGAATATCTGGACGAGCGTTTCCCGCATCCGCCGTTGCTGCCTGTGTATCCGGTTGCCCGTGCACAGAGCCGCCAGATTATGCACCGCATCGAGCGTGACTGGTGCCCCTTGGTAGATAAAATCTTGGCCGGCGGCAAAGATGTAGCTTCTGCGCGTAAAGAACTGCGCGATAGCTTCGTTGGTATTGCGCCGATGTTTACCGAGTTGCCCTATTTCTTTAATGAAGAGTTCTCTCTGGTCGATTGCTGCATGGCCCCGCTGCTGTGGCGTCTTGAGCAGTTTGAAGTCAGTTTGCCTAAAACCAAGCAGGTTAAGCCGTTACTGGATTATATGGATCGCCTATTTGCTCGCGAAGCCTTCCAGCAGAGCCTGACTGAGTACGAACGGGAAATGCGTTGAGGACACTTTTGTGAGTAAGCCGGCTATGACATCCAATCGCCCTTACATTTTACGGGCGTTCTATGAGTGGATAACCGATAACCGGTGCACTCCCTATATTCTGGTGGATACCCATTTGTCTGGAGTCTTGGTGCCTCAACAGCATGTTAACGACGACGGCCAGATTGTGCTGAATGTCTCGGAAAGTGCTGTGGTTGGCCTGACCATGGATAACTATGCGATCAGATTTAATGCGCGTTTTGGTGGCGTGCCTACCGATATACAAGTCCCGGTAGGGGCGGTTATCGGTATCTATGCCCGTGAAAATGGGCAGGGCATGGTGTTCGAGCCTGAAGAGACCCCGGAACCGCCGGAGCCGACACCGCCTACCAGTTTAGGCAAAAAGTCGGTGAAAAAGCCCTCTTTAAGGGTGGTGAAGTAATCGCATCAGGATTTCGAAGGGGGCGATTTTGCCCCCTTTGTTGTTTTTACTCTAGCTTATTTTCGCTCCTCTCTATTTCTGTGAGTTACTTCTGAGAATACGTGCTTGCTAGTTACGTAAAATTGCCTGTTATTTTTTAGTTCCTATTCATCACCATGCCGTCGTATTTGCAGTGGCTGCGTTTTAGCTGGATACCTGGGCTGCTTCTGGGTTTACCGCTTGTCCAATACTTACCCTGGCTTGATTTGGCCTTTCTGCACAATGCCCAGCTGCCATTTCTCCTGTTGGTAGGGGCGCTGCTACTCAGCTTTTTTTATCACTCCAGCCGGGTTGGTTTGGCTGCATTGCTGCTGATGGCTTTCTATGGGGCGACTCGCCTGGACTGGTTATTGGGGTGGGAGCAGGACCAACCCATTTACCTGGGGTTGATAGCTCTCAATCTGATGCTATTTGGTTGTAGCCGCGATCGTAGTATCTGGGGCTATTTGGGTGGTGTCTGGCTATTGGCGCTTCTTGGGCAGGGGATGGGGCTCTTTTGGATGCAACAGAACTTTGGTCCACTGTTACAGCAGTTTTCGTTGCCACACTTGCCGGCTTGGTCGTTAGCCTTTGAATCGTTCACCTCTCCGCTACCACTTTTGGCCTGTATGGCGGCTTCAATGGGGGCATTCGCTCTATTGATCCTTTACCCAGGACCAACGGCCATGGGGTTGCTAAGTTGCAACCTGCTTATGCTTTATGGGGTCTGGGGTGGTATGCCCTTGATTCCTCTGATGTCTGTAGCGGGCTTACTTCTTCTAACTTCGTTGCTTGGGAGTAGTTATGAGTTGGCTTTTCGCGATGAATTGACCGGGGTTAAGTCTCGGAGGGCGTTTCGCTATCAAATGCTTACACCGGGGTGGCACTATTGCATTGCGATGATTGATATCGATCATTTTAAAAAGCTGAACGACCGCTTTGGGCATCAGCTTGGAGATCAGGTGTTGCGGATGGTGGCTACCCAAATCGCCAGATATGCACCGGGGCAATTATTTCGCTACGGTGGTGAGGAATTTGTGTTGCTGATACCGGGGCGTGACCGGGAAGCGGCAGAGAAACAGCTGGAATTTATGCGGGAGAAAATTGCCTCTTACCCTATGCATCTGCGCTCAGGAAAACGTAGCTCTGGGAATAAATTTTGGCGTTCTGAGAACCGTACGGGCCAGCAAGTCAAGGTAACCGTTAGTATCGGCCTTGCCCAGAAAAGCAGGAGATTGAGAAGGGCTGAGGAGATTCTAAAAGCTGCGGACCAGGCACTTTATAAAGCTAAGCGCAGTGGTCGAAATCGCATGAGTATCCACCTTTGATATAAATCAACCTGATTTGAAAGTGGCGCTTAATTTCTTATTTGCATTGGTTATTTTCGCGCCGACCCCCGATACTGCAAAGCAGGGTATTAAAGGGAGAATAAGCGTGCGGTTACTCAGTCACACTATTGGTATTTTGACCAACCCAGAGAAAGAGTGGAAGGCTATACGGGCGGACAGGCATTCTTTCTTCCAGGTGTTCATGACCCATGTGCCATTTCTAGCTTTGATACCTACAGTTGCCGGTTATTTTGGTGTAACTAGGGTCGGGTTTGAAGTAGGCGGGCACTTGGCGAAGCTGACCCCTGAGAGTGCGGCGGTTTTATCAATCGTTACCTATTTTGCTCTTTTGGTTGGTGTTTATTTCCTAGGGGAATTTATCAACTGGATGGCCAGGTCCTATGGGGTCGAGGGGGATGAGCCCACTAGGCACTATGAAGGTACAGCACTCGCCGTTTTTATCACCACACCGATTTTTCTTGCCAGCATTGTCGTGCTTTTCCCACACCCCTGGTTGACCATGGCTGCGGTCGGAATTGCGGGTATGTATTCCATCTATCTGGTGTTTGCAGGCATCCCCATTTTGATGAATATGAATAAAGAGCGGGCCTTCCTTTATGCTTGCGCAGTGTTGACCGTGGCCTTGGTGTTGATGGTCACAGTGCTAATCACCTCCGTTATTTTATGGAGTGTGGGCATAGGCCCAATCTATCAGCACCACGCGCCTTAAGAGTAAATAATTTGCCAGGCTAGTTTTGTTTTAATACTAGGGGCGGCATAGGGCAATCCAGGCTGTCCGCTACCGCTCTGAGCAACTCAATCTCTTCCGCCTTGATAATGCCATTGTGGTTTAGAGTGTAAACCAACGCTTTTAGCAGTAAGGGCTTTTCTAAAGGCTTCATTTGACAGGCTATAGCGATCGCTTTGTCCAGATGTTGCAGATCGATATCTTTGCGGCTTGGCAGTGGAGTAACCTCTAGCTGTAAAAACTTTAGCCCCTGCTCGTAGGCGCGTTTTGCCGGTAGGTACTCGCTATTACCCGCATGGGCAATGGCTGCGATCAGGAAACGAGAGGCATCGTTACCAGCGCCTTTCTTGTTGGAAAGGCGTTGCCGATCGGGACTCTCTTCCATGGCGTGCATCAATACTCGATACAGGGCCCACTCCCAGATCTCAATCTTTCCATCGCTGCGCAATAGTTTAATCAGGTTTCTCTTGAATACCTGGTATTGCTGTGGAACCAGTACTTTGAGTGCGGGTACGCAGAGATCTAAAAGCGGCAGACGCGCATTGTCGGGCAGGGCTTTTAGTTGTGGAGCTAACTTGTGCATTTCTCTTACTACCGCGGGATGGGCGATTTTCTTCAATAGCACCATCTGGGTCTCGCGCTCGCTCTCCCCGCTGTGCAGCAGCAGATGATAAATCAGAGCACGAGCGATGAAGGGGTCGTGAGCAGCCTGCAGGATAGCGGAGGGGATAGATTCCAGTAGCTGACGGCCGTATTGCACTTGTTGTGCACTGGGGCAGGCAATACTGTTGTCCACCGCTTCCAGGGCGACCTGGAAGGGGGCTGAGTCGACGAAATGGATAGTTGATCCGGAATTTGTTTCTTTAGTTTGTGTTTGTGCAGTGGAGCTTCGCTCATTGAGGTAGAGGCCATTCCAGCTCGGTTCTAGCCGCGCTATGCGTTTGCTCAGGGGAGGGTGGCTGGCGAACAGGTTGAAAAAAGAGCGCTTTAGGCCGCTGCTAAAAAACATATGACTGAACTCAGCCGCTCTGCCACTGCTGAGGTTTGAGCCTGTGCTGTAGCCGCCAATTTTCTTGAGGGCGTTGGCAATACCTGCGTTGTTGCGGGTGAACTGGACCGCAGAGGCGTCTGCAAGATATTCCCGTTGCCGACTCACAGCGGATTTGATTAGGTTGCCGAGTAATGTGCCTGCATAGCCCAACACCATCAGAGCTACGCCCAAAGCAAACAGAGGTATACGACCGCGGTTATCTCTACTGTTGGGGTAGACGCCTCGCACCAGCCAGTGACCCAGCAGGCCGATAATCAATATGCCGTTCAGTAGGCCGACGATACGGATATTCAGACGTGTGTCGCCATTGAGGATATGGCTGAACTCATGCGCCACCACGCCCTGCAGCTCGTCTCGGTTGAGATTTTCAATGCAGCCGCGTGTAAGACCGATCACCGCATCGCAAGGCTTGTAGCCGGCGGCGAATGCATTGATGGCTTGATCTTCAATCAGGTACACATCTGGCACCGGGGTACCGGAGGCGATGGCCATCTCCTCTACCACATTCAGGGCGCGCTGTTCGGCAGGGCCCTGAGGGGCGATATTGAGTTTGCGCCCGCCCAGCGACTCAGCTACCACTTTACCGCCGGCGGCCAGCTGCTGCAGTTTGTACAGGCTGCCCAGGGCCACGATAGCCACAATGGTAAGTGCTATGTAGCCCACTGTCTGCCAGCCGAGCAGCTGCTCGATCGCCAGTGGGGAAAAAGCCTGGCCGCGGGAATACGAAACCGCAGCGGCAGCCACCAAGGTGGTCAATCCAACCAGCAGAATTAACGCCAACGTAAAGAGTCCGACTAACAAGCCGCTGTTGCGCCTGGCCTTATCCTGGTACTCGAAGAAGTTCATCGCTTAAAACTCGATTCGTGGTGCTACCTGGATGGCTTCGCTGTCGGCAAACTCCAGTAAGCGGCCGTCGGCGCGGTGACCAAAGAATCCCGCCAGTAGAACGGGGGGAAAGCTCTGTTTGTAAATGTTGTAATTGGTGACTGCGTCGTTAAAGGCTTGGCGGGCAAAGGCAACCTTATTTTCGGTGCTGCTCAGCTCCTCGTTGAGCTGCATCATATTCTGGTTGGCCTTGAGATCTGGATAGGCCTCCATAACAGCATTGAAGCGGCCCAGAGCGCTGTTTAGGGCACTTTCAGCACGGCCGAGGTTGTCGATCGCGCTGGCGTTGGAAGGGCTGGCTGCCGCGGCCTTCAGGTCGCTAATGGCGGTGTTGCGTGCACTGACCACCGCTTCAAGGGTATCCCTCTCATGCTGTAAGTAGCCCCTGGCGGTTTCCACCAGGTTGGGGATCAGATGGTGGCGGCGCTTAAGCTGCACCTCAATCTGAGCGAAGGCATTCTCGTTGCGATTTTTTAGGGATACCAGCCGGTTGAAGATGCCGATCCCGTAGAACAACAGTGCGGCCAAAACAACCAGAACGACGATGCTTGAAATCTCCATAATCCCCTCGCCACTTTTTCTTGTGATTGGCGTCGATAGTAACATGCCCCTGTGGCGATCGAGACGTATTGCCCCGGGGTTCTGGCGGAACGGGGTATGGCTTCGGCTATAATGCCGCGACATTAAAAACAATTGCCGCCACGACAGGGATGGCGGCGCTGAACTGGGAGCAGACAGAATGAGCGATGTAACCTCAGATCCAGTAGTGATCGTTGGAATGGCACGCACCCCAATGGGTGCTATGCAGGGGAGCCTGTCGGCGTTGAGCGCGCCGCAGCTGGGCGCCGCGGCCATTCGCGCGGCGCTGGAAGACGCCGGCGTGTCTCCTGCCGATGTCGATGAAGTACTGATGGGCTGTGTGCTTCCGGCCGGTGTTGGGCAGGCGCCTGCCCGCCAGGCTTCCCTGGCTGCGGGTATTCCCGAAGGCACGCCCACTACCACAGTTAATAAGGTCTGCGGCTCCGGTATGAAGACCGTGATGATGGCCCGCGACGCACTACTCTTGGGTGAAGGCAAAGTTATCGTTGCCGGCGGTATGGAGAGCATGAGTAATGCCCCATACCTGCTGGCCAAAGCTCGCTCCGGCATGCGCTTGGGACACGGCGAGGTCAAGGATTCAATGTTTCTTGACGGCCTGGAAAACGCGGCAGATGGCAAGTTGATGGGCACCTTTGCCGAGAGTACGGCCGAAAAATACGGCTTTACCCGTGAGGAGCAGGATGCTTTCGCACTGGAATCCCTGGCTCGGGCCCAGGCAGCCATCGAGAGTGGCAGTTTCGCTCGTGAGATCGCCCCAGTGACCATCGCTTCTCGTAAGGGCGAGGTAAAGGTTGATACGGATGAGGCTCCCGGCAATGCCCGCCCAGATAAGATTCCCCAGCTGAAGCCGGCCTTCCGCAAGGATGGTACTGTCACCGCAGCCAACTCCAGCTCTATTTCTGACGGCGCCGCCGCCCTGGTGCTGATGCGCAAGAGTGAAGCGGAGAAGCGCGGTCTCAAAGTGTTGGCGGTGATCAAGGCACAGGCTCAGTTTGCCCGCGAACCCGAGTGGTTCACCATCGCTCCGGTGGGCGCCATGCACAAGCTGCTGGAAAACTCCGGTTGGTCCGTCAGCGATGTAGACCTGTTTGAAATCAATGAGGCCTTTGCTGTGGTGACCATGTCGGCCATGCGCGAGCTGGATCTGCCCTGGGAGAAGGTCAATGTGAATGGCGGCGCCTGTGCATTGGGGCATCCCCTGGGCGCCAGCGGTGCCCGAATCCTGACGACCTTGCTAGCGGCGATGGAAAAGCGTGATGTGAAAAAAGGGGTGGCGAGCCTCTGTATCGGCGGTGGTGAGGCCACAGCAGTAGCGATTGAGCGGGTATAGGTCCCGCACGATAGTTAGAAATAAAAAACGGAGGCTTTTGCCTCCGTTTTTTTGCGCTTGTTCTTTTTGACCGATATCACCAGGCTCTTATTAAGGCCTAGCTACAGTAGCGCGCAGTGGATGTGTTGTTAGTTGATATATTCCACCGCTTTCACCACTTTCTGAACCCCGCCAATCGAGCGGGTGAGGTCAGCAGCGCGCTCGGCCTCGGCTGGGGTGAGCAGTCCCATCAGGTAAACGACTCCGTTTTCCGTCACGACTTTAATGCGCGCACCATCAATTTCTTTGTGAGCGAGTAAGTTGGTTTTTACTTTGGTGGTCAGCCAGGTATCGCTGGTAGAGGCTAGAAAAGTAACTTTACCGCGAACCTGAGTTTCATTGTAAACCTGGCGAACATTTTGTACTTGGCTGGCAGTGCGCCCGGCGAGTAGGCGCAGTTCCTGATCGGGCACCTGTCCAGTGAGTAGCACGACTCCGTTAAAGGAGGTCACATCGATATTTGAGGTCTTCAGATCCGGATGTGCCTTATTGATATTGACCGTCACTATCGTTTCGATTCTCTCGTCATCGATATAGGTGCCCAGTGAACGCTTGCCGGGATCTTGTTGAATGGGGCCATCGTGGGTGGCCTCCATAACGGTGCTGCAGCCACCGAGTAATGCGGTTGCGGCAAGGGCAGAGAGAAGGCGTTTTCCCAAGGAAAGTTGGTTTTTTTTCATGGTTCAGTCCTCGTAGCCACCAAAAAGGCTGCTGTCGATTAGATCACACAGGCAAAAAATAGTCAGAAGGTGCACCTGGTGTACCTCTGCTGCGACATCAGAAGGCACTCGCAGTTCAATATCGTGCGTGTCTAGCAGGGCTGCACAATCGCCACCGTCGCCACCGGTCAGCGCCAGTATGCCCATATCGCGATCCCGTGCAGCGCGCATGGCTTGAACGAGATTTGAGTCGCGACCATCACTGCTGATAATTACCAAAAGGTCGCCGGGTTGTCCCAGGGCGCGCACTGGGTGCGCAAAGGTATCGGCGCTGCCGTGATTTTGCGCAACGGTGCCCATGGAGACGCCGTCACTGTTAAGGGCCATGGCGGGCAGGCCAGGGCGCTCGCGCTGGAACCCCCCGGTAAGTTGAGAGCAAAAACTCTGTGCCAGGGCGCCGCTGACCCCATTGCCGCAGAGCAGCACCTTGCTCTCTGCCAGCAGTGTGTGCACCACCATCTCACTGGCTTCCGCAATCAGGGGCGCCAGTATCTCACCGGCGTTCATGGTGGCTTCCAGGCTGTGGTGAAAAAGGGTTACGACTCGCTGTTCCATTGTGTCCTTAATACTGGCGAACTGGAGTTCGCCATACTTGGCAAGGTAAATCTCGGTTTTGCCTCAAGCTTCGAAGGCGTTTTTAATCCACTGAATGTTTTGCGCATCGCCCTCTATAGCAAGGACATCGAAGCGGCAGGGACAGTCCAGTTTGTGTTGTTGCAAATAGCCGTGAGCAGTGGCGAGCAGTTTCTGTTGCTTGCGAATATCTACACTGGCTCCGGCCCCGCCGAAACGGTTGTTGCGGCGGAAGCGCACCTCCACAAACACTACAGTATCACTTTCACGGGCGATAAGGTCTATCTCTCCGTGGCGACTTCGGTAATTTCGTTCGATCAGGGTGAGTCCGGCACGCTGTAAATAGCGTGCCGCGGCGCCCTCCATGTGGGCGCCGATACTGCCTGCGGAGCCTTTAAAAAGTTTCACTATTATCCGCTTGTAGGCTGGGTTGTCGCGCTGGCATCGGGGGTTCTATGGTTGTAATCGGTACCGGCACACCTTTTTCAATTTGAGCCCACATCTGCTCGCGCACTATGCGCCCGTCGGTGCTTAGGCTCAGTGCGCCGGTGAGGCCGTGTACTTTTTGCTCTGGGAACTGGCGCAACATTGGCAGGCGCGGGTAGAGGCGGAAAGCATCTGCGCCCAGAGCGTAAAGGCGGGCGAATGCAGCCTGCGGGGCTACCTGCTCTTCGATATTCCGTTTGGTTTCACTGTCTTCAAACAACCAGGGCAGTGCGGTAAAGCGCACGCCATTGATATCTCGATCGCGATTTGGGTTAGCCTGGCCGGCAAAAACATGTGAGGTCGCATAAACCGGCAGGTCTCCAGCATAGAAGTAGGTCAACATGGGGTTGAGCTGTCGTGCCTGCTGTGGCAGGGCGGTAACAAAGATCATGTCGACATCACCGCGCCGGCGAGGGGTGAACTCCAGTGGCGCCGACAGGCGTCCCTGGAGTGCCTTCTTGCGTGCCTTACTGTCGGGAATGAGTAGGACATCGCTGACCAGGTCAGAAAATTTGCTGTTATTAGTGAAGGTTTCATTGATGCTTACGGAGCCGCCGAGTTGCTGCCATTCCTCCACGAACGTTTCGGCACCACGCTGTCCCCAGCTGCTATTGGTGCTCAAAACCATCGCTTGGCGATGTCCCTGGCGATAGGCGTGACGAGCAATCTGGCGAGCTTCATCCTCAACTGCCAGTCCAAATTGGACCAGGTCGCCAGTAAGTCGGCCCCTGTCACCATAGTTCAGTGCGAGTGTGGGGACGGGTAACTTTTCAGTGGCCAGTAAATTAGCGACCTTACTTTTATCGAGTGGGCCGACAATAAACTGCGCTCCCGCGTCTACAGCATTTTGATAAATCTCCTCGAAAGGTTGCTCGGTACCGGTGTCGTACACCAATACCCGAGGCGTTGCTGCACCAGCTTTTAAGGCGGTGTAGTGGGCGGCCATAAAACCATCGCGAATCGCGCGGCCGGCACTGCCCAGTGAGCCACTGATAGGCAATAATAAGGCAATATTATCTGCCCGCTGCGCAGCTAGGCGTTCCAGTAGTTGCAGTGCCTCGGGTGGGTGGGAATTGGCACTGTGTGCTGGCCAGCGCTCCCGCCAGCGGCTCAGGGCGGTGAGTTGAGAGCTGATATCGGCCTGGGTATCGCGCCCCAGCAGGGCGAGCTGATACCAGCCGCGCATCTGGGTATCGCTGCTACTGTTAGCGCGCTGCTGAAGTTCGCTGGAGGGCAGCTGGGTTAACAGCTGCCAGAAACCGTTGTTGTTCTCGGTGATGCTTTCATCAGATTGGGCCAGGTAGGAAATCTCGCGGCGCTCAGATATAGCGCTATCCAAGTCTCCCAAAAGCCCCCATAGGTCGGCACGCAGGTTTCGCAACGGCAGGGCGGTATCGTGGGGTAGTTGCCTCCAGACGCTGTCGAGGCGCGTCGAGGTTGCTAGGTCTAAAGCCTCGAAGAAATCGTCATTATCAACCAGTAGATGGCCGTAAACCTGGGCGTAGCTGGCAAACAGAGTGTCGTTGAGCTGCTCGGGAATTATTTGGGTTACTGCGTCTTTGGCCGTCTCTTTGTCGCCCAGCTCGTATAGAATAGCCGCCGCTTGCAGACGCTGTTGGTCCCTAGCGGGTGCCGGCAGGGTATCTGAGCGGCGCAGCAGCCGCAGGGCATCACTGCGGCTGACTTGGTGGTTTGCCGGATAGGAGGGCTGGTAGCCCCCAGGCCGTGAGGCTGGTGTCTGGCAGGCAGCTAAGGCCAGTGTCAGAGCGGCGGCTGCCACGCTGGTGATCACAGTAGAGGTACGCCGGGAAGAGGCGAACATATTCTTCTCCCGCAATATTTATATTTGGAGTGAACAGCTATGGGGCCGGATCAGGCGCTGCTATATATTGTTGCTACGCCCATCGGTAATTTGGCCGATATGGTACCGCGAGCGATTGAAGTTCTACAATGCGCCGATCTGGTTGCGGCAGAGGACACACGTCACAGTCAGAGACTCTTTTCCCATTTCAATATCGATACGCCGCTAATGGCCTATCACGATCATTCCGATGGCAAGCGTACGGGGCAGATACTACAGCGCCTGGAGCAAGGGCAAACGGTGGCGCTGATCTCCGATGCCGGTACCCCACTAATCTCCGACCCCGGCTATCGTCTGGTGCGCGAGGCGCGAGAAAAGGGTATTCGCGTGGTGCCAATCCCGGGCGCCTGTGCCTTTGTCGCCGCACTGAGTGCTGCCGGCTTACCCAGTGACCGATTTAGCTTTGAGGGTTTTCTACCCGCCAAATCCGGCCCCCGTGAGCGAGCATTACAGGAGTTGGCATCAGACAGTCGCACTCTGGTTTTCTATGAGGCGCCCCACCGGGTCGCAGATACCTTGCAGGCGATGGCAGAGATTTTTGGCGCTGAGCGCGAAGCGGTCATAGCACGAGAGGTGAGCAAGGCCTTCGAGACATTCCAGTTGATGCCTTTGGGTGAGTTGGTAAATTGGGTGCGTTCCGACAGTAATCAGCAGCGAGGAGAGATTGTATTGTTGGTGCGTGGTGCTGAGCGTCGCCACGACAATGAGCTGGATGGAGAGGCGCAGCGAGTGATGACTCTGTTGCTGGCCGAGTTACCACCGAAAAAGGCCGCCGCTATTGCTGCGGAGATTACCGGTGTTAAAAAGAAGGCTCTGTATAACTGGAGCCTGGAGCAAAAATAAGGCGCTGTCTTTCGCGGTTCAGGGAAAATGCCTGTTGCATTCCGGCTGTCGCCTCATTACTCTTCGCCGCGAGCTGGCCGGGCAATCGCTGTCGCCTTGTGCGATGGAGGAAAGTCCGGGCTCCATAGGGTAGAACGCCAGGTAACGCCTGGGGGGCGCGAGCCTACGGAAAGTGCAGCAGAGAGTAGACCGCCGATGGCTTCCCTCGATTTTGGTCTGGGGAAGCACAGGTAAGGGTGAAAGGGTGCGGTAAGAGCGCACCGCGCGGCTGGTAACAGTCCGCGGCACGGTAAACCCCGTTCGGAGCAAGACCAAATAGGCCCTCTATAGGTGTGACCCGCACTGAGGGCGGGTAGGTCGCTTGAGGTGTCTGGTGACAGGCATCCCAGATGAATGGTTGTCCTCGACAGAACCCGGCTTACAGGCCAGCTCACACATTTCTAAAGCCCGGCATTCGCCGGGCTTTTTATTTTGTTCCCTCTAGCTTGGCATAGCCTTTGGCGGAGAATGGAACGGATGTACCTCTGTTTTTGATCGTGGCGCGCTTACTGGTGCCGTGGCGGCTAGTTTAATATGGTTGACTATTTTGTAAGTGGGTGCCCACTCCATTTTGTTGCTTTGTGACAGTGATTTATATGTCATTACTCCCATCTTTGCTGTAGACCCCGATTTTACTGGGGTTTATGCGGACTTTGCGGTCGATTTCCTTGACTTTGTGTCGACCAGTTTTATAGTGTCGAGAGTGGGTAAAAGTGGAAATTCGTGGAACTTTGTGGTTTATTCGTCGCCGGTAAGTGGGCATTTACACAGTGCGGCGTAAGTTTAAATTTTTCCCGCTATCGGCCCGCTGGATGAAGGGGTCTACCGCGACAATCGCCTAGCAGAGCGAGTGAACTCACAAAGTGTATTTAGGCAGCCATGCAATCAATATGGACGCCAAGGGGCGTCTGGCGATACCGGCGAAGGTCCGCGACCGCTTGCTGGAGGAGTGCGCCGGTAGCCTGGTGATCACAGCTCATACAGAGGAGCGTTGCCTGCTGGTCTATCCGGCGCCGCAGTGGCAGCAAATTTTACCTAAAGTCGAGGCTCTTCCCAGCTTTAATAAGGTGGCGCGCCGGGCCCAGCGATTACTGATTGGTTATGCCTGTGAGCTGCAGGTGGATGGCAATGGCCGCGTTTTGATCCCTCCTACTCTGCGCGAATATGCGGGGCTGGAGAAAAAGCTGATGCTCGTGGGGCAGGGCAAGAAATTAGAACTTTGGAGCGAGGAGCGATGGATGTCCTGGCTCGATAATAGTGACGACGAGGAGGGAATGCCCGAGGAAATGGCTTCCCTTTCTTTATAAGGAGTACACCGAGTGTCTCAAGAATTGCATCGCAGTGTGTTGTTGCGCGAGGCCGTGGACGCTCTGGTGACTGACACCGAAGGTTTCTATGTGGATGGGACCTTTGGGCGCGGTGGACACAGCGCTGCGATCCTCGAACAACTGGGCCCCAAGGGGCAATTGTTGGCTGTGGATAAAGACCCCCAGGCGATTGACTATGCGCAGCAGCGTTTTGCTGCTGAGCCGCGCTTTTCAATTTGGCACGGCTCCTTTGCCGATATGGATCTCGCTGTTGGCGAGAGGGCGGGAAGTGTTAACGGAATCCTGTTGGACTTAGGGGTTTCATCGCCCCAGTTGGATCAGGCTGAGCGCGGCTTTAGCTTTATGCAGGACGGGCCGCTGGATATGCGTATGGATACTAGCCGGGGTATCAGCGCAGCGCAGTGGGTGAATACCGAGGCCGAGGATGAGATGGTCCGGGTGTTTAAAGAATATGGCGAGGAGCGTTTCGCGCGGCGAATGGCCGCAGCCATCGTTCGCCGCCGCACTGAAAAGCCCTTCGAGCGAACTTTGGATTTGGCTGAGGTAGTGAAGGCAGCCAACCCAGCTTGGGAAAAGGGCAAGCACCCGGCTACTCGAGTCTTCCAGGCTATTCGCATTCATGTGAATGGTGAGCTGGATGACCTGCGGAGCACATTGGAAAAGTCTCTGCGGCTGCTCGCGCCGGGAGGCCGGTTGGTGATTATCAGCTTCCATTCGCTGGAGGATCGCATGGTCAAGCGCTTTATCCGCGAAAAAGAGCGCGGACCCAAATTGCCGCGCGGACTTCCGGTAATGGATAGCCAAATCGCCAAGCCCCTGCGTTCAGTGGGCAAAGCGGTCAAGGCTAACACCATTGAGGTGGATGAAAACCTGCGCTCGCGCAGTGCGGTGATGCGGGTTGCCGAAAAGCAGGGTGGGTGCTGATTCTGTGCCTATACGGTCGTTTCTTGGCATTGCTGTGCTCTGGGTGGGTGCAATTTCCTCGGCGTTGGCAGTGGTGTATTCGACTCAGCGCAGCAGAGAATTGACCGCAGAGCTAGGCCGCGCACAAAAGACCCGCGATGAATTGCGTTATGAGCAGGAGCGCCTGCTGCTTGAGCGGGGGGCCTGGTCTGCCTATAGCCGTGTGGAGAAAGTGGCCCGGAAAGAATTAAAAATGCGCATGCCGAGCCCTTCAGAGCAGATCTTGGTGCCAGTGGAGTGATTGGCTCGGTCGGAGTGTAGGCGGCTCTTTTAGGCAGTGTACACCGGAATTTGACTTAATAAGCATAAGAAAATTTGTTTATCGATGCGCTGTCGGGGTACCGGTTAAATCGCCCCGCTAAGAGGTTTGCCCTCAGGATGACAATATAACGCCAAATTGGAAAATTATGGGCGCAGTAAAGAAAAAGCAAGTTCAACCGGGAATCGCTCGCTGGCGCTTTGTGCTGGTAGCGGTTCTGTTGTGCCTGCTCGCCCTGGCACTGGTGTCTCACTTGGCGCGGTTACAGGTGGTTCCTGCAGCAGAACGGGGATATCGCTTCCTGCAGGATCAGGGGCGCGCGCGCACCATCCGTACCGAGGAGATAGCCGCCTATCGGGGTTCCATTGTCGATCGCAATGGAGAGCTGTTAGCGGTCAGCACCCCGGTGCACAGCCTCTGGGCCAATCCCAAATTATTGCGCGAGAGCAGTCCCGAACAAGTAAAGCAACTGGCTAAGACGCTGAGGTTAAAGGCGGATAAGTTGACCGCGCGCCTGGAAAAATACCGCAATAAGGAATTTATGTATCTGCGTCGCCACCTGACCCCAGAGCAGGCGGAGCGGGTCTTGTCTCTCGATTTGCCCGGTGTCTACAGCAAAAAGGAATACCGCCGCTTCTATCCCGCCGGCGAGGTGGTTGCGCAGCTATTGGGCTTTACCAATATCGACGATCGCGGTCAGGAGGGCATTGAGCTTGCTTACGATAACTGGTTGTCCGGAGAGCCAGGTGCGCAGCAGGTGGTTAAGGACCTGAAAGGTCGCACGGTGCAAGAACTGGCTATTCAGAGAGAGGCTCAACCCGGTCAGGAGTTGCGCCTCTCGATTGATATGCGTCTGCAATACCTCGCCTATCGGGAATTAAAAAGTGCTGTGGCAGAAAATGGTGCCGCTTCCGGTTTTATGGTGATTTTGGATATCCACAGTGGCGATGTCCTCGCTATGGCTAACCAGCCCTCTTTTAACCCCAATAACCGCAAGGGAGTTAGGGCGGCGGCCATGCGCAATCGAGCTCTGATTGATCAGTTTGAGCCGGGCTCTACGGTAAAGCCTTTGACGGTATTGGCGGCGCTGGAGACAGGTCGCTACAAGCCCCATACCGAAATAGATACAAGCCCGGGTTATATCCGCGTGCCCGGTAAAACTTTGGTGGATCCGGTCAACTACGGCAAGTTGGATCTAACCAGCATTATCACCAAGTCGAGTCAGGTGGGTATTACAAAAATTGCCCTGGATTTGGAACCAAATACGCTTCGAGAACTCTTTTACCGCCTGGGTTTGGGGGAGGCGGTTGGCAGTGGTTTTCCTGGTGAGACGCCGGGAATCCTACCTAGTCGCAGCCGCTGGCACCCGATCGAGCGGGCTAATTTTGCCTTCGGCTACGGTTTAACCGTGAATGGGGTGCAATTGGCCCAGGCCTACAGCGTGTTGGCTAACGGTGGGCTTAAACGTCCGGTTTCCCTGATTCTATCTGAGGATAAGCCCGATTCTGAGGCGCAGCGGGTAGTAGAAGGGCCGCTCGTTAAGGATGTGAGCGCCATGCTGGAGACCGTAATTGGCAGCCGCGGCACTGGCCGTCAAGCCGCTGTAGAGGGTTACCGAGTGGCGGGCAAGACTGGCACTGTTCACAAGGTTGGTAGTGGTGGTTATGCCGATAATCGCTACCGCTCAGTATTTGCGGGATTTATTCCCGCAGACAAGCCGCGCCTTGCCGCGGTTGTAGTAATAGACGATCCCAGCCAGGCGAAGTACTACGGCGGTGAAGTGGCAGCGCCGGTATTTGGCGCTGTGATGGCTGGGGCTATGCGCCTGCTGCAAGTGCCGCCAGAGCTTAAAGAGCCGGCGGAACGGCAGTTAGCCGCGCAGTTAACCGGAAGGGGTTCAAAGTCGTGACTCAGCGCGAACAATCATTTATCTCCCTGCAGGAATTGGTGCCCGGATACGCGAGCATACCCGATGTACCTGTTAGTGGTGTAGCTCTGGATAGCCGCAAGGTGAAAGCTGGCGATGCTTTTATGGCGCTGCGCGGCTCTGTCGTGGATGGGCGGGAATATATTGATGCCGCAATAGAAGCTGGCGCTGCCGTAGTGTTGGCAGATGGGGACAAACTGGAATGTAAAACCCACAAGGATATCCTTGTGGTTACCGTACCCGGGCTTGCTAAGCGGGTGGGGGAAATAGCCGCGCGCTTCCACGATAATCCCAGCGGAAAAATGCATTTGGTGGGAGTGACCGGCACCAATGGTAAAACTACCTGCGCTTATCTCACCTCCCAGTTATTGGCTCGGCATTTTGGCAGCGCTGCCCTGATCGGTACCATTGGTAATGGCATATGGAATCACGGGGTGATTGAGCTGCATGAGACGGGGCTCACAACTCCTGACCCTGTGCGGCTACAGGAGGATTTTGCCGATTTTTGCCGACGCGGAGTAGGTGCTGCGGCGATGGAAGTTTCCTCCCATGCCCTGTCACAGGGCCGAGTACATGGTCTTATTTTTGATACCGCAATTTTTACCAATCTTTCCCGCGACCACCTGGATTATCACGGCAATATGGCAGCCTACGGGGCTGCCAAAGAAAAATTATTTGGCCTGCCAAAATTAAAGCGCGGCATTATAAACCTGGATGACCCTTTCGGCGCTCAACTGGCGGAGCGTTGCAGATTGCGCGGGTTGCGTGTATTGACCTATGGCCTGCAGGCGGGCGACCTGCATGTGACAGATTTACGCCGTCATGAAAAAGGCTTTTCTGTCCAGCTAAGTTCTCCCTGGGGGAGCGGTGAACTCAATGCATCGCTGATTGGCGATTTCAATATTTATAACGCACTTGCCGTTATCGCTGCTGCTGCTTCGGCGGGTATGCCGTTCGAGGAAATTCTCACGGTTTTTCCCTCTATTCAGGGGGTACCCGGTCGTATGGAGCGAGTTCAAGTCGAAGGTGTCTATGAAGTGGGTGTGTTGGTCGATTACGCCCATACTCCAGATGCGCTGCGAGCGGCGTTGGCCGCTGCACGCCCTTATTGCCGTGGGAAATTGTGGTGTGTATTTGGCTGTGGCGGTGATCGTGATACTGGCAAGCGCGCTTCAATGGGGCGTATTGCTTCGGAAATGGCTGATCGGGCCATTGTTACCAGCGACAACCCCCGCAGTGAAGAGCCGCAAAAAATTATCGACGATATCCTCGAAGGTGCTGCCAGTAATATTGAAGTAGAAATTGATCGGGCCAAGGCTATTGGCCAGGCAGTGGCTGCGGCACAGCCGGGAGATATAGTGCTGATCGCTGGTAAGGGCCATGAGAATTACCAGATTATCGGCAGCGAAAAAATTCATTTTTGCGATCGCGAGCAGGCAGCTTCGGCGTTGCTGCGGCGTATGGGTAAGCCCCTCAAGGTTGAAGGAATGAAGGGGGAAGCCCAGTGATTGGGTCGTTAACTCTTAAGCAACTGCAAGAACGCTTCGGTGGCGAGTTGATCAATGGCTCGGTCGAATTTTCTGAGGTGTGCACAGATACTCGTAAGTTAAATCCCCAAGCACTGTTTGTTGCATTGGTTGGTGACAATTTCGATGCTCATGATTTTGTCGGAGAGCTTGATGGTCAGGCACTTGGCTTAGTTGTTGATCGGGAGGTTCGGGGTTGCAGCCTGCCTCAGTGGCGGGTGAAAGATACTACCGTAGCACTCGGACAAATTGGTCTGCTGTGTCGTGAAAAATTCTCTGGTCCAGTAATTGCGATTACTGGTTCCTGTGGCAAGACCACGGTTAAGGAAATGCTATCGGCGATTTTCTCCCAACGCCACACACCTTGTGTGACCGCCGGCAACCTAAACAACCAGTACGGTTTGCCGATAACCCTTTTCGGTCTCAGCGAAGAGCACGATGTACTGATTTTGGAGATGGGGGCGAATGGCCCTGACGATATTGCTTATCTGTGTAGTATCGGCAAGCCACAAGTGAGTGCCGTCAATAATGTTATGCCCGCTCATGTTGAAGGGTTTGGTTCTATTGACGCCATCGCCAAAGCCAAAGGTCAAAT
This sequence comes from Microbulbifer mixtoriginis (SeqCode), assembly GCF_052466715.1. Taxonomy (NCBI): domain Bacteria; kingdom Pseudomonadati; phylum Pseudomonadota; class Gammaproteobacteria; order Cellvibrionales; family Microbulbiferaceae; genus Microbulbifer; species Microbulbifer mixtoriginis (SeqCode). Next base: position 3,267,102 of record NZ_CP174288.1, on the reverse strand, counting down.
TTATACAGGGTTGGATGTCGGTGGAACCGCAATTATCAATGCCGATGATAATTACGCAGACTATTGGCGCGGGCGAATGCCCGAAGGTGTGCGCACTTTAGAGGTGGGGCTTGCCAGCCAATGTGAAATCTTTGCGGAAAATATTGTCCTGAATAATAGTGGCTGTGCCGGATTTGACCTAGTGATTGAAGGGCTTAGCTACCCGTTGCAGCTTCAGCTACTTGGAGAGCACAACGTGCACAACGCTCTAGTAGCGGCAGCCTGTGCTTTTGCCGCGGGGATATCGGCAAAAGAAATTGTTCAGGGGCTATCAAGCCTGAGAGGTGTCAGCGGCCGCTTGCAGGAGCAGCGCGGTATTTTTGGGGCCACAGTTATCGACGACAGCTACAACGCGAATCCGGGTTCTGTGGGTGCGGCTATTGAGCTTTTGGCACAACGACCAGGGAAACGAATCCTGGTGCTTGGGGACATGGCGGAGTTGGGGCCGGATGCTGAGGATATGCATCGCGATGTAGGTGATCTCGCGCGAGAGCGTGGGCTTGATGCGCTGTTTACCCTGGGACCATTAGGCACTGCTGCCAGCTTGGCATTTAGCCATGGGGGCAATGAGCCCCTGCAGAATTATCGGGAGCGGGAGCCGTTGATCGCAGCTCTGGCCCATGAATTAGATAACAACACCACTGTTTTGGTGAAGGGTTCTCGTAGTGCCCGTATGGAACTGGTCGCTCAGGCCCTGCTTGGCAACAGCAGAGGGGAGTCGTAATGCTGCTTTGGCTGGCGGAATTATTACAACAACATGTGAGCACCTTTTCGGTGTTCAATTATTTAACTGTCCGCGCAATTCTTGCGGCCCTTACCGCACTGGGGATTTCCCTGATTGTTGGGCCACGCATGATCAACTGGCTGAACCATTTACAAGTGGGGCAGGCGATTCGCGACGATGGCCCTGAAACACATTTGAGTAAATCCGGTACGCCCACTATGGGCGGCACCCTGATTCTCGCCTCGATCTTTGCTTCGGCGCTGCTATGGTCGGATCTTGGTAATCGCTATGTGTGGGTCACATTACTGGTGACCTTTGTCTTCGGCGCGGTAGGTTTTGTCGATGACTATAAAAAAGTTGTACACAAGAACCCCCGCGGCCTCATCGCGCGCTGGAAATATTTTTGGCAGTCCATTGCCGGTTTAGGGGCGGCCATATATTTATTTATGAGTGCGACCAGCCCGGCGGAAACCCAGTTCTTTGTGCCTTTCTTTAAAGACGTCGCTATTAATCTTGGGCCCGTCACCTTTATTTTGCTGACCTATTTTGTAGTGGTGGGTTCCAGTAATGCGGTTAATCTGACCGATGGTCTTGATGGCCTGGCAATTATGCCTACGGTGATGGTAGGCGGGGCACTGGGAATTATTGCTTATTTATCTGGACATGCGGAATTTGCCGATTATCTACATATTCCTGCGATTGCTGGTGCGGGGGAACTCGCCGTATTTTGTGCCGCTCTGTGCGGTGCAGGCTTAGGGTTCCTATGGTTTAACACCTATCCGGCGCAGGTGTTTATGGGGGATGTGGGTGCCCTGGCCCTGGGTGCGGCACTGGGCATCATTGCGGTGATCACTCGCCACGAGATTGTACTGTTTATTATGGGGGGCGTGTTCGTGATGGAAACCGTTTCAGTCATCCTGCAGGTTGCGTCCTTCAAGTTGACGGGTAAGCGTATTTTCCGCATGGCCCCGTTGCACCACCATTTTGAATTGAAAGGTTGGCCCGAGCCGAGGGTAATCGTGCGCTTCTGGATTATCACGGTAATTCTGGTTCTGGCTGGACTGGCAACACTGAAACTCCGATAAAAATACAATGAGCCTGATCGCGACTTCTTCGCAGCACAAAGTAGTAATTGGACTGGGCGCTACCGGGCAATCGGTGGTGCGCTACCTGCTGCGTCATGGTCATACCCCGGTGGTGGTGGATAGCCGTGATAACCCTCCAGGGCTTGCGGCTTTTCAGGAGGAGTTTCCTCGGGTCGTGGTGGAAACCGGCCCGCTACGTCCAGACACTTTACTTGCGACCAGTTTAATTATTGTCAGCCCAGGTGTGCCCTTGGCGGAGCCGGTTTTGCAAAAGGCCGTTGCCGAGGGTATTCCGGTTGTTGGTGATATTGAATTATTTGCCCAGGCTTTACTGCGAAAGCAGTCTAAAGCGAAATTGGCCGCGATTACTGGTTCTAACGGCAAAAGCACGGTCACGACACTACTTGGCAGAATGGCTGAAGCCGCCAACATTTCTGTGCGGGTGGGTGGCAATATTGGCGTACCGGTACTCGATTTATTGGATGACCCCTTACCGGAGTTGTTTGTACTGGAGCTTTCCAGTTTCCAATTGGAGACAACTTATTCCCTCACTCCAACAGTAGCGACTGTTTTGAATATGAGTGCGGACCATATGGACCGCTATCCCAGTATGTTGGAGTATCACCGGGCGAAGCAACGGATTTATCGCGGTGCAGAAGTATTTGTGGTTAATCGCGATGACCCCCTGAGCCAGGGACCTCTGTCGCGCGAGCGGCGTGAGTGGACTTTCGGCCTTGATCGACCGGACTTAAAACAGTTTGGTGTGTGCTTATCTGGGGAGCGTGAGTGGTTGGCTCAAGGAAGTGAGAAGTTATTGCCGGTCGATGAGCTGGCGATGGTGGGCAAGCATAATATTGCCAATGCTCTGGCTGCATTGGCCATGGGTACTGTAGTGGGGCTGCCTGTGGCGGCAATGCTGTCGGTGCTGCGTAGTTTTCCTGGCTTGGCACATCGCTGTGAGCGCGTGGCGGATTTACATGGCGTAACTTATGTCAACGACTCTAAGGGCACTAATGTAGGTGCAACTCAGGCCGCGCTGGATGGATTGGCGACCTCAACCCGTAAAATAGTTTTAATCGCAGGTGGAGATGGTAAAGGTGCAGACTTTTCCGCATTGAAGAAAAGCGCAGGCTCCCTGCGTGCAGTGGTTTCAATCGGTGTTGATGGCGACAAAATTGCCAGCGTGTTTGCTGGCCAGTGCAGCACACTCAGCGCTGATTCTATGGCGGATGCTGTGAGTAAGGCCCGAACTTTGGCGCATAGCGGAGACTACGTGTTGCTCTCCCCGGCGTGTGCCAGCTTTGATATGTATCGCAATTTTGAAGCGCGTGGTGAAGACTTTCGCAATATTGTAGCGACGCTGTGTGAGTGCTCACGGGAGGGACAATGAGTGAATTGCCCTCCCTAAATAGCAGGCGTGATTTTCTCGATGCTCTTTTACCTTTTAGCGTTTTGGCGCTGGTGAGCATCGGCGTTGTGATGGTGGCTTCAGCGTCGATCGCTTTTGCTACAGATATTTATGCAGACCCTTGGTATTTCCTGAAGCGTCACTTGGTATTCTTGTTAATTGGGGCAATTGCGGCGTTATTGGTAAGCCAGATCCCATTGGCTATTTGGTCGCGCCTATCTTGGCCACTGTTACTGTTTTCCTGTCTGCTTTTAATCGTGGTATTGGTGCCAGGTATTGGTCGAGAGGTAAATGGTAGTCGACGCTGGTTGGTGTTTGCGGGAATTACTATCCAACCTGCAGAAGTGGCGAAGTTTTGCATGCTGGTATTTTTTGCCAGTTTTCTAACCCGGCGCAGCAAGCAATTACACCACTGGAGCAGCTTTATGGTACCGGTGGTTATTCTCACGATGGTTGCTTTTTTACTGTTATTGCAACCGGACTTCGGCTCTGTGGTAGTACTTTCCGGCACAGTGCTGGCGATGGTGTTTTTGGGTGGTGCACGCTTACCCCACACGTTTTTACTCGTGGCGGCAGCGGCTTGCGGTTTGGCCTTGATGGCGCTGATGAGCCCCTATCGTTTGCAGCGCCTGCTAACGTTTCTAGACCCCTGGGGAGACCAATTTGCCAGTGGCTATCAGTTGACCCAATCGCTCATCGCTTTTGGTCGTGGTGAATGGTTTGGTGTGGGGCTGGGTAATAGCGTGCAAAAACTGTTTTATCTGCCCGAGGCCCATACCGACTTTATTTTTGCCATCCTCGCCGAGGAGTGGGGCATGTTTGGCGGCTTGGTTGTTGTTGGGCTTTTTGTGCTCCTGACCTGTTCGCTATTGCGTTTGGTCCGTGAAGCCCTGGCACAACAAAAATTTTTTGCTGCTTTACTGGCATTTGGCATGGCAATACAGATTGCTGGCCAGGCTTTTGTGAATATGGGAGTGGCTTCAGGGTTGTTACCGACTAAGGGGCTAACCCTGCCGTTTGTCAGTTCCGGTGGTAGTAGTTTGATTATTTGCTGTGCCCTATTGGGGTTGGCTTTGAGGATTCGCACTGAATTGCGAGGGCAATTTGGGCAAGCCGGGGATAGTGAGGAAAGTCCTGGTTTGTTTGGGAAGTTGCCAATTTTTGCCCGGCGCCGCACCAGTGCTGGCATGGTAGTGGGGAGGTAGTCTGATGTCCCATGAAGAAAAAATTTTCGCCAATAAGAAGTTTTTACTGATGGCCGGAGGTACCGGTGGCCATGTATTTCCAGCACTGGCAGTGGCAAAAGCCTTGCAGGAGCGCGGTGCCAGTGTTGAGTGGCTGGGTACACAGCGCGGTATCGAAGCGCGTTTAATTCCCGAGGCGAATATTCCACTGCACTGTATTCGTGTGGAGGGCGTGCGTGGCAAAGGCAAATTGGCCTTGTTCAAGGCACCTCTGCAGATTTTTCGCGCGGTGGTCCAGGCCCGTGCCGTGGTAAGGGCGGTAGCACCAGATGCGGTGCTCGGGTTCGGTGGCTTTGCCACCGGTCCCGGTGGTGTAGCAGCACGACTCAGTGGAATTCCGCTGATTATTCACGAGCAGAATGCGGTTGCCGGTACCACTAACCGCCTACTTGCTCGAATCGCGAGTAGGGTATTGGAGGCTTTCCCCAGTGGTTTGCCTGGTGCTAAGCAGGTCGGCAATCCGGTGCGCACTGAGATTGCGAGTTTGCCTGAGCCGCAACAGCGTATCGGAAATGAGGCACCACTGCGCCTGCTGGTGCTCGGTGGCAGTCTCGGCGCTGTGGCAATTAATGAGCTGGTGCCAAAAGCTGTGGCTCTTTTGCCGTTATCCCTACGGCCGAAAGTGGTTCATCAGGCGGGTGAACGTCATACAGCGTTGGCCCAAGAGGCTTATAAAGCTGCGGGAGTAGAGGCAGAGGTTGTACCTTTTATTGCGAATATGGCCGATGCCTATAGCGTTGCAGATTTGATCATTTGTCGCTCCGGGGCGCTGACTGTGTCGGAAATCGCTGCCGCTGGTGTGGGCGCAATTATGGTGCCTTTTCCCTTTGCGATTGATGATCATCAGACACGCAATGGCGAGTGGTTACAGAATGCCGGTGGTGCTGTGGTAATTCAGCAGAGCGCCATGGATGCACAGAGTCTGTCAGAATTATTGCAGAAGCTTCTCTCAGACCCTCAAGCGTTGCTTGCGATGGCGAAAGCTGCGCGCAGTGTGGCAAAAATTGATGCAACCGAGCAGGTAGTAGGTGCCTGCGCTGAACAGCTGGCTCTTGTCAGATAGCAAATAAAAAATGAGTGGATCAAGGTTAGAGAGTATGGCTTCTGAGCGTGCCAATATGGAAAAAAGTTATGCTGTACCGACGATGCGCCGCATTCGTCGCATCCACTTTATCGGAGTGGGTGGTGCAGGCATGAGCGGCATTGCTGAAGTGCTACAGAATCAGGGTTACGAGGTTTCTGGTTCCGATTTGCGCGAATCAGCTGTAACAGACCGTCTGCAAAAGCTCGGTGTTAGGGTTGAAATTGGACACAGTTCGGAAAATATCCGCGGTGTCGATGTGGTTGTTAACTCTTCGGCCGTGCATGACGACAATCCAGAGTTGGTCGCCGCCCACGAAAACCGAATTCCGGTGGTGCGCCGTGCGGAAATGCTCGGGGAACTGATGCGTTATCGCTATGGTATTGCCGTGGCGGGTACACACGGAAAGACTACAACTACCAGCCTGATAGCCTCGATTTTTGCTGCGGATAAAAAAGATCCGACGTTTGTGATTGGCGGTTTGGTCAATTCGGCAGGTGCCAATGCGGCATTGGGCGAAAGTCGTTATCTAATCGCCGAGGCAGATGAAAGTGATGCATCTTTTATTCACCTGCAACCAATGGTGACGGTGATCACGAATATTGATGCGGACCATATGGAAACCTATGGCGGGGACTTTGAAAAGGTCAAACAGATCTTTATTGATTTTGTTCATAACCTGCCTTTTTATGGCCTTGCTGTGGTCTGTGGTGATGATGCCAATGTGCAGGAAGTAATACCCAAGTTTTCCCGGCCGGTGCTGACTTATGGGTTTGCTGAGGGCAATGATTTCCGCATTGTCGAGGTTAAACAGGAGCCGTTGCGAAGCCATTTTAAAGTGCAGCGCCCGGCGGGTGATCTGCTTGAGGTCTCGGTAAATACTCCTGGTATCCACAATGTATTGAATGCTACTGCGGCAATTGCTGTCGCTACCGATGAGGGTATCGGTGATGAAGCTATTAAAAAGGGATTACAAGGTTTCCAAGGAGTCGGTCGTCGCTTCCAAATTTATGGAGATTTCTCTATTAGTGACGACAGTAACGCAGAAAAAGTGATGCTGGTGGACGATTATGGCCACCACCCAAGGGAAGTGGCAGCAACCATCAGGACTGTACGTGACGGCTGGTCCGATCGGCGCTTAGTGATGGTTTACCAACCGCATCGCTATACCCGAACCCGAGATCTGTTTGAGGATTTTGTTCAGGTGCTGTCCGAGGTGGATAAACTAATTTTGCTGGATGTTTACAGTGCTGGGGAGGCACCGATAGCCGGCGCGGATGGGCGGACTTTGGCTCGTAGCCTGCGCAATCGAGGCCAGGTCGATCCCATTTTTGTCGAAACCGTTGATCAGGTTCCCCCAATCCTGGCTGATCTACTGGAACCTGGCGATGTGGTTCTGACTCAGGGCGCGGGTAATGTTGGGGCTCTTTCACAGAGGTTGGCGGAATGGCGCCTGGGTGAGAAAGACCTCGAGGCTTGAGTGGTAGTGAGGTCTGCACAAAAAAAAAATACAGGGGCTCAGCGGGCCCCGGTTCGTGGTGCCAGCCCTCTCAAAGAGAGAGAGAAGCGGGGATTCCACTGGCGCCCCTGGTTATTTACCAGTGTCTTTATGTTCTTGCTTGGTGGGCTGCTTAGTGGGGGCTACTGGTTGTGGCAGCACCTACCGGCGATTCAGCTCAGTCGAGTTGATGCACTGGAGCAAGTTGAGGTTCGCGGAACCTTTAATGCTGTAACTGAAGAGCAGATTAAAGAAATTTTACTGCCGTATTTGCAAGCGGGTTTTTTTTCTGTTGATATCCGCGCGATGCGTGCAGCATTACTGGAGAAACCGTGGATTACCAAGGTTTCCATAAGTCGCCGCTGGCCCAAAGACGTTGTTGTTGAAGTCAGCGAGGCGCAGCCACTTGCCATCTGGGGCCGTGATCGTTTGTTGGTTGCCAGTGGTGCACTGCTGCCACGGCCGAAACAAATGCAGGTGGGTAAACTACCCGAGCTCGCCGGGGATGAAGAGTTGGTTGGGCAAATTATGTCCCAATACCAAGCGCTTGCGGGGCTTTTGACTACGCGGGATATGGAAGTGAAGCGCTTGTCATTTGATGACCTTAGTGGCTGGCATCTGGAGTTGATGTCGGGAATTGAATTAAAACTCGGTCATGAGGCACTGCTGGAGCGTGTTAACCGCTTTCTCACTTTGAGTCGCGGGTTACTTGCTCCTTATTTACAAAAAGTAGCCGAGGTAGATACTCGTTACGGTAACGCGGTAGCGGTTCAGTGGAAGAACGAGCAAGAGTAAACAGGGACGCGGCACTAGCCGCTGTGGAAAGATAAAGTTTAAAAGCGAAGGCGCTGATCCGGTTGATAATGAAAGGAAAGCCGGGGTATGGCCTAGCGAGGTTGGCACAAAAATGACACAAGTATCCGATCAGCGCATGATTGTTGGGCTGGATATCGGCACCTCCAAGGTGGTTGCCATCGTTGGTGAGGTATCTGCTAACGGGGACCTTAATATTGTTGGTATTGGCTCCCATCGCTCCACCGGGATGAAAAAAGGTGTGGTGGTAAACATTGAATCCACCGTGCAATCTATTCAGCGTGCGGTGGAGGAAGCAGAACTCATGGCGGGGTGTGAAATTCACTCTGTGTATGCCGGTATCGCGGGCAGCCATATTCGCAGTCTCAATTCTCACGGCATTGTGGCTATTAAAGATCGTGAAGTAACCCAACAGGATTTGGATCGGGTAATTGATGCAGCTCGTGCAGTTGCTATACCCGCGGATCAGAAAATTTTACATACGCTGCCGCAAGAATACCTGATCGACAACCAGGAAGGGGTAAAAGAGCCTCTGGGGATGTCTGGTGTGCGCCTCGAAGCAAAGGTGCATTTAGTCAGTGGTGCCGTCAATGCGGCACAAAATATTGAGAAGTGTATCCGCCGCTGTGGTCTTGAAGTGGAGGATGTCATTCTCGAACAGCTGGCTTCCAGTTACGCGGTACTGACTGAAGATGAGAAAGAGCTCGGGGTATGTATGGTGGATATCGGTGGGGGCACCACCGATATTGCTGTATTTACCGGTGGCTCAATTCGCCATACTGGAGTGATTCCCATCGCTGGGGATCAGGTGACTAACGATATTGCGATGGCATTGCGTACCCCGACACCGCACGCCGAAGATTTAAAAATAAAATATGCCTGTGCTCTGGCAAAACTTGCGCGGGAAGGTGAAACCATAAAAGTACCGAGTGTCGGAGATCGGGAACCCCGGGATTTGTCCCGTCAGGCCCTGGCTGAAGTAGTAGAGCCGCGCTATGACGAACTGTTTACTCTGGTGCAGGCGGAATTGCGCCGCAGTGGATTTGAAGATCTGTGCGCAGCAGGGGTGGTTTTAACAGGAGGCTCTTCAAAAATGGAGGGTGCGGTAGAGCTGGCTGAGGAAATTTTCCATATGCCGGTACGTCTCGCAGTGCCTCAAGGAATTTCTGGATTGAGCGATATCGTGAGCAATCCAATTTACTCCACCGGAGTTGGATTATTGATGTACGCAATGCAGCAAGAAGAGGCTGCAGAGGGAAAAACTCAGCCCGTGCGTAACGATAATCAGTGGTGGGACAAAGTAAAGCACTGGTTTCGTGGAAACTTGTAATAGCATGCAACCAGAATTAGCCGTCCCATAAGGGATTTTTTTTAGGCGTGGCTGTAAAATTCGACATGAGCAAGAAAGGGGAACAGCGATGTTCGAGCTAGTTGATAGCGTACAGGATAAACCTGTCATCAAGGTAATAGGAGTCGGCGGCGGCGGTGGCAATGCTGTTAAGCATATGATTGCCAGCGACGTGGAGGGCGTAGACTTTATCTGCGCGAACACTGACGCTCAGGCGCTGAAAGATATTGAAGCGCAAACTATCCTACAGCTTGGTAATACGATTACCCGTGGACTAGGTGCTGGGGCCAATCCCGATATCGGTCGTCAGTCCGCTCTGGAAGACCGCGATCGCATCGCTGAAGTCTTGGGCGGTGCTGATATGGTGTTTATTACCGCTGGCATGGGGGGCGGCACTGGTACCGGTGGAGCGCCGATTGTAGCCGAGATTGCCAAAGAGCTCGGCATTCTCACCGTGGCTGTTGTTACTCGCCCGTTCAAAATTGAAGGCCGCAAGCGCACTGTCGTAGCCGAAGAGGGTATTCTCGAACTGCGCGACAAAGTGGACTCCCTGATTACTATCCCTAACGATCGCCTGCTGGAAGTATTGGGTAGCAAAATCACCATGAAGTCTGCCTATAAAGAGGCTGACAACGTGTTACTCGGAGCGGTACAGGGTATTGCCGATCTGATGATCCGCCCCGGCATTATGAATGTGGACTTCGCCGATGTACGCACGGTGATGTCTGAAATGGGTATGGCGATGATGGGCTCCGGCTCTGCCATTGGCGAGAATCGCGCTCGTGAAGCGGCGGAGAAGGCTGTACGCAGCCCGCTGTTGGATAACGTTAACCTTGCTGGTGCACGTGGTATTTTGGTCAACATTATTACCGGCAGTGAAGAAGCTGGCTGTCAGGAGTTGACCTTGGGTGAATACTCCGAAGTGGGTGAGATCGTGCAAGAGATCGCCTCTGATGAGGCCACAGTGGTTATTGGTACGGCGGTGGATGATAAGCTGGGTGATGAAATGCGGGTGACTGTAGTAGCCGCTGGCTTGGGTGAGGGAACTCCTGCGGCTCGCCCGGCTAAAGTGGTAGATAACACACGTCGTCCAGAAGTGCGTGAATCCCGCGATGTTCGCGAGACTCGAGACATGCGTGAGAGCCGGGATATGCGCGATATGCGTGAAAGCCACGGTGCTGCAGGGCTAGTCTCTCGTGAGAGTGCGGCCGACACCCGTCCTCGGGTGGATGTAGAGCGCCCCAAGCGCCCCGCTCCGTCGCTCAGTTCTGCTGATGCCGATATGGAATATTTGGATATTCCGGCCTTCCTGCGCCGCCAGGCAGACTGAGAGTAGCCGCCGCAGAGGCAGTACACCGCTCATGTCCACCCAGCTTATTGTTGGGTGTCGCCTCTGCGGGGCGGCTTATCGCAGAATTTTGTATTTGATATCACTTTGGGTATTGCTAAATCAGAAGTTTGCCCAGTTCCATAAGACCTGCTATCAGGGTTACTCTCAGCTATATGGGGTAAGGAAATAGGCAAGTAAGAGTTTAATTAACAATTTTTTACAGTGATCCCGGCGCTCATGGTCTTAAAATGCTGTCTCAGCGACTGAGATGTGGCGCTCCAATCTTTATTTAAACTATCCTTAGAAGGACGGTGGCGGCGTGTTAAGTTGACCACACGCCTACAATTGGTATTGGCGTCGCAATTGTGCTAATATCGGCGGCTTGCTGCGCGTTTTGCGTAGACCACCGACTGGGAAAAGATAGTTTCATGATCAAACAGCGCACGCTTAAAAATGCTATTCGCGCCACTGGCGTAGGTCTGCACACTGGCAAAAAGGTCATCCTGACCTTGAAGCCGGCTCCCGTAGACACCGGCATCGTGTTCCGTCGAACGGACTTGGACCCGGTGGTCGAAATTGAAGCCCGCGCAGAGAATGTGGGCGATACGCTACTTTCCACTACCCTGGTCAAGGGTGATGTTCGCATCGCTACCGTGGAGCATTTGCTCTCAGCGATGGCGGGCCTGGGTATCGATAATGCGATTGTCGAATTGTCCGCCCAGGAAGTACCGATTATGGACGGCAGTGCCGGTCCTTTTGTGTTCCTGATCCAGTCCGCTGGTATTCAGGAGCAATCTGCGCCGAAGAAATTCCTGCGTATTAAGAAGCCGATTACCGTGGAAGAGGGCGATAAAGTAGCCAGCTTCCTGCCTTTCAATGGTTTCAAGGTCTCCTTTACCATCGACTTTGACCACCCGGTATTCCAGGGGCGTAACCTAACCTCTTCCGTAGACTTCTCTAGCACTTCTTTTGTGAAAGAGGTGAGTCGTGCGCGTACATTTGGATTTATGCACGAAATTGAGTACCTGCGCTCTAAGGGTTTGGTTCAGGGTGGCTCTGTGGATAACGCCATCGTGATTGACCAGTACCGCATTCTGAATGAAGGTGGATTGCGTTATGAAGACGAATTTGTGAAACATAAAATTCTCGATGCCATTGGCGACCTTTATCTTCTGGGTACCAGCCTGATCGGTGAGTTCAAAGCCTTTAAATCCGGCCACTCCTTGAACAATAAGTCTCTGCGTCATTTGATGACCCAAAAGGACGCATGGGAGATGGTGACATTCGAGGGAGAGCAAGAAGCTCCAATTTCCTACGTTAAGCCAATACTGGCAGTTTAAACTCTCAATAAAAAAGCCGGCATTTTATTGCCGGCTTTTTTACGTGACAGATTCGCCAGAGAGGGTTGGGGTAATTCTGGTAACCTTGTTTCCCTTTGGGTATTTGGATGACCGGTCTTTTAGTGTGAGGTATTGCACTGGAGCCTCGTCTCACTTACAGAGACAGCAAAATTACAAGATATCGGACTTCTCCTGCTTGTTATGAAAGTAATTCTGGTCAATGAGCGCGGTGCAACCCGCAGCTTCAACTTTGGTGGGCTGAGCAAGGCGCTATTGAGCTTGTGCCTCTTGGGCCTCCCGGTTGGTGCCCTCTTCCTGGGTGCCAATCTTCCCGTGACCAAAACTGATTTATTTGATGCGCGTACAGCCAAGGCTTGGGAGCGCGCTTTACGTAAGCAGCAGCAGGAAATTGAGGAGGCCGATCGCGAGGCTCACGAGCAACTTGCTGCGCTCACGGTAAAACTGGCTGAATTGCAGGCGCGCCTTACCCGATTAGATGCTGTGGGTGAGCGCCTAACCGCAGCGGCCAATCTCGATCAGGGCGAGTTTGAATTTAGCGCTGTGCCTGCAGTGGGTGGTCCGGAAGATCCCGGCATCGCCGGAGCTTCAGATTTACCCTATCAACCCCCCGAGTTTCTCGAAGTCATTGGTGACTTGTCTCACAAAGTAGATGATCGCCAAATGCAGCTCAATACGCTCGAGTCCCTGATGGCAAACCTGCAGCTCGAGGATGAGCAATTTATTGCCGGGCGCCCGATCACCAAAGGCTGGATGTCCTCGCGCTATGGTTATCGCACCGACCCTTTCACTGGGCGCCGCACTTGGCATAAAGGTGTGGACTTTGCCGGTAAGATGGGGTCAGACGTAGTATCTGTAGCCGCCGGTGTTGTTACCTGGGCTGATGAGCGTCACGGCTACGGACATATGGTGGAAATCAATCATGGTAATGGTTATTCCACCCGCTACGGCCATAACAGTGAACTCAATGTTGGGCTCGGTGATGTAGTTAAGAAAGGGCAGGTGATTGCCCAAATGGGGTCCAGTGGGCGTTCCACTGGTCCCCATGTACACTTTGAGATCTTTAAGAACAATCGCACGGTCGACCCGGCCAGCTATATCCGCCGTACAGGCAGATAACAACTATCCTTCCTTTACGCGTAATTGCTGGCAGCTTGGCATAAGAGTTGCCAGCGCTTACGCCTTCCTGTTTACTTGCACCCCTCGCATAAAGGAGTATCGGTGCAATATCTGCCCAGCATTAGCGCCGATAGCGCACATAAGATAAGTGGTTTCTAGATAATGATTGGCAAACTGATTAAATCGGTCTTTGGTACAAAAAATGACCGCGAGCTGAAGCGCATGCGACGCGTCGTGGAAAAAGTCAACGCGCTGGAAGAGGATTTCCAGAAGCTGGATGATGCAGCTCTTCGTGCCAAAACAGAAGAGTTTAAAAAGCGTATTGCAGATGGGGAAACTCTAGACCAGCTGCTGCCGGAAGCTTTCGCCGCAGTGCGTGAAGCGGGTCGGCGCACAATGGGTATGCGTCACTTCGATGTACAGCTAATCGGTGGTATGACTCTACATGAAGGTCGTATCGCGGAAATGCGTACCGGTGAAGGTAAGACTCTGGTAGCGACCTTACCGGCTTATTTGAACGCGCTCGAAGGCAAGGGCGTGCACATTGTTACGGTCAACGATTACTTGGCATCCCGCGACGCCAATTGGATGCGCCCAGTCTATGAATTTCTCGGGCTGACTGTTGGGGTGATTATCTCCCAGCAGCACCCTGACGATAAAAAAGCCGCCTATCAAGCCGATATTACTTACGGCACCAACAACGAATTTGGCTTCGATTACCTGCGTGACAATATGGTGTTACGTAAGGAAGATCGTACCCAGCGCCCACAAAATTTCGCCATCGTGGATGAGGTGGACTCAATCCTTATCGATGAGGCGCGTACCCCGTTGATTATTTCTGGTGCGGCGGAAGATTCCTCTCACCTTTACTTGGCCATGAATAAGCTGATTCCACAGCTGGAGCGTGCCGAAGAAGGTGGTGAGGGACACTACACCGTAGATGAGAAGACCCGCCAGGTAGAGCTGACCGAGCAGGGGCATCAGTTGGTGGAAGAGCTGCTGTCTCGCAGCGGCTTGATGAAAGAAGATCAATCGCTCTACGCCCCTGGTAACCTGGGCCTGCTGCACCATGTGCATGCCGCATTGCGTGCCCAGGTACTGTTTAACCGGGACGTGGACTATATCGTGCAAAACGGTCAGGTTGTCCTGATCGATGAGCACACCGGCCGTACTATGCCGGGCCGTCGTCTCTCCGAGGGTTTGCATCAGGCGCTGGAAGCCAAGGAGAGTGTTCAGATCCAGTCTGAAAGTCAGACGCTAGCCTCCACTACCTTCCAGAATTTATTCCGTTTCTATCCAAAGCTCTCTGGTATGACAGGTACCGCAGACACTGAAGCGTTTGAATTCCAGCAGATTTATGGTCTGGATGTGGTAGTGATCCCCACTAATAAGAATATTCAGCGGGATGACCTCAACGACCTGGTCTACCTGAGCAAAGAAGAAAAAATGGACGCCATTATCGAGGATATTAAGTTCTGCCGTGATAAGCAGGCACCGATCCTCGTAGGTACTGCCTCTATCGAGACTTCTGAAGAGATGTCGCGCATGTTGCAAAAGGCGGGCATCAAGCATCAGGTACTAAATGCCAAATACCATGAACGTGAAGCACAAATAATTGCTCAGGCTGGCCGTCCCGGTACTGTCACCATTGCAACCAATATGGCCGGTCGCGGTACTGATATCGTTCTGGGTGGTAACTGGGAGGCTGAGGCCGAGGCGCTCACTCAGGAGAAAGGTAGTGACTTGAGTGAGGCCGAAGTGGCCAAGGTAAAGGAGCAGTGGAAGAAGCGCCACGAGCAGGTGATCGAGGCTGGCGGCTTACATATTATCGGCACCGAACGTCACGAGTCGCGTCGTATCGACAACCAGCTGCGCGGCCGTGCCGGGCGTCAGGGTGACCCCGGTGTAACCCGTTTCTACTTGTCTCTGGAAGATAATCTAATGCGTATCTTCGCCTCCGATAGGGTGAAGAACTTTATGCAGATGTTGGGAATGGAGCGCGGCGAGGCTATTGAGCACCGCATGGTCTCCAATGCGATTGAAAAAGCCCAGCGTCGCGTTGAAGGGCGCAACTTCGATATTCGCAAGCAGCTGCTGGAATATGATGATGTGGCTAATGATCAGCGCCAGGTGATTTACAGCCAGCGCAATGAGCTGCTAGAAGCCGGTCAGATCAGTGATACCATCAACGCTATTCGCGAAGATGTTGTGAATGAAATTATCTCCGCTTCTGTACCGCCACAGAGTGTTGAGGAGCAGTGGGATATCCCGGCACTGGAACAGCAGTTGGCTGGTGAACTGGGCATTGAGCTGCCTATTCAGAAATGGTTGGATGAAGACCGCAATCTGCATGAGGAGACGCTGCGCGAGAAGGTTGTTGCCGAAGCTCAAGCCGCTTACGCCACCAAGGTGGAGCGCATCAGTGAATCTTCTGGCGATGCCAATCTGATGCCGACGGTGGAACGCCAGATTATGCTGCAAGTGCTGGATCAGCTGTGGAAGGAGCACCTCTCCAGCATGGACCACCTGCGAGCGGGTATTGGTTTGCGTGCCTACGCCAACAAGAACCCCAAGCAGGAGTTCAAACGCGAGTCTTTCCACCTTTTCCAGAGTATGCTGGAAAACCTCAAGCACGAGGTGGTGCGTATCCTGGCCCATGTGGAACCTATGACCCGAGAGCAAATGGACGAGTTGGAGCAGCGCCGCCTGGAAGAGCAGCGTAAGCAGCAGCTGGAGCTTCAGCATGCCGAGGCCTCCGCGCTTCCTGAAGGCCAGCCACAGCAGCAGGCGGCACCTGTGCCAGAGCGCCGCGGACCCAAGGTTGGCCGTAATGACCCATGCCCCTGCGGTTCTGGCAAGAAATACAAGCAGTGCCACGGTAAGCTGGCTTCCTCTACCCAGAGCTAAGGCCTGCAGACTTTAGTGCCTAAGTTAGAAAATGCCCTGCTATATGCGGGGTATTTTTTCGTCTAGCAAGAAAATATTCTGCGGAATTTATATTTTTATCCGCATTAAGTGCGGATAATTGTTGATTCGAAAGAGGGAGGATCTAATAATGGCGCTTTTCTACCTACAGCTAGCTTTAACTAATAGAGCCGAAGCCGGTGCTAGAGTCGAACAGATATGCCTGAATCATTACTTCCTCCCGTAAAAGGGATTCGCCTTGCCAGTGTTCCAGCCAAGATCAAAGATTGGTCCCGTGATGACCTGTTGTTAATAGAGGTCGCCGAGGGTGCATCGGTCTCGGCCACCTTCACCCAGAACAGCTTCTGTGCGGCGCCGGTACTGGTAGCCAAAGAGCATATCGCACAGGGCAATATCCGTGCCTTGCTGGTTAATGCGGGTAACGCCAATGCGGCCACAGGCGCGCGTGGTCTAAGCGATGCCAGGGCTTGCTGTTCAGCAGTAGCTGCAGCGATGAATGTTCGAACAGAGCAGGTATTGCCATTTAGCACTGGGGTGATTGGTGAGCATCTGCCTTTGCAGCGTTTATTGGATGCTATCCCCAGCGCTGCTGCAGAGCTAATCGAAAGCGGATGGGAGCGGGCAGCAAAAGCCATTATGACAACGGATACCCGTCCGAAAAAAGCTCAGCGCCTCCTAAAAATTGGCAGTGAAGAAATTACAGTGGTGGGGATCGCCAAAGGATCCGGCATGATTCAGCCAAATATGGCGACCATGTTGGCCTATGTCGCCACTGATGCCTGCATCGCCCAGCCTTTACTGGATCAAATGGTGAAGGAGGCCGTAAATGCCTCCTTTAATCGCGTCAGTGTAGATGGCGATACCTCTACCAATGATGCTTGTGTACTCATTGCCAGTGGAGTAAAAGGCAAGCCTATCCATTCCCCTGCTGATGAAGGTTATAGCGCATTGATGGAAGCTATTACCCAGGTGCATATTGAGCTGGCCCAGGATGTGGTTCGGGATGGTGAGGGGGCCAACAAATTTGTCACGATTCAGGTGGAAGGTGCAGAGAGTAGTGAAGAAGCTCTTAAAGTTGCTTTCGAAGTGGGTAACTCCCCTCTGGTAAAGACTGCACTTTACGCTTCAGACCCCAACTGGGGCCGTCTGGTGATGGCTGTTGGCAATGCAATAACTCATAGTCTGGATACTGAAAAGGTCAATATTTACCTGGATACTGTGCAGGTAGTACAGGCCGGAGGTCGCGCGGTGGACTATCGGGAAGAGTTAGGCGAGCAGGTGTTTTCTCAGCCTGAATTCACCATTCGTATAGAGCTGGGCCGTGGCAACGCCAGTGAGCATATCTGGACCTGTGACTTCTCCCACGAGTATGTCACCATCAACGCTGAATATCGCACCTGAGGAGTTGTTGTGAGTCGTGTTATTCATGTTGCTGTTGGTGTAGTCCGTCGCAGCGATGGCAAAATTTTAATTGCCCGCCGCCCCGATCACTTACATATGGGCGGGCGCTGGGAATTTCCTGGTGGTAAGGTGGAGTCAGGGGAAAGCGTACAGCAGGCCCTGACCCGTGAGCTACTTGAGGAGGTGGCAATTGAGGTTGATCAGCTACAGCCCCTGGTGGAAATCCAGCATGAGTATGCGGAAAAGACCGTACTTCTCGATACCTGGCAGGTAACGGCATTTTCCGGTGAGGCTCAGGGGCGTGAGGGGCAGGAGACCGCCTGGGTGGCGGTACAGGAACTAAACAATTATCAGTTCCCAGATGCCAACCAGGCGATTATTGCAGCCATAAAGACCGCGGAAGTATAAATTGAGTATGCCTATGCAGGGCTTGTGCATAGGCTGTCATCATATAGCGTTGCTTAATGGCGCTGCTTGCTCGGGTCCAGGTCATCACTCAAAACGTCATCATAAATAGACTCGCCTGGTATCTTGTGCCCCTCACTGGCCCACTCGCCAAGATCAATTAATTTGCAACGCTCGCTGCAAAAAGGTTTAAATGGAAACTTATCGCTCCACTCTATCGGCTTTTTACAGGTGGGGCAGTTTAGGCTTGGGGCTTCTTTTGGCTTGGGCATATTAGGTTTGGTACAGCTTCTTCGATGTTTGGGGTAGTCTCGGGGTCTATTATTTTACATTAGTAGAGTCGTGCTAAGACTTCGCTAATTGCAAATATTTCTGATGCAAAGCTTGTACCTGGCTGCGTAACTCCGTCAATCCTATAGAATTGTCCAGCACATCATCAGCCTTGGCCAGGCGCTCCTGTCGGTTAAGCTGTGCCGCCATAATTTTGCGTATTTGTTCTGGGTGATTTTCATCTCTACCGCTGGCCCTCTCCAGCTGTAAGCTTTCCGGCAAATCTACCACGCAGATTCTATCTACCAGCTGATATTGGCCGGATTCGATCAATAGTGGTGACTCCAGTATCGCGTAAGGGCTAGAACTCTGTTCCAGCGAGGTAATGATTTCCTCGCGTATCAAAGGGTGCAATAGCTTTTCCAGCCAGGCCCGCTCTTCATCCTGATCAAACACTAAGACACGCAGTTGCGCTCGATCCAACTCACCATTTTCTAGTAATACATTTGCGCCAAAGTGACGGGCTATCTGCTCTAATGCAGGTCTGCCAGGTTGCACCACTATCCTTGCGGCCCAGTCAGCGTCTACCACGTGAATGCCCAGCTCGCGAAAGTACCCCGCGGCGGCGGACTTGCCACTGCCGATACCTCCAGTTAAGCCTACTCGAAACAATGGCTTGTCCCCTTGCAATAAAAAATTTGGAGCTAAAAATAAGAAACCCGGCCAATGAGTGACCGGGTTCATGGTAATTCACTTGCCTCAAATGGGCTAATTGAGCCCTGAAAATAGCTGGTATTACTGGCTATCTATAGGCCGGAAATACTCAGGTACCAAGCAACAATCTGCTCACCCCATAGCATAGCAATCCAGCCGGCACCGGCCAGATAAGGACCAAAGGCAATCGGCAGGCTGCGATCCCGTCCAGCCGCCAGGCTCCAGGAAATACCCGCTATAGCACCAACTGCGGCAGAGAGCAGAATTACCAGAGGCAGCATCTGCCAGCCAAACCAGGCCCCGATAGCTGCGAGTATCTTGAAGTCCCCAGCTCCCATACCTTCCTTGCCGGTAACCAGCTTAAAGATATGAAACACTAGCCACAAAGAAAGATAGCCTGCGATAGCCCCAATAACGGCATCTTGCAGTGGAACAAAAATACCCCAAAGGTTTATCAGTAAGCCGCCCCAGAGCAACGGCAGGGTAATGCTGTCTGGTAATAACTGCTTATCGAAGTCGATACCGGTTAGTGCGACTAAAGCCCAAGTAAAAACACAGCCTGCCAGCGCCTGCCAAGTAAAGCCCAGCTGCCAAACCACTACTGCGGTGAGAATTCCAGTAGCCAACTCAATCAAAGGGTAGCGTTTGGATATCGGTGTACCGCAGGAGCCGCATTTGCCACGTAAAAGTAAGTAGCTGACTACGGGAATATTTTGCCAGGGCTTAATCTCGGTTTTGCACTTGGGGCAATGGGAGTGGGGCAACACCAGATTGAACGGCTTATTCAGCTCCTCTTGCTCGACCTTGTCAGGCTTTGAGTCAAAATAGCTGTAAAAGTCCCGCTTGTATTCACGCTCCATCATCACTGGTAGGCGCAGGATAACGACATTGAGGAAACTGCCTATAAGTAGGCCCAAAATAAAAGCGCTGCCTATAAGCAGTGCTGGACTATTAGGTAAAATTTCTGACATGAAAACTAGATTACTTGGCCCAGCTGGAAAATTGGGAGGTACATGGCGATAAGGAGACCGCCGACTAAAACACCAAGAACGGCCATAATCATCGGCTCGAGCAAGGTCGTTAAGTTATCTACGGCATTATCCACAGCCTCTTCATAAAAGTCTGCTGCTTTACTAAGCATCTCATCCAGCGCCCCAGATTCCTCACCAATAGAGGTCATTTGCACTAGCATTACAGGGTAGAGACCAGACTGGCGCATGGCGCTATTAAGCGGAATACCAGTTGCTACAGAGTCACGTATTTTGAATGTTGCTTCCTCATAAATACAGTTACCTGTTGCGCCGGCAACCGATTTTAATGCATCAATCAGAGGGACACCCGCGGCAAAAGTGGTTGATAGAGTCCTTGCAAACCTTGCGGCAATGGAATTGTAAGTAATGGTCCCAAGTATGGGCAGTTTCAATATTAATTTATCGAAGAATTGACCAACGGCTTTGTTGCGTTTTTTAGCTTCTAGAGTTCCGCCAACTACGAGCACAACTCCGATTAAAGCCATAAACCAATAGGCCTGCATCCAGTCAGAAATACCAACTACGAACTGGGTAAATGCAGGCAGTTCAGCACCAAAGCCCTGAAATGTTTCCGCAAACTGCGGAACTACTTTTACTAATAGGATAGAGGTGACAATGATCGCCACAACAATTACTGCTAAGGGATATGTCATAGCTTTTTTGATTTTAGCTTTAAGGGATTCTGTTTTTTCTTTATAAGTTGCGATACGGTCCAGCATAGTTTCCAGTGCGCCTGATTGTTCACCGGAGGCAACTAGATTGCAAAATAAGTCATCGAAGTGAAGAGGGTGTTTACGCAGAGCGTCTGCAAAGGCAGTACCAGAGGCAACATCATCGCGGATTTTGAAGATTAGCTCTTTTAATCCTTGGTTATCCAAACCATCGGCGACGATCTCAAAGCTCTGCACTAGGGGGACGCCAGCTTTCATCATAGTGGCTAACTGCCGGGTAAAAAGAGCAATATCCGCGGGCTTAATTTTTTTCTTGCCACCACCTAGTAGTGGTTTTGGCTTTTTTTGTACACGGTTGGCAATAATGCCTTGCTTTCGTAGCTGTGCCTTTACCAGTGCCGGGCTGGTACCATTGATTTCCCCTTGAACTTTAGCCCCTTTACTATCCACACCTTTATAGATATATGCGACTGCTGCGGCATTGGCCATAGTTTTTATTCCTGGTTCTTTCGTTGGCAAGGCTGGGGCCATGCCTAATATCTATCTTGCTCTGGGGCAGCCCAGATGCTTAGGGGCGAGGTAAAGCGTATTATCTTGCCTGCTTACAGGTTTCATCTGTAGTAAGTTTAATCCTTGGTTACTCGGTTGGCTTCTTCCAGGCTGATAATACCCATTACCACTTTGCGTAATGCTGAGGTTCTCAGGTTGCTAAAGCCTTCCTCGCGAGCCTGGTCGGCAATCTGAATCGAGTTACCGCCTTCCATTATAATTCTGGAAATGCCATCGGTGATGCGAACCACTTCATACACCCCTACACGCCCTTTGTAACCTTTTGAGCAGTGCTCGCAGCCAACCGGTTGGTAAATGGCCCAGTCGTTCCTTGGAATATTCACTGCAGAGAAACCCTCGGCTTCCAAGACCTCATTGGGAAGAGTGGTAGCCTTTTTACATTCATTACACAAGCGCCTCGCCAAGCGTTGGGCGATAATAACACTGACGGAAGTGGCAATATTAAAAGTGGGAACTCCCATATTCATCAGGCGCGTGAGGGTTTCCGGGGCTGAGTTGGTATGCAAGGTAGACAGTACCAAGTGCCCAGTTTGTGCAGCCTTAATGGCAATTTCTGCAGTTTCCAGATCCCGAATCTCGCCTACCATGACGATATCAGGGTCTTGCCGCAGGAAGGAGCGCAGGGCCTCCGCAAAATTCAGGCCGACCTTGGAAGAGACGTTGACCTGATTGATCCCTTCCAGGTTGATCTCCACCGGGTCTTCAGCCGTGGAGATATTGCGTTCAGGGGTATTAAGTATATTGAGGCCGGTATAAAGTGAAACAGTCTTGCCCGAGCCAGTGGGGCCGGTGACCAAGATCATGCCTTGAGGTTGGGCCAGGGCATCCATATAGATTTTCTTTTGCTCGTCTTCGTAGCCGAGCGCATCAATCCCCAGTTTTGCCGAAGAGGGGTCAAGAATTCGCAAAACAATTTTTTCTCCCCATAGGGTTGGCAAGCTGTTTACCCGGAAGTCGATTGCCTTGGTCTTGGACAACTTCATTTTGATCCGGCCGTCCTGGGGCACTCTCCGTTCTGAGATATCCATCTTGGACATCACTTTTAAGCGGGCCGATAGACGTGTTGCCAACTGAATCGGCGGCCTGGCAATTTCATGGAGTACACCGTCAGTGCGAAAGCGCACCCGGTAAGACTTTTCGTAGGGTTCAAAGTGGATATCGGAAGCCCCGGTGCGAATAGCGTCAAGTAGAACTTTATTGACAAACCTTACAACGGGCGCTTCATCCCCACCCGGTTCGCTTTCATCGTCGGATTCAGATTCGCTTTCGCCAACATTGAGCGAGTCCAGCTCTTCATCATCAATACCTTCTAGACCACCCCCGATATCTCCTCCGTCGGATAGGTAGCTCTCTATCGCCTTGCCTAGTTTGTCAGCTTCTACTAAAACCGCGTCTGTACTGAGGCCGGTATTGAAGTTGATCTCGTCTAGCCCCGCCAGGTTGGTGGGATCTGCGAGAGCAATAAAGAGGCGATTTCCACGCTTATATAAGGGAAGGGCGAAATGTTTGCTGATCAGCTTCTCGTCGACCACCCCTTTGGGGATCATCTCGAAATTATAACTACCCAGGTCAAAGAGTGGTGTGCCGAAGGCTAGGGAAGCAAGATTGGCAAGCTCCCGGCTTTTTACCAGCTTGGCTTCTACCGCGTGTTGCACAAAAGGCTGCCCCGCGCGGCGGGCCGCCTTTAATGCGGAGGCGGCAGTGGTTTCATCGAGGATTTGGTCTGCTACTAGGCGTTTTGCCAGGCCACTAAGGGAGGAGCTTGTCATGGGGAACCACTTTTGTCTTTGCCGCACTCTCAAACTGGGTTAAATAGAGCGCACTAGTGTTTGATTTTTGTTCCAATGATATTTGTGGACGAGGAACTAAGAGTGTGACAAATATAGCGAATAAAGTTTAGGGAGCCAATTAGGCATTTAACTGGTTAAGGGCTACCGACAGATAAAGGCGATTGATGTCCAAAGATGACATTTTTTGTCAGTTACTGGGTTGGGGTGTCAGCAATATTTGTAACTCTCAGATAATTTCCTGCATTAGTGATTGCTATCTCACTTGTGAAAACGAGATAGTGACTCGTCTTGCCAAACTTGGCATAAACCTTGTATCTTGTTTGGCGACTTCCTCACGGGATTCACTTAATTAAAAGTCTGTATGGAGACGGTTACAATGAAAAAGCAACAGGGTTTTACTCTTATTGAATTGATGATCGTGGTGGCGATTATCGGTATTTTGGCTGCAGTCGCAATTCCTGCTTATCGTGAATATGTTGCAACTTCCTATGGTGGTGCAGCTATGAAAGGTGTAGCTGGCTTTGTATCCAAAGCTCAGGCCTGTGTTGGTACGGGTATCGGTTGTGCTACTATTGCCGCTGATGTTACTGCTGCTGGAACTGCGAACTTAAAGCTAACCGGTACTCCAGGTGAGGGAGCAGATCTGACTTTCGTCTGGAAAAACGATGGTTGTATGGTTGAGGCTGCAATTGCAGGTACTGGGGCTGTAAGCTATGGATCAAAAGCTGTGGCAGACGGTCCCTCTACTGATGCACAATGTGAGGAAGGTTCAAAGGCCACAACTAAAGCGGGTATTACCTTCTCATAAATAAGCGAAAGTACTTTATTTTACAGTAAAGTTTATAGCTTTGTGGAAATAAGCTCAGTTTTTATCGGGCTTATTTCCAGCTAAAGGCAAGAATGCCTTTCAGGGCTTAACTCTTGGCTTTTACATTTTTACATCCAATATAAACATTATAAGATTGCTCAGTAGTGCTCTAGTCAACGCTAGTAATTGCTAGACTTCCCATATAAGTGATATGGAGCTTTTCACTAAAACTTCCTGCGGGCTCCAGTAACTTATCCTTTGGAGTTCGGGGGTTAATACGAAAGATTACATCGTTAAACTGGATTTTTTGGCAGCTTGATAATTTTCATTCCCTTCGGGAGAGGTATCCCTGTAGCCCACTGGTATTTTGATTAATTCCGCGTCTCTAGAAATAATATGGCTTAGCGAAGCATATATTACAGCTCTGCTCCCGCGTGAACGCTAGCATACATCATTTAATAAAAATGCCCGAAACAGCCTGATATCCCAGGCGCTCTTTTAATTTATCTATAAGTTTTTGGCTTTCTCTTTTTTTATTTAATAGCTTGTTTTCACGAGGATTGCTCCTCAACTTTTCAAAGTTCTGAGAAGTTAATTGGGAGGAAGGTAGCCGCAGTAAGTGGATTGGTTTTTTGAAAGAGATTCCTTCAAGCTGAAGCTTGGTCTCTTTAGTCAGCTCTTGTATTTCTGTTTGTGAAAAAAGTGCTTCTGTATTGAAATGGGATATTGGTTTTCCGTTACTCTGAAGCTGCCAATGGAGTCGTTGAGGGTGGAGCTGATGACACTGCCGTTGCTGGCTTTGTTCCCGAAGCAGAAGGTTGCAAGTGTATAGCAGTTGTTCGTTATGACTTATTGGCCTTGGAAAAAATAGCTCTGCAGCGAAGCGGGGAGATAGCGAATAGCAGGTGGCCTGCTCCTGTTGGCTGCCGTTGAGCCGTGCCAGATAATCGAGAAAAGATCGGTCAAAGTACTTTCCCAGCTTCGATAAAGGAGCTGACAGCAATTGGCCTACGTGTTTAAACCCACTGGAATAGAGTTTCTCTAAGGTTTTATTATCGCACTCTAGCAGTTTGCTGGGAGCGTGACTGATCCACTGTTTCCACTGCTGTGTTGTCGGTGGGGTGTGGGTTTGCTGTAACCAACGGCGATGCTCCGGTAATTGGCTAAGCAGCAGCGCTGCACTGGGGCTGTGGCTAAGCCCCATACGGTGGCGAATATCCATTTGTGCAAGTTCTTGCTGTATTTTATGCAGTAATGCTCGAAATCCACCATGTATTTTAAAGCGGTTGCCCAACTCAAGGTAAAGCTGTGGATGACGATAGCCTTCTTCATATTTTTCAGTTTTTATACAAATCATCGCTGACGAGCTCAATACCTGTTGTGCAAGCTCCTCCAGCTGCAGCTCTCTTTCTCTATTGCGGTGCAATATCTGCAAACCTGGGCATAGTTGACGAGCACGGGTAATACTCAAGCCAGCAATGACTCCAAACTCGAAGGCGGCTTTATTTGCCTCCACTATGATTTGCTTTTCCACTATCGCCAATGGCTGGCTTCTTTCCTCTGGCGTCTGAGCGCAGGTGAGCGCCTCCAGGGGAAGTTTGGGAAATCGTATACAGAGCCAGAGCATGAGGGTTCCTTGGATACCGCCTAGTGCAGGGCTTGGTGATGCCTCTTCGATGTGTTGTTCAGCTGGAGGTTTATTTGAAGGTGCTGACCACTAGGGCCACCCACTTGCCTCAGCAGTCTGAGGGCAAGCTGTTCTGGCTTGCTATGCAGCTGTAGTCGTAGCGTGGCAGGCGAGGGCTGGGGGGCTTCTGACAGGGGGCGGAAGTGGAAGTGAATACAGTTGCTTGCCTCGGCGGATTGCTGCAGGCGCTGCAGCTCTCGATAACTTATTGCCTGCTCGCCCTGCCAGCTCAAAACTGCGGAACAGCCTCCGGATTGTAGGGACTGCTCTATGGCCCAGAGGCAGTCCCTCTTGTCGCGGGGGTGGACTAATAATAGCTGTTCCAGTTGGATACCATGCTGGGCAAGTTCTGATGCACAGGGAGTAAATGGGGGTTTGATGAGAACCACCATCTCTCCTTTTTGGGTCAGTTCAGCGAGCATAGGGAGTAGGAGGCTTAATGTGTTGGAGCTTGCCTGGGGTACAAGCAGCTCAGTAGTGCTACCGTGCGGCCAGCCGCGGTCTTTGAGAAGGACATCCAGGCTGGTGAAACCGGTAGTGGTCCCTGCGTTTTGGGGTTCATTGGCTGCTTGGCAGGCCTTCTTGCCTCTAAAGTGTCGCAGTCTGATTGAGGGGTCGGCTTGGTTTTCCAAGTGATTGTTTTGTATAAAGTTTTTGGCTTTGTTCACATTGCCACCCTGCATTCTTGTCTCGGTCTTCAGTCGGATCTAACCAGGTGACTGTATATATATACAGTTTATTGTGGATTTATACAGTAGTTAGTGGTTGGCGACAAGGACGAAAGGCGTCGATTGGCACTTTTTTGCACACTCTAAACCGGCTATGATTCCGCCTCTTTTGTTGAGCACTGATTATTCTTTTTAGGGGGACGGAGTGAGTATCAAGTCCGATAAGTGGATTCGCCGCATGGCTGAGCAGCACGGCATGATTGAGCCATTTGAGCCGGGCCAGGTGCGTCATGGCAATGATGGCGAGCGACTCATCTCCTACGGTACGTCTAGTTACGGTTACGATGTGCGCTGTGCAGGCGAGTTTAAGATCTTTACCAACGTGCATTCGGCTACCGTGGACCCCAAGACCTTCGATGAAAACAGCTTTGTCGATGTGGAAGGGGAGTACTGTATCATCCCGCCGAACTCCTTTGCCCTGGCGCGTACCGTGGAGTATTTCCGTATTCCGCGCTCAGTACTGACTATCTGCCTAGGTAAATCTACCTATGCGCGCTGCGGCATAATCGTCAATGTAACGCCGCTGGAGCCGGAGTGGGAAGGGCATGTGACCCTTGAGTTTTCAAATACCACCAATCTGCCGGCGAAGATCTACGCCAATGAAGGTGTAGCTCAGATGTTGTTCTTCGAGTCTGATGAAGTCTGCGATGTGTCCTATGCGGATCGCGGTGGTAAGTACCAGGGGCAGCGCGGCGTGACCCTGCCTCGTACCTGATACTTGGGTGATTGCGCAGCCCTATTTCATGAGTGATGTATCCGATAGCCAGCTGCCTAAAAGTGTCGATGTACTGATTATCGGCGCCGGGGCAGCGGGTTTAATGTGCGCCGCCACTGCCGGCCAGCGCGACCGTAACGTGCTGGTTTTGGATCATGCCAATAAAGTTGGCAAGAAGATCCTGATGTCTGGCGGTGGCCGCTGTAATTTCACCAACCTCTACACCAGCGCGGAAAATTTCTACAGCCGCAATCCCCATTTTTGTAAGTCTGCCCTGGCGCGCTATAGCCAATGGGATTTTATTGCATTGGTGGAAAAGCATGGGGTTTCCTACCACGAGAAAACACTGGGCCAGTTGTTTTGCGACAACAAGTCCAAGGATATTCTCGACCTGTTATTGGCGGAGTGCCGTGCAGCCAAAGCTCAGGTTCGCACCCGTTGTGCCATATCCTCAATAGAGTCGGGGCAAAGTGGTTATCGTGTTGAGACCAGCCTAGGGCTGGTTCACTGTGAGTCCCTAGTCGTGGCTACTGGTGGATTGTCGATACCCACCATGGGGGCCACGGGCTTTGGCTATGATATCGCTCGCCAGTTTGGGCTTAATATCATTCCCACTCGTGCGGCCTTGGTACCCTTTACCCAGCACAAGCGCCAGTTGGAGCGGCAGGATAGCCTACCGGGCAGCTCGCTTAGTGTGACGGCTTCCTGTGGTGAGGGCAGCTTTCACGAGCAGATGCTATTTACTCACCGAGGTTTGAGTGGACCGGCGGTATTACAAATATCCAGCCATTGGCGCGAAGGTGAAAAGGTGACTTTCGATCTGGCCCCCGATCGCGATCTGGCCGATTGGCTGCAACAGCGCCGCCGGGAGAGCCCGGAGATTCACTTGCACAGTGTTTTGTCTGAGCTTTGGACTAAGAAGCTTGTACAGTTTTTCCTACAACGGCAGCATATCGACAGCCGCCCCCTCAAGCAGTTTACTGAAATTGAGTTGCGAGAACTCGGAGCCAAGTTGCAAGTCTGGACGCTGGTTCCCGATGGCACCGAAGGCTATCGCACTGCAGAAGTTACCCTCGGCGGCGTGGATACAGATCAGATTTCTTCGCGTACTATGGAGTGCAAAACCCAGCCAGGGCTTTATTTTGTGGGTGAAGTACTCGATGTGACTGGCTGGCTGGGGGGCTTTAATTTTCAGTGGGCCTGGGCTTCTGGGCACGCGGCGGGGGAGGTCGCCTAATATGGGAGATGTGATTCCTTTTAAAAGAAAAACCACCTGGCAGAAACACAAAGGCAGCACTCTTTGCCGGGAAGGTTTTCACAAGTGGAAAGTGGTTACCGAGCGCAAGTTTGATGTTAAGCAGGGCAAGCTCGTCACAGAGTATTGCTGTGAGCGCTGTGGAAAAACCAAGACCAAGTTGCTTTAGAGTGGCTCGCTAGAGAAAACACAGCTTCCTGAATTTTACTCATTGTCCCGGGTGGCTCTTATCCCAGATAACCCCTGGTGCGTTAGGCGCACCAGGGGTTGCGCCATGCATTAACTCTGAGCCTGACGATTCTCCACTAAACACTAAACACTAAACACTAAACACTAAACACTAATAACGATAGTAGCCTCCGCGATAGCGATAGTAGTCTCTGCGTTTTCTTTCTCTGTCGTAGAGATAGCCTGCCCCTGCGCCAATCACGGCGCCTGCTGCGGTGCCACCGGGCCGACCACCACTGATTAGGGCACCGGTTACGGCACCGACGCCGATGCCGGTTCCGATGCGACGATCGGTATCGCTCATATTGGCACAGCCTTGCCCGCCGAGGCCTAGGGCCAATACTGCGGTTAAGCTGAGGTATTTAATCGCTTTGATACGCATAGTCACCCCTTTCAGTGATGCTTGAGGGATAGAGATTCGGTAAGACAGACCGAATAA
This sequence comes from Microbulbifer mixtoriginis (SeqCode), assembly GCF_052466715.1. Lineage (NCBI taxonomy): Bacteria > Pseudomonadati > Pseudomonadota > Gammaproteobacteria > Cellvibrionales > Microbulbiferaceae > Microbulbifer > Microbulbifer mixtoriginis (SeqCode). The sequence continues at coordinate 3,238,418 of NZ_CP174288.1, read as the reverse complement.
TTTCGCAGCCAGTGTAGGGTGGAGATAAGTCAGCAACAAATATCTAAGCTGTGGGCTGCGTATAGCACAAAATAAGAGATTTGAAGGATTTTGCGATGTTTGAAAAGCAACAATTGATTGATATTGCCCAAACTCCAATGCCATTCGGTAAGTATGCGGGTAGAGTACTTATCGATCTTCCTGAGGAGTACCTGCTTTGGTTTGCCAAAAAGGGTTTTCCTACTGGGAAGTTGGGGCAGTTGATGGCTCTGACGTTGGAGATCAAAATTGAAGGGCTGGAAGGGCTGATTGCGCCGTTAAAATAATCTGAAGATGTTCATTGTTGTCTCTTGGTAAAAGTCAAAAAAATCTAAGCAAGTGACCACTTTAAAAACTCCTAGGCTGCTCTTTTCTTTGTTTCGTTTTCCATGATTTTTTGTGGAAAAAATGCCTACTAGCTTGGTTAAGAGCATGTTATACCAGTACCTTGATTTTGATTTTCTAGGTTGCGAGTCTAATATGCAAATGCCTAGGTGAGCTTTGCGGAGCGAAGCGTTAACAACAAGCGGTCCGTAATGGAGACTGGACTAGCCCGGAAATAGGCCCACAGCGGGTGACCACTGGTCTGAATGATTTCAGCGAGGTTAAAGCGGGAGTAGAGCCAGTCATATTAAAGAGGGAGCGGTCGAAATGAATTCGGCCGCTAATTGATTGTATCTACTCAAAATATTTTCCTTAATTTTTGCTTATATTTTGCTGATTTTTATCGGTAACTATTGGAATTCTAAGAAATTTTGCACTTAGCTCTGTGGGATAAAAGAAAATCGTTGATTGTTAAATGTAGAGGGCGTTGGGGAAAACCCCGGCAGTGGATTTACCGGGGCTTGATCGGCTAAGAAAGTTCAAGCGATAAATTAAAGTGGTATACGGACAACTACACCACCCATAGTTTCGCCAAGCTCAAAATTATCGCGTGGACTATCCGCGTGATCATTGTGACAGCTGACACAAGCTGGGGATACACCCACATCGGCATAAACCGCGGTAAAGTATTCGGTATCACCGAGTGTCTCACGGCCATAGAAATTTTTACCTGGGTTGTCGATGACAAACTGCAAGCCTTGCTTTTCCATTTCGGTACGCGGCTTGTTCTGTTTGTTTACCGGCCATAGCGACAGCAGGGCGTAGCTGAAGCCAGATTCTTTTTCCGCGACTCGCTCAGCACCCATTCGCATCATTTGTGCGGGCAACGGCAGCAATTTTTTATCCTGCCAGTGCTCGTCGGCATCCAGAACTTTTTCCTCATTTTGCAAACGGTTAACTACCTTGTTGGTGTAATTGGCTCTGTCTGCCTCAATCACGGCAAAGATAGCATCCGCCATTCGCTCAGGTGCCACGCCCTGGTTTTTTTCACAGCCAGTGAGTAGGGCCAGTCCGGCGATAAAACAAGCGGCAATACGCATAATGTTCCCCTCCTATTGGGATTGTGTTTGCTTATTTTTGCTTTTGGAAATTCTTGCAATGCGGTCGCGGATTAAGTCAAACGTTTCATGCTTATCCGCAGGCTTATGCTTGAAATTCTGAGAGATCAGTTTTTCGTCCGCCATGGCTGCCAGGGAAAACTCCGCTCCATGGCAGTTCAGGCAGACAGGCAACATTTTTTCATTGGGGCGGAGATTGTGGTTCTGGTTATGATTGACCACAACCTGTTCTCCGTGGGTTTCCCGCGGCAAGTGACAGCTGGCACAGCTAACGCCGTTTTCTGGATCTGCTTGCCAGGTATTGAAGTGCGGCGATTCCTTGTAGGCCAAGCTGTGCTCATCGCTGTGGCAGCTGAGACAGGATTCCACAGCAGCGAACTGCAAGTCGACATCGTGCGGGCCGTGACAACTGGTGCAACTGAGTTCCCCGGAAGCGTCAGACTGCATGGGTATCCAGGCCTGGTGTGGCGTCATGGCACCAACCTGTTGAACAAATTCCTGTGGCAACTTGGATGAGAGGCGCATTCCGTGTTTACCTTGGGTAAAAGATTCCCGTTGCTCGCTGTGGCAGCTTGCACACTGTTCAACAACCTCAGCACTAGTAAATTGCATCTGTCCATTGGTGTGGCAGCTGCTGCAGTTCACGTCCACTTGAGCATGGGGGCTTTGCACCCAAGTCTCAGCGATTCCTGCAGCTGCAGTTTCTTCCTGTATATCCGCCTGCTGCACCTGTAGGGGCTGGGCATCGGGATGTTCCTGTAACCAGGATTGCATGGCGGTACGAGCCGGAAGCTTTGCCTCCTCGAGCAGATCGGGTTGTCCGACATGGGCGATTAAGAAATCTTCATAAAGGGTGCCGTTATCGTGGTAGTTGTGGCAGCCGGCACTGGCACAGGTCTCGAAGCCCATACCTTCATGGCTACTGCGCTCTTCGGCAATTTCGCTGTGGCAATGAAAGCAGAAATCCCCGGCCAGGCTGACACCCATTTCGCGAGTAATTTGCTGTTTGTGTTCTGTGTGGCAGCTGATGCACTGACGCGCATCCAGGGTTTCCAGCAATTGGGCGTTGCGAGGGTCGAGAAATTTTTTGCGTGGATGGGAGTCATCGGCCAGCTCTAATTCTTCTGCGTGGCAGCTTAGGCAAGATTGCTGAATAGATTCTTCCCCTGAAAACCCATCGGTATGACAAGAAGTACAAGCGAGCTCTATCTGATGATGGCCATGTGTGGGCTCGCCAGTTATAAATAAAGACTTGTCATCTGCCGTTAGGTTATAGGAAGCGTAGGCACCTACAACCAGCGTCAACAGTAGTCCGTAATGCCAAAATTTAAATTGATAAGATTTCATTTAGAAGTAATAAACCGCAAGAATGTGATAGGCGAGGAGTACCGGCAGTGCCCAAAGTAAGGCGTAGTGAACGCGTGACCACCACTTGCGATGTTCGCGTAGTCTGAGATCGGTCCAGTGATGGTTGCGGGCCATAAAAACACCAACAAGGGAGCCAGTAGCAGTAACCCCAAGGAAGACCAGCATGAGTGCGAGGTTGAGGTTTTGCCCCATACGGAAGCCTGTGTGCACAGCGAGTGCGGCCACGGCAACTACCCCAGTAAGGCTGTGGGCGTAGCGCCAGTGATCTACATGGCCGAAAGATAGTTTTTTCCAGCGCTTTCGCACACTGAGTGCAGCGGTAAAAAAACACAGCGCGAGGATCGTGTAGCCGGTTACCTGTTTCCAGAAGTTGTCATACCAGAGTTTTTCCCAGAATTGGCCGGCCTGCACAGAGTCAGATATTGGCGGGGGTGGCATCAGGAATGACAAGGTAATTAAAAGTAACGATATAATCGAAGTGATTAATATACCCTTGGCGTGGCGCATAACCAGATTGGGCGCAGGGGTATCGAGTAGCTCGGCCATTAAGGGGCGGCAGCTGCCGCAGACAGATCCGGCGGTGGTTGCCTGCTGCAGTTCGTTTAACGTGCGCTTGCCTTCGGAAATAGCCTTGCATAATTCCCCTTTGCTGACGGAATTACACTGGCACACCAGGTAGCTGTCGGGAAAAGTCTTGATACTGTTTGACGTCTGCAGGCCAAATAGACGGCCCTCGTCTGCAAACTGCTTAAGCGCTTGAGCACTGACTTTTTCCTCCTGAGCCACCGCTTGGCGCAAGCTGTTGGCCTCATCCCAGCTGCCAATATAAATAGCACCGAGAATGCGCCCATCTTGAACAAATAGCCGGCGATAAATACCCTTGAACCGATTACGGAAAACGTGACTCTGTAAATTACCCTGCTGATGAAGGTTGTCGGAGGCAACGTCTCCCATAATAGCGCAAGGAATATGGGCGATTTTGAGTTGGATATCTGTGTAACTGCCGGAGTAGGGGCGCTCTAAAATCTCCCCGCCATGTTCGCGGCGAATATGTGAACAACAGCTTTCCGCCTGCTCATAACCGGGGCGAACCAGCTGATAAACCTTTTGATCAAACTCGGCACATTCACCAATTGCGTAAACATCCGGATCGGAGGTTTGCATCCATTCGTTGACTACAACCCCTCTATCGATTTTTAGTCCGGCTTTTTGGGCAAGGGCGACTTCCGGCTGAATACCAGTGCAAAGAACAATGGCATCGACGCAGAGGTTTTCGCCATCCTCAAAGTGTAAATTGGATTTTTCTTCCTGCTGCTCAATTGACTTAAGAATTGAGCCAGTTTTCAGCTGCACACCAAGGGCGGCAAGAGAGGATTTTAAAAACTCTTCGCCTTCCTCACCTAAAAGGCCACTTAGTAATTTTCCGCGGGATTGAAGTGTGACAGTATTTTTCGGTGTTTTTAGAGCCGTTGCCGCTTCCAGCCCCAGGGCGCCGGCGCCGATCACACAAATATCGGCGTGCCGCTCCCGCAGGGCGATTAGATCATTGGTATTGCGCAGGCTGCGAAAGGGGTAAACGCTGGGTAATCCTGCACCGGGTATTGCGGGAATTTTGGGGTTGGAGCCGGTGGCTAGAATCAGCTTGGTGTAGGGCTGAATATTACCGGCAGCATCTGTTACCGTTTTTTTGACACGGTCTATAGAGACGATTTTACGGTCGATATATTCTGCGAGCCGGTGGTCAGTTTTACCTAGGATGGGATTATCCAGTTCCTCCCGTTCCACATGGCGAGAGAGGTACTGTGATAATTTTACACGATTATAAGGTGATTCTGTTTCCGCTCCATAGATAACAATTTGCGCTTCGTCACAGAATTCAAGCAGCTTTTGTGCACAGCGAACCCCGACCGGTCCAGTGCCTACAATTACATAAATCGGATAGCTGCTGTCGCTGGTGCGGGCGCCATCTGGTAAATATTGACGAGCAGCTGAACTTTCTAGTTCAGTCATATTTCCCCCGAATCCCCCGGCTTTTACTACTGGCCTTTTGTCCTTTTTGTTTTAAGCCACAAAGCTTTCAGAACTTCCTAGACCAATATTCCACCGTTATGAGTTTTTTTAAATTCTAATTTCTATATGTTTAAACAAAATTAAATAAACGTCTAGTGTTGAATAGAAATCGCGAGAGAGAATAGGAAGGTATGGGAGGTCAGGCTGGAAAGTTTTTTTAAGTTGTTGTTATTGTTCGCTTTTTTTGATGCTGGCTTCAGCAAAAAAAGTGGCTGGCCTGATTGTGGTTGCCACTTTTTATTTGTTGAGGAAAAATTTTTAATCAGGTCTTCGCTGTCAATACCTATTAGGTGGGTAAGTTTGATTAGCCTTGAGGTGTAGCTTTAAATAAGCTAAAAAATATGCACTCCACTCTTATGGGCTAGATGCGCTTATCCGAAATAATTCCAAAATAATTTTCACTTACCTGTCGGGTATGCGTCTAACGCTTTTGGGTTGGTAAGCGGTTTTTAGAAAAATATTTTGAGTCAGTGAGGGCCTGGAGTCAGGCTTCTAAAGGGAAAAGGTTTGCGCCCCGTCCTTGTGGGTCGCAGACATCCATTCAAAGTATTTTTTAATAAGTTGTTACTCACTCATTGGCTTGCGCCTAATTCCTGTAGATGTAGAGTAACGAACTGGACCTCTCTAGTCCGAAAATACTTAGGAAGGCTGATAGAGAACGTAAAGTTCTTTTTCTTCCAGTGCGGTGCGGCGAGTGAGTGCTTCACCTATCTTTTGGTAATCCATTTTAAAGTCGCGAACCATTTCCGGGGTGAAGGCTTCATGGTTGTAGCGCTTGCAGAATTGCACCACGGCATTGGCGATTTCATTCATATCGGTGCGGAAATCTTTTACAACCTGCAGTGTGTGCGCATCGCCGGCGAGGGCCTGCTCCAGATAGACGTAGAAGCGAACATTTTCCTTTATCAGGTGTGCCTGGAAGCCGGACTTAAATTGAGTGAGTAGTTGTGACAGTTGGCGATAGTTTTGCTTTTCAAAGCCTTCGGACCACATACGTTGGAAAATGCCAATTAAGTGGCGGTGATCGTCCTCCAGGGCTTTGATCAGAGTTGGGTCGTAAGAAATTGTGCGGCTGCCTTTAGCGCTGGCATAGTTGCTGCGGGTATATTTTTCTTCCAGGTCGACGCTGTCGGAGGACTTGCTACCTCTGAACATGCCGGAGATAAAGCTAAGCATATGCTGTGCCCTTAATAGGTTTAATTTTGTGTGTTGTATGGGTAAGGGAAACCGCGGGCGGGTAGTCGCTGAGGTGCGGTAACTACACAGCAAATTCACCCGGTCCGAGAGGCGCGGATTTTACATTGCATGACAGGTGTTTTTCTGTGTGGCGGGAGTTGCATCAGGGTGAGAATTTTAATATTGAGAACCTCGTCACAATTAATGGAGGTCTGGGTTGTTTCGTTATTTGAATTTTGTTGAATATTTTTAAATTCCAGGTGGTTATTTCAGGAAATAAAAAACCCGGCATTGCCGGGTTTTTTATTTTGAGCTTTATTAGCGTTGTTCCAGTGGAACATAATCGCGCTGGGCATAGCCGGTGTAAAGCTGGCGAGGGCGACCAATTTTGTACGGGTTGGAAATCATTTCGTTCCAGTGTGCGATCCAGCCTGAAGTGCGGCCGGTGGCAAAAATTACGGTGAACATATCGGTGGGGATGCCGATAGCCTTCATGATAATACCGGAGTAGAAGTCGACGTTCGGGTAGAGCTTCTTCTCGACGAAGTAATCGTCCTCAAGGGCGATTTTTTCCAGCTTCTTAGCGATCTTCAGCAGAGGATCGTTTTCTGCGCCCATGGCTCCCAGAACTTCATCGCAGATGCCCTGCATTACACGGGAGCGTGGGTCGAAGTTCTTGTAAACGCGGTGACCGAAGCCCATCAGGCGGAAGGGGTCATTCTTGTCTTTGGCACGCTTCACGAATTCGTCGATACGGCTCTCATCGCCAATTTCCTGCAGCATGTTCAGTACTGCCTCGTTGGCGCCGCCGTGTGCGGGTCCCCATAAGGTGGCGATACCGGAGGAGATGCAGGCGAAGGGGTTGGCGCCAGAGGAGCCCGCCAGGCGCACGGTCGAGGTGGAGGCGTTTTGCTCGTGGTCAGCGTGTAACAGGAAGATGATGTCCATTGCCTTGGCGACAACCGGATCGATCTTGCTGGGCTCGCAGGGATTGCCAAACATCATGTGCAGGAAGTTCTCGGAATAGCTGCGGCTATTGTCCGGGTACATGAAGGGCATGCCTTGGGAGTGCTTGTAGCACATAGCTGCCAAGGTTGGCATTTTGGCAATCAGGCGGTGCGCGGAAATCTCGCGGTGCTCCGGATTGGTGATATCCAGGGAGTCGTGATAGAAGGAGGCGAGGGCACCCACTACGCCACACATCATTGCCATTGGGTGGGCATCGTAACGGAAGCCTTTAAAGAAACTCACCAGGGATTCGTGAACCATGGTGTGAGACATAATAGTGTCTACATACTTCTTCTTTTCTTCTGCATTGGGCAGCTCGCCATTCATCAGCAGGTAGCAGGTTTCCAGATAGTCGGATTTTTCTGCTAATTGCTCGATGGGGTAGCCCCGGTGCAATAATTGGCCTTTGCCACCATCAATAAAAGTGATCTTGGAATCACATGAGGCGGTAGATACGAAGCCCGGGTCGTAGGTGAAAAAGCCTTTGCTGGTCAGGCCGCCGACATCGATCACATCGGGGCCGAGGGTGCCGGAGCGAACGGGCATCTCAAGAGCGCCGTCGATACCATCGACTGTGAGGTGCGCTTTTTTATCGGACATTGCGGACTCCTAAAAACTGTTCTTATGGCGGCCTTTTCCTAGTGTTTTCGGGTGCTGGCGGCCTTTTGAGCGGGGCCAAACTTAAGTGCCGCGCCGCAAATTGTCAAACCCAAAGGGGTGGACGGCCAGTCGGCCGGCAACAGGATATTCGGCGACAGCGTGGGCTGGTAGAGCTTTTGCCTGGTCGTGGGCGCAAAAATCTGCGGAAATCCCGTTGAGCTAAATCCTGTGCCTGCGGGGTGTGCTGAGGTGGCGTATTCCTAGGCGTTCGTTGTGTTTTGACTATCGAATGCCTATAATCCGCGCGGCTTGCGCCATGGTACGGCTACTTTGTACAAGGCTTCATCAGGTCGAGTGCAAAGTGATCAGCAAGCAGCTCGTCCCTCCCAATTTGAAAAGCTAACGGGCGCCCGGTCGTTCAGGGCAACAAGGTGTTTTTCCTGTGAACAAAAACAGACCTGTCAATTTAGACATTTCCACTATAAAGCTTCCCGCTGCCGCTTTGGTTTCCATTTTGCACCGTGTATCTGGTGTAGTGCTCTTCGCCGTTGTGGCGCTGTTGCTCTGCATGCTCGATGCCAGCCTGGAATCCGAACAGGGCTTCGCCGATATGGCGGCGGCATTTAACAGTATTCCTGCCAAGCTCATTTTGTGGGCCTCCCTGGCAGCTCTTATTTACCATCTGTTGGCCGGTGTGCGTCACCTGTTTATGGATTTGGGTATGGGTGAGAGCTTCGAAGGTGGTCGTCGCAGCGCTATTGCCGTGCTGGTGGTGAGTGTAATCCTTATTCTTTTAGTGGGAGTATGGTTGTGGTAAGAACAGTAACTAGCTTCGGCCGTAGCGGTACTTTCGACTGGCTCTACCAGCGCGTCACCGCAGTGATACTGCTCGCTTACGTCCTCTTTATAGTGGGCTTTATCTTTTTCACCAAAGACTTTGGCTACCAGGCCTGGTCTGAGTTGTTCGCCCAGCGCTGGATGCGTGTATTCAGCTTGGTCGCCCTGCTGTCCACTGTGATTCACGCCTGGATTGGTCTCTGGTCCGTGGTTACCGATTACATCACCAACCGGGTGATGGGCGGTAAGGCCACTGTTCTGCGCCTGTTCGTGGAAGTGATCCTGGCTGCGGTTGCCGTGCTTTACACGGTGTGGGGCATTGAAATTCTTTGGGGTGTATAAGCAATGGCGAACATGCGTACTATTTCTTTTGACGGGATTGTAATTGGTGGCGGCGGCGCGGGTATGCGCGCGGCCCTGCAGATGGCCCAGTCCGGCTACAAGACTGCGGTAATCACCAAGGTATTCCCAACCCGTTCTCACACGGTATCTGCCCAGGGTGGCATTACCTGTGCGATTGCCAGCTCCGACCCCAATGATGATTGGCGCTGGCACATGTATGACACCGTTAAAGGTTCCGATTATATCGGCGACCAGGAAGCGATCGAGTACATGTGTTCCGTAGGCCCTGAGGCCGTATTCGAGCTGGAGCACATGGGCCTGCCTTTCTCTCGTACTGAAGAAGGCCGTATTTACCAGCGTCCTTTCGGTGGTCAGTCCAAAGATTTTGGCCGCGGTGGCCAGGCTGCCCGTACCTGTGCTGCCGCCGACCGTACCGGCCACGCGCTGCTGCACACCCTGTACCAGAACAACGTTAAGCACCAAACCGAATTCCTAAACGAATGGTTTGCCATTGACCTGGTGAAGAACCAAGACGGTGCCGTGGTGGGTGTGATCGCCATGTGCATCGAAGATGGCGAAGTGGTCTTTATCAAATCCAAGGCGACCGTATTCGCCACCGGTGGTGCCGGCCGTATCTTCGCCTCCACCACCAACGCACACATCAACACCGGCGACGGTGTGGGTATGGCCCTGCGCGCAGGCATGCCTGTGCAGGACATTGAGATGTGGCAGTTCCACCCGACCGGTATTTACGGTGCCGGTGTACTCGTGACCGAAGGTTGTCGCGGTGAGGGTGGATACCTGATCAATAAAGACGGCGAGCGTTTTATGGAGCGCTACGCGCCCAATGCCAAAGACCTCGCTTCCCGCGATGTTGTGGCCCGCTCTATGGTGCTCGAGATGCTCGACGGCCGCGGCTGTGGCCCTGAAGGCGATCACGTATTCCTGAAGCTCGATCACCTGGGTGAAGAGCTGCTCAACAGCCGCCTACCCGGTATCTGTGAACTGTCCAAAACCTTTGCCCACGTCGACCCGGTTAAGGCACCGATCCCGGTTGTGCCTACCTGCCACTACATGATGGGCGGTATCCCAACCAACGTTCACGGCCAGGCCCTGACCCAGGATGCTGCCGGCAACGATCAGATCATCGACGGCTTCTTCGCCTGTGGTGAGGTTGCCTGTGTATCTGTACACGGCGCTAACCGACTGGGCGGCAACTCACTGCTGGATCTGGTGGTATTCGGACGCGCTTCCGGCCTGTTTATCGAGAAGGCCCTGCGTGAAGGTATCGAGCACCGCGAAGCTTCCGAGTCCGATCTCGAAGCGGCGATGGCGCGCCTGAACCGTCTGGAAACCAACGAAACCGGCGAGAAAGCTGCCGACTTGCGCAAAGAGCTGCAGGGCGTGATGCAGAATCACTTCGGTGTATTCCGCCGCGGCGATTACATGGCGGAAGGCGTGAAGAAGTTGGCTGACCTGCGTGAGCGCATCGAGAACGTACGCCTGGACGACAGAAGCCGCGCCTTTAACACCGCCCGTGTTGAAGCCCTGGAACTGCAAAACCTGCTGGAAGTTGCCGAGGCCACCGCGATTGCCGCGGAGACCCGCACTGAGAGCCGCGGCGCCCATGCCCGCGAAGACTTCCAGGAGCGCGATGATGAAAACTGGCTGTGTCATTCCATGTACTTCCCGGCAGAGAAACGCTTTGGCAAGCGTGCGGTAAACTTCGCGCCGACTACCATGGAAGCCTTTGAACCGAAAGCTCGGACCTACTGATTCGGGAGCGGAATAGAGTATGTTGAAAGTAAGCATTTACCGTTACAACCCGGAAACCGACAAAGCGCCTTACATGCAGGACTACCAGCTCGACACCCAGGGCAAGGACCTGATGGTGTTGGACGTGTTGGAGTTGCTCAAGGCGCAGGACCCGACCCTGTCCTTCCGCCGCTCCTGCCGTGAAGGTGTGTGTGGTTCCGATGGTATGAATATTTCCGGCCGCAACGGCCTGGCGTGTACTACGCCACTGTCTGAAGCTGCCCCCAAGGGTAAACTGATTCTGCGTCCGCTGCCGGGCCTGCCGGTGATCCGCGACCTGGTTGTGGATATGGAGCAGTTCTACGAGCAGTACAAGAAGATCGAGCCGTACCTGCAGAATGACACTCCGGCACCGGCGATTGAGCGCCTGCAGACCCCAGAGGATCGCGAGAAGCTCGACGGCCTGTACGAGTGTATTCTGTGCGCCTGCTGCTCTACCGCTTGTCCTTCTTTCTGGTGGAACCCGGATAAGTTTATCGGCCCGGCCGGCCTGCTACAGGCCTACCGCTTCCTGGCGGACAGCCGCGACTTGGCCACTGATGAGCGCCTGTCCAACCTGGACGACCCCTTCAGTGTGTTCCGTTGCCATGGCATTCAAAACTGTGTCAACGTATGTCCGAAGGGTTTGAACCCGACCCGCGCCATTGGCCATATTCGCAATATGCTGCTGACACGCGCGGTATAGGGATTGCTGAAAGTCACGAGATGACTTTTATCAGGGCCCGCCTCGGGTGGGCCCGGTGCCAAGTAGGGCGCTGATCGAATGACAAAAACCGGCTCCGGCCGGTATTAAATTAAAAAGGGGAGGTGGCTTTATGCGCCTCCCCTTTTGTGAGTGAAGGAAAGCGCAGTGGCCAGAGCGATGAGAGTCCACTGCAATCGAGGTAGGCATCAAAATGCACGAAAGTACCATGGAGCAGCTGTGGCGTAGCTCCCATATCTCCGGGGGCAATGCTGCCTATGTGGAGGAGCTTTACGAGACCTATCTGCACGACCCCAACGGTGTACCGGAGGAGTGGCGCAATTACTTCGACAGCCTCCCCCGCGTTGAGGGCAGCAGCGATGTCTCTCACGCCGCAGTGCGCCAGCACTTCGAGCTGCTCAGCAAACACCGCGCGCGCCCAGTAGCGGCGCCAGGTTCCGGCTCCGTCAATATCGAACACGAGCGCAAGCAGATTAAAGTTCTGCAGCTGATCGATTCCTATCGCCATCGCGGCCATAAGAAAGCGACCCTGGACCCGCTCGGCCTGATGGCCCGCGAACAGGTGCCCGATTTACAGTTGAGCTACCACGGCCTGACTGAGGGTGATTTCGATACCACCTTCAATACCGGTAGCCTGTTCCTTGGCAAAGAAGAGGCGACCCTGCGTGAGATCGTAGAGGGGTTGGAGCGCACCTACTGTGGCAATCTGGGTGCAGAGATCATGCATCTCTCCAATCTGGAAGAGCAGCAGTGGTTTCAGCAGCGCCTGGAGCGCAGCCAGTCCAAGGCCAACTTCGGCACCGATATCCAGATTGAAATCCTGCAGCGCTTGTCTGCAGCAGAGGGCCTGGAGCGCCATCTGGATTCCAAATACCCGGGTACCAAGCGCTTTGGTGTCGAGGGTGGTGAGAGTCTGATCCCGATGATGGACGCCCTGATCCGCCGCTCCGGTACCTATGGGGTGAAGGAAATCGTGATCGGCATGGCCCACCGCGGCCGTCTGAATACCCTGGTGAATATCCTCGGTAAAAACCCATCGGACCTGTTCGAAGAGTTCGAGGGCAAGAAGACCCTTGATACTTCCGGTGACGTGAAATATCACCAGGGCTTCTCCTCCAACGTAATGACTCCCGGTGGTGAAGTACACCTGGCGCTGGCCTTTAACCCGTCGCACCTGGAAATCAGTGCGCCTGTTGTGGTTGGTTCTGTACGTGCTCGCCAGGACCGTCGTAAAGACGGGACTGGTGAAAAAGTAATGCCGATTAACATCCACGGCGACGCGGCTTTTGCCGGTCAGGGTGTGGTGCAGGAAACCCTGCAGATGTCTCAGACCCGCGGTTACTACACCGGTGGTACTGTGCACATCGTACTGAACAACCAGGTGGGCTTTACCACCAGCAAGCGCGAAGACGCTCGCTCCACCGAGTACTCTACCGATCCCGCCAAGATGATCGATGCGCCGGTGCTGCACGTAAACGGCGACGACCCGGAAATGGTCGTATTGGCCGCGCTATTGGCGGTGGACTACCGCTACGAATTTAAGAAAGACATCGTTATCGATTTGGTTTGTTACCGTCGTCGCGGTCATAACGAGACTGATGATCCCTCTGGTACCCAGCCGCTGATGTACCAGACTATCCGCAAGCATAAAACTACCCGTACCCTCTACTCCGAGAAGCTGGTAGGTGAGGGCATTCTCGATAAGGCTGCTGCGGATAAACTGGCCAACGACTACCGCGATAAACTCGATGCGGGTGAGGACGTGGCCACCGGCTTGGTGAAGCAGCCGGACTCCTCCATGTTTGTAGATTGGAGCCCCTACCTGGGCCACGACTGGCAAGTAGCTGCAGATACTGGCTATGCGCTGCCGAAGTTGCAGGATGTGGCCAACCGTATGACCGCTGTGCCCGATGGCATTGTGATGCAGCGCCAGGTCTCCAAGATTTACGATGACCGCCGCAAGATGGCCGGTGGCGCACTGCCCTTGAATTGGGGCATGGCGGAAACACTGGCTTATGGCACTTTGCTGGAAGAGGGCTTTATGGTCCGCTTTACCGGTGAGGATGTGGGTCGCGGAACCTTCTCCCACCGTCACGCGGTGATTCACAGCCAGAAAGATGGCCAGAGCTATGTGCCTTTGCAGCATATGTTCGAAGACCAGCCGCCTTTCTACATCTACGACTCGCTGCTGTCTGAAGAGGCGGTGTTGGCGTTTGAATACGGCTACGCCACCACTACACCAAAATCCCTGGTGGTTTGGGAGGCTCAGTTTGGTGATTTCGCCAACGGTGCCCAGGTAGTAATCGACCAGTTCATCACTTCCGGTGAGCACAAGTGGGGCCGTATGTGCGGCCTGGTAATGCTGCTGCCGCACGGATACGAAGGCCAGGGTCCGGAGCATTCCTCTGCACGTCTAGAGCGCTTTATGCAGCTGTGTGCCGAGCACAATATCCAGGTGTGTAATGCCACTACTCCGGCACAGATCTTCCACCTGCTGCGTCGTCAGGCGGTGCGCCCGATGCGTCGTCCGCTGGTGATTATGAGCCCGAAATGGATTTTGCGTCACAAGCTGGCCACCTCCAGCTTGGAAGAGCTGGCCGAAGGCCGCTTCCATAACGTGATCCAGGACCAGGGCGTAGACCCAGAAAAAGTGAAACGCTTGGTGCTGTGCTCCGGCAAGGTTTACTACCACCTGCTGGAAGCCCGTATGGAGCGTGAGCAGGAAGATGTTGCGTTCGTACGAATCGAACAGCTGTACCCATTCCCAGACGAAGAGTTTGTGGAAGCGGTATCCGCATTCAAGAGGATCAAGAGTGTTGCTTGGTGTCAGGAAGAGCCCATGAACCAGGGCGCCTGGTACTCCAGCCAGCACCACTTGCGTCGTCTACTGTCGGAAACCCATCCGAAGCTGGATCTGGAATACGTGGGCCGCGCCCCATCCGCAGCACCTGCGGCAGGCTACATGTCCACGCACCTTGAAGAACAGAATAAGTTCATCAACGAGGCGCTGACCGTCAAGTAACCGGCGGCAGTAATAAGTGAAGAGTCAATCTCAGGAAACAGAAAAAATGACGATCGAGATTAAAGCGCCAACTTTCCCTGAATCTGTTCAGGACGGAACTGTCGCCACCTGGCATAAACAACCCGGTGAAGCTGTGTCCCGCGATGAACTGATCGTGGACATCGAGACCGATAAAGTTGTGCTGGAAGTTGTTGCACCTGCCGATGGTGCCCTGACTGAAATCATCAAGGGTGAGGGCGATACCGTCCTCTCCAATGAAGTGATTGCCAAGTTTGAAGCGGGCGCTGGCGCGGCCGCTGCCCCGGCGGCAGAAAAAGCAGAAGCTCCGGCTGCCGAAGCGGCTGCCCCCGCTGCTGGCGAAAAAATTGCCATGCCATCCGCCAAGAAAATGGCCGCTGAGAAGGGTGTCGATCTGGCGGGTGTTGAAGGCACTGGCAAGGGTGGCCGTGTTCTCAAAGAAGACGTAATGAAAGCTGGCACTGCGCCTGCCGCTGCTGCTCCCGCCGCTGCTGCCGAAGTGGCTGTTGCTCCGGGCGAGCGCGTGGAGAAGCGTGTGCCGATGACCCGCATGCGCAAGCGTATTGCTGAACGCCTGCTGGATGCCTCCCAGTCCACCGCCATGCTCACCACCTTTAACGAGGTGAACATGAAGCCGGTCATGGACCTGCGCAAGAACTACAAAGACCTGTTCGAAAAAACCCACAACGGCACTCGTCTGGGCTTTATGGGTTTCTTCGTGAAAGCTGCGGTAGAAGCGTTGAAGCGCTACACCGCGGTGAACGCGTCTATCGATGGTAACGATATCGTTTACCACGGTTACCAGGATATCGGTGTAGCGGTTTCCTCTCCGAAAGGCCTGGTTGTACCGATTCTGCGCAATGCGGAAAACATGGGCCTGGCGGATATGGAAAACAATATCCGCGATCTGGGTGTTCGCGCCCGCGATGGTAAATTGTCTATCGAAGAGATGACTGGCGGTACCTTCACCATCACCAACGGTGGTGTATTCGGCTCCCTGCTGTCCACTCCGATCCTGAACCCGCCGCAAACCGCAATTCTGGGTATGCACAAAATCCAGGAGCGCCCGATGGCGGTAAATGGCAAGGTGGAAATCCTGCCGATGATGTACCTGGCGCTGTCCTATGACCACCGTCTGATCGACGGTAAAGAAGCGGTTGGCTTCCTGGTAGCGATCAAGGAAATGATCGAAGATCCAGCGCGTATCTTGCTCGAAGTTTAAAAAATAAGTTCTGGGGCCTGCGGGCCCCTCGATCACACTGCATTAGAAATATCTGGAACTGATCATGTCGGAAAAATTTGACGTAATCGTAATCGGCTCTGGTCCTGGTGGTTATGTCGCTGCCATCCGTGCCGCTCAGCTGGGCCTGAAGACTGCTTGTATTGAAAAGTGGAAAAACAAGGAAGGTAAATACGTTAACGGCGGTACCTGCCTGAACGTAGGTTGTATTCCCTCCAAGGCATTGCTGGACAGCTCCTGGAAGTACCACGAGTCCAAAGACGCTCTCGACGTGCACGGCATTGAAGTCGGCAAGGTCAAGATGGATGTGAGCAAGATGATCGAGCGCAAGGGCGAGATCGTTAAGAAGCTGACCGGCGGCGTAGCGGGCCTGTTTACCGCCAATAAAGTGACCTCCATTTTCGGTACCGGTAAACTGCTGGCCAACAAGAAAGTGGAAGTCACTGACGACGAAGGCAACAGCACTGTCTACGAAGCCGAAAATGTCATTCTGGCTTCCGGTTCTGTACCGGTAAATATTCCGCCTGCTCCGGTAGACAATAAAATTATTGTCGACTCCACCGGCGCTCTGGAATTCTCTGAAACGCCCAAGCGTTTGGGCGTTATCGGTGCCGGCGTTATCGGTCTGGAGCTCGGTTCAGTATGGAACCGCCTGGGCTCTGAAGTGGTTGTTCTGGAAGCGATGGATAAGTTCCTGGCGATCATGGACCAACAGGTTGCCAAAGAATCCCAGAAGATCTTCAAGAAGCAGGGCCTGGATATCCGCCTCGCTTGCCGCGTAACCGGCTCTGAAGTGAAGGGCGAGGAAGTGGTTGTTACTTACCAGGATAAAGATGGTAAAGAGCACCAGGAAACTTTCGACAAGCTGATCGTTTGCGTTGGCCGTCGTCCTTATACCGAAGGCCTGTTATCTGAAGATGCCGGCGTGAAGATGGATGAGCGTGGATTTATCTACGTCAACGACCTGTGCATGACTTCTGCACCGGGCGTATGGGCGATCGGTGACGTGGTACGCGGTCCGATGCTGGCGCACAAGGCTTCTGAAGAAGGTGTTGTAGTCGCTGAGCGCATCGCCGGCCAGAAGCCAATGATGAACTACGACGTGATCCCCAACGTTATTTACACTCACCCGGAAATCGCTGCGGTTGGTCGCACCGAAGAGCAGGTGAAGGCCGATGGCGAGCCCTACAACGTAGGTAGCTTCCCGTTTGCGATCAACGGTCGCGCTATGGCTGCCAACGATACCCAGGGCTTTGTGAAAATCATCGCTCACGCGGAAACTGACCGTGTACTGGGTACCCACATCGTTGGCCCGTCTGCTGCCGATCTGGTTCAGCAAGTGGCGATCGCGATGGAATTCGGCTCCAGCGCCGAAGATATCGGTATGACCGTATTCGCACACCCGACTCTGTCTGAGACCGTGAAAGAAGCGGCACTGGGCGTGAACGGTCATGCGATTCACACCGTAAATCGCAAGAAGCGCAAGTAAGAAGTTTTTTCGATGTCGGGGCACTAATTATTGATTAATTAGCGCCCCGGTTTCATTTGCGGAATTCAAAATTTGCAACGACGGAAATTTTGAGTTTTGTCTTTCAGGTGCAGAGAGATCTGCAATTAATAAACACATTTTACATGTGAATTGGTATTGACTATGAACTTGCATGAGTATCAGGGCAAACAACTGTTTGCGGCATACGGATTGCCGGTTTCCAAAGGCATTGCAGCGGAAACCCCGGCAGCGGCAGTAGCAGCGGCTGACGAAATTGGCGGTGATAAGTGGGTAGTAAAGGCCCAGGTACACGCTGGTGGCCGCGGTAAGGCTGGCGGAGTAAAGCTGGTAGATTCCAAGGCAGAAATTGAAGAGTTTGCCAAGAAGTGGCTGGGCGAGCGCCTGGTAACTTATCAAACAGACGAAAATGGCCAGCCTGTTTCCCGTATCCTGGTTGAAAGCTGCACCGACATAGACCAAGAACTGTATCTTGGCGCCGTTGTTGACCGCTCCACCCGTCGTATCGTTTTCATGGCTTCCACCGAAGGCGGCGTTGAGATCGAGAAAGTAGCGGAAGAGACTCCGGAAAAAATCCTGAAAGCCACCATCGACCCGCTGGTAGGCGCTCAGCCTTACCAAGCGCGCGAGCTGGCTTTCAAACTGGGCCTGAACCCGACTCAGGTGAAGCAGTTCACCAAGATCTTCCTCGGCCTGGCGAAAATGTTCGAAGAAAAAGATCTGGCCCTGCTCGAGATCAACCCGCTGGTAATTACTACCGAAGGCAACCTGCACTGCCTGGACGCCAAAGTGGTAATCGACAGCAACGCGCTGTACCGCCACGCGGACCTGCGCGAAATGCACGATCCTTCCCAGGAAGATTCCCGTGAAGCGCACGCTGCCAAGTTCGATCTGAACTACGTAGCCCTCGATGGCAACATCGGCTGCATGGTAAACGGTGCTGGTCTGGCCATGGGTACCATGGACATCGTCAACCTGCACGGCGGCAAGCCAGCTAACTTCCTAGATGTTGGCGGCGGCGCGACCAAAGAGCGCGTTGTTGAAGCGTTCAAGATCATCCTGTCTGACGAGAACGTAAAAGCCGTACTGATCAATATCTTCGGTGGTATCGTTCGCTGTGACATGATCGCCGAAGGCGTTGTGGGCGCAGTAAAAGAAGTTGGCGTTAAAGTACCGGTTGTTGTACGCCTGGAAGGTAACAACGCAGACCTGGGCGCCAAGGTTCTGAGCGACAGTGGCCTGAACATTATCGCGGCGACCAGTCTGACCGATGCGGCTCAGCAAGTGGTTAAAGCTGCGGAGGGTAAATAATCATGTCAGTATTGATTAACAAAGACACTAAAGTAATCTGCCAGGGCTTCACAGGCTCCCAGGGTACTTTCCACTCCGAGCAAGCGATTGCTTACGGCACCAAGATGGTTGGTGGTGTAACTCCGGGTAAAGGCGGCCAGACTCACCTGGGCCTGCCAGTATTCGATACCGTTAAAGAAGCGGTAGAGAAGACCGGCGCTGAAGCTTCCGTAATCTACGTACCTGCACCTTTCTGTAAGGATTCCATCCTGGAAGCGGCCAACGCTGGTATCAAGCTGATTGTTTGTATCACCGAAGGTATCCCGACTCTGGATATGCTCGACGCTAAAGTGAAGTGCGACGAGCTGGGCGTGCGTCTGATCGGCCCGAACTGCCCGGGTGTTATCACTCCGGGTGAGTGCAAGATCGGTATTATGCCGGGTCACATCCACAAGCCGGGTA
Organism: Microbulbifer mixtoriginis (SeqCode); assembly: GCF_052466715.1. Taxonomy (NCBI): domain Bacteria; kingdom Pseudomonadati; phylum Pseudomonadota; class Gammaproteobacteria; order Cellvibrionales; family Microbulbiferaceae; genus Microbulbifer; species Microbulbifer mixtoriginis (SeqCode). Next base: position 3,219,500 of record NZ_CP174288.1, on the reverse strand, counting down.
AAGTGGGCATCGTTTCCCGTTCCGGTACCCTGACCTATGAAGCGGTTAAGCAAACTACCGATTACGGCTTCGGCCAGTCCACCTGTGTGGGCATCGGTGGCGACCCAATCCCGGGCTCCAACTTCATCGATATCCTGGAGATGTTCCAGAACGATCCGCAGACCGAAGCGATTGTTATGATCGGTGAGATCGGTGGTACTGCTGAAGAAGAAGCCGCTGCTTACATCAAGGAAAATGTTACTAAGCCTGTAGTTTCCTACATCGCTGGTGTAACTGCTCCTCCCGGCAAGCGTATGGGTCACGCGGGCGCGATCATCTCTGGTGGTAAAGGCACCGCTGACGAGAAGTTCGCTGCTCTGGAAGACGCAGGTGTTAAAACCGTGCGCTCCCTGGCTCAGATCGGCGACGCTCTGAAGGAAGTTACTGGCTGGTAAGTAATTACTAGCTGGCTAGCACAAAAAAAGGCCACCCTTTGGGTGGCCTTTTTTTGTTTATTAAACTCAACCGTCATCCTAATTCCGTGCCAATCTTTCCCTTGGCTTCTTTTGTTGCCAGATTAATTTCGCTGCGCAGCCATTTTAATTTTCACGCTACTCACTATTTCTGTGCATTTTGCCGATATTTTTCTTCTGCCTTGTGGTTTTTCCATATTTTTGTTTTTTATGCAATTAAATATTGAATGATATTTATTGTTGTTTGAGAAGGTATCTTATTTTTTATTTTTTCTTGGAGTGTTTTAGGAGTTATTTAATTTTTTCTAGGTGTTGTGAATTTGTTGGGGTATAAATTCCTTGTTGGGATTAAATGCGGAGGTTGGCTTTTAAGAGTCCGGTTGTAAGTTAGATAAAGGATTTATTAACCCTCAAAATAATGACCAAATAATTGTGGAGGTTCACAGCATGGGACTATCAATAGATAAAAATATTCGAAATATTTCATATAAGCTGGTCTTTAGTGGTTTTTCTTTGGATAGAAATGAGGATGTTGGCGGAGTCTGGCCTAATGGGATCGTTAAATATTACGTACCGAATAATCTTGATGCTGGCTATGTGACGGCGGTTAAGAAAGCCATGTCCCGCTGGGAGTTGTGTATTTATCGGGCGTTTCAGTTTGCGGCGATTAAATTTTTGCAGGTGGGAGCGGCGGGGCAGGGTGTGATTACTATCCGGGATAATGATAGTAGTGCCACCGTAGGTTATACCAATACAACAAATCAGTATTGCGGCGTTAATTGGAGAGGGAATCGGGCTGCGATTGCCTCGCTTCCACATGAAATTGGTCATACCCTGGGATTGGCCCACGAGCATATGCGTTCAGATGCTCCCATGGCAGTGCAGAGCACACTGGACTCTTTACAAGTGCAAACCCGCACCCAGACAATGGCACGCTTTATGACTCATGGCTCGTCATTCGATGGCCAGTCTATCATGATGTACGATGCTCAAGCCCAAGCGCTGGGGGTCAGGGAAAATACCAGGACAGGCGGTTGTAAAATTACCCCCAACCAGGTAAATAATTCAAGTTGGAATCCCAGCGCGGGTGATTTGAATATGCTTTCCTATTTGTATGATGGCAGGCGTCTGACCTTACCAAGATCTTTTGCGATGCCAATGGTGTAGATCAGTTCGTTGCTGTGAAGGTGACTTAAAAAAGGGAGTCAGCATCTCCCTTTTTTACTTTTTATTTTCTTCTCTAAACGTACCCTCTAAATTTCTAGCTCTTTAGGCTTAAGCGCAAAATTTACTAAAAGATAAATTGCATTTTCTATCTGTGCCGCTGAAGTATTCGGTACTGCTAGGTGCTATACAAACCGTATTTGTGACCGTGTGTGCGACTGCGTTGGTAAAGAATAAAAGCCGTCAGGCTAAGTAGTAATAACTCAGCAATGGGCCCTGCATACCAGATTCCAACTTCACCAATGGCCAGCGGTAGTAGCACTATCAAAGGCAGTAAAAATATATAAGTTTTTGCCAGTCCGAGAATGGCTGCTCGTTTGGCGTCACCAATCGCCTGGAAGAAGGTATTAACCATCATGAGGGGGCCAGCCAAGAAATAAACCAGAGTCATCATTGGCAGGATACGCGCTACTTCTTCAATGATCAGAGGATCGTTAACAAATAGCCCACCTAAAGTGTCTTTAAAAATAATGACAGCGAGTTGAAGCAGCAGGCAGTAGCCGAATGCCGCAGTCAGGGCGATATTGATACTACTATCCATTCGCGACCAGATCTTTGCGCCAGCATTATTTCCAGCCACTGTTTGAAAAGCCTGGCTTAAGCCGAGTAGGGGTAGAAAAATAAAAGTCATAATCCGAGTGGTAATACCGTAGGCGCTAACGGTAGCGTCATAGTTTTCCGCTCCCCATGCCTGTAGGCTGAATATAACTGCCATAGAGGTGAGGGGAACGCCGATATAGCTCAAACTAGCCGGTAAGCCCAAGGACAGAAACTCTCTCCAATATTGTTTCTCATAGGAGAGGCGGATGACCTGTGTATCAATGACTGTTTTTCCGTAATGACGATAGCCGGCCACTATCATCAGGGCGATTGATTGAGCCAATGCTGTTCCATAAGCGGAGCCCGCTACTCCCATTTGAAAATGGGCAATAAAAATATAGTTAAAAACGATATTAAGAAGTATGGAGCTTAAAGAAACTATCGCCATCAACGATAGTTTCCCCTCACAGCGTAATGTGTCGGAGTTTACGGAACCAATAAATAGGGCGGGAGACAGGAAAACAAGAATTGTTAAATAGGTGTAGCCCATATCCGCCAACGGCTGGGAGCCATTGGCTACTAACATCGTCAATTGTTTACCCCCAAGAGTAAACAGCACCATAAGAAGGCCACAAACTAACAGTGCCAAGGTGATTGCCTGAGAGAAAGCCTGTTTTGCCTTATCTGTTTTTCCCGCGCCCAAGAGTCTGGCCTGAACGCTGGAGTAGCCAGCCGATATTAAGGAGGATAGTGCCACTAGCAACATAAACATTGGAAATGTCAGGGTGACAGCTGCCAGTGCGTCAGGGCCTACATACTCCCCCAGGAAATAAGCATCCAGCAGGGTAAAAGAGCCGTTTACCAACATTATAAAAATGATCGGTGCCGCTGTTTTGAAGAAAACCGGTAAAAGTGCACCCTTGAGGAAAATGTTGTCTTGTTGTTCGCTCATATACGATCCCTATTACTTATTTCCACTATGTATCTCTGCAATATCATTAAATTTGGCCAAAACAAAGTGTTTGATTTCTTCTGGCCAGGCTCGGATGGCTTTTTCAAAGCTTACTTTGCTATTTCGATAGAGGGAGCGGCTGGCATCTTCGAAGCCTGGGGCGTCACCAACAACCTGCAGCATAAATCTATCGAGTTGATGCTGGCTTGTGGTGATACGCTCTTCGAGTGAAATATCTTTCTGGGCCTGCTCCACCAGCTTGCGCAGGATTACGGAGGCTCCGCCAGGTTGCTGTCTCAGCCACTCCCAGTGACGGGGTAACAATGTGACTTCCTTGGAAATGACTCCCAACTTTGGGCGCCCTCGCTTTGCACTGGTAGGTGTTGTGCTGGGCTTCAATCTGGTTAGTACCGTCTCAATATCGCCTTGCCAATCGATCTCGATTCTTTGGCAGTTATCGGTTGAAAAAACCATGGGTTCAAGTGGTGTTTCACGGGATTTTACCTGGCGAACGATCGACTCCAGTGTGCCCCGTGCAATCAGTTGTTGTCGCTCAATGGCTATGTACTCAGGCACAACAAAAGTCTCCTATTAATTTATCCGGGCAAAATAATATTACCCTGGTAAATATAGGCGATCAATTTGTCTATGTACAGCAAAGGTCTCTCGCAAAATCTACTGGTATGTGCTGAAGGACTACTATCGGTGGGATTACCGTGAGTATTTCTGGCTCTAGGTGCGTTCTTAGGGAGTATTTTGCACCCTATCTGGCGATATACAGGGTCATTGCTCAATTCTATACTGCGGAAAAACTAACTACTTAGGAGTGAACATGGCTAGAGCACTGGTTGGTGTGATTGGGGGGAGTGGTCTCTATGAAATGCCGGGGCTGACTGATGTACAAGAGGTTCAAGTGGAGACCCCATTTGGCCCGACATCGGATCCGATTCTGTGTGGCAAGCTGCAGGGTATCCCGGTTGCCTTTCTCTCCCGCCATGGACGCGGTCACAGGCTGATCCCCTCTGAGGTGCCCTACAGGGCAAATATCCATGGGTTGCGTCAGTTGGGTGTGCGCTATCTGCTCTCTCTCTCTGCGGTTGGCTCTCTGCAGGAGAAGGTCAGGCCACTGGATATGTTGATTCCCGATCAGTTTATCGACATGACGCGCAAGCGTGAGTGCACTTTTTTTGGTGGTGGCGCTGTAGCCCATGTCTCTATGGCAGACCCCGTATGTTCCGCAGTGGCGGATTGTCTGGCGCGGGCCTTTGCTTCCACCCAGGCCGAGCAGCCGGTGCAGTTACATCGGGGTGGTAGTTACTTGTGCATTGAGGGGCCACAGTTCTCAACGCGAGCGGAATCCCACTGGTATCGCAGCATGGGGGCGTCGGTCATTGGTATGACCAATATGCCAGAGGCGAAATTGGCGCGAGAGGCGCAGATTGCCTACGCCACACTCGCAATGGCCACCGATTACGACTGTTGGCACCCTCGCGAGCAAGCGGTTACCGCAGAAGTGGCAATCGCCAATCTGCAGCAAAATGCTGCGCGTGCCCAGTTGATAGCAGCAGAGGCCATTCGATTATTGGGTATGGAGAAACCTGACTCCATTGCCCATACGGCATTGACCAGTGGATTGGTCACACCTGTGGAAACAATGTCGCAGGGCCAGCTTGCTGTAATAAAACCACTGCTTGAACCGACACAATCAGTGTTGGAAGAAGTGGAGCACTGAGACATATGCATGAAACACTGCCATTACTTGAAATATCCGATTTCCCGGCAATACGCCGCAGTACTATCGAAACCCTGCAGCTCAACATTGGTTATCGCTGTAATCAGTCTTGTGTGCACTGCCATGTAAACGCAGGTCCCAATCGCACGGAAATGATGTCAGATGCAAACCTGGCACTGCTGTTGGAGGTCATTGAGAAGCGCCGTATTCGGAGACTGGATATTACTGGTGGCGCACCGGAATTACATTGGGGGTTTCGCGGCTTGGTCAGTGCTGCACGGGCATTGGGAGTGCAGGTTATTGATCGGTGTAATCTCACAGTTTTGTTCGAGCCAGGCCAGGAAGATACTGCGGAGTTTCTCGCCCGAAATCATGTGGAAGTGGTCGCTTCTCTTCCTTGTTATTCCATGGATAACGTCGATAAACAGCGCGGCAAAGGGGTCTTTGACAAGAGTATTGCCGGTCTGCAAAAGCTCAATGAACTGGGTTATGGCAAGCCAGAAAGTGGTTTGCAGTTAAATTTGGTATACAACCCTCAAGGCCCCTTCTTACCCCCAGAGCAGAGTGTCCTGGAGGCGGACTATCGCAGAGAATTGAGAAGGCAATTTAATATTGAGTTCAATCAATTGTTTGCGCTCGCCAATATGCCCATCAAGCGCTTTGGTTCCATGTTGATTTCCAAGGGACAGTTTAAAGATTATATGACTTTATTACGTGACAGTTATAGCGCTGAAAATCTCGATGGCGTTATGTGTCGCAGCCTGGTGAGTGTTGACTGGCAGGGGAATCTATTCGATTGTGATTTTAATCAGCAGCTAGATATTCCTGTGCCAGGTAGGCCGCACCTGCATGATTTACTCGATGAGAATCTGCAGGGGGGCGCGATTGCAGTGGCAGATCACTGCTACGGCTGTACTGCGGGGCAGGGTAGTAGCTGTGGTGGAGCACTGTAAGAGGAAAGGGTTTTATAGCCATAGGGCAGGAATACTATGAGTAAAAAAATACTGCTGTTGGTGGTTATCGCGGTATTGGTGATTGCTTTTTACGCACTTGATTTACATCACTGGTTGAGTCTAGACAAGTTGCAGGAAGGCGGGGAGCAGTTCCAGCAATGGAAAGCGGCCTCACCATTTTTAGTGAGTTTCCTGTTTTTAATTTTTTATATTTTGGTGACCGGCTTGTCCTTGCCTGGGGCGGCTATTCTCACCATAGCCGCTGGTGCGATTTTTGGTTTGTTGTGGGGCACTGTTATTGTGTCTTTTGCTTCCAGTATCGGTGCCACTCTGGCTTTTCTTATGGCCCGCTACTTATTTCGCGATTATATTCAGGAAAGGTTTGCGGTACGCCTCCAAGTTGTGAATAAAGGTATTGAGCGGGAAGGCGCATTTTATCTTTTTGCCCTGCGCCTTGTACCTATTTTCCCGTTTTTTCTGATTAATATCTTGATGGGGTTAACCCACCTGAGAGTCTGGACATTTTATTGGGTGAGCCAGTTAGGCATGCTTGCGGCCACAATTGTCTACGTGAATGCGGGAACGCAACTCGCCCGAATAGAAAGCCTTAAAGATATCGCTTCGCCTCAATTGCTTTTGTCCTTTGCGCTGCTGGGTATTTTCCCTCTGTTGGCAAAATACTTCCTCAACTGGCTTAAACGTCGCCGCGAGGCCAAGTGAGACTCCAATGAAAAAACCTAAAAAGTTTGACCGTAATATTATTGTTATCGGAGCAGGTGCTGCAGGGTTGGTCAGTGCTTATATTTCTGCGGCAGTAAAAGCTAAGGTGACATTAATTGAGTCTGGGGACATGGGGGGGGATTGCCTGAATACCGGCTGTGTGCCCAGTAAGGCATTGATCAAGTGTGCTCGTGTGGCGCACTCCGCACGTACTGCGGGTAATTTCGGTGTGCGGCTGCCGGAACCGGAGATTAATTTTCCTGGGGTGATGCGGCATGTGCGTGCATCTATCCAGCAGATAGAGCCTCATGACAGCGTGGAGCGTTATTCAGAGCTCGGTGTGGAAGTGATAAAAGGCTATGCACGATTGGTTGATCCCTGGACAGTTGATATCACTTTGAAAAGTGGCGGTGAAAGATCTTTGCGTGGGCGTGCCATTATCCTGGCTACTGGTGCCGAGCCTATAGTGCCGCCATTCCCCGGCCTTGATACAGTTAATTATCTGACGAGTGAAACACTCTGGGATAGGTTTGCTGAACTGGATAAGGTTCCGCATAGATTGGTATTACTGGGTGGCGGTGCCATTGGTTGTGAGCTGGCCCAGGCATTTACCCGTTTGGGGTCTCGGGTGACCTTGATTGAGCGGGATAAACGTCTACTCCCCCAGGAAGACCACGAAGTATCGGAGGCTGTTGCCAAGGCATTGAAATCTGAAGGGGTATGTCTTCTCACTGGGCATGAGGCAGTTTCTTTTAGTGGCAATAAAGATCGCCAGGAGAGCACATTACATTTACGTAATGCCGAGGGTGAAACACAGGTGACATTTGATGAGGTTATCCTGGCACTTGGCAGGCGCGCTCGCACCAAGGGCTTCGGGCTAGAAAAATTGGATTTGTTACAGGATGGTAAACTGACAACCGATACTTTCCTGCGCACTCGCCACCCCCATATTCTCGCGGCTGGGGATCTTGCCGGTCCCTATCAGTTTACCCATATGGCTTCGCACCAAGCCTGGTATGCTGCAGTGAATGGCCTTTTTGGTGATATCAAGAAATTTGCCGTAGATTATTCGCTGGTACCTCGGGCAGTTTTTATCGATCCTGAGGTGGCCAGTGTTGGGTTCAGTGAACTCGAGGCCAAGCGACATGATATTGCCTATGAGGTAACTCGTTATAATCTTGATGATCTGGATCGGGCTATTGTAGATGGGGCGGCACAGGGTTTTATTAAAGTAATAACAGTACCAGGTAAAGATAAAATATTAGGCGTTTCAATTGTTGGTGAAAATGCGGCAGAGCTTATCGCCGAGTTTGTGTTTGCTATGAAGCAGGGGCTGGGGCTGAATAAAATCCTATCCACCATTCATATCTATCCGACAATGACCGAAGGCAATAAATTTGTTGCAGGAAACTGGAAGCGGGCCAATGCACCCAAACGCTTGCTGCGCTGGTTGGAAAAATTTCACCAGTGGAGACTGGGGTAAGGCCTAAGTAAAAAAGGGATGAGGCGGAGTTGAGGCAAGATAGTGCAATACAGTGTTATTGTGCCCCTGTTAAATGAGCGGGAGCAGTTACCCAAGCTTGTAGCGCAACTGAGGGAGCTGGTCGCATACAGCAGTTGTGAAATAATCCTGGTTGATGGTGGCAGTAGTGATGGTAGTGCAGAGATAGCCACTGCAGCCGGGTTGCGGGTAATTCAATCCCAACGTGGACGCGCGCTTCAAATGAATGCGGGTGCTTCGGTTGCCTGTGGCAGTTGGTTGTTATTCCTACATGCGGATACTCGCCTACCGCAAGGTGCTCTGAGTGCCATTGCCTCTGCCTCGGTTAGGGGGGCACAATGGGGACGTTTTAATATTCGTATCAGTGGAGACAGCCTGTGGTTTCCCCTGATTTCTACCATGATTAATTGGCGCTCTCGTTTGAGTGGGATCGCCACAGGTGATCAGGCGATTTTTGTTCGCCGCTCCCTCTTCAATGAGGTGGGAGGTTATGCCCGGCAACCACTGATGGAAGATATTGAGTTGAGCCGGCAACTGTTAAAAATAGCGCGGCCCCATTGTTTGCGTCAGAGAGTCACTACCTCTGGGCGCCGCTGGCAAAAGTTCGGAATTTGGCGCACAGTCTTGTTAATGTGGCGTTTGCGTTTCGATTACTGGCGCGGCGTTCCGGCGGAGTGTCTGGCAAAACGCTATGAGTAACTCTTCTCTGACCTCTCTGCGTCTGGTGGTAATGGCTAAGGCGCCCCTTCCCGGCTATGCAAAAACCCGTTTGATTCCAGCTCTTGGGGAGCAGGGTGCCGCCTCTTTGGCTGAGCGTTTGTTGCAGCAGACATTAATGGAAGCAGTAAAAGCCGACCTCGGCCCAGTAGAGTTGCATGTTGCGCCGGACTCACTGCATCCCTTCTGGCAAACACTAGCCCTACCCAGGGGGGTAACTCTGCATAATCAGACGCAAGGCGACCTAGGTCAGCGTTTGTGGCATGCGGCCAATACTTGTCAGGTGGCGGGCCAGGGACTTTTATTACTGGGCACAGATTGCCCTGCATTAACGGCCGCGCGTCTGCGAAAGGCGGCCGTTGCGCTAAAGAATACCGATGCAGTTATGTGCCCGGCAAAAGATGGTGGATACACCCTGTTGGGGCTCAAGCGGGTGCACTGGAGATTGTTTGAGGACATTTCCTGGAGCACGGAGGTGGTTGCCCAGCAAACCCTGGAGCGCCTACAGGAATGTGCAATGCTCTGCCGGTGTTTGGAAGTGCTACCAGATATTGATGAGCCAGAGGACTTGCAGTTTTTGCCTTGTGCCTGGGGAGTGTCTCAAGCGGAAAGCTAGCTGGTTTCTACTAGCCAGGTGGGGATTCAACAAATTATCTGTTGTACAGTGGGCCTTTTATAGGGGGCGGCCAGTGTAACTGCTACGAAGGAGTTAGCTAGGGTAGGGGGGGCTCCAGAAAGATGATTTCCCGAATGACTTGCCAGCGCCCATCCTCATAAACCAGGTTGATGCCCAGCCTTAATTTTCTTTCCTGGCCAGCTAAGTTATTTTTTCGGGAAAATATTACCAGCGCAGAGTTGTTGTTCGCTGCCACATGGTGAATTTTTTCCAGCTGTTCAGTGGCAATTCACCGGCATCGTGCTTGTGTTTGAATAAATCGATAAATGCGCTCTAATCGGCCAGGGTCAACTGGTCGGATTCATCGAGCATGTAGACCTGCATATTCCTGTAGTAGACGCTCTCCAGCTCATCCACTCGGCAGTGGACTCCTGCCTGTACAAGATAATCGATAAACTCCTCGATCTCTTTAACAGTGTCTTCCATCTCTCTGGCGCCTGTAATTTATAGCGCGGGTGCGGCACTGCCTTCCGCTTCCACTGCGCTGTTCTCTGCAAGAATCCCACCGTTTTCATCATTGGCCGCCAGGCGTTGTTCTTCGATACGGCTGGTCCAGCTCAGCAGGGCCTGGTAGTGGCGGATATTTTGCACATAGGTGACCGGCTCCCAGCCGCGTGCGTAGCCGTGCTTGGTAGATTTGTAATGTTGGCGCTTGGCCAGTAGTGGCAGATGGTCGCGTACATCCGGCCACAGATCCGGGTTGCCGCCCATGCGCTGGGTGAGTACGCGGGCATCTTCCAGATGACCGTAGCCCACGTTGTAGGCGGCCAGAGCCATCCAGGTTCTGTCGGGCTCGCGGATGCGTTCCGGTAGCTTGTTGCGGATATGCACGATATAGCGAGCGCCGCCCTCAATGCTCTCTTCCGGGTTGAGGCGGTTTACCCCCAGCTCTTTGGCGGTATTCAAAGTAAGCATCATCAGGCCACGAACCCCAGTGCGTGAGCGAGCGCGGGGATTCCAATGGGATTCCTGGTAGCTGAGTGCAGCCAACAGATGCCAATCCAACTCGTATTGATCGGCCACTTTTTGCATAACTCCGCGCCACTTGGGCAGTCGCTCGCGGCTACGCCTGGCGAATGCCTGGGCACCACCGGGATTCAGTTCGCTGACGTGACCAAAAAATTCCTCGCGCAGCTGTGCGATCATGCCGTTAGTATTGGCACGCAACATAAACAGTCGCGCTCGCTGATAGAGGCTGTCGTCGTCACTCTTGGGAAAAGCCCAGGAAACCGGTTGGAACTGGCTGAGATTAAAAGCCACTCCAGTTTTGGGGTAGAGCCCGCGGTGCACAGCGTAGGCGTTGGAATCCACCACCGCATAGCTGTATTGGCCCTGGTGTACCATCTCTACCAGCTCCATAGCGTCGACATCAGAAACTTCTTCCCAGCGCAAATTGGGGTAACGCTGTGAGAGTTTTTTTAATTCTTCGGCATGGGCGCTGCCAGCGATAACCGCAATGGTCTTACCTTCAAGGTCACTGGTTCTGCGCGGACGTTTTTCTCCGAGGCGGTAGATAATCTGTTGGCGAACTTCGAAATAAGAAGGGGAGAAACGCACTTGTTCACGGCGCTCCGGAGTCACTGTCAGCCCGGCGGCGGCAAAATGGGCACCCTCTTCGGGATCGCGCAGGCGAGCGAACATATCATCCAGGCTGTGCACATCGCGAATCACCAGCTTGACTCCCAGCTCTTCGGCAAAAGCGTGCAGCATGCCGTACTCAAAACCGGTGGGATTGCCAGAGGCGTCTTCGTAATAGGTGGTGGGGCCGTTTTGCGAGAGGACAACAAGTTCACCGGAAGCTTTAATTCGCTCCAGGGTATTCGGTGCTTTACTGGCAACTAATAGGGAGGCACAGCAGGACAGCGCGATACCTTTGCACACGCGGCGGACATAGCGCAGCGCTCGGCTTCTCATCATCATAGGCTGTCCCCTCTAGCTCGTCCGTTGGTTTTATCGCTGTTATGCCTAAGGCCTGCTGCGGGTATTTCCGCCAGGGCTTTCCTCGCCAATGATGGCACAGTCTGCCAATTTTACATTATTTGACGACAATCTGCCCAATTTGGCTTTAGGACACTGTGACATGGGCGCTTGAAATGCCATTAAGACTTTTGTAGGGAGTTTTAACCCCCTAATAAAATCGGTGAATTTACGATTGGTTTTGTTCGCCTTTTGAACACATTGATTGCTATTTAGTTCATGTGTACTCAAGTGACGGGCGGGTGTGTTGGAGTTGCGGCGCTTCGGGTACAATTGCGCCTCTCAAATTTCCGGGGCCTTGTGCGATTCTTCTTTCGCGCAATCTTTCTCATTTAGACAAGAGGCTATCTCCCGCAATGTTAGTTCTGCGTGGTGCTCCCGCACTGTCGAAATTCCGCCATAAAAAACTACTCAACCAACTGCGCGCGCTGCTACCGACCATCGACGATCTTTACGCCGAGTTCGTACACTTCGCCGATAGCGACGCACTGGATAACAAGGAGATGACGCTGCTTGAGCGGCTACTCCAGTACGGCCCCAGCGAAGAGAAGCACCAGCCGAAAGGCGAGCTGATCCTGGTGGTGCCGCGCCCGGGCACTATTTCTCCCTGGTCTTCCAAGGCCACCGATATTGCCCACAATGCTGGTCTCACCCAAATTCATCGGCTTGAGCGTGGTGTTGCCTATTATCTGAGTGGGGTTGAGCTTAGCGAGGCCGAGCGCCAGGCGTTGGCCTCACAACTACACGATCGTATGGTCGAGGTGGTCTTTACCGAGCTCGAACAGGCTGAGCAGCTGTTTGTAGAAGAAGAGCCCCGCCCGCTGCGTGGTGTGGATATTCTCGAAGGTGGCCGCGAGGCATTGGAAGTTGCCAATGTGACACTGGGCCTGGCCCTGGCCGAAGACGAAATTGATTACCTGCTCACCAGCTTCCAGGAATTGGATCGCAACCCCACCGATGTGGAGCTGATGATGTTCGCCCAGGCGAACTCCGAGCACTGCCGCCATAAAATCTTTAATGCCTCCTGGACTATCGACGGCGAAGAAATGCCGCATTCTCTATTTGGCATGATTAAGAATACCTACCAAAAAGGCGGCGACAACGTGTTATCTGCCTATGCGGATAATGCCGCAGTTGTGGTGGGCAACGTGGCTGGACGTTTCTACCCAGACCCGGAAAGCAAGGAATACGGTTTCAGTAATGAGGCCATTCATCTGCTGATGAAGGTGGAGACGCACAACCACCCCACCGCAATTGCTCCTTTCCCCGGCGCTGGTACCGGTGCCGGTGGTGAAATTCGCGATGAGGGCGCGGTGGGCCGCGGCTCCAAGCCGAAAGTGGGCCTGACCGGTTTTACCGTTTCCAACTTGCAGATCCCCGGTTGGGAACAGCCCTGGGAGTCCAATTACGGCAAGCCCGAGCGTATCGTTACCGCTCTGGACATTATGATCGAAGGCCCCATCGGTGGCGCAGCATTCAACAATGAATTTGGCCGCCCGAATATCTGCGGTTACTTCCGTACCTTTGAAGAAAATTTCGATGGCGAGCGTCGCGGCTATCACAAGCCGATTATGCTGGCCGGCGGCTACGGCAATATCCGTGAAGAGCATGTAGAGAAGCCCGAGTTCTCCCCTGGCGCCAAACTGGTAGTGCTGGGTGGCCCGGCCATGTTGATTGGCCTCGGTGGCGGTGCGGCCTCCAGTATGGCCAGCGGCTCCAGCTCTGAAGACCTGGATTTCGCTTCAGTACAGCGCCAAAACCCGGAAATCGAGCGTCGCTGCCAAGAGGTGATCGACCAGTGCTGGCAGCTGGGTGAGAACAACCCGATTGCCTTTATCCACGATGTGGGTGCAGGTGGTTTGTCCAATGCTTTCCCCGAGTTGGTGAAAGATGGCGGTACCGGCGGTAATTTCGAACTGCGCAATGTGCCCTGTGATGAGCCGGGTATGAGCCCGCTGGAAATCTGGTGTAACGAATCCCAGGAGCGCTATGTACTGGCGGTTATGCCGGAAGACCTGGAGCGTTTCGAGCAAATCTGTGAGCGTGAGCGTACGCCTTACGCTGTTGTTGGTGAGGCTACCGAAGACAAGCACCTGTTGCTGAATGACAAGAAGTTTGATTCCAAACCAGTGGATCTGCCGATGTCGGTACTGTTCGGTAAGCCGCCGCGCATGCACCGCGAAGCAGAGACTCGCCACGTTGAAGCCAAGGCTTTCTCCACCGCGGATATCGACCTGAACGAAGCGGCTGAGCGCGTGCTGCGCCTGCCCACTGTGGCCAGCAAGAGCTTCCTGATTACCATTGGTGACCGCACTGTAACCGGCCAGGTATCCCGCGATCAGATGGTCGGTCCCTGGCAGGTACCTGTAGCGGACTGTGCGGTGACTACTGTTGCCTATGACAGCTACTCCGGTGAAGCCATGTCTATGGGTGAGCGTACCCCAGTGGCACTGTTGGATGCGCCGGCCTCAGGCCGCCTGGCTGTGGGTGAGGCAATTACCAATATCGCCTGTACTCCGGTGAAGCAGCTGTCCGACATCAAACTTTCCGCCAACTGGATGTGCGCTGCGGGCCACCCTGGTGAAGAGGAAAAACTCTATCGCACCGTAGAAGCGGTGGGTATGGAGCTGTGTCCTGAATTGGGCATTACCATCCCAGTGGGCAAGGACTCCATGTCTATGCGCACCGCTTGGGAAGATGAGGGTGAGCAAAAGTCGGTTACCGCACCGCTGTCTCTGGTAATTTCTGCCTTTACTCCGGTTACCGATGTACGCAAAACAGTGACCCCGCAACTGCGCACCAATAAAGGTGAGAGTGAGCTGCTGTTGGTTGATCTGGGTGCTGGCAAAAATCGTTTGGGCGCTTCCTGTCTGGCACAGGTCTACAACGAGTTGGGCGACAAGCCCGCAGACCTGGACGATGCCAAGAAGCTGAAAGGTTTCTTCGAGGTGGTACAGCAGGCTCTGAATGAAGACCTGATCATGGCCTACCACGACCGCGCTGACGGCGGTCTGTTTACAACCCTGGCGGAAATGGGCTTTGCCGGCCGCGTGGGTATGGATGTGGAAATCTACGAATTGGGTGAAGACCCGATTGCCGCGTTGTTCAGTGAAGAGCTGGGTGCGGTATTGCAGGTTCCCGCCTGTGAAGCGGATATGCTGGTACAGCGCTTTGCCGCTGTGGGTGTACCCACCCACAAGATCGGTTACCTGAACAATAACGAACATCTGTGCATCACTAATAACGGTGTTGAAATCTTCAAGCGCTCCCGTGCTGAATTGCAGCAGATCTGGTCGGAAACCAGCTACCGTATCCAGTCCCTGCGCGATAACGCCGAGTGTGCCGAGCAGGAATTCGCCGCAATCGCCCAGGAAGATCCGGGCCTGACAGTAAACCTCACTTTCGATATCAACGACGATATCAGCGCACCTTATATCGCTAAAGGTGTTCGCCCGAAAGTTGCGGTACTGCGAGAACAGGGTGTGAACAGTCAGGTGGAAATGGCGCACTCCTTCCACCGCGCGGGCTTTAACGCTGTCGACGTACATATGAGTGACATCCTGTCCGGTCGTGTCGCTTTGGATGAGTTCAAAGGCCTAGTGGGCTGTGGCGGCTTCTCTTACGGTGACGTTCTGGGTGCCGGTGAGGGGTGGGCTAAAACCATTCTGTTTAATGATCGTGCTCGCGATCAGTTTGAAGGCTTCTTCAATCGCAACGATACCTTCGGCTTGGGGGTGTGTAACGGTTGCCAGATGTTCTCAGTGATCAAAGAGCTGATTCCAGGTGCGGATCACTGGCCGCGCTTTGTGCGCAACCTCTCTGAGCAGTATGAAGCGCGCTTCGCACTGGTAGGCATTGAAGACTCACCTTCCGTGTTGTTTAAGGGTATGGCGGGTACTTACATGCCGGTTGCCGTTGCTCACGGTGAGGGGCGCGTGGAGTTTGCCGACCAGCAGGCGCTGGAGAAGTGTGAAGCTTCCGGCACTATCGCGATGCGCTACCTGAATAACAAAGGGGAAATCAGCCAAACTTATCCGGCCAACCCCAATGGCTCGGTCAATGGTATTACCTCCCTGAGTTCTGAAGATGGCCGCGTGACTATTATGATGCCGCACCCCGAGCGTGTTGCCCGAGCTGTCAGCAACAGCTGGCATCCAGATGAGTGGAAAGAAGATTCCGGCTGGATGCGCTTGTTCCGCAATGCGCGGGTATTTGTCGACTAAGCCGATTCACTTCTGCACCCCACAATTCTGTCGGGGTGCAAATTATTCTCTAGGCAGGTAAATGGATTTTTGTGGCATAAGGATATGCCGCCTGTATCAGCTGTTAAATCGCCCTTCAAAATCGATAGTGATTCTTCGAATTCAGTGCCGAGTGTATTTTCACTGTTAATTGATTTTTTATGGTTTTGTCAGTATTTGTATCTGGCACGATTTACTTTTTGGAGCGCTTTGGATATTTCCTGCTACACTTAAAGGATTATTCGAAATAACTTTTCTCGCTATGGTGCAGTTATCTGTATCGATTCACAATTTTTTAATTGGCTTCTATGCAGAAATTCGGCATGGGGCGCTACTCATAAACTCCCTTCGACTGATCTTTCGCTTGTCGCGTTTTTATTGGCGCAGATCCCAGCAGTACCAAAAATTCTTTTTCCTACCTAGCAACAGTGACTAAGGAGATTGTCATGGCGTACAACGAAACACTAGCAGAAAAAGTGCGCAATTTATTACAGGGAAGTCAGGGGCTCTCTGAAAAGCAGATGTTTGGTGGCCTCGCATTTATGTTAAATGGCAATATGGCTTGTGGTGTGGTTGGTGAAGAGTTGATGGTGCGGGTGGGGCCGGATAATTATCAGGATGCTTTGGCTGAGCGTTATACTCGCCCTATGGATTATACCGGTCGCCCTCTAAAGGGGATGGTCTATGTGGAGGAAGATGCAGTGGAGCAGGACCTCGATGAGTGGGTAAATCGGGGGGTGGAATTCGCGGGGTCTCTCCCTCCCAAATAACATAAAGCAAAGAATAGAGATGCAATGGTAGCCAAGATTTCCTGGCTTTTGCACTTGGATTTTTATATCGATTCGCAAAAAAGAGTGCACTATTATCGAAATATTTCGACAAATGACATTGAGGTCGTTTATGCAATCGAGAGTGGTGTATTTCTTTTTTCCTTTTTAATTAAATGTCTATTTATTTGAAAACTTCGTCGCGAACAACTTGTATCACCTATATTCAGCGCCGGGCGTAATTAGAACAAGGGTGGCTGTTTGTTGTGGGTAGAGACTGCAGCATTTGGCAAGGGATCGAGTATGTATTTTATCGAATTAAATAATGGCGTGGAGATTCCCCAAATCGGAATGGGGATGGCTGCGATAGGTAGTTGGCAGCAAGATGATGGTTTTGTCACCGAGGTAATCCTAAAGGCCATGGCAATTGGCTATAGGCATTTCGATACGGCATCCTTATATGGCAATGAACGCGCCTTGGGCCGAGCTATCAAGGAGTCGGGTATCCCCAGGAGTGAACTGTTTATTACCAGTAAGGTCTGGGATACCGAGCAGGGAGGAAAGAAGACTCACGATGCTTTTGCACGAAGCTTGGAGCGTTTGAAACTGGAGTACCTGGATCTTTATTTAATCCAGTGGCCCGTTCCCGCTTATACACGGGAAACCTGGGAGGCGATGGAGGGGCTATACCAACAGAAAAAAGTTCGAGCTTTAGGGTTATCAAATTTCCGCAAATCAGATATTGAGCAAATAGCATCTTTTGCCGAAGTTCGCCCGGTTATTAACCAAATAGAGTTGCATCCATATTTCACCCAGCAACCACTAGTTGACTATTGTCAATTTCATAAAATTGCAATTAGTTGTTGGTCCCCACTGGGTACCGGGGGCTGGGCAGAGGTGCCTTTGGCTGAGAAGCCGATAATGGACCCGGTGATCGCTGAAATTGCTGAAAAGCATTCTGCTACGCCGGCACAAGTCATCTTAAAGTGGAATATTCAGCAGCATCGTATTGTTATACCTAAATCGGAATCTTTAGAGCATATAGGAACTAACTTCTTACTAAGCGATTTTAATCTGAGTAACTCCGATATCCAGTCGATTAACAACTTGAATTGTAACAAGCGGCTTGGCGGTGATCCGGATTATGTACACAAGAAAAATATAACTTTAAAAGTACCGGATTGAGGGCAGAACTTAAATAACGGAATGAGATAAATTATTTATCCTGCCGTTGTGTCTATAACTCTGTAAAGAAGATTGTTGTTTTAAGCGGACCGCGAGGAAGTCATCTTTCTTAATAGCTCATAACTTGCGATAGCACAGGCCGAAGTGACATTCATTGAGGAATTAACCCCATGCATAGGGATGTGCACCGTTGCATCGGCTATTTCCAGTATTTCGGAGGCAATTCCATCTTTTTCAGCCCCCAAAACCAAGCAGACCTTATCTCCCTCAACGACAGGGGCTTGACCCAGTTCAACGCTTCTGGATGTGATCTCTAAACAGATTATCCGGTATCCCTCTTCCCGTAGTGCTAAGGCGGCTTTTAGGGCGTCTTCCTCGTGTTGATAGGGAATGTGCTGCTCAGTTGAGCGGGATACCTTACGGATCTTGGAGTTTGGTGGTAGCAGACTATCTCCAGCCAGGTAAATTTTTTCTACGCCCAGGGCATCGGCAATGCGAAAGAGTCCACCGATATTGCTGGGTGTGCGAATATCAATGGCCAAATAGCAAAGGGGAAAATTGTGTTTGCTGGGTGAATGATCGCTGTGCTCTTTCTGCATAGTTACCGCTGCTGAAAATGACTATTAACTGCTGAGAGGTTCTTGGGAACTCTCTACCTGTGAGCCTATTTTAGCTTCTTCGAAAGAAGTATTCCTCATGCGCTCCACTAAAGAAGGCTCCTTGCTGGCCTTTTGGCTTTGTATCTGCATCGCTTGGCGATAAACCTTGTCGGAGACAATAAATTCTTCGGCCCGTTGATTAATTTCACTGTAGCGGGTATTGAGTTCGGAAATTTTATTGGAGAGATGCTCCAGGTCGAGAATGCGATCAAAGTAGAGGGCAATTAACCGCTCACATTCTCTGGCAATGGCTAGGTATTCATTACCCACCTGGCGGTGTCCCTCATAGTTTTTCTTAAAGTTGAAGAAAGTCTGTACTCCCCCCAGTAAAGCAGCCAGCAAGGCTAAAGCGGCGCCACTCCACTTGGTCCAGTCAGGAAGTTCCGCATTGATTAGGGAAAAGAATAGAGAGCCGAGGAATAAGTTGACCACCACTATGGGGACTCCGCAGAGCACATGCAGATTGCGCCCCTTCATAGAGGCGCGGAAGTGGCTGTGCTTACACAGATGGGCATTCCAGCGCAGTTTGTCCAGTACTGCCACGGTATTCGGTATCGTGCTCATGAATCCCTTCTGCCCCTTTAGTGTTATTTTTGGAGGGCGATAGTTTGCCGGATAAAAATGAGATGTACAGGGTGGAGCAGGGAAGATTGGGATTGATGTGTTTAATTTACACACTGAGGGTTTAGTGGGCCTTGTGCTGGCGGTTAGTGAGCACCCGCCTTACAAGGCCTCAATTTGAGGGCTTCAAATAGGAGCTGGCAGTGAATTGCCTAGAAGCTATACGTTACGCCGACAGAAGACAGGTTGGCCTTCTCTTTTTTAATCTCGTAGATGGTGTGTTCCAGGTTGATGCCCCAGTCACCGTTCTTCCACTTAACTTCAGCACCGTAGTATGGGTTGCTGCCGCTGTCCTTCTCATTGCTCCAGCTATAAGACCTATCGTAGGACTCTGCATACAAGAGCTCGCGATCTAGGCTGTATACGCTGCGGTTGCCGGTGTCTTCAGCCTGGCCGCTGTTATTTTCATTCCACTGGTGTACACCAAAGCGAACTCCGGCATTTAAGTTTTGTTGAATTTGCGTCGAAAGGGTTAATCCTAAGCTATAAGAATTGTATTTGGATTCCTGCTGACTTCTGAAATCGTAGTTTTCTATTAATACTTCATCTTCATTGTGCCACTCGAGGCCGTGAGCGCTCTGTTCATAGTCTCTGTGGATATTGCCGAGATTCGCTATACCGCCTTCGAAGGCAATATAGTTATTTACCTGATAGCCAACAGTCAATGCGTAGCCGGTTGAGTGGAGGTCCTCTCTTATCGCAGTGGAGTCTTCGCTATCAAACTGCATATTACCCAGTGAGGCTTTTAGGTAAAAAGGCTTCTCCTCTGCGTAAACGCCGCTACTAACTAATGCGATTAGGGCGGTGAGAGCGATATGATTCAAGGGGTACCTCAATTCAGTCAGTCGACAGGCGCTTGGGTGTTAGCAAGCGGCAAAGATCGTAAAGTCATGATTGGCGCGCATTGTACATCTGTACAAATTAAGCGTTAAGCAGAAAGGGTCCTTCATTACTGGATTGAAGCGGAAATTCTCATTGCTATGACACTGGGCTTGTCTTTTGGTGACGGCGGTTGAGCCCTTCCCTCATGACTACTAGGTCTGCTTATTTAAATATGCCCCCTTCCCGGAGTATTTTCTTCAGGTCAAGGCTGCGAAAGCCGCTCGATTTCTTGTATTTTGTGCAGCTCCAGATGAGAGGGGTAGCACTGCTCACCAAATTCACCTGGGGAATAAATCAATAAGAAAGTTAACCCTTCTGGCTAGGGGGGAATTGGGAGCTGGTATGTCGATTGCGCGGCAACAATTTATCGTCTTGGGGCCGTTACTGGCTGTAGCGTTTTACATTTTTTTGACTCTACTGGGGATGCAGTATCTTCCGGCAGTAACGGCAGCGATCACCCTGCTAACAGTGACTTGGTGGGTAACAGAGGCGCTTCCTATTCCCGCCACTTCTCTGGTGCCATTTGTGCTTTTACCTCTATTTGGGGTGACGGATCATAAGACTGTTGCGGCATCCCTTGGTAGCCATGTAATTCTGCTTTTGATGGGCGCTTTTATTCTGTCGAAAGCCCTTGAAAAGAGTGGTGCCCACGAACGGTTGGCTCTGTATATGTTGCGTATCTTTGGGGTATCTAGCGGTAGGCGCTTGGTGCTCGGTTTTATGCTGGCCGCTGGTTTCCTCAGTATGTGGATTTCCAATACCGCCACAACCCTGATGATGTTACCCATTGCCCTGGCAATTCTCTCTCGTATTGATAATCAGCGCCTCACTGTTGCCCTGGTTCTGGGGATTGCCTATGGAGCAAGCCTTGGAGGCGTGGGGACGCCTCTGGGGACACCACCCAATGTCATTTTCATGGGGATATATGAAGAGGTCACCGGTCGGGAGTTTAGCTTTCTTGGCTGGATGAAGATCGGGGTACCGGTTGCCCTGGTAACTTTACCGATAATGGCCCTCTGGCTTACCCGCAATGTTCATTTGAAGAATGAAATTGAGCCGCCTCAAGTTGGTGAGTGGCGGGCTGAGGAGAAACGCACTCTGCTAGTGTTCGCCATCGCTATTTTCTTCTGGGTAACCCGCAATGCACCGTTTGGTGGCTGGAGCGATTGGCTGGGGATAGGAGCGGCGGGAGACAGTACCGTAGCTCTCGCTGCAGTGGTGGCAATGTTCCTGGTACCCAATGGCAAAGGAGGGCGCTTGCTGGACTGGCAGACAGCGGAAACCATTCCCTGGGGCATGTTGTTATTGTTTGCAGGTGGTATTGCCCTGGCCAAAGGATTTTCAACATCTGGCTTGAGCGACATGCTCGGTAATGGATTGTCCTTTCTTACTGCCATGCCACTATGGCTGATGTTGGTGATTCTATGTTTGGGAGTTACCTTTCTTACAGAGATCACCAGTAATACAGCCACTGCGACTCTACTCATGCCCATTCTCGCTGTCGCGGCGACCTCTGCGGGCTTTGAACCTATGGTATTGATGATCCCCGCTGCCATGAGCGCGAGCTGTGCCTTCATGTTGCCTGTTGCCACGGCTCCGAATGCCATTGCTTACGGGACTGGTAAAGTGCGGATACAGGATATGGTTCGCGAGGGGGCGGTACTCAGTGTGACCGCATCGTTGATTATTGCGGGGATGAGTTGGTTGATTTTACCGGGTTGAGTTCACAGGTTTCTCTAGGGCTGGTATCCATTACTTTAGAGTGGGCGGTAAGTGTTTTAAACTCCGCCCCTTTGAGCCTAATAAGGTTATGTACCGGTTACAGAGTGTGAATGGCGTAATCGGAAAAACATGCGGTACAGGAGGTAGATGTGAAGAAAGCTGAGTATAAAATTGCCGTCGGGAAGTCTGGCTTTTCCAGTTTGGAAGAGGAAGTTACCCAGCTGCTGAATGAGGGCTGGAAGCCGATTGGTGGCTTGGCGTTTAATGCGGGTTACCCCTACCAAGCGATGGCGCGAGTGGTGAATGTTGCCAAGCCTTCTGGCCATTCACAGAGCCAGGCCCAAGCGTCATCTGAAGCTGAAACTACCAGAAGGCAATCCTATGGTGCTCAGGATGCGATGCGTATGATTGATGAGCTCACCTGAGATTATTGATTCGTAGATTGTTATGCGCTGATGTATGGAGGCAACTTTACATCCCTGCGGTGATCAAGCCAATTGTAAGGGCTCCCTTACTGATTAACGACCTTCTAAAGAAGGTGGGAGAAGAGGCTATGATAGGCTCACTCCGATAGCCTGGACACACTGTGGTCCTGTCAAATGTGCTCACCGCTAACTTCATCACTCGTACGACATGCTTTAGCTATTAAAGGATATTAAGCATAAATGCGAAATTTTCTCGATATTGAAGCCCCCGTCATTGACCGTTTCGGCGGAAAGAAAGACCTTACGGCCAGACTCACAAAGCCCAAACCCGCTAAAGAAATCTCAGCAATACCCAACAGCCAATGGTTGTCTGCGGCTTCTCGGGCTGTATTTCAGGCGGGGTTTAGTTGGAAAGTCGTGGAGAAAAAATGGCCGGGGATAGAGCATATTTTTTATGGCTTTGATTTGTCCTTTTGCCGATATCTCTCTGAGGAAGCGCTGGATGACTTAATGCGCCAGGAGGGCATGATTAAGCATTGGACCAAAACCCGCTCAATCTCTCGGAATGCAGACTTCTTCTGGCATTTATCCAATGAGAATGGGAGTCTGGGGAAGTATTTTGCTAGCTGGAATACGAAAAACTATGTAGAGAATCTCCAGAGTTTACGCAAAGGTGGAGACCGACTGGGAGGCAAAACCGCCCAGGTTTTTTTGCGTCGTATGGGGGTGGATACACTGGTCTTTGCCAGCGATACTATTCGTGCTCTAGTGAGAGAGAGGGTAGTAGATAAATCTCCCTCTTCAAAAAAAGACTGGGCCGCACTACAAGCGGCTATTGAAACTTGGCAGGCGCAGTCGAACCGCAGCTTAAATGAGATCAGCCAGATATTATCATTATCTGTTGGGTAGTTCGTTAAGCTTGGTAGATGGAGCCCACTGCTTAAGCAGTTTAAAGAGTGGGCTCAGATCATCAGAATTGTAATAACACTAGAACTGGTTTAACTATGGCTGAGGACGAACACGAAAGTCTACAGAGAGCTCCGCCTCATAAATAACCTCATCAAATGATTTATCCTGGCCAGAATCAATAAAATTGCTCTCAAAGTTACTGCTGGAGTCACGGAAAGCGGTAACAACAACCTCTTCTATAGCCATGGCGCCTTCAGTGGCTCGGTAGTGTATGTTATCACCGCGAATGCCTATCGGTGTCAGCTGGACACCAAGCGCCTTTTCATAATCTGCTTTCTGTTCCAGAATATCTTGCAGAGCCTTGGATTTAACTTTTTTGTTAAACAAATGCTTTTCTGAATGCTCAAATGTGGTGTTTGCTATTTCAACTTCTCTATTTTGATCTGTGAGCTGCGCAATACTGTGGAGTTGGCTTTCCTCGTTGATTGAAATAGTTACGCGGTTAACAACCTTATAGCTCTTGGGCTTCTTGCCCATCCAGCCATATTGGGGTGAGGAGGAAAATTTTGAGCTTTTAATATTTGCTCCCTTGATTCCAGCCTCTGTCAGGCTCTGATGCAATTTGGAACGGAGCCTGTGATTGGCGTCAATTGCATTTGATAGTAGCTCTTCTTCCGTTGTGACAATCAAACTGACAATGGCCTTATCGGAGTAGGCGGTTTCTTCCGCGCTGCCACGGATGGTAACAATACTCTCCGCCGGGTGGAGGAGTCCACGTAGGTCCTGGGGTGTACCTCTAATTTCTGGAGCTGCCAGGCAAGCACTAGATAAGAGCAAGCTGATAATTAGTAGTGGTAGTTTCATTTCACTATATCCTTGTTAGGTTTTTACAGGTGTACTACTTATGCGGTGGAATATCGATTTATTTCATAGGCGTATATTGTTGCCAGGCCCTAATAGCTTGAAGAATGATAATTTTTGTTAAAAGCTGTATAACCTAGCAGCTTTCTATCTCAATCAAAGTATATAGCTTGCTTACTGAACATTAATAAGAAATACCTTGATTATTTGTTTGTCTACACTTTTATTGAATTGTATCTATGATCTTTTAATAAGTTCTCTTTTGGTGACTGCTCGCATCAATGTTCAATACTTTGCATAGTATTTTTGTTCTCATGTTGCTTTATCAAGACCTTTTGTCTTTTGCAGTTTGATCTATGTCACGGTTTTTGCGGTGGATGCATCACGGAAAATCGATTGCATAGCTAATAAGGTCGCGTTGGCTTACGTGTATCTCAAACCAAATAATGACTATATTTGTAACGACTTACGGGGTGAAGAAAAATCATGGGAATTCTTTTTGACAAAAAAATATTGGCCCTGGCTCTTACTACTCTGCGGGCTTAACAATCATTAATAGAAATGATTGGTCTTTGAAAGTGAGTGGCTCAGATAACCGTGGCTGGGGCAATGGTCACGTGGTCATTTGGGTACAATTGCGATAAAAATGGAGCGGAGTGATTCATTCGAAGGCTATTTTAATCATTTTGTACTTCTACTTCAGCGATGGTATCCAATGGAGGAGGCCACACGGTGGTACCTCTAGATGCGGTGACCAACCTATCAATTATTGTTTCTCCTAAATACATAGAATATTCAGATATGGAGCGCTACCTTCGTGATGAGGTTGGTGCTGATCTTAATGATGTAGATGCTTTTGATGAGGGATATAGTTCAAATTGGGAGGTTAATTGTTTTCTCTCTTATATGGCCCATAAGAGTGAATATGATAATGATGATTGTCCCATTATAGAGCGCCAGGCTCTTTATTCCGGTAACGGACTGGATTCCTCTTTTTTAACTCGTATGGGAATTGCCAAGGTTAATGGTAGTGGCAGCATTGATGGTGAGGGCTTTAAATGGTTGGTTGAGGATAATAATTGCCAAATTAGTGATCCTCAGTTGATTGGCTTAAGAAATGGTCGTTATTTACTAGGTTATGCTAAATTTCAATGTATTTCGGATAATCTGAAATTTGATTGAATTAATAGCCCTAACTCACTGCGATTATTGGTCCCAAAAGCGTATTATGTTATGGAGATCGATTCGGATTTGAATATTCTTGTGGGCTCAGTTCAACTTCCCAACCATGGTTGGGGGGCTAGATGAACCGATGTATTTAGGTGATGGCAAGGTAGCTTGGAGCTACATTAAGAACCCGAAAATTGAAAATTATGGTGGTGGCCAGCAGAATATGTGGCAGGCGATAATTTATCACTCCAAGAGTACCAATTAAGCCCCTCCGTCAAAAAGGGTAGTAAGTTTGGGCCCAGTATTGTTGCTAGGCCATTTTCTATAAATGGTGGAGTAAGTTTCATGTTTCTGCTTGAGTTCTGCAAATTTAATTTTTTGTTTAATCGGAAACCAAGTTGCAAGGTATATTTTTTAAATAGGACTGGCCTTCCTTTGCCAAAGCGGTGCCTGCTGAATATCTACTGTATTAGCCCGTGAAGCTCCAATCCTTTCCATTCTGGAGCTGTAGGTATCATTAAGTTAAAGCGGTAGGCGTATAGTATCTCCTGGAACAAAATAGACTCCAGCTATGGAATCGAATACTTCGATTTTGCACAGATGTCAGCGATGTAATTCATCTCATATTTTGGGTTTATATCCATATAGAGCGTTTGCCTAACACCCCATACCTTTACCCCGTCTTTAATATCTTTCTCAGGGGAATGCATAGTTGCCCTAATTTCTATAGCGTTTTTTTGAGAAGTCTAAGGATGTAAATGACTTGATGATACCTCGTAATCTTTACTAAATGGGCCTGGTGGAGGGTGAGCCTCAATAGGCTTGGGCAGACTTTCTTTCTTGAGAGAGGGGGGGGAATAGAGGGGAATAGTAACTTCAATATTCCTTACATTGGGTTTATGGATCAGTACCGATCAAGGCGATTTTGATTTGAGTTAATTCGATTAGCAGCTGGCAGTCAAACTTGTGACTGATTGGTCTGCAAGCCTGTCGCCCCCGGTTCTCGTTTGGCGCCCTAAGTCCTATATCCGTTGAGCATCCCCGGATAACTTTCCCTGTCCAAAAATGACTCCGGCCAATAAAAATAATTTTTTGGGAAGTGTGATCTAGAGCCGGGAAATAAATATAAGGAAACAACAATGACTCTTTGTAAACGACTAGGTGCGAGTCTCTCACTTGCACTGGCTGGCCTATTTGCTTCCGTATCTGCTGCGGCAGATAACTGCTATATCCTGGTTCACGGACATGGTACCGAAGGGCATATAAAACAGCGCACCAACTCCCAGGGTAAGTTAGAGCAACCAGCCCTAGATTATTGGAGTGAAGCTTTCTTTGATAAATATAACGGCAGTAATTTTATTGAGCAGCTGCGAATCAATGGCGGCAACTATGGAGTTGTAGGTTATAACTCCACCGATGAAGGTGAAATGCCTTACTGGCATGATGGCACAGCTGGCGAAATTGCCAGACAGATTATCGATATTCGCAGCGGTAAGGGAGATGGCTATCAACATGAGAATCAATGTAAAGCCGATGATACTTTTTGGGTGATTGCCCATAGTCAGGGCGCTGCACAAATGATGTACTTATCTGGTAACGCAGTGCCTGGGTCTCCTTATTACAATCGTGCTTATAATCAGTTTGATAGTAATACTATTACTGAGAGCAATAAGGTTTGTACTGGTCGCTGGTTTTGGAAGAGATGTAAAACGGAAACCAAAACCAGAAATGTTGCCGGTTTAGATGACCGCTTTGCTGTAGAGGTCGACTTCGACAAAGCTATGAATGGTATTGCTGCGATCTTTACCACTGGGGGAGCTATTACAGGCACCGAGTTCGTCGATCGCCTGTGTAATGGTAGCTGGATCGAAAGCGTGGTTAACGACCTATTTATCGGTCGTGAATGCTCAGCGGTACGTTATCTGCAAACTAATGATGTGTACTCCGTGCGCAACTATGTGGGCACTAACTTGGCATCGCCCGTATATACCATTGGTGGTTATGCTGGTTTCCCTGGTGTTGCAACCGCAAGTTCTATATTGCTTGCTGGTGAGGACGATGGTTATATTAATCTCGCATCCCAGATGAACTGCTCCGGTTCTGCCAAGCGTAATCTCTATTCAGACCTGAAGGAATACAAAACCTTCCTGGGTATTGCCTATGGCAGCGCTATCTTCTCCTGTGACAACGATCACAAGGGCACAGCGCGTTCATATAACCTGGCAAGCCTCTATACTGACCACGATGCACAGCGTAATGGTGGCATTATGTCCCCAGATTATACCGGCATTCCTAGTGGTCTGAACTGCGGTATTGGTAAGAACAGCGCTGGTCGTATTGCTGCCTGTACTCAGTAATTTTTAGATTTACTTTTGTGCCTTTTTTGGCACATTAGGGGGCTTAATCGCTTCCTGCTTCCTCACAGGATAAAGCCCGCTTATTTATAGCGGGCTTTTTTTAGGGAAAGTTCAAGGTGGGTGGTATCAACCGCTGTTACTTATCAGTGCCATTCGGTCATCTTTTCCTTGGAAATGGTGCGTATTCCAAAACGTTAACTATCTATATTGTTTATTGTATGGGGCTTACCGGAATAGTTCGAAGAACTCATTCCTGGGAAATATATATCTGGCAGTGTCAGTCAGTAATCTCTCCAGATAGTCTCGCTCAGTGCAAATATATCCTTTAAAGAGTATCAAATAGAATAAAACTGATAAGAGTTACTTCATATACTCACCTGTATTTAATATTTGATTTTCTTGTCCGATTAGTCATAACTATAGCTTCTATCATTGGAGAGTGGGCGATGTAGTCCTCCTTACATTTGGCTTCTCAAGTCAGCCGTGTTCTAAAGGGCTAGTCTTGATAGAGTGTCTTTGGCAGTAGTCTTATGGAGCGGCTTTATGGGCAATCTTAAGTTGGCAGCGGGTGCTGAAATCCCTGCTATTGAAGTGGCCAAGCTGGGTGGTGGGAAAATTCAGCTGGGTAAAATGGAAGGGAGCTTCCCCTGGCAAATGGTAGTGGTTTATCGAGGTAAGCACTGTCCGCTCTGTACCAAGTATTTACGGGAATTGAATGTGCTGCTGCCGAGATATCATGAAGAGGGCGTTTATGTGACAGCTGTGTCAGCGGATAGCGCCGAGAAAGCGTCTGAACAAATGAAGGAGGTCAAACCAGATTTTCCGATAGGTTACAATTTGTCCATCCCTCAGATGCAGCAACTTGGAGTCTATATCTCCAATCCCAGGTCTCCACAGGAAACTGATAAGCCTTTTGCCGAACCCGGGATTTTTGTGATTAATGAGGCTGGTAAGCTGCAAATCGTTGATATTTCTAATGCACCCTTCGCCAGACCAGACTTGCAGACTTTGTTGATGGGGATCGAGTTTATTCGAAATCCGGAGAATAACTATCCAATTCGGGGAACCTACTAAAGCCCCTAAGCTGGGGCCGAGTTTCCTAGAAAAACGCAATAAAAACCCCATTGGGATGTGAGACTTTTATTGCGAGTTAACGGTTAACTTTGTAGCTATTTATCAATTCTTTTTAGAGTGTCAGAGGTTTGCCATAGAACCCAGTTTGAGGCCAGTGACATTAGAAATTATTCAACTCTTCACGTAGGTCGTGTTCCAGCTCCTCAGTGCCAGTAATCCATACGCTTTTATCTGGTGCGGGGAATACACCAACTTCAATATTATCTTTTCTCAAGCCGGGGAGCCATTTCTTCAGAAACTGTGGGAGGGGAATACTTTTAGGCGTGAGTTCGGTTTCATCTTTAGCATAAGCGCTAGCAAATTCTGACGTAGGCCATACGGGTAAATACTCAAAACCTCCGTCCTCATCGGTATGTATTTTGAGGAAGCAGTTTTGGTTGTCGACTAATATCCAAATTTCCCGCTCTTCACCGATTGCACTCAGGAAATATTCGTATCGGTCTTCACAACTCTGGTTAATTACTTCATTTAGATTGGGAGTACTCATATATAAATTCGCAATGGCTGATTGTTAGCAGGCTGATATTTACAGGCCTGCTCGAATAAGTGTGTAACAGTAACACAGTCAATGCGAGGCATTATGCGCGAATACAAGATACTGTCCAGATGGTTTGCCCGGTAGTAGAGAGGAGGCGGAGGGATTCTGTGGAATATAAGTCTATGACTGGTTTGGAGAGTAAATCGAAGTACTCTCAATAAAAATCGGCTTGAAGGCTTATTCCAACAACTCTCTCTATGAGCGACAACTTTTCTTTTTGTGGTAATTCATTGGCCCGAAACCTGTTGCGAACTCTACCATATAATACAGTATAAAACCTCAATAAAATCAACTATTTACAGATTGGCTTTTATAGCAGATAACGCTCAGATTTACCCTATCAAACGACGTTTATATTAGATAGGTACTTTATCTGGTGGCTTAGCCTGTTTTTGGCCTAGAGTCTCTAGTTGCTATTAGAGAAGCTTTGTCAATATTGGAGCTTGTTTATGCAAACTTGGGGCAGTTTATCATTGTGCAATTTAAGTCATGAGTCGATAAAGCTTCAGTTTCCACTGTTACTGCTCTTGTCACAAAGCTGTGATCAAGAAAGGTATCGAAAAGGGCTTTTGCCCGTGACTCTGAAATTCGGGGCAGCCATCAGAGCATCGAGACCAGTGCCGAGTATTTCTTCGGCAAAGATCACGCCTACCGGCGATCGTTTGGCCATGTTCTGCAGCTACTCCTGGTTTCTTTAAAGATATGGCGGACCAGTTTCGCTTGTGGGAGTTCGGCAAAGTTGAATTACTATCGAGGAACTGCAGTTCCTTTAAGCCGCTCAAACTCTTTTTTCGACATATACTTCGCAGTAGGGTAGTAGGGTCCCATGACCAAGCTGTCCATAGGCGCGGGATTTTCCTCAGTAGGCACCGGAATGTTGAGGGGTGAGTTTGGCCAGTCGTAGTTGCTCAGTGACGCTTGGTAGCGTATGTAGACGCAGTTGACCCAGCTGCGCGCGCCTATATAGTGCCCCTCGCCGGCTCCGAACTCTATCCATTTGACGCCGTGCTCACGGTCTGCATTTTTGGGCCGATCGATCGCCCGGCTCATGACGATAGTGAACTTACGATCCTCAACCAGTGGTATCTCTTCATCGAAGATTGACGACCAGCCCAGACCCGACGGCGCCGTGCCCCCAGTGGTAAGAGACCAGTAGCGTACCTGGGTTTGCTCTTCGGGCCAGCTCACCTGACCATGCTTGGTTTTAGGAAAAGTTGGCATCTTACCTTCGATCACCACGACCTCGCCAAAAGCTAGCGAGAACAGGCCAACCATGTATACAGTGTCGGGGTTGTTCAGCCATGCCCCTTCATTGCTTGCAGGGCAACGGATAACCCGCTTGATAGGATCGGGGATGAAGGCGCCTTTGACACTGTAATCCATATTCCAGAATCGCTGGAACATGGGTGCGGGCATGGCAGGCGCATTGACCCGGTCCCAGGAGTCCTCGATCAATTGAAGCCATTCTTTAGTCGGGAATTCCTGCTTCTGCCCCTCCTTAGAAGCCAATAATGCCCGGCACATCCTCTCGCCTGTTAGCACTACATCGTTGCTGTTATACAAACCCTCTTCGCCCTGGATCGGGGTCTCCGGAAGGTGCAGCGTGACTGTTGGTAGGCCCAGCTCAACAGGCAATCCACCCTCCTCAAGAGGCGGCATGCGCACGTTGCCTGTGCCATCATAGCCTTTGTCGGGCATATAGTTACGAAACGCGAGGTGGATGCCGGCTCGCTCAGAGTTGGTACCGGTATAAAGTGTATTGGGGCGAGGCTTGCGAGGAGCCTGCCCCGAGCGGATATATACGGTGTAGCGTCGGCGTTCTGTCGGTACATCGCGTCTATTGGGCGACATAAAAGGGTTGATTGAGCCCTCATCGGGCACGATTTGGTCGTCACGCAGGTAACTACCGTTCCCCTGTACTCCGCCCGGCAAATTGTTTGCGATGGTGAGTGAGAAATAACGCAGGTGACCGTAATGTCCCCGCAGCTTCAGGTAAGCGCCTTTTGGCAATTTGAACTGACCGACGAAATAAGTGGAATTTTGATCCGGGTAGGCATTCGCGACTTGAATATCCTGATGCCCACGCAATAGACCGTAATCGAGCCCCTTCGGCCCTCCCCAGAAGCAGCTTAAGCGCTGGTATCGCCAATTAGTGACCTCGACAACAGTCATGGGTACCGGCGTGAGTGCAGTCGTGTCGCCAGGCAAGGTAGTTGGCTCAACCTCTTCCGTGCGTTCGGGTGTCACTTCATTGTTCTTCATGGGGAGTCTCCAAGTGATGCTGCGCCTCAGCCAGTAGCCTAGGGCTCCTGGGCAGAGCGTTTGTGTGTGAATTTTATTCGTGTCATTTTGTTATCAGGGGGGACATCAAGTGAATTGGGCTCACTTACAGAGTGAGAACCTATAGCATAGAAATTTAGATTTATGCTTGCTTTACGCGACATTTTTCATGCGATGACATGGCAGGCTTGAGCGCACCTTTTCATCGCCATTTTATTTGCAAGAAACTATGAGCTTTTGTCGAAAGCTAGCCCTCCTCTACGAGTACGCCGGGTTCCAGCCAGATAGAGTCGTACAAGTCATTGTTACTCCCTCAGTTCAACTAGCTTTATGAAGAGCGCTCCCTGAGGTTTAACTGCCAAAACGAAAGCGGATTTAGCCGATTTCGTACTCAGCGACATTGTTCTTTTCTCTAAGGCTGTTAAATCACGAGATAAATTACATATTTAGTAAATAAATACAGCTCTTCCATAGCTGTTTTATCAGTCCGAGCTATGGGTAAAGGATGTTTAGTGGGGCAGCTATGCTGGATAGCTCCCTTGAAATTGCAAAATGCCTTATCCCTTTGATAGGCATTGATTATGTTTAGGAATATTTACCAAGGCCATTTATTGCAGAAGATGATGATATTAAAAGTCGTCGTCTAACTAGGAGTGTTTTCAGCAAGTGCCAGTCCCGAAAAATTAGATGCAAGGTCATTTCGCAGAGTGTTTTTCCGTTGCTGAATCATTAAGGTTAAAGTTTTTTAAGTAGCGAGTACGCGTTGTTAACTTAAGCGATCTTGGCTTTCTACTTCGGTTACCTTTTAGCTGTAAAGTGCGTTATGGGCTGGAAAATAATCTAAGGTAAAATATTTTCTGTTTTGGCTAGAAGCCTGTCCTGTTGGATTTGACTAAGCTTGGCAAGGTATTTGGCTTCTTAAAAGTAATTATATGCAGTTTTGGAAGTGTTCTTGCTAAATTATTTGTTTTTCTCAATAGGGTTGGAATTATTTGGAAATTCTTTAGGTCTTCTACATAACACTCATTTCAATACATATCTTCCTGTGGTTCACTATTTTTATAGTAACTCCATTTCAACAGTCTATTAGAGAAGGTTCCGAAATAGCAAAAACTCGCTATTAGTATGGATAAACCTTTTTTATACTACGTTTCGCTTAACTCGACAAATAAGAAGTGTTTTCAAAGTTGCCAGATGGTGTGATTTTAGTCACTTAATACTGAGACTTACTCATCTCTTCCCCTGCGGTGTGCGGCTGTTTTGATATTAGATAATCCGGGTTTTAAAGAAGTTTTTCTCTTCGCTTAGCTCCTTGATTTCAGAAAACTACTGGAACGGGTTTAGCACGCTAGGGAATTATTCTTTGGGGCCCTATTGGCTGGGTGACGGTTAGCGATTCGCAGTAAGAAGCTACTTGATTAAAGCGGGAGAGGGCCACGCTCTGCTAAAAAGTTAATGAATTACTCATTAAGGGGGCCAAGCACTCTCCACTAAAAATAGACTCCGAGGGGGCAGGGTGTAATGCAATGAGTGTTGAGTTTGGTGGGGGCCTGTGGAAAGGCAGGGGAAGCCTTTTTACGCTTCGGTTTTAAACTATTCAGAATCGGATAAAAAAAACGGGCATTAAGCCCGTTTTCAATACTTCTCTTCCTGTGAGCGACTACTTTTTCCTTTTGTAGTAATTCACTGGCCGGAAGCCTCTCTTACCACTGCAGCGCGCCGCCGGTCTGATATTCGATAACGCGGGTTTCAAAGAAGTTTTTCTCTTTGCGCAGGTCCATAATCTCAGACATCCACGGGAATGGGTTCTGTGCGCCTGGGAACTGCTCTTTCAGGCCCAGCTGGCTGAGGCGGCGGTTGGCGATGAATTGGAGGTATTCCTCCATCATATTCGCGTTCATGCCGAGTACGCCGCGGGGCATGGTGTCGCGGGCGTAGGCCACTTCGAGTTCCATACCTTCGAGAATCATCTGGGTTACTTCCTGCTGGAATTCCGCCGTCCACAGGTGTGGGTTTTCCAGCTTGATCTGGTTGATCACGTCGATGCCGAAGTTCAGGTGCATAGACTCGTCGCGCAGGATGTACTGGAACTGTTCGGCAACACCAGTCATTTTATTGCGGCGGCCCATGGACAGAATCTGGCTGAAACCACAGTAGAAGAAGATACCTTCGGTGACGGCATAGAAGGCGATCAGGTTGCGCAGCAATTCCTGGTCGGATTCAACGGTGCCGGTTTTGAAGTTGGGGTCGCCGATGGCCTGGGTGTGGGACAGGCTCCAGGCTGCTTTTTTGGCAACGGCGGGCACTTCGCGGTACATATTGAAGACTTCGCCTTCATCCATGCCCAGGGATTCTACACAGTACTGGTAGGCGTGGGTGTGGATAGCTTCTTCGAAAGACTGGCGCAGCAGGTACTGGCGGCACTCCGGGTTGGTGATATGACGGTAGATCGCCAGCACCAGGTTGTTGGCAACCAGGGAGTCTGCAGTGGAGAAATAACCCAGGGAGTATTCTACGATGCGACGCTCGTCCTCGGTCAGACCGTTGGGGTCTTTCCACATGGACACGTCTTTGTTCATATTAATTTCCTGGGGCATCCAGTGGTTGGCGCAGCCATCCAGGTATTTTTGCCAGGCCCAGTCGTATTTAAAGGGGACCAGCTGGTTGAGGTCCGCACGGCAGTTGATAATACGCTTTTCATCCACCTGGATGCGGGCTGCACCCATTTCCAGTTCTTCCAGGCCGGGCGCCGGGTCCAGGCTGGCAACGGCTGCACGTGCAGCCTCAACAGCGGCGGAGCCATTTTTTGTGGTGGAGCTCGCTGGAGTTTCCGCAGAGTAAGAAGCGCTGGGCTCTTGTACGGATTTCGCCTGGGGCTCCGCTGCGGTCTGCGCCTTAACGGCTTTTTCGGGTTGTTGGGGCTTTGTCTCGAAATCGTCCCAGCTCAGCATAGTCGGCCCTTTTAATCGGTCTCGTTATCGGAAATTCGATATTAATTTCTGTGTTCTTCCTGGCGCTACATTCGCAGAGCGAGGCCAGGGGTGCTATTCCGGAATTTTCCGGCAGTGGTCAATCGCTGCAGGTATTTTTACCCCAGCGGGGCACAAAGTTTCTGTGCCAGATCAATTATCACTTTGCTTTTAGCCAAAATTTATTTTTGGGTTTTCACCGCACGGCTGTGAGGTTTGTGGCAAAGTTTTTTTCGTAGTTTTCATGCGCCGCACCTTTGTGCGGGTTACTGAAAACGCAGTTGGGGAAAAACGCAGACGATCCCCGGCCCGAAAATTCCTCCCGGTGTTTGCATACCGGGTGGGCCGGGGTCGTTGCGCATGGTCATGCCCGCACTTGCGGTTACGACGCTCTCCCCCGAGAGTGAGTACTGGCCCCAGGAGGGGCCAAATTTTTACTGACAGGCTTCGCAGTCTGGATCGTCCAGAGAGCAAGCCTGCGGCACTGCAGCCGGTGCGGGTGCAGCCTGTTCTACAGGCGCTGCTGCGGCGGCACCATTGCTGCTGCCGTGTGCGCTTACCGCGTTCAGGGTGCCGCTGTTTACCGTAGATTTCTCTGTGGTAGTGGCAGCCAGGGCGCGCAGGTAGTAAGTGGTTTTCAGGCCGCGGAACCACGCCATGCGATAGGTCAGGTCCAGCTTCTTGCCATCAGCGCCGGCAATATACAGGTTCAGGGATTGGGCCTGGTCGATCCACTTCTGGCGACGGCTGGCGGCGTCCACAATCCAACGCGGTTCCACTTCAAACGCGGTGCGGTATTTCGCTTTCAGGTCTTCCGGTACGCGATCGATTTTCTGTACGGAACCCTCGTAGTATTTCAGGTCGTTAACCATGACCTGATCCCACAGGCCGCGATCTTTCAGATCGTGTACCAGGTAGGGGTTTACTACGGTGAATTCGCCGGACAGGTTCGATTTCACATACAGGTTTTGATAAGTCGGTTCGATCGACTGGGAAACCCCGGTGATATTGGCAATGGTCGCGGTAGGGGCGATCGCCATCACGTTGGAGTTACGCATACCCTGGGCTTTTACTTTTTCGCGCAGGCCGTTCCAGTCCAGAGTGGAGCTGGTGTCCTGATCGATAAATTGCTGGCCGCGCTGCTCAGACAGGATCTGGATGGAATCCAGTGGCAGAACACCTTTGCTCCACAGGGAGCCTTCGTAGGTCTGGTACTTGCCGCGCTCAGCAGCCAGATCGCTGGAAGCGGAGATGGCTTCGAAGCTGATCGCTTCCATGGTGTTATCGGCGAAGGCGACGGCTTCATCGCTGGCGTAGGCGATGCCTGCTTTGTACAGCGCATCCTGGAAGCCCATCAGGCCCATGCCCACTGGGCGGTGACGCATGTTGGACTGACGTGCACTTTCAACCGCGTAGTAATTAATGTCGATAACGTTATCGAGCATACGTACCGCGGTTTTTACGGTATTAGCCAGTTTGGTGCGGTCGAGTTCACCGTTTTCACCAATGTGTTGAGCCAGGTTGACAGAGCCCAGGTTACATACGGCGATTTCGTCGTCGGCCTTGGTGTTGAGCGTGATCTCGGTGCACAGGTTGGAGCTGTGTACCACACCGGCGTGCTGTTGTGGGCTGCGCAGGTTGCAGCTGTCTTTAAAGGTGATCCAGGGGTGGCCGGTTTCGAACAGCATGCCCAGCATCTTGCGCCACAGATCGAGCGCGCGGATTTTCTTAAACAGACGCAGCTTGCCTTCGGCAGCCAGTTGCTCGTAGTGGTTGTAGCGTTCTTCAAAGGCGGTGCCGAACAGGTCGTGCAGGTCCGGGCAATCTGCCGGGGAGAAGAGGGTCCACTCTTTGTCTTCGAACACGCGCTTCATAAACAGGTCGGGGACCCAGTTGGCGGTGTTCATATCGTGGGTGCGGCGGCGGTCGTCACCGGTATTCTTGCGCAGCTCGAGGAATTCCTCGATATCCAGATGCCAGGTTTCCAGGTAGGCACACACAGCGCCTTTGCGCTTACCGCCCTGGTTGACCGCTACAGCGGTGTCATTGGCCACTTTCAGGAAGGGCACAACACCTTGTGACTTGCCGTTGGTGCCTTTGATATAGGAACCCAGGGAGCGCACCGGCGTCCAGTCGTTGCCGAGGCCGCCGGCCCACTTGGACAACATGGCGTTGTCGCGGATAGCACCGTAAATACCGTGCAGGTCGTCCGGTACCGTAGTCAGGTAGCAGGAGGACAGCTGCGGGCGCAGGGTGCCGGCGTTGAACAGGGTCGGGGTGGAGCTCATGTAGTCGAAAGAGCTCAACAGGTTGTAGAACTCTACCGCGCGCTCGTTCTTGTTTTCTTCGTTAATGCTGAGGCCCATGGCGACGCGCATAAAGAAAATCTGCGGCAGCTCGAAACGAATATCGTCACTGTGCAGGAAGTAGCGGTCGTACAGGGTCTGCAGGCCCAGGTAGGTAAACTGGTGATCGCGCTCGCCTTTTAAAGCTCCGCCGAGTTTTTCCAGGTCGAAGGTGGCCAGGGCGGGGTCCAGCAGGTCCAGCTCGATACCCTTCTTCACGTAAGCGGGCAGAGTGGAAGCGTAGAGTTTTTCCATCTCATGCTGGGTGGCGCGCTCGGCTATATCGAGGAAGCGCAGGGCTTCGGAGCGCAGCTTGTCCAGCAGCAGGCTGGCTGTGGCGTAAGTGTAATTTGGCTCTTTTTCAACCAGAGTACGCGCAGTAATTACCAGGGCGGTATTGATATCGTTTTCGGAGACGCCGTCGTAAAGGTTCTTCAGGGCCTCGCTGAGGATGGCCTCGGCGTTGACGTCTTTCAGACCTTCACAGGCTTCGCTGACAACAGTGCGCAGGCGCTCCATATCCAGGGGAACGAGGCTGTCGTCGTCGAGTTTAACGCGGATGCTGGGGTGCGCATCGACGGCCTGCTCGGTTTGACTGGCACTTTTTTCTTTTTCTGCACGCAGGCGTGCGTGCTCTTCGCGGTAGAGTACGTAGTCGCGGGCAACCTTGTGTTCACCGGCGCGCATCAGGGCCAGTTCCACCTGGTCCTGAATTTCCTCAATATGGATAGTGCCGCCAGAGGGCATGCGACGCTTAAAGGTGGCGCTGATCTGGCCAACCAGCTCCTCGACTTGCTCGTGGACACGGCTGGACGCAGCGGCGGTGCCGCCTTCAACAGCGAGAAAGGCCTTGGTAACGGCGACGGAAATTTTGCCATCGTCGTAGGGGACAACGGTACCATTGCGCTTGATGACGCGGATCTGGCCTGGTGCGGTGGCGGCCAGAGTGGTGCCGTCAGTAGCCTGGTCGCTGGTTGTGCCTGATTTTGCCGCAGGCACGGTTTGAGAGCGCCCTGTCTCTGTGTGCATGTAAATCTCCGAAAGGTTTGTATTGTTGTCTGTCCGCGTGTGTTCACCAGAACAGCGCCACTGGACTGCGTGGCATGTGCGGAGCGAGTCCATCGCTTGGCCAGTGATTCCTCCCACACCGTGAAGGCACTGGAAACAGGCGGCTCGATGGCCGGCGTTCAGTTAAGCTTTGCCGGCTGCTGCCTGTGGCGGATCATTCCTTTCCGCCCGCTTACCTCTGATTCTGCTTTGAAAAAAGCAGCGTCTGGCACCGGCCGCCAAAAAGTGTGGCGGAGTGCCGGGATTCGCCCCTAGATTTGGGGATGCTCAAGGTCCCTTACCCCAATATATAGGGGGTATGCCTCGAGCGCGCTACAAGATAATGCGGTAGGCGGGTCAGTTCAAGCCGAATAACTTTGTGGTTGTTTGTGGATAAATTGTGGGTAGGCGTGTTGAGTCAGTAGCCACTTCTGCGGCAGGTCCCGCCACAGCTGGGCTGCATGGCATTTGTCAGTGAAGGGAGAAGGGTAATACAAGCTCTTACAATTTTTTTTAATAGCCGGGGCGTTCTAAATTAACAACGGCAATAACCATTTGCGAATGTGCGCAATTTGAGCAAGTTGGTACTAAGATGATCAGTTTTGTGGCGTGATTTTTTTGTTGCAACATGCCTGGTTATTATTTGTTCATCGGTATTGTTTCGTCTGAACCTGTATTTTGATGCCACGAAAAAAGTGCGTGGTCGTTTTTAACACGGATGTCAGTTGGTGGAGGGGGGAGGTAGGGCGGAGGATGGGCCAGTCGACAGGTTGTAAATAACGCCATCGACCGACGCATAAAAAACCTTACTGGCTGTGCTCCTGTAAAAACTCCATGAGTGCTTTCTGTGCATGTAGGCGATTTTCCGCCTCGTCCCACACCTTGGAAATACGCTCGTCCTCCAGTAATTCGGCGCTGACTTCCTCACCGCGGTGCGCTGGCAGACAATGCATGAAAATTGCGTCTTCGTTAGCGTGGCTCATCAGCTCGTGATTCACTTGGTAGCGGTCGAAGGCTTCGCTGCGGGCTTGTTGTTCTGTCTCCTGGCCCATGGAAGCCCATACATCGGTACTGACCCAGTCGGCATCGCGCACGGCCTCCATAGGGTTATGCACAACTTTTACCCGATCGCCGGCGGCAGCGACAATATCGGCATCTGGAGCATATCCTTGGGGGCAAGAGATACGTAGTTCAAAGTCGCAAAGCCGCGCCGCATTGATATAGGAGTGACACATATTGTTGCCGTCGCCCACCCAGGCCACCACTTTGCCCGCGGGGCTGCCGCGGTGTTCGACGAAAGTCTGGATATCGGCGAGTAACTGGCAGGGGTGGTAACTGTCAGATAAAGCATTGATTACGGGCACCCGTGAGTGGGCTGCGAAGCGCTCCACATTTTGATGGCCGAAGGTGCGGATCATTACTATGTCGACCATGCGTGAGATCACCCGAGCGCTGTCTTCGATAGGCTCACCGCGCCCCAGCTGAGTATCCCGCGGCGATAGGAATAGGGCGCTGCCACCCATCTGCGCCATGCCAGCTTCAAAAGAGACGCGGGTGCGGGTGGAAGACTTTTCAAAAATCATCCCCAGCACTTTGCCGCGAAAAAGGTCGGTAGTAATGCCCTGGTTGCGTAGGGTTTTTAATTCGATAGCGCGCTCGATAATTTGTTTTAGCTCCTCTGCGGAGAGATCCATTAAGGTGAGGAAATGCCTGGTCGCCATAAATTGTTCTCCTTTGAGTGCTTCAGACTGCCTGCGGGGTAAATTGTTGAATCAGAGTGCTGACATTGTCGGCCAGTTGCTGGCACTCCTCGTCAGTAAGGGTGAGTGGAGGCAGTAGCCGCACCACATTGCCGGCGGTGACGTTGATCAGTAACGCCTGCTCCCTAGCCCGTTCAACCAGCTCAGCGCAAGGGTGGTTGAGTTCAATACCGATCATCAGACCCTGTCCGCGAATATCCACTACCCCTGGGCAATCGCCCAGTCGCATGCGCAGGGAATGTAGTAATTGTTCGCCCAGTTTTTCTGCGCGCTCGATTAACCACTCGCCCTGAAGAGTCTCCAGCACGGCAAGACCGGCACGGCAAGCGAGAGGGTTGCCGCCGAAGGTCGAACCGTGGCTGCCAGCGGTGAAAAGGCCGGCAGCCTTGCCGCGGGCGAGACAGGCACCGATAGGGACACCATTGCCGAGCCCTTTGGCGGTGGTTAATACATCCGGCACTATGTCGGCGTGCTGGTAGGCAAACATTCTGCCGCTGCGACCGTTGCCGGTCTGGATCTCATCCAACATTAACAGCCAGTCGTGTCGATCGCAGAGTGTACGAAGTTGTTTTAGGTAGTCGGTATCTGGTACGCGGACACCGCCTTCCCCTTGTATTGGTTCCACCAGTATGGCGACGATATCGCTGTGCTGTTGTGCCAGGTTTTCAATGGCTTGCACATCGTTGAAAGGCACCCGCAAAAAACCCTCGGGTAAGGGGGCGAAGCCCTGTTGTGCCTTTTCATTGCCTGTTGCCGTAAGCGTGGCGAGGGTTCGCCCATGGAAAGCGCCCTCCATAACCACAATTTGCGGTGTCACCAGCCCGCGCTCATTACCGAGTTTACGCGCTAGCTTGATAGCGGCCTCATTGGCCTCAGCACCGGAGTTGGAGAAAAATACATTATCCATACCCGATAGGAATACGAGCCGGTCGGCCAACTGCTGTTGGGGAGGAATGTTGTACAGGTTGGATACATGCAGCAGGGTGTTGGCCTGCTCCTGTAGGGCTTCGGTGACTTTTGGATGGCAGTGGCCAAGACCGCAGACGGCGATACCGGAAATAGCGTCCAGGTAGCGGTGGCCGCGATCATCCCACACGTAGTTTCCCTCGCCGCGGACCAGGGTCAGGGTCCTTTCGCCATAGTTGTGCATCAGTGTGTGGGGGGGCACTGAGACGCCTCCTTATTTAATCGTTGGGTTTGTTTAACAGAAGTCGTTTCCGCAGATAATTCTTTTTGATGTATTTTAATCTGCAAATAATATTGTTGAACTAATGCTAACACAGCCTTTGCGGCGTGTGGGCCATCTATTTGATTTCTCTTTGTAAAGGATGGGGCCATTGGGGAGTGGTGCGCATTTTTTGGCTATGCACTGCTGCGGGTACTTATTCCCCCCTGCGCTGAGGTACAATGGCCGACCGTGCGCAATGGCTGGGTGCCGATGCGATACACGTTAATAAATTTGCTTCCACCACCTGAGGTTTCTCACGCTTATGGATACACTGGAGAACATCAAACAGCAGATTGCTGACAACGACATTCTGCTCTACATGAAAGGTAGCCCCAACGCGCCCCAGTGCGGCTTTTCCATGCGCGCCTCCCAGGCGATGATGGCCTGCGGTAAGCGCTTTGCTTATGTGGATATCCTGGCTAATCCAGATATTCGCGCTGAATTGCCCAAGTATGCCAATTGGCCGACTTTCCCTCAGCTTTGGGTGAAGGGTGAGTTGGTCGGCGGTTGCGACATCATTATGGAAATGTATGAAAATGGTGAGCTGAAAACCCTGATCGATGAGGCATCGGCGGAGAGTGAAGGCGAAGGTTAATTTTTGTTTTTGCTTCGATGTATCTGCCTGGTGAAAGCGGCAGTACATGGTTGAGAATAAAAAAACCGCAGTTGAAACTGCGGTTTTTTTATACTTGTAAAGGTTGTTCTAATTATTTGCCAGAGTGGCCGGCTGCAGTTTCCATTTGAGTTTGCAGGTAGTTTTGAATGCCCACTTTGTCAATCAGTTCGAGCTGAGTCTCCAGCCAGTCGACATGCTCTTCTTCGGAGTCGAGAATTTTTTCCAGTAATTCACGGCTGCCGTAATCGCGTACCGATTCACAGTAGGCGATGGCTTCGCGCAGATCGGGAATTGCTTTGGATTCAATCTTCAAGTCGCACTTGAGCATTTCCTCGGTATTCTCACCGATCATCAATTTGCCCAGGTGCTGCAGATTGGGGATACCCTCAAGGAACAGGATACGCTCGATCAGCCAATCGGCGTGTTTCATTTCATCAATGGATTCGTGGTATTCCTGTTTGCCCAGCTCTTTTAAACCCCAGTTGTCGTACATGCGCGCATGCAGAAAATACTGGTTGATAGCTACCAGCTCATTGCCCAGTACTTTATTTAAATGTTCGATAACCTTGGGATCGCCTTTCATAGCTTTTGCTCCTGTGGCCCTGCGAGCTAGATAACACCCTCAGAGAATTCCTATTTGTTGGTTACTTGAAATAAGTAGCAATAAAAAGTCACTAAATTGTGTTAGTCACTTATGTCTGCAGCTGACCGATTTCCCACAATTTATTTTAGGGTGATAGCTGCAATCCGGGCCGAGTTTGCGTTGCGATTTGCGGCAAGTCAAGAAGAAGTTGTTAGCTGCGGAATGCAGAAAAAACACGGTTTTTAACACGAATTTGGCCGAAAATAGCAACGAAAATGATTCTTGTTTAGGTTGCAGTGTCAGCTGGCGAGCTTTTTTTGAATAGCAGATATTATTTGCTGAATTTCAGTGGAATCGGTTTCACTCTTAATAAAGTTTTTATTGTCGTTGGCCAGACGTTGCAGATAATTAAATAGTGCAGTCTTGTCTTTTTCCCTTTGGCAAACTTCGGCGAGATGTTCCAATGCGTTGAGTAAGTGGCGCATAAAAACGCCATTGGCGCGGCCGTGTTCGACGATTTCATCCAGTGAAGCATCAAGCAGCTGAGCAAATTCCAATTTGCAGCTGATTAGGCGTAAAGCTCCGCTGGAGTCAGTAAAACAATTCGCAGGTTCCGGTCTTTGCAGCACAGTACCCAGCCCCTCAATGAGGCGGTCAACACAGGAATAGGCTGTGAAAGGATCATTAATACCGGGGGATAGTGCACGTACTGCAATCTGTGATAACTGGCGCACTGAAAAAACAATGTCCTGCTCGGCAGTGGGCAATGCGCCAATTTGTAGGGCGGACTGCAGTGGTGGAATTATCTTTTCAGGGTTGTCGCCCTGATAAATTCTGCCGATGTGTCCCCAGTGATGCACATAGGAGCCTGGGTGACAATGGACCTGCACACAGCAATTAAATTTTTCCGCAATGGCAATCATTTTTTCCCGATCGATGATTTGTATATAGCCCCCGCGGGGAGTGGGTAAGGGGATCCACCCAGGCCCCAGTGCCAGGCGCTCAGTATCGAAGTGCTCGCCGCGTTTGGGCTCTGTTGAGCTTGGGTATTCACGGTTTATTGCCTGGTGGAATTCCAGGTTGATCTGGTGGGCGATGTTATCCACTTGGATGGATTGCGCCACGTTGTGGATGAAATAAACGAGGTAGCCGACGCTGATTAGAGTGAGCAGTAATGCGACTTGGATAGCAAAGCCATAGGTAGTGATTTCCCCAGTGCTACCCTCAATACCGCGCATTGTGACCAGTGCATAGACATAAGTTGAGAGAAAGATCCCGAGGGACCCCTGGGTACTGCGATCGCGGATAAAATTTCTTACCAGGTGAGAGCCAAACTGGTTGGAGGCAAGGGTTAGGGCCACCACAGTAATTGAGAATACAGTACCGGCAACTGTAATAGTTGAACCGGCAATTACCGAGAGCAAGGCGCGTGCGCTGTTAACGTCGGTCATATGCAGCCAGTCGAGAGTGGCGATATGGCCTGTTTCAAATACAGGCAGTGCGCTTAAAAGGGCGTCCAGCTGGCGCATCAGGTAGGCGAGCAGCAACGCCGACAGAATCATCACGAGTGGCACACTCCAAAAGCTGGAGCGAAGCCGTTCATAGAGGTGTAAGAGGTGCTTCTTCATGGGCAAAGCTGAGCACATTGATGTGCACCCAGCTTAGCGCACCGAGTGTGATTGCCAGAAGTCTAGGGAAAGCTGCAGGGGTAGGGCTTGAGGTACAACTGGCCGCCATTCATGGCAATCTATTCGTGCGCGGCGGCCAAAATGAGAACTTAGCTGGCGGAGTAAAATAGCCCGTTGGTGGCCGAGGAAATCATTCCGGTACCCAGGGTTTCACTGATAATTTCCTTGGTCTGCTCGGCGCAGCGACCGCACTGGGAAGAAACCCCGAGCTGGCGTCTTAAGGCCTTCACAGAAGTGGAGCCATCGTAGACAGCCTCTTTAATTTGGCGGTCGGTTATACCTTTACAGATACATACATACATCGTTGTGGGCTCTGCTCGATTTCTGTTCAATACTAGACTGATGTGAATCCTATTGCAATTGAGAATGAGTGTCAATAAGATTCCAGAAAGATTAAAAAACGACCCCTATGTTTCTTTTTTGTGCGAACTATCGGTTGTTTTTTCCTATTTTGAGGCCTGGTTCACGCATAGCTTTTCCGCTATCAGGCTCATTAAAAAAATTTATGGGCCTGCAATAAGTGGATGTGTATCATAGCGGCCCACTATCAATTCCTATTCAATTTATAGCTGTTGCGTATAAATTGAACACTTCACTCTCTTTATCAACAACCCATTATTGGATTGAGGAGGTTTTCATGGCAGTACTGGTAGGCAAGCCGGCTCCGGACTTCACCGCTGCAGCGGTATTGGGTAATGGCGAAATCGTCGATACCTTTAACCTGAAAGAAGCGATTAAAGGTAAGAAAGCAGTAGTTTTCTTCTATCCGCTGGACTTCACCTTCG
Source organism: Microbulbifer mixtoriginis (SeqCode) (assembly GCF_052466715.1). Classification (NCBI taxonomy): domain Bacteria; kingdom Pseudomonadati; phylum Pseudomonadota; class Gammaproteobacteria; order Cellvibrionales; family Microbulbiferaceae; genus Microbulbifer; species Microbulbifer mixtoriginis (SeqCode). Next base: position 3,175,284 of record NZ_CP174288.1, on the reverse strand, counting down.
TATGTCCTTCTGAGCTGATCGCTTTCGACCACCGCTTTGCCGAGTTCGAAAAGCGCGGTGTTGAGGTAATCGGTGTTTCCATCGACTCTCAGTTCTCTCACAACGCATGGCGTAACACCCCGGTCAACGACGGTGGTATCGGTCCAGTAAAATACACTCTGGTTGCCGATGTTAAGCACGAAATCTGCCAGGCGTACGACGTAGAAGCTGACGCTGGCGTCGCTTTCCGTGGCTCTTTCCTGATCGATGAGGAAGGTTTGGTTCGTCACCAGGTTGTGAACGATCTGCCGTTGGGCCGCAACGTTGACGAAATGCTGCGTATGGTTGATGCTCTGGCGTTCCACCAGGAGCATGGCGAAGTTTGCCCGGCCGGTTGGCAGGAAGGCGACAAAGGTATGAACGCTTCTCCGGAAGGCGTAGCGGCTTACCTGAGCGAGAACGCTGAGAAGCTGTAAGCTCAAGGTCGCTGGGCTAGCTCGAAGCTAGTCCCGATGCAGAAAAAACCGCCGAAAGGCGGTTTTTTCGTTTTAATGAGTGCCAATACGCAGATCTATGCGGGTGGCATGGGGATTCACACAGGACTAATGGCAAGCGACTAGAATTCAGCAGTCAGTCCTGCGTGGCGCCTAAATAGAGTTTTTGCCCGTTGGCTGCTAGTCTTATCTGCATGTACCGGATTGCTTTGGCGGCTCGATTTGCTTATGAGACCTGCAATTCTTTCAAATATCGTCTACCACCTACGTGCCTGGAAGGCGTGTACCATTCTTTCACTACTGCTCCTATGCGCTGTGGCGCTACCTGTGCGGGCGATGGATATAGACGCCAGGGCCAAGGAGTTCGATCGATACTTCCGCAAGATGATGGCTGGCAAGTCGATCCCCGGTGGTGCCTATGTCATTGTTGATGGCAACCGGGTGGTGGCCATGGACACTTACGGTGTGCGCACACGCGGAAAGAAAGGTAAGGTGGATTCGGATACCGTTTTTCGCCTGGCCTCGGTCTCAAAGACCTTTGCCGCCAGTATGGCCACTCTGTTGGAGCATGAGGAGCGCTTTAATTGGGATGACAAGGTCGTCAATTATGTGCCGGACCTCAGCTTCAAGACGCCGTCCCTGTCTCGCCAGCTGCAAGTAGAGCATTTACTCAGTCACTCCTCCGGCTTAACGCCCAATGCCTACGATGATTACCTGGAGGACAATAAACCGCTCAGCAAAATATTGCCGAAATTCGCCAATATTGACCCACGCTGTACTCCGGGAAAATGCTATGGCTACCAGAATGTGCTGTTCAGCCTGATTGAAGATGTGATTCTTGAGGCGACAGGTACCACCTTTGCCAAACAACTCAAGACGCGAATCTTTGTACCGCTGAAAATGCAGAATGCCTCGGTGGGTTGGGAGAGCTTTATGGCCTCGGACAACCGCGCCGCGCCCCATGTGCAAACAGGCAGTGGCTGGCGTCCGGTGAAGGTGGAAAAAGAGTACTATTTCGCTGCCCCAGCGGCGGGTGTCAACGCCAGTATTTCGGATATGGCCCAGTGGTTGAAAGCGCAAATGGGTTACTACCCCAAGGTACTTTCTCCCGCAATGATCGAGGATATGACCACCGAGCGAGTGTCCACTCAGCGCCATATGCGCCACCGTATCTGGCGGGATTACCTATCTCATGCCGGTTATGGCCTCGGCTGGCGTCTCTACACCATTGGTGATGACCGCATTATCTATCACGGTGGCTGGGTGGCAGGTTTCCGTGCGGCAGTTGCTTACTCGGAGAAGCTGAAAATCGGTATCGCCATCTTGCTGAATGCCGAATCCCGGGTGATCTCCGATATGACCGCCAACTTTGTGATCGATGTGACCGGCAGCAAGGGCAAAGCCGCTACGCTCAAGGCTAAGGCCAGTCGCAAGCGTTAGTTGGCTGTGCAATAGTCAATAATGCACTCCCCTTAAAGCCCCAGCTGGTGGGGCTTTAAGGGGAAATTCCAACCCTAAAATGTCTTCTTGAAACCCCACCGTTTCCCGTAAAGTCTTAGCTGAATAGCGAATTACTGTCAGCGCCGTTTGCGTTACGGCATCATGCAGATATTCCCTATTTCCAGCTTTGCCCTTGAAACCTGTCAGCAGGTCCCAATATTTGCTCCCTGTTCCGATTGACGTGTATGGGGAGACCTACAGATGACCGTTGAGGCCCACAAAGAGAGCCACGGGTTCCAGACAGAAGCCAAGCAACTGCTGCACCTGATGATCCACTCGCTCTACTCCAATAAGGAGATTTTCCTGCGCGAGCTGGTATCCAATGCCTCCGATGCCGCTGACAAGCTGCGCTTTGAAGCGCTGTCGAAGCCAGAATTATTTGCCGATGATACGGACCTGCGTATTCGTATCGAGTTCGATAAAGATGCGGGTACCCTGACCATTACCGATAACGGTATTGGTATGAGCCGTGACGAAGTGATCGAAAACCTCGGTACCATCGCTCGCTCCGGTACCTCCGCCTTTATGCAGCAACTCACCGGTGACCAGAAAAAAGATGCGCACCTGATCGGTCAGTTTGGTGTTGGTTTTTACTCAGCATTTATTGTTGCCGATAAAGTGGATGTGTTTACTCGTCGCGCAGGTGCAGAAGCCGATCAGGGTGTGCACTGGGAGTGTCACGGCGAAGCGGAATATTCCGTAGAAAATGCAGAGTTGCCCCAGCGCGGTACCCGTGTCGTTCTACATCTGAAAGAAGATGCCAAAGAGTTTGCCGATGGTTGGCGCCTGCGCTCCATTATTAAAAAGTACTCCGACCACATCGCTATTCCGGTAGAGATGCTGAAAGAGGAAATGCCGGCGGCAGAGGGTGAGGAAGAAAAAGAAGAGAAGGCGCCCGAGTTTGAAGCGGTTAATGCGGCCCAGGCGTTGTGGACCCGCCCGCGCTCTGAAGTGAAAGCCGAGGAGTACAAAGAATTTTATAAGCATATTTCCCACGATTTTGATGATCCACTCAGCTGGAGCCACAATCGTGTTGAGGGCAAGCAGGATTACACCAGCCTGCTGTATATTCCGGCGCGTGCACCTTTTGACTTGTACCAGCGCGATGCCGCCCGCGGCCTCAAGCTTTATGTACAACGCACCTTTATCATGGACGACGCCGAGCAGTTCCTGCCGCTGTACCTGCGTTTTGTGAAAGGTGTGCTGGACTCCAACGATCTGCCGCTAAACGTTTCCCGTGAAATCCTGCAAAAAGACCGCAATACTGATGCGATCAAAAGCGCACTGACTAAGCGTGTGCTGGATATGCTGGATAAGCTGGCGAAGAAGGATGGTGACGAGTACCAGAAATTCTGGGACCTGTTTGGCAATGTGCTGAAAGAGGGGCCGGCAGAGGATTTCTCCAATAAAGAGAAAGTGGCCAAGCTGCTGCGTTTCGCCACCACGCATACCGATACCGACAAACAAGATCAGTCCCTGGAAGACTACGTCAGCCGCATGAAAGATGGCCAAAAGGCGATCTACTACGTGTGCGCAGACAACTTCGCGACAGCGAAATCCAGCCCTTACCTGGAAGTATTCCGCAAGAAGGGTATCGAGGTGCTGCTGCTCACCGATCAGGTGGACGAGTGGTTCGTGGGCCATATGAACGAGTTTGATGGCAAGCCGTTCCAGGACGTGGCCAAAGGCGCGCTGGATTTGGGTGAAGCCGAGAGCGAAGAGGATAAAGCCGAACGCGAGAAAGTTGAGAATGAGTCCGGTGCGCTGGTTGAGCGCGTGCAGTCTGTTCTGGATAGCCGCGTGGAATCTGTACGCGCTACCACTCGCCTGGTGGACTCGCCGGCGTGTCTGGTGGTGAGCGAACAGGATATGGGTCCGCAGATGCGCCGTATCCTCGAACAGGCTGGACAGGCGGTACCAGAGGCTAAACCGATTTTTGAAATCAACCCATCGCACCCGCTGGTACAGCGCCTGGATCAGGAGCAGGATGAGGATCGCTTTGCCGATCTCACCAATATTCTGATGGATCAGGCCAACTTGGCGGCGGGCAACCAGCTAACAGATCCAGCCGACTACGTGCGTCGCCTGAATACACTGCTGCTGGAAATGCACGACTAAGTTTTAATCAGTCGTTATTGGCTTTCAGGAGCCTGGCGCGGTGAATTCTTCGGAAGTTCTTGCGCCTTATTTCTGCGGCCTCAGCGGAACAGCCCGGTTGTGCAACCGGTAGCTTGTCCCGCTGGGGCCGTTTTCCGTTTTTGGCGTGTTAATTTGTAACTTTACGCGCAAGATCCTGATAGTTGAACCCTTTGGGCTGAGCGGGTCATACCTCTATAATCCCTGCCCTCGAGAAGCTTTATCGGTATCAATATGCAAAAGGAAACTTCCAACCCTCTCTCCATCGCTGTATTGGGCGGCGGTAGTTTCGGTACGGCCATTGCTAATATTATTGCGGGTAATGGTCACGATACCCGCCAGTGGATGCGGGATTCGGAGAGCGCGGAAGCCTGTCGAGAAACCCGTGAGAACAGCAAGTATTTGCCCGGAGTGGCCCTGCACCCAGAACTTTGTATCAGCAGCGACCTGCAGGAAGTGGTACGGAACTGCAATATTGTATTTGTCGCTATCCCCAGTAAATCTTTCCGTGAAGTGGTCCGCCGGGTAGCCCCGCTGCTAAAACCGGGCACCATGTTGATTTCCACCACTAAGGGAATAGAGCACGACAGTTTTCATTTGATGAGCGATATTCTGCGCGAGGAGACCCAGGGTATGCGCGTGGGGGTGCTGAGCGGGCCCAACTTCGCTAAGGAAATTGTCGCAGGTCACTACACAGCAACCGTGGTTGCCAGTGAAGATGAAGCGCTGTGCAAGGATATCCAGTCCGCGCTGCACTCCGAGACCTTCCGCGTTTACTCCAGTAACGATGTATTTGGCGTGGAACTGGCGGGGGCGCTGAAAAATATTTATGCCATTGTCACCGGTATGGCGGCGGCCTTGGATCGGGGGCAAAATACCATCAGCCTGCTGATTACCCGTTCTCTCGCAGAGATGATGCGCTTTGCTGAGGCTATGGGTGCAGACCCTATGACTTTTATCGGCCTCGCCGGCGTTGGCGATTTAATCCTGACCTGTTCCTCCGACCTCAGCCGTAACTACCGGGTAGGTTATTTGGTGGGCAAGGGCAAGCCTTTGGATCGTGCTGTCGCGGAAATCGGTCAGGTTGCCGAAGGGGTGAATACGGTTCGTCTGATTAAAAAGAAAGCGGATGAAATGGGCGTCTACATGCCCTTGGTTTCCGCAATTCACGCCATATTATTTGAAGAGCGACCGATTCCTGAGGTAATTCGCAATTTAATGTCGGGCGCGCAAACTTTTGATGTGGCCTACTCGGCCAAGCCTTGATGGAAGCCTCTTATGAAAAATGATGATTTAAAGCGCAACCTGACTTCCGGGAACCAGTGGGTGCGGCTGATCTATATGGTGCTGTTTGCGATCTGCCTGCAGATTGCCAGCTGGGTGCTGCTCGCGGTGGTTGTGCTGCAGTTCCTGTTCTCGATTATTGGTGGCAGTGCCAATGATAATTTGCGTCGTTTTGGCGACCAGCTCGCCTCCTATATTTATCAGGCGATACAGTTTTTAATTTACAACTCTGAGGAAAAGCCTTTTCCTTTTGCAGAGTGGCCGGAATCTGAAGTGGACGATCTCTCCGGTTACGAGGGCGCGCAAGAGGTTAATGCAGAAGTTATGGCTTCCGATGATGAAGCCGAGGCCGAGAAAAAAACTGAGTCCAAAAAGGAAGAAGAAGCCGAGGAGGCCATTATCCTCGGTAGTGATGACGGTAAGCCCGAGCTGGTAGAGGAGAGTGCAGAGGAGTCCTCAACGCCCTTCAGTGAGCAGAAGGGTGAGTCTGACAAGCGCGGCGACACACACTAAACCGATTGAGGCGAAGTCAATGCAGCTGTTTATCCTGCGTCATGGTAAGGCCGAACCCATGTACGGTAACGATGCCGGCCGCGCGCTTACGGAGCGCGGTCGTAAGCAGGTGGCGCAGGTCTGCAAAGAGCGCGCTGAGGAGTTGTCCTCCGTGCGTGCTATTTGGGCGAGCCCCTTTGTGCGCACTCAGCAGACAGCTGATATTGTCTCCGCCCACTTGGGGTTGCCTGTTGTCACCGAGTCACTGCTGATTGGCGATACCGATCCGCAGCAGCTACTCGACAAGTTACAGAAACAGCAAGCCGATCATTTCCCTCTTCTCCTGGTGAGCCATCAACCACTGGTGGGTATGCTGTTGAACGGTCTCTGCGGTAGTGGCAATCAACACCCGATGGGGACCTCCAGCCTCGCCTGTGTCAGCGCGGAGGTCTGGGCCAATGGTTGTGCTGAGTTGCAGTGGTTACAGCACGCCGGCTAACCATTTTTTCCTCCGGTTTTTACCCTTTGCCTTCAAATCCCTAGGTTGCTGGCGCTAACTGTCATTGCCTGCGGGCCTTTGGGCCTGCACCATCTGGCTCTTTAATATTCACTTTCTTCTGGAATCTGCGCGCATGAAGCAAGCCGCCCCCCGTGAGATCAGCCTGGAATTCGACAGCAAGACCATTGCCGCAAAGCAGTGGGGGGATGGCACAGGGGAGCCGGTATTGGCACTGCACGGATGGCTGGATAATTGCGCCAGCTTTGATCGTCTGGCCCCACTCTTGAAAGGCGTTAATTTGGTCGCCGTGGATATGGCAGGCCATGGGCGCAGCTACCATCGGTCTCCCCATGCTAATTACAATATTTGGGAAGAAGCTGAGGATATTATTGGTGCCTCCGAAGCGCTGGGCTGGCGCAGTTTTTCTTTACTGGCCCATTCCCGCGGCGCTATTGCCAGTGTGATAACGGCAGGTACCTTTCCCAAACGCATCAAACGCCTGGCCCTGATTGATGGCCTGGTACCTCCTGCTACCAAGGATAGCGAGGCGCCGGATATTCTCGCTAAGGCTATCGCCCAGCGTGCCCGTTACAGCCAGCGCAGGGCAAAGATTTACCCCACTTTTGAGGGGGCGGTAGAAGCGCGTATGAACGGCATGTTCCCGCTGACAGAATGGGCGGCGCGCGCGCTGGCCGAGCGGGGGACCCTGCCACTAGAAGGTGGCTTCACCTGGAGTAATGATCCGCGCCTGATGGCGGCGTCCTCTGCCAAGCTTAACGAGGCGCAGGTGCGCGCTTTTCTATCCCGCCTGAGCATGCCGGTGCGCCTGGTGCTGGCGAAGGAGGGGATTGCGAATATGATCGAGCGGCTGCGCCCGGTGTTGGAGAGCTATAAAACGATCGAGGTTAGGGAAATACCCGGCAGCCATCACCTGCATATGGAAGAGGGCGCCGAGGGCATTGCCGAGTGGTTTGGTCCCTTCCTGCGTGGAGAAGCTTAGAAGGGCACCCGCTTTGAGTAACTGCCGGGGTCCATTTCACGCACTTCTACCGAGACAGCCGGTACCCCATCGGCAAATTGGCACAGGCAGTTAAAAACCGCTGAACTCAACGCTTCCCGCTCGCGGTTGTTGCGGCCTGCCAGTAAGCGGATTTCCGCGTGAATAAAGCTATCGCCGTGCTCACCGGCAATAAATTGGTCGTAGGGCTTGGCGCGGGTCTTGATGGTATGGGAGGCGAATAAGCCGGAGCTATGCATTGCCTCTTGAGCCGAGCTGACCAGGGCGGCGACAGAAATACGTTCTTCCAGATTCTTGGCGTACTCAATAACCAGATGGGGCATGGTGGCTCACTCCGTGATTGCGGGCGGCCCAGGGGGCCGCACGTTGCTAGCTCGCAGCCTTAAGGGCGGCTGATCAGGGAAAGAAACTCGTTGCGTGTGGCTTGGTTCTCGCGGAAGGTGCCCAGCATTGCCGAACTCTTCATCACGGAGTTCTGCTTCTCCACGCCGCGCATCATCATGCACATATGCTTTGCTTCAATAATAACGCCAACACCGGCGGCATTAGTGACAGATTGCAGTGTTTTGGCGATCTGTGTGGTCAGCTGCTCCTGGATTTGTAGGCGGCGTGCGTACATATCGACAATACGCGCTACCTTGGATAGGCCCAGCACCTTGCCTTGGGGGATGTAGGCCACGTGGGCGCGACCGATAAATGGCAGCATATGGTGCTCGCACAGGGAGTAGAGCTCGATATCCTTGACCAATACCATGTCGGTGCAGTCACTGGGGAAGAGTGCGTCGCTGACAACCTCTTGAACGGTCTGCTGATAGCCGCGGGTCAGGTATTCCATGGCCTTGGCCGCGCGCTTCGGAGTATCTTTGAGTCCGGGGCGCTGCAGGTCTTCGCCGATTGCTTCAATAATTCGTGCGTAGTGTTCGTTCATGCTGCTCTTTCCAACATCTCAGCCCGAGGGGGCGGGTGCGCTACCCTAAGCGTTTGTAACCCGAGAGTAAAGATCCGCGCGGACCAAGGGGCCTATTGGTACCAATTTGATCGCTCTGTCGGGGCCATTGTGAACTCGGGGAGGCAAAAGGAGTGAATCCACATAAACGACCGACGATGCAGTTGGGTGAAAAATAGCCTAGGCCCTTCGGGTTACAGCTGTTAAACCGCCACTCAGCGTTACTCGTCGCTTATTTGGAACAACCAAACTACACTCCTCGTGCCTTGATTGGCGCTTCTATAGCCACAGCAGAGGCTACTTAATGAGTGACAATAGGCCTTGATGAGATACATAGCACTTAAGGATAGATTCAATGATAGAAAGGCGTGAATCCAGCCTGCATGAGCTGACCACGGTTTTGGACTATATCCGCTGGGGAGCCAGCCGTTTTAGCGAAGCGGGCCTTTGGTATGGTCACGGCACGGACAATGCCTGGGACGAGGCGGTACTGCTGGTAACCCACGCACTGCACCTGCCGCCCTACAGTAAGCAGGAAATCCTGCATGCGCGGTTGACCATGGAGGAGAGAAGGGACGTGCTTACTCTCCTAGAGCGGCGTTTTATCGAGCGTTTGCCAGCGGCTTATTTGACCAATGAAGCGCATTTTTGCGATATGACTTTTTATGTGGATGAGCGGGTGTTGGTGCCGCGTTCCCCTATAGGTGAAATGATCCGCCACAATTTTGAGCCTTGGCTCAATGTAGAACCGTTGGCAATCCTCGACCTCTGTTGTGGCAGTGGCTGTATCGGCCTCGCCTGTGCAGAGGCCTTCCCTGAAGCGAGAGTCGACCTGAGTGATATTTCTGAAGGCGCTATTGAAGTGGCACAGCTGAATATCAATCGCCACCAGCTCAACGAGCGTGTGCGCGCAGTGCAGTCGGATCTTTTCAGTGGTTTGCAAGGCATGAGTTACGAGTTGATCGTGTGTAACCCTCCCTATGTGGATGCACGCGACCTGGCAGAGATGCCGCAAGAATACCTGGCCGAGCCGGAGATTGCCTTGGGTTCCGGTGACGATGGTCTTGATTTTACCCGCCGTTTGCTGCGTGAGGCCGCCAATCACCTGCAGCCAGAAGGCTTACTGGTCTGTGAGGTGGGCAACAGCTGGGAAGCGCTGGAACAGGCTTTCCCGGAAGTGCCATTTATGTGGCCCGAATTTGAGGATGGGGGCCACGGTGTGTTTGTGATTAGTCGCGAAGAGCTGCTCGCCTACCAAAGCCACTTTGAAAAAGAGTAATTCTTTTTCTGAACCCGGCAAATGCTATTGCCGGGTTCTCTGATAAAGCCACATAGCTGCAGCAATTGTGCTTTTTACTTTGAACGCCGCGCGCGGCGGCTAGATCCTTTATAATGCGCGGCTCTCCATAAAGCCAACCGCTGTTAATTTATCAACCGTTATCTGGGAAAGTCGCATATGTCGGGCAATACCTTTGGCAAGCTGTTCTGCGTCACCACCTTTGGCGAGAGCCATGGTCCAGCCTTGGGCTGTATCGTCGATGGCTGCCCCCCGGGGTTGGAGATCAGTGAAGAGGAGATCCAGCTGGAGCTGGACCGCCGAAAGCCGGGTACTTCTCGCTATACCACACAGCGCCGTGAACCGGATCAAGTGAAAATTCTATCCGGTGTGTTTGAAGGAAAAACTACCGGTACTCCTATTGGCCTGTTGGTTGAAAATACGGATCAGCGCTCTAAAGACTATGGCAATATTGCTGAGCAGGTACGCCCGGCGCACGCCGATTACACCTACTGGCAAAAATACGGTATCCGCGACTACCGCGGTGGAGGTCGCTCTTCTGCAAGGGAGACCGCCATGCGTGTTGCGGCCGGGGCTATCGCCAAGAAATGGCTTAAGCAGAAATACGGTATTGAAGTACGCGGTTACCTGTCCCAGCTGGGACCAATTAAAGTGCAAAAACTGGATTGGGAGCAGGTCGAGCAGAATCCATTCTTTTGCCCAGATGCCGAACGAGTACCCGAGATGGAAGCTTATATGCAAGCCTTGATCAAAGAGGGTAACTCCATCGGTGCTCGGATCTCAGTACACGCCAGCGGCGTCCCTGCAGGGCTGGGCGAGCCGATTTTTGATCGCCTGGATGCAGACCTGGCCCACGGCCTGATGAGTATCAACGCGGTGAAAGGGGTGGAGATTGGAGCCGGCTTTGATTGTGTGGTGCAAAAGGGCACCGAGCATCGGGATGAAATTACTCCCGAGGAGGGTTTCCTCTCCAATAATGCCGGTGGCATCCTCGGCGGTATTTCCAGTGGCCAGGATATCGTTGCCCATATTGCCCTGAAACCCACTTCCAGCTTACGCATCCCCGGCCGAAGTATCGATCGCTCAGGCAATGCTATTGAGGTGGTTACCAAAGGTCGCCACGATCCTTGCGTAGGTATCCGCGCAACGCCAATTGCTGAAGCAATGATGGCTCTTGTTTTGATCGACCATGCTCTCCGCCACCGAGCACAGAATGGTGACGTAATACCAGGATAATTTGATCGGCCTTCTTCTATTGCGATACCGGCGAAAGCCGGTATTCGGTACCCTCGCTGCTAAGATGCAGTCAATAAGTTAAGCCCCTGCACTTCCCCTACTTTACTCCCAACAAAATAGTTAGCTCCAGCCTCCTCAATTTTATTAATGTTGCGCAGTCGATCTGAGGGGCTTAAAACGCCTTTATTTCCCCGATTTACGACATGGGTATAAATTTCAGTAGTACTAACATCCGAATGCCCTAGCAGTTCCTGAATCGTACGCAAGTCATAACCCGCTTCGAGTAAGTGAGTCGCAAAACTATGGCGAAATGCATGGCAACGAGCCGGTTTGTTGACTCTCGCTAGCTTGACAGCTATACGAACCTGGCGCGCTAAAGTTGTTGCGTGCATATGGTGCCTTCTGTTTTCACCGGAGCGAGGACATTGGCCGATGGTGCTGGAAGGGAAAAGGTATTACCAGGCGAGTTGTCGGTTTGCACTTGGATACTTTCTTTCCAAAGCGTTAGGTAAATAAACCGAACCAAAACCGGCCAAAAGATCTTGTTGGTGCAATAGGGAAACAGTCTTTATTTGCCTATGTAACTGCACTATTAGCCCGTTAGGTAATATTGTAGTGCGATCCTTATCCCCCTTGCCACCTCGAACAAAAATATTATTGCTGTCGAAGTCTATATCCTTTATACGTAAAGAAAGCAGTTCGGCACTGCGAAGGCCGCTACCGTACATTAGCTCAACTTGTAATCTGTAAGTGCCTTCAATATGATCCAAAATTGCTGATATTTCTCTACGGCTATAAACCACAGGCAAGTACTTTTGTTGTTTTGCCAGTTTAAAGTCCAATGCTTGAATATCCCTACCTAAGAATCTCTTGTACAGATATATCAAAGCGTTCAGAGCTATTCGCTGTGTATTTGCGGAGTAAAGACCTTGAACTGTAAGGTGAGAGAGAAACGTCTCAATCTCAACAGCTCCTATATCAGCAGGGTGCTTCTTTTTATTGAAATGAATGAAGCGTTAAACCCAATGCGTGTAAGTTTGCTCTGTTCGGTACGACAGTCCTTGTTTTCGAATATGAAATCGCAGATTGTCCATAAAGCGTTCAGGCTTACTTGGAATTTTGTGGCGAATGTCATCCATGATATTGGCCTTTATCTGTTTTTATATACAGTATTTACTTTTTTGTTCTGCTGTCAATATAAGAATTCAAGAGAAGCTCCTCCTATTTCAGGGGATGACGATCTATCTCTTTGATTTTTATAGGGTTGGTAATGTTATAAAGAGCAGAAAAAGCAGGTAGATATATAGCGTCTGCTATATATCTACCTGTTGAAAATTATGCCAAAGATCTTAACTTTTTGATATTATTAGGTTTTTGAGATTATCTTGAAAGAAATGAGTAGAATTATATAGAAGGGTGATATAAAGACGCTTCTTTTGAATTAACTGTTAAACTCAGGAAAGTATGAAGCACCTAATAACAATTTTTGTACTAATCTTTCTTGCCGGCTGCGAGCCATCTTCTTTTATTATCGTAGAGCCGACTTATAAGAGGACTTTTTCACCATCAGAGCGCCTAAAAGAAGGCGATGAAATCAAAGTATTACTTGAGCACCTGCTTCCTGGTGAAAAACTTGAGTTTTACAAGTGCGGGGAACCTTGTAACACTGCTACGAATGTAGGGTCATGTGGGTATGATAACTTGTCAGAAACAAATGAAGTTACCTTTAGAGTGAAAGAAGATGGTAAATATTATTTCTGGTTCAATAGCATAACAGAGAATACGGCTATCCCCGTTGCAAAAGAAATAGTCAGAGAAGGGGCGCACACCATTATTACTGAGTCTGGCTCAAAAATTACAGTGTATCCGGTATTGCGCTTAACAAGTTTATGAAACACCGTTGCGGCCAAAAAACGGCCTTCACTGGACGCGCTGAAAAACGCGCGCGGTTTATAAAAGCGTTAGGTTTTCGAATGAATATAGTAAAAAATAAGAGTTTTTATTGGTTGGTTCTCGCACTACTTACTCTTCCTTCATTGGAGTTCCTTCCGATCGGTAGTGAGTCGGTAGCACTCAGCATTGGATTTATGGTAGTTGGGTTTGTTTCTTTCCTTGCTGTAATATTTGTATTTTGGGTCTCCTTCTACGCCCACGGAAAGAGCTTTGCATTAATCGGGGCAGCTGTGTATCTATTTCTCTCATTCATGTCTGGCTTCTTCTATTTGGCTGCAATTGCATTGGTGGTAGGATATTGGCTCTATTTTCGGGGTCCAATTGCGGGGCTGTCGGGGCAAACCTAACAATCACGGGCAGTAATGCTGCGGCCCTTTGGGCCTCCGCGGGACGGCTTACCTTGCGCGCGTTTTGCGCGAGTCGCTACGCTCCCATTTTCGCGCAAAACGCGCACAAGCCAATCCGCCCCTGCCGTGGGCGTTATGTGTAAATCGAGACCCGAATGAGCAAGAAAGCCAGGCGTATTTTTATCGCAACATATTTTATTCTTGGGGCCGTTGGCATCCATTTTCTCGGCGAGGTACACGCGTCAAGAATGATGGAAGTATTGACTAAGAATCCGTCACCTGACTTGTATGCTAATAATCACGGGTTCCAATACGTAGCGTTCTGGTTTCCATGGGGTATAGCCTTATCATTTGCTCTAATATTTTCAACAGCATTACTCTACAGGGTTCTGAACAGGAAAAATGCCAAAAGCACATAACAAAACGCTCAACTACACTCCGGCCGCACGCGGCCTCCGTCGGACAGCCAAAAGCGTGCTTCGCACTGGCTGCCGGTTAGCTCAGCGTTAAGTAATACAATGAAAATTGAAGCGCATATTACAAAGAAAGACCTTATAAACCTAAGCTGCTATTTTTTTCCAAGAAACAGAGGCACCTGGATATATTTTATGGTGCTATTTCTCGGTATGTTTGTTTTTCTTAGCTACAAGGATGGATTTACATTTTTCACCAAGAGTACGCTCATTGGAGTTGTGTCCAGTTTTATTGGTGCGCTTGTAGCCACACTGATAGCATGGTTATGGAACTTGGGCTGCATCTTGCTAATGTCTAACTCTAAATCGGGTGTATTGGGTAAGCATGAATACGTTATTACCGAGGAAGGGTTATCCGAGAGCACCGAAGCTAATGAGGCGCTTATAAAGTGGTCAGGTATAGATGATGTTAAAATCAATAAAAATTACATACTAGTCAGAGTAAACCAGTATCTATTCCATATGCTGCCAAGGCGTTCGTTTAGCTCTTTAGCTAAATACGAAGAGTTCGGTAATATACTTTCTAGTAGGGTAGGTGAAAATGCTTAACAAAGGCCAGCACAATCGCCAAATGCAAAAAGCGCATTTGGCTGGACTCGCTACACTGCGTTTCGCTCGCCTGTGTGGCCGGCGTTATGTTTCTTGGGTAGTGAATGGTCAATAGATATCTTGAAATATACCTTGGCTCTCCAGATGGTTTGAAATGCCTGATACAAGGTAATCTCAGTAAGTTACTCCAATTTTACAGGGATAGCTTATGGTATGGCCTGTCTGAAGAAGTGTTGAACTATGTAGACTCTTTAAACTTTGGTTCAGAATTAGAACCTATGGATGTAACGCAAGCTAGATATATCGACAAGTTTATTGAGTATGTATTTGACTTTTATGGTGAACATCATGAGTTCCCAGAAAGTTTGGGAAATGTGTGGTGCACTGAATCAGAGATAGAGCATATTTTTTCCATAACAGGCAGGCGCATATTTGCTGGTTATGGTGCTGATTTTGATACGGGAAATAAATCGACAAAAATAGGGTATTTATCAAATTCTGAATTAAGAGATTTAAAAATATCTGGTGCGAGCGATTTTTTACAATTGTTAACGTCAGCGAGAGATTACGCAAAATCAAAAGGGTGCGGTCTTGTATATACCATCGACTAAACATAACAAGCGCAGGTTGTCGGAACGCCTTTCCGCTCCTTCGTCGCTACAAGTCGTCCGCAACTGCGGGCGTTATGTGTAAGAGCTGAAATGGACATTCGAAACAAACTTAGCCTCTTAGGAAATTTGTCGTTTCTACTTTTAGGGGCTGCCATTTTATTGTCCGCTATCGATTGGTACTATTTTGGCGAAGAGTACAGAGCGAGCATCAGACCATTGGGTATATTGGGGTTACTCGGATTTGGTAGCTCTGCAGTCTTAACACTCCTCTTTAGGAATAGGCTTTAGTAGTATGCCCAGGGTCACACATAACAAAACGCTCAACTACACTCCGGCCGCAAGCGGCCTCCGTCGGACAGCCAAAAGCGTGCTTCGCACAGGCTGCCGGTTAGCTAAGCGTTATAAGTAAGAGTATGGGCAAGAAATTACCTCCAGAAGAACTAGAACTCTACAAAGCCATAGATGAAATTTTATGGTGTGACTGGGACCCTATTGGTGTAAATGACATGCCAGAAGCTCGCGACGAGTATCAGAGTCATCTGCCACATATTTTTCTTCTTGCGGTCGAGGGTAAAGATGCCGAGCATATATCCTCGTCACTGGTAGCAACAATAGAGGGCAATATTGGTTTGGGTGCTAGCAAAGAGCATTGTCTTAGTGTTGCACGCAAAATTGTCAGTGCTAAAAATGAAATTATTGGGTAGCGTCACTTATAACAAGACCAAGCAGCAACGCGCACTGCGTGCGCTGGACAGCTTTTCCGCGGCTTCGCCGCTACAAAGCTTCCGCTGTTGGCAGCGTTATGTGTTTTAAGAAGGAACTGAGCTTTGCCAAAATATCAAATCCCCAGGTCAGCCGGAGAATTTGAGATTCTTGAATCTAAATCTGGTAATCCAATGATATGGAATCGGAAAAAAGGTAAAGGAAAGGTTATGATTCCATGCAGAGATCGTAATCATGCTGAAGAAATATTAGGGAAGTTAAAGGATCTCAAAAATGGAGGTGAACTATGGATTTAAAGCTTGAATTAGACGGTTCGGCGGGTACACATAACCAGTTGCTGTAGTACGTTCCGGCCACAAAAGACGTGGTCTCCACCGGACAGCCTGCACTGTGTTTCGGCTGCCGCTAAGCAAGGCGTTATGTGAATAATATTAATATGCTAAAGGAATATTTAAATCTTAGATTGTTAGGGGCTTTTTTATTGACTTCAGTATTTGTAGTCATGCATATAGGCTATTACGATACTTTACTATTGATTCCGTTTATAATTGGAGTCCTACTTCTTGGATACAAAATGGTCCCGGAGGGCAGGGTCGAAGTATGGCCGCACAAATTGTTGTATTTTATATGGTCCTTTTTGGGAGTGCTTCTAGGAAGACATATTGATACCCATGCTTTATTATTCATTAAGTCAGTATTTGACGATATTATTATTATTTTAGTGCTATGTTTAGGCGTGCTCTTAATTTACTATGGCAACACGATTAAAAAATTATCAGAGAAGAGCGAGGGATGAAGCACATAACAAGTGGCGGCAATACGCAGCCTTTGGCTGCCGGACTCAGCACTGTGTGCTTCGCCGTTGCGCCAGGCGTTATCTGTTTGTAGGTAAAGAATGAGAAGAACTCGAAAAAAGCCAGTAGACCTCTATGGTGAGATTGATTCAAACTTGCTCAGTTGTTGGATTACCTCCTTTTTAATGGGGCCTCTTGCACTGATTACTCTCGCATCCGCGTTACTTGCTGGAATGGGATTCGATACCTTAATTCTTGCGTTGGCAGTGCTAATCTTCTCCCAGGCGATAAGAGGCATTGTTAAACTACGTAAGTTAAAGAAGAGCTTGCAGGAAGCCCCCCAGTCAGTGAGGCATACTGATATTCTGGCTGCACCAAGCTTTAAAGGATTGTATTGGTTTATTCGCTAGTACACAGATAACAAGCGTAGGCACGCCGACAAAATTGGCGTTGCGCTTCAATTTTGCTCGTGCTACGAGCGTTATGGCAGGAGCCAAGAATGAAGATATTTATAATAATTTTCGCCGTGTTCTTAACTGCATGTAGCGGCATGACATTCAATACAAATGTGGGGCCCTATGCACAAAGTAGGGTAAAAACTGCAATCGTAGAAGAATATTCGCCCACTGAAATTTCCAAATATGATGCCATTACATTGGGTTTTGTTGAGGCTTCGTATTGCCAAGAAAGAATAGATCAACCAAAGCCGAGCAAGAGTGCTTTAGTTAATGATTTAAAAATCAGAACTCACAGCCTGGGTGGTAATGGTGTCGTTGTTGAGGCGTGTGGAAAATCAGCAGTTGGTATTTGCAATCAGTATATGGAATGCCGTGGTGTCGCATACTCCGTCCCGCAGAGGCAGAGCAGGCCATAACAATGCAATGCAGCCGACGTCTTACTTTGTGCACGGTCGCTGCACTCCCATTTTCGTGCAACAAGCACACAAAGTAAGCCGCGGCTGATTGCGGCGTTAAAAATCGGTCTATGAACACAGGATATCTCTTCAAAATTGTTTGGCGCGGCTGGTTTACTAGCGTAAGTATTCTGGCATTCATAGCTATTTTACTTGGATACTTTTTTGGTCCAGAGCTAGGAAAACCTCTCATTTTGCTCTTGGCCCTGGTCCCCGTAATAGCCGCGCTCCAAGGGGTACTTGTGGCAGCATTGGTGTGTGCTGGAGTCAAAATATGGCCTTTGAAATAGCTCAGAAGGTAATCATTTTTAACAAGGCCAGGCTGTACGCTCCGGCGCTACGCGCCTCCGCGGGACGGCCCACGCTATGCGCTGAGCGCATAAACAGCGTAGGCCGCCCCAGCTGGCAACGTTATGCACTAGGTAACACATGAGCCTTTATGAGCTAATGCAGAACACGATTCGGGCGGTCCCTGTTTTGGTGTTGTTGCCGGCCTTTCTATATCTACTTAGGTTTAAGTGGTACCAGCGTTTTGGAGTAATGTTTGTCTTGGGAGGGGTGGTGTTTGCAGCCTCGACATTGTTGTTCTGGAGCTATTCAATCAACTATGCACCCACCCAAGAAATTATGACAGATCTGGCCCAGCGAGATGGTGCGCCGAGAGCATTTGGCACATTGTTTGGTTGGGCCTTTGGTCTTACTCTCCTGTTTATATTTGAAGCAGCAAGGCTAATCTATCTAGGGTTCCACACACTAATTAGCCGGCTAGGGTAAGATAATGCATAACAAAGCCGGGCAATTTGCTTCAGGTCTGCGGCCCTCCGCGGGACAGCTTATCTTGTGCACCGTTTGCGCGGGTCGCTGTGCTCCCATTTTCGCGCAAACGGTGCACAAGGTAAGCTGCCCCTGCCGGCGGCATTAGTAGCTAATAGATTGAACATGAACCATACAGAGTGTGTTGCAGACACAGAGTCAGTTTTAATTGGTCTATCTGAATTGACAAAAGTGACTTATGTAAAGGGTAATTTCTCCATATTTGAAGATCAATTTGTAAATTCTGGGAAGAATGAAGCGCGCTATATTCTAAAAGAAGAGGGCTTTGAAATATCAGTCCTATTAGAAAAATATGAAGGCTACTTTTTTGTGTCTATATGCGGAGAGGGTGGTCGTTTTGAAAGAGCTAAAGCTTACCTCGTATCAAATAAAGGCTAAGGCTACTAACACGACGAAAAATACGCGTGCCTGCTACGGGCGTTATAAGTCTGAGTTAGAGGTCCAATCCTTATGGATTTGATATTTGAAAACACATATATAATTACGATGGTGTTAGCTTACTTTATTGCAAGCAGCTTGGAAGGTATTCTAATTAAGCAAGAGCACACTCCAAAGCAGGCTTTTGTAATTGTGCTATTGTGTTGGCTATCTGTAACTCCATTATTCCTACTTGGATTTTATCTAGGGCCTAACCCTAAAAAGGATCCACACACTTATGTAATTTTCACGGGTCTTATCATGGGATTATCTTTTATCCGTGGCTATCAACAGCACCGGATAAAATTATACACATGTGAAAAATGCAATACTCCTTTTAAAGGACATGATGTTGTCTGTCCAGGTTGTAGCTGCTTGGTTAATGAATGGGATAACGATCTAAAAATTTTCACTAGAAGTAACATTGAAGTAATGTGCTCAGCTTTGCTACTTTATGCTCTCATTATCTATGCGTACCTGTCCGATTTATAACAAGTGGCTCAGGTACGTTACAGCCCTTCGGGCCTCCACGGGACGCAGCAAGCTGCGCCCCTTATCCAGGCGTTATTGTGGCGGTCAATTTTTAGATCGTATTTAGTTGCTGCAAGTACCAACCTCTACCTGAACACGCTTCGCCAGAGAGTTTATCTGCAAGCTGGCACCGTAGTTTCGTTCAAGTGCCTTCATTTTAAGCCAGTAAACCCTGTAAGTCAGTTGCACCATTGTGGAGTGCCAATCAGCTAGTTAACTGGTGGGGAAAGTATGGTATTTTTCCCTGTAAATTTATCGGGCAGTTGCCAGCCAAAGTTGGCTGGCAGAGAGCAAGTAGGTCGCTCAGTACGCGCCAGCTATAACTAGGCCAGGCAAGATCGCCCAGCCGGAGGCTGGGCTGGACAGCCTACGCTCCGCTTCGGCTGCCCTTGCTGGCAACGTTATGATTTTTTATGCCTAGAAAGATACAAAGAATAGGATTAAGGCACTACGGAGCTAAGACGGTTGAGTTAAATGATTCCGTAGATTGGGAGTCAGTGGTAACCGAAATTTTCATCGGTTTTCTGCTTGGAGTCTTCGCTTATATGGGGTATATAGGTGGAATTCTATTGCTCTTTGTCCCGTGCTTTATCGGATCAGTTATATGCTTCTACGCAGTGCTAAGAAGTGCGGTGTTGTATTTCTGTAAAAAATCGAAAAAGAAGCGTGTTGATGCCCCAAAATCATAACAAGCGGCTCAAGTACGCAGGCTGCGCCTGCCAGCTCGCTGCTGCGCAGCTCGCCGCTTAGCCGGGCGTTAGCTATCCCTATGAAGTCACTATTGTTAGTAATTTTATTGTTGTCATTTGGAGTGAAAGCGAGCGTGGTCTTGCCGATTCCTATTTCAGAGCAAGACCTGGAAGGTACTTGGCATGGAGTTGATGGAGCGTCGCTACTAACTATATATAGGCTTCAGCTAAGTAATAGTGGTGATACGTCTTTATATTCGAGTGCTCCCCTACATGGCGATGGAATGGATTGGGCTCTCAATGGCCGATCAACGCTTGAAAATGGAAAAATCACGATTAGCTTTCCAGAGAAGGAGCAGATATTCTATAGGGGGGTGGAGATATCTGGCCGAGGAGGATGCTACCCAGAAGGAGGCTCTTGCTACCTCATTCTTGACCTAAATTTTGGTAAAGATAATGGCTTTACTAAGATTACGTTTGAAAAAATCCACCTCAATCAAATCAAGGAAGCTATTTCCAAGGCAAAAGTAATATTTAATCGGTTTGATGAGATTGAAGCTAACAAGCGCAGGCAGTCGGACTAATGATCTTGCCCCGTTTTAACGGACACCAAAGTCAAACAGACGAGGTGTCTTATGCCGAAATACAACAAACCTAGAAAGACTTGGCAGTATTCAAAGTGAAAGCGGTAATGCTTAGCTTGATAGAGGGTGTTCAAGTTAAGGAAGTGGCCGAAACTCTCGACATTCACCCTTTCATGCTGTCACGATGGCGAAAAGAGTTTCAGGAGGGGAAGATTGTGGCAGATAAACGAAGAAAGCTTACTGGTGTAGTCTCTAAAGCAGAGAAAGAACTTTCTAGGGTAAAGCGTTTAGAGGCGGAGAATCGTAAATTAAAGCAGGAGCTTGATTTGTTAAAAAAGTGGCAACGGTTTGTTGCGGAGGAACATCAGCAAGATATCGATTCATCCATAGGTTCGGATCAGAACTAGGTATCAAAAGAACTTGTCAGTGGCTGGGAGTATCGCGCAGTGGCTATTATGATTGGCTGAAGAGGCAGCGATCGCACCGAAAACACCAAGATGATGATCTAAAGGTTCAGATTCAAAAGATTTCGGATGACTCTGCGGGGCGCTATGGTAGTCCAAGAATTTGGAAAGCCCTGCTGACCAAGGGATATGAAGTTAGCCGTAAGCGCGTAGCCCGGCTGATGCAGGAATTAGGAGTCGTAGCCAGAGTTACGAGAGTGACACGTAGGGCACCAGGCATAAAGCGTTTCCTAGCCTCTGGGGAGAATCTTAGACCGGATGGAGCTGTGCCTAAAAGCAAGAATCAAGTTTGGTTTGCTGACATAACCTACCTTAAGGTTAAGGGTCAATGGCAGTACTTGTCAGTGGTGATGGATTTGTATTCTCGCCGAGTAATCGGTTGGAGTTTAGATACGAAAAGAACAACAGAATTAACCCGAAGAACCCTGATGAATGCTGTAAGGAAAAGAGGATCAAAACCGGGATTAATATTACACACGGACAGAGGTGTAGAGTACAGAGGGTCCGAGTATCAAAAAGAGTTGAGAAAATATGGAATCCAGCATAGCTTGAGTAGAGCGGGTAAATGTACGGATAATGCCCATATGGAGTCGTTCTTCCATAGCTTAAAAGCTGAACTGATTAGAGAAACTAGATTCCAGACAATGAGCCATCTAAAGTATGCTTTGGCTCGATATATTAATGATTTTTACAACCGTAGGCGGCTGCATTCAGCTCTAGGCTATCGATCACCAATGGAATATGAGCGAATAGCAGTATGAAAAGTAGTGTGTCCGTTTTATCGGGGCAAGATCACTAATTTTCCGCTGCGCTTCAAATTAGCCCGCTGCTGCGGGCGTTATGTTTCACCATGAATAAAGTATTGATCACAATTCTAGTCTCGCTTTTATCAAGCACTGTAAGTGCTACTGATATGCCTCCACGCTGTAATGGCCAAGAGGTAGCTGACGGCGGTGGCGAAGTATTGGCAGGCTTACCTATGCCAGCCGAAAACTACAATATCACTAGCGAGTCAGATGGCGAGTTTCACTATTTAAAAGTATCAGTGCCTTCAAGCCACGAAGGGCTACCGATCAGCCAAATCAATTTAAAGCGCATGGTTTCTGGAAAGCCAGTTCTTGCCGCAGGCCTGGCCCTCGACATAATCGGAAATGCAGTCACAACTAAAAGTATTCTGGTGTGGCCTTCTGAAATAGAATCTATTAGCTTCAATGTGGTTTACGCCACATACCAAAAGTGCCAAGAGGGTTATTCGTATTTAAAGGAGTCCAGAGCATATGATCTGGTCTATAAACATAACAAGTAAAGGCAGCATCGCCCTGCGGGCTGAACGCGCTAACGCGCGCCGCTGCTTTAGGCGGTATGTGCCCCACATCGGTTCTAACATGCCAACCTAGAGACAGAATATGACTTCAGGTATCGATGAGTTAATTAATCATCTCAAAGAAAGGGCTGACTTCTACATAAAGTATTATCAGCCAACATATGATTTTTGTGATGAAGTTGTTTTTGGCCTAAGTAAGTTCTCTACAGATGACTACAAGCTTCAAGATATTTTTCCTAGAGAAGTCATTGAAGAGCATATTCTTGAGCATTGTTTGTCACCTCTTCAGGCTGATGTAATCGGGGGAGGATTAACAAGTTATATGTCTACCAACCCAGGCGGGGCAAAAGAAATCGATTATTCTTCAACGATTTCTATCTACAAAAAGGTCGTAAATGAATGGCGCAAGAAGGATTGGGTTGAAATTGAATATGATGCCGAAAAGCTAAACTTTCCGATTGCTATAAATTTAGTCTCGATCAGAGATTGAGGCATGGCACGAAAGGTTAAAATTTAAGCACATAACAAGTGACTATGGTCCTTTGTCAAGTATTTAAGCCATTTTCTCATCCCAGTAAGTGTTGTTTTTTACCATCGTATTTAGAATGGTAAGCTGCTTCCTCATACATGCGATAAGGGCTACTTTCTTTGGTTTACCAGCAGCGACCAGGCGCTCATACATTGGCTTTAATTTAGGGTGGCATTGTATGGCCGACATCATAGAAACAAACAAAACCGTGCGTACACGATGTCGCCCACCTCGAATATAGCGCTTACCCTGGAAGCTGCCGCTATCACGATTCATCGGGGCGATACCCACAAGTGCCGCAATCTCTTTGCGGTTCAGTTTGCCCAGCTCAGGAAGTTCGCTCATTAGCGTGTAAGTCAGTACATTGCCGACTCCTTTAGCGCTTAATAAGAGATCGCGTTTTTGTCGCCACTCGGTAACGCTGTTAACAAGCTTATCAAGTTGCTTATCGACTCCTTCTAGCTCTTTTTTGATGGCCTTTAAGATAGCCTGAATGGGCTTGTGAACAGACTTAGGCATTCTCTTGAGGCGATTCTTTTGCATTGTGCTCATTTCTAAGCACTGGTTCCTGACCGTCAGCAAATCACTGATATTTCTTAGTTTTTCTGGTTTGATCGATGACAATCTTGGCTTCATTGCTTCACCAAAATGTGCGATATCAATTGCATCTAGCTTATCTGTTTTTGCGAGCCGCCCCGCTGACTTTGCAAAGTTTCTTACTTGTGAAGGGTTGCAAACAACTATCGGCAGTCCCGCTTTATGAGCAGCACAGACAAATTCTAATTCTAGCCTTCCAGTGGACTCGATCAATACTCTTTGAGGTTTAAGCGGTTGTAGTTGTTTAATAGCGTCTTTAATGCCTTCTTTGTTATTGGTAACACTAAAGAACTGGCCAGTAGGTCTCACATAAATATCGAGTTGTTTACTGTTGGTATCGATACCGACATTGATCTCTTGAGGTTCCATAAGATAAGCTATCTCCGCCTTGCTATTCGAGCTCGAGGCCCACATGACTATTCGAGTTATGCCTAGTGAGTGTCTGTCACGTTCATACTTGTTAACGGTCTTTATGAACCTGCGCAGCAACGAACTGTGACAAACAAGGCCTTCGGTGGCCGCCGAAGGTGGGTCTCAATTTACCCGTTAGCGAAAAGGATTTTCAACATCAGAATCGGACAAGAACAACCATACAAGCCTAGGCACGGGAAAAATTTTCCGCTGCGCTCCAAATTTTCACGTGCTACGGGCGTTATAGGGCTTCCGCAGTATCATGATCTTGACTCCAATCAGACTCGCAACACTTATTTGGCTACCGGTTTTCCTGATCGCCGTAGCTACTCAACTCTTTCTTACAAGTGTCAACGAACATGATTCATCGGCCACTGTTTACTATTTGTATTCAGCTCCGGTTCAGACGATTGCATTCGTTGTTGGCGCTTTTGGGGTGAAAGGTGCTGCCGAAGTTAAACGATCAATTCTATTTTCAACAGTGATTTTTATTGGCTTGCTTTGTATTGGCTACATCGGTGTGTGGTTAGTCTATTTTTTGATGGGGGGAAGGATGTGAACCCCTATAACCAGCACAAGCATCGGACGCTTGACCCATCGGGCACTTTGCTCCCGCAAAGCGCCCGATGCTTCAATCGCCGCTGTTGTGGGCGTTACATATGAAGTACCAATTATCTATACAAGGATAGTCCATGAAAAAAAAGTAGTTCCAGCAATTGTTTTTTTTATAGCATCTTGTAGCAGTACGTTCACAAAAACCGGTGATGTATCTCATAATGCATTTAGTAAAAATTGTGAAGTTACTGTTTTCACAATACCGCCTAAGATAGATTTTGATGAACTGGGTGTTGTTGAGTTTAAACTTATCCCATTTGTTGGTTATCCAAGAACCATTTCATCAGCTAAATCTCAAGCAAGCCCACTAGTGTGCGCAAATGGTGGTAATGCCTTGCTATTATGGGAAGTAAATGGTATTGGGCAGTATTTGAAAGGTACTGTTATTCGAGTTAAGTAAGTTATATAACAAGTCGATGCTGTTCGTTACGGCCCTGCGGGCCTCTACCGGACAGCCTTCGCTTTGCTTCGGCTGTCCTTGCTGGCAACGTTATGTATTTTAGTTTGTGGTAATTATGAGAGAAGAATTTAAAAAAATAATCTATGAAGGGCTTAGGAAGGCCAAAGCGCGTGAATTAGATATATATACCTTTGCCTTGTATCATGACCATGAGTCGCATGTGGCAACGGTATGTATTGACACAGTTGAGTCTTCATTACGAGCTGTTATATCAAGTAATAAATTTTCAAATGAGCGATTTATGAGGGCGGTAGATAATGGAGATATAGAAGCTGCAGCATCATGGAATGCCATCAGTGGTAGGAGCTTAATGCTTGGTGATTTTGCACTTGCTAATGCATCAGAAGTAGATGTTCCTCGTAAGCCAAAGAAACCTGAGTTTTATCAAGAAATGGTTAAAGCTATCGAAGAGATGCGAGATTTAATAAAGCAACAGAGTAGCCATGGTTGTAACTTAATGTTTTGCTGCTCAACTGAGGCATCTGAGGTAGGGTTGGTTTGGTCATAAACATAACAAGCCGCTCAAGCACTATTCCGGCCGCGAAAAGCGCAGCCTCCACTGGACTCGCTACGCGTTGCTTCGCTCGCCGCTTAGCGGGGCGTTAATGGGCGCGGGTACAATCGAAAACAATGAATAACAAACTAAATATAAATACGTTGGTAATGCTTCTTGTGAGCTTGGCATTCAATTATTTTACTGCCAGCCTAATTGCAACTAACGAAGGACCTTCAGCATATGACATAGGATTTGTTTTTGGCCGTGCCATAATCAGTGTTCTAATTGCTTTTGCAATAGTAGGTATACCTCTTGCCATTTTTCGCCGCGGGAAAAAGAAATTTACTAGAGGGGCTTACATAGTCTGGTGGGTTATCTTTGTTGTGCTAAGTTTAATGGCTTTGTTTGGTAATATGTTGCCGCCGGAGGGTTAAGCCATTAACAAGTTACTCAAGTTCACTCCGGGCCTTCGGCCCTCCGCGGGACAGCTTACCTTGTGCACGTTTTGCACAGGTCGCTGCGCTCCCATTGGCGCGCAAAATGTGCACAAGGTAAGCTGCCCCTGCCGGCGGCGTTAGCTGCTCCGAATCATTTACACTCAATATCAAGGAACGATGATGAAAGATATAACCAGAATTAATCATGTAGGATTGAGGGTTAGAGATTTGGATGTCTCTCGTGAATTCTATGGCAAGCTAGGTTTTGAGTTTATAGTTGGCCCAGTAGGCCCTGAGCCAGTAGCTATAGTTGAGCATCCATCAGGAGTTAACATCAACTTGATCCTTAATGCTTCAAAGGATGCACCAAGGAAAAATGTGCTAATGGAAGGTGATATGAAATATCCAGGCTATACGCACATCGCTTTAGAAATAACAGACTATGACTCAGCCAAAAGTAACGTCGAAGCTCTGGGTTTTACTATAACAGGTGAAGCCGAATACAACGGTGCTCAGTTTTTCTTTATAAGAGATCCAGATGACAATGTTATAGAGTTCCACCAACCAGCACGCAGCTAACAAAGCATTCCAGGTGACGCCTACGGTGTACCTGAATGCGGCGTTAAGTGAAAACGTAGTTCCAGAGTATGAGTATTGAATTCCCCAAAATTGAAAAGTACATAATAACTAGTGATGTCGGTGGTGATAGGGATGGCATCGGCGTAGAGGTATACACCGGAAAGGATATGGTGTTGGAGGTTTTTCGTGATGACTCAAAAAAAACTAGAGAAGTTACTCTTTACAAAAAGGATCTCGATTTAGAGCTAGTAGAGCAAACTATTGCTCTATTTAAAAAGGAAATTCCATGGGATTTTCAAGATTAGCCTTAATTTCACATAACAAGGCGGTGTTGTCGCCTTCGGCTGGGACTGCCATTCCGCTGGCGCTCCATGTCAGCCCCAAACCACGGCTTATGAATTCATGAGAAATACTAAATCAATACTACTTCTAGTTCTCTTGGGGCTGACCGCTTGTAGTAATAAGCCGTCCGGCGGGTTCATGTGAGGAGATGTGCCTATGGTTGTCGGTATGTTTGAAAGTTACTATGGCAATCATGTTCAAGTTTTCGGTTATATGTACAAACCACCCAGAGGCAATGTTTTAGTATTAATTCCATCAAAAGATCATGTTAATTTACAGACACGGCCTCCAGCTAACGTATTGAGTTTACTGTTATTCTCCGACACAGCAATTAGAAATGGCAGGATTCACTCCGAGATGGAAGGGTGTATTGGTAAGACTACCTATGTGTTTGGGCTAGTCGGCATTTTTTCTGGGTTACCTGCAATTGAAGAGATTCGTGAAGTGGCGTGCTAAATTCATACCAAACGCAAGCAGGATGCTCCGCCCCTTCGGGCTTCCGCGGGACGCCCGACGCAGTGCACATTTTGTGCGGATCGCTGCGCTCCCAGTTTCGCACAAAATGTGCACAGCATTGGCCGCCCCTGTTTCGGGCGTTGTGTTTTTATTGATTCTTAGCTTCAATTTTAAATTTGTGATGACTAAAGGGATTTAGTGTGAAAGAAGATATAGCCGAGTTAAAAAGTGAATTTAAGGCTAAGTTATTATTCTGGAATAACATCAAAAGTAAAAAACTTAAAGTAGCCTTAATAGTTCTGTTTGTTGGCCTCGTAGGTTTGAAAATTCTTACAAGCATTTTTACGTTCGATTGGTTAGTAAGTTTTTTCAATCGATAAAACAGTGTAGTAAAACATAACAAAGCACTCAAGAACGGACAAAAAACAGTTGGCTGTTGTTCACTACGTTCACTATTTTAGCCAACAATGTTTTGCCGCTTAGTGCGGCGTTAAGCAGCAAAGGAGAAAAGTAGATGATTGTTGATGCTTGGGCACAGCACCCAACATTACGGCACTCGCAAGATCCAGTCTTCAAGTCGCTACGCAGGTGGACGAAGATGCCTATGCCGACAACAGAAATCCCGATAGAGATGACTCTCGGAATGATGGATCAAGGTGGTGTGGATCGCAGTCTGATATCGGCTTGGGTTGCTCCCCGAAATGTCATGATCTCCAATGATGAAGTCGCAGGTTTCGTGGCTAAGGCACCTGACAGGTTGGTTGGCGTGGGGTCAGTGGACATCTCGAAGCCGATGGAGGCTGTTCGAGAGATCCGACGTTGCGTAAACGAACTAGGTTTCAAAGCGATTCGGGTTTTGCCCTGGATTTGGGAGGTGCCGCCGATCGATCGCCGGTTTTATCCCGTGTACACAGCATGCTGTGATCTTGGTGTTCCGTTCTGCACCCAGATTGGTCACACCGGGCCGCTCATGCCGTCGGAGGTTGGTCGACCTATCTACCTAGATCAGGTGGCCCTGGATTTTCCTGAGCTAAAAATCGTCGGTGGTCACATTGGCTACCCTTGGACAGATGAGGCTATTGCGGTGGCTACAAAGCACGAAAACGTATACATCGACACGTCAGCGTACACCGCTAAGAGATACCCACAGCCTCTAGTCGAGTTTATGCGAGGGCATGGCCGCAACAAAGTTCTCTTCGGCACAAATTACCCAATGATCATGCCCGCCAAAGCGCTCGAGAATCTTCCAGAGCTGGCGTTGGGAGAAGATGTGGAGGAGCTTTTCTTGAGTGGTAACGCATGCCGAGTATTCAATTTATAGTCAGAGCGGTGTGGCCTAACAGGCACTGCCAGGGACAAACCTACGCTGCGCTTCGGTTTGCCCCAGAGCGCGGCGTTAGGTGTAAGACTTACCCACGTTTAGTAGACACCCCGTATAGTTGGGTTTTGGCCTAATACGAAATTTAACATGGGTTTGGTTATTCACGCGGGTTCAAATGTAAAGCTCTTCTGTTGCAGCTCAACCATTTTTTCAAATGGCGCTAACAATTTTAAAAAATTGTTATTCCCCTCTAGCAATTGCATTGCCATGGCGATACTTTCAATTGTAGATAGCCCGTCTGCTACAGAAGTTTTACGGATTTCATAATTTGATTTTAGGTCCCCACCAAGATTGATCCGTGGAAGACGTTGCAATTGAGGATTGAGGTGGAGAATTTTTTTGGATTTCTTCCAGGTTGCATCTAGCACGATCAGCTGCTTAACAGGTGCTTGTTTACTTGAAGTTTTAACAGATTGGTGATTATTAGAGTTCAGCTCGCCACTGTCAGGTAACCATTCCAGGGATGGGTAGAGTAGGGCGGAGGGCGTGCAAAGCAAAGTGTTTAGCTGATGGGTCGATAGGCTCTCGGCTATCATCATTTCGCTGTTACTCAGGCATAGGTGTGCCATACGTCCTGTATTGAATGGGTGCTTCTCCTCCTGCGGGTGCTGTATGATCACCACTTTTATGGTGCTTGTTAGGCTCACCAATGCACTGCAATAGCAAACATTGGGTGGGCGCAGGCAAGTATTGCAGGTTTCTCTGGGCATTTTTCGACTACTGAGTACAGGCAGATTTATGGGAGTTACGCAGCCTTCTTATAAGGTTCAATGGCTGGCAGATATTGAGATTCCGCTAGCGAATAAATTCTATCGCATGCATGGATTTCGTGGCAAAGCCAAGCGACATGAAGATTGTGCAGTCGTGCGTAACGAGTGGGGTGAGGTGATCGGCTGTGGCTACCTGCGTAGATATGAATCTTTTAAATTACTCGCAGGGGTTGCGGTGGCCCCTGAGTACCAGGGGCGGGGAGTCGCGCGTTTATTGCTAGCACTCCTGGCTAAGAGGTTTGACAGGAATACCTATACCTTTCCCTATATCCACTTAGAGTCTTTTTATTTGTCGCTGGGCTTTGAGGTAGTGGAGGCCGAATTGCTGCCAACCCCTGTAGCTGAACTGTATAGTAGCTACCTGAATCAAGGGCGCTCCATATCGGCAATGGGTTATCGATAGCTGTTTTTTGGGTTTATATTTCTCTAAATGATTGAGTGCAGAGTATATATACCCTTTTGTGCGATTTAATTGAAATTTTATAACTTTCCTCACAATCAGATAATAAACTGGGCATCATCATTAAGATGCTGCCCAGACCGTCCAGAAGGCGTTGGTTTCTCAGGTAGGTAATCTGTACGCTGTGCTCCGTTTGGTACAATTAATTTTTAAGTAGGGTAGTTGCAGTTTACACTGATTGAGTGTTGACGTTTATGGTTACTTAATCCGTACAGGGACTGGATATTGTCCGGTGGCTGTCATCGTTATTCTTCAGCAGAGTCTAGACGGCGGTGTTGGTGCCCTCCCAGTCGATAGTTAAACAGCTGATCATTGCTGAAGCCACTTAGGGGGCAGCAGGGCTGGCATTTTCTTTTAGGGTGCTCCTGTCGCCCATGATGTGGATGGCACTTGTGGGGTGGGTGCTGACAGTAGGATCCAGAGGCTTCACTGGAAAAATAGATGTTATCGATCTCAATATTAGTGATATCTCCTTCTACACCTAATATTTCAAATAACTGAATCACGTTGGACATATCCACTTCATCGCTGAAGTCGCTGACTGGAATGGATATTTGTTGCCATTGGCCGTCACGGACAAATTCATAGGGATCAGGGTTTTTGTTAAATTCGATCCATTTTTGTTCAACATTATTGATGCTGCCACTCTTCATGCCGACTTTAAAAGGGGTGTCACTGCTGGTTTTAAGGAAAAAATTTAGTGTGGCTCTATCGTTATCGTAAGCGGATAGGTCGTGGTAGCTGTTGGCGGTAAACGCCATGCCAAACCAGCCGGCTCCAGAGGATTGGTAGGAGAGGGACTCTTCGCCTTCGAATGGTGATTGAGAGACTTCCAGCAGGGTGTTTTCCCGCACGAATAAATTGCCATCGCTACCCAGCTTAAAAGTCGAATCGGCTTCGAACGTTTCACTGTATACGGAAAAAATGCCAGCGGGGATAGTCTTTGCCTCTCCCTCACTGAAGTAAATGTCATCAATGGCCAAGGTGAACCCCTCTGCAGGTGCGTCACCACGAACCATTATGGCCTGGCTAATGGTGTGGAAGTCCACAGCATATTTGCTTAGCGGAATGCTGACCAAGTGCCATTGTCCATCTCGTTTTAACCCATAGTCTTCACCGCCATCGACTAAATCAACCCAACTATCGCTACCACTGCCAGTGCTGGCGATACCAATACCAATCGTTTCAGTGCTGCTGGTCTTGATACGTAAGTTTAAGTGACCATTTTGATAGTGCATCATATTTAGGTCGTAGTGCATCCAAAAACCCATGCCAAACCAATCGCCAGCGTCAATATTAAATTCCAAGGCCTCATTGTCATCAACACTTGCGGTGGATTCCATATTGTTCCAGATATAGAGTTCGGTATCGGTGCCAAGCTGCAAAGACTCAGAGATATCTTCACCGTCACCGTAGATGCTTAGGTTGCCGAATTTTGCCTTGTCTTCGGCCAGGGTGATTTCTGTGTTGTAGTTATTATCGTCGTTATCATAGATACGGATATAATCCACATACATTTTGGCGGGCATCGGTGCAGTGATTTCTTCATTGCTAAAAATCTGTGGGAAAATACCGCCCACAGCGAGGTTGAGTATCAGGAAGTGCTCTTGACGAAACTCATCAAACGCCGGGTCTTCACTGCCAATGCTGATAATTTCGTTGGCTTCATCGTCCACCCACATCGTAATACGGCCGGGTGTCCAAGTCATACCAAAGATATGGTAATCCTCGGTTAAATCCCTACTGTAGCCAAAATCTTTGATGAGGTTTTTACTTTGACCGTAATCCGCTTGTCCTGTGTATTCATCGGACTCGTGATGCCAGTGGAAGGCACTGGAAATCGTTGAATTGACACTGCCGCTTTCGAGCGCCTCGGCCATGCCGGCTTCGAGAATATCCAGTTCACCGCATGCGGGCCAGCCGACCTGCCCATAGTTATTACCGAGGTGCCAAAAAGCCGGCCAGAGACCAGCGTTAAGGTCAGGTAGCTTGATGCGGGCTTCAATCGTACCGTATCGATAAGAGAATCGGCCAATCGTTTTCAGGCGGGCAGATGTAAAACTGCCATCAGTATTGCGTTGTGCCTGAATAACCAGATTACCCTCTTCAATATAGGCGTTATTACTATTGTCCGTGTAATCTTGTAGTTCGTTATTGCCCCAGCCCCAGCGGCCTACATCGTAAGTCCAGACGGATTTATTAATACTGTTTCCATCAAAATTATCTTCCCAGATTAAAGTTTTTGCGTTGATTAATGGAGAAGCGCAGCTTCCCAGGATAGTCATAACCATCACTGATTGTTTTATTAGCATAGCTTTTTATTCTTTTTTGGCTATCAAAGGGGTATCGTTGATTTTTTTATCGACGAATAAAGCCTAACAAATAGCGGGTTATTCTTGGGTGAGTGCTTTCCCCCTTTATCGCGTGCTCAGTCCTGCTTATCGCACGAGGTTAGTACCATGCATTTTTCTTTGTCCTGTAGCTATATTTTCCGCACTTTTAAAACCTATGAGGATGTTTATGTGTTGGGCGTGCCCGACTAGAAGAGCTACATCTTTTTTGTGGGTAGTTATGTCTTGATTAAAGGGAGGTAGTTTTTTGCATCTACAGAGGCTGTAGTACCGCTTTAGTAATTTTAAGGCTGGCAGGGTAATGTTATTTTCGTTTGCTGCTTGTAGGTCTATGGATGGCTATACGTCATTGCTTGGTGCAGCGGATGGCGGTCTTGTTAGTGGAGGTTGCGTTCAGTTGGCATAATATTAGGTGATGTGCGGGTTGCTCCTGGCGAGTGAGTACCTTGAGAAATGATACGTGGGTAGAAAAATGGCTGATCATGGCGAGATATTAAGTTTGGCACAGCAGCTTGGTGAGGAATTGATAACGCGCTGTTGGTTTGTAACCTCTGCGGAGTCCTGCACTGGTGGTGCGATTGCCGCGGCGATCACTTCTATTCCCAATGCGTCCAATTGGTTTGATGGTTCAGTCGTTAGTTATGCCAATCGCATCAAGCACAGTGTGTTAGGGGTGGATGCGAAGGACCTAAAACAGTTTGGTGCGGTCAGCGAACCAGTTGCCCGGCAAATGGCTTGTGGAGTGCTGGCTATGATGGATGCCAACCTGTCCGTGGCGGTAAGCGGTATTGCTGGTCCCAGTGGCGGTACCGAAGAGAAACCAGTCGGTACTGTGTGGATTGCCTGGGCTCATGCGGAAGGGCAGGAACCGGTTCAGATTGATGCTCGGTGTTTCCACTTTAAAGGGGATCGGGCCACAGTTCAGGCACAAACGGTGCTGGAGGCTCTCAAAGGGATGCTGAAGATCCTGGAGGAGCACCCTGTTTAAGGTGAGCTACCTGGTCAGTTTACTGGTGTGATAGCGGGGTTGTGCTGAATTTAGAGCGGTGTAACCGTGTTGGGAAGATTGGTACTGATTGTGCCGGAATTACTGGTTGCCTATACAGTAATCCTTCGATAAGCTTGCCCCACTCAACACAGCTCAGATATACGGGAACGGTCATGGATTCCAATAAAGACAAGGCATTGAAAGCGGCGCTGTCGCAGATCGAACGCCAGTTTGGCAAGGGCACAGTGATGCGTATGGGGGATAAGGAGCGCGAGCGTATCCCCGCAATCTCCACTGGCTCTCTCGGCCTGGATGTGGCGCTGGGTATAGGCGGCCTGCCTCGCGGCCGTATCGTTGAGATCTATGGCCCGGAATCCTCTGGTAAAACCACTCTAACCCTGCAAGTGATCGCCGAGGCCCAGCGCAAAGGCGGCACCTGTGCTTTCGTGGATGCAGAACACGCCCTAGATCCCATTTATGCCGAAAAGCTCGGTGTAAATGTTGATGAGTTAATCGTCTCCCAGCCAGATACCGGCGAGCAGGCCTTGGAAGTGGCAGATATGCTGGTGCGTTCCGGTGCTGTAGATGTATTGGTTGTGGACTCCGTCGCGGCTCTGACTCCACGTGCTGAGATCGAAGGGGAGATGGGTGACACTCATGTTGGCCTGCAGGCTCGACTAATGTCCCAGGCGCTGCGAAAGCTGACCGGTAACATCAAGAGCACTAATACCCTGGCGATCTTTATTAACCAGATTCGTATGAAGATCGGTGTAATGTTCGGCTCCCCGGAAACCACAACTGGTGGTAATGCCCTTAAGTTCTACTCTTCTGTGCGCCTGGATATTCGTCGCATCGGCTCGGTAAAAGATGGCGATGAAGTAGTGGGTAACGAGACCCGTGTGAAGGTGGTGAAGAACAAGGTGGCCCCACCTTTCAAACAGACGGACTTTCAGATCATGTATGGCGAAGGCATCAATATGATTGGTGAGGTTGTCGACTACGGTGTGAAGCTGGGCTTGGTTGATAAGGCGGGCGCCTGGTATAGCTACAAGGGCGAAAAGATTGGTCAGGGTAAGGCCAATGCTACCAAGTTCCTACGTGATAACCCCGATATCCGCAATGAAATTGAGGGCCAGCTGCGCGCACAGCTGTTGGGCGATCTGGTTCCGGCCAGCCCCGGAGAGGCCGCGGAACTGCCGGAAGAGTAAGTGTCTTTTTCCTCCAAGGCGGCTTTCACCGCCGACCCAGCTCAAGCGCTTTTCGGCGCGGCGCTTGAGCTGCTTACCCGCCGCGAGCATTCCCGTTTGGAATTGAGGCGCAAGCTGGTGGGTAAGTTCCCCGATGCCGACTTCGATGCGCTATTCGCGCGCTTGCAAGAACTCAACTACCAGTCTGATCAGCGCTTTGCCGAAGTTTTTGCCCGTTCTCGTGTTCAGCGTGGTCAGGGGCCCCTGCGTATCCGCCTGGAATTACAACAGCGCGGCATTTCCGCTGAGCTTTTATCCCAGGTCTTAGAGCAGTTAGAGGTGGACTGGTTTTCCCTGGCCCATGAGCAGCTGCAGCGCAAATATCGCTCGCCAATTGATTTGGCGTTGCCGCGGGAACAGCAACTGAAGGAGCGCGCACGTCGCCAACGCTACCTGTCTTACCGCGGTTTCTCTTCAGATGCTATTAGCTGGGCGCTGGACGAAGAGTAATCACGCTTATACTCTCATGCTTGCTTGAGGCGCGAAGGTAATGCTCTCCCTCAGGCTTAGGGTAATGAGAGAAAGAATAATAAGCGCGAGAGACTTTATGATCCTGTCTATTGATCAGGGCACTACAGGCACTACGGCTTTCGTTTTTGATAGTAGCGGCACCCTGGTGGGGCGCAGTTACTCAGAGATCCCCAATTACTATCCAGAGCCTGGATGGGTCGAGCAGGATGCCGAGGAGATCTGGCAAGTCACCCAACGTGTCTGTATGGCTGCTCTGCAGCGTGCTGGTGTTTGCGTATCCGAAATCAAATCGGTTGGTATCACTAACCAAAGAGAGACCACGATCCTGTGGGATCGTCACACAGGCGAGCCAGTACATAGGGCAATTGTCTGGCAGTGTCGGCGCTCGGCGGATATTTGTGCGCAGTTTGCCACAGAAGGAAAGTCCGAATGGCTGCGCGCGCGCAGCGGGTTACTATTGGATGCGTACTTTTCTGCCAGTAAGCTGCTGTGGCTATTTCGAGAGCAGCCGGATCTACAGGCGCGTGCTCGCAAGGGGGAGCTGTGTTTTGGCACGGTAGACAGCTGGTTGATCTGGAAGATGAGCGGTGCCCGCGCGCACATGACTGATCATACTAATGCCAGTCGCACCCTACTTTATAACTTGGAGCAGAAAAGCTGGGATCCAGAGCTATTAGCGCTTTTTGAGTGCCCTGAATCGATTCTGCCAGAAATCAGGCCGTCTGCCGGATATTTTGTCGATACGGATCCAGCAGCTTTTGCTGGCGTCAGTGCACCTATTTGTGGGGTGGCTGGAGATCAGCAGGCGGCGCTGTTTGGGCAAGGCTGTACGAACCCAGGAGATCTCAAAAATACCTATGGCACTGGCTGCTTTATGCTGGTCTATGCCGGCGAAAAACGCCCTGAGCCACCTCGCGGCCTGCTGGCCACAATCGCCTGTGATCCCCATGGGTTACCAGGCTATGCAGTTGAGGGCTCAGTTTTTACCGCGGGTTCTGCAATACAGTGGCTGCGTGATGAAATGGGATTGATTCAGCGGGCTGTCGATAGCGAGATTATTGCGCAGAGCATTCCCAATACCCGCGGAGTGTATTTGGTGCCGGCGTTTAGCGGCCTGGGTGCACCACACTGGGATTCGTCGGCGCGGGGGACCTTGTGTGGCCTGAGCCGGGGCGCGGGGCGGGCTGAAGTAGTTCGCGCCACTCTTGAGTCCATCGCCTACCAGAGTGATGAGCTGGCGCGGCTTATGGAAGAGGCTCTAAAGGTTGATATCAGCCATATGCGTGTCGATGGTGGGGCAAGCGCGAACAATTTCTTGATGCAGTTTCAGGCCGACATTTCCGATCTGCGTGTAGAGCGCCCCAGACAGATTGAGTCCACGGCAATCGGCGCGGCGCTATTGGCGGGGATCGGCAGTGGTCTCTGGCATTTTCACCGGCTACCGGAGCGTCTGCTGGAGATTGAGCGCGATTTTCTGCCGGGAATGCCAGCAGAAAAAAGGGATTCCCTACTGACGGGTTGGAAGCGAGCAGTTGCAGCCTGCAAAGTATTCTAATTTAAGCGTCTATCCTTGACTGGGTTTTGACACATGGAGGTGTTTCTATGACAGTTTACGATGAGTTAAAAGCAACGATAGATTCTCTGGTCGATGGTCGTCGGGGAATCCTGGCTGCAGATGAGAGCAGTGGAACTATCGCCAAGCGCTTTTCTGCTGTAGGGGTGGAATCAACCGAAACAAACCGCCGGGATTACCGTGCGGCCCTGCTGTCGAGTGAGGGGCTTGGGGACTTTATTTGTGGTGTCATTCTGTTTGAGGAAACGCTCGGTCAGAGTGATAGAGGTGGTACGCCTTTGCCTGAGGTGGCGGCGGCACAGGGGATTCTACCGGGTATTAAAGTTGATAAAGGCAAGGGGCCTCTTCCCGGTGCGGAGGGGGACATGATCACCTATGGGCTCGATGGCCTTATCGAACGCTTGCGGGAATATAAGGCGCAGGGAGCGCGATTTGCCAAGTGGCGGGAAGTGTATCCCGTGAGTGCTCACAACCCCACTGAGTTGGGGCTTACGGCTAACGCGGAAATGCTGGCTCGGTATGCCGCCGCTTGCCAGTCTGAGGGGGTGGTGCCCATTGTTGAGCCGGAAGTGCTAATGGACGGCAGTCACAGTCTTGAACGCTCCGCGACTGTTAACGAACAGGTTTGGAGCAGTGTTTTTCATGCCTTGAATCGTCATGGTGTTATTTTGGAGTTGATGTTGCTCAAGCCGAGTATGGTCACTCCCGGAGCAGAGTTGCCTAGTGCGGAGCCGCAAGAGGTGGCTGAATACACTTTGCGCAGCCTGCGCCGCAGTGTGCCTGCCGCAGTGCCCAGTATCAATTTTCTTTCTGGTGGTCAGGGCCCGGAAGAGGCTACAGAAAACCTGAATGCCCTTAACCAGCTTAACAATGCCCCATGGCAGTTGAGCTTCTCCTATGGAAGGGCATTGCAACAGCCGGCGTTAGCGACTTGGCATGGCAAGCTGGAAAATATCGAAATGGTGCAGAGAGCTTTGGTTAAGCGAGCATGTATGAATCATCTAGCTATGTTGGGTAAGTACCGAGATAGCCTTGAGGGGGAGGGTTAGGGGTGACCAAACCTCGATAAAACAATAAGGAAAGTGGGCTGCGACAATGGAATTTTTAACAAGAAACATCAGTTTGCATTACCGCCGCTGGTGGGTTGAAGACGCGCGGGGAACTGTGGTGATTTCCCATGGGCTGGGTGAGCACAGCGGCCGTTACGTTAATTTAGCGGCACATCTTAATCGGGCAGGTTTCAGTGTGTATGCGCCGGACCATTATGGTCATGGTTTGTCCCAGGGGAAGAGGGGGCACATAGAGGATTTCTCGCTCTATAGCGAGGACCTCTATGAATTTATCTGCCTGGTCAAAAGTGGTAACCCCGGTACAGGGCTGCATCTGTTGGGGCATAGTATGGGGGCGGTGGTCGCATGTGGCAGTGCCATTCGCTATGGGGCTGTAGATAGCCTCATCCTATCAGCACCGGGTTTCCGCGGGGCTAAGGAGCCTTCGGGACTCGAGTTGAGGCTGGTACTGATGCTGGCAAAGATGTTCCCAGGGCTAGTGCTTTCCAGCAGGATAGATAGCCAGTGGTTGAGCCGGGATTCTGCGGTAATTGAAGCTTACCGTGAGGATGAGCTAACGCATCGAGGGGTTTCACTGCGCTGGTTTGAGACATTTCTACGCGAGCGGGAGTTTCTCTCCGCTAATCTGGAGCGATTACTGGTGCCTTGCCTGATGTTGCTGCCGGAATCCGATCGGCTGGTGGAAGCTGGAGTGAGTCGTGAGTGGTTTGGGCGGATGGGCTCGGCCCGCAAAATGCTGCACTGCTTTCCCAAGGCTTATCATGAGCTTTTTAATGAAGTCGAAGAGGGACGTTTAGCGCGTGATCTGCTGCTTGGTCATTTAAAATCTTACGAACCGCAGGCGGGGCCTGTCGTCTCTTGATAAAAATAAAGGGCTGCCAACCATGCTGGTTGTCACCCTTGGCGAATGCCGTGAAAAACCCTATGAAGCATTGTATGATACGCGGTCATTTTTGCCCCCTGCTTGTTACGCCAGGGGGAAATAGTGGGGTGGAACATGGATAAGAAGTTACTGAGCCTGTTAGTGTGTCCGGTAAGCAAGGCGCCGCTTGAGTACCGTGAGGAGACCCAGGAGCTGGTGTGTAAAGCTAGCGGTCTGGCCTATCCAATAAAAGACGGCATTCCGGTGATGCTGGAATCCGAGGCGCGTCAGCTGACTGCTGAGGAAAAGCTGGAAAAATAAACCAATGGGTGAACCCAGCGTTTTCAGTCGAATTATCTCGGGCGAAATTGCGAACGAGAAAATCTACGAGGACGATCTTTGTATCGTTATTGAGGATCGGGCGCCACAAGCCCCGACCCATCTCCTCATTATCCCGCGTAAACCCCTGGTTAACTTGTTCGACGCCAAAAGCGATGACAAGGCTCTGCTCGGCCATCTGATGTGGGTGGCGGCTGAACTTGGTAGAAAGCTGGGATTAGAGGGATTTCGACTTGTGGTCAACAATGGTCGAAGCGCGGGGCAGACCGTATTTCACCTGCATGTCCATCTACTGGCTCAACAAACCATGCCCGAGCAGGGGCTTGCACAGTAGCGGGACAGACGAGACACCGCGTCACCGGTGTCATTCAATAACTCTCAACTAACGAAGTGGAATTACGCCGGATGAAAAGCGCACAGATTCGCGACGCCTTTCTGAATTACTTTGCCGAACAGGGCCACACTGTGGTGCCGTCAAGCTCCTTGATTCCGGGCAATGACCCGACCCTGCTATTCACCAACGCCGGCATGGTGCAGTTTAAGGACACCTTCCTCGGTCAGGAAAAGCGTCCCTACAACCGGGCCACTAGTTCGCAGCGCTGCGTGCGTGCTGGGGGTAAGCATAATGACCTGGAAAATGTAGGTTATACCGCGCGCCACCACACCTTCTTCGAGATGCTGGGTAATTTCAGCTTCGGTGATTACTTTAAGCGCGATGCCATCCGTTTTGCCTGGGACTTCCTCACCAAGGTGCTGAACTTGCCAGAAGAGCGCCTGTGGGTAACCGTGCATATCAGCGATGATGAAGCAGCCGATATTTGGCAAAAGGAAGTTGGGGTGAGCCCTGAGCGCTTCTCCCGTCTTGATGAGGATAATTTCTGGCAAATGGGTGATACCGGCCCCTGTGGTCCCAGTTCAGAAATTTTCTTTGACCACGGCGAAGATGTACCCGGTGGCCCTCCTGGTTCCGACAACGACGATCTCGATCGCTATATCGAGATTTGGAACCTGGTATTTATGCAGTACGAACGCACGGCGGACGGTGAGCTGCACCCGCTGCCTAAACCCTCTGTCGATACCGGAATGGGGCTGGAGCGTATCGCCGCTGTTATGCAGGGCGTGCACTCAAATTATGAAATTGACCTGTTCCAGGCGTTGTTACGAGCGGCTAGTAGCATTGTTGGTTGCGATAACCCAGAGGAAAAGTCTCTGCGTGTGATCGCTGATCATATTCGCTCTTGCTCCTTCTTAATCGCCGATGGTGTTATGCCTTCCAATGAAGGTCGTGGCTTTGTATTGCGTCGTATTATTCGCCGGGCAGTGCGTCATGGGCACAAGTTGGGCCACAAAGAAGTCTTCTTCTTTAAGTTAGTGAACGCTCTAGTAGAGCAGATGGGAGAGGCCTATCCAGAATTGCGTGAGAAGCAGTCGCTGATTGAGCAGGCACTGCGCAAAGAGGAGGAGCAATTCGCCAAGACCTTGGATAAAGGTATGGCTTTGCTTGAGAGTGCATTGAGCACTCTCGAAGGGAGTGAGGTGCCGGGTGAGTTGGTATTCACCTTACACGATACCTACGGTTTTCCTACAGATCTAACCCAGGACATCGCCCGCGAGCGCGGCCTATCTCTGGATATGGCGGGTTATGAAGCCGCTATGGAAGCTCAACGTGAGCGGGCCCGTGCCGCCGGTAAATTTAAGC
Organism: Microbulbifer mixtoriginis (SeqCode); assembly: GCF_052466715.1. NCBI lineage: Bacteria > Pseudomonadati > Pseudomonadota > Gammaproteobacteria > Cellvibrionales > Microbulbiferaceae > Microbulbifer > Microbulbifer mixtoriginis (SeqCode). The sequence continues at coordinate 3,135,064 of NZ_CP174288.1, read as the reverse complement.
AGGATTATACCGAAGCTTTGGATCTGCAAGGTGCCACGGAGTTCCTTGGATACGAAACCACCGAAGCAGAAGGCACAGTAACCGCGATTCTCAAAGACGGAGATCAGGTTGAGCGTCTGGAGAATGGGGAAGAAGGCGTGGTAATCCTCGATCGTACGCCATTTTACGCTGAGTCAGGTGGTCAGGTTGGGGATAGCGGTTATCTAAAGGCCGCATCGGGCCGTTTTGAGGTGCGTGATTGTGCCAAGCAGGGCGGTCACCATTTACATGCCGGCAAGCTGCTGCAGGGAACAGTAGTTGTTGGTGAGCAGCTCGCTGCTGAGGTGTCAGCGGATGTACGCCAGGCAACGGCATTGAATCACTCCGCGACTCACTTGCTACACGCCGCTCTGCGTAAAGTGCTCGGCGAACACGTAACCCAGAAGGGCTCATTGGTGGATTCCGAGCGCTTGCGTTTTGACTTCTCCCACCCGGAAGCGGTCACCGCCAAGCAATTGCATGCGATCGAATCCCTAGTGAACACGCAGATTCGCGCGAACACACCGGTTGATACCTGCGAGACAGATATTGAGTCAGCCAAAGAAATGGGTGCCATGGCACTGTTCGGTGAAAAGTATGGCGATACAGTGCGCGTTCTCTCTATGGGCGCTGTAGAGGGCAGGACTTTTTCTGTAGAGCTGTGTGGTGGCACTCACGTGAAACGCACGGGGGATATTGGTCTTTTGCGTATTGTCAGCGAGAGTGGCATCGCTTCTGGCCAGCGACGTATTGAGGCGGTCACCGGTGCGCATGCGCTGTCACAATTTGATCGAGCTGAGCAGCGGCTAGAACATGTTGCGGCTCTCCTTAAGGCGCGCCCGGACACTCTTGCAGATAAGGTAGAGCAGTTACTGCTCAATAACCGCAAGTTGGAAAAGGAAGTTGCGCAACTCAAGACTAAGCTGGCCAGTGGTGCTGGTGGAGACCTCAGTGCCCAGGCAATAGAGATTGCGGGCTTTAAACTGTTGGCTACATCAATCGACGGCGCCGACCCTAAATCTTTGCGTGACCTGGCTGACCAAATGAAGAGCAAATTGGGCAGCGGAGTTGTATTGCTGGCGGCGCCGGGAGAGGAAAAGGTTGCCTTGGTTGCGGCAGTGACTAAAGACCTCACCGACCGCCTATCGGCGGGAGACCTGATGCGTTTTGCTGCTGGCAAGATTGGCGGCAAGGGCGGTGGTCGCAGCGATATGGCGCAGGGGGGTGGCACCGATGCTTCGGCTCTGCCAGGTATGCTGCAAGAAGTGCCTGTATGGGTAGAGAACGCCCTAAAAAGCTGATTTCGGCCAATTTGGCGCCATAAATAGCGTGTGAAGTTGATTTCGCCGAAGTTTGGTGATTAAGTGCGCGCCTGCACGATTTCGGGTGGTGCGCGGACTTGGCCTGGAGCTAAGGAAACACAGAAAGTTATGAGTTTGTTCGTGCAGAAATACGGCGGGACTTCCGTAGGCTCTATTGAGCGTATTGAAGCCGTCGCCGATAAAGTAGCCGCATTTCGTGCAAAGGGGCACGGTATGGTTGTCGTTCTTTCCGCTATGAGTGGAGAGACCAACCGCCTGATTGAGCTCGCCTACCAGATTCAGGAAAAACCCGACCCCCGCGAACTCGATGTACTGGTGTCCACAGGTGAGCAGGTCACTATTGCGCTGTTGAGCATGGCCCTTAAGAAGCGCGGTTATGATGCCTGCTCCTATACTGGCGGGCAGGTCAAGATCCTCACGGATAATGCCCACACCAAGGCTCGCATCCAGCGCATTGATGTCGAGCGTATGCGCACAGACCTGGATGAAGGCAAAGTAGTTGTGGTTGCCGGTTTCCAGGGCGTGGATGACAACGGAAATATCACCACTCTGGGGCGCGGCGGTTCAGACACCACGGGGGTAGCGCTTGCTGCTGCCCTTGATGCCACGGAATGCCAAATCTATACGGATGTTGACGGGGTCTATACCACTGATCCACGTGTGGTGGATAGTGCGCGCCGTATGGATCGGATCACTTTTGAGGAAATGCTGGAAATGGCCAGTCTTGGCTCCAAGGTCCTGCAAATCCGCGCCGTGGAGTTCGCTGGCAAATACAAGGTTCCGTTGCGCGTGCTCTCAACATTTGAAGAGGGTGAAGGAACCCTGATAAGCCTGGATGAGGAAGATAACGAGATGGAGCAGCCTGTCGTATCCGGCATCGCATTTAACCGTGATGAAGCCAAACTAACGATCCGTGGTGTCCCAGACACCCCTGGTGTTGCCTGCCGTATTTTGGCACCTGTCGGTAAAGAGAATATCGAGGTCGATGTAATCGTGCAGAATATCAGTGCGGTTGACGGGACTACCGATTTTACTTTCACGGTACATCGCAATGATTTGGTTAAGGCTCGCGAAGTCTTGGAGCGTGTTTCGGCGGAACTTGGCGCCCGTGAGGTGATCACAGACGACAAGATTGCCAAGGTTTCTATTGTCGGCGTGGGAATGCGTTCCCATGCGAATGTGGCCAGTCGTATGTTTAGTGCGCTGGGTGAAGACAATATCAAC